>NZ_CP129971.1:7500-1207500 GCF_030503855.1 Marivirga salinae | reverse complement strand
TGCATCTAAGGTAATTTGCCATAAAGGAAACAAGAAAACAGCTCCTAAGGACAATATTCCCAATAGCATCAATAATTGTGGCAATCTGCTTTTTTGCTTGAGTGACATCTTGCTTTATTTAAATATGTTAGAAAAACTGCCGGTAGTTAACCGGCAGTTAAATAGATTTTATTTACCAATATTGGCATTTTGCTTAGCCTTCTCATAGAAGTCATGAGCAGCTTGTTCATTTTCTCTCAATTTCTCATTTAATCCCCATTTTATTGGAACATCTGAGCCTTTAGGAGAAACTCTTGCATAACCAGACATTTCCTGGTGAAGTGCAGAACAGAAATCTGTACAGTAGAATGCAAATACACCTGGCTTTTTAGGCTCCCAAAGTAAAGTTCTAGTTTGTCCTGGCATTACTAACAATTCAGCATTTGTAGCACCTTGAATAGCAAAACCATGCGGTACATCCCAATCTTGCTCTAAATTGGTAAGGTGGAAATATACTTTATCCCCAACTTTAAAACCTTCAATATTATCCGGAGCCAAGTGACTTCTGATGGCAGTCATGTAAACATGTACTTCATCGCCATCACGCTCTACTCTAGTTTTGCTTTCTCCTAATGTAGCATGAGGATGTTTATTCTGCTCAATATCATAAAATTTAACAGAATTTGGTTGAATTTTATCAGCACTAATTGCTTGAGCATAATGCGGTTCTCCCTTGGTTGGGAAATCCAAAATCAATTTCATTTTATCACCACTTATGTCAAATAATTGAGCTGAGTGCGCTAATTCAGGACCTGTTGGCAGATAACGATCTTTAGTGATTTTATTCATCGCCACTAAATACTTGCCGTCTGGTTTTTTAGTTTCTCCACCAGGGATTACTAAGTGACCAGGAGAATAGAAAGTAGGCTGACGATCTAAAATTTCTTTAGATTCTACATCCCATTTTACTACTTCAGATGAAATAAAGAAAGTAGTATAAGCATTTCCTCTTCCATCAAATTCAGTGTGCAATGGTCCTAAGCCTGGCTTTTTAACAATGCCATCAAGTGCAGCTTCATAGTTGATAATAGGAATGCCATCAAAGTTACCATCAAAATTCTTCTCTTCTATGGCTTTCATGATTTTGTCAAATGAGTAAACAGACATATCAGCAGAAAGCTTTCCGTTACCCACAATATATTCACCTGTTGGATCAACATCACAACCATGAGGTGATTTTGGAACCGGGATGAAATAAACCATGTCAGGACAATTTTTTGGATCCAAAATTTTGGTTAAAGTTTTCTCCTCTGATTCAACAATACTGGTTTCCTCATTCATTAAATTATGGAAATAGGAAGTTTGTCTTTCTGTAAATTTCCCTTCCTTCATATATTGCTCAGCTTTTTTCCAGTTGATTACAGCCATCAAATCTTTATCTTTTTGAGAAGCATTTACTTCCAAAAGACTGTGCTCTTGCTCTGAATTATAAGTGGTTAAAAAGCTCCATCCGTGAGATTTTCCTTTTCCATTTCTAGCTAAGTCATAATTAAAGCCTGGCATTTCAATTTGGAAAGCCAATTCCATATGGCCATGCTCAGGATCAACTGAAACATAATTAATTAAACCTTTGAAGTTCTTTTTATAAGTGTCAATTGGCACATCCTTTTGAGGGATAGGAACTGAAAAACGAGTACCTGAAACTAAGTATTCAGAGTTTTCTGTAATAAAAGGTGCACAGTGCAAACCTGCTACATCAGGAATCTCCAAAATTTCAACTGTTTCGAATGTTTTTAAATCTACTCTAGCAATTCTAGGCGTATTATTTCCATTTACAAATAACCATCTACCGTCAAATTCACCATCTTTTTGCGATAATTCAATATGGTGAGAATCATCCCAAGGCACTTCTCCATAAGAAGTATTGAACATGGCTTTAGTTTCTTCACTGTATCCATATCCATTTTCAGGATATTTTGAAAAAACTGGAATTTCTTTTAATAATCTTCCTGAAGGTAATCCGTAGGCTGTAATTTGTCCACTATAGCCACCAGACATAAAAGCATAAAACTCATCGTATTCACCAGGAGCAACATAGGCTTGCTCGGCTGCGCTACCTCCCAAAACTTGAGAGGTTTCTGAACCTTGATTGCCGCAGGAAGCCATTAAGAAAATCAGGCTTAATCCTGCAACATAATTTAAATAGTGTGTTTTCATGTTACATTTTAGTTTAGTTAAAAAAATTAATTGGTATTTAAGAATTAATAGCTTCATCCTTTTTACCAGCTTTTTCCACGTCATTATTTCTAAAGAATTCTAGGATTTTTCGTGCATCATCCGGTTTGATGTTTTGGTTTGGCATTCTGGTCATACATTCTTCCAAAAGTTTCTGAGCCGTTGGGTCTTCTGCCAACATCACATCCACATTGGTAATCATGTTCATGATCCATTCTGGTTTTCTTCTATTCGTTACGCCTTGAAATCCAGGTCCAACAACCCTTTGATCTGTTAATTTGTGACAAGCAGAACACTTCATATCATAGATAGCCTGACCTCTTTCAACCCATTCTTTATTTAGTGGATCGGAAACTTCTACCTCAGTAAATTCTCCAACTCCTTTACCCATTTTAATGGATTCTGGCATTTTGTCTTCTTGCTTCTCTGTTGTTTGTTTATCAGCTTCAGCCTTATTATTTGACTGTTCATTACCTCCACAGGCAAATAAAAATACGGCTGCAATGATTGTGGTACTTAAAAATTTTAGTGATTTCATAGTTGTTTGATTTATGTTAAAGTTATTAATTGATTTATGTAAGAAAAATGATTTAAGTCATGTTTTTTAGTGATTTGTTGCAATTTGAAATTTTCCTTTTTTTGCGAATGCTCTTAAAAAAGTAAGGATTGCTATCGGTAAAATGCAACTAGCATAAAACAGCCCTTCATGAAAATAAGGGAACTTTCCTAATTCCTGCCAGTAAAAAAACCCTTGTAAAAACATGATCAACTCTGTTAAGAGAAATCCGATTAAAAGGAGGATTACTGCTGATTTTTGAAGAGTATTTATCGCAGATTTATAATCAAAAAGATATTCGAGCCATATATAGGCAGTAAAAAAGCCTAACATGTTTAAATGAATAAAGCCTATAATAAACAGCCTCAATAAAACCGCCATTTCAGCCATTTCAGGAATCACCAATGCAAATTGAAAAATTGTTCGTGTTAAAAACACTGTAATCAATAGCTTCAATAAGAGTTTTTGCGCTGCACTCAATGAGTTCTTGAGTTGTATCCAACTGCTGCCAAATGATTTAATTAAGGCAAGAACAGCCAATAACTGAAGCACTACAGCTACAGCATTAACATAATAACTGAATTCCCATCGATAGCCCCAATAAAGGACCAATGCATAACTCAAGATATTCCCTAGCAATAATAGCCAGTAAAACTGTTTGAAAGCTTTATTGCTAATTTTAAGAATATTCCCAAAACGATTGAAAAATAAAGCCAACAATGCAAATAGCAACCATCCGTTAAATTGAAAGTGTAAATAAAACTGAATAGCGATTTGATAAATGACATTTGCACCATTTTTAGATGCCATAATATAGGCTACCACAAAAACGCCAACAGTAGAAATAAATAAAAATAAAATGGCAGTTCTAAGCAAGAGAGAGCTCTTAAAATCTTTTCTACTGTGATCTTTCCAAACTCGTACAGCAAAAATATAGCTTAAAACAATATGCAAAGTGGAAAAGAAAATAGAAAAGACAGCATAGCCTTGAATTGGAAATGCAATTGCCATACCTAATACCGTAAACTGAGTTAGCCAAAAAAGCCAGGTATAAATGGGCTTATCAGCTTTTTCTTTAGGTAGCAACTTGGCATGTATCACAATAAAAAACCCTAGATATAGCCAGCCCAGCAGGGCTACATGTGAATGTCCGTGCAACATATTTCTGTAGTCCAACCAATCAATTTCCCAAACAAAAGCTCCTCTGAGGAGCAAGCCCATCAGAGAAGCTATCAGAAAATTAACCAAACTAACTATTAACCAAGTTTTCTTCATGAATTTAGCCCAAGGCTATTTTATTCAGTTTAATGAATTAAAACTTTCCTCCACTCTCACAGCTTTCGGAAAGAGTATATTATTTTCTAAATGAATATGTCTATGTAAATCGTTTTCAAATTCCTCCAACAATGCGAATGTCACTCTATAGGTATTGCAAGCATGTTCTGGTGGAGTATAGTTATTTGTTAATCTTGCGATTTCTTCAAAGCGATCTCCTTCTGCTTCATGTTCAGCCATCATCATTTTAATAGGATTCTTGACTGTTTCAAAATGAGGGGCTTCTATAGAACTACCATCATTTAAATGCTTCTCTAATTTACGAACATGAGGGAAAAGAATAAATTCTTCTTTTTTCATGTGGGCAGTCAATTCCCCCGCTGACTCAAAAAATAGTTGTTTTACTTTATGCAATTCAGGATTTGAATCACCATGCACTTTGCAAATTTTGGTCAGATATGGCTTTAGTTCTTCAATTGTCCTTTCAACATATCTATGATGCGTTTTTTCTATATAGTCAGCCAGAAGATCCATTGGCCATCTTTTAAAATCTATATCACTTTGTTCTGCTTTGTCCATTACGGCTTCAGCCAAAGCAATCTCAACCTCTCTTTCAGGGATGTTTTTTGCCTCGCATGCTTCCTGAATTGATCTACCGCCTTTGCAGCAAAAATCAATGCCAAATGATTTAAAAACTGATGCTGTGCGATAATCTTCCGCTACCCATTCTCCTATGGTTTTTTCTTTGTAAACGTTCATAACAGTTGTATTTAAATATAAATTTTTGTTTTGCTTTTACCTAATTCTAGGTATTCATTATTGACACAAATATAAAAGGATATTTTGGTCTTTTTATCTTTTATTACGAAATAATTTCAAAAAGGATGATATTTGTTAGTATTTTTTATCCACATTGAGAAAAGGATTTAATCTCTTCGCCTGCATTTATGCCTGCTTGTTCAGGCAAGCCTCGACAATTGCATGAAAGAAAATTTAGCGGCATTGTACGCTATCTACTTCCTTATCTGGTTGTGAAGACTGTTCTGCACAGGCAGACAGACAGGGTCAAAAAAAGATGATATTTGTTGGTTATTTATTCCGATTTTGAAGGGAATTTCTAAATGTTATACAAGCAGAAAAAAAGCACTTTCTACTTGTTCAAGGTCAATTACTCAATTCAATAATCTGTTCAATCGTTTCTTTATTATTTACTCCCAAGCCTTCTTGTTGATGTTGCATCACTCCTTCTGCATCAAAAACAGAGATAATATTAGAGTGAGAAAAATCTATAGGAGAGATTTGTTTGTATTTTACCGCAACTACATTGGCAAATTCCCTAACTGTTTCTTCAGTTCCTCTTAAGAATAACCACTGATCGCCTTCCAACTGATATTCTTTACCATATTGAGTTAATCGCTCAGGTGTATCATTTTCGGGATCAATACTTACTAGAACATATTTTACATTTTCCTTTCCTTTTTCAGCCACTTGTTTTTCAATATTGCGCATATCGGCAGCTAATCTAGGACAAGCCGTTTGGCAGGAAGTATATACCATAACCACAGCCAAAACGCTACCTTGCAAATCTTTAAATTCTATTTGCTTATTGTGCTGGGTAGTCCATTCGGAAGTGATATTGAAAATTGATAGGTCATTGAATTCTTCTTTGGAAGTAATGCCCTTATCTTCATCATTTGATTCGGGTTTTTCGACATTATCACAAGCGAAAAATAAAACAGTAGCGAGTAATATCATTAGCGTTTTCATAGCGATTGTATTTATAAATTAGTTAGTATTAGCCCCTTTCATTGATTTAGTTCTAATTCGTCATCGTAATCTTTCACGCATCGAAAGCCCATATTGCTCATGGTATTTCTGGCCTTCAAGCTGGATCTGATCGCATAGCGCATAAAGGCGGCATAATTCATTAAATCGTTGGCACTGACAGCTCCTCCTGCGCAAAATAAATTAGCATCTGTGTTATTATTGGATCTTGATTCTCCGGTTATCATGATGCTGTTGAAATCGTAAACCCATTCCCAAACCAATCCATGTAAATCATAAACTCCATAATAATTAGGACTGCTTTGCCCCACTTCTTTCAAATAGGTTTTAGGTTTTTCATAGCCTGAAACTATTTTTTGGTTGAACAAGCTGTCTTCCCTAGCATCAATTGAATTCTCACTTGCCTTCGCGGCAAATTCCCATTCATCTGTTGTAGGAAGGCGCTTATCCTGACATTCACAATAAGCTTTGGCTGCATACCAAGAGACATTATTCACTGGGCTGTTTTTTAAATGCTTTGGTACTTCACCATCAGCAGTCCATTTGGTCAGATAGCTAGCATCTGCAAATAATGCTTTCACATTTTCTTTAGACCATTGAGGATATTGCTTGATAAATTCAGCAAACTCTTGATGCGTAACAGGTTTAGTATCCATATAGAATGACTCTATTTCAACCTGCACTTCCTCTTGACTTCCATAAAGGGGGATGTAAACTCCCCCTTCAATTTTGAGCATCTCAAGATCCTGTCCATTTAAATTCAAATGAAAAAAGAACAAGATTGCAATTGTGAAATATCTAAGCATGATATTTTATTTAGTGTTTTTTACTTTTTCAGGTGTAATGGTAGTTCCATTATTTCCCCAATTGCTATAAACATAATTGAGTACCGCTGCTACATCTTCATCGCTCAATCTTTGAGCAGGCATTGCACTATTATAGGTTTCACCGTTTACTGTAATCTCACCTGTCAAACCATTTACCACTGCATTTATAGCCTTGTCAGGATGATTATTTAGATAATCAGATTTTGCTAATGGCGGGAAGGTTTTAGGAATACCCTGACCTTCTGCCTGGTGACATGCCAGACAGTTTTGAGAGTAAATCTTTTTCCCTTTTGTGATGCTGGTTTGCAAATCAAAGTCAGCTGGTGCTGAAACTTGCTCTTCAACCACTGCTTCTACCTGTTTTTCCTGCGGAGGAGTGCTTTCAGCAATTTCTGATTGTGGATTATAAGGAATTGCCTCTGTACCTTCGTCATATACTACATGATTTTCCTCACCAGAGACACTTAATATACCCAAAGCTCCTTTATTAAAAGCTCTAAAAATAGAGTGGTCAACCAAAACCAAATTATCAGGGGATTCCACAGTGAACTCCAGCATTGCTGACCCACCAGCAGGTACTAGAGTAGTTTGTACATTCTCATTAATACTTTTTCCACCTTCTAGGTGAACTCTGTCAAAAATCTCTCCTATCACGTGAAATGAGGAAGCTAGATTTGGACCACCATTTCCAAAGAAAATTCTTACGGTTTCCCCAACTTGCGCAGTAAGTGCATTTTCACCCGTTAAAGCTCCAACTTTACCATTAAAGACTACATAATCTGGATTTTCATCTACTGCTTTTTGCAAATCGAAATCTTGCAAACCTTTTTCTCCGTGCTTGCCTTTAGTGTAAAAATCGCCTTGCATCACATAATACTCTTTATCTACAGGTGGTAAACCTCCTAAGGGCTCAACTAAAATCAATCCATACATACCGTTTGCAATGTGCATTCCAACTGGGGCTGTAGCACAGTGATAAACATATAATCCTGGATTAAGTGTTTTAAAAGAGAAGGTTTTCTGTTGTCCAGGTGCTACAAAAGAAGCTTCAGCTCCTCCTCCTTGACCTGTCACAGCATGCAAATCAATGTTGTGTGGTAATTTATTGTCAGGGTGATTTTTAAGCGTAAACTCTACTATGTCACCCACTCGAGTTCTAATAAAAGAACCGGGTACACTCCCACCAAATGTCCAGTAAACGTATTCAACACCGTCATCCATTTCAGCCACCTCCTCTATGATTTCCATATCAACAAAAAGCCTTTTGGCAGTTCTTTTACCTATCGGTTTTGGAACATGAGGTGGGGCGGTTAATTCCGCTTTCATTGTACCTACTACTTTAATGTCTTCATTTTTATTTCTGTTGGATTTCACAACTTCTTCCTGTTGCTGACAAGCCGCGAAAAGAAAAGGGAATAACAGTGCAAAAAACAAATAAGCGAATCGTGTCTGTGTTTTTCTATGCGTTTTCATAATCTATAATTTTAAATATATTCGGATGTTTTTATCCTTTTTTGTTTAAGGCAAAGATCAATAGAGAATTTTACAATAGAAATGTTCCAAATCAGGGATTAAGAAGTTTATTTACAGGAATTAGTCTGCGAAAACGCAGGAAACTAATTAGGGCTTGCTTAAAATTAGAATACATAATAAAATAATCTTTAGACCTATTTTGGCAGTGATCATTGAGGAATAGTATTTCAGCAAATGCCAGAATTATATAGGTACAATTCTAAATTGTTTGCACTAGAAAATCAAAATTTGATTTTCTAGTGCTCTAGCCTCAAGCACCTCATCTACTTCCCGGGCTAAAGCTCGAAGTATTACAATACTCCTTCACTTAGCCCGGTTGTATATGAGGCACTTGAGACTTTTTAAGCAAGCCCTAAATAAACTGTTCGTATTCGGAGAGTAAATTATAAACTCCAGGTAGGTTTTCAATGCAAATACAACGACCATCCAGAGATAATAATCCATCATTCTTCATATGGCTGATGGTTCGGCTAACTTGTTCAGCATTTGTTCCAGCAATCTGTGCCAGTTCTTGTCTACTGAGCATAATCATGATTTTACCCTTATTATTTTTCTCACCTACAATTTCACCAGCATAAACAATTGCGTAAGCCACCTTTTCATCTGTGGTCATCTGGGCAAAGAATTTATTTCGCATTTCACTTTTGCGTAGTTCTTTAGAATAGAACATCATGATGTCTATAGTGAAATGAGTATTATTCAAAAAGGCATCATAAAGCAATTCATTATTTAGAAAGCAAATTCGGGCATCATTGATTGCTACTGCCCCTATCGGATAATTTTCCTTAGCCTCTCCTTTGTGTCCCATCATGTGACCAGCTTTAGCTAATCGCACTATATTTTGCTTTCCAGAAAAACTACTGCTCACAATTTTTACATCTCCTGATTGAATAAAGTATGCTCCAAATACGGGCGAGCCCTCAGAGAAAATATATTGTCCTTTTGGGTAAACCACTTGATTCTTGAATTCGCTGATTTTGGCTAGCCACTCCGGATTCGTCCTTTTCACAAAACATGAAGTGGTAGTACATTCTTCACAGCTTATTTTGTTGGTTTTTTGGGGCATATTGAAAATAAGGATAAAATTTATTTCAGTTTATGACTGAAAATTCAAATTTAAGCAATAATTAATACTAATGTAAAATTAGTTTCTTTCTATCAAATCCGTGATGTTCAATAGTCTGTAAATAGATTATATTCAGTAAAAAATACCCTATTAAAAAAGGTCTCCACCTAAAAGCCAATTCCATTATTACTATTCAGCTGATATTGATGTTCTTCCAAATAGTAAATTTCTGAGAGGTTCATTGGATTATGAACCTCCTTTTCTACACCCAGATGGGCTAGCAAAGCTTTTGATTTTGGAATGCTAAGTTTGTTGAATTCATACATTAACTTCAGCCTTCCTTTTCGCATTAAGGCTGGGTCAATCTGGTGCAGCTCCGTATTAAAAGTGGCAATGATTTTTATGCCCAATCCATCACCTAAAATTCCATCCGTCAGGTTTAATAACATGGAAATGGCTGAAGTTCTGGCACTATTATCAGCCTTTAATAATTCTTCAGCATCCTCAATAACCAAAATTATGTTTCTGTTATCCAAGAGGAAATCGGTAAGGGCAAAATCATCTAAATTGAGTGCGACTTTCGGTGGTAAAAATACCATACGCTTATTTACTTGATGAATAAGGTATTTGATATAAGAACTTTTACCAGTTCCCGGTGCCCCATAAAGTAGATACAGTCCAGATCCGTTTTCCTCTGATAGTTCTCTTTTCAATTGCTCATCAATGCCATTAAAACCATCATTATAGTGTAAGGACAAATCGATATCCTGTTTCTTAATTTCAAGATCTTTGGGCATTAAGCCCATTTTACTTTGGACAATCATAGAGATTCCTGACCTTTCATTTTTCACAAAAGCCTTCATTCCTTCAATTAGCTTATCCTTTATTTTCGCCCCAGCACCATAAGCCATTTGCATCATGTTTGCTGCTATCTCCAGTACAATATCATCATTTAAAACATAGATGGTTGAAAGCATTTCAACACCGTCTTTCTCAGAAAATTTTTCCCTTTTATGCTTAGTTATGATATTCTCTGAAAAATTTGATTCCAACCATTTACTAATTTTGTGAATATCCACATCATACATTTCAAATGTATTGGGTATCTCCTCAAAACGGCTGAAAAAAATTTGACCTGCATTAATATCTCCCTGAAAATCAAAAGGAGATAAAGTCCATTGAATTGATTGTTCGTTCTGGTGTATGCTCTTCATTCTTAAAAATTCTATAATTCTAAAATGCCAAATTAGCGGATATAGCCAAGCATTCAAATCTCTTTTTAACTTCTATTTAAGATCTTGAATTTTTGAGCATAAATAATATATTACTTAATTTAATGAAATTATTATATTCTATATTTTCAACTAAACCTATCAAGAATTAAAAACGCTAAAGACTCCCACCTAAAATTAATTACTTAAAAAGGAAAATTTAAAATGGACTGTAGCCTTGCCATTTTTAGTAATGAAGAAAGAGAGATTTTAGAAAAATACGGACATTGGTTCAAAGCTTTGATTTCTGGTGAATTAGGACCTTATACTGAAAAACAAAAACTATTTATAGAAGCAGCAAAAAACGAACGACATCCCATCTCTATAGAAGAAAAAACATGGTTTAAATATACCAAAAGAAAGGAAATAGAAGAAAAACATGGACATGTGCTGAGTTCCAGGCCAGAATTAAAAACTGATCCTTTTTACTCCAGAGAAGGAGCCAAACATTTGAGGAGAAGTCAAATGAGCACAATGGGGAAAAATCATCGGGCTTAATTGGTTTATAGATTTAAAGTTTAAATTTGGCTACCAATGACAACTACTAGATTTTGAAACATGTACATTTTATTTCCGGGAAGACATCATATACTTACCTCATTTCAATTCGAATATCTTACAAAAACAATAAAGTCATTATCTGAAAGTCCATTAAAGAATACAGATGGATCAAATGATATAGAAGGTATTATTTTCGCAGTTACTTCGGCAAATCATAGTGGCACAAAGCGCAATCCGGTGCCTTTTTACTTGCGAGCTATGATGATACAGGAATTCTCAAAGAATCTTGATGTACCCATCTATGTTATCGGAATTGATGATGTAGGAACAATAGAAAATTTTGCAAATTATACTGTTAAACAGATCAAACATCAAACTGACGGAGAATTAAATCTTACAGCCGAAAACACTTCTGTTATTTGTTCCACACCAGTATTGAAAATGTACCAAGAGTTGGGCTTTACTATCCTTCCTGCTGAATTGGAAGATATTAACAACCAAAAATATCATGCTAAACTACCTTGGGATATAGTGGAATTAATTGTTGAAAATAAAAATTGGGAGAAAGATCAAAATATCGTTCCCCTAATTCATGAATCAAGTTCTAAAATTTGGAATACTTACAATCTTGGAAGCAAAGTTAGAAGGATATTATCAGATCCAATAATCGGGGAGGATGGAGATATTACTGAGTCAAGAGATTATAACACCTATGTTCGTCAAATGGATGAAATAGCAGAGCTTAAATTCAGGGAAACAAGTCCATACATATTATCGGGTCGAATTGGAGATATTGGATGTGCCGTAGGATCTTGGATTAAGCAGGCATGTGAGGTGTCCGAATTGCGAGAATCAGATTTCTATGGAATTGAAGTAGCACGTCAATTATACGATATATGCATTCAAAGAAAGCATAATGGTGAATTCAAAAACCCAAATGTCTTCTTTGCACAAAAAAATGCGGTCACTGCTTTAGTCTTCGAACAGCATTCAATGAATACAATCCATACTTCTTCACTGACTCATGAAATTGAATCTTATGGAAGCAGATCAGATTTGTTGAGTTTCATTCAAAATCGTTTGAGGAACTAAAATCTGGAGGTGTATGGATCAATAGAGATGTAATTGGCCCTCAAGATGGCAAGAAAGAAGTTTTAATGCTCTTAAATAATGAAGATGGCGCAAATGAAAATATCTATCAATCTTTCTCAAACCAAAAAGAGTTAGCAAACCATCTCAATAGTCTTTCTACCTTTTCAAGATTCCTGAGGTTTACAGAAGATTTTAGAAAAGAAGAAAATGATCAAATAAGCTATAGTCTAAAATCTATTGAAGGGAAAACCTATATTTTGCTGCAACTCAAGGATGCTGCAGAATATATGCTGACCAAGGACTACACAGATAACTGGAATAGCGAAATGCATGAACGTTTCTGTTTCTGGAGCATCAAAGAATGGAAAGAACAATTAGAAGCAGTAGGTTTCGAATTATCAAATAATTCGATTGCCTACACTAACCCATGGATTGCTAATAACAGGTTCGATAATAAAGTAAAGTTGTTTGATGAACAAATGCAAGAATTACCCTATCCACCAACCAATGCTTTAATGATTGCAAAAAAACTCTAGCTGTTAATTTGTGTAATAATTACATAATTTACTAACTTTATCAGTATGACTATAACTCAAAATATTAAGGTTGCTGTAGATGCAGTAGTTTTTGGCTATAATTCAACTGATGGGCTATCCATTTTACTCATAAAAAGAAAAAGTGACACTTTTCATGGTACCTGGGCACTTCCTGGAGGATTAGTCCATGAGGGCGAATCACTAGAACAAGCTGTAACCAGAGAGTTAAATGAGGAAACAGGAGTGTCCATTAATTATTTGGAGCAGTTATACACTTTTGGAAAACCAGAAAGAGACCCAAGAAATAGAGTTGTATCGGTTGCTTATTATGGATTGGTTAAACCTGATATTTTTAAACTTAAAGCTGCAACTGATGCAAGTGATGTTGCTTGGTTTGAAGTTAAAAGACTTCCAACATTAGCTTTCGATCATAATGAAATTATTTCCGAAGCCATCAAAAGGCTTAAAGGTAAAATCACCTATGAACCTATTGGATTTGAACTCCTAGATGAAAAATTCCCTTTTTCAGAATTAGAAAAACTGTATATGACAGTATTGGATCGACCATTGGATAGAAGAAACTTCAAAAAAAAGATCATGAAATTCGGTTTCTTAGAAGAAACCAAAGAAAAGCAAAACTTATCAGGTGCTGGCAGACCTGGTAATTTGTTTCAATTTAATCAGGAGAAGTACTTTCAACTCAAAAAAGAAGGCATAAACTTCGAAATATAACCCACTGAAAATTAAAGCTGTATAAATTTATTTTACTATTTGCGTAAAAATTACATGAAATATTTTGTGTATTAATTACACTTATTTATATTTGCGTATATTAAACGCAATTAGAAATGAAGACAGCAGTAATAATAGCAAGATTTCAGACCCCGTATTTACATAGCGGTCATACTGAATTAATTCAATCCGTAAAAGCTAATCACAATAAGCTCATTATCATTTTGGGTATTTCACCAATTGCTGGTAGCAAACGAAATCCTTATGATTATTATACCAGGGAAAAAATGATAAAAGCCAGCTATCCTGAAGTAATTGTACTTCCCTTATCTGATCATCCTGATGATAATGTTTGGTCGCAAAATCTGGATACTTTGCTAAAGAATACTTTCACTACCGAAGGATTCATTTTATACGGAAGTAGGGACAGTTTCATTTCCTATTACAGCGGAAAATATGAAACAGCAGAATTACCACAGCATGGTGATTATAACTCTACAGATATCCGAAAACAATATGCTGATAGAGTTACAAATTCAGAAGATTTCAGGGCAGGTATTTTATATGCCTATCACAATCAGTACACAAAAGTTTATCCGACTGTTGATGTTGCTGTCTTTAGAAATAACAGAACTGAAATTTTGCTGGGGCAGAAGGTAATCAACAAAAAATGGAGACTTATTGGTGGTTTTGCCGATGCTGAGGATTCCAGTTTTGAAGAAGCTGCAAAAAGAGAGCTAACTGAGGAATGCGGACCAATAGAGGTCAGTAATTTAAAATACGAAACCTCACTCAAGATTAACGATTGGCGGTACAGAAATGAAGCTGATAAAATTATCACCACTTTATTTAGCTGTGATCATCAATCTGGAAATCCTATTCCTTTAGACGACATAGAGCATCTGGAATGGATAAAAGTCAATGACTTATTTCAAATGATAAAGGATAAAACAATAACTGAGGAGCATATAGCACTATTTCAGTTCCTCTTGAAAAAATAATATTCACCATTAAATAATAAAGCCATGAATAGAAATAACTTAATATTATTAGCAGATGCCTACAAATATTCCCACCACAAGTTATATTACCCAGGCACAAATAAAGTATATAGCTATTTGGAAAGTAGAGGTGGGAAATTTAACTCTACTGTCTTCTATGAACTTCAATATTTCATAAAAGAATATTTAGAAGGAATAGCTTTTACTCAACAAGATTTGGATGAGGCAATTCCTATTTTAAAAGAAGTTTTTGGTAGGGATGATGTTTTCGACCCAAGCAAATTCCAATACATATTAGATGAATATGATGGAAAACTGCCCATAAGAATAAAAGCAGTTCCTGAGGGTACGGAAGTTCCTGTAAGCAATGTACTCTTGACTATTGAAAATACAGATCCCAATTGTTTTTGGTTAACCAACTTTTTGGAATCATTACTCATGCAGGTATGGTATCCTATAACTGTTGCCACAATTAGCAAAGAAATTAAAAAGGTTTTGACCAATTTCTATAGGGAAACAGCAAGCAATGGGGCTGAGGCAGGTATTGATTATGTATTAAATGATTTTGGCTTGCGGGGAGTCAGCAGTGTTGAAAGTGCAGGATTAGGCGGTAGTGCTCACTTGGTAAACTTTCAAGGAAGTGATACAATCATTGGATCTGTGCTGGCGCAAAAATATTACAATACTTCTACAATTTACGGTAAAAGTGTACCCGCTACAGAACATAGTATTTGCACATTATTAGGAGAGAAAGGAGAACTCGACATCTTCAAGCATGTGCTAAACAGCTTTCCAACAGGAATAGTAGCCTGTGTTTCCGATAGTTACAATATTTTCAAGGCTTGTGAAGAATATTGGGGCGAAGATTTGAAAACCCAGATAATGGAAAGGGAAGGTGTATTGGTCATCAGACCAGACAGTGGTGATCCAATTAAGACCCTATTGAGAATTTTCGATATCCTATTTGAAAAGTTTGGCTATACCATAAATGAAAAGGGATTTAAGGTACTTCCACCTCAAGTAAGAGTGATTCAAGGAGATGGGGTAAACTATGATGCCATAAAAGATATCTTTCAAGCATTAAAAGAAAATCAAATCAGTGCAGAAAATTTAGTACTGGGCATGGGTGGAGCATTGCTCCAAAAGCTAGATCGTGATACACAGAAATTTGCTTTAAAGTGCAGCTATGCTGAAATAAGTGGTGAAGGAGTAATTGTGAAGAAAAACCCTACTGAGATGGATGAAAATGGAAATATCACTGAAAGCTTTAAGAAAAGTAAAGGAGGGCGCCTTAAGCTTATCAAAAGTGAGGGAGCATTCAAAACTGTTAATGAGCATGAATATCCAGAAATTAAGGATGAACTAGTGACCGTGTTTGAAAATGGAGAAATTATTCAGGATTGGACTTTTGAACAGGTGAGAGCTAATGCAAATAACACTTTTAACGATAAACTATATGATATCAAAAGCAATATGCAGAGCATTAAATAATGCCAAGGAAAAGAAATGGGGTAAAACTTTTTGGGCATTTGATATTCATGAGACCATTGTAAAACCCAATTGGTCAACTGACAAAATATCAACTGAATTTTATCCTTTTGCAAAGGAAGCATTGCAGTTAATCAGTCAAAGAAAGGATGTAACTCGCATTTTATATACATGTACTCATCCAACGGAATTAGAGAAATATCTGTTTTTTTTCAGTCAAAATGGGATTCACTTTGACTATGTAAACGAAAACCCTGAAGTAGTGAGCAAAAACTATGGATACTTTGAAAAGAAACCCTATTTCAATGTTCTTTTTGAGGATAAAGCAGGTTTCGATGCAGAAAACGATTGGAAAGAAGTATTAAAAATAATCAACAAAAATCAAGAGATATGTTCGGTATAAACTATATTAAATTCGATTCAATGACCTATGTCATTCAGTATAAAAATGGAGAAATAGCTAGAGAAGGTAAAGGCTTATCATTCTTTTACTTTTCGCCAAACTCTTCTATTGCATCCATTCCTACTGGCAGTAATGATATCAATTTCATTTTTACAGAAACAACATCAGACTTTCAAGAAGTTAGCATTCAGGGGAACATTACCTATAAAATTGAAAAGCCTCGTCAACTAGCAGAGTTACTTGATTACACGGTTGACAGTAATGGTAACTACAAAAAAAATGACTTTGAAAAGCTAAATGAAAGATTGATAAATGAAGCTCAAACAGCTACATCTTCTTTTATTAGAGAGATGGATTTAGTGGATTCTATAAACAGTTCAAAAGAACTGTCATCTGAAATTTATCAGAATTTGAAAGATTCAAATGCGATATCTCAGCTAGGAGTTGTCCCATTAAAAATTAACATCCTATCGATAAAAGCAACTCCAGAAACACAAAAAGCTTTAGAATCTAAAGCACGGGAGGAGTTACTTAAAAGGGCTGATTTAGCAATTTATGAAAGACGTAATTTCTCAGTTGAACAAGAACGAATGATTAAGCAAAGTGAGTTGAACACTGAAATTGCCATTGTGGAAAAAGAGAAAGAGATTGCCGAAAAACAAATGGAAAGAGATGTTGCGGAAGCTGAAAACGATAGAAAAATAAGAGAAATGAAAGTGAGAGCAGATTTTTCGGTTGAATCGAAACGTCAAGAGCTGATAGATATCCAAGTAAGCAATGAAAAGAAATCTGCAGAATCACAAGGTTACGCAGTTGAGGCAATGATTAAACCTTACAGAGATTTGGACTGGAGAGTCCTCTCTGCTTTAAATCAGCAATCAGGTGATGCTCGTAACAATATTGCTTTAGCCTTTAGGGAACTTGCAGAAAATGCAGGTAAGATCGGTACTTTAAATATCAGTCCTGATTTATTTGACATGCTTCTCAAACAAGAAAAAGGGAAAAGATGAATTACGAACGAGCAATAATTATAAAAGGAAAAACCCGGTTAGAAAAGCTTCTTGATCGATATAACAGCAAATCTCAAGCGCAATTTTATATCAACCATAATGGAGGCGATTTTTCTGAATATGAATTGGAACATGAGCAGTTTTACAATGGCTTTAACTATGCTAAAAAGATTATTGGTAGACAGTTAAAACCCACTGTACTCGAAAGAAATTTCTTGCCGGCCTTTCTGTTTGAGAAAAATGATTTGATAGTAGTAATTGGACAGGACGGTTTAGTAGCGAATACTGCCAAATATGTATCCACAAATCCTATTTTTGCAATTAATCCAGATTTAGAAAGAAATATGGGTGCTTTATTGCCATTTGACTTAGATAGTTTGTCAGAGGGGTATAAACGAATACTAAAGGGGCAGAATGAATGCAAGCATATCACATTAGCAAAAGCTACAATGAATGATGGGCAAGAATTACTGGCTTTCAATGATTTCTATATTGGAAAATCAAATCACAGCTCTTCACGCTACAAAATTATTTATCAAGGTAGGCATGAAAACCAATCTTCTAGCGGAATTATTATTTCCACAGGTGCTGGATCAACTGCTTGGCTAAGCTCTGTACTAAATGAATTCAGGGGTTTGGAAAAGTTTTTAGGTTATAAAAGCATGGGCACATTTCAAAGCATGGAATGGGACGATGACAAATTATGCTATATTGTGCGAGAACCCTACAAAAGCCCTAATTTTAGTACAGATATGGTGGCAGGATACATCAATAAAGATGAAAAATTAATAATTGAATCTGTAATGCCAGATGATGGGGTTATCTTCAGCGATGGGATTATGGAAGATTATCTTGTATTTAATTCCGGTAGAACTGTGACCATTACTAAGGCTCATGACAAAGCTAAGCTCATTATATAAAACGGGCATGGCTAAAGATGAAATTTACATTCCACTCAATAAAAATTAATGAAATGAAAAAAATCATATTTAATACTTCAGACTATAAATATCTAGCTCAAAAAGTTCTTGAACTGGGTGAATTTGAAAAAGGAGAATTAGAAACAAATACCTTTTCTGATGGAGAACGATATCAAAGAATATTATCTCAAGTTGAAAACCGAAATGTAATTTTGATTGGGGGTACTGTAAATGATTCTGCAACCTTAGAGCTTTATGACCTTGCATCTGCTTTAGTTAGCTATGGAGCAAATTCATTAAGTTTGGTAGTGCCTTATTTTGGATATTCAACTATGGAAAGAGCAGTAGCTACAGGTGAAGTCGTGACAGCAAAAACTCGTGCACGTCTCCTTTCATCTATCCCAAGAAGCAATAAAGGAAATCATATCTATTTGTTTGATTTACATACCGAAGGTTTGCCTCATTATTTTGAAGGGAACTTATTTCCTATTCACCTTTATTGCAAAGAATTAATAATAGAAGCCTGTCAAGAATTTGGTGGTGATAATTTTGTACTAGCTAGTACTGATGCAGGCAGGGCAAAATGGGTGGAATCGCTAGCAAATGACATGCATGTGAATGCTGCATTTGTGTTAAAACGAAGATTACAAGGAGACAAAACAGAGGTAAATGCCGTAAATGCTGATGTTGAAGGTAAAAATGTAATCATTTATGATGATATGATACGATCTGGGGGAAGTATAATTAATGCAGCCAAAACCTATAAAAATGCAGGTGCAAATAAAATTTTTGTCATTACCAGTCACGGGCTTTTCGTTAATAATGGATTGGAAAAAATCAAGAATTCAAATATTATTGAGAAGGTAATTTGTACTGATACCCATCCCAACACGCAACTTATTAAAGATGATTTTTTAGAAGTAAGGAGTATTTCGAGACTTGTAGTGGATAATTTAAAATAAGAAGGCTGAAAATTTCACTTAATCAGATCATCATTGATTCAAGTAGATGTCAAAATAAAGACAAATCGGTACAGACTCTGCAACTTAAGCTCAGGAAACCTAGTGGTCTCGGCAGGAATCGAACCTGCATCTAAAGTTTAGGAAACTTCTATTCTATCCATTGAACTACGAGACCAATATTTTCTAATCCTTGCGGGTTTCAGTAGTTTGAAACAATGTAGACATTCATCAAAACCATAATTATACCTGATATCAAAACCCGCAAGGTTTTAAGATATTTAGAAAGACGCAAATCTAAATTAGTAATAAGTGTTTTTCAAGTAATTCGGAAAAATTGTAAAGTGCTTGGCTTCTACTAACTTTCGTAGCTTGCTTTTCAGTTCTTCTATATTTTCCTTATTAGTAGCAGAGATGAATACCACATCATTTTGTTCCTTATTCCAATAAGTGTTTTTCAAGTTCTTGATCTTTTCCTTCACACTTAACTCTTCCTCTTCTTCTAATAAATCTACTTTATTAAAAACCAATAAAGTAGGCTTATCACTAGCACCTATGTCCGTCAAAGTTTGGTTAACCACACTAATATGATCATCTAAAGTTGGGTGACTAACGTCCACCACATGAATTAAAACATCTGCTTCCCTAATTTCATCCAATGTAGATTTAAAGGATTCGATCAAGTGGGTAGGTAATTTCCGAATGAAACCCACTGTATCGGATAAGAGGAATGGAATATCATCAAAATTTACTTTACGCACAGTGGAATCCACAGTGGCAAACAATTTATTCTCTGCTAGTATATCCGATTTAGATAAAAGCGTCATTAAAGTGGACTTGCCAACATTAGTATAGCCGACTATGGCCACTCTCACTATTTTGCCTCTTGATTTTCTTTGGGTTCTACTCTGCTTTTCAATTTTAGCTAGCTTATCCTTCAACTTGGTAATGGTATTGCGGATATTCCTTTTATCCGTTTCAATCTCTTTCTCACCAGCACCACCACGAGTGGCAGTTCCACCTCGCTGTCTTTCCAAGTGAGTCCACATTCGAGTTAGGCGAGGTAATAAATATTGATTTCTAGCTAATTCTACTTGTGTTTTAGCCTGAGCTGTTTGGGCCCTGCTCAAAAATATATCCAAAATCAATAAACTCCGGTCATAAACTTTGACTTCCAGTTCTTTTTCTAGGTTTCTTAATTGAGAGGGAGTTAAATCATCATCAAATACTATCCAATCTGCATTTTCGGCTTTTATGTAAGCATTGATTTCTTCTAACTTACCTTTACCCACAAAGCTTCTAATATCAGGCTTTTCCAATCTTTGGGTAAATCTTTTGATTGTTTTTGCACCCAAAGTTGATGTTAAGAAAGCCAATTCATCTAAATATTCATTGACTTTCTCTTCGTTTTGATTTTGTGTAATGATCGCCACCAAAACGGCTTTCTTCTCCTCTTTTTCCTCTGCAGAATTATGTTGCATATATTATTTTATAGGTATTCTAATATGTAATTACGTATAAAATCCAACTTAGGTACTAGATTTCAATGAATCACAATTAATTCTCATTCTATCAAGCAAATGAGCTTATTTCAGTTCATCTAAATAAAGAGCAACCGCCTCTATTTCGGTTTCACTCAACTCATTTTCATAAGCTGGCATCACGCCTTTTCCTATTTTAATCCAAGCTACTCTTTCAGATAAATCAAGTTGACTTTGCGTTAAATCAGGTGCTTTGAAAAGTCCTTTTTTACCGTCCTCTCCATGACATTTTTTACATTCTGCTAAATAGATTTCTTTGCCATTTTTCACCAACTCTGTAGTTTCACCTTCAATAACAACTTCAGCTGCATTATTAGCTGGACTATCATCAGAAACCGCCACTGATTCATCTTTAGAAAAAGTAAGGCTTCCTACCTCTGAGGCTCCATAAATGTAAAAAGTCAATAATAGTGCAATAACTGCCATAGCTTTGTTTTCCTTTTTAAAGGCTACGATCCCAATTGGAATTATAATTAAAACTAATACTAATTTCACCCATAAATAGGTAGGGGCAGCTGAACCATATAATGATAATAAATATCCGCCTGTTGCCAGCATAAGTACTCCCAAAATAGGATCAACCATTTTGAGTTTTGTTCTGATTTTAGTCAAAAATTCTTTTTTATTGACCAATAACAAAACGGTTTTGAATAATAAAAATAGTAAAAATAAAGTCACCACTAATACGTGGGAGTGAAGCATTCCAATTTCCATATCTAATTGTTTTTTGTACAAAATTAATAAAGGCTATGGGAATAATTTCATATTGTCCATTATATTTGAATTTTATGGGTGTTTTAAAGTGAATTAGTGCAAACTAATCTGCCTTTAGCTTCTGCCTATCGAAATCTCCCCAACATAAAAGAACCGTAAGTGTTATTATTTGTAGATTTGTTATCATAACATGAAAATTGCTATCACCCTAAATACCTCATGGAACATCTATAATTTTAGGATGTCACTTATTCAAGCTCTCAGAAAAGATGGGCATGAAGTTGTGGCTATTGCCCCCCATGATGAATATACAGTAAAGCTTATTGAAGCTGGATGTGAGTTTGAAGACGTCACCATGGATAGCCGTGGAGCAAGCCCTATTCGTGATATTGGACTAACTTTTGAATTGCATAATATTTATAGAAGAGTTAAACCTGATATCATATTACATTATACCATCAAGCCAAATATTTATGGAACTTTGGCTGCTGCCATGTTAGGAATTCCTGTTATCAACAATGTGAGTGGCTTAGGTACAATTTTCTTAAATGAGGATTGGATTTCAAAAATAGCATTAAATTTATATAGATTTTCTTTCAAATTTCCGAAAAAAGTGTTTTTCCAAAATCATGAAGATTACCAACTCTTCATGGATAAAAACTTAATACATAGAAATATTTGTGAAGTAATTCCAGGATCAGGTATAGATTTAAACAAATTCACTCCTCATCCTCCTCAAGAAAAGGCAGATGGAGAGTCATTTGAATTTTTAATGATTTCCAGATTGATTATAGACAAGGGAATCAGGGAATATGTGGCAGCTGCTGCAATTCTGCAAGAAAGAGGAATGAATGCAAAATTTAATCTATTAGGAAAATTAGATGAATTGCACTCAAGAGGAATTTCTGCTGAAGAGTTGAATTTTTGGATTGAAGAAGGCTATATTAATTATTTAGGGAGCACTGACGATGTTCGACCTTTCATCAATAAAGCCGATTGTGTGGTTCTACCAAGTTACAGAGAAGGCACTCCTAGAACATTATTAGAAGCAGCTGCTAGTGCAAAACCTATAGTAGCAACAAATGTACCTGGATGTAACAATATAGTAGATCACAGATTAAACGGTATACTTTGTAAGGTAAAAGATGAAGATGATCTAGCCTTAAAAATGAAAGAAATGTATTATATGACGCCAGATCAACGTCACCAGATGGGTTTAAAAGGTAGGGAGATAGTAGAGAGAAGATTTGATCATAACTTAGTAATCGAACGATATTTGAAGGCAATTGATCAAAATAGCACCTTAAAACCCGAACTTAAGGCTGCTTACGCAAATAATTTATAAGCAATCCCAATAATTTATTGTCTTTTGCTTAATTGGTTATATTTTTACAATTAGTGAATAAAACTATCAAAAAATTTTACCTATACCCTATTAGTATTCTTGCACTTGCGCTAGCAATGAGTGGTTGCAAAGTGTACAGGCAGAATATTATCCTGCAAACAGATTCAGATATTAAATCAGAGAATTTTAAAGAAGAAGTATCTAGAATTGAAGGTGCTTATAAAATCCAGGCTGGAGATAAACTCAATATAGAAGTTTATACCAACAAAGGGGAGAGAGTGATTGACCCTAATATGGAATTAAATGCCATAACAGGAGGCGGAGGTTCAGGAGGCGGCCGCATGATGCCCGATAAAATATTTGAAGTATTACCAAATGGAAACGCTATTCTACCATTGCTCGGGGAAACCAAAATAGCCGGATTTTCCATTGCAGGACTTCAAGAAATGCTAAAAGAAGAATACTCAGAATATTACATCCAACCCTATGTAAGAGTTCGTCCTCTAAATAGACGCGTGGTTGTTCTCGGAGCGTTGGGAGGTCAGGTTATCCCATTGGAAAACGAAAAAATGACTGTTTTGGAAGTATTAGCATTATCTGGGGGCTTAACAAGAGATTCTAGAGGAAGAAATATCCGATTGATACGAGGCCCATTGGATGATCCATCTGTTCAAGTCATAAATTTAGCTACTATTGATGGAATGCAAAAAGCCAATTTAGGCGTGCTCCCAAATGATATTATTTACATAGAGCCGATTCGTAGAATATTTACTGAATCTATCCGAGACATAGCGCCAATAATCGGAGTGGTTACTAATGTTGTTACCTTGTTTATTGTGATTGAAAATTTGAATAGTCAATAACAGTGAACAATCAAGAAACACGATATCAAAGAAATTTAGAGTCTAAAAACTCACATAAACCTCAAAATCAAGAATCTGAAGTACTTGATCTTTTTAAGTTAAAAACCATACTTAAAAATAATTTACCCTGGGCAATTTTATTGATAACAGTAGCCGTATTTGTGGCCTTTCTATATGTCCGATATACAAATGTTAAATTTCAATCATATGCCGAATTAAAGCTCAATAAAAGAAGCGAAGCAAGTGTTTTTGGTTTTAATCCTTTATCTGAAGAAAGTTCAAACCTTAATACGCTTTCAGGAGAAGTTGAACTTATCCGCTCAAAGCTTTTTTTAAAGCAAGTAATAGAGAAATTACCTTTAGATGTATCCTATCATGTTATAGGAAGGTTTAAAAATGAGGAACGTTATAAATTCACTCCTTTCGTAGTAAGCTATGAAAAATCATGTGCTAATTATGGTCAAAAATTTTTTGTTGATATTATTGATAAAGAAAATTTCAAAATATCAACAAATCCGGATGGAGAAGAATGGGTAGATCAAAAATTTGGAGAATATTTTACACTCGATGGTTGCAGCTACAAACTTGAAATAACTTCTCACTTCTTCAATACTGAAAATTTATTTTTCATCATTTCAACTCCTGAAAGTTTAATGGGCTATGTGGAGTCAAATCTTTCTGTAGCCCCTGAAAACTTAAGTGCGAACACCATAAAAATCACTTTTGAAGATTTTAACCCTTATAAAATTCAAGCAATTGTTGAGAAAATAAGTGAGTTATATACTGAATACAGTAAAGAACAGAAAAACAAGGCTAACCAGCTTAAAATTGAATTTTTAAATAAACAATTAAAGCAAACAGAAAAAGAACTTTCCAATTACGAGACCTATATCGAGGATTTCACCATAGAAAATAAAACCGTGAATCCATCAGCTGATGTAAACAGATCGATTTCAGAAATGGTGAAAATGGACTCCATTTTATACGGAATCAACTATCAGCTTGAGGAGATTGAAAATATTCAAAACCAATTAGAAAAAGACACTTTAAGCTTCGATAAGATCAACTATTTGGTGTTACCATCCAATACACAGTCATTATTTGAAGAGTTTTCTGAACTCAAGCGTGAATATCAAATGGCTAAAACTCGCTATAAAACTGAAAGTCAAGTACTACAACAAAGAAAGTTAGAAATCAATGCTTTAAAGGATAGAATAAACAATTATTTAAGCAATAAGGTTGAGGTCCTTCAAGAAAGAAAAGAGACCATCTTAAATAGAAAACAGGCTATCGAGCGTAAGTTTAATCAATTACCGGCCAAAACAAATGAGCTTAATCAGAAAATGAGGTTCTACTCTCTTTATGAAGAGCTTTATTTATCCTTAATGCAAAAGAAAACAGAATTTGAAATAGCTCAAGCAGGAACTTTATCGGAGGTTGATATTCTAACTCCAGCAAATTTACCTCGAAGTCCAATTGGGCCTTCTACTAACCTGATCTATATTGGCTCTTTTGCTGTAGGATTTATATTGAGTTTTATATTCATCGGAATTAGGTACCTGCTTTATGATCAAATAAACAGTATTCACGAGCTTGAGCGATTAACAACTATCCCTATTATTGCAAAAATAAGCCGTCTAAATAGGTCTGTAGCGAAAAAAAGTGGTGTGATTGTTTCAGAAAAACCCAGATCTCAAATTAGTGAAGCTTTTAGAACTTTAAGAACAAGCCTTGATTTTGTGGGAATAAAAGAAGGTAAAAAAGTGATCTCTATTAGCTCCACCACCAGTGGTGAAGGGAAAACATTTATATCTGTTAACCTGGCTGCAATAATTGCCATGTCGAATAAAAAAGTGATTATTCTCGATTTAGACATGAGAAAACCCCGCGCCCAATATGCCTTCAATTTAGAGCAAAATGAAATGGGTATTAGCTCTATCCTTAGTGGTGGAATTCACTGGAAAGAATGCATCAATATTACTAAAACTGACAACTTGCATTTTATTCCTTCAGGTATTCTCCCTCCAAACCCTGCAGAATTACTGGAAGGTGATCATTTTGATCAACTATTAAAAGAACTAAAAGCAGAATATGATATTATCTTATTAGATACCCCTCCAATTGGATTGGTATCTGATGGAATTATTGCATTGAAAAAATCTGACCATTCTCTTTTTGTAGTTAGAGCAGATTATTCCAAAAGGTCATTTATTGATGATTTACATAGAAGCTTGAGTTTGAATAACATCCAGAACATCTCCATAATTTTCAATGCCGTCAGAAAAGAAAATAAAGGCTATGGATATTATCAAGATTACTATAATGACAATAACAGCAAGTCCATTTCAACTCTGAAAAGGCTCTTTAATATTTAATGCAGCAGAAAACAGTACTAATTACAGGCGCTACAGGTCTTTTGGGGAAACAAATATTAAAACAATTAATAGCCCAAGACTATAAAGTTTATGCTGCTAAAAGACCTTATTCTGTTATTCCTTTAGAATCAGAGAAAATAAATTGGCTTGACATAAACACTATGGAAGATGATTTATTCCAGCTTATTCCTGAACCCATTGATTTTGCAATCCATGCAGGAGCTTTGGTTTCCTACAAAAAATCAGACAAAACAAAAATCTTTCAAATCAATACTGATTGGACCTCTAAATTGGCTAAGGATTCCAAGAAAGCTGGAGTAAAAAAATTTATTTTCATTAGTAGTATTTCCGCTTTGGGTAAAAATTCTAACGATAATTTAATAGATGAAAGCACTCCCAAATCAGAAGATGAATTTTTAAGCAATTATGGAAATAGCAAAAGGAAAGCAGAAGAAATACTTTGGGATTTATCAAAAGGAGGATTGCCTATTCTTATTTTCAACCCATCCGTGATTATTGGCCCTGCAAAGCGTTACCAAAGCAGCGCACAACTATTTGGATATGTTGGAGACCAAAAGCCCTTTTACACGAAGGGATTGATCAATTACATAGATGCGAGAGATGTTGCAGAAACCGTTGTAGAAAGTTTGGAAAATAAAATCAGCAATGAGCAATTTATTTTAAATACAGGGAGCATTAGCTATCATGATTTTTTTAAAGCCATCGCAAAACAATTGAAAGTAAAAGCTCCTTACATAGGCATGCCTAAATTTATGGTGATATTGGGTGCAATAATGGAAAACATTTTCAGTAAACTTAGCAGGAAACCTGCTACGCTTACAATGGAAACTGCAAAAATGGCAGGAAATAAAAAAATATATAATGGCGAAAAGGCAAAAAACACTCTCAATTTACGTTATAAAACTTTAGAGCAATCTGTTGAATGGACAGTGAAGGAAATGCAGAAAAAAGGTGAATTATAAACTTTAAAATTTAATTCAACGTTGCTTGATTTTCACCTTTTAATCAGTAAATTTATTTAACGCTACTACGTCCTATTTACCAGATCATGCCAAAGCCTGTATATTGCAGCTTTAAGAAGCTATTTTCAGGTTTGTGAAGACACAAACCTAGGCATAGGCGAGTAGTAGTAAAATGACAAAGTAGGATAACCACTTATTCATTATTTATGAGCGAATTTTTCAGAAATAGAAAAGACGAAGAGAAAGAGTTGATTAAAAAATTCGAGAATCATATTCAGGGCAAAGATTTCCACTTTTTTGATGTGGAAGAACTTGAAAAAGTGGTTGAATTGTATTTAGACAACGACAAATTCATGAAGGCACTCAAAGCCAGTGAATTTGCAGTAGAACAATTTCCTTTTTCAGTTGAGCTTTTGATTCTCAATGCACATGTTTTAGCTAGTAATTCTAAATACGACAGTGCACTTCAGGTATTGGACAGAGCCGAAAATATTCAGCCCAATGATGTTGATTTATTATTAACCAAGGCGAATGTTTTAACCATTTCAAACAGAAACAAGGAAGCAATTGAGTGCCTAGAAAAAGCACTTACATTTGCTGAAGATAAAGATGAAGTGTTATTTCAGATGGGAATGGCTTATCAGCAACTCGGAAAATATGAGGAAGCCATTAAAAACTATAAATCAGTTTTAGAAGAGAATATAGATCATGAAAGCGCCATTTATGAATTAGCTTATTGCTTAGATGTGACCGATCAGTTAGAAGGAAGCATTGCTTATTATGAGAAATTTATAGATGCTGATCCTTATTCTTATCATGCTTGGTATAACTTGGGCGTTGTACTTCATAAGTTAGGGAAATATGAAAAAGCGATTGAAGCTTATGAATTTGCAGTTGCCATTGATGAGAATTTTGCTTCTGCTTATTTCAACATGGGCAATACCTATTCTGCACTAGAGAAAAACAATAAATCTTTAGATGCCTTTTCTCAAACCTTAAGAATAGAAGGACCAAGTGCCGAAGTATTTTGTCGAATGGCAGAAACTTATGACAAATTAGACCAAGCAGACTTAGCCATAAAATATTTTCAAAAAGCAGTTAAATTCGATTCACTCTATGACGAAGCTTATTTTGGAATGTCTCTTTGCCTCATCCAACAGGAAAAATGGATAGAAGCAGTGCATTATTCCAAAAAAGCAATAAAAATTAATAAACATGAATCAAAATATTGGCAAGCACTAGCCAATGCTGAGTACCAATTAGGCAATCAAAATTCTGCTATTGATGCTTATGAAGAAGCTGTAGCGCTTGACCCTGAAGAAGTTAGCCTGTTTTTGGATTGGTCTTTCATTTACTATGAATCAGGTGATTTAGAGATAGCCATCAATATAATTAAAGAAGGAATGGAGGATAATCCTGATGCTTCTGAGCTTTATTATAGAATGACGGCCTACCTAATTGAATACGGTAAATACAAAGAAGCCTTTATCTTTCTGGAAAATGCATTAGTTTTGGACTTTGAAATGCATACGGTGCTTTATGAGTTCTTCCCAAGGGTTGAAACACAGAAGGCATTGTTCAAAATCATTGATCAATTCAGAAAAGATAACCAGTAAGACATGAACTACGAATTAAAAGACATCCCTGAAAGACCAGCAAAACCAAGAGATGTAGGATTTACTATGGCTATGGACAAAGGTCTTAGCCTGAGAGAGGTAGAAGATTTCATTGATAGCAGCGGAGAATATACTGATATAGTAAAATTAGGATGGGCAACTTCCTATGTTACAACTAATCTAAAAGACAAACTAGCACTTTATAAAGAGGCTGGTATTCCAGTTTACTTCGGAGGTACTCTTTTTGAGGCTTTCATCATTAGAGATCAATTTGAGGACTACCGCAAGTTATTGGATAAATATGATATGCCATTCGCAGAAGTATCCGATGGTTCTATTGAGCTGCCACACGACTTAAAATGTGATTATATCAGAAAGCTTTCTGAGCAAGTTACAGTTCTTTCAGAGGTTGGGTCAAAAGATGCTGAAAAAATCATTCCTCCTTACCAGTGGATTGAACTAATGCAAACCGAATTAGATGCAGGTGCGTGGAAAGTAATCGGAGAATCAAGAGAAGCTGGAAATGTTGGTTTGTTCCGTGCCAGCGGTGAAGTTCGTTCAGGCTTGGTACAGGAAATTCTAACTAAAATTCCTTACGAAAAAATTATCTGGGAAGCTCCACAAAAAGCGCAGCAAGTTTATTTCATCAAATTAGTAGGTGCAAATGTAAATCTTGGAAATATAGCTCCAAATGAGATAATTCCTTTGGAAACCATTCGTTTGGGTTTAAGGGGAGATACCTTCCACCATTTTTTAAATAATAAAGATTTACTCTAAAAAAGATTTTTTGTGCGGTCGATTAAGGAATATTTTGTTCTACTTTTAAAAGGTATTGCAATGGGAAGTGCTGATGTTGTCCCTGGGGTTTCAGGGGGTACCATCGCATTTATTACAGGGATATATGATGAATTGCTGAACAGCATCAAATCAGTTGATGGCACAGCATTCAGATTATTATTTCATTTTAAATTCAAAGAATTCTGGAGCCATATCAATGGTAACTTTCTTATTACCTTAGTATTAGGAATTGCCATCAGTATTTTTAGCTTAGCCAAGCTTATTAGTTTTCTCTTAAGCACGTACCCCGTTTTGGTTTGGTCATTTTTCTTTGGCTTAATCATTATCTCAGCGGTATTAGTAGCCCGAGACATTGAAAAGAAAGATTGGAAAGCAATTATAGCTGGTATTGTCGGTATTTTTATTGCTTATTTTATTACTTCGGCTTCTCCTGCCCAAACTCCAGAAACCTGGTGGTTTGTGCTTATTGCAGGAGCTATTGCTATTTGCGCCATGATTTTACCAGGTATTTCAGGAGCTTTCATTCTTTTGATTTTAGGGAAATATAAGTACATGTTTGAGGCTATTGATGCATTTGACATAGTCACGATAGCTATATTTATAGTGGGTTGTATTATTGGACTTTTAAGTTTTGCAAGATTGATTTCCTGGTTTTTAAGAAATTATCAATCTATTACGGTTGCTGTCCTTGCAGGATTTATGATAGGCTCTTTAAACAAAGTATGGCCATGGAAAGTAATTGATAGTTTTCGAATCAATAGCGATGGTGAGCAGGTGCCATTATTTGACCATAATGTTTTGCCGAAGGAATTTTTATTGGAGACTGGACAGGATCCACAACTATTTCAGGCTATACTAATGGCAAGTTTAGGTATTTTGTTGGTTGTAGCTATTGAGAAAATTGCCTCTATGTTTAATGTTAAGAAAGTGAATAAATGAAAATTTATGGTTTAATCGGTTATCCGCTTGAACACTCCTTTTCCGGAAAATATTTTGCTAAAAAATTCGATAAGGAAAATATTAAAAATTGCGAGTACCGATTATTCCCACTTGAAAACATTCAGGAATTTGAAGAATTAAAACGGCAGGAAATTGCTGGATTGAATGTTACGATTCCTTATAAAGAAAAAATTATTCCTTATTTGGATGAATTAGATGAGCACGCACAAGCCATAGGTGCAGTAAATGTAATCCAGTTTAAAAACGGAAAAACCAAAGGCTATAATTCAGATTATCATGGCTTTAAAGATTCTCTTTTAAATTTCTTGCCAAAAGAATTTAGGTCAAAAGCACTTATTTTGGGAACAGGTGGTGCCTCCAAAGCCATCAAGCAAGTACTGAAAGATTTATCTATTCCATTTAAGGTGGTTTCCCGAAAGGAAGGTTTTGATTTTACTTATAAAGAGATAAATGACAAGCCTGAAATTCTTGCTGGCTTCCATTTAATTATCAACACCACACCATTAGGCACATATCCGAAAGTAGAAGAAAAGCCTAATTTACCTTTTAAAGTGCTAACAGAAAATCATTATTTTTATGATTTGGTTTATAACCCATCTGAAACAGCTTTTATGAAAGCTGGAAAAAAGCAAGGAGCTAAGACTATTAATGGCTTGGAAATGTTGGTGGGTCAGGCTGAGAAGTCTTGGGAGATATGGAATAAAAAGTAAAGTTATGAATGGCAAAGAATACCTTCACAAAAAATTTGGCTACATCAAGAAGCTAAGTATAGTAATTATAGTAATAAATATTTCATACTTCTATTTTAAGTATGCTATTAATAGTCATACAGTAGATATAAATACTATATATATAGTATCGATGGGAATAACCGTTTTAAGCGCTAGTTTTATATTAAATCTTATTAAGGATTTGGTAAAGTCTGTGAAGTGATTCTATCTGGTGTTTTTTTCTTCAAATTCTGCCAGGCAATAGTAAATTCCACTAGCCGAAGGCAAGCGAAAGGAAAATAATTGCTATTGCCATCCTCTAGGTCGTGATGATTACTCACGCCTCAAGCGCTTGATAATAAGGCTTTTTAATAAGTGTACATTATTTCTCAATTGATTGAATGATCAATATTTTCAACTAAATCTCTCCAAATACCCTTTCATCTGTTCTTGAATTTCTTTAGCTTTTGTTCCAGCTACTTTAGCAAAGTCCTTTTCTGAAGAAGAGTAAATAATCCCTCTTGAAGAATTGACCAATAAGCCGCCATTTGCATTCAAACCATATTTTGAAAGCTCTTCCAAATCACCACCTTGGGCACCAACACCTGGAACCAATAAAAAATGATTGGGTACTGATTTTCGGATTTCTTGAAATTCTTTGGAGCGGGTGGCTCCCACAACATACATTAAGTTTTCCTTCGTACCCCATTTCTGAGAAACCTCCAACACTTTTTGATAAAGTGTTACACCTGATTTCAATTCTTCAAACTGAAAGTCCTTTCCACCTTCATTAGAAGTTAAAGCCAATAGAATTACCCATTTATCTTCAAATTCAAGAAATGGCTCGACCGAATCACTTCCCATATAAGGTGCTACAGTGATGGAATCAAAATTCATTTCCTCAAAAAATGCTTTTGCATACATTTTAGAAGTATTGCCAATATCTCCTCTTTTAGCATCGGCTATCGTAAAAACATCTTTGGGTAGATATTCTATAGTCTTTTGTAAACTTTCCCAGCCTTTTATTCCCAAGGCTTCATAAAAGGCAATATTTGGTTTGTAAGCCACCGCATAATCAATAGTAGCATCAATAATCTGCTTATTGAATTCAAAGATTGGATCTTTCTCTTTTAATAAATGCTTTGGAATTTTATTGATATCTGTATCCAAACCAACACAGAGGTAGCTTGATTTAGATTTGATTTGTTGGGAAAGTTCTTGGTAGTTCATAAAAGCTAAAAAAAACCGCAAGGTTTTGAAAAGCTTGCGGGTTTAAATTTAAAATTATCTAAAATCTAACACTTCAATATCTGGATACTCTGAAGGATTAAATACAAAATCTTCAGCAGTTAAAGAATCATCCACTTTGAAGTTGGTCACTTCATAATTGAATATATTTCCTGCTCTATCGAAAATTGTCCATTTATCCAATAAATTAGTTTTTTTATCGATTTTCAATCTGATTTTGTAAAATGACTCATCCTTATCTTCTGGCACTAAATCAATTACATGGTACTGAGCATTCCCCTCTCCTGCCATGTATAAATATTTGTATCCTTCTTGATAAGCTTTATAAATCTTACTTGGGTTCATCTCTCCAGCTTCTTCATCATAATTATTGATGGTCACTTCGTTTGCGTCTCTCAGATAAGTCCAAACGGTTTCATTATTATTAACGATTAACTGCCCAGCAACATCTGCCTTGAATTTATCACCACTTACAACGATCTCTCCTTTAAAAGTATCGGTAATATCTTCCATTTTATTTTCTAGAGTTTGAGTGAAAGTGGCAGTAAACCCTGGAATATTACTGTACTTAGCGCTCATTTTATCCAAAATCTCTTTCGCTTTTGGGTCATTTTGTGCGAATGCTGAGATGCTATAAATACATAGCACCATAATTATTGTTAATCTTCTCATATCTTTTTCTATTCTGTTCTAATGATTCTTATCGATATTGGTCAATAATTGTTCCAAACTATATTCATCAGGAATTAATACTTCTCTAGCCTTGCTTCCTTCAAATGAGCCTACTATTCCTGCAGCCTCCAACTGATCAATTAATCTACCAGCTCTATTATAACCTAATTTTAATTTTCTTTGAATCAATGAAGTACTTCCTTGCTGATGCAACACAATCAATTTGGCTGCTTCATCAAATAAAGCATCTCTTTCGGATAAATCGACCTCCCCTACTTTGCTGTCATCATCATCTCCTGAGAATTCTGGCAGTTGATAAGCTCGTTCATATCCTCGTTGATTTCCTATATATTCCACTACTTCATCAATCTCAGGCGTGTCAATAAAAGGACATTGCAAACGAATCAAATCCGAACCTTGAGAAAGCAGCATATCTCCCATCCCAACCAATTGTTCAGAGCCACCAGTATCTAAAATAGTTCTTGAATCAATTTTGGATGTCACTCTAAATGATAATCTGGCAGGGAAGTTGGCTTTTATAATACCTGTAATTACATTAACTGAAGGTCGCTGAGTGGCAATAATTAAATGAATTCCGATTGCTCGGGCTAATTGAGCCAAACGTGCAATTGGAGTTTCCACTTCTTTTCCTGCCGTCATCATCAAATCCGCTAACTCATCTATTACCAAAACAATATATGGTAAAAACTTATGCCCTTTTTCAGGATTTAATTTTCTGCTGATAAATTTATTATTGTACTCTTTTAGATTTCTACAACCTGCATCTTTCAATAAGTCATAACGGTTATCCATCTCAATACAGAGAGAATTTAGCGTATTCACCACTTTTTTGGTATCGGTAATAATTGGTTCTTCCGTTCCAGGCAACATCGCCAAAAAGTGTCTTTCCAATTTATTGAAAAGTGTTAATTCCACTTTCTTTGGATCAACCAATACAAATTTCAATTGAGAAGGATGCTTTTTATAAATCAAGGAAGCCAACATCACGTTCAACCCAACAGATTTACCTTGCCCGGTTGCTCCTGCCATCAGTAAGTGTGGCATTTTAGCCAAATCAGCAATAAACACATCATTGCTAATCGTTTTACCCATAATAATAGGCAATTCCTTATCGCTTTTTAGGAATTTATCAGTGGCTAATACCGATTTCATGCTCACCATTTCACGGTTCTTATTTGGAACCTCAATACCGATTGTTCCTTTTCCCGGAATTGGAGCAATAATACGAATACCTAAAGCAGCCAAGCTTAATGCAATATCATCCTCAAGGTTTTTGATCTTGGAGATTTTTACACCCGCTTCTGGTACAATTTCATAAAGTGTAACGGTAGGCCCAATAGTAGCCTTAATACTTTGGATTTTGATTTTGAAATTGGTCAAAGTCTCCAAAATCTTATCTTTATTAGCTTCAAGCTCTTCTTGGGTAACTTTCACTTTTCCAGAATCATGATCTGCTAAAAGATCAAGTGTTGGATATTTATATGAAGACAAGTCTAAAGTAGGGTCATAATTCTCTACTTTTTTGCCTAATTTCTCATCGAAGTCAGACTCCTCTACTTCCATTTCCGGCTTCTCTTCTTTTTGAGGAGGTTCTTCCTGCACAACCTTATTTTCCAATGTATTTTCCACCTCCATAGTCAATTCTTCTTGGGGCTGGGCTTTTTTAGGTTTTTGTTCGGCTACAGTCCAAGTGCTTGCTTCATCGAAAGATTCATCGTCTTCCACCACGTCCTCTTGTTTTTTAGTTGACGTCACTGCTTGATCGATTTCATCCTCAGACTTTTCTTCAGAAAAGCTTACTTTTTCATTTTCATCACCTACTTGTTCATCATTAGCTGTTTTGGAATGAAAGAATAGAAGGGAAGTAACATCGAAATAGAAAACAATGAATATTAATAAAGAAAGAATAAGAACCAAATAAGTCCCCCAACCGAAAAGGCTATTGAATAGCACTGCTAATTCATATCCTATTCCGCCACATAAAAAGGAGAAAGCTGTAATTTTCCCCGATTCGAATACCATAAAGCCTAAAAGTAAACTGAACCAAAAAAGGAAAAACAACATAAAAGTAAAAGCACTTTTAATTGAGAAGATCACTTTATCGAAAGTAATACGATAACCTGCTAAAAATAAAAAAGGTGGAATTAGAAAGGCAGCTAAGCCAAACCATTTGAAAATAAAATAATAAGCAGATTGTGCACCCAATAGTCCAAGCCAGTTATCCATTTCTGAACCTGAAGCTTTAATACCTGTTTCCGAAACAGATTGCAATACGCTCATATCAGCTTTTCCTGTAAATAAATAGGAAACAAAAGCTGTAAATAAAAAAATAGAGGCAGTTAACAGAAAGAACCCAAAAGCCAATTGCAATCTTCTATCCTTTAGAAAATTCCATTGGAAATTTAATTTGGTAGATTTTTTCTCCTTCTCCCCTTTTTTGAAAGTATTTGATTTATAAGTATTCTTTGCCATAGAGTTTGCTGACTAAGCGACAGTAAAATTGCATAAATTCAATTTAAGCGCAAAATACGAATCTTCAATTAGAAATTTTGCTATTGGAAGGGAATAACTGAAATAATGGCTGGATATTATAAGTTCCACCATGTTTCAAGCGTCCACTTGGAACTCTAAAGTCGAAGATGCATGGAGTTTACCCCTTCTTATTAAAAGAATTATGTACTAAAATTCTAAAACTGTATCTGTCATATGTTTTCTTAAGATTATGTTTTTTCATAAACAGTCAACTCAAGTTTAGCATAATATGCTGCTCCCCTGTATTAAGAGAGTCTAGCTAGCGGATGTGTGGCATGGAATAATTTGAGGGAATATACTCTAACATTTGATGCAAAAAAAATAGCCCAATTCTGCAAAGAATCAGGCTATCAAACAATGGGTGGAAGATGGGGCTCGAACCCACGACCCTCGGTACCACAAACCGATACTCTAACCAACTGAGCTACATCCACCATTTTGGCTCACAAAGGTAAGAAGGAAATTCCATTTCAAAAAAGTATATAAGGAAATATTTTTTTGTTCTCGCTAAAGAAAATTTAAAACAGCCTAATGCTGTATGATTACTCTCGCAGAGCTGCAATGGAGCAAAGTTTACGCAATGTATAAATAAGTGGGAATTTAACTTTTTATGGGATTAAAATATAAAACTTCAAAAATCTCTAAGCACAAATTGGATAATTGTTTCTATTGAAATACTCTTTGCTTTAACTTTGCAAGAATTATTTAAACAGTATTAGCCTGTCTTTTTGTTTTTTGTCTCTTTCTGATTAAATTTTAAACAGCCTTCGCGATAAATACGAGACAGGTTAGCTGTCCTTGGTGTTCCTAGTGTAAAGCTTAGTGCAACTTCGTGGTTACCCCTTCAGCCTTAGGCTATAAGTATTTCACTTTTCCAATACAATTGATATTAAAAGTACATTCACTTCCTAAGTTATCAAAAATGACTAATTTTGCACTTCATTTGGATTATAGTATGAAAAAAATCGCTGTTATTGGTTTAGGCTATGTGGGACTACCCTTGGCCGCAGAATTCGGAAAGAAAAGACCTACAATTGGCTTTGATATTAATCAAAGGCGTATTGATGAGCTTTCTAATGGATTTGATCGTACTTTAGAAGTAGATTCAAATGAATTAAAGGAGACCAAACATTTATCTTACACTTCTGAAGTAAATGATTTAGCAGAAGCTCAGATTTATATAGTAACCGTCCCAACTCCTATCAATGAATATAAACAACCAGATTTAACTCCATTGAAAATGGCTTCTGCTACCGTAGGCAAGACATTGAAAAAGGGAGATATAGTAATTTATGAATCTACAGTATACCCAGGTTGTACAGAAGATGATTGCGTGCCCATTTTAGAAAAAGAAAGTGGCTTGAAATTCAATCAAGACTTTTTTTGTGGTTATTCACCAGAAAGAATCAACCCGGGAGATAAAGAGCACAGATTACCGACTATTAAAAAAGTAACTTCAGGAAGCACTCCTGAAATTGCTGAGGAGGTAGATCAATTATATAAAGAAATTATTACCGCTGGAACTCATAAAGCTGCTACTATAAAAGTAGCAGAGGCAGCAAAAGTAATTGAAAACTCACAAAGAGATTTGAATATTGCTTTCGTTAATGAGTTGGCTTTGATTTTTGACAAAATGGGTATCGACACTGCCGATGTTTTAGAGGCAGCCGGTACTAAATGGAATTTCTTGCCGTTTAAACCAGGGCTAGTTGGTGGTCATTGCATAGGCGTTGATCCTTATTATTTGACCCACAAAGCAGAAGCTCTGGGTTACCATCCTCAAGTTATTTTAGCTGGAAGAAGAATCAATGATAATATGGGAGCTCATGTGGCTAGTTCTGTTGTAAAACTAATGGCTCAAAAAGGATCCGTAATTAAGGGCTCTAAGGCATTAGTTTTGGGCATTACTTTTAAAGAAAATTGTCCTGACATCAGAAACAGTAAAGTAATAGATGTGATTAAAGAATTAACTTCGTACGGAATTGATGTAGAAGTTTATGATCCACAAGCGGATAAAGAAGAGGTTAAACATGAGTATGGGGTTGATTTAATTGACAAGCCTAGCTCAGGTTATAATGCTATTGTTTTAGCAGTTTCACATAAAGAATTTAAAGATTTCAACTTATCCAACCATTTAAGCAGTAATGGAGTCACTTATGACATTAAAGGATTTTTTGAGAGAGGATTAGTAAATAAAAGGTTGTAATATTTTGAAACACTTATTTGTATTTGGTACTCGTCCGGAGGCTATTAAAATGGCGCCATTAATCCGAACATTTCAAGCTGATCCTAGTCAGGAAGTAGTGGTTTGCGTTACTGGGCAACATAGAGAAATGTTGGATCAGGTTTTAGATTTTTTTGAAATCAAACCAGATCATGACCTAAACTTAATGGCTCCAAATCAGACCTTATATGATATTACAGCTAAAGCACTTTTAGGATTAAAACCCATTTTAGCTGAAGAGAAACCAGACAATATTTTTGTACAGGGAGATACGACCACTGCATTTATTGGTGCTTTGGCAGGATTTTACGAAAAAATTAAAGTATCTCATATTGAAGCAGGTTTAAGAAGTGGCGATCTATATTCACCATTCCCAGAAGAAGGTAACAGGAAGTTAGCAGGACATTTAGCTAATTTCCATTTTGCACCAACCGACAGAGCGGTTAATAATTTAAAATTAGAAGGAATAATAGATAACGTTCATCAGGTGGGCAATACAGTTATTGATGCCTTATTATTAGGACTTGATATTATAAAGGAAAAAGGAGAAGAATCATATCAGGATTTCTTTAAAGATATAGATTTTTCTAAAAGAGTGATTTTAGTAACGGGACACAGACGTGAAAGCTTTGGTGGACCTTTTGAAAATATGTGCAATGCCATGAAAGACATTGCTTTAGCTTATCCGGATACGGAATTAGTTTATCCTGTTCATTTAAACCCTAATGTTAGAAATACGGTAAACGAAATTTTAACAGGAGTTGATAATGTAAAGCTAATTGAACCATTAGCTTATCCTTATTTGATTTGGTTAATGAATAAATCATTTTTTGTATTGACAGACTCAGGAGGAATACAGGAAGAAGCACCTTCTTTAGGTAAACCAGTTTTAGTAATGCGTGATGTAACAGAAAGACAGGAAGGTGTTGAAGCAGGAACAGCCAAATTGGTTGGTACTGATTATGATGTGATTATGAAAGAAGCTAAATTGCTTTTGGACGATGAGAAGCATTATAAAAATATGGCAAATGCAGTAAATCCATATGGTGATGGCACAACCAGTCAAAAAGTGTTGACTATTTTAAAATCTCAGCAATAACAATGGTAAAAAAAGATAGAAATATAAAAGCCGTAATGGTCGGCTTAGGATATATAGGCCTACCTACTGCTGCATTGATGGCAAGCAGAGGAATTAAAGTTCATGGTGTTGATATAAACCAAAAAGCAGTAGACACCATTAACCGAGGAGAAATCCATATAGTAGAGCCAGATCTGGACGGTTTAGTACGTCATGTGGTAAGAGAGGGATATTTGGTAGCTGATACCAAAGCCACGGCTGCTGATGTATTTTTAATTGCTGTCCCTACACCTTTTAAAGGTGACCACATACCAGACATTTCTTATGTAGAAGTTGCAACGAGAAACCTTTGTCCATTTTTAGAGGAAGGGAATTTAGTGATATTAGAATCTACCAGCCCAGTGGGTACAACTGAAAGGGTAAAAGAAATTATTGATGAAGAAAGACCTGAATTAAAAGGAAAAGTATTTATCGCTTATTGCCCTGAAAGAGTTTTACCAGGAAATGTAATTCACGAGCTGGAACATAATGATCGTTCAATTGGCGGCATGGATGAAAATTCCACTGAAAAAGCCATAAATTTCTATAGACATTTTGTGAAAGGAGAATTAGTAGCTACTAATGCACGTACTGCTGAGATGTGTAAATTAGTAGAGAATTCTTCCAGAGATGTTAATATTGCTTTTGCAAATGAACTTTCCATGATATGTGATAAAGCAGGAATTGATGTTTGGGAGTTAATAAGCTTAGCCAATAGACATCCAAGAGTAAACATTTTACAACCTGGAACAGGTGTTGGGGGTCATTGTATAGCGGTGGATCCCTGGTTTATCGTTTCTGAATTCCCTGAAGAAGCCAAGATTATTCGTTCTGCCCGTGAAATAAACAATTACAAAACAGAATGGGTAATTGAAAAGATAAAAAATGCAGCACTGAAATTTGAAGTGAAGCATGGTAAAAAGCCAAAAGTCGCTTGTATGGGTTTAGCTTTTAAGCCTAATATTGATGATTTAAGAGAAAGTCCGGCTCTGTACGTGACTAAATCTCTAATCAAAGAAGGAGTAGAGATCATGCCTGTGGAACCTAATATTGATGAGCATGATGAGTTTCAGGTTTATTCTACTCAGGAAGCCAAAGAAAAAGCTGATATTTTAGTTTTCTTAGTATCTCACCGAGAATTCAAAAAGCTTTTTGAAAAAGGAATAGATAAGGAATATTTAAGTTTTGTAAATTAGTAAATATGTACAAGGATAAAACTATATTAATTACTGGTGGAACTGGTTCTTTGGGAAAGGCACTAACAAGCCATATACTAAAAGTTCATCCCGAGATTAAAAAAATAATCATTTTTTCTCGAGACGAGCAGAAACAATTTCAGATGGCGCAAGAATTTCCAAGTGACAAATTTCCACAAATGAGATTTTTTATTGGAGATGTACGTGACAAAGAAAGATTGACCAGAGCTGTTAAAAATGTTGATTATATAATTCATGCCGCAGCCATGAAACATGTGCATTTGGCCGAGTACAATCCTGATGAATGTGTGAAGACAAATATTAATGGTGCTCAAAATGTAATTCATGCAGCCTTAGAGACCAATGTTGAAAGAGTAGTGGCACTTTCCACAGATAAGGCTTGTGCACCTATTAACCTTTATGGAGCTACTAAATTAGCCTCTGACAAATTATTTATAGCGGCCAACAATATAACAGGTTGGAACCCTATCAAATTTTCTGTTGTACGCTACGGAAATGTAATGGGATCAAATGGCTCTGTTATTCCTTTTTTCTTAAATAAGAAAAAAGACGGTGTTTTGCCTATTACAGACCCCACCATGACTCGTTTTAATATTTCCCTCCAAGGTGGAGTGGATATGGTAATGCATGCTCTTGAACATGCATGGGGAGGAGAAATTTTTGTTCCAAAAATCCCATCTTATAAAATTCCAGATGTGGCAGAAGCCGTCTGTCCGAATTGTGACAAGCCTGTAATCGGAATTAGACCCGGTGAGAAAGTCCATGAAGAGATGATTACTACTTCCGATTCATTTTATACATATGATTTAGGGAAATATTACACTATACTTCCCGCTACTCATAAATGGAAGATAGATGATTTCATCAAACAATTTAATGCTACAAAGGTGGAGCCAGGATTCAAATATAATTCAGGAGAAAATAATGAATGGGAAACTGTGGAAAGTTTGCGCACTCTTATTAAAGAACATGTAGATTCGACATTTGAAGTATGAGCCAAAATATAATTCCATACGGAAAGCAAAACATTACAGAAACTGACATTCAGGCTGTAGTAGAAACTTTACAATCCGACTACCTAACTCAAGGACCTAAAATCAAGGAGTTTGAAGAGGATTTTGCAGACTACGTAGGTTCAAAATATGCTGTTGCTGTAGCCAATGGCACTGCTGCCTTGCATCTAAACTGTCTCGCCTTGGGTGTAAAACCAGGTGATAAAGTGATTACCACACCAATTACCTTCGCTGCTTCTGCTAACTGTGTTAGATATTGTGGTGGAGAGGTAATTTTTGCTGATATTGATTCAGAGACTTATTTATTAGACATCAATAAAGCAAGAGAATTACTTGAGGCCTCACCAAAAGGCACTTATAAAGGAATTATCCCTGTGGATTTTGCAGGGAGATCAGTAGATCTTGAAGCTTTTAGAACATTGGCTGATGAATATTCGCTTTGGATAATTGAAGATTCGTGCCATTCGCCTGGAGGACATTTTATAGATTCCACTGGGAAAAAGCAGAACTGCGGAAACGGTAATTTTGCTGATTTAGCTATTTTCTCATTCCACCCGGTAAAGCATATTGCAGCAGGTGAAGGGGGGATGATTACAACAAGTGATAAAAGTCTTTACGAAAAGTTATTAAAGCTTAGAACCCACGGAATATCCAAGGACGAAAGCTCCTATGAGAACTCAATAGATTTTGCTGGAGGACATAACACATATCCTGCTTGGTATATGGAAATGCAAGAATTAGGGTACAATTACAGATTGACTGATTTTCAGGCAGCTTTAGGGTTGAGTCAATTAAAGAGAGCTGATGATGGATTGGCAAGAAGAAGGGAAATTGCTGAAAAATACTTCGAAGCATTTAAAGGTAAAAGCTTTATTAAAGGTCAATCTGGTGTAGTTGAAGGTCATGCCTATCATTTATATGTAATAGAGGTAGAGGATAGACTTGGACTTTATAATTATTTGAGAGCTAATAAAATATTTGCTCAAATTCATTATATACCTACCCATTTAATGCCTTATTATAGACAGTTTGGATGGAAAGAGGGTGATATGCCTAAAGCAGAAACATATTATAAGCATTGTATCAGTTTACCTATGTTTCCGACCTTGTCTGACGAAGATCAGGATATTGTACTCAATAAAATTATTGAATATTATAAATGAGCAATTTATGTATCATACCGGCAAGAGGTGGTAGCAAAAGAATCCCCAGGAAGAATATCAAAGATTTTCTGGGCAAACCTATTATAGCCTATTCTATTGAAACTGCCTTACAGTCCGGTTTATTTGATGAGGTGATGGTTTCTACTGATGATACTGAAATTGCTGAAATTGCTCAAAAATTTGGGGCTAAAGTCCCTTTTAAGAGGTCGAATGAAAATGCTGATGATTTTGCTACAACCTCAGCCGTTTTGATTGAAGTTTTAGACGAATATAAGGTTAATGGAAAAGAGTTTGAATACGCATGCTGCATCTATCCTACAGCTCCTTTGATTAAAACTGAGAAGCTAAAAATGGGATTTGAGAAATTGAAAGATGGACATTTCAATACCGTTTTTCCTGCAGTGGAGTTTTCTTACCCTGTTTGGAGAGGGCTTAAAAAAACAACTGATGAGGGATTTAAAATGGTATGGCCTGAAAACTTAAACAAAAGATCCCAGGATTTGGAAACCGTTTACCATGATGCTGGTCAATGGTACTGGATTAATATAGAAAGCTTTAAAAAAGACCAGAAATTATTTGGAGATCGAACATCTTGTGTTGTTTTAGAAGCAACTGAAGTGCAGGATATTGATACTCTGGTAGATTGGAAGTTAGCGGAACTGAAGTATGAGCTCTTATAAGGTTTTATCGAAACAAAAATTTGAATCTGATGGCTATTCAATAGTCCCCATCAGAATGGAAGATCGATACGCCATCATGAAATGGCGAAATGAGCAAATATATCACTTAAGACAAGATAAGCCTCTTGCCAAAGAATCGCAGGACAATTATTTTAATAAGGTAATAGTTAAATTGTTTGAACAGGAAAAGCCAGCGCAGATTCTCTTTTCTTATTTGAAAGATAATCATTGCATAGGCTATGGAGGATTGGTTCATATCAATTGGGTTGATAAAAATGCAGAAGTATCCTTTATTATGAAAACCGAATTAGAAGTTGAAGAATTCAACCTACATTGGAAATCTTACCTGAACCTGATTGAAAAAGTAGCTTTTGAAGAATTAGATTTTCATAAGCTATATGTATATGCTTTTGATCTAAGACCTCATTTGTATGATGCACTGAAAGATAATAAATACTTTCTGGACGCTAGACTAAGGGACCATTGTTATTTTGAAGGCGAATACAAAGACGTTGTAATCTATTCAAAACTAGAAAAAGGATGACTTTAGGGATATTAGCTAGTGGTAATCTTGGATTTAAAGTTTTGGAACAATTAATTACTTCCTGGGAAATTAATTTCGTCATGACGGACAAAAAATCTGAAGGTATTATTTCTTTATGTAAGGATAATAATGTAGCCTTATTTGAAGGTAATCCTCGTAAAGGAGCTTGCGCTAATTTCATCAGTGATAAAAGTATAGATGTTCTTATTTCGGTAAATTATTTGTTTATCATAGAAAAGGAATTGATTGAATTACCGAAGACTTTAGCCTTCAACATACATGGATCACTTTTACCAAAGTACAGAGGTAGGACACCCCATGTCTGGGCCATTATTAACAATGAACGTGAAACTGGTATTACAGCGCATTTAATAGATGAAGGGTGTGATACTGGTGCCATTTTAGAACAGCAAGTCATCGAGATTAATAAAAATGAAACTGGAGCTACTTTATTAGGAAAATACGAAAACAGTTATTTACCCATTATAGAAAATGTTCTGACCAAGGTAGAATCAAACAGTTTGAGATATCTTTATCAAGATGAGAGTAAGGCAACTTATTTTGGAAAGCGGACTCCTGAGGATGGCCAAATTAATTGGAATTGGCAAAAAGAGCGGATAAGGAATTGGGTAAGAGCGCAAGCCGCGCCTTATCCAGGGGCATTTTCTATTTATAAAGATCAAAAAATCATAATTGATGAAATTAGCTACACTGATTATGGATTCTCATGCGAGGAGCCAAATGGCAAGGTTTTATCGATCAACCCAATACTGGTAAAAACACCGAATGGAGTAGTGGAAATCAAGAAAGTCAGAAATAGAAATACGAATTTAAAATTGAATAGCATCTTATAAAAGTTTACAATCATGAAAATCGGAGGGTTTAATATAAATAAAGATTCAGGGGTGTTTATCATTGCTGAATTGTCAGCCAATCATAATGGTAGTTTAGAGACGGCTGTAGAAACAATAAGAGCTGCTAAAAGAACAGGTGCAGATGCAATTAAACTTCAAACCTATACTGCTGACACTTTAACGATCCAGTCCCAAAAAGATGATTTCATTATAAAATCAGGCTCTATTTGGGATGGGAAAACGTACTATGATTTATACAAGAGTGCTTACACACCTTGGCAATGGCATGAAAAATTATTTAAGATAGCTGCTGAAGAAGGATTAATCTGTTTTTCATCCCCTTTTGATAAAACAGCTGTAGACTTTTTAGAAGATCTTGACGCCCCGGCTTATAAAATCGCTTCTTTTGAAATTACTGATATTCCTTTAATAGAATATGTGGCTTCTAAAGGGAAGCCAGTAATTTTATCTACTGGTATAGCAGGAAAAGAAGATATAGAACTGGCATTGGACGCCTGCAAAAGAATGGGGAATGAGGATATTGCATTGCTCAAGTGCACCTCAAGTTATCCAGCTCCAATAGATGAGGCGAATATGGTGATGGTAAAAGATTTAAGAGAACGTTATGGTGTTATTTCAGGACTTTCGGATCATACCATGGGAAGCACGGTGCCTATTGTAGCGACTTGTTTCGGTGCTAAAATTATCGAAAAACATTTTATATTAGATCATTCCGTAGGGGGACCCGATGCTTCTTTTTCTATGGATGAAAAAGAATTTACAGAGATGGTAAAAGTAGTAAGAGAAGCTGAAAAAGCCATTGGGAAAGTAGATTATACACTTACAGAGAAGCAAACAAAAGGTAAGGATTTCTCCCGTTCTTTATATGTTGTGGAAGACATTAAAAAGGGGGACAAGTTTACGGAAGAAAATGTTAGGAGTATAAGACCTGGGTTTGGTATGCATCCTAAACATTATTATAATGTCATTGGAAAGGAGGCTTTAATAGATTTAGAAAAGGGTGACAGATTGTCCTTTGATAACATAGACAATAGTAATAATCAATAAATATTCTTTATTTCCATTTTTTTAAACATCTCTAATATGAAGTAGACAAGTATAATAATAGCAGAACTATCGGCTTGAAGTAATGAAAGCTTCAATTAGCAGAAAAAATCATAAAGGCATCAACAATAATTGGAGAGATTTGTACTTTAATGTAAATTAATTTTCTTGAAAACTAAACCATGGGTTAGAAAGAGAACTTCAGACCAAAGTTTTGTCTTATTTTTAAACAGTTCTTGAAAAAGGCATAATGGAGAGTTTAGTAGATAAAAACCTTATAGTAAGCATATTTGCTTCATCTGAAATTCTACTGAAAAAATGTGGTATAAAAAGCACCCTCATTAGTTCTTTTTCAATTGCTTAAATAATACGGAACAAATAGTTTTCCAGAAATGAAGGTGATTGGGAAAAAATTATACTAACACTTCAAAATAGGAAAGCGTTAATAATAGAATAGTTAAGGAAGGAAATATGATAATTTCGTTTAGTCATTTTGGATCATTTTATTACCTTTTGAAACACTGCGTATAACTGATAGAAATTTAATCCATTTAGATTGAATTACATTAAAAAACATGAAAGCTTCAAATCTTGCAAAAAACGTTTTCAGATTCTACATATTGGTCATGCCAGTTTGGAATATATTAATTTACTATTTTAAAGTTGAATTCATAAAAACTCAACTTATTAAGTATTATCTGGTATCTCTATTATTATTTTTCACCTTATTTGTTATAAATGATTTACGCTATGGTAAGAAGTATAAACCGATAGTTATATATCTATTTTTCATACTTTTTCCCCTACCCATATTAATATTTTTTTTGAATTTTCAGGAGACTAATTTTTCGATTGTTCTCCCGCATTTTGTCGGATCACTTATCTTCTTCATCTTTTTCCTCCTTGGTACTAAGAAAATATTAGATATTTATGAGATAATAAACCACAAAAATTTTCAGCGATATTTTATGCTCTTAGTGTTTATCAGTTTACTGTTTTTTTTGATAAACCCATTCGGTAGAAACTATTACCTTTCAATGCAGTCTTTGTATTTATTTCCCTTTTTGGTTTATTTTTTAGTCGAAAAAAGAACAACTTATGTGATAATATTTTTACTATTTATCATACTTCATATGAAAAGAGCTATGATATTTATAGCACCGATACTCTTCGCACTGTATTATCTACGTAATTCAAAATTTTCTATAAAATCGTTAATACGGTTCACTGCCCTTGTTTTAATTCTTTTTTTTAGTTTTTTAGTTCTCCCAAATAAAATTACCAAGCCAGTAATAGCCAGAATAGAAAATGGTATGGAATCAATATCAAATATTTTAGATACTTCAAAAAATTATCAGCCAACTTCCTTAGGTGAAAAAGTACAAGAAATAGTTAGCTCTAAAGAACAGCTTATGAGCAGTTATTCTGATTATATCTTCGGGAACGGTTATGGATGGAGATACGAATTACCTAGCCTAGTAGGTAAAAGTTCAGAAAGGCATTATGTACATATTTCATTATGGTACTTTATATTATGTTATGGTATATTTGGATTGACATTCTTTCTCTTACTAGTTTTTAAAACTATTAAATTATATATATACAAGACCTCCTCGAAAATTCAGTTTTACGCTATTCTAGGAATATTTATAATCTTCGCTTCATTCTCCACCAATGATATGTTTGTTAATTTTTTACCTGGTGTAATTTTGGGGAATTTGTTTTCTATATATTTTACTAAAAATTAGATGATATTTCAAAAAGTCCTAAAACAGAAATACTCGCTTTTTGCAGCACTCATTCAGCCTTTAAAGATATTTCTAATTTTCAAATTTATCCCGTTTGAACAATCTGGTGAATTTGGATGGTTATTTGCAATTATATCAATTTTTGCAGGTTTTTCTCATTTGGGATGGGGTGATTCATTCGCGAAAAGTCTAATTGACGGTGAAGGTCATGAGAGAATAGCTCAGCATAGCATTACAATATTAAACATTTTCTTTATTGGAATATTTTTACTTCTTCCATTTTTGCTATTCCAAGATTACTCTCTTAGTCTAACAATTACTGTACTTGGAAGCTATTTTTTATTAAGTATTTTTCGAAATAATCTAAAAATAATAAGGTCCTGGGGTCTCACTAATGATTTCTTTGCTTTTGTGTTTCTCAGAAATTTAATGGATTTAATTATTCTTACTTTTATCTACTATTCTTTCTCTAAAATTAATATTAAAATAATTTTTGGGGTAGAATTGATCACTTGTTTCTTATTTGCAGCATATCTGTTTAGAACTTCAGCAATAAGAAGGGTTATTCCTACATTCGATTTTAAACAGATTCGGAAAGAGTTAATAACATTCTATAAATTTCCTTTATTTCTTTTAATTAATTCATTATTATCACTTGTATTACTTAACATCGAAAAAATTGTTGGTAAAGGAGTAATGTTTGAAAATCAATATAATTCATTTATCTTACTTTCAACCTTTATTAATATTGCCTATAGCGTACTAGCATTATTGCAAAACCTATATTACAAAGAACTACTAAGATCGAAAATTGATGCTGGAAGAAGTATCAAAAAACTATCAAAGCAGTTACTTTTGATCTTGTCATTCTCAGCTATTCCTGTATTCTTTGTATTAGATAAATTGCTCACGAATTTTTATTCTTCCTACACCTACAATACTCTAGATTTACTTTTTATTATTATAATTAGCAGTGTAATAATTCTAAACGTATTTGAAATGGCAGTCTATTACGGGAAGAACAACAAGCAGTTGGCGGTCATGAAAACCTCATATATTGTAGCATCTTTAGTGTTATTCGCTATCTTTGCGCTTTTTAAAATTAAATTAAGTTTAACAGAAATCTTAATAATCATTCTTATTTCCAAATTATTATACTTTTTTGGCTGTTTAAGATTATTTAATAAAGCTTTATAAAATCATAATTCTTCAAATATGAAAAACATATTAATATTCAAAAGACCTTTTCCTAGTTTTTTGAAATTTTCAGAATCATACAATGAATTAAGGGATATAAATCCCAAGTATATAAGTGATTTTAAGAATTTCGGAGATTTTCCAATAATGAATAGTGTCTACAGTAAGATTAAGAGATCAGACATCTCAGAAAAACTTTATGATATAAACTATTATGATATTATAAAGAGAGATCGATATATTAAACACATAGAAGAGAAAGAGGCTATCAGCTTAATTAATGGAGTTTGGGAATCTTTGGAAGAAATTATTTCTGAAAATTCCTTTGACGGTTTTATCGGTATGCCTATTGATAACTACATTTTACATTTATTATTCTTAAAATGTTTAGACCACGAGATCCCTGCTATATGTCCAACTTCCTCCCCTCTACCTGGCTATGTAAGGATTCGAAATCTTTACGAATCATATGATCTAAGAGAACCATCACTTGAGGAAGTTGAAAGCATTTATAAAGTACTAAGCGACCGTTATTTTAGACCAACATGGCTTAAAAAACCTAAAAAATTCCAAAAGCTTTTGTTTTTGTATTTTAAAGAAAGAGTAAAAAAAATAGTCTTTTCATATCGGAAATGGAAGAACTCAGATCCATATTCATTTCACTATAATTGTATTTACCCTATGCCAGGTGCAATAACAATCAAATCAATATCTGATGCTTTTGTTCGTAATCTATTTGAAAAGGATATTAATAAGATTAAAGCTATAACTGAAAAATATGAAAGTGTTGTTTATTTTCCTCTACAATTTGTACCAGAAAATACCATAAATTATGGAATTAAAGATCCAAATTTTTATCAGTATGAAAAAACGATAGAAACCGTAGTGAATGAATTACCAAATAATGTTCTAGTAATTTTCAAAGAACATCCAGACTTTTATGCCTACAGAAGAAAAGAATTTTACAAAAAAATTAAATCCTACAAAAACACCCTATTAATAGATCTTGCCTTTCCTACAAATGATATTCTTGAAATAAGTGATTTCGTGATAATAACTGGTTCTGCTTCAACAGGAATAGAAGCAATAATAAAAAATAAAACTGTGATTGCTCTGGGTGGTACTTATTATGATCCAGAATCAGAAGTTTCGCATAATATATTTAGTTATGAAAATCTATCGAGTATTAATAAACATCTTTATCACAAAGAAATCACAGAAACCCAGAAAAGATCTATGATTAAAAGAATTTTAGAAACTTCAGTAAAGGGTATTCTAGATTTTGAATTTAGGTATGAAAAAGACAATAAAAATCATGTTAATACAATTAAATCGTTTGTAGATCTGTTAGACCACGTAAAAGTAAAACAAGATCGTACTGTATTATAGTAAAGAAAGTAGTATAAATGACAAAATCTAAATAATGCCTTTAACCAATAAATTTGTTATAGTCAAAATTGTTAATATTAATAATAAGCAGAAAATGATGAGCCCAATTAATTGCCAGTACGTTTTATCAACTGTTAATTTCAATTACTAAAAATATAATTTAGGATACAAAAATCATTTTTATCAGACCTCTTTTAAAGCTAATGCAAAATGAACCAGTAATTTAAGAGTTTCAATATGTTTTAATAAAATTGAAATTTGTACACCATAATCAATAAAAGCTATAATTGAATCAAACAATGTATTTAAAAATAATGAGCCATAGCGATATTTATATATTTTTGTCTAATGATCTTTTTATTGCAGTTACTACAGCACAATGAAATTAGAATTCACAAAGAATTTTGAGTTGGTCATAGGTTCTTTTCAAGAAATTTAAACAAAATACTTCTACTCATCTTTTTTTAAACAAATGACTGTAATTCATAATCACTTTATTGAATTTTCAAAAAAATATAAAGGGAAAAAATTTGACCTTGGTATTCTTTTTTCTATTGGAATAATTTTATTTACTATGCCGTTAGTTTCTCATAAAGTAACATCAGCGGCATCAATTTTCGCAGCTATTCTATTTATTATCAAAGCTCTTAGGAACTCCCTTACAATTAAACAATTCTTAAAAAAAGATTATTACCCAATTGTTGCATATTTTCTATTGATGATAGTAGGACTAACTTATTCTTCTAATGTAGAGCTTGGATTATTTAATTTGGAGAAAAGCGCCTCATTAATTTTATTTCCCCTCTTATTTTCTAGCATACATTTAAATAATAAAACTAGAAACATTCTAATAAATACATTTATTTTAGGTGTTTTTACTGGAGCATTTATTTGTAATGTAAATCAAATCTTATTGTATTCAAACCCTTTTCATAATTTTTACATTCTTCTATTAGAGCCATTAGCAATGCACCCTACATATTTTTCTCTTTATTTAAATATGAGCATCGCAATGTTACTTTTAAAGATTTTTGATAAAATTTCTCCACTACAAATAGTTATTTATGCAGTTTTGATAATATATGCAATAATATTTGGTTTCTACGTTGGCTCTAAAATATTTATAGTTGGCTTGCTGATCACGTTTATTGCAATTTTAATACTCCAGTTGGGATTCAACTACAAAAGTATATCCCTTATTATTATTTCAATAAGTGTCATAATAATAGTAAGTTACAATGTCGATTTTTTTCAAAGAAGATTTTACATTCCTTTATTTAAGGTTTTTAAAGGAAATTACTATACATTTTTTTTTGAAAGGACTATTTCATGGTATTGCTCATTAGTTAAAATTTCTGAAAGCCCAGTTATCGGCTATGGAACAGGTTCTGTTCAAGAAGCCCTCACTGATTGTTATTTAGAAAATGGAAAAACATTTTATCATAATGCACATAATCAATATTTGTCAACTCTACTAGGCTACGGAATACCTGGATTATTAATTCTATTAAATATTTATTTAAAACCTATGTTTTTATATTTAAAAAAAATTCTTAACAAACCTCTTATATTATTTTCGATTATCATAGCTATTTATTCTTTAACTGAAGTTCTTTTAGGTTTGAATAAAGGAATTTTATTTATTAGTTTGTTTTATTGTTTATTAATGACTTTTAAGAAGGATATAAAATGTGCGGAATAGTTGGTTATTTTTCTCAAGACGAATATAAACCTGATCTTGATACAAGTTTAAATAGCATTGAACATAGAGGACCGGATGGAACAGGTGATTACTATTTCAATGAAAATAGTATTAACTGTGGGCTGGGTCACAAGAGATTAAGTATTATAGATATATCAGACGAAGCAAATCAGCCAATGTGGTCTGAATGCAAAAGATATGTAATCATTTTTAATGGTGAAATATATAATTATAAAGATCTAAGAACTCTCTATCCATATGATTATAAAACCACTTCTGATACAGAAGTCATATTAAATCTCTTTAAAAATGAGGGGGCTAAAATGCTCAGTAAACTAGAGGGCATGTTTTCATTTGCCATATTCGATACTCTAGAGAAGCAATTGTTTTTAGCTAGAGACCCATTGGGTATCAAACCATTATACTATTTCAATACTACAAATACCCTAATTTTTTCATCTGAATTAAAATCACTGTGGGAATTCGATATCGTAAAAAAAGAAATTGATGAAAATTGTATAAATGAATTCCTACTTAATGGCTTTCTTTATGAACCAGATACTGGGTTTAAAAATGTAAAAAAAGTTAAACCAGGGCATTATGTAGTTCTTTCGGAAAATCAACCAATGCAAGAAACTAGGTACTGGTCAGTTTTTGATTCAAAAGAGTTTGATAAAAATGAAACAACCTTTGATAGCATAGAAAAAAGCATTTTGCAACATACTGTAAGTGATGTTCCTGTAGGTCTTTTTTTTAGCGGTGGTATTGATTCGACCGTTATACTTAAAAGTTTAAAAGAAAATGTAACTCCTATTGTTTTTAAAAATAACAAAAAGGAAACTGAAAACGCTGGTTTTTCAGATGATTATTCATACGCAAAAATGATTTCTGAATTATGGAATAGAGAAATTAAAGAAGTTTCTTTTGATAAGGAAGAAATGGACTTCTTGACAAGCATCGATAAGTTAAGTAAAAATACAGAAGAACCTATATCGGATTACACTTTTATTGCATCACAAATTTTATCTAGAAAAGCTAGAGAGCTCGGCTTTAAAGTAATGCTTTCTGGCTTGGGTGCAGATGAATTATTTGCAGGATACCCAAGATATAAACTAGTAAAATATGCTAAATACTACAAATTAGTGAATTTTTTACCAGGTTTTATCTTAAAAAATAAGGCTTTTGAAAAAAAACTATCCAGATTTAGAAATTTCTTTACTCAAAAAGAGTTTGAGTTAAAATACACTCAATTAATAGGATATTTTTCATCACATGAAGTCAACAACTTAACAAGGAATTCACTTGGCACTTCAGAATTTGTTAAAAAGCTGAAAAATATAACAAATGAAATGCCCGATAATTCTACAGATTTGAAAAAAGCAATGTACCTAGATATCTTTGGCTTTTTGGCTCATAATTTCTCTGTTGCTGATAAATCTTCAATGCTTGAAAGTATAGAGTTAAGAGTGCCACTAGTAACTAAAGAATTATATGAGAAAATATTTCATTTACCTGATAAAAAACTCATAAATTTTAAAAATACAAAAATACTACTTAAAAATATTCTAAAAAAAGACCTGCCCGATCATATTATCAATAGAAAAAAAGCAGGATTTAATCCTCCACTGGACGCTAAAATTGAATCTTTAGGTTTTGAGAAGATAAAAACATTATTTCTTGATAATGGATTATTTAATTATTTAAATGAAAAAGAAATCATCCTTATTTTAAAAGAGCACTTTAACAAGAATGAAAACAATACCTATAAAATTTTTCAATTGATATATTTCAGTTTCTGGTTAAAAAATAATGATAAATAAATTTCACAAATACTTCTATACAATCTACTTTTTAAAGTTTATTCAAATATATTTTAGATTGTATTATTATTTTAGAAACAACCTATTTGGAAATAAATTTACTTTTCGGAAAGTTAAGAGAAACGATGTATCCATTAATATATTTGTTGATTTTCTATTCAGTAATAAAATAATTAAAGACAAATCAACATTCATTATTTTAAGTATTGAGAAACAATTTGATTCAGTAGATTGGAATTATTCCAATAATGGGAAATTGTGGTGCTATAACCTTAATTATTTCGACTTCTTACTACAAGATGACTTATCAAAAGACAATGGACTAACGCTAATTAATGATTACATTTCAAAAACAGAAACTCTTAAAGATGGACTAGAACCTTACCCAATTTCTTTAAGAAATATAAACTGGATTAAATTCATAGTCCTTCATAATATCAAAGACAATAAAATTGATTCCTTTATATTCTCATGCTATGTCCATTTAATAAAGAATTTAGAATATCATTTACTCGGAAACCATTTACTTGAAAACGCCTATTCATTATTTATTGGATCAGTTTACTTTAATGATGAAAAGCTGTTTATTAAAAGTAAAAAACTCCTAAAACAAGAATTAGAAGAACAAATACTGGATGATGGTGCTCATTTTGAGCTATCTCCTATGTATCATCATATTCTTTTCGAAAGATTACTGGATTGTATAAATTTTGCTAAATCTTCGAATGCTTTTAAAGACCATTTATTTTTAGATTTTCTAACTCAAAAAGCAGAATTAATGCTTGGTTGGTTGAAAGAGATGAAGATGAATAATGGTGAGATGCCACTTTTGAATGATTCAACTACTGGAATCGCTAAGTCTGGTAAAGAATTAATTAAATATGCTGAGAATTTAGGAGTAAAATCTAAGACTACAAACTTAGGTTCATGTGGTTACAGAAAATATATAAACCAAGATTGGGAATTAGTCGCTGATGCTGGAAAACCGGGTCCAAATTATATCCCAGGACACGCACATGCAGATATAGGTAATTTTATTTTATATTATGATAATAAACCATTTATAATAGATCCCGGTATTTCTACCTATGACAAAAATGAAAGAAGAAATTTAGAAAGGTCAACCGAATTTCATAATACAGTTGTTGTAAATGATCAAAATCAGTCTGATGTTTGGGGGGGGTTTAGATTAGGTAAACGAGCAAAAGTGAAAATATTGAAGGAATCGGCAAATCATTTAAAATTATCTCATAATGGCTACAAATCAATTTGTGGCGATCACATCAGAGAACTTCAGTTCTCTGAAACTAGCATTACAATTCAAGATATATTAACAAGAGACAATACAAAATCGAGTGCCACAGCATATTTCCATTTATCAAAAGAAATAGAAATTGTAGATAAGGGGACTGCCAAAATCTCTTTTAATAATGGTATTAAAATGAAATTCAAAAATGCTATTTCAATTGATATCGAAAAATATAATTGTCCAAAAGGCTTTAATAGTTATATTACATGTGATAAATTAGCGGTTCATTTTAATAAGTCACTTGAGACCAAAATTTTTTAAATGAAAATTCTATTCCTTACTGATAATTTTCCACCGGAAGTAAATGCCCCTGCTACAAGAACCTTTGAGCATTGTAAGGAGTGGGTAAAAGAAGGAATAGAGGTCACTGTGATAACTTGTAATCCTAATTTCCCACAGGGTAAAGTTTATGAGGGATATAAAAATAAAATAATTCCTCAAAGAGAACTAATTGAAGGGATAAAGGTAATTAGAGTATGGTCCTATATTACAAGAAATGAAGGCTTCTTCAAAAGGACGTTAGATTACATTAGCTATTCATTGTCAGCATTTATTGTAGGGCTATTTATAAAAACGGATTTAATTGTAGCTACATCCCCGCAATTTTTCACTGCAATTTCTGGCTTTTGGTTAGCATTTTTTAAAAGAAAAAAATGGGTTTTTGAGCTTCGTGATCTTTGGCCTGATTCTATTCGATCTGTTACATCAATGAACAGCCAATGGATTCTTAATCTATTAGAAAAAATAGAATTAAGATTATATAAAAATGCAAATCTGATTGTAGCTGTAACTGATGCATTCAAGAAAAATCTAATTCAACGCGGTATTGACGCTAAAAAAATAACTGTTATAACCAATGGCTGTAATTTAGAATTATTTAATCCGCAAGTGGATGCTTCTGACCTAAGGAGTAAATTAAATCTGCATGATAAAATTGTAGTTTCCTATATTGGGACACATGGTTTAGCTCATGATTTGGAGCTTTATGTTTCTAATCTTAATAAGATTGAGAATAATAACATTGAATTTTTATTTATTGGAGATGGTGCCAACAAAAAGCTTTTAGTTCAAAGAGCAAAAGAACTAAATTTAGACAATGTTCAATTCTTAGACCCAGTTCCTAAAAGTGAAATAGTAAAATATTGGGCTTTGGCAGATTTTGCTTTGATTCCTCTGAAACAGGACGATACCTTTAAAACCGTTATCCCTTCAAAAATATTTGAAGCGGCTGCAATGAGAAAACCTATTTTATTGGGTGTTGATGGGCAAGCAAGGGAAATAATGGAAGAATATGATGCTGGTTTATTTTTTGAACCTGGAAACTTTGATGATTTTAATGTAAAGCTTAATAGATTAATTGAAGAGCCGGAATTAAAAGATAAAATCAAAAATAATTGTTCAAAACTTGCTGAAGCTTACAATAGACAAACTTTAGCAAAGACAATGCTGGATCATTTAAAAGCATTAGTTTAAATATTGATTTTCTTTTACTTCTAAAATTATACTTAACTTTAGATAATTCCCTAAAACCATTTAAATTTGTTGATCTGTTAATGGCTGATGACCAAATTGATTGGGATAAAGCTAAAGTTGTAGATTTATCAAATTTTAAACATGCCCCAAACCCTAGCTAGTTTAATTACTTCATTTATATTAACCTTTTTGGTTACGCCATTGGTAATTAGCTTTTTTAAAAAGCGAAATATCGTGGATAAACCGGGAGGAAGGAAAATACACTTAGGTGATACACCCAGCATGGGGGGAATAGCCATATTTATAGGCGTCATGATAGCCTTGTTAATCTTCATGCCGCTTGTGGGCTTACAGCGCTTTAAGTTTTTCTTTGGCGCTATGGGCATTATGTTTATGGTGGGCTTAAGGGATGATTTAGTTCCTGTTCGTCCAATAGTAAAACTGGGAGCACAGTTCTTAGCTTCTTTTATGGTCATCTTCTTAATGGACATTACTTTAAAATCCTTTTATGGTTTATTGTCTATTGAGGAGGTTCCCTATATCATTAGCATAGTGGTAACACTGTTTACATTAATCGTGATTACTAATTCGTATAATCTAATAGATGGTCTGGATGGTTTAGCTAGTAGCATTGGTATAATTGCCTTTTTCTTTTTTGGTATTTATTTCTTTTTGGTAGGACAGACATATTTTTCTATGGTTTGCTTTGGGTTTATAGGTGCATTGATAGCCTTTTTGAATTTCAATTGGGAGCCCTCAAGAATTTTTATGGGAGATACCGGAGCGCTATTAATTGGTTTTGCCTTAGCTGTGATTACCATTAAGTTTATTGATTATAATCATTATTTGCCTGAAGAAACTCCGTTCAAATTAACGTCTTCAGTTGCAGTAGGGATTTCAATAATCATCATCCCACTTTTTGATACGCTCAGGGTATTTATCTCAAGAGCTATGAAAAAGAAATCTCCTTTCTCACCAGATAAGACGCACTTACACCATATTCTAATGCGATTGGGCTTTAGCCATTCTGGTACTACTTTAATTATGATCGCTACTAATATTGCCATTATATCAGTAGCCTTGGCTTTAGATTTTCTAGGGGACAATATTTTAGTACCAGTAATAGTAGGTCTATGTATTTTGTTAAGCTTAATGTTGGATGAAATATTAAAAGCTAATATCAGAAGGAAAAAGAAAGCTATTAGTAAAAGTTTTAGAAGGGACTAGCCACTTAGTTTGTCCCATATCTGCAGAAATCAATTTATTTTACTTTCATCATTCTTACTTTCTTTTTGCTTGAACAAAAAGAAACAAAAATTCAAGAAAGTTTAATGCTACTACCCCTCATGCCCACGCTGGCCCGCTAAACTTTCCTCCCTCCCGCCTTTCCGAGTTCGTCGGAAGTGGTTGTGTTATTTCTGTGGATATTAGTATCAAAACATTTGTATATTTTCCGTTTTAGATACTGACAAGAATTACAACATATTTGTACTTATCTCCCTTTTATTTCAGATAAAAAAATTTTAATACTGACCTAATTCCGTGCATACTTCCCCATTGGGGGCTAGGGGGCTTTATCTAACCACTCTCCTAATAGCCTTTCTATAATCTGATGGGCTATTACCGGTGATTTCTTTGAATTGTCTGTTGAAATGGGAGATATTATTAAATCCACAGGCATAGCAAATATCTGTGATATTTAAATTCCCTTCTGATAAAAGCTTGGAAGCATGTACTACCCTGTGTTCGTTTACAAAATGAGTGAAAGTCTTATTAGAAATCTTCTTAAAATAGCGGCAAAAAGCTGGAACGGTCATGGCAGCTTCAGCTGAAATTTCTTCTAATGATATATTCCGTTTAAAATTATCTCTTACAAAATCATAAATTAAATTTACCCGCTGCTGATCAACAGCCTTAGCCTCAATTGATACTGCTTCTGAATTTAACAAATAGTAATCTTTTACCTCTGATAGTCTCTTTAAAATGGATATCAAACCTATCAACCGATCAAAAGGCGGTTTATCTACTAAACTTTCTATTTCATCTCCAATTTTCTTTTTGGTTTCGCCTGTGAACACAATTCCGAGCTTCGCATTCTCAATTAGTTGCTTGATAGGTTGAATTTCAGGCAAATTTAAAAATACTGGTCCAGGGAAATCCTCTTTCATCTGGATAATAGTTTCCGATTCATTTCCTGTTAAGCGGTCTGTGAAACCATAATGCGGCAAATTAGATCCGATCAGCATCAAATCTCCATCTTGGTAATAGGAAATATGATTGCCTATATGTCTTTTTCCATTCCCTCCACGCACAAAAACTAATTCAATTTCGGGATGAAAATGCCAAAATGGTTCCTTATTAGGTCTTGACTGTTCAAATTTTTTGATGAGTACCGAGCTTCCAAAGGTAGGCTCAATTTGTTCGAGTGTAGGCTTATAGAATTGCATAGTGAATTTAAAACGATTGAAAATTGATTTTGTTATTGCATTTTACCTCTTGATAACAATAAGATAACACTAAAGAGTTAAAATAGTACTACAATTGGAAAATCTTCACATAGTTAGTGGCAAAAAAGCACCCTACATTTGTAATGTACTTTAAAGAAAAAGTCTATGAACAATTTAAAAATTCAAAAATCGGTTGTAACCGCAGTATTGGTTTTACTGCCATTATTGAGCTTTGCAGATGGCTTCCCATTTGTAAAATTGACAAGCAAGGAAAACAAAATGATCACATTAAGGGTAGGATCAGCTGAGTCTGATTTGACCAATATTAGGATAAAAAATCAATTCGGTCAAGTGTTATACACTGAAACAGTTGAAAATGTAAATGGTATTTTGAAAAATTTCGACTTGAGACATTTAGAATCTGGTCGATATAATATCGAGTTGGAAAATGATCTCAATATAGAAATATTACCTATTACCATTACTTGGGATTCTGTTACGGTAGCGGAAGATCAGTTCAACACGATCCACAAACCATTTGTAAAACTTAAGGAAAATGGAATTGTAGATTTCAATTATCTTAATTTAAGCAGTAATAGTACCTCAATTTTAATCACAAATTCAAAAGGAAACGTGATTTATAAAGAGAACTTAGGTAGTAAATCAGGAATTGAGAAAAGATTTGATATTTCTTCTTTAGATAAAGGTGAATATCAGATTATGGTTCAGTCTGGCGATAGGAACTTTAAACATAGTATCGCTTTATAAAATAGTATTCAATTAGTCGTTTCCATAGTAGGGCCTGTCACTGGAGAGTGATGGGCTTTTTTTATTTCTGTCTTTAAGCGTCAAAAGACGCACTAAATAAATCACGCCAAGGCGCAAAGTTTACGCAAAGGTATTTAATTGTTTAACTTTTTGAATTCCCGTTCAAACTGTCAATACTAAATAAAATAGATTATAATACTCTCTCTGAGCAATATTTACCCCGAGAATAACGATATGATTTGATTTGAGAACTTTGAAATATAAATTTAAAGCACACTATTCTCTCCTTTCTTATTCTTTGCGACTTAGCGTCTTTGCGTGAAACACCTCAAGCATTTGGCTTGTTTATATTTAGGCTTAGCCTCATTAATATTAATTTGAAATAGAATTAAACCTTTTCTTTTACTTGCCCTTCCTTTATTTTAATTCTCTTTACTCCTCCATAAACATAAATCGTTGCTACTGCCATCAATACATGGCTTAAAGACAAGTAGTTAAACCATTCATGAATTGAGAATTTTGTAGCAAATGCTAAAGCCGAAAGCGCAGCAAAACCAATTCCGGCCATTATATATTTAGTAGCTTCATTCTTGGTTTTATAAAATAGTAAAGCCTCAATTGTGAAAACTACAAACATTAATCCATAGCCAGAATGTAACTGGACATAAAAGAAATCGAGGGTATAAAACACTAATCCAAGAAAAATTAAAAACTCTATTATATTAACTATGCCTAATATTTTAACATATTTTTTATTTAATGCTATACGAGTGTGTTCTATAGCTCCCCGCTCTATTAGCATAATTGCAAACATACTAATTATCCATCCTACCAGTTTCCATGATTTACTAAATTCATAATAAAATGCATGTCCAATAACGCCTCCAAAAGTGGTAGCTAAACCCATCACTAAAAAATAGTATTTGAAATAAGTGAATACTTTTCCCTTTTTAGGGGATATTGACATCTTATAAAAATAAAGGAAACAAAAAAAACTGACCAATAGGTCGGTGAGGGTAACAATGGGCTCATCTATTCTGATGCCCCATAATTCAATTTGCACTATATTTTCCATGTACTATGTATCGAAAAAGTTATAAAATGGTTACTCTCAATTAAATATCGAATTAAATCAGTTATTATTTCACAGTTTCAAAGTAATAAGGCTCATTTTTTCCGTTATCCCTTAAACTTTTATAATTTGCCTGAAAAATATAAATGGTAACTCCTTCTGAAAACCCCTTTATGGGCAATGCTTCTTCCATTTACCAAAGTAAGGCTGCTTTAAAATGGGTTGCACTAGCATTTTCTTTAATTATTGGTATTGCTTCGGTTCTCTACACCAATAGCATAGTAGAAGAGCTAAAAGAAAGAGAGGAACGTTATATCGAATTATTTGCCAAAACTTTGGAATATACCAGTGATCCTGATAATAGCGAAAATCTGATTTTTATTTTTCAAGAAATCGTAGCTCCAAACAACTTTGTTCCAGCAATTGTGGTGGACGCCAATGGAAATCCCAGTGTTTATAGAAATATTGACATAGACAGTTCCAAACATGATCAGGAGGCCAGAAAAAAAATACTGAAGAAAGAGCTCAAAATCATGGAACAAGAATATGAGCCAATTGCTATTTCCGGAATGGGTTCAGATGATCCAAATGACTTTCAATATATCTATTACCGAAATTCCGATTTGATTTACAGATTACGCTACTACCCTTACATACAATTATCTGTAATTGCTGCGTTTGTATTTTTCGGCTATGTTTCCTTTTCCTATTCCAGAAAAGCCGAACAAAACCAAGTTTGGGTTGGTCTTGCTAAGGAAACTGCTCACCAATTGGGTACTCCCCTTTCCTCATTAATGGCTTGGTTAGAAATCATGAAAATTGATGATGATATAAAAGATAAAGAGGTTGTAACAGAGCTGGAAAAAGATATCAGCAAATTGGAATTGATAACCTCAAGATTTTCAAGTATTGGTTCTATCCCCGTATTGAAGCAAGAAAATATTTCAAAAATCATTGAGCAAACTATTAATTACTTAAAGAAAAGGACTTCAAAAAAGGTAAATCTCTATTTTCATTGCAAAGATGATCTGGTTACGGCAGATATTAATAAGCCTCTTTTCGATTGGGTGATTGAGAACTTATGTAAAAATGCGATTGATGCCATGAATGGTGAGGGTGAAATCACTATTACTTTAAAAGAGGGAAAATATGGAGATGCCTTGATAGATGTTACAGATACTGGAAAAGGAATTCCTTCCAGTAAGATAAAAGAAATCTTTCAGCCAGGATTTTCCACTAAAAAAAGAGGCTGGGGGTTAGGACTTACTTTAGCAAAAAGAATAATTGAGAACTACCATAATGGGAAGATATCAGTCAAGGAATCTATCGTAAACAAAGGAACCACTTTTAGAATTATATTAAAAAGGTAAAGGCTATCAAATAGGATAAGTAAAAGCTGTATACGGATATGTTAGCTTTCCAAATTTTTAAACTTTGGGAAACTTGTTTCAGGTTTTTTGTTTCATAAGACTGTTTGTGTCCTAACCCATCAATTAAAACCTCCTACCTACCCTGAATTTGTGTGTTGTATTCATAAATTTCACAAAAAAAATGCCTCCCGATTAATAAAAACCGAAAGGCAAAAATTTAAACTATTATTTAATCAACCTTAACCCCTAGGATCCAAAATTTGATCAATTCTGCTTACTAAATCTTGCAAGTGATAACGAGACATTTGATCGCTCTGTCTTGCTAAACCTCTATTGATTTCAGCTCTTAAAGCAACCAAGTTTCCTCTTGAAAGAGAAGGGATGTCTGTTGTTCGGATATCCTCGTCTTCTGTCTTCACTAATTCACCCAACTTCTCAACATAAGCTTTTTGCAAGTTTCTTCTATAAGTATCTATGCTTTTTCCTGTTCTCAATTCAGAGAAAATGCCAGTACGCAAATCGCTCATCATTTGTGTGGCCTTATAAGCATCATTTCCATTTAAGGCTTCATTTTCTAAAACTCTTTTCACACGATCAGCACTGAAAAGACTGTTCAAAGTTCTAGTTTGCAATGCTTTTATTCTATCGGTAATTCCATCAGACTCAATTCTACTAAGTATTTCAGCATCAATCAACCATTCTGGAGTTTCGAATAATTGCTCATTTAAAAATGCGATAGCTCTGGTTTGCTTGTCTTTAGAAGCATGAGTATAAATAGCACCTTCCTGATCAGATGTTTTAAAGTACTCGCTTATGCCGCCAACATTTCCAGTAACATGACCCATATAACGATTATATTGACCTATTACATTACCATAAAGTTCAGAAAGCTCGTCATAATTTTCACCTTCTTCCGAGCTCCATTCAATTAATCTATCAGCAATTCTCTTTAAGTTTTTAATACCTAATGCAGAAGCAATCATGGAATCATCTCCAATATCTTCAGTTTGGGCAGTATGATCTACAACTCCTCTTTGCTGACGACCATATCGGTAAGCAGGATCATCTGCTTTCTCTAAAATCCATCCATTCAAAATAGATTCTTCCTCTTCAGCAGTATCAATGTTTGGAATTGCCCTGTAACCATATTCTATTGCCCATTTATCATACTCTCCAACCATTGGGAAGAAATTTTCAACATTATCTTCTGGCTGCGCAACATAATTAAATCTTGCATAATCCATTATTGAAGGTGCAACTCCATGCGTTTTCATAAATTCAGCTGATCGTAATGAATCAACAGGATATGCAACACTTGATCCCATATTATGAGGTAATCCTAATGTATGACCTACTTCATGTGCAGCCACAAATCTGATTAATTCACCCATTAAATCTTCCTCAAACTTAACTTTTTGAGCTTCAGGGTTAACCGCAGCAGTTTGGATGAAATACCAGTTTCTCAAAAGGTTCATTACGTTATGATACCATAAGATATCGCTTTCCAGAATTTCTCCAGTTCTTGGATCGTGAACATGTGGCCCTTGTGCATTTTGAATATCAGTAGCTATATAACGAATAACTGAGTATCGCACATCTTCTGGGCTCCAGTCAGGATCCTCTTCTTTGGTTGGGGCATCTTTTGCAATAATTGCATTTCTAAAACCTGCTTCTTCAAAAGCTGGTTGCCAATCTTCAATTCCTTTTTTGATGAATTCTCTCCACTCAATTGGGGTAGCAGGATCGATATAATATACAATTTGTTTAACTGGCTCTACCAATTCGCCTTTATTATAAGCTTCCCAATCAGATGGCTCCAATCTCCATCTGGTGATGAAACGGTTGTCATCAGCTTTATGAGAATCTTTAGAATAATCTAACTGACGAATAGAAAAATAGCCTACTCTATCATCAAAATTTCTTGGTACCATCGGTTCCTCAGGCAGCAAAATCATTGATTGATTCATTTCAATTGATAATGCACCTGTTAATTGATTATCGGGTATCTCACTTCCTTTGTAAGTTAAGATATGTCTAATTTCAACATTTTCAGGGAAAGCTTTTCCATGAACAATAACAGATCTACTTTTATCAACAGTTTGAATTTTAAAAGCCTTTCTTTGAGAATCATAAAGTGCACCAATCATTGGAACATCTGTAGTAAAGAAATCTTCAACATCAATCACATAGGATGATGAGTCCTTTCCTAATGCTTCAATTTTAAAAGTATGAATGATAGGTTCAAAATTATTGTTCTTTACAGATTCATAAATTGGATCTTCTTCATCTGCTACAGAATTGTAGGATACTGAACGCAATAACAATTGCTTATCTTTCTTTTGAAATCGAATCACCTGCTGCGGACGAGATTTCATTCCAGCTCCACCGAAATTCAGTCCTTTTACGTGACCTGAAATCCTAGAAACTATCAAAATTTCTCTCTCCAATAAATCCTCTGGTATTTCAAAATAATATTTGTCATCCACTTTATGGAAAGTGAACAATCCCTCATCAGATTCCGCCTCTGAAGTAATCACCTTTGAATAAGGCTTATATTTTGAATCTGAATTATTCTCTTTCTTATTATCTTCCTTTTTCTTTTTACCAAACAGCTTAAACTGAGCATGACTTTCTGAAGCAGATAGCCCAATAAAAGCCATTACAGCTAAGCTAAATATTAATTTTTTCATTGTATGTACATTTAATTTCCTGCTAAACTAACAACAAGGAAGTATTAAGTTTACAATTTTTATCTCTTTTCCATGAGTGGAGGAAACAACCTTATTAATGGAAAAAGTTATAATCTAAATAATCATTTAGTGTCAGATTATAAAATTTCTGTATCAACCCAAACCGAAAGCTAAAAATACTTTGTTATAATTGAATTAAACCTTAGCTTTGCACCCTGAAAGAATAGAGCAATTTTATTTTACAATAATTATTAAATCATGGCAAATATTGGTAGGATTACCCAAGTAATTGGCCCGGTAGTGGATGTGAGCTTCGAGGAAGAAGGCGCGAAATTACCTAACATCTTTGATGCATTTACAGTAAAAAAATCTGACGGTTCTACAATCGTTTTAGAATGTCAGCAACATTTAGGGGAAGACAGAGTAAGAACCATCGCAATGGATGGTACTGAAGGTTTGACTAGAGGTATGGAAGTTGTAGATAGCGGATCGCCTATCTCAATGCCAACAGGTGAAGATATTAAAGGAAGGCTTTTTAATGTAATTGGTGATGCTATCGATGGTATCGACCAGCCGGAAGGAAAAACTAAATTGCCTATTCATAGGGATGCTCCAAGATTTGAAGATTTATCAACTTCTTCTGAAGTTTTATATACAGGAATTAAAGTTATCGACTTAATTGAGCCTTACTCAAAAGGGGGTAAAATTGGTTTATTCGGTGGTGCCGGAGTTGGTAAAACCGTATTGATTCAAGAGTTGATTAATAATATTGCAAAAGGACACGGTGGTTTGTCTGTATTTGCCGGTGTGGGTGAAAGAACTCGTGAAGGTAATGACTTGCTTAGAGAGATGTTGGAATCAGGTATTGTAAAATACGGTGATGACTTTATGCACTCTATGGAAGAAGGCAAATGGGATCTTTCAAAAGTCGATAAAGAAGCTTTGAAAGAATCTAAAGCTACTTTCGTCTTTGGTCAAATGAATGAGCCTCCAGGTGCTCGTGCTCGAGTTGCTTTGTCTGGTTTGACATTAGCTGAGTATTACCGTGACGGTGATAAAGACAGTAATGAAACTGGTAAAGATATTCTTTTCTTTATTGACAACATTTTCCGTTTCACTCAGGCAGGATCTGAGGTTTCTGCTCTTTTAGGTAGAATGCCATCTGCTGTGGGTTACCAGCCAACTTTGGCTACTGAAATGGGTGCCATGCAGGAAAGAATTACTTCAACTAAAAATGGTTCAATTACTTCCGTTCAGGCTGTTTACGTTCCTGCGGATGATTTAACTGACCCTGCACCAGCTACAACTTTCGCTCACTTAGATGCTACTACAGTATTATCTCGTAAGATTGCTGAGTTAGGTATCTATCCAGCGGTGGATCCATTGGATTCAACTTCTAGAATTTTGGAAAGAAGTGTTGTTGGTGATGAACATTATGACTGTGCGCAAAGAGTAAAAGAGATTTTACAGCGATATAAAGAATTGCAGGATATCATTGCAATTTTGGGTATGGATGAATTGTCTGAAGATGATAGACAAACCGTTTATAGAGCCAGAAGAGTACAGAGATTCTTGTCTCAACCTTTCCACGTAGCTGAGCAGTTTACTGGTTTGAAAGGGGTATTGGTTGATATCAAAGATACTATTAAAGGTTTCAATATGATTATGGATGGAGAGTTAGATCACCTTCCTGAAGCAGCTTTCAACTTGAAAGGTACTATTGAAGAAGCCATTGAGGCAGGAGAGAAAATGTTAGCAGAAGCTTAAAATTAAAATCATGCTTTTAGAAATCATTACACCGGAAAAAAATGTGTTTAAAGGAAATGTAGATTCTGCTACTTTTCCGGGAAGCAATGGTTCTTTTCAGGTTTTGAATAACCACGCCCCACTTATTAGTTCATTAGACAAAGGAGATTTAAAATTCTCCGATGGCAAGAATACTACAACTATTGTGGTTGATGGCGGTGTGGTAGAAGTTTTAAATAACAATATTACTGTTCTGGCTGAAAAGGTTATTGAAGCGTAGTTTAGTTAAATATTTATAAATTCTAAGCCGATTTACTGTACGTAAGTCGGCTTTTTTTTGTCCACAGTTACTTATTAATTTTGGCTTTTTTCAGATTGATGAGCTTTATTATAACCTTCATTAAAGGCATTTACATATTTTTCTGTATTCATCAAAAATTCCATTGTCAAAACTGTTAATAAACCCACAATAAATCCAACCACATACTTTTTCTTAATTTTTTTCATATGCATATTCAATTATAATTCATTAAGCTAAAAAGCTATCTAGCTCATCCCTTCATAGAAGAGATCAAAAGAAGCTATTTTAAAAATAAATTTAATGGATTTACTTAAAAGGCTAAAGGAATTTAAATTATTACATCAATTTCCCTACATTTACGGCTCATATCCAAGATCTCCGCACGAGGAATCTGACAAATTTCAAAACCATTAAAATTTCATATTCATGCAAAAGTGGAAAAAGCTATCTCAGCAAGAGATCAGACAAAGGATATTTTCTGCACTTTCAGAAAATGTAGATTACTATACTCAAAACATTATTGGATTACCAGCTTCTCATTTAGATGATAAGGTATTTTATCAAAATGCGCCATTCCTAGAAGACGCTCCTTATCTATCCACCTTAATTCACAATCCGAATCATATTGGCTGTCATACTTTAGGTGAATCAGAAAGCTTTTTCAAGGGCACTCAGGAACTTGAAAAGGAAGTAATCAAGATCTGTGCAGAAGACATTTTACATTGTACCACTGAGTATGATGGGTATGTAGCTTCGGGTGGTACTGAAGCGAATATGCAGGCTGTGTGGATCTACAGGAACTATTTCAAGCAAGAGCACAATGCAAAACTAAATGAAATAGCACTTATTAGCTCATCAGATGCACATTACTCTTCTGCAAAAGCCTCCAATGTACTGCAGATTGATTTCTATAAAGTGACTGTTGATGAAAATAATCGTTCTATAAGCAAAGAAGCTTTGGAGGAGACTATTTCAATAGCACAAGCAGATGGAAAGAAATATTTCATCATTATGGCCAATATGATGACCACCATGTTTGGCTCTGTTGATAATGTTAATATTTACACTGATCTTTTAATAGAGAAAAATTTAGAATTCAAATTACATGTGGATGGTGCTTATGGCGGTTTTTTCTTTCCATTTGCAAAGCCTGAAAATGATTTAAATTTTAGTAACCCACATGTCAATTCAGTAACATTAGATGCCCATAAAATGCTACAGGCACCTTATGGAACCGGAATCTTTTTAATCCGTAAAAATTGGATGCATTATGCCAATACGCAAGAAGCCAGCTATGTTGAAGGTCAAGATTTTACTTTAATTGGATCTCGCTCTGGGGCAAATGCTATTGCTATCTGGATGATCTTAATGACATATGGGCCAAACGGTTGGTATGAGAAAACTTTGGTTTTAAATCATAGAACTCAATGGCTTTGTGATCAATTAAAAGATAAAAAATTCGAGTTTTACCGATATCCGGATGCTAATATTGTGACGATTAAAGCTCCATACTTAAAGCAAGCAGTTTGTAAAAAATATGGATTGATCCCAGATAATCATAAAAATCCAAAATGGTATAAAATAGTAGTGATGGATCATGTTACTATAGAAAAATTGGAGTTGTTTTTAGGGGAAGTTTAAACTCCAAATGTTTTTTCTTTTAACAACAAAGATTAACAAAGAACACAAAGTAACAGCTAAAGTTGTTGATTAGACCCATCAAACCTAGAAGTTAAAGCTTTAAAACTGTGTTTGAACATTTTAAAAAAAGACCATTCCGTGCGCCATTCCCCGCCAGTTGGCGGGATTGGGGGCAAGGAGGCTGGACTTTAACTATAAGGAATAATCTCGATCGGTAATCTACAAAGATTAGCAAAATCCTCTCCTATTTCCATCATATCATCATCTGCTTCTCTGTAAAACCATTTGATTTTAACATCATTGCCTTTCTGGTCTTTAATAGATTCCATTTTATGAATCATATCCAACATTAGTTTCGAGGTACTTGTGTTGAAATAATCTAACCGAAAATGTAATTCCGTAACTGGACATGGATCTTCCATGTACCGATTAAGATGATCAAAAATGGGTGTAAAAACATCCATAGGGTTCTCTGGAATTGAAGACCCTGAGATTTCAAAAAAACCTTTTTCTATATCGATGACCACCGTGGGTCTCTGATGTGTTCCTGACATTCTAAACATACTGTATCAAATATGATAACAAATTACGTTAACTTCAAAATCTTGTTATAATTTTCGATAGTCGTGTCTTTTTTTACTTTAAATATTTCTTTTTCTCGTGTATTCTAAAGATAATAATTTGCTTTTAAGGTATGATCATTTCATTTAACTAATTTAGTCTTAGCTTTCATATTTTAAAATATTAAGGCTTAAAATAAAATTTTAATCAACAGAAATGAAAAAATTAGCTTTATTATTTTGTGTGATATTAGGCTTGTTTTCTTGTAATGAAAATAAAAATATGGAAAACAATAGAATTACTTCAACAGATTTTCAAAATCCTGATCAGCATTCATTTGCTAAACCTCAAGAGGCTCTCATTACCCATCTAAATTGGAATTCAACTATTGATTTTGAGAATAAAACCATACAAGCAATAGCTCAATATGATATTCGAAAATCTCAAAGTGCTAAGGAAATCATATTAGATACTAAAAATTTAGAAATCGAGAAAATATGGAGAAATGAAAATGATAGTACTGATTTTGAATTAAAAGAGCAAGATGAGATTTTAGGCCAAGCTTTGCACATACCTTTATCAAAAGATACCAAAACAATCAGTATTCAATATAAAACACCTGAAAAGGCTGAAGCTTTGCAGTGGTTAAATGCCCAACAAACTGCTGGAGATTCTCCATTTTTATTTACACAATCTCAAGCAATTCTTTGCCGAACATGGATTCCTATTCAGGATTCACCCGGCATCCGCTTCACATATGAAGCAAAAGTAAAAGTCCCAGAAGGAAACCTAGCTTTAATGAGTGCTGAAAACCCTCAAAAAATTGACTCAACTGGAAATTATAGTTTTAAAATGCAACAACCAATTCCTGCCTATTTGATGGCTTTGGCAGTAGGTAAATTGGAATATCATGAAACAGGTGAAGAAACTGGGATATATGCTGAGCCTGCCACTATGGAAAAAGCAATAACTGATTTGGAGGATTTACAATCCTTCTTGGAAACAGCTGAAAAGCTTTATGGGAAGTATAGATGGGAACAATTTGATGTTTTGGTTTTACCTCCAAGTTTTCCATTTGGAGGAATGGAAAATCCAAGGCTGACATTTGCAACACCTACCATATTATCAGGTGATAAATCATTGGTTTCCTTAATCGCTCACGAACTAGCACATAGTTGGTCAGGAAACTTAGTTACCAATGCCACTTGGGATGATTTCTGGCTAAATGAAGGGTTCACAGTTTATTTTGAATACCGTATTATGGAAGAGCTCTATGGTAAGGATTATGCCGAAATGTTGGCTTCTATTTCTTTTAAAGAATTAAAAGAGGAAGCGAAGGAATTGATAGATAATGGAAATGCTGCAGACACCCGTTTGAAATTAGAATTAAGTGGAAGAAATCCTGATGTGGGAATGACTGCTATCGCTTATGACAAGGGTTATTTCTTTTTAAGAAAGATTGAAGAGATAAGTGGAAGAGGAAATTTCGATGAATTTTTAAAGCAATATTTTAATGAGCACGCCTTTGAAAGCATAAATACTGAGCAATTTATTCTGTATATGGAGCAGAATTTATTCGGAAAAAATGACATTGAACTCCCAAAGGAATTATTCTCTAATTGGGTTTATGGTACCGGAATTCCTAATGATCTACCAAAACCAAATTCTGTTAAATTCATTAATATTGAACAGTCTATTGCAAAATGGTTGAATACTGGAAATATTGACACTTTGAATACGCTAGAATGGAGTACACACGAATTTTTACATTTCTTTCATCAGCTGCCGGATTCTATTGAATATGCAGAAGTGAAATTACTGGATGAGAAATTTGATTTCACCAATAGCAGTAATTCAGAAATATTAACTGAATGGTTTTTGTTAGCCATTAAAAAAGAGTTTATCCCTGCTTATGGAGCAATGGAAAACTTCCTAATCAATACTGGAAGAAAAAAATTCTTAATGCCTATATATGCTGAACTTATTAAAACTGAAACCGGTAAAAGAATTGCTTTAAACATCTATAAAAAAGCAAGAGAAAATTACCACTATGTAAGCTACAATTCGTTAGATAAATTATTAAATTACAAAACCGATTGATTTTACTAAATAAATTAAACTGAAATGTATAAAATAGAAAGACTTTTAGTTGCGCTTGACTTAACTGAAATGGATGAATTATTAATTAAATATACATCTCATTTAGCCAAATTTTTGAAAAGTGAGAAAGTGTATTTTATCCATGTTTCAAGAGACTTAGAGTTACCTGAAGATTTAAGAAAAAGCTATCCTGACTTAATGGCGCCAAATGATGAATCTATTGCGGATTCCATTGACAAAGTAGTCAATTCATCATGGGAATCAGGATTTGATTGCGAAAAAGTAATCGAAATTAAGGAGGGAGACCCTTCAGATCAAATATTAAAATGGGTCAACATCAAAGATGTTGACATGATGGTGATGGGCAGAAAAAGAAAGCTAAAAGGAGGAGGGATTGTTCCTAATAAAATAGCAAAAGTGGCCCAAACTTCCCTTATGATAGTGCCTGAAGATTTTGACTTTAAACTGGATAAAATTGTGGTATCTGCGGATTTCTCAAAGCATTCTAAACTAGCTGTAGAAGAAGCTATGGCTATCACAAAAGATAAAAACATCAATTTATCTCTTGTCAATGTATTCAGAGTTCCTGTTGGTTATAATAAAACAGGCAAAACCTATGATGAATTTGCTACTATAATGAAAGGGCACGCAAAAAATGATTTTAAGGATTTTGTAAAAAGAAATGACTTTCCAGAAGATTTAGAATGCCATTTTGTTCTGGATGACGATGATTCTCCAGCAGATAAAATATTTGGATTTGCATCAGACCAAAATGCCGATATGATTATTATGGGCTCAAAAGGGAGAACCGGACTAGCTTCTATTTTATTAGGAAGCGTAGCTGAAAAAGTAGTGATTTATGACAGCGAAATTCCTTTGATGATTGTAAAAGAAAAAGGAGAGAATATGGGCTTTCTGAAAGCTTTACTTAAACTTTAATTCCTAGAAATTAACTTTTCCAAAGTTTTGGAGCTTTGGAAAAGTTTAAGTTTTATCCTACCGTCTTCTTTTCATAAATTTCAGCTAGAGCATCAACCGCTTTATCAATTTCATCGGCTGTATTATATTTACTGAATGAAAAACGAACATTTGGTCTTTCTGAAGCTTTTCCTAACTCAGCAATAACATGCGAACCAACATCACTACCACTACTACAAGCTGAACCTCCACTTGCAGAAATGCCTTTAATATCTAAATTAAATAATAGCATATCGCTCATATCCGAAGGAGGTAGGCAAACATTCAATACCGTATAAAGGCTTTTATCTGGATCAGCACATAAACCATTAAAAGCTACTCCATCAACTTTAGCTTTCAGCTTTTGAATCATTCTATCCTTTAAGCCCTGAATATGGTTTTGATGTTCTTCCATATCCCGATAAGCTATTTCCATTGCTTTAGCTAAACCAACAATACCATAAACATTTTCAGTTCCTCCACGCATATTTCGCTCTTGGGCTCCGCCATGAATAAAAGGATGAATCTTATGTTCATTATTAATGTATAAGAAACCCACACCTTTTGGCCCGTGGAATTTATGAGCCGCCCCAACAATATGTTGTGCCTTAATTTCCTGCAAATCATGGTTGTAATGAGCCATGGTTTGAACTGTATCAGAATGAAAAACAGCATTATACTGCTTACAAAGCCAGCTCACTTCTTCAATATCGAGGATGTTTCCTATTTCATTATTACCATGCATTAAGGAAACTAAACTTTCTGGATTCTTACTTAACCAATCCTTTAAAGCATCCAACTCAACTGAGCCATTTTCGTCCAAAGGAACATAATCCAACTCAACATGTCCTGCTTTTTCCAAATGTTGAAGCGTATGCAATACCGCATGATGCTCAATCTTGGAAGTCAAAACTTTTTTGATTCCTTTTTGCTCTATACTACATCTTAAAGCAGTATTATCAGCCTCAGTTCCTCCAGAAGTAAAGAATATTTCAGAAGGAGAAGTATTCAATAATTCAGCAATTGTCCTTCTAGATTTTTCAATGGCTGCCCTTACCTCTCGTCCATGAGAATGAATAGATGAAGGATTGCCATAATGATTCAACATAAAAGGCTTCATCGCTTCAAAAACTTCAGGGTCTAAAGCGGTGGTAGCTGCATTATCTAAATAAATCCCTGCCATAATATTAATTTTCTTTATATGCGATAATCTCTTTAATATCCGAAATCATTTTTTGAGCTAAATGCTCAGCTTTAGATTCGGAATCGGATTCTGAATATATTCTGATAATGGGTTCAGTATTTGATTTGCGCAAATGCACCCATTCTTTATCGAATTCTACTTTAACTCCGTCTATTGTGTTAATAGGTTGATTTTTATAACGCTCTTGAATAGCTTCTAAAATACCATCTACATCAATATCTGGTGTTAATTCAATCTTATTTTTTGAGATATGATAACTTGGGAAAGTTGATCTTAACTGTGAGCAAGATTTTCCAAATTTTGCTAAGTGAGTAAGAAATAATGCAATCCCTACTAATGCATCTCTACCATAATGTAATTCAGGATAAATAATGCCGCCATTACCTTCACCACCAATGACTGCATTCGTTTCCTTCATTTTAGTTACTACATTAACTTCTCCAACAGCAGAAGCTTCATAAGAACCACCCCTTTTCTCGGTTACATCTCGTAATGCACGAGTACTGGAAAGATTGGAGACCGTATTACCTTTTTGCTGGCTTAAAATATAGTCAGCAACGGCAACTAAGGTGTATTCTTCACCAAATGGAGTTCCATCTTCATTTACAATAGCTAATCTATCTACATCGGGATCCAAAACGAATCCTAAATCATATTGACCATTCGCCAGTTCATTGCAGATATGCGTGATGTTTTCAGGCAGTGGCTCTGGATTATGTGGAAAGTTCCCATCAGGATAGCAATAAAGTTCTCTTACCTCTGCAACACCTAATGATTTCAATAACTTTGGAATTGCAATACCTCCAGTACTATTTACTGCATCCACCACTACTTTGAATTTTCTTTCACGAATAGCCGCCACATCTACCAATGGTAAATCAATCACCATATCGATATGCTTTTGGATATAATGATCTTGCGTAGTGTATTTTCCAATTTTCTTTACTTCGCTAAAATTGTAGTCTCCACTTTCAGCTAAATCTAAGATAGCCTGCCCATCTTCACCAGATATAAACTCCCCCTTATCGTTTAAAAGCTTTAAAGCATTCCATTGAACGGGATTGTGACTAGCTGTAAGGATAAATCCACCGGCTGCTTTTTCTAAAACAACGGCTATTTCTACTGTTGGGGTAGTGGATAATCCTAGATCAACTACATTCATTCCCATTCCTTGAAGAGTGGCGGTAACTAGTTTAGACACCATTTCACCGGTAGGTCTTGCATCTCTTCCAATAACTACTTTATTGTTATCGGATTTGGTTCTTAACCATGCTGCATAGGCGCTGCTAAACTTTACGATATCAACGGGCGTTAATCCATCTCCCGTCTTTCCACCTATGGTTCCTCTAATGCCTGAAATTGATTTTATTAAGGTCACTTATGTTTTCTTTTGATTCAATCTGCAAAGGTACTAAAAAATGGAAAGCCAATGAACAAAAATCCATATTCGAAGAAAGAAAGATGAGCTTATTCTTATTTATTGAAAAAAATCAACTTTATTTTTTATTTTGAGTTAAACTAAAGTTTAAGAAAATATAGAGTTGACGGGATATATACAATATTGGACAAAAGCTGGAATTCATGCAGAAATGGATGATGATGAAAAGCGAAAAGTGTTTCTAACCAATACTATGTCTTTATTTTTGGCAGTGGTCATGGTTTTAGTTTGGTTCAATGATGTTTTTAATACTGAAAATTATTTAGCGGCCTACAGAAGAGCAGGAGTTTTTGTTTTGATGCTGCTGATCCCTTTTTTGAATCACAAAAGGCGCTACAAATTATCAAAAAGTATCTTTCTGTTTTTTCCCGGCTTTATTCTTCTAGGAGTCCCTATAATTATTGGAGATATTTTTCCTGGTCAATTTATTTGGTTTCAGTACGCGGGAGCGATATTTTGTTCCATTCCTTTTATTCTATTTGATCATACTAAAGATAAATTATATATCGCCTTTTTCTTTACTTATTACCTTATGGTGACCTTATTCATTGATAAGATTTTACTTCATTACGGTGAGCCTCCTGAAGCAATGAAAGTACTAGTTACTAATTTTAGTGACTTTAAATTACCTCCTTTATTTGTGGCTTTTTTCTCCACCGCCACACTTTTATGGTATAATCGAACGAATTCTCAATATGAAAGACGATTAAGAAGTACAAATAAAGAACTTCAAGAAACACAAGAGGAGTTAATTGCTAAAAATGAAGAGTACGAAGCCATTAATCGCAACCTTGAAGCTTTGGTGGAAGAAAGAACGAACGTTATAGACACTAAAAACAAACAAATTATAGATTATGCGAATATCAATGCTCACAAAGTGAGAGGTCCCCTTGCAAGAATTATGGGGTTAATCAATATTTCAGATTACTCTAATAACCCTGAAGAATTAAAAAATATTTTTGAAAAATTAAGATATCCATCTGAAGAACTTAATGTTATTATTAATGAAATAAATAAAACCTTAGAAGAAGGGGATTCGGAGAATAAGGAATAATTAAGAGATTTATTGATTCAATCATTAACTTAGCTTAATCTCTTTTAGGATTGGTGAATAATAAAGTAATAACCCCACAAAGCGCAGCAACAAGTGATGCCATTAGAATGCTAATCTTAGAAATTTTTTCTAATTCAGAATCTACAAAAGCTAAATTTGTGATAAATAAAGACATCGTAAAACCTATACCTGCAATCAACCCAATCCCAATAATATGTTGCCACCTCAAGGAAGAATGAAGTTCCGCAATCCCAAGCTTTTCACCAATATATGAGAAAATACTAATCCCAAATACTTTGCCGACTGCAAGCCCTAACAGTATGCCCAAGCCTAATGAGTGAGAAGTAACTTCTAATAGACTTACATCAAGTTTAACACCCGCATTGGCTATGGCAAAGACTGGAAGAATAAAAAAGGCGTTAAAATTAATGAGGGAATTTTCCAGTTTGAGCAATGGTGGTCTGGAGTTTTGAGTATCTTTCTTCATGGCTTTGAGTATTTTTCTCTGCTGAATATCTTGCATAGGATCGCGAGTTTCAATATCAGTCTTTTCCAATTCAGCCAAATTCTTGTCTGTGCGTTCTTTCAGTAATTTACTGTCTAGCTTTGGTTTGACCGGAATTGTTATCGCAAAAAGTACTCCTGCAATCGTTGGATGAACCCCAGAATTAAGAAAGCAATACCAAAGTGAGATACCACCAACTATGTACCAAAACAAATCTTTTACCCCTAGTCGATTAATGGTCAATAAAAGAATAAATAATGCCCCTCCTAACCCAAGATACGTCCAACTCAATTCATTACTGTAAAAAATTGCAATAACGAGAATAGCTCCTAAATCATCGGCAATAGCCAAAGCGACCAAGAATATTTTAAGCTGCGAGGGAATCCTTTTACCTAACAAACCAATAATCCCTAATGAATAGGCAATATCTGTCGCCATTGGGATTCCCCATCCACTTGCACTTTCTGTACCAGCATTGAAACTCGCAAAAATAACTGCAGGAACAATCATCCCTCCTAGTGCTGCCATTATTGGCATGGAGGCTTTCCGAAAAGATGACAGCTCTCCTACCATGATTTCCCGCTTCAGTTCCATACCTGCTACTAAAAAAAATACGGCCATTAGACCGTCATTAATCCACTCTTCGACAGTCAGACCAAAAGTAAAATACTCTGAAAACTCAATGAGAAATTCATCCTTTAGAAAATGATGATAATTGTTTGCCCATTGTGAGTTGCCTATGATAAGAGCTACAATAGTTGCCGCAATTAGAAGTAAGCCTCCAGCAGTCTCCCTATCAAGAAACTTCTTCGCAGTTTGTTGAATGTAAGTTAAAGTAGATTGATTATTTACTGAGTTATACATACTTAAGTTTATTCTTTATGATATAAATAGAACTATAACTCCCCTCTTTCCTCAAAAGGGAGGTCGACTCCAAATAGCTAGTAATTTAATAGACTAATAAAAAATAAGGGTTGGAGCCGATGAAAGCATAATAGATTATTTCCCACCTAAAAACTTCTGGAACAAATGCGCCACAATCTCTAAAAAAGCAAAGGTAGAATGCATATTACCATATTTTTCTGCCTCATTAAATAGTGCGCGATTAAAAATTAAAGTTTTATAAATACTTTCTATTCAGGTAAAAAAATGATCACAGCCAATTAAATCATAACTTTTACACGCTGTAACTTTCCCGATTGTTGCATAATTGGAAATTCCAGGCTCATTTACAGCACTTAAGTAATACAGAAATCACATAAACTTAGCATCGAAATTTGCGTACACAATGATTAATCGTAATATTGCAATATAATAAGAATCAAATGGGCGTAACTAAATCAAATTTATTCACAGAAGAGCAAAATGACTTGGCAAATGTGGCCAAAGCCTTTGCTCATCCGGCTCGTATTGCCATTATTCAGTATTTGCTGAAATCCAATGCATGCATCAATGGACATTTAGTGGCGGAACTTGGCTTAGCGCAGGCTACTATCAGCCAACATTTAAGAGCATTGAAAGACATTGGTATTATACAAGGTACTATTGAAGGTGTATCAGTAAGTTACTGCATAAACCCCAAGCGTTGGGAAGAAGTAAAAAACCTTTTCAGTGGAATTTTTGAGTTATATAAAAACCCAAATCAGCAGAACTGCTGCTGATATTTTTTTGTCTTTAACCATCGTAATAAAGCGATAATACAATTAAATAAAATTTATAAATAAGAAATCATGAAACTTTCAGAAATCAAATCAACATTAGAAAACTTAAGCGAAGTTAAATTTCAATTGCCAAATGGGGAGTTTGTCCCTCAGCATTTCCACATTACAGAAGTGGGCATCATTACTCGCAATTTTATTGATTGTGGTGGCACCATAAGAAATGAACAAACAGTAAATTTCCAATTATATGAAGCTGGCGATTACGACCACAGATTAGGAGCTAAAAAACTTCATGATATTATCACCTTATCGGAAGATAAACTTGGAATAGATGATAATTTAGACATAGAAGTGGAATATCAAGGGACTACTATCGGTAAATATCATTTGCATTTCGAGGAAGATTACTTTGTACTTTTGAATACCCAAACAGATTGTTTAGCCAAAGATAAATGTGGAATTCCTGAGTCAAAACCGAAAGTGCAATTAGCTGATGTTTCAGGTTCAGGTACAAATGCATGTGAACCAGGTGGTGGATGTTGTTAAGCCACATAAACCTGTCAGGTTTAAGATAAAATAGAATGTTGCTAAATCCTCTACTAAAATGTTCCAAAAACTCACTAATTACATCAAGAAACTAGATTTAGAATCCCTCTCTTCCGAAAGAAAAGAAGTATTAAATCCTTTTATTGAATATTTACAGGAGAAAATCAATTCGGGAGGTAATATTTCACTGAATTTTATCTGTACTCACAATTCTCGAAGAAGTCATCTTTCCCAAATTTGGGCTCAAGCTCTGGCAGCGCATTTTCAGTTGAATCAAGTTACTTGTTATTCTGGAGGAACAGCTGCAACGGCAATTTATCCTATGGTTATTCAGGTTTTGGAAGAAGCTGGTTTTGAAACTGTCCAACTTTCTAATGAAGGAAATCCAGTATATGCTATAAAATATAAAGCAGATAGCCATCCAATCATTGCTTTTTCCAAGACTTACGATCATGCTTTTAATCCGTCCATTGGTTTTGCAGCATTGATGACTTGCTCAGATGCAGATGAAAATTGTCCTTTTATTCCAGGGACGGAAAAAAGAATTGCTTTAAATTATGAAGACCCAAAAGCTTTTGATGGCAGTCCGCTTCAAAAAAGTAAGTATGAAGAAAGAAGTCGTCAAATTGCCACAGAATTATTTTATGTATTCTTAAAAATTAAAAAATCATGAGTGAAGCCGCAGGAAAGAAAAAAATGGCTTTTTTTGAACGCTATTTAAGCCTTTGGGTAGCCTTATGTATAGGTGTTGGAATATTAATTGGATACTTAGCTGGAGATGATATTTCCTTTTTAAGTGATATGGAGATTTATAAAGTAAATCTGCCAATTGCCATTTTAATTTGGATGATGATTTATCCTATGATGCTGCAAATTGATTTCTCCAGTATAAAAGGAATCGGCAAAGCTCCAAAAGGATTGATTATGACGGTGGTGATCAATTGGCTTATCAAACCCTTCACTATGGCATTTTTCGCCTGGATTTTCTTTGAACATTTATATTCCGCTTTTATTGATCCTGCAATGGCAGGGGAATATATAGCAGGTGCTATTATATTGGGAGCCGCACCATGTACGGCTATGGTTTTCGTTTGGTCTTATTTAACAGATGGCGACCCGAATTACACATTGGTTCAAGTTTCCGTTAACGACCTGATTATTTTAGTGGGTTTTATTCCTTTGGTTGGCTTTCTTTTGGGTATAACGGACATTACAATTCCTTATGGAACACTGGCAGCAAGTATCATTATTTTTGTTGTGATTCCATTAGTGGCTGGTGTGATTACCAATAAAATCTTAGTAGCACAAAAAGGCGAAAAATGGTTTCAGGATGTGTTTTTGCCAAAGTTCAAACCTGTTAGCATTATTGCTTTATTGTTGACTTTAATTCTTTTGTTTGCCTTCCAAGGACCTAATATTTTAGATAATCCAATTATCATACTGCTGATTGCTGTCCCGCTGATCATACAGACTTATTTTATATTTTTCATAGCCTGGTTTGCAGGAAGAAAATTAAAGCTTTCTCATGCAGTATGTTCACCAGCTGCCATGATTGGCGCCAGTAATTTCTTTGAATTAGCAGTGGCAGTAGCTATAGCTTTATTTGGATTGCAAAGCCCGGCTGCTTTGGTAACAGTTGTGGGCGTATTAGTTGAAGTTCCAGTTATGCTTTCTTTAGTTGCTTTGGCTAATAAATGGAAATATTAGGCTTACAGGCACGTGCGCTAACTTGTGAAAAGCAAACAGGTATTTATAAAACCGAAAAAAATAACCTATGCAAGAACAAAAAATACATGATGTTATCATAATAGGAGGCGGACAAAGTGCTCTTGCTTGTGGCTATTATCTCCGCAGAACTGATTTGGAATATGTAATTCTGGATAATCAGGAAAAATGTGGTGGAGCCTGGCAACATGGGTGGAAATCTTTAACACTCTTTTCTCCAGCAGAACACAGCTCCTTGCCAGGTTGGTTAATGCCCAAATCAGAAAATGAATTTCCTAGTAGAGAAGAAGTAATTGACTATATATGCCAATATGAAAAGCGATATCGATTACCAGTTGAAAGGCCTTTTGAAGTAAAAGATGTAGAAAAAGAAGCGGATTACTTTGAAATCATAACTGACAAATCAACATTCTACAGTAAGACTATAATTTCAGCCACTGGCACTTGGGAAAAGCCTTTTATTCCTGAAGTTCCTGGAAAGGAAAAATTTAGTGGAAAGCAAGTTCATTCTGCATTTTATCAAAAGCCAGAAGTTTTTACAGACCAAAAAGTATTGATAGTGGGAGAAGGCAATTCAGGTGCTCAAATTTTGGCTGAAGTCTCCAAGGTTGCTGAAACTGTTTGGACAACACGTAAAACACCTGAGTTTTTACCTGATGATGTAGATGGTAGAGTTTTATTCGATCAAGCTTCTGCTAAATATTATGCTGAAAAGAAAGGTGAGAAATTTGATGCTTCAAAATACAATTTAGGTAATATAGTGATGGTTCCTTCGGTGAAAGAAGCACGAAATAGGGATGTCCTCCATTCAAAAGGTCAAGTCAAAGCATTTACTGAATCAGGAGTAATCTGGGAAAATGGAGATGAAGAATCATTTGATGCTGTGATTTGGTGCACTGGTTTTGGTTTTGCCACAGACCATTTAAAAAATATTGTTTCAACAGATGAAAGAGGCAAAATTAAGACTAAAGGAACCCGTTCTGTTGAAGAAGAGAATCTATGGTTAGTAGGTTTTGGCGGCTGGACAGGTTTTGCTTCTGCCACTTTGATTGGAGTTGGGAGAACTGCAAGAGCAACCGTTAAAGAAATCAATGCTAATCTATTAGAAAAAGAATAACATGATACAATAACAGCACAATTCTAAGCTAACAATCATTAGTTCGTAAAGCATACAAATGTTTTCATTTACATAGATAATATTTAACATTTCTAACATCTAGATAAGATATTTTGCATATTATTAATTAATATCAGTTTTATTGTTCATATTAACATTAAAACAAAACTTAAAATTGATATGAAAAAACAGTATCTATTATTGATTATTCTATTCCTGATGGGAACGTTTTCATACGCTCAAGATCGGGTGATAGAAGGAACAGTTGTGAGTGCCAGCGATGGTTTACCTTTGATTGGTGCTACAGTTGTGAAAAAAGGATCGACTTCGGGAGCCACAACTGATTTAGACGGAAAGTTTAAAATTGAACTTTCTAAACCAGAGGTTTTAGTGGTTTCTTTTATTGGATTTGCTCAAAAAGAAATTGCTGTTAATCCAGATCAAACTGGTGATTTAACAATTAGACTTGAAGAAGATATCACTAAACTAAATGAAGTGGTAGTTTCCGGTCTGGCATCAAGTGTAAAAAGATCTAATTTAGGTAATGCGGTAGCTACGGTTTCTTCTGAAGAATTAACCGGAATGACCAACCAACCTACTATGGACAATGCTTTATATGGTAAAGTAACAGGGATAAATATTACTTCTAGCTCTGGAGCACCAGGAGGTGGTGTTGCTATGAGGTTGAGAGGAGTTACCTCTATTACAGGAAATAATCAACCCTTATTTATCATTGACGGTGTTTATGTAAGTAATGCAGAAATTCCAAGTGGATTAAGGAATGCATCAGGTGCAAATTCTGGAAACGAAGAAAATGCATCAAACAGGATTGCGGACTTGGCACCTAGTGATATTGAAAATATAGAGATTTTAAAAGGTCCATCAGCTGCTGCTATTTATGGTTCACGTGCTAATGCAGGTGTTGTTATCATAACTACCAAACGAGGGAAAAGAGGAGAAACTAGAGTTAACCTTACCCAAGATGTGGGTTTCAGCACAATCCAAAGAAAAGTAGGTATTGGTCAGAGAGATTGGACACCTGCTTTAGTAGCGGAAGTATTTGGCCCTGACGAAGTGGCTAGATATAATGCCGCATTAAACGGAAGAGGCTTAATTGATTATGAAGAAGAAATATATGGAGAGACTGGTTTAATAACAGACACAAAAATTAGTGCAACTGGTGGAAGCGAGGACACTAAATTTTATGTTGGTGCTTCTTTAAGAGATGAAGAGGGAATAATTAAAAATACTGGATATACAAGAGCAAGTGTTCGGGCTAATATTGATCACGAATTAACTGATAGAATAAAATTCACCACTTCAAGTAATTTTGTAAATTCCACCACTCAAAGAGGTTTTACAGGAAATGAAAATGAAGGTGGTTTGAGTTATGGTTATAATATGGCTTTTACCCGCCCTTGGGCAAATCTGTATCCTGATGAATTTGGCAACTATCCTGACAATCCAAATGCTGCCGGTAATATGTTATTAGTTAGAGACCGAGCATTAAATGATGAGGTAATTAATCGTTTTATTCAAGGTGCAAGCATAGATATTAATCTATATGAAACTGACCAATCATTCTTGAAATTTAAATGGAATGGTGGCTTTGATTCTTATAACCTTGAGACATATGTATATGTGCCAGAATATCATCAGGCACAAGGAGTACAGAATGGATTTATTGGAGTTGGAAAAAACAGTATCTTCAATACCAACAACCAAGGATTTTTAGTTTGGGATAATTACCTAAGTGGAGGATCAATTCAATTGACTTCTCAAGTTGGTTATACTTATATTACTTTTGATAGAGATCTGGTATATAATCAAGCTACACAATTGATTCCTGGTCAGACCACTTTGGGCCAATCTGGTACTCAGGAATTAGGTCAAACGTTACAAAACGTAAAAGAATTCGGTTTCTTTGCTCAGCAAGAAATGAATTATGAAGATAAAATCATTGCTACATTAGGTGTAAGAGCTGATAAATCAACATTAAATGCCGATCAAAATCAATTCTACTACTTTCCAAAAGCTTCAGTTGCTTTAAACTTAGCTAATTTTAATTTTTGGAACTTAGATTTATTCAATCAATTCAAATTAAGAACCGCTTATGGTGAAACAGGATCTAGTGCAACTTTTGGTTCGCTATATACAAGTTTCCAAGCAGTAAATATCGGGGGTTCTCCAGGGGTTTCCGTTGGAGGATTGAGAGGAAGTCAAGATTTAATACCAGAAACTGCTTCTGAATTTGAAACTGGTATAGATGTTACATTATTAGATAATAAGCTTTCATTTACAGCTACTTATTATAATAGAAATATCTATGATTTAATTCTTCAAAGAGCCTTACAACCTTCAACTGGATTTAACTTAGAGGTTACAAACCTTGCCGATTTGCAAAACCAAGGATTAGAGTTAGCATTAAATGCCAGCCCAGTGCAAAACGAAAATTTCGTTTGGACTTCTACTACCAATTTCTGGTTTAACAGATCAGAAATTACGAGATTGGATGTACCTCCTTTTGCACCTGCAGGTTCTGGATTTGGTTTAGGACTTGGTACTGCATTTATAGAGGAAGGTCAACCAGTAACACAATTAAAAGGTACTATTGACGGTGAAGTGGTAACAGTAGGAGATGCAGAGCCTGATTTCCAAACATCATTCTTAAATAGCTTTACAATATTCAAGAACTTTGACTTTAGTTTCTTAATTCATGTTAAGGAAGGCGGAAACAACTTGAATTTAACAACTTTTTTAACAGATTTAGCAGGTTTAACGGGTGACTTGGATGATCCTTCAGGTATTGAAAGAACGTCTAATCCTAATACTGATAGATTTATAGAGGATGCCTCTTATATGAGATTAAGAGAAATTGCTTTATACTATAGATTACCAGAATCAGCAGTAGATGTATTCAATGGCGCGGTTAATAAAATCAAGATTGGGGCTTCTGGAAGAAATTTATGGACAGTAACCTCTTATACAGGATATGATCCTGAGGTGTCCGCTAAAGGCGGGACAGGACTTTCCACTGGCTTGGATGTAAACCCTTTCCCATCAACTAAACAAGTTTATTTTCACCTAGCCTTAGAATTTTAAATCAAAAAATCATGAAAAATATTAATATAAAATCAATAGCATCAGGATTAGTAGCATTTTCTATGCTATTCTTCTATTCATGTGAATTTGAAGATCAGGTAGACCCTAATAATCCGAATTTACAGCAATACAATCAAGATGCGACAGTTAATGAACTCAACAACATTGTGGTTGGCATGGAGTCTGGAATGCGTAATGGACTAGCATTGTATGTAACTTCTACGGGTTCAATCGCTCGAGAATTGTACCTATTTAATGCAGATCCTAGAAATACCGAGGATTTACTTGGTAAGAATGGCGGTCAGCTAGACAACAATGTTTTCTATCTGAATGGCCCGTATAACGGTAGTTACACTAATGTCAAGAATGCTAATATTCTATTGAATGCTTTGGATAACACAGAATTTGTATCTGATCAAGAGAAAAATGGTTATAGAGGTTTTGCAAATACTGTAATTGCTTTACAGGAGTTAAGAGTATTGAATATGCTTGATGAAAATGGAATTAGAATTGATGTGGCAAATCCTGATAATTTAGGCCCCTTTGTAGGTAAGAGTGCTGCTTTAACACACATTGCAGAATTGCTAAATACTGCCAACACTCAATTAGGTAATGCTGGTGCTGAATTTCCTTTTAGTCTTTCATCTGGTTTTGATGGATTTAATACGCCAACAACTTTTGCGTTGTTCAACAGGGCGTTGGCTGCTAGAGTTGCCATATATAGAGAAGAATGGGGATCAGTGGCAGGATTACTTGCAGATTCCTTTTATGATCCCAATGGTGATTTAAGGGTTGGTCCAAAGCATAGCTTTTCGACTGCTTCAGGAGATCTATTGAATGGTCTATATAAGATTCCTGGAAATAATGGTGATATGATTGTAGTGCATGACAGGTATTTAAATAATGCTGAAGATGGGGCCGATACAGTTGATTTAAGAATAATCACAAAAATGTCCAGAAGAGAAAACGCAGCTTCTCAGGATGGGTTAAATGGTGAGCTTGAAACAGCTTTATTTGAAAGCCCAACTTCACCGATTGATATCATTCGAAATGAGGAGTTAGTCTTGATTTCAGCAGAAGCTAAAATGCAAAATGGTGATATTCCAGGTGCTATCGCTGATATAGATATAATCAGAGATTATGCTGGTCTTGAGCCTTATAGTGGTGCTCAAACCAAAGAAGCTGTAATTGAAGAATTATTAATTCAAAGACAATATTCTTTTTGGTGTGAAGGTCATGCAATGGTAGATTTAAGAAGATACGGAAGATTAGATGATGATTATTTACCAATTGACAGAGAAGGTGATCAAGTTTTTAGTCAGTTTCCAGTTCCATTAACTGAAGCTGAATAATTTTCCAAGATTTATAGCTCATTTTAAAATAGGTTATTGAATCTAAAATAAATTACTTAAACCTGTGGAGATTACTTCACAGGTTTTTTTATTGAAAAAAAAGCTATATCATTTTAAATATTTTAACCTTTATTCAAATTGATATAGAATTTTAAGAAGGGGTACTCTTGATTATAATATCAAAGTTTGTGAACCAAATAAAAAGGTATCCTTAAGACTTTTAAAGAGACGATGAAGGGCATTACGGGCTCAAAAAGCTACTTCTAGAGGGAATAAGGATTGAAATTAGAAGATTAAATGAACCATATTTTCATTACTCTTTCCTATCATTAAGTTTTATTTCATATTCCACAGCACCAAGATTAAAGTTACGTTGAATACAAGTCCCATTTTCATTATACTTAAAAATAGACTTCTCCCCTTCATCATTTAACATCATAAAGCGGTTTCCATCTGGTAATTTTGCTACTTTATTATATTGGTGAGTACTTTCCGAGAAGACTGAATCTCTTTTCTGAGGTTCTTCAAAATAAAGTTTTACTACACTTTTCACTACTGGTTTTTCATGCCATGCTTTTGAAGTATCCATAGTGGTTCGGTAATATTGCTTACCGAGCAGCTGCTCCATCTTAGCCTCCTTTATCGTTTCTCCATTTCTTTTATCTACAAAATAAGTTTGACGTAAAGTGTCATTTTGATAAATAGCTTCATGCAATTGCACCATTTGAGTTGGTCTAAAAAGTTTATACTCCAAATCCATAACAGCTGAATAATAAATCTTTCCACTATCCAATGCTTTTTTGGTTACAAGCATATTGCCCACCGGTTTTCCTTCAATAGTGACATCATAAATGAGTTCCTGAGAGAAACTAATGAAACTCATTACCAATAAAAAACTTGTAATAAAAACTAACTTCAACCTGCCCATTCTTCTCTGTCTAAACTTCTATATTGAATTGCTTCAGCTAAATGCTCAATTTTAATATCTTCACTTCCTGCTAAATCAGCTATTGTACGGGAAACTTTCATAATTCTATCATAAGCCCGTGCTGAAAGTCCCAATTTTTCCATTGCATTCTTTAACAACGCCTTTCCTGCGGAGTTTATTACGCAAACTTCTTTTACCATTTGAGAAGGCATCAAAGCATTGGAATGAACCTCCTCTAAGCCTTCAAATCTTTTCTCCTGTATTTCTTTAGCAGCTATTACCCTCTTGCGAATGGTATCACTGCTTTCAGCTTTACGATCAGCCGTCATTTGATCGAATGAAACCGGAGTAACCTCTACATGCAAATCAATTCTATCCAAAAGTGGGCCACTAACTTTATTCAAATACCGTTTTACAGAACCTGGAGGACAAACACATTCTTTTTCAGGGTGATTATAATATCCGCATGGACATGGATTCATACTAGCCAACAACATAAAATTAGCAGGGAATTCAACAGAAACTTTTGCTCTGGAAATTGTTACTCTTCGTTCTTCCAGTGGTTGACGCATTACTTCTAAAACTGTCCTTTTGAATTCTGGTAATTCATCCAAAAACAAAACTCCATTATTAGCTAATGAAATTTCACCTGGTTGAGGAATACCACCACCTCCTACTAAAGCAACATCAGAAATTGTATGGTGGGGTGCTCGGTATGGGCGTGTTGCAATCAAAGAAGCGTTAGGCCCCAATCTTCCGGCAACAGAATGTATTTTTGTGGTTTCTAGAGCTTCGGTTAAGCTTAATGGAGGTAAAATTGAGGGAAATCTTTTAGCCAGCATTGTTTTTCCTGCTCCGGGAGGCCCGACCATAATCACATTATGTCCACCGGCTGCTGCAATTTCTAAAGCTCTTTTAATATTTTCCTGACCTTGTACATCTGCAAAATCTGCTTCGTAATCATTAATATTAGTGAAGAAGATGTCACGAGTATCCATTTCCATTGGTTTTATATCCGAGGTTCCTTCTAAAACACCAATGGCATCATTTAAATTTGTGACAGGAATCACATCTAAATTATTAACAATAGCTGCTTCTGCTGCATTTTCCTGTGGAAGTATAAAGCCTTTAAACCCCTGTTTTCTAGCTTCTATGGCAATAGGCAAAACACCTTTTATGGGCCGGAGTGTTCCGTCCAAAGCTAATTCTCCCATTATCATATAATTGCCTAATGCCTCGGTGAATATCTGTTCAGACCCACTTAAAATTCCTAAAGCAATTGGCAAGTCATAAGCAGAGCCTTCTTTTTTTACATCAGCAGGTGCTAAGTTAACTACTACTTTTTGGCGAGGCATTTTGTATCCGCTATATTTTATAGCAGCATCAATTCGATGTTCACTTTCTTTAATGGCATTATCGGGCAAACCTACCATGTGAAATTTTGTACCTTGGCTTACATTAACTTCTATGGTAATTACATTAGCATCTACTCCAAAAACTGAACTTCCATAAGATTTAGCTAGCATACCCTAATCTTTTTTCAATCAGCAAAATAAAAATGTGAATAATCTTGATATGAATTTCCTGAATTCTGTCAGCATAACCAGCATGAGGAACTCTTATTTCCACATCGCACTCATTGGCTAACTTGCCTCCATCCTTACCTATAAGCGCAATAATCTTCATTCCTTTGGCTTTTGCTGCTTTGCAGGCTTCTAAAATATTTTTTGAATTCCCGCTGGTGCTGATGGCTAATAAAACATCGCCTTTTCTTCCTAAGGCTTCAATTGCTCTACTGAATATAAAATCGAATCCATAATCATTGCCTACACAAGTGGTATGACTGATATCGGAGAGTGCCATAGCGGCTATGGCTGGTCTCGCTTCTCTAAATTTTCCGCTTAATTCTTCGGCAAAATGCATGGCATCACAGTGGGATCCACCATTTCCACAACTCATCACTTTTCCTTCCTTCTTGAAGGAATCGACCATCATTTCTACAGCCGTTTCTATATTGGCTAACTGCTCGGGTTGGTTTAAAAAATCATCCAGCGTTTTCTGTGCTGAATTCAATTCATTTTTAATAAGGTTGATCATTTAGTCTCTTATGATTGGGGATTTGTATCGTCAGTTTTGGTTGAATCTTTTTCTTGAGCTTCATTTTTAGGACTATCAATCTTTTCGCTTGAAGTCTCAGGCTTTGCTGAAGTAGTAGAACTTTCAGATTCCTTTTTATCATAAAGCTTAGCTTTAAATTGGTTGATTTCATTTTCATGCTTTTCAATCAATTTAGCTTTAGCTTTTTCTTGTTGTCGGAATAGAAAAACTACTATAAGAAAGAGGACAAGGCCAACAATAGCACTGTATTGAACCAAATCCATTTGTTTGAATAAATCAAATAAAAAGTTTAGATCATTCTTTCCTATCGAAATAATTACCACAGTGGCTATGTGAAAGACAAGAAGCGCCACAAAAACAATAATTTTAAAAGTCTTCATAAAAATGATGTTGTGATGGTTGTGATTATGAATATAAACAAATATAGAAATTATTTAACAACTAGTATTGCCAAGTTGATTAAGAACCGATAATTAAAGCTGTTTTTGAATATTTATGCCACCTTTACCTCAACTAACAGATTGAATCTCAATTAGCTTTTTATAAACACCACCTTTTTGCATCAACACATCATGTTTACCTTCTTCTATGATTTCCCCTTCTTGCATCACATATATTTTATCAGCCTCCTGAATGGTACTTAATCTGTGAGCAATCACTATTGAAGTTCTATTCTTCATTAGGTTTGTCAAGGCATCTTGAACTAATTTTTCTGATTCAGAATCTAGAGCTGAAGTAGCCTCATCTAAAATCAATATATCTGGATTCTTCAAAATTGCTCTTGCAATGCTTATTCTTTGCCTTTGTCCACCGGAAAGTTTGGTTCCTCTTTCTCCTATTTTAGCATCATATTGACCTTCCATTTGAGAAATAAATTCGTGGGCATTAGCTACTTTAGCAGCTTGCATTACTTCCTCTAAAGTGCATTCAGGTTTGCCAAAGGCAATGTTATTGAAAATGGAATCATTGAACAAAATGGATTCTTGACTAACGATCCCCATTTTTGCTCTTAAGCTTTCAACTGTTAAATCTTTCAATGAAACTCCATCAATTTGAACTTCGCCATCAATAGGATCATAAAAGCGAGGAATTAAATCAGCCAATGTAGATTTCCCGCCACCAGAAGGGCCAACCAATGCTATTGTTTCCCCTTTTTGAATGTTGATGTTAATATTTTTCAATACTTTTTCTTCTCCATAGGCGAAAGAAACATTCTTAAAGCTTAATTCACTTTTAAATTCTTCTAATTTTTTTGCTGTGCTTTTATCAGTTATTGCAGGTTCTAAATCTATTATCCCAAATATTCTTTCTGCAGAGGCCAAACCTCTTTGTACATTGCTGAAAGCTGTAGACAATGATTTAGCAGGCACCAAGAGCTGTGAATAAATAGCAATGAAGGCTATAAAGTTAGCTGCATTTAATTCTGATTCACCTTCCAAAATCATACCACCACCTATTAGCAAAACCCCCACCACTACAAATACTCCTAAAAATTCAGAAGTTGGGCCAGCTAAGGCTTGTCTTTTCTGCATACTGACATTAAATTCAGCATAATTTTTCACTTCCTTTTGGAAACGATTTTTTGAGAATTTAATAGCATTAAAAGCTTTAATGATGCGCATTCCGCTAAGGGTTTCATCCAAAATGTCTGATATTCTCCCTATAGTTTCTTGGCTTTGCCTTGCTTTCTTTTTTAATGAAATGGCAATGTAGGATATAATAAAACCCGAAACAGGTAAGATAATCAATGTTATTAGGGTAAGTCTAGCAGAAATAAAAAATAGGGCAATAAAATAGCCAATAAGCATAAATGGCTCTTTAATTACAGCCTTTAAGCTATTTACTACCGTAGCCTCTACTTCTTGAACATCAGCCATTACTTTTGACATGATATTCCCTTTTCTCTCTTCCGTATAAAAACCAATATGCATATTCACCAACCTGTGGTAGAGTGCATTTCTTAGGTTGGAAATCACATTAGCTTTCACTATTGCAGAAATAACGGCTAATAAATATTTAAATAAGTTAGAAAGAAAAATACTTATAATTAATATCACACATACAAACTGAAGTGCCGCAAAACGATCTTCCTGCACTATGGCCAGAAAATAATAGTCGAATACATCTGTGAAATATTGAATGCTGAGATTAAAATCAGGTAGGGTCTCAGGTATTTTGGTTTCTTCCTCCTTAACTTTAAACAGCACATTTAATACGGGCGTCAAAATCCCCAATGTAACTACACTGAATACTGCTTGAAATATAGCATAAATTAAATATTGAGGCGCTAACCAACCCAATGGTTTTGCATACGAAAGCACTCTAAAATATGTCTTCATGTGTGTTTAATTGTCCTAATTATTAGAATTTTCTAAAAGGATGACTCAATTCCTTAAATTTGGGCGCAATTTACGAGTTAAATTATGGAAAGTAGAACGAAGCTGTTTAAAACAAATTTTCTCTTTTAGGAATATTTGCCCTCATCGAAGCTCCGAAGAAGTTATTTTCTGCAGTATTATTATCAAATTCACTTACTTGATTTCGGATACTATAATTCAGATCGATAAAAATATTATGATAAGGCATAAAGCTCAAACTCAACTTCACGAACTTTAAGCTATTACTTTCTCCCTGTCCAATAGTATGACCAAACTGCCATCTGCTTCCCGTATCAGGATTTACATGATTGTAACGGTTATTGTTGGATTTAAATATATCGCCTCCAAAGTGAGCATTAGCGCTTGTATCTGTTCCAAATTCAGCCATTACTGCTTGAGCCTTAAAATGAATTCTTGGGCTTATCTGATAACGCAAAGTGGCAATCCATTCTTCAAAATTTGCACCTAAAGGATGTGCCAGTGGTTGTTTATAATTTGAGTAATTTGTAAAATTAGTATCATGAGCATACATAAAAGGCCTTGACACATTATACTCAGCCTGTAAATCCAAATTAGGAATTTCAAATGCATTTACATATTTCAAACCTGCTTGAACAGCCCATTTATTAGCCCACCAACCCCCTTGTCGTAAATTATCAATTAAAAATTCATCCAAAACTAGCTGACCGTAAAGGCTGAACCTTTTTAAGAAAAGTGCTCTGAAATCCATACCTACTAAGGCATTGCCTGAGCTGCCATCCTGCTGCTCCAAAGCACGATAAAAAATAATTGGATTGAAATAAACAGGATCAATTGGATTTTGCGCCACAGTTGAATCTCCTGACATTATGGCTTCAAAAATTCCGATATTTATATTATCAGTAATATTATAACTTAGGTGATGCAGCGACATGAATTTTCTTGGATATTGATATTGCGTTCCAGAAAGTTGATTACCTCGCAAAACAACATCCGCTGTTTGTAATCCAAAAAGATTGGTATAATTCAATTTCCAGATATTGGTTTCGGCTTTTAAGAATAAATAGCCTGTTGCAAAATCACTCAAAATTAACGAACGCTCTCCATTTCCGATAAAAAAGCGGTCATGCCCAAATTGTAAATTGATATTTTTTGTGGCTTGGAAGGAAATGTATCCACGAGCCGTAAAAAAATCCACTCCTTCATTATTATCACCATATGGTTTCCAAAAGCCTTCATTAGGAACAGCTTTAAAATCCTTAATATAGGTATTGACATGATTAAGAAATATGATCTGATTCTCACCAACAAAAGTATAAAAGCCAAGCTTATTATTGATTAATCCTCTTACTTCAAATCCTCGAGTATTGGTATATAGTCGGTTATCAGTGATGCTTTCTTTTCCTATAGAAAGACCCACAACAGGATTTATATGTAAATCAAATTCCTCATTATGAACATTTAGAAAATCAGGTTTAGTTTTATAAATATGTCCAAATATGCCTTTATCATTTTTGTAATCAGCGCTATCCGTCCATTCCCAGCTATCATTTTTCAGGTAATTATAGTTAAATTCATCTCTCTTATTGAAATTATCTGTATCAAGGCTATCCAAAAACTGAGCAATTTCTTTACGATTAAAAGGCTTCATGGAGGCGTGAAAGCTTTCAGAAAATTTTCCACTTTGTATTTCCAATCGCTCCAAAAGGTGATAATAATCACGATTTAGTGGTGCATTTACAGCTTGAGAATAGGCAATTAAACCAGAGAAAAAGAACGCAATAGTTAGTAATAATCTCATATAGAATAAATTAAAGCTGCAAGATAACCAAAATATTAGAGTGGATAAACAAAGGAAGGTTTGGAAAGATAAAAAGCTTCTGCTATTTTTGCATTCCTTTTAAAAGAATTGGTTGGAAATCAATAATTTAATTAATTAGTTATGAAAAAAGATACTCATCCGGAATACAAAGAAGTTGTTTTCTGGGATACTCAAGCAGACGTGAAATTCTTAACGAGGTCTACAATGTCCTCAGGTGAAACCATCAAAATGGAAGATGGCAAAGAATATCCAGTAGTTAAAATAGAAGTTAGTTCAGCTTCTCACCCTTTTTATACAGGAAAGAAAATTTTCTTGGATACTGCAGGTCGTGTGGAGAAGTTCAACCAAAAATACAAGAAGAAATAATTTATATTTCTTTCAAAAGAATTCAAAACCTCTTCGATTTCAAATTCGGAGAGGTTTTTTTTATGTCTCGCCACTACAATAGAGACCGCCAAGGTTGTTTTCTTTTAACCACAAAGATTATAGAGATTTCACAGAGGAACACTAAGTGACAGCTAAAGCTGTTGAAATAATAGGTAAAAAAGACAAAGTCGAATCAATTATGTTTCTAATTCTTTTTAAATTCATTCATAGAATTTCAGATTTATAAAATGAAGCTTGTAAATTTGGGGCATGAACTATTTGCTCATAGAACAAACCGATTTTAGAAATCAACTTAAACCATTTACTTTCACTCGCCCTATTGCAGAAATTCGAGTAGGAATTTTAACTATTAAGGAGAAATGGGAAAAACATCTAAATGCAACATTATCTCATATTTCAGCTCCAACTTTAAGCGAGAAATATCCAACAAAAACGGAAGCCCGAAATATTTTAATCAACAGCTCTGTTTGCCCTAATCCTGAATTAGTGAAAGCTATTCAGTTGGGCGCAAGTTTGAAAAAAGAAGGTGTTTTAATTTCTGCTACTGCAACTGAGGAGGAAATAGGTTTTTTTGATCCAAAGCAAAAACTTGAAGAAGCTGCAGAATATGATGGTGAAATTACCATGATCACTCAGAGCTGGCACATATTTCAAAAGAATGCGGCTGAAATCAGAAGTGATTTTGAGTTGATTACTGCAGGAAGAAATTCTCAGCATGTGAATGATCCACACACTTCAGTTTATGGTGAGAAAAATATTTTTATAGAAGAAGGTGCTTCTATTAAGGCAGCTATTTTGAATGCAGAAAATGGCCCAATTTATATTGGTAAAAATGCGCAAATCCATGAAGGCGCCATCATCAAAGGCCCATTTGCTATGCTAGATAATTCCCATGTAAATATGGGTGCAAAGATAAAAGGCGATTCAACTATTGGTCCTTATTGCAAAGTAGGTGGAGAAGTGAGCAATTCTGTTTTCTTCGGCTATTCCAGCAAAGGGCATGATGGCTTTATCGGGAACTCTGTGGTAGGAGAATGGTGTAATCTAGGCGCGGACACCAATACGTCCAACTTGAAAAACAATTATGCCAGCGTAAAACTTTGGGATTATGCCAAGGGCAGTTTTAAGGATACGGGCTTACAATTCTGCGGTTTAATGATGGGAGATCATTCCAAATGTGGAATCAATACCATGTTTAATACAGGAACTGTTGTAGGCGTTTGTTCTAATGTTTTTGGTAGTGGATTTCCAAGAAATTTCATTCCTTCTTTTGCATGGGGAGGTGCCGCAGGCTTTAGCACATTCAATTTGAAAAAAGCTTTTGAAGTGGCTGAAAAAGTGATGGAAAGAAGGGATAAAACATTGGACGAAACGGAACAAAAAATCCTGACTGAGCATTTTGAGGAAAGCAAGGCAGATAGGATTTGGGAGAAAAAATAAAAACTGCTAGTAGTTCAGACCTTGCATGTTTCATAAATCTTCCAGGTCTTTTTAAAATATTTATTAATATAAACACATACAATGAAAGTAGCAATAGGTGGCGATCATGCTGGATTTGAGTACAAAAAGCAATTAGTTGAATTTCTTGAAAAAGAAGGATATGAAGTAAAGGATTTTGGTCCAGATTCAGATGCATCTGTTGATTATCCTGATCATGTACATCCTTTAGCTGAAGCAGTAGAAAAAGGAGAACAAGAATTGGGCATATTACTTTGTGGAAGTGCAAATGGAGTAGCTATTACAGCTAATAAGCATCAGGGAATCAGAGCAGGTATTGCCTGGGAAGATGAATTAGCAGCACTGACACGCCAACACAATAATGCAAATGTCATCTGCATTCCAGCTCGTTTTATTGATTATAACAAGGCGCAATCAATTGTGAAAACTTTCTTAACTACCGAATTTGAAGGTGGAAGACATGGAAGAAGGGTTGATAAGATTAGTTGTTAAATGGACAAGAGCCTAATTTTTTAAAAAAATTAGGCTCTTTCATTATCACCTCTTCAAAGAAGCCTTATTGAAAATATAATCTGGAATCTCAGGATTAAACTGAATGTCCAACACTATAAAATCGGTTCCTTCTCCCTCCTTCAATACATCCTTATAATTCACGTTTTTTGGATACCATCTTCCCGCTATCTTCTCAACATTTTTCATAGTGATTTGCTTCAGAAGTTGTCCGCTTTTTGCATAAAGCTCCTCTTTTAAAGGCACAAATCTTTCTTGATCAATCCAGGTTTTCCGCTTTTGGTAACTAGCATCTTCCACAGTAGCATTTAGCTCTAATATCCAGCATTTTCTATTATCAATAACTTCCTCACCAGTAATTTGGGCATCATAAATGTCAGTAAGCTGTCGGTCTTCCATTAAATCTTCATATGAAAGATCAGAACCCATAACCGATTGCCTCAGCATGTGACCTGAAAGTTGAATGGTTCTATCCGTGGATGGATTATAAATCCACAACTTATCTTCCAGCTTCAGCATTTTAGTGCCTTTTTCTCGCTCTGGTGCTAAATACTCCGTAAATGCCTTTTCATTTCCTTCTGCATATCCTTTGGAGACAATCTCTCTTGTATTTCTTCTCCCATGAATCACCATTTTAGATTCCGTTATGGTGGAGTTGGAACTTATGTTTTCATCCACTTTTTGTAGAATTTCATCTGCGGTTAATTGACTTTGCCCCATTAAATTGAATGGGATTATCAAAGTCAATAGCCATATTTTCATATTATTTCTCATACTTCTAATTCTTTAAATAAATGTGCAGTTTGTCTTTTGTAAATACCCATTCCTGAAAGCATATTCCCTAAAACCATGGCGCAAACGCCAGGTATAAATCCAATGTAAAATTGTGATGGGATCATTTTCGCCCTCAAAGTGGAAGGAATCATCATGCTTGATTGAGGCATTAAATCACTGATATCAACCCCTACTTCTTGCATATAATAAGTTGCTGATAAGCCCAATATTGTACCAATTATTGATCCCATACCTCCAATGAGAATGGCTTCAATAATTGATTTTCTGTAAATACTTCCTTTAGATTCTCCTAATGCCAATCTAATTCCATATTCTTTATAGCGTCTGAGTCCGCCTAATAAACCAGTATTCCATAATACTACAGACATGGCAAATATTAATATGATCACTATAATTTGTGACATATAATTACTGTAAGCCAGCATATCTCCCAGATTGTTTTGTTGTTCTAAGCTGAACATTTTAGGAGCGAATTCATCATCTGAAGAAGCCTGCTTTTGATTAAATTCATTGGCGATTTCAAAAGCTTTTTCGCTATTATATTGCCCACTTTCAAAATAACCAAGAATTTCTGTGGCACCATTATCCATATCCAATAAGGTTTGCGCATCGGATATATCCATGACTACAGCTCCTCTATCGAAACCAGCGGTTCCAAAATGCACAGTGCCAGAAACAATGAAATTCTGAAAAGCCATGCTTCCGTACATAGTGGAACCTACATAGGTAATTTCATCACCAATTTCAATATTCAACTTTTCAGAAAAATCATGAGCTATAAGGACTTCTCCATTTTTACCCGGGATTTCTCCGCTTACTAAAGCTTGTTCAATATTTAATCTTTCGGCTTCTCGACTTTCCTGTGAAAAAAGTGAAATAGCCATAACGCTGGCTGGTCCTTGACCTTTTGTATTGCCATTGTCATCGGCTATATCTAAAAGTCCACCAAACCTTATGCGTTTTACCCATTCCACCTCAGGGTAAGATTTTTCTAAACCTTCTTGAAGCTGATCTACATCCAACAAAGCCAAATCAATTGGCATTTGATCCTTATTATCCGCATAAGATCGACTCATAATTTTCACATGTCCTGTATCAAATCGTGCATTTTGATTGATAATATCTTGAAAAACACCTGCTAAATAACCACTCAGGAAGACCGTTAAGGTAACACCTAATGCCACAATGATGATAGGCAGAAGGCTGCGGTTTTTATCTCTTAATATTCCTTTTAAAATAAACTGTATCATTGGACTTTTCCTTTTAAAGCATCAACAGGATCCATTTTTGCAATCTTTCTAGAAGGTAAAAAGCTCACGATCGTGGCTGAAATTACAACCAAAGCCAGGGTACCTAACAAAAGACCAATACTAAAAGCTGGGTAAATACGCTGTGCAATGGTGATTCCCATATCTTCTGGAGTTACATATTCCGGCATTCCGATTCCATTTGTAGCAAAATACCAGAAAATTGGAGTACCAATTATAATTCCTACAACGCTTGCCATTAAGCTGTACATACTACCTTCAATAGTAAATAATTTAACCACTTGCCATCGGGTCATGCCTAAAGCTATGTAAGTCCCAATTTCCTTTTGTCTCCTGAAAATGGACAACACTTGAGTATCAAAAATTGCCAAAAGAGCAATTCCTAGCAGTAGAAGATATAAAATAGAACTGCTGGCACTTTTCATTTCAATAATTTCCTTTAACTGGTTTAAAAGCTCTTCTTTGGAAGAGAATTCCCAGCCTTCTAATTTTTCAGCTTCGTATTTCTCATTAGCTACAAAATATGTTGCATGTCCATTTAATTCTGTCATCTCCCAAAGCTTTTCAATCGGAATCCAGATTTGACCTAAATCAACACCTGCCACATCTGTTTCAAAAATCTCAGTAATGGTGATTTCTGATGCATCAAAAGTTCCGTTCTTATCTCGCCATCGCAGTAAAACTTGATCTCCTACTTTAAGATTATTTGAATTAGCCATTCTTTGACCAATTAAAGCAGGAATTCCAGCATCTGTTCCCTGAAATGCTTCAGTTGGAATACTCAATGTTTCCTGATTTGCATCTATGCCTTTCATCAGAATGGAAATCATTCTGCCTTCAGGATATAATGATGCCTGCCGGATTAAAATAGGAGATAAATTTCCGCTTTTTCCTGATTCCAATTTTCCATGAGCATCCGTTAAAGTAAATGGATCTAATGGATCGTAATCTTGATGACGGAGCTGACCATTTCCATATTCCCATTTGATGCTCTCCCTTTGTGCTTGCAGATTCCAGCCATCCAAATAGCCATTAAAAAATATAATGACAATGAAAGTAAAGGCTAAAATCCCAACATTCAGCCAGGTGCGCAATCCTGCACCTACTAAATTTCGATATGCCAATTGAAATGCGAGTTTCATGTGTATATTGTTTGTTTTTTTACGGTCACATGGAATCTTTGATTAAAAATTTATCTTTGGTTGGTGTGAAATTCAAAGCTAAACTTTTAATGTCGATTTCATGACTTTTGATTTTGCACTGTTATGATTTCATCTTTTTCCACTTCCCCACCTTTTAAGTGAATAATGCGGTTCAGATATTTCATCACCTTTTCATCATGAGTGGAAAATAGAAAAGTAGTACCGAGTTCTTCATTGAGTTTTTTCATGGTCTGAATGATCGCATGGGCATTAGTGGCGTCCAAATTGGCTGTAGGTTCATCTGCCAACACAATTTTAGGTTCCTTCACCATCGCTCTGGCAATTGCCACTCTTTGTCCTTCACCACCTGACAATTTTGAAGGCTTTTTATCAGGTATATTCTCCAAACCCACCCATTCCAATGCTTGCATAACTGCCTTTCTTCTTTCTTCCTTGCTTTTATTTTGTAAGAGCAAAGCAAATTCCACATTCTCAAATACTGTATAGACAGGTAATAAATTATATACCTGAAAAATAAAGCCCAAATGTAGATTCCTCAGTTGTGCCGACTCTTTATGGCTCAATTCAGCAACATTCTTATCCATCACCCAAGCATTTCCGCTACTCGGCTGATCCAAAGAACCAATGATATTCAGCAAAGTGGTTTTGCCAGAACCGCTGGGTCCAACTATTCCTGAAAATTCACCCTTCTCAAAATTGAGACTGATGTTTTTCAAGGCAACAAATTCCCCTTCTCCTTCGGGAAATTTTTTGGTTACGTTTTCAATTTTGATGATAGGTTCCATAAGCATTTTATTTAATGATTTAAGACCAGCATAATGCGCACTCCTGGTCCTGAAAAGTTATTGACTAATTCATTTTGTTGAATTCCTTGAAATTCAGAAGGATTATAATAAGCCATCAAGTAGCCTATAATTTTCTTGAACTGATGTTGGTAATTTAGAAAAAAAGTAGTGCTCTCAGTTTCCCAGCTATAGTAAGCCAAGCCACTCAAGCTATCAAAAAAACCCAATGGATAATTCAAACTGGCAGCCGTAATATTTGCATACTTATCAGAAAAGTAATCCTCACTATTTCCATATAAAAGATGTTCTGTAATTACAGTAAGCCCATTACCTAAGCCAAAAGTATAATCCGACCCTATATTTATTAGATTTTGATTGGTCAAAAGCCCTAAATTTTCTGCTTTATGAATGTAAGTAGCTTCCATCCATAAACCGACTACCCAATCTAATTTGACATCTACTGCCCATCTGTTTTCAGCAATGTTATTAAATGAATTATCTTTCAGAAACTCACTCGCATCTGCTTTTCTGTGATGGTAAGTAAAACCTATTTCACCTGTTAGGAGTGGAAGCTGGACTCGCCCACCAAATTCAGGGACTTTATCATTCGTCTCCACAGCATCAAAACCTCTTCTTTTGCTATTTCCATATAAGCCCCACGCCCAAATATTGGTGTTATTTTTAAAATAGTAATTTCCCATAATCCCATAAACTCCATTAGTTAGAGCCAAAGGATCACGCGGATCGATTTGATTAAACCATTGTAATGGTCGGAGCAAAGTTGCCACTCCAAAATCAAGTTTTTGTAAGCCAGCTCTAATTTGGAAATTTTGTCCAGCATATCGAGCCCAAAGTCGGTAAGGGTCTAAATTTCCATCGGTTTGATTATCCTGAAAAGGGTCTGAAAGAATTGAGCCACTGATATTAGCCGAAGCTAGCATATCAAAGCTTTTACCGGAATCTAAAGAATGTGTATAATTGATTTCGGGTATATAGCGCCCACCTACGAATAAATAATATTGATTATCTGGGCTGTAATTACCAAAAGCTGATACTTGACCATCCCACGAAATCTGGCTTTTCAGAAGGAAAGGGGCAAAAATTAGCAATATGGTAATTAAGTGGTGTTTCATGTGTATGTAACTGTTTTTAAGTTGCCACATGGAATTCGATAAATTTTATTCATCCTCGGTTGGTATTTTGAGGATTCTAAAATTTATGCTCATTTCATGTGTCATCGTTTGACAAAAATTCCATAGAAGAAAAAATTTGTCAATTCCATTATGGCTTCATCCATGCTCTTGAACATTTTCAGGAAATTTTCATCCTGCATTTTAGATCTAATCACCCCCAACATATCAATGATAAATTCTGGCTTTAAATCTTCCCTCACCCAACCTTCTTTTTTCGCCTTCTCGAAATCAGCTATCATTACTTTATAGGATTTCAAAGAATATCTTTGAATGAGTTCACTCAGAGCTGAGCCATCTTCTGTTAGGATTTCATTAATGAAATCCTTACTCATTTTTTTTGCTTCTTGATGCTTGAGGTTTAATATCTCGTTAATCTTTTCTGGAAATGGCTTTTTCTCATCCATGATAGCTGAATACCGTCTCAAGTTATCTTCTAAGATGGCTTCCAAGATTTCCTCTGCAGCATGCTCCTTATTTACGAAACGTCTGTAGAAAGTCATTTTACTCACACCTGCGTGCTCGCAAATTTCTTCCACGGTTACTTTCTTTAAACCATATTTCCAAAATAAAGCTTTGGCACTGTCTAATATCGCTTTTTGACTTTTAGTCATTCGCTTAAAATGTTACTAATTTATAATTATGTTACAAACATAGTATTTATTTCTAAATACGTAACAATTTAAGAATGGTTTTTTATCCTGAAACTTTTATAGTTGATTGATTACTTCAGCAATAATTGTTTGGTCTACACCCTTTTTGGAATGAAAATAAGCTTCTAATTCAGATTGGCTAAGTTGATGTGATGCTATTAAACCCTTTATAATTGTTTTCAGATAATGCAGATTAGGTGAGTTGATTTCAGTTGATAAAAAATTTTCATTTGTAAAAGTGAATATAGGTGCATTATTCTGATCGCCTAAATATAGTAAATTACCATACCAGCTATTTTCCCTTACTATTAAGGATTTTTCCTTTTGTGCTTTTTCAAATTCTATTTTAATAGGGTCTTTGGTGTTATTTTCTTGTTGAACCACTTGCATAAACTGTTGGCGAGTGATCATATACATGTTGCCTAATGTCTCAGTTCTTTCATTTTTCTCGGGATTAATGAAACAAACGCCTCCTCCATTCCATACTCCTGCGCTTTTAGCAAAGTATAATTCATGCGGGATTTTGATGGGATTCTGTTCAATCGGTGGGCTTTGATCTACACATCCTTGATAAGTCCGAGTAGCTCCTTCAGGTTTCCCACCTTGGATATAACACATAAATCTTTCAGTGGAAATATTGGAACCGTAGCTGGCGTACCAAATATAATCTGTCATTCTATTATAATTTAATTGATTTGTCAAAAATTAATTGGTTCAACCTAAAATCCAAAAGAGTAGCATAACCAATACCATTGAACTTACAGACAGTAAAATTGTACCAATGCTATAACTTTTAAGTGCTTGTTTCACACTCATTCCACTAAATTCTTTTACTACCCAAAAGTAAGAATCATTACTGTGGCTTACCATCATAGCTCCTGATCCTATAGCTAAAACCAATAAAGAGGTTCCCATTACGGTATCTAATGTGGAACCAATAATTAGTGGTGCAATAATAGCACTGACTATAATCATAGCAGAAGTACTTGATCCTTGTGCTGTTTTAATGAAAAATGCCATCAAATAGGCTATGATTAATATCATAAAGGGTTCTTGAGTTTGGATATTAATGCTGTCAATAAGTAAGTCTGAAAAAGCACTTTCCTTAATGACTTGCCCATAAGAACCTCCTAGGCCCGTAATAACCAAAATAGGACCTGCTTGCAAAATTGCTTTTTTGATTAAATCCATTTTCAATTCACTGGATTTCCTTTTCAATAAAAACAAACCTATTAGAACACCTATGGCTAAAGCAATAATAGGGTTCCCTATCGTTTCTAATGCATTCAAAACTACATTATCTGAATTGATTATTCCCAAAACACTACCATTAGCAATGAGTATAATGGGTAAAATTAAGGGTATAATTATTTTGGATGGCAGCTTAGAAGTATTGCTTTCATCTTTCTCCTTTTCTATTTCGGTATCTTCATTTAGCGTGTTTCTAGATATAAATTGAGCATAGAGACTCAATATCAATACTAAAAACAAGCTGATTATAATTCCCAATAAAAATACTAATCCAAGTTGATCTGCTACCCCAAAGTTGCCGATTACAGCTAAAGGGCCAGGTGTGGGTGGGATTAAATTATGGGCTATATATAATGAGGAAGCAATGGTAACTGATGTGGAAATTCGGCTTACTTTAGCTTGTCCTGCCAGAGTTTTACTGAAATCAGACAGAATTATATAAGCAACATCACAAAAAACAGGAATACCTATTAAACCTCCTAAGGAGCTTAAAAGCAAAAAGGGCTTTTTTAATCCAAAAACACGAATAAATAAATTGGATAAATATTTTATGGATTGTAGTTCTTCTAAAATTACTGCTAATACACAACCCAATAAAATCAGTATCCCGATATTGGCAAGCATATTTCCAAAGCCGAAGCTGATTACTTCCACTGATTGAATTACGGGAAATCCTAAGCCAATTGCTGTTAAAAGCGCTACAGAAAAAAGCACAATGGCAGGGTGTAGTTTAAAACGTGCTGTTCCAAGGATAATCAAGATGATGGACAGTACAATCCAGAAAATAATGGTATAAAAGTCTCCCATGTTTCTTAAATTGAAAGGTGCCTATTAAGAATCAAATAATAACACCTAGTATAAATTAATTTTAGATTTCATTTTAATGAATATAAAGAATAATTTACACCCTATGAAAATATTAATTGCTCCTGATAAGTTTAAGCATAGTTTAACCGCTCAAGAAGTTTGTAAAATAATTGAGAATGGCCTAAAAGAAAAATCGGGTAGTTTGGAAATAGAATCTTTTCCAATGGCAGATGGAGGAGAAGGAACATCTGAAATTTTAGCATTACAAGCTAATGCAAAACCAGTTTCGGCTAAAGTGCATGACCCACTAATGCGAAATATAGAAGCTCAATATTTCATTAAAGATAAAACCGCATTTATTGAAATGGCTTCTGCCTCTGGTTTGCAATTATTAAAGTCTGATGAGCAAAATGTATTAAAAACCACTTCTTTTGGAACAGGGGAATTAATAAAAGATGGCATAATTAAAGGCTGTAATGAGATTATATTATGTATAGGCGGTAGTGCTACAAGCGATGGGGGAGCAGGAATGGCATCCGCTTTAGGTTTTCAATTTTTAAATGATGAAGGAGAACAATTCATTCCAACTGCAGAAAATCTACATCTGATCAAATTAATTAAAATGCCAGAAGATCATTTTTTTAAGGATATCAAAGTCTCCGTTTTAACAGATGTAAATAATCCTCTCACAGGAAAAAATGGAGCTAGTTATCAATATGCCATTCAAAAGGGGGCTTTAGAAAAAGATTTAGAATTTTTGGATAAAGGAATGCAGCATCTGAAGGATATAATCTTCCAGCAATTTAACTTCAACATTGATCAACACTCTGGTGCAGGAGCTTCTGGAGGAATGGGTGGCGGTTCCACTTTTTTTCTTAATGCAGATTTGCATTCAGGTATTGAATTTATTGCAGATGCACTCAATTTAGAAGATAAAGTGAAGAATGCAGACCTTGTGATATCTGGTGAGGGAAAACTGGATACACAATCCTTTCAAGGAAAAGTAGTTTCTGGAGTTTTAAATTCATGTCAGAAACTTGATAAGTCCTTATTTTTAGTGGTCGGATATAATGGGTACAAATCTGAATTACCAAAAGAAATTAAAGCGGTTATTAGTTTAACAGATTTAGCTAAAAGTCAAGAAGAGGCCATTAAAAAAGCCTCCTTCTGGTTGCAGAAAGCAGCCTTTCAACTTTTTGAGAATACAAAAACCCTTTAAGACAAAATCCCTTGAATATCTTCCTTGCTTAAGCTTTTCATAAAGCTTTCTTCGGTGCTAATTAAATCCCTTGCCAGCGTCAATTTTTTCTCCTGAAGTGCTAATATCTTTTCTTCCACCGTATTTTTGGTGATGAATTTATAGGTAAAAACTTGTTGTTTTTGTCCAATTCTGTGCGCTCTATCCACTGCTTGCTGTTCAATAGCAGGATTCCACCAAGGATCTAATAAAAACACATAATCCGCTGCAGTAAGGTTCAAGCCCAAACCGCCCGCCTTTAAGGAGATTAAAAATACAGATATATCTTCATTTTCTTGGAATGATTTTACCTGCTTTTGCCTGTCTTTGGTAGTGCCGTCTAAATAAGCATATTTGATATGACTGCGCTCCATAAAATCTTTAAACAAACTTAAATGTTTAACAAATTGACTGAATATTAAAACCTTATGCCCTTCTGAAATAATAGAACTTAGCATATGGGTAACATCTTCCATCTTTCCAGAATCACCTTGATATTCGGGATCTACCATTTTAGGATGATTTGCGATCTGCCGTAATTGCGTTAACCCTTGCAATAAAATCATTTGAGAACTACGAATCCCTTTTTTCTCAATTTCATCGAGAATCATGTCCCGAAAGTAGTTTTTAACTTCCTCGTATTTTTCCTCTTGCATGGTAGTCATGCCAGAATAATGCACAGTTTCAATTTTGTCGGGAAGCTCAGTTGCCACCTGTGATTTATGTCTCCTTAATATGAACGGTTTAATCAGTGTAGCTAATTTTTGAGATTTTTGTTCATCTCGCTTTTTTTCAATAGGCGTAACAAACTCATCTTTAAAGAATTTTTTATTTCCCAAAAGACCTGGGTTTACAAATGACATTTGAGACCATAAATCCATAGTGCTATTTTCAACCGGAGTACCCGTCAGCACTAATTTCCTGCGGGATTTTAATTTCTTAACGGCTTTAGCAATATGAGAGTCAGGATTTTTGATTGCCTGAGATTCATCCAAAATGATATAATTAAAAAGAAATTCTGATAAAATATCTACATCCAATCTCGTGATGCCATATGAAGTCAGAACCAAATCATAATCTTCAAATTGCTTGCTGTCTTTTATTCTATTAGTTCCTGTATAGACAAATATTTTTAGTTCAGGAGTGAATTTTTCTGCTTCCGATTGCCAGTTATAAACCAAAGAAGTAGGCATCACTAAAAGACTTGCAGCAGTTCTACCATTTTCCTTTTCAGATTGTAGCATTGCCAAAGTCTGTACGGTTTTCCCCAAACCCATGTCATCTGCCAAACATCCACCAAAATTATATTGATTTAAAAACTGTAGCCAATTAAATCCTTCTTTTTGGTATGGTCGCAACTCACCTGAGAAGTCTTCAGGCATAGGATGATCATCTATTTGAGTAAAGTCTTTTAATTTTGCCAATTTCCTGTCCATTTGAACCTTGGCCAAATTACTTTTCTCCATATCACTGACCAGTGATAAATGATGCTTACGCATTTTCATAGCGTCTTCATCACCATTTTCCATGAAGCTAAACAACTCGGAATAATCTTCAAACCAGTGTGAAGGAATTACTGCAGTCTGGTTATTGGGTAATTGAAACTCAGTTTGATTATTTAAAATATGTTTTCTGAGTTCCTTAAAAGGGATTTCATAATCACCAAACATGACCACCGCATTGATATCAAACCAATCGATGCCTTCTGAAATATCAATTTCAATAGAAGATTTGCCTACAAAATAGTTCTTATCACTTATTTGTTTTTCTTGTTGTATCTCAACCTGATTTTCTTCTAGCCAATCCACATTTTTGGAAATCCAACTGAAAGCTTGCGTTTTGGGAGCAGTCAGTTTTCCTTTCAAAATATTCAGCCCTCTATCCACCATGGCATCGCGAAGGCTTTTTTCTTTTAAAATATTCCTTACCAACCGCTTAAAAACAAACTGCCCATCTTCCTTTTCAACTTTTACTGAAACCCCTTCACCTTTCCCGAGTGGAAAAGTATGCTGGCCATATTGGAATTTTAATTCAAGCAATAATTTACCTTCATCCTCTATCTCTTTATCTCCATTGCTAAATAAATCCAGATTTTTTCCAGATGTAGATACCAATTCAGAAATTTTCAATTTTGGAAAAGGTTCTTCTCGATAGGTCTCAATTTTAAATCCTCTTGCAAAAACATCAAAAGAGGCAACTAATGGAGCAACAAATTTTTTAAAATAGGTCTCTTCTACTTTTTCAGGAATGGCAATGAACTTTTTGTTTAGGAAGGGTTTTATTTTTTTTCCTTCTGGGTCTTTTTCGAATGAATATAACTTTTGATCAACAACTAGCCAGGCAGGTTCATTACAAATTAGATATGCTCCTTTATATTGGAATTCTAATTTCTCTCCATTATGTTTAATAGTAGGGAAATAGTGTGTGTTTTCTTCATTCTTTACGAAATGGAAAAGGATAGTGGCTTTTTCTTCCATTATCTCAATTTGACGCCAAGCGGGCTCGCCATCATTACCCATCTCAAAGAGCATTTTGCCTTTTATTCTGCTCAAAATTTCAGAACGCCTTTTTTCCATGTAGCGCTCTATTTCACTCTTCACTAAGTCATTCCCACCGTCTATATTATAAAATTTATCAAAGAATTCGGCAGGCTTCATTTTCTTTTTGGCAAACTTCCTCACCACCACATCCTGCTGCATTTCATCCATTAGCTCAATTAGCTCATAGTCCACATCATCTAGCCCCTTTTCAAATTCCTTTGCATTCTTAGCAGAAATATTTTGATGGGAAAAGGTTAATTCTCCCCTGCTGTTTATTTGCACTACAAAAGATTCGAAAGTGTAGCCCAAATATTCATGTTGGAATAATGAATATATCAGTTGAAATGGTTGAGTGGTGTATACCTTCATGGATAAAACTTATCAATCAAACAATTTTTGTCAATTTTTTAAAAAAATCAGAATTGAAATTTAATAAATAAGGTTGGAACTGGTACTGTTTTTTTAAATAATTTCCTATAATCTCTGGATTTCAACTGATTTCGCTGCTACTTGAGCAGGTTTGAAGGATGCCAAAATGGTAATCACAAATATGGTTAGCATGGTGAAAATGAAATCTGAAGCAATCATCTTCACGGGATATGCTTCTTGAACTGCTGATGCCATATTCATTGAAATCAACCCATATTCCTGTTGGAGTAAGCAAATAATAAAGCCGAAAAGTCCTCCTGTTAATGCCCCAGAAAGGGAAATAATGGCACCTTCTTTTAAGAAAATATTGCGAATGGTTTTGATAGGTGTTCCCATAGCATATAAAATGCTAATGTCTCTTTTTTTATCTAGTGCCAACATAGTAAGTGCAAAAAAGATATTAAAAGAAGCAACTGTCAAAATAAAACTGAAGGTTAGATAAATGAATAACTTTTCAATCTTAATGGCCTTCAATAAAGAGGCGTGTTGTTCATCGGAATTTAAAACCTCAAATTTATCACCTAAATCCTGTTGGAGAGATTGCTGTATTTTACCAACAGAAACCCCTTCATCCAAATTAATCTCTATTGATGTACATTCATTTTTCCTTCCTATCAATTGCCGAGCAAAGCGCAACGGCACAAAAATATACTTCTCATCATATTGCTTTTCAATTGCAAAAACACCTGCTGGCATCAAAATGCTTGAGTTATACATGCTTGATGGATTCGTCCTGCCTGGGCTAATATTTTTAGGGTAATAAAACTGTAAAGCCAAAAAGTCATTGCGTGAATTGATGGACAAATCATATCGGATTCCTTGACCAACTACTGCAAAGTTCTGCTCTTTTTCAGTCAACTTTAATTGACCTTCAGTTATATGATCTTTCAATTGGCTATCTTGGACAAAATCAGGACTGACCCCTTTCATACGCACCACTGATTCTCCATCATTGTAGCGAACCAAAACATTATCCTCTACTACTTGCACAATAGTAGCTAAGCCCTCCCTTTGTTCTATTTTATTCTTAAGCTCGTCATCATACTCAAAAAACTTGCCTTCCTTCAAACTTATTTTGATATCGGCATCAAAAGAACTGTATAAAGAACGGATTAAGTCTTCAAGTCCATTGAAAACGGAAAGTACAATAACCAAAGCGGCCGTTCCAATTGCAACACCCACCATTGCAATAATGGACAGTACATTTATGAATCCCTTTTTCTTCTTAGATAGGAAATATCTTCTTGCTATGAAAAATGATAGGTTTTTCAATATTCTATTGCTGTGATTTTAATCCTTGTTTTCGTCATCATCCTCATCCTTTTCTTCTGGAGGGATGTCAAGTTTTGACAGAATATCATCAATTCGGTTAGCTCTTTCCAATGTATCGTCCATGAAAAATGCTATTTCTGGAACAATTCTGACTTGCTTTCCAATTCTGTTTCCTAAATGCTTTCTGATTTCGCTTTTTCTTTCTCTGATCATTTCCAATGTTTCACTAGGATTCTCAGACAACATTAAGCTAAGATAAATTTTAGCAAAACTTAAATCAGGAGATATCTCCACATCAGTGATCGTGATAAAAGCCTTTCCAAAGGCATTAGCCATTTGTTTCTGGAATATTTCGCTTAAATCTTTTTGTAATAAACTGGAATATTTTTTCTGTCTTGATCCTGCAGCCATATTATTCTATAATTTCTTTACAAATATGCACGATATTTTATACAATTTGTGCTTTATCGCCTAATTTAGCAATCGAATTTTAAACAAAACCAAAGACTATTGTTAGGTTTTTTCCGAATTAACGATCCTTATCGCTTACTGATACTTTTTTTAGCAGTATTTCTATTGCGTCTGCCCTACTTAGTAGGGTCAGAACCCTTAATATATGAAACCGATTGGCTTTTAATTGGAGAAGCTTTGAATTCGGGAAAAGTATTGTATAAAGATTTGGTAAGCCCAATTGCACCTTTATCCGCATGGGTTTATATGGTGGTAGAATTTATATTTGGAAAATCGATCTTAGCACTACAAATTTTATCCGTTCTACTAGTTACATACCAATTTTCCCTTTTCAACAATATAATGTTGAGAAATAAGGCCTATAATGAAAATTCCTACATCCCTGCATTGATTTATGCTTTGATGATGTTTACTTTCTATGATTTCTTCACCTTATCGCCTGCTCTCATCAGCCTTACTTTTATTCTTTTAGTATTGGATAATATTTATTTAAGAATTGAAAACAAATTAAATGATGCTACAATTCTTAAAACTGGCTTATTCATGGGGATTGCCGTTTTATTTTATTTGCCTAGTATCATATTTTTTATAGCTACCATTTTATCTTTTGCCATGCTTACAAGCTTGGTGGTAAGAAGATACTTGCTGTTTCTTTATGGCTTCCTATTTCCTTTCGGAATAATATTTATTTACTTCTTCTGGCAAGAAAGTTTGCAAAATTTGATTTTTCAATGGATAGAATTTAACCTAATGAATCAAGTAGACGCAATAATCGATTATAAGTCAATATTGATTATAATTGGATTGCCCGTAATTGTGTTTCTTATTTCCTTGTACAAAACATTTTCTGCAGGAAGATTTACAAACTATCAGGTCAGAGTACAGCAAGTTATGTTCATTATGTTTTTAGCTGCTTTAGGAGCATGGTGGATTTCTGAAGAAAAAGCACCTAATGAGCTATTGTTATTTATACCTTCATTTGCGTTCTTTATAACTCATTTCATATTACAATTCAATAAAAAAAATAGAGCGGAATTATTCACTTTTGGATTCAGTATCCTATTAATAGGAATAGGATATTGTTTATATTATCAAAATACCCCAATCCACAATTATGGCGATTTTAATAAGCTTCAAACTTCTCAAACAGTATATCAGCACCAAGTAAAAAATAAAAAAGCTATGATTTTGGGTGCAAAGCCTTCCAATTACAAAGAGGCAAAAATAGTGGCAACCAAATTTTATCATCCTGAATTAAGTATTAAAATATTGGATGATATGCATGAAAAAGAACGGCTAATTGAATTATATGATGATATTCAAAAAAATAAACCTGAGGTCATTATTGATTTAAGCGGTCATTTTATGGAGACTTTTAGAAAAATGCCTTCAATTGAATCAGAATATAAACGTACAAGTAAAAACAGCTTTCATTTAAAACCTTGAAACTGCAAACATTCCATAAATATTAATGAGGATGATAGATATTAGCAATAAATGTTATAAAAATAGATAAATAAGGCTACGATAACTGTTGCAACAAATATATTTATACCCAAGTACATTTTGTATTGTTTTGTAATAGTATTTTATTGATATTTGAAATAATTTATGGGTGAGCTTTTACTTTATATAGGGATAATATCTGTATCTACATGGGCAGTATGGAAAGGAGGTAGTCTCCTAGAAGAATCTTCAGAAAAGCTATCTGATTTTTACCGACTTCCTCCCCTTATTCAAGGTACTATTATAACTGCAGTGGGTTCAAGTTTCCCTGAACTTGCAGCAACTGTTTTATCAACATTACTTCACGGAAAATTTGATTTAGGTGTATCTGCAATAGTAGGTTCAGCTATATTCAACATACTAGTAATCCCAGGGATTTCAGCAGTTTTAGTTAAGAGAATGCCTGCAGATTTAAGTTTAATTTACAAAGACACTCAGTATTATATCATTTCAATTTTCATCCTGTTTATCACTTTTGCCCTTGCTTATATTTATTACCCAATTGTAGTTACTCCTGGGAATATGGAAGGCACAATGACAAGGTGGATAGCATTTATTCCAGTAGTGTTTTATGGGCTATATCTTTTCATTCAAGGTATGGAAACACGGGATTACAGAAGAGACCACGGAAAACGGGCTGTATTGGGTGTTGATAAAGAAAGTGTCCACATTAGAAAAGATTGGATAAAGCTAATTATTAGTCTTGTATTAATTGTTGCCAGTGTGGAGGGTTTAGTAAGTGGTGCTATTTTCTTAGGAGAATATTTCAATACTCCAGATTTTATTTGGGGTATCACAATAGTTGCAGGTGCAACTAGCATTCCAGATGCAGTGGTAAGTATTAAAATAGCCAGGAAATTTAAAGGCTCTATTAGTTTAGGAAATGTGATTGGCAGCAATATTTTTGATTTATTAGTGGCAGTACCAGTAGGTGTTTTAATAGCTGGTTCCGCAATTGTTAACTTTACTGTAGCAGCGCCACTTATGTTATTCCTTGCTTTGATAACAATTATAATGTTCGTTTTCTTAAGAACTAATTTAGCTTTAGTCAAATGGGAAGGAATAGTGCTATTAGGACTTTATGTGCTTTTTGTAGCTTGGATGATACTTGAAACTTTGGGTATAACTTCCATTGTCATAAAATAAAAAAAGCCTGTTAATCATTCGAATAACAGGCTTTAATATCAAACTTTGAGTCATTTACTTTTTGCCTAATTCTGCAAAATATTGGTGAAATAAAGCTACAGTTTCAATTCCTTTTAAATAGTTCTCTACCCCAAAACTTTCGTTAGGTGAGTGAATAGCATCTGAATTCAGACCAAAGCCCATTAAAATACTATCTAGCCCTAGGATATCCTTAAATAAAGAAACAATAGGAATACTTCCTCCTTCTCGTGTTGGAATTGGCTTTTTACCCCATACCTTTTCAAAAGCTTTTTCTGCTGCCTTATAGGAATCAGTATCAGTAGGTGTAACATAAGGCATTCCACCATGATGTGGAGTTACTTTTACCTTTACACTTTTAGGCGCAATACTTTCTAAATGCTCTTTAAAAAGCTTTGTGATTTCATGATGATTTTGGTTTGGAACCAAACGCATAGAGATTTTTGCATGCGCTTTTGACGGTAATACTGTTTTAGCACCTTCACCTATATAACCACCCCAAATACCGTTTACATCCAAAGTAGGGCGAATGCCCATTCTCTCAAGAGTATTGTAAGAAGCTTCTCCTTCTACATCGTCAATATTCAGATCCTTTTTGAAATCATCTAAGTTGAAAGGAGCTTTATTCATTTCATCTCTTTCCGCTTGTGTCAATTCCAAAACCTTATCGTAAAAACCAGGAACAGTAACTTTCCTATTTTCATCCTGAAGTGAAGTAATCATTCTAGCTAATACATTAATTGGATTTGCTACAGCGCCACCATAAACTCCTGAATGTAGATCTCTATTTGGACCAGTAACTTCAATTTCCAAATAACTTATCCCTTTCAAACTTACTGCCATGGAAGGATGCTCATTTGCAATCATAGAAGTATCGGAGATTACAATTACATCAGATTTCAACTTTTCTTTATTTTCTGCAATGAAGATTTCCAAATTTTCAGAGCCCACTTCCTCTTCACCTTCAATCATGAATTTCACATTGCAAGGAACTCCTCCGTTTTTCATCATCATTTCGAAGGCTTTAATATGAATATACATCTGACCTTTGTCATCTGCAGAGCCTCTTGCTACAATTTTGCCATTTTTTATAACCGGATTAAATGGTTCTGAATCCCATAATTCATAGGGATCGGCTGGTTGTACATCATAATGACCATAAACCAAGACAGTGGGTAAATTTGGATCAATTATTTTATCAGCGTAAACTATTGGATGACCCTTTGTTTGGCAAACTTCTGCATTATCAGCACCAGCGGCCTCAAATTTCCCTTTTACAAATTGAGCTGCTTTTTGTACATCATCTTTAAATTTAGGATCTGCACTTACGCTTGGTATTCTCAGCAATTCGAAAAGTTCATCCAAAAACCGTTGCTTGTTTTCACTTAAATATTGTCCTGTTTCTTCTTTAGTTATCATTGATTGTAATTTATATAAATTAATCTATTGATTTAAAACCCATCGTCATCATCCTCCACAGGAGTATCATCCTGTTGAGGAATAGGAGTATTATTTGCTGGAGCAGCTGCAGCTCCTGCTTCGCTGGCCATTTCTAAGAAATAAGGAGCATCTATGTCAAAATATTTTTTACGATATTCTTCGACAAAATTTGTCACCTCTAATTTATCACCAGTCAAGAATACAAAATCACCAAATTTTGCTTTCTCGGCTTTTGACTTACGGTTTATTAATTCATTTGCTTCCTCATTAGATGAAAAGAAAATTAGTCGATCTTCCTCGTAATGAAAGAAGTACCAACAAGATGGTGAAACCTGTAAGAATATTTTAATAGCAGAACCCATTTCCATTCTTTTAATCTCAACAAAACCATCCAGATTAGCATTTATATCAACATTTCCTGTATTAGATAAGCCAATTTTACCAACACTATACCATGATTGTTCTTCTGAAGACCACTTCATGTCCATATTATTTAACACTAGCGTTTTAGTAAGATTAGAAGATAAGGAGTGTAAAGGAATATATTCTTTGAAAATATATTCTTCATATCTTTTAGCAGCACTATTCCCAGCAAGCTCAGCTAATTTAGGCAAGAGGCGTTCCAAGTCTTTGGTTGATTCAGGAAGACCTAATCTTTGCACCACCTTAATTATATCATTTCCAATAATTGAAGTAAATGAATTAGGTAAATCAAACTTAGTGGTCATCATTAAATTAAAGACAAATTCTTGCGTTAATAAATCTCCTGAGCCAGAACCCGCACTCTTAAATTCTGCTTCATCTCTACTGTCCATAAATTTGAATGGACCTTCAAAATCAATCTTTTGCTCTTTTTCATTATAGGCAAAATATTTTCCGGAGAATGAACCATCAGTTTTTCGGTCTCTATCTTCTATAATAAACTGGTTCTTAGTTGCACTATAAGTCAAGACTCCGCTTGGGATAAAGAAATCACTATCCGTAAAATCTCTTTTCTCATTTAAGAAAGTAGCATACAATTCATTATCCACCTTATCGAAATGAATCCCAGCCTGAAGAGGTTCGCCCATTTCAGTTACGCTATTATTGAAATCAATGACCACTTCTTTATTACTCCCATCACTAGTATAGCTAATCCAAGTATCATAATTAGGGATATCTTGAAGATCCGGTTGCACATAACCTTTGAGTTCGAGCGCAGGCTTATCGGCATACATAGTTACATCGCCTTTATAATACATGCCCGGACTAATTAACATTCTATCATCTCTACTGACAATTCCAGAAGATACCGTTCTTAATTTACGATCACTTTTTCCTGGGTCTGGAATTGGCTCCAAGCTAAACTCGCCCATTTTTATGGAGAAAGTATCTCCTACTGAATTTACATATCGATAGGTAGCATTACCTAGGAATTTATTTTTGGAAATAATTTCAATTTCAGCATTGTACAAATTATGGTAATTTGTTAAAGTATCAAGTGATAAAGTGGCATTAAATAATTTGTTAATTTTCCCACTTTCACCAATAATTACTTCTCCTCCGCTTGGCGTGATCTTAGCATCTGCCACCGTTATAGATGGAATTCCTGAAACATTCAAAGATTGTGTTTCAATATCATAAACAGCCTTTGTTGCATTAAAAACCAAAGAATCTTGATCAGGATTAGTAGAATAAAAATATGAATTATTGATGTTAATATTATCGGGCTTAGTCATTTCTACAATTTTCTCATCCAACTTCCATAAAGCTGATGGAATGGAGGTTTTATAACTTGCATATGGAAAATTTAAAGCTGCGTCACCTTCAATTTCAGGATTGATTGTGGCGGTATTAGCCTGGAAATCAAAATCTAAACGAACATCATCGGCAGAAAGAGCCGGGATAGTATCAGTAGATTCAATTTCGAAATTTGCATGTCTTGCAGAAAAGCGATGTTCTTTAAAATTATAATTCTCGGATAAGGTTTTTGATCCACGAGTTTTCATTTCACCCTGCCCAAAAAGCCCCTTTTTAGAAATTATTGTCTTACCTTCTAATGAAGCAGTTTCATCATACATCCTAAATGCATCTGATCTGTTGGTTAAGTAAAGACTATCTTTAGAAGTTAGCCAACGGACATCAAAATTGGAAATCTCCATTTTAGGGAAAGAAACTCCTTCCCATTCACCAGGCTCAATATTGGCATAAGTTCCTAAGCCTTTAATAGAATCTTTAAAAAAGGTAAAGTTTTCAGAAAGAATGGTTGAGCTCAGATATTCGATTTTTTTTCCTCCTCTTAACCCTTGGTTATCTAATCGGATACTTCCATAGAACTTTGCTTCTCCATTTAATAGATCAATCCCATCTTCAGAAACCGGATGCTCAAAACCCAATGATTTATCTGGCATCACACGTAATTTCTCTTCAAATTCAGGGAAAATATCGCCTGAATGAAACTGCCCTTCAAAAGCAATAGAATTAGGGTCACTACTACTTACAGAGTCAATTTGGAAAGGTGGAATAACGAAATATAAACTTTGATCATAAACTCCATCTAAAATCTCTTCCCCCAAAAAGTAAACTGTTGCTCCTTTGGTTGCATTAAAAATGGGGTACTTTGGAAATTCCTTTTCTGCTGATTTATTATTAGGCTCATTGATATAAAGCACACCAGCGGTTTCTACCAATTGGTTTTGAATTTGCTCTTTGTTGGATTGTTTACTTTTATCTCCTTTGGCTAAATTAAATTTAATATTATCAATCTGAGGCATTGAAATCAAGAAGCTATCATAGTCCATTTCAAATTCAGTCCCAAAGTATTCATAGTTTCCGGCATATACTGTCCCATTGAATTGTACATCCCTATTTTTTTTCAAACTAACTCTTCCACTATCCGGAGTTACTCTTACACCTAATTTATCATTGATAATAAATTCTTCAACACCCACAATATCCAAGATACCTTTATCCAAATTCAGTTTTCCGTTAGGTTTACCTGAGGCTACTGAAGAAATTTGAACATTATCATAATCTTTTTTACCCCATTTTGAATCTACATAATGGAATGCTTTATCAAGCATTTCTACTCTTCCGCTTACCTGATCATATTTTATAAAGCCATTTTCCATCAGAAGCTTCATGCTCGCACGAAGTTTTTTGTCTTCAATACGCCCCATCTTTTTTACAACTTCATCTACATAAAACGTCCTTTTATTGACTTCTCTACTAAAATACACGACAACTTGTAAAGGATGAAAAGGATATAATCCTGACAAACTATTATATCTATACTCATTGTAATATTCAGCAGACTCAAACAAAGCCGGCACTCTATTACCAGCAATTAGCACTGAAATTTCAACAATGGATGAATCCATATCCCAACTAATTTTATCAGCTGTAAAATCCATGTTAAAAAAACTGGCGTAAAATGGAGTATTTTTAAAATTCCCGCTCTTTTTTAAGAGAGTTAAATTATTTTCATTGACCTTATAATTTATGGCTAAACCAGGATGAAAAATTGAATCCTTTCTTTGATAAATAGATACAGCACTTTGATCAGCTGTGAATGCGCTATCATTATAAACAAAATCTCTTGATTCTGCCCTGAATTTTTTTACCGCTGTGCCTTGAAGTTCAATACTGCCTAATCCACTATCCATCGAAGCAGTACTTAGAGTTGTCCCTTTCAAAGTAACCCCTCCTTTTACATATAATCCCTGTTTATTAATAAAATTCAGATCATATCCCGATTCATATGATTGAAAATAAGGATAGTTTGAAGAATTATTACGGCTTCTGCTTTCTGCCTTAAATTCAACGATACCTTTCACAGGCTTCTTTACTATTTCAGGATAATGGAGTGTGGATTGCTCTGCATAAAACTCTTTTTCATTTACTTCAAATGTGAAATCAGAAAGATCAGCATATAGCTCATCTGTAGAAAACCCTAGATGTTCCCAAGTGAGCTTTCCACCTTCTGCTACAAAGGTTGATCCAATCAATTCCATATTTCCGGTAACATCATTTATTTTAACCGAATCGGTTGAAGTAAGGAATTTTAAGTTTATGTTTTTCAATTTTACAACTGGCCCTTCTAATATCGGCATGGGTTCACTGTATGTAGCAATGGTATTTACCACCTCTTGTTCCTTTTCAGCTTCCGTATTATCAGGCTCTTCTCCCCAGCTATCATTGTCTCCCCAACCATCATCTTCACTTTCACCCCATCCATCATCACTCCCCCAATCATCATTGGATTCGGTTCCCCATGTATCTGTCTGTTCCTCATCAGCAGGCTCGGGAACCGTTTCTATTGCCTCAGCTTTAGGTTCTGAAGACCATTCAAAACTGACGCTCCCTCCACTGAAAGCTACTTGATAATATTTGCTGTAAAAGATGGCTTTCTTTTCCAGAATCTGCTCGGATACTCTCAGCAATGTTTTAAACTGATTTGATTCTAATTCCTCAAAAGCTCTTTCGATAATTTCAAGAAAAGAATTGATGGCTGCAGCAGGATCCTTCAAGTTTGATGCTGCACCTGACAAAGTACTAATAAATGGGAGTCTATAAACAGTGATACTTAAATTTTGCTCCATCATCTTACGATAAATAAGCTCTATTTTTTCTCTATTGGAATTGGTAAATAAATTATCCTGATTCCAATAGTTTTGAAAAAACAATGACACCCCTTCTCCTTTTTCAGAATTTAACTGTGCCAAATCCATTTGAACTGTCTTTAGAAAAGTAGGCTCATTCACTTCTTCAGAAGCAGCCTCATCCTGTGAGAAAGCCCAAAATGAATGTAAAAAGGTTAATATCGTGATTAAAATTAATCTCATTTATTTTTCCTAAGCAAAATTGCAGACCATTGGTTCCTTACAGATTGATTAACAAGTTCCAATGAAAATTTTTCGCATTCGTATAAAATATCTTGAATGTCATTTTCATAAAACCCACTCAACATCAAAAACCCGTCCTTGTTAATCTGTTTTTGTAAATATTGAATATCTGCCAATAATATATTTTTATTGATATTAGCTAAAATCAAATCATAACTCGCATCTTGGGGAACACTCTGAACCTCTCCTTGCCAAATTTTATAGTTTGAATTTTCTATCGAATTTAACGAAAAATTTTCATTGGTATTTTCAACAGCCCATTCATCAATGTCATAAGCATGTACTTTTTCAGCTCCTTTAATAGCTGCTAAAATAGCTAAAATTCCTGTTCCGCATCCAGCATCTAAAATCACATTATCTTTTAAATCCATATCATGCATCAAATTCAGCATTTGATATGTGGTTTCATGATGCCCCGTTCCGAATGACATTTTAGGCGTCACCACTATCTCAATAGGAAATTGGGGATTAGGTGGATGGAAATCTGCACGCACTAGTATTTTATCTTCTACTTCTATCGGCTGATAATTTTTCTCCCAATCTGCATTCCAGTTTTCTTTCTCCACTGTTCCCAACTCATAAGTTAAGGAAGTCAGATTTTCATATTGCTGAAAAAGCTCTTCAATTTGAGAATTTTCTATGTTTTGATTTTCTTCTGAATAGGCAAAAAGGCCGGTTCCATCTTCCTTTTCTTGAAAGGTAGAGAAACCGATTTCTGCCAACTCTGCCATGAAAATTTCAATGAAATCTTCCTGACAATTTACTTCTAAAGATATATAGCTCATTAAAAAGATTTGATAATATCCGTAAAATCTCTTGATTTCAGAGAGGCCCCGCCAATTAATCCTCCATCAACATCAGGTTGAGAAAAAAGTTCTTTCGCATTATCAGGCTTACAGCTTCCTCCATATAAAATGGAAGTTTCATCTGCTACCTCTTGTCCAAATTTTGAATCAATGTGCTCACGAATGGTTTTGTGCATATCTTGAGCTTGTTGAGAACTAGCGGTTTTACCCGTTCCAATTGCCCATATTGGTTCGTAAGCAATCACTATATTTTTGAATTGCTCTGCTGATAGGTGAAATAAACTGTTGGTCAATTGCTTGGTAACATATTCATTTTGAGTATTCGCTTCTCTGATTTCCAAAGGCTCACCACAACAGAAAATTACCTTCAAATCATTTTTAAGTGCGTTATCAGTCTTTTTGACTAATTCTTCATCGGTTTCAGAAAAATGCTGTCTTCTTTCACTATGTCCTAAAATCACATACTGCGCACCTAAAGATTTCAACATTGGAGCAGAAACTTCGCCAGTAAAAGCCCCTGAATCTTCTTGATGGCAATTTTGACCTGCCAAAACAATTTGTCCCATTTCAGGAACTAAATTTTCAACTGCATATATGAAAGGGGATGGAGGAGCAATGACCACTTTAACATCGGAAGGTGCTTCATCTTCCACCATATTAGCAATTTCGGAAGTTAAAGATTGCGCTTCTACTAATGTTTTATTCATTTTCCAGTTTCCTGCTACTATTTTCTGTCTCATCTTGTTTTCAAATTTTGTTATAGGCTAAAAAACAAAAATAAGAAGATTTGAGCATAAAGCTAAAGGATGAAGAGGTAAGATGTAAAGGAAGACCACTTAGCAACAAAATTTAATCCACAGTTCTAAAATTCAGTACGACCATGAATTCATTCAATTTTTATTTTAATACTCCCATTTATCCATATCCACAATTGGTTTCAAATAAATTTCTGGTATATCCAAATTAAGTTTTTCTAATTCAGTCTGCTTCATTAAAGAGATTTTATGAATATTAAAGCCTTCGATTTCTTTCAATTCTGAAATCCAATTTCTAACATATTCCCCTTTAGCATCATATTTTTTAGCTTGGCTTAGGATATTGAAATAGCGGTTTTCTCTTGGATCATTTCCCACTCCAGCAACATAAGCCCAGTTTCCCCAATTACTTGCCACATCATAATCAATTAATTGATGCTCAAAATACCAGGCGCCCATTCGCCAATCTAATCCCAAATCCTTTACCAAAAAGCTGGCTACATTTTGCCTGCCCCGGTTGCTCATAAAACCAGAAGCATTTAATTCCCGCATATTGGCATCAATAAACGGTACTCCTGTTTCGCCATTTTTCCATTTTTGGAAAAGCTCTAAATCCCATTTCCATTCTACTTCATTTCCTTTTATTCCTTCCTTTTGGAAAAGCTGAGAACCAAATTTTTTCAAAACAAATTGAAAATAATCTCTCCAAATCAGTTCAAAAATTAACCAATAAGTAGATTGATTTTTCTTTCGTTCTTTTTCATATTTCTTAACCTGGTAGTAAATTGATTTAGGAGAAACACATCCTAAAGCCAGCCAAGGGGAAAATTTGGAAGAGTAAGCTTCCCCCAGCAATCCATTTCTGGTATTTTTATATTCTTTGAGTTGGTCTGATTCCCATATATATTGATTCAAACGCTCCCAAGCTTTTGTTTCACCTCCTTCAAAATTTAGAACCGATTTTGAATTTGGTTGAATATCATCAATCCCTAAATCTGAAAACTCAAAATTGTAGTCTACAGGCAAGGAAGCTGATAAATCTCGTGGTGTTTCTAATAAATCTTTTACTTCGGTTTGTTTTTCATTCTCTTTCCTAAATTGGGTAAAAATATCTGGCAATTTTCCAATAGGCCAGGGAATATCGTCCTCATGAAAAAGTGTAGTTTGAGCATAAAAATGCACCTCTCTTTTTTGTTTTATAAATAGTTTTTCAATGCTTAATTCCTCTTGAATTTCCTCTGTACCAAATTCTTTAGGAGCATATAGTGCATCAAATTTATTCTCCGTCAAAAGTGATTGAATGATGGTTTTAGAATCCCCTTTTTGAATCAATAATTGCCCTCCCTTCTGTTCAATATTATATTTTAAGTCCAACACAGTTTGCCATCTGAATTTTAATTTCAAATCAGAGGATCGCTTCAAGCCAATTGGATTTTCTTTCCATTCTATTTCATCAAAAATATAAAGCAACAGGTATCTTTCTGAGTTTTGGATTCCCTCCAAAAGTGCTTGATTATCTTCAATTCTTAAATTTTTCCTGAACCAAATCAGCGATTTTTGATGCTTTTTCCTCATTTTCCAAAGATTTTAATGTGTCAGAATAACCGTTTGCTTAAAATTTATGTTTGAAGCTTTTTAATTAGGTTGATAAAAGATAAATTGAGACTTGGAAAAAGCGAGCGTGTAACATGAGAAAAATAAACTTCAATTCCATTAAAAGCAGAATGATCATCGGCTATGGCAGTATGGCCCTATTGATAGTAATTGTTGTTATTATAACACTTTCGCAAATCGGCAAAATCATGATGATGGGAAATGATGTTTTGGAAAATAAACAACCCTCTCGAATTTATGTAAATGCCTTTAAAAGTGGAATACGCCATTCCAATGTTAATCTTCAAGATTATTTACTTTCAGGAAATGACCGTTTAAAAAACGAAATTGAAGAAATTTGGGAGAAAGAAATCCAATCAGCTAAAGACAGTATTGATTCTTTAAAATCTTCTTGGGAGAATCCAGAGAACATTATTTTATATGAAAAGCTGAGCAGACTTGGCAACAGAATCCAGCTTAAGCAAAAAGAAGTAATGAATAATGCGCAGTTTGGAGGTGGGGATATCCGTTTATCAATAAATGATTATCCTGGATCAGAAAGTGATACTATATATGACTCAAATGATCTCCAAAATTGGATAGATGATGAATTAGCAGACCAAAGCTCAAACAACAATCCAAATGGTAATCTTTATGCAGATAATTTAAAGTCTTTAAGCGATGAATTTGATGAAAAAGCAAGCCTTTTGTATGCGAACATCGAAGAAGAATCTTGGGGTGTGGCTGAAAAAATATATAATGCTCGCGATAGATTCGTAATTGTTGAATCAATTATTGTCATAATTTCTATTCTTTTATGCTTTATATTATATCGGTTCGCAAGAAGACAATTCAAAAGCAGTATCAACACATTACAAGATGAAGTAAAAATCCTAAGTGAGGGAAACATTCCTGAAACAAGAGCTAATACCAACGATGAATTCGATATTATTTTAGAAGAAATTCATACGCTATCAGAAAATCTATCTAATGTAAAGAACTTTGCTTTGGAAGTCGGAAAAGGGAGTTTTGATAGTGATATTTCTGTTTTCAATAATCAAGGAGACATTGGCTTATCTTTAGCTGAAATGCGTGATAGCCTCAAAAACGTATCGGAAGAAGCCAGAATTAGAAACTGGACAAATAAAGGTTCTGCTGAATTTGGTGACATCTTACGGAAATACAATAACAACATTTCGGAGTTGAGCGATCACGTCATCACTTTTATGGTAAACTACCTAAATGCAAATCAAGGAAGCATTTTTATAGTAGATGAAGATGAAAATGGAGAGGAAGCACTTCGTCTAACTGCAACTTATGCATACGACAGAAAGAAGTTTTTAGAAAAAACGATTCAACCTGGACAAGGATTAGTTGGGCAAGTTTATCTAGAAAAGCAGTCTATATACATGAAAGAACTGCCTGAAAATTATATTACTATTACTTCAGGATTAGGAAAAGCAACTCCAAAAAGTATTTTCATAGTTCCGCTAATCGCCAATGAAACTGTCTATGGTGTGATTGAAATAGGTACTTTTACTGAGTTTACCGATAATGAAAGGAAATTTATTGAGGACGTAGGCGAAAACATTGCTTCCTCAGTTCAATCTGTTAAGATAAATGAGAGAACCAATAAACTTTTAGAGGATTCTCAACAGATGACAGAGGAAATGCGTGCTCAAGAAGAGGAAATGCGCCAGAATATGGAGGAATTGCAGGCCACCCAAGAAGAGATGGAACGCGCCCAAAAAGAAAGTAATGAACGTTTAGTAGCCATGGAAAAAAGTGGCATGGCTTATATAGAGTTTAATCCAAAAGGAGATATCCTTACTGCTGATGAAACTTTTATTAAATTATTTGGCTATAACTCAGTAGATGAAATTAAAGGAAGACATCACCGTATTTTTGTAAGTGAAGATTATGCTAACTCAGAAGATTATCAATCATTTTGGGAAAATTTAAGAGCAGGGAAAATTCAAAGTGGAATATTTGAACGCTACAGTAAAAATGGACAAAAAATTAACATCAAAGGCTCTTATTCAATTTTAAGAAATCAAAATGAGGAAATAACCAAAATTGTCAAATTTGCTTTTGACATTACAGAAGTATATCAAAAAATAGACGCTTTAGTAAAAGAAAAAGATGCTTTAATACAACAAATAGAAGAAATTGAAAGTAAAATTAAAAGTACTGGAGAGGGCGGGTTAGCTGAATTAAAAGCATATCAACAAGAATTGAAGAAATCATTAATAGAGAAACTCCAAAAGAACGAATCAGAATTAAAAGCATCTCTTGAAAAACAAAAAAGAGATTTAGGAATTTCTTAATAAGTCATCAAAACATTTCAAACTATTAGTAATAATCCTTAATAGAATATTATATCAATATATCTTTGGTTAATTTTGAAATTTAAAACATAAAATCACACTGCTGGTTATTCAACCCAATATGAAAAAAGCAAATCAAGGAAAGACAGGAGTATTACTAGTGAATTTGGGAACACCAGATTCTACAAAAACATCGGATGTAAGAAAATATTTAAGAGAATTTTTAATGGATAAAAGGGTAATTGATATTCCTTTTTTATTCCGATGGATGTTGGTGAACTTAATAATTGCACCTTTCAGAGCACCAAAATCTGCCAAAGAATACCGTAAACTTTGGGTAGAAAGAGGGTCTCCCTTAAAATTCTATGGGGAAGATATCAGAGATTTGTTGCAACAGGAATTAGATGATGAGTATGTAGTCGAAATAGCAATGCGATATCAATCTCCAAGTATAAAAGATGCTTTGGATGAATTAAGAAGTCATAACGTAGCTAAAATAATAGTAATACCATTATTTCCTCAATATGCATCTGCAAGCAGCGGATCTGTTCAAGATAAGGTCATGGAAATTGTACAAAAATGGCAGATTATTCCTCATATTAATTTCATTAGCAATTTTGTAGAAGAGCCAGGTTATTATAAAACATTTGCAGCTTTAGGTAAAAAATATTTGGATAAGCATGACTATGACCATGTTCTTTTTAGTTTTCATGGTTTACCTGAGCGGCAAATCCGAAAAGGTTCTGTTGATAATTATTGTAAGCTGGGTAATTGTTGCAATGCTTATCATGATAAAAATAGATTTTGTTATAGGGCTCAGTGCTTCCAAACTGCACGCTTAATTGCAAATGAACTTAACTTACCAGAAGATAAATATACCGTTACATTCCAAAGTAGATTAGGAAATGACCCATGGATTAAACCTTATACAGATGAGGTTTTGAAAGAATTGGCTAAAGATGGGAAAAAATCAGTTTTAGCTTATTCTCCTGCTTTTGTCTCTGATTGTTTGGAAACCACTATTGAAGTGGGAGAGGAGTTTAAAGAAGAGTTTGAAGAAGCAGGTGGAGAGCGATGGGATTTAGTCGAGAGCTTAAACGACAATAAAGATTGGATACTTACTTTAAAATCTTTAGTCATGAAAAATTAGGTAAGCTAAACGGCTGTAACATTAATTTTTTTTGATTAAATTATTGGCTATTTTAAATTATGATAAGCCGTTTTTTAAAAGTCATACCGCCTATTTTATTGCTAATTATCGTGCAATTGCATTCATTATTGGCTTTGCAGAATGATTCTTTACAAAGCTTGCTTAAAAACAAGCTCTCAAATGAAAGTTTCAAGCAAGAAGAGGCGATAATTGAATTTCTAGATATTTCTGAAAAACTATACTCACAATCTCCAACAGATGCATTATTTTATGTTAATGCATTAGAGGAACAGTTAGAGTCCGAAAAAGACAATAGTGGAAAAGCTTATATTTTAAGTAAAAAAGGAACTTTCTATTGGCTACAAGGAATATATTATGCGTCTCTTAATGCCTATTTTGGAGCACTTAAATTATTTGAGCACGAAAAGAATTCTATTGAAGTCATTAAAACCTTAAACAATATTGGTGAGACTTATAAAAAACAGAAAGACTATACACAGTCTGCCAGATTTATAAAATTAGCCCTACAAAAAGTAAGTGAAGTTGAGAATCTTTCTCCTGAGTTAATACTAGTAAACTTAGGTCAGTTATTTATGCTCAAAGAAAATTATGATAGCGCTAATTACTATCTCAATCAAATTCTGAATAAAGACAGTGTAAGCACACAATCTAGGGGTTTCACCTACTTATATAAAGGCATTATTAATCATGAAATCAGGCAATATGACTCCGCTCAGTATTTTCTTGAGCGAAGTTTGAAATTTTGGGATGACATAAATTATGAAAGAGGAACTGTTGAAAGTAAAATTGAAATTGCCAAAATCTATCTTGATCAAAATGATTTTGAAAGAGCTAATCAATATCTAAGAGAGGCTGAAAATCTTGCTGTAAGAATTAATGCATTAGATTTATTGCTTAATATATATCAGTCAAAAATTGATTTATTTAAATTTAAAGGAGGCAAAGACTCACTTGTATTTTATTTTGATAAATATCTGGAAACTAAAGATTCTATATTCAATTCAGAATCAAGAGCGGAAATTAATAAATTAAGTATTCAATATAATTTGTCTCAAAAAGAAAAAGAGCGGTATAAATTAGCATTAGAACAAGCAGAATTATCCAATAAAATTGAAAATAGAACACAGTTTATAACTATATTAATCATTGTATTAATATTAGCATTTATTCTCATTTTATATCTCAGAAATAAAAGCATTCAGCTTAATAGTGCTCATATAAAACTTAAACAGCAAAAAGAAGAAATTGAAGATAAACAGAGCAAGATTTCATCGAAATCATTAGAACTGGCTAGAGTGAATAAGGAACTTAACAGCCTCAATAATAATCTAGAACAAAGGGTTTTTGAAAGAACCCAGAAATTAAATGAAAGGAACCGTCAAATTGCTGAATTTACCTATTATAATTCTCATAAACTTCGTGCACCGGTTGCCAATGTATTAGGCCTTATTAATGTGATGGAATTAGCAAAAGATGGAAAAATAGATCCTGTCCTCTTAAAGCATTTGAAAACAAGTGCAACCGAATTGGACAAAGTAATTTTCAATTTAAAAAATCTATTGGAGTTGGATGAAGAAATTGATGAACAATAAATTATATGAAGTTTAACAATTAATATCACAAATATTCATTGTTTGGTACTGATTATCAGATAGGTATAAACTCATCTAGTGTAATTACCAAATAGACTCTATTTAATTCACAAAAGGAAGTAGGATTGTAAACTTGGTCCCTTTTCTAGTTTTAGAAGTAAAATCAATAGTACCTTTCAATACATTTAGAGTATCTACCACTATATAAAGCCCTAACCCTGAACCTTCAATACCTTGATGAGCTCTAAAAAACATTTCAAATATCTTACTTTGATATTCTTCCGGAATTCCTGATCCATTATCCTCCACTTCGATCACATAAGAATTGTCTTTAACTTTTGCACTCACTTTAATATACGGAGATTCATCTTTTTCAAAATCATGGTATTTCAAGGCATTAGTTACCAAATTACTCAATACAATATTCAACCTTTTGGGATCAGTTTTTATTTCAAAATCAGAATTATAAGCCCTTATTAACTTAACTTTATCTGCATTTGCATAAAATTTCAAATCCTCCACTATACTATCTAATATGAAATCCATTTTAACAGGTTTCATTTCAAGTGGCTTTTTAGTATTAGTGGAAAAATCCATAATGCTTTTTATAAATTCCTCCAGTTTAGTAATGCTGACATTCATGTATTTGAAATATTCTCTAATATCTTCTGGTCTGTCAGACATCTCTGCTACCGAAATTAAGCCTCTTAAAGATTTCAAAGGAGCCACTAAATCATGAGACGATCGATAAACAAAATTATCTAGTTCATTATTAATTGTTTTTAATTCTTCGTTTGCTTGTTTTAAGCGTTCTTTTTGAGAACGAAGCTCTGAGGTTCTCTTTTTTACTATTTTCTCAAGTTTCTTGTTGGTAATGCTTAATCTATGCGTACGGTATTTAATAAACCCAAAAATTAACAAGCTTAATAACACCGCAAGTAGCACATAAGTGATATAACTTTCATACCATTTAGTGGGTACTATAATATCAAACTCAAATGATTGAATTTCTAAATCTGGGTTATTAAGACTTCTAGCTTTAAGATGAAAAGTATATTTACCACCAGATAAATTTGTATATTCTTTACGCGTATTATTGGTCCATTCTGACCAGTCTTCATCAAAGCCATCCAAATAATAGGAAAACTGTAAATTTTCTTTAAAAAAGCTAGGTACAGAAAAGTAAAAGTCAATTGAATTACTTTTATTTTCCGAAATAGATAAAACATGATTAGTATCTCTTATAAAAACGGAGCTGTCGCCAAGTTTAATATATCTAACTTTAGTCTGCGGTTTAAAATTAAATTCTTCTTCTTCTGGATTATAGAATTCCAAATATTGCAACCCAACCTCTGTAGTTAGCCAAATATTACCTCTTCTATCCTCAATAGGATATGAATAGTAATTAGTTAATAAACCAGATTTTTTATCTAACTTCCTAATGATATCTCCTTCATCATTAAAAAGTACAATTCCATTTTGCCAAGTTGAACCTAAAAATAAAGAATCCTGATACCTTTCAACATAATATAAGTAAGTACTATCCTGTAAGAAGTATTGATTTATTTCATTATCCCACACCTCCGTTTCATAGGTTTCAGGATCTAGCTTAAAAACCCCATTTTCTGAAGTAAACAATAACCATTCTTCATCTTCCTTTTGAATGATTTCCCAAGCATAATCTTCTTGGAAATTAAAACTCTTATTTACAAAATTAAAAGTATCTTTTTCGAGTAAAGCTAAACCTCCATTTTTACCATAAAAAGAAACTAACAATTCATCTTCAACATTATACATCGTTAAATATTTATTGTCAGCTTGAATTCTTTTCAAAATCTCACCATCCCATTTAAATATTAAACTATCTGCACTAAAATAAACATCTCCGTTGTGTTCCAGTATTTTCCAAATATAAGAGATATCAATTTCATCAGTTGACCTATCGTTCAAGGGATGATAGATCATATTTCCAATTTTATTTCTTTGAAAGAAACCAAACTCATTACTGCCGAATGTATAAATTTTATCTCCTACGATCTTTAGATAAGTAATAGGTGTATAATTGGGTGTTCTGTATAATCGCCAATGGCTTCCATCAAATTCTAACAATCCATTTTCATTTCCAAAATACATAATGCCATCTTCATCCTCAACTGAGGTATAATTAAAAGAACTTGCTTGATAGTTGGATCCATCAAAATCATGAAATATTATTGAATCAGCGGATGCTGTTTGAAGGGAATCATTAATCTGAAAAGATACTGCACGAACAGACACTAGCACAAAAATTATTGTGAGTAACAATGTTTTTTTATCCCCAATTAATAAATTAAACAATGATTTACTGATCGTCATGTTAAAAAAATCCAATATTCCCTAAATTTAGGGAAATTTTAATTACCCCAAAAATATCTTAGACTAACGTGCATTTGGCTTCGATGTAATATATAATAAAAATAGCCCGTAGTTTTTTGATAAACTACGGGCTATTAAAATAATACAATTATGTTATAATTATTCCATCTCTATCAATTCCTGATTTGCATTCATAAAATGGTACTCAGTTAAGGCTAAAGAACTATCTTGTATTAGCTTAATCCATTTACCATATTTAAAGAACCATTTTACACGTAAGGAAATAATTCCTTTTGTGTAATAAGAATATAGGAATGGGTGTATTGCTAGACTTAATGATTTCTCATTCTGCTTAGTCAATAGGTGATCCAAATCCTGCTCTATATTATCAGAAACTAATATGGAAGCGGTTATCTTACCGGTTCCATTACAAGTAGGACAATTTTCTTTTGTAATAATATTCAATTCAGGCCTAACCCTTTGACGGGTCACCTGCATTAATCCAAATTTAGATAATGGTAAAACAGTATGCTTAGAGCGATCTGTTTCCATAAAATCCTTCATCTTTTTAAAGAGAAGCTTTTTATTATCAGGATTTTTCATGTCGATGAAATCGACCACAATAATCCCTCCCATATCTCTCAATCGTAACTGACGTGCTATTTCTTTAGCAGCCTCCAGATTCGTATTTAAAGCTGTATCTTCTTGGCTTTCTTCATTATTAGACTTATTACCACTATTGACATCTACAACATGTAATGCTTCAGTATGTTCTATAATAAGATATCCGCCACCTTTTATGTTAACAGATTGTCCAAATAAGGATTTTAATTGCCTTTCAATCCCGAAATGTTCAAAAATCTTATTCTTCCCGTTGTAGAGTTTTAGGATTTTTTCTTTACTTGGGTCTATTTTCTGGATATAGGTCTGAATTTCCTTGAATATTTCTTCATCATCCACATGGATGTTATCGAAAGATTCATTCATCATATCTCTCAGAATAGAAGAAGCTCTGCCTACTTCACCGATGATTTTATCCTTCGGTTTAGCGTCTTTAAGTTTCTTAACTCCATTCTCCCAAGTGTCTAATAAATTTCTTAAATCCGTATCTAATTCAGCTACCTCTTTACCTTCGGCAACAGTACGGATGATTACGCCAAAGTTCTCTGGCTTTATGGAAGAAATTAATCTGGTGAGTCTTTTACGTTCCTCACTAGTTGATATCTTTTTGGATATGCTTATTCCATTGGCAAATGGTACTAATACCAAATACCTTCCTGCTAGTGACAACTCGCATGATAGTCTTGGCCCTTTCGTAGAGATAGGTTCTTTAATAACCTGAACCAACACCTGCTTGTTCTTGGAGAGCACCTGTGAGATTTTACCTAATTTGTCAATCTCAGGCTCTAATTTGAACTTACTTAATTTGTATGAGGTGTTATTACGAGTAGTGGCAAATTTAGTATACTTTAAAAGTGAGTTCACTTTCGGTCCAAGATCATGATAGTGCAAAAATGCATCTTTCTCATAACCTACATCCACAAATGCGGCATTTAAGCCTTGCATTACTTTTCGGACGTTCCCTAAATAAATATCACCCACACTAAACTGCTCTTCTTTATTATCATAATGAATCTCTATAAGATTCCTATCATTTAGAAGGGCAATACGACTGCCATTTTGAGTTGAATTAATAACTAATTCATTGCTCAAAGCTCTATAAGTTTAAGTGAAAACTAAAAAAATGTCTTATAAAAAGACAACAAGAAGTAATGATTACTTCTTGGTCTTATGTCTGTTTTTTCTTAGTCTTTTCTTTCTCTTATGAGTTGAAATCTTGTGTCTTTTTCTTTTTTTACCGCAAGGCATAACTTTAAAATTTTTTGTTAAACAATTTTATTACAATTCATTCAAGTAACTTTCAACAGCTGCTAACAACTGCTCATCATTACTTTTATTTTTAATTTCTGTAAATAGCTTTTTAGCTTTTGCTTTCTGACCATTATTCATCAAACTCAAAGCTAAATAAAATTCTGCCTGAATATTTTCAGGGTGTTGTATTAAAAGCTTTTCAAATCTCTCAATTGCTTTGCTGTATTGACCAGATTGAACTGAGAGAATACCTAAGTTAAATAGAGCTTCTTCATTATCTGGATCTTCTTCTACCACTTCTAAAAGCATCGAAATGCCTTTCATTGGATTGTCAGAAGACACATAAGTCATTGCTAATTTTATTTTAGCACTGTTATTAGCAGAGTTTTCATCCAATACTTTTTGCAAGTATTCTCTTGTTTTCACTGCTAACCTATTTGCTTTTTCAACATCAGCTGCAAAACTGAAAGCTTCGTAATAGGCGTTTCCTATTAATTCATTATCTTCATGAGACAATTCTACATACTTAGCTGCGCTATCTAACCTATTTAAGTTTCGAAACACATCAGCTAAAGAATCCGCAAATATAATACTATTTTCTTGATTCTCAGCCAAATTATAACTATTTCTTAGCCGTTCAATATCTTCCCGAACCTCTTTAGGGATATTTCCTGAATGAGATTCAGTCATCATATTATTATCTGAGGATGCAGAAGTTTCCCCTGAAGATGTACTGTTTTCTGCTGTTTCGGCCCCTTTATCGATACTTTCATTCTCGTTATCCACCACTACTTTAGGTAAACTGAAAAACACAGCTACTAAAACAATGGCTATAACAATTAATATGATTCGGGACTTAAGCATGTCTGAAATTAAACTTCTTCAGTTATTTTATTTGAGCTTTTGATCTTTTCAACAAATACTTTTGATGGCTTAAAGCTAGGCACATAATGCTCATCAATTACAATAGCGGTGTTTTTTGAAATATTACGAGCAATTTTCTTAGCTCTTTTCTTATTCACAAAACTACCAAAACCTCTCACATAAATGTTTTCACCATCAGCCATTGAGTCCTTCACAACAGAGAAAAATGCTTCTACTGTAGCGGTTACATCTGCCTTGTCTATACCTGTTTTTTCAGAAATTTCTGATATAACGTCTGCTTTAGTCACGCTTCTATTTGGTTTAAATTATTAAAAAATTTTACCCTATCATTTTGGGTCTGCAAAGGTAGTCCTACATTTTTGAATTTAAAAGTAAAATCTTTTAAAGATATGTAAGCTTTTATTCCATATTTCACATTTAACCTTTTAATTTTCAACAATTTATGCAAAATCTTATTAATAACTTCATCTTTATATTCTTTATTTATTTTATTTAAGATTGCTCATATTTGCATTTATATGATTCATAGCTTCTCAAATCTTCTTATAAATTGGTATAACAATAACCAAAGGGACTTACCTTGGAGAAATACTTCAGACCCTTATAAAATATGGCTTTCTGAAATCATTTTGCAACAAACCAGGGTAAACCAAGGCCTCCCTTATTTTAACAAATTTGTAAGCCAGTATCCTACTGTGCAAGATTTGGCATTGGCACCTGAAGATGAAGTGATGAGACTATGGCAAGGATTGGGCTATTATTCTAGAGCAAGAAATCTACATGAATGTGCTAAATCAATAGTAAAAGAGTATAATGGCAAATTCCCAGATACATATAATGAATTACTGAAACTAAAAGGCATAGGTAAATACACAGCTGCTGCAATAGCATCTTTTGCATTTGGTCAGGCAGTGCCCGTGGTAGATGGAAATGTTTTTAGAGTGCTTGCTCGGTATTTTGATATTTCAGAAGATATTGCTCAACCGAAAACTTTCACCCAATTTTTTAATGTTGCCAACGAATTAATTCCTCAAAATCAAGCCGCTTCGTTCAATCAAGCTTTAATGGAGTTAGGCGCAACGATTTGTACACCAAAGAAATTTGACTGTGGAAATTGTCCTTTAGCTCAAGATTGTATGGCTAGAATTCATCATAAACAATCAGAACTACCTGTTAAAAAGAAAAAGATAAAGGTTAAAAATAGATACCTCTATTATTTGATCTGGCTGAATGGTGAAAAATTGGCAATGAAAAAAAGAGGGCCAAAAGATATTTGGCAAGGCTTATTTGATTTCGACTTAATAGAAAGCAAAATTGCTTTATCGACAGAAGAGATTTTTGAAGAAGTAAATAAACACCACAGCAATGCTGAAGTAGTTGAAATATCTGAACCAGTTAAGCATATACTTTCACATCAGCGATTAGAAGCCGTATTTATTGAACTAAAATCAAACAATGAAAAAATATTGAACGACAGTAATTTACAGTATTATACAAAACAGGAGGTTGAAGAACTTCCAAAACCCAGATTGATTGAGAATTATTTGACAAGAAAATATTTTTAGGTAAATTTATACCTGAAGTTTTAACTGTTGAGAAAATATTTCCTCAAAAAAAGCAGTTTGCTTCAACTATTAACTGTAATTTTGAACTAAAACTTTTTAACTTATGCAAGGAGTAAACAAAGTCATTTTGATTGGTAATCTGGGTAAAGACCCAGAGGTAAGACACTTGGACAACGGAGCTTCCGTTGCAAATTTTTCAATAGCAACAACCGAAACCTATAAAGACAGAAATTCTGGAGAACGAGTTGATCAAACTGAATGGCATAATATTGTGCTTTGGAGAGGTTTAGCGGAAGTAGCTGAAAAATATTTGAAAAAAGGAGATAGCGTCTATATAGAAGGAAAACTTCGAACCAGATCATGGGAAAAAGAAGGCGTTACACGTTATACAACAGAAGTTGTAGGTGACCAATTGACTATGCTTGGTGGAAAGAAAAGTGGCGATGATTCAGGTCAGTCATCAAATTATGCAGGGAATCAATCCAATAATCAGGCCGCTGCGGCACCAAGCCAAACACCGGATACCAACAGCGAAATGGACGATTTACCATTTTAATAAACAATTATAAAAATTGGAAGACCCTTCCCCTAGTATAATTTTATTAGCAAATATAGCCGAAAACGGCAATCATTGGTTTTACATCATCAATACTTTATTGATGATGTTTTTACTTATGATGTCAGCTCTAGTTTCAGGCTCTGAAGTAGCATTTTTTTCATTGTCTCACGATGATTTGGCTAAATGCAAAACTAGCAATCAGCCAAAAGAACAGACTATTCTGGAGCTTTTAAAAAATCCAAAACGCTTATTGGCCACTATCCTAATCCTTAATAATTTTATTAATGTAGGGATAGTTACGCTTTCCACTTATTTAACCTGGGAAATAGTAGGCACTAAAGAAACAGAAGGTTTATTAGTCGTTACTTTAACTGCTATCGTAACATTTCTGATTGTTTTCTATGGTGAAATTGTTCCTAAAGTATATGCCAACCAGAACAATTTAAGTTTTGCTGCTAGAATGGCCTTTCCTCTTAATTTTTCTGCTAAAATATTTAGCCCCATATCTATTCCATTAATGAGCTTAAGCGGAATCATTGAAAAAAGAGTAGAACAAAAAGGCTTTAGTGTATCAATTGATGAATTACATCAGGCACTTGAAATCACTGCTGATAAAGACACTACCGAAGAAGAGAAAGGAATATTAAAAGGAATTGTAAATTTCGGAACCCTTTCAGTACGTCAAGTAATGAAATCTCGTCTTGATATTACCGCCTTTGATTTTGATGATGATTACCACAAACTGATGGATCAAATCAATAAAAACGGTTTTAGTAGAATACCCGTTTATAGAGACACTATTGATAAAATTGAGGGTGTTCTTTATGTTAAAGACTTATTGCCCTATATAGAAAAAGAAGAAAACTTTGAATGGCAAACACTGCTAAGACCAGGCTTCTTCGTACCTGAATCCAAGAAAGTTGACAGTCTATTAAAGGACTTTCAGGAAAAAAGGGTTCATATGGCAATAGTGGTAGATGAATATGGCGGTACCTCAGGACTTATTACTTTAGAAGATGTAATTGAAGAAATCGTTGGTGAAATCAATGATGAATTTGATGAAGATATTGATGTTGCCTATAATAAACTAGATGAATATACCTATATTTTTGAAGGCAGAACATCATTAAATGATTTCTGCAAAATCATAAATGAAGAACCCAGTACTTTCGAAGAAGTAAAAGGAGAAAGCGAATCATTAGGTGGCCTTATTCTAGAAATTAACAGCAAATTACCTCGCACTGGAGAGAAAATAAAATTTAAAAACTTCACATTCACAGTAGTGGCAGTTGACCAAAAAAGAATCAAAAGAGTTAGGGTATTTACTAAGAATTAGTCTTGAGCCCTTGCTACAAGAATAAACTAGATTACCATGCTTGTATTCGTAATAAGCACCTTTGTTGCAGTATTTGTTTCCTTTTTATGTTCCATGGCTGAAGCTGTTTTGCTCAGTGTTGATAAAGTAAAAATAGAAACTGATAAAGAAAAGGGGCTAACTTATGCGAAGATAATGCATAAACTCAAATCAAATATAGATAGGCCCATATCCGCAATTCTTATTTTAAATACCATAGCCCATACAGGTGGAGCAACTATAGCTGGTAGTGCCTTTGATGCGATTTACGGGGAAAAGTATATCTGGATATTTTCAGTCATTTTTACAATCGTAATTCTTTTTGGTACGGAAATCCTACCCAAAGTAATTGGTGTAAATAAATCAAACTTGATTTCCAGGAGGATGGCAAGGCCTCTTCAGGTAATTATTAAAATTCTGCACCCTCTTATTGTAGTGACTCAAGCATTCACCAACCTTTTAGTGGGTAAAAGAAAAAAGAGCAATCCATACAGCTTAGATGATATTCGTACAATTGCCAAAATGGCTAAATTGGAAAAGATAATTGATACCGATCAAGAAAACATCATTATCAACACTTCTACACTAAAAAAACGTTTTGTGAAAGAAATTATGCTACCTGTAGAAAAAATCATTTTTTTCAAAGAGAATATTAGCTTTGATAAATATTTCAATTTAGCGGCTAAACATAAACATACTCGTTATCCGATAAGTAGCACTGACTCTATAGAAGATGTATACGGATATATAAATTTCAAAGAAATTGCACTAAACGAAAAGGAGAATTCTGAAAACAAGTTGACAGAATTTATAAGACCCATCATTTTCATTAACGAGAATACCCCAATCATAAATCTGTTGAAAAAAATGAACGAAAACAGATTCCACATATCAATGGTAAAATCTGAGACCAATAAAATTATTGGTATGATTACTTTAGAAAATTTGGTGGAAACTGTAGTGGGAGATATAGAAGATGAGTTTGATTAAAAATGATTTAAATTCACTAAGTAAACCATTTCAAATATCCGCTTGTATTAGCAATGTCTCATTTGTAACAATCTATCTTAAATTTATTCCCGTACTTTAATTAAATTTATTTTGATCAAATATGAACGATACTTATTTAGAAACCACAAAGGATGTTTATAGAAAAGCAGCCGAAACTCCAGATGTAGGACTTTGTTGCACTACCACACCAATCTGGCAATTACCAGGATTAGACATACCCAAAAGAATGCAGGAAATGAATTACGGCTGCGGAAGTACGGTTCATCCTCGTGATTTGGTTAACAATCCCAACATATTATATGTGGGAGTAGGCGGAGGAATGGAACTACTGCAATTCTCTTATTTCAGCAGACAAAAAACTGGCGTAGTTGGTGTGGATGTAGTAGAAGAAATGCTCACAGCCAGTAGAGACAACTTTTCAGAAGCAGAAAAATTAAACGATTGGTTCGACTCTTCTTTTGTTGATTTAAGAACTGGTGATGCTTTAAATCTGCCAGTTGAAGATAATTCAATAGATGTAGCTGCACAAAACTGTTTATTTAATATTTTCAAAGAAAGCGATATTAAAAAAGCGATGGATGAAATGTATCGTGTGTTGAAACCTCATGGTCGCTTGGTAATGTCGGATCCTGTTTGCGATCAAGCCATGCCTGAAAATTTAAAAGAAGATGAACGATTAAGAGCACTTTGCTTAAGTGGTTCATTACCCTTAACTGATTATATTAAAAAAATTACGGATGCAGGATTTGGCACTGTCGAAATTAGAGCCAAAAGACCTTACAGAATCTTAAGTCCTAAGCATTACGATACGCAAGAAAATATTTTTATAGAAAGTGTAGAAGTTTGCGCTATTAAAGACCCAATGCCAGAAGATGGGCCTTGTGTGTTTACTGGTAAAACTGCTATTTACATTGGAGAAGAAGAATATTTTGATGATAAGAAAGGACATGTTTTGATGCAAAATCAGCCATTATCGGTTTGTGATAAAACGGCCAATGCATTGAATTTACTTGATAGAGAAGATATTTACATTTCACCATCCACTTATTTTTATGATGGAGGTGGATGCTGCTAACAATTGAATTATGATTAGAGGGCAACAAAAATGTTGCCCTTATTTTATTATAATGCTTTTAATACGTTCTTAAGCATTTCATTTACTTCTTCGGCATGTTCAATTAGGTCATTATTATCCACAACAGCCATTGCAGTTGCAGGATCTATAGCTGTAACTTCTATGTTCCCATTTTCCATTTCCCTTATAGTGACATTGCATGGCAACATAGTGCTTATATGGGGTTCAATTGAAACAACTTTATCAGCATAAGTAGGATTGCAAGCCCCTAAAATTACATGAGGTAAATAATCCTTATCCAACTTCTTCTTCATAGTGGCTTGAAAATCAATTTCAGTTAAAATCCCAAAACCTTCTTCTTTCAAGGCTGCTTCAACTTCAGTTCTTACTGCATCAAAGTCCTTTCCTTCTAATATTTTTGAATGATAATAGTTCATAATTATAGCTTTTTAGTTTCTTATGTTTACGGCATAAGTTTTATATTGAATGACATAAACTCATCAAATATTGAAAACAAAAGGCTATGTGTGACAATTGTTACATTGATACACTTCTATAAAAATTAAGTAGTATTTATATTGATGAAATTAAGATTCATAAGGGTTTAAAATCTGCTTATATTTGTTGATAAACATTTTCCAACTTTATCGTTTGTTGTAAGTATGGATTTTAAAATCATAAGTGAATATCAACCTACGGGTGACCAACCAAAAGCCATTGAGGAACTTCAAAAAGGAGTTGAAGAAGGTGAACAAGACCAAGTACTTCTAGGAGTTACGGGTTCAGGAAAAACATTCACAATTGCGAACTTAGTAGAGCGCGTTCAAAAACCCACTTTGGTTTTAAGCCATAATAAAACCTTAGCTGCACAGCTTTATGGGGAATTCAAACAATTCTTTCCTGAAAATGCAGTGGAATATTTCATATCGTATTATGATTACTACCAGCCTGAGGCCTTTATTCCTTCCAGCAATGTTTATATAGAAAAGGATCTCTCTATCAACGAGGAAATTGAAAAACTTAGATTGAGCGCTACATCTGCACTGCTTTCAGGAAGGCGAGATGTAATTGTAGTGGCTTCTGTTTCCTGCATTTATGGTATCGGAAACCCAGAAGAATTTGGAAAAAATATCATCCGCTTGCAGCAAGGTGATAAAGTTCCTCGCAACCAACTGCTTTTTGCTTTTGTGGATATTCTCTACAATAGAACCACAGCAGAATTCAAACGTGGGACATTTAGAGTAAAGGGCGATACGGTAGATATTTTTGTAGCATATGCCGATTTCGCTTACAGAATTATGTTTTGGGGAGATGAAATAGAGTCAATCCAAAGAATTGATCCTGAAACAGGAAAGAAAATTTCGGATGAAAAAATTATTAGTATTTTCCCTGCAAATCTATTTGTAACTGGAAAGGATGTATTGCACCAAGCCATCAAAGAAATTCAAGATGATATGGTGGAGCAAGTGAAATTCTTTGAAAGAGATGGTCGATTTTTGGAAGCAAAAAGACTTCAGGAAAGAACAGAGTTTGACATTGAAATGATGCGGGAATTAGGTTACTGCTCAGGCGTTGAGAATTACTCTCGTTATTTTGATAGAAGAACTCCAGGCACTAGGCCTTTCTGCCTTTTAGATTATTTTCCAGATGATTTTTTGATGGTGATAGATGAGAGCCATGTTACAATACCGCAAGTTCGGGCAATGTATGGAGGTGATAGGGCCAGAAAAATTAACTTAGTTGATTATGGCTACCGATTGCCTTCCGCTATGGATAATAGACCTTTGAAATTTGATGAATTTGAAAATTTGATAGGTCAAACAATCTTTGTAAGTGCCACTCCTGCAGAATATGAATTGCGAAAAACAGAAGGGACTGTGGTAGAGCAAGTCATTAGACCAACTGGATTATTAGATCCTGAAATTGATGTTCGTCCTAGCGGAAATCAAATTGATGATTTATTAGAAGAAATTGATGAGAGAGTAAAGTTAAATGAGCGAGTTTTGTGTACTACACTTACCAAGAGAATGGCTGAAGAACTGAATAAATTCTTAGGTAGAGCAGGTGTAAAAGCTAGGTATATTCATTCTGAAGTAGACACTTTGGATAGAGTTGAAATCCTGAGAGATTTAAGACTTAGGAGAATTTGATGTGTTGGTAGGGGTAAATTTACTTAGAGAAGGATTAGACTTACCTGAAGTTTCACTAGTAGCAATTCTGGATGCAGATAAAGAAGGATTTTTAAGGAACCAGCGTTCTTTGGTTCAAACCATTGGTCGTGCTGCCAGAAATGAAAAGGGAAAAGTGATCATGTATGCTGATAAAATTACAGCTTCGATGGAACAAGCAATTGATGAAACCAACAGGAGAAGAGCGATTCAAAAAGCATATAATGAAGAACATGGCATTACACCTAAAACCGTTTTCAAATCTAGAGAAAGTATATTAGGCCAAACTGTAGCAGTTGATTCTAAAAAAACTTCTCAACAAAAATACTATGCAGGATTGGTGGAAACTTCTGTTGCCGCAGACCCAGTTGTTCAATATATGGATAAACCAGCCTTAGATAAAATGATTGCTGCCACCAAAAAGAAAATGGAAAAAGCTGCCAAAGATCTAGATTTTATGGAAGCCGCAAGATTAAGAGACGAATGGCAAGAATTGCAAAAATTACGTGACAATAAATAACCTTTCGGTAATACTAAAATACTACCTTTGCAAAAATTTAAAAATATGAAGATTAGAATTATAAGCGTTTTTATTTTAAGCATTTTCACTATTTCTCAAGCTTTAGCATGGGGTCAAACTGGACATAGAGTTGTGGGAGAAGTGGCCTCTTTCTATTTGAAAAGAAAGGTGGAGAAAAAAGTAAATGATATTTTAAATGGAAAATCATTAGCAGTAGCCAGTGTTTGGATGGACAACATCAAGTCAGATGATAGCTGGGACTATGCTAAACCTTGGCATTATGTTACTATTCCTGATGGAATGACATATGAAGAAAGTGAGAAAAACCCTGATGGAGATATCATCATGATGATTGAAAAAATCACTGAGGAATTAAAAGCAGGTAATCTTGATGCAAAAAGTGAGCAAGAAAAACTTAAAATGTTGATTCATTTGGTAGGAGATATTCACCAACCTTGCCATGTTGGCGGCAGAGATGACATGGGAGGAAATGCTGTAAGGTTAAAATGGTTCGGTCAGAACTCAAACCTTCACCGTGTTTGGGACAGTGAAATGATTGATTCCAAAGCTTTTAGCTATACAGAATTGGCAGATGCTGTAAATATCACCTCAAAAGACGAAATAAAAGCTCTTCAAAACAGTACAATAGATGATTGGTATAAGGAAGCTATGGGATTAAGAAACCAGGTTTATGAACTACCCGAAGATATGTATTTAGGATATGAATACAGCTATAAAAATTGGGGAACTGTTCAAACCCAATTGAAAAAAGCAGGTATTAGATTAGCCGGGCTTTTAAATGAAATTTACGGGTAATTTGAAATAAAGCTAATCTAACTCTAATTCATGCGTATAAAATCTGATTAAAATTGCACCCCGAATTCTCGGGGTGCTTAAGGTTTATACTGATTTCTCTTTTATCAATACCAAATTTCCTTTGACTTCAATACATACAAAGCCTGCTTTATCTACCCTATATCCATCTTGCTCTCTTTTCAAATTTTCGATTATTTTAATATCATCATTGACGATTTCAATCTGAAAATTTTCAGGATACCACTTTTTAAAGTTAGCATTTGGCTTTAAAATATATTTCCCCTTTTCAGTGAAAAAAATGAAAGGAATAGAGGTGGGCAAGGTTTTCAATTGTTGAAATAATTCCATCATGAAATTATCATCGCAAAAAATATTTAAAGCAGTATATTTTTTCTTACTTATCCAGTTTAGCAATGACTCTAATATTTGCGAATTATTATAAACTAGATCCTTTTCACCAATATTAACCTCTCTATTTTCCTCAATTAAATAACCATCAATTTTAGTTTGTTTTAACTCAAATATGTCTTTTAATTCAGGCATAATCAATAAATTTGGCGACCAGCCTAATATCTCGGATAGCTGTGGCCAATTATCATTTAATTGAAATACCAGAACAGGGGGCTCTTGTTCGTCTCTTATAATATGATGAGATGACATTTATATAATTTTAAATTCTTAGCTTAGATTATAAAATTAATAATTAGATCAAATCATTTTGCATTTTTATTGTTGAAATACTATAAATTGCACAAACATTCGATTAAAGTGAAACTTAAGTTTAGCATATTATTCTCTGTCTTAGTTATTTTGTTACCATCTATATTAATGGCACAAAACAAGACAGCAATTGATAGCCTTAAAAACACTTTGAGTAATTCCAGCTCATCCGCAAAAATTCAAACCTACAATCAGCTTGCTTGGGAATATAGAAAATCCTTCCCTGATAGTACGATCTTTTATAGTCAAAAAGCAATAGAATTATCAAGCTCCAACCCTGAGTTAGCTGAAGAAATTGTTAAGGCCTTAAATTTTAAAGGGGTAGGTTATTTTTATGGAGGGGAAAACATTAAAGCCTTTGAACACTATCAACAGGCTAAAGATTCTGCTTTATTATACGGTGACTCTTTGCAATATGGATACTCACTCAACAATATTGGAAGACTCTTTTTTAATCAAGGCAATTATGTAGCAGCTTACGATAATTTTTTCAGAGCCTTAGAGATTTTTAAAGAAATTGATGACTCTGTTTCCTTGAGCTATGGTTACAAAAGCTTGGCCGAGCTATATCAATCCCAAAACAACCTTGAAAAGGCATTGGAAATGTCTTTAAAAACAGCTGAAATTAGAAAATCATTTAATGATCCTTCTGGAATAATCTCTATTTATCTTGAAATAGCTGACATCTATGGCCAAATGGAAAATTATAATAACAGCTTAAAATATTTTACTCAAGCTTATGAAGTAGCATCTAAAATAAATGATGAAGCCAACTTAGCAATCATAAAATTGTCTATTGCTAGAATGAATACCAAAAGAGGTCAATTAGGAATTGCCTTAACAAATGCTACCGAAGCACTTGAATTTGCATCACAAGCAAAAAATGTAAATCTCATTATACAAGTTTATTCACTTTTGGGTCAAATTCATTTTTATAGAAATGAGTATAAACAGGCGAAGGATTACTTTTTAAAAGTTAGTGAACTCGCTACCAACAACGATATAACATATGAACAAGACGCTTATTTTTATCTATCAAAAATCTTTGAGAAAAAAGCTTCTACTCAAGAAGCTTTTGATTATTTCAAAAAATACTCTGAATTAAAAGAGAAAACTGAAAATGTAAATACAGCTCGTGAAATTGAACGTCTTGAAGCCCGATTAGAACTTGATGTTAAAGAAACTGAAAATCAGCTACTGAAACAAAATGAAGAAACCTATAAACAAGTCATACAAAAGCAAAGAGCATTTAACATTGCGCTTACAGCGACCATTGTATTAGCTGTTATTCTACTTATTAGTATTTGGATAACCGCTAATAGAAGAAGAAAACATAATAAAATTTTACAACTAAAGAATAATAAAATTGAACAACAGCAAAAAAATATAACGCTTAAGAACAAAGAAATCAAAACTCAAAATGATGAGCTCATAATTAGAAATAAAGAATTGGATGACTTAAATAATGAGAAAGACTCCTTGTTAAACTTAGTAGCACATGATATGAAAGCTCCTTTTCACAGAATAAAAGGTTTAACTGAACTTTTAAGATTATCTGGGCTTAATGAAGAACAAAATCAATACACTGAAATGATAAGAAATAACGCCAAACATGGCGCTTATTTAATTAATGACTTATTAGATGTCAATTCGATGTCATCTGAAAAAGAAGAGCTCACATCTGATAAGATTGAGCTTAAAAAACTTTTAGAAGATACAGTCTCAAATTTTGTTGTTGAATTGACCAATAAGGAAATTAAATGTAATATAGAATGTGAGCCAAATATTTATATAAGAACTAATAAAAACTATATCAATAGGATTTTAGAAAACCTAGTATCAAATGCCATCAAGTTTTCAGATTTAGAATCCGATTTGATATTAAGAGCAGGCATAGGTAAAAATAATTTCTGGATAAGTGTTAAAGACTTTGGCCCAGGATTTACTGAAGAAGACAAGAAAAATCTTTTTATAAAATTTAAAAAGCTAAGCGCTAGACCAACTGGTGGTGAAAGTTCAAATGGGTTGGGTCTGGCTATTGTAAAAACTTTAGTAGATAGATTGAATGGCAAAATCAACTTAGAAACTGAGGTCGGAAAATATAGTGAGTTTACACTATACTTCCCTTTCTTAGAGGAGTAATCAAAAACCTACTTTAGCAGATTTCCAACCATTAGCCTCCACTTCTTCAGCAGATTTCAATACTTTATCCTTCATTTGCTTTTTATAGCTTTCTAACTTTTTAGCTGCCTTATCATCAAAGTTAGATATGATTTGAGCAGCTAAAATTCCTGCATTTTTCGCACCATCCAAAGCAACAGTAGCTACCGGCACTCCGCCAGGCATCTGTAAAATAGATAATACAGAATCCCATCCATCAATAGAATTACTTGATTTTACAGGGACACCTATAACAGGAAGAGTGGTATAAGCCGCGACCATACCTGGAAGATGAGCAGCTCCCCCAGCTCCAGCTATAATGGCATGAAAACCATTCTTTCTTGCTGATTGAGCAAACTCCATCATTCGCTCAGGAGTTCTATGCGCTGAAACAATAGTTAATTCAAAATTAACCTCTAATTCTTCCAATACTTTAGCAGCCTCACTCATTACTCGAAGATCGGATTGACTGCCCATTATAATCGCTATTTTACCTTTGCTCATGCTTTTACTTTTAATGTAGATTTTACAATCTCAATTTTCCTTTTCAAGGATGTTAGACTAGGATCAGTAATGGTAACGTGTCCCATTTTTCTAAATGGCTTTGTCAGTTTTTTACCGTACAAATGAACTGAAGCACCTGATATCCTCATTATCTCATCCATTCCTTCATATTTTGCATCTCCTTTAAAGCCATCTTCACCTAAAACATTTACCATAGCAGAGCTAATCTTGGTTGAAGTATCGCCTAATGGAAGATTAAGAATAGAACGTAAATGTTGGTCATATTGAGACACAAAATTTCCTTCTATACTTTGGTGACCGCTATTATGAGGCCTTGGTGCAATTTCATTCACTAGGATCTGATTGTCTTTTGTCAAAAACATTTCTACTGCCAAAATGCCAACCATCTCTAATTTCTGGATAATTTCAATCGCAACCTTCTTAGCTTTTTCTGCTTCAGATTTATCAATAACAGCCGGAGACAATAGATACTCTACCAAATTATGCTCTGGATGAAAAACCATCTCAACTACTGGAAAAGTATTCACTTCTCCATTTTCATTTCTACTTACAATTACAGCCAATTCCTTTTTGAAAGGAACAAATTCTTCTAATAATGCTGGAGCATCAAAGCCTTTCGCTATATCATCCTTTGATTTTATAATTTGAACTCCTCTACCATCATAACCCCCTTTGCCTATTTTATGAACTGCAGGAAATTTATCGCTTAATTTTTCTAAATCAGCTCTACTATCAGTTAATACAAATGGGGCAGTAGGGATGTTATTATCTATATAAAATTGCTTCTGAACTCTTTTATCTTGAATCATCTCAACTATTTCAGGCTGAGGAAATACTTTCACACCTTCTGATTGAAGCTTTTTCATGGCTTCGATATTGACCTTCTCAATTTCAATAGTCAGAATATCACATTGTTTACCAAATTGATAAACAGCATCAAAATCTTCCAAATCTCCAACCACAAAATCAGAAACTAATTTAGAACAAGGAGCACTAGGATCAGCATCCATCATTTTCAAATCGATGTTGATATTGATAGCACTTTGCAGCAACATTCTTCCCAATTGACCTCCACCTAAAACTCCAACTTTTAACTCTGTATTAAAACTCATTAGCAAAACTTAATTAAATGATAGGCAAATATAATATTTCTTGATTGAGAATAATTGTAATTCAAAATATTGATGATCATAAAAAAAGCCTTCTCAATATTGAAAAGGCTTGGTATGTTATAAAGTAAAAATTACTTACTTACTTTTTACGTCTTTAATTTTATCAGCGTTAATCTCCACCTTTAAGATGAAAAGATCAAATTCCTCATCAATAGGCAAGAACTTATAGACCAATTTCTCACCTGTTTTTCTAGCAATGTCAATCAATCCAAGTCCAGCTCCTCCTTTATCTGAAAGCTTTCCGTGTTTGATTTGTTGCATGTACATTTTCTTCAATTCATCTGCACTAGCAGCATTTACTTCATCAATAGCAGATCTCAAATCTTCAACCTTATCTCTCGCAACTTTATTACTTGTAATTACATAATAGATATCTTCTTTATTACCAATCACAAATAATCCATTTCCAATTTGCGCATCTGTTATTTCATCAGAGTGCTTATTCATGTTCTGAAGAGTTTCTACCATTACATGGTAAACTCTCTTTTTCACATATCTATCTTCCTTTTTCCTTTCCATGTCAGACTCTGCCATGGAAGTAAACATTTTTGTGATTTCATGATTGAATTCTCCTAAATAAACCAATGAGATCCCATTTCCTTGCATTTCAGAAAAAAGGCTTAATACCGATTTGATGAAATTTACATTTAAATCCATCTTGTTTTCTTTTATGTTATCTATCATTAATAATATGAATATTTAGATTTCAAAAATATTTTATTTTTAAATTTTCTTCAAAATAGGGGATTTTTTTTGAAAAATCAGTCAATTCCTAAATCAATTGTGTCAATTGTATTATTACTATTCTTTTTAGCTCTTGATTTTCCTTTGTTTAGGTTACCAAAAGTATGATTTATTCCAAATCTAATATCCACTGCTCTTCCTTTCATTGGATTTACAATAGACAACAAATCATTGGTTGCTAACACTAATTGAAAAGGAATTAAGTTTAAAGTAAATCCAGTACCAAGGTTATTGACCCTACCATTCATCATAGTAGCAGAAAATGCGAAGTTAAAAAACGTTCCACCTTGGAAATTGTACATGGCAGTAAAAGCTGGAATTAATGCCCCTCTATAAAATTCTGAATACAAAATAGCTGATGCGGTTTGTCTTCTAGTCAATTGATAAGAAGCGCCAGCATAAAGTTTCCCTGTTAAGGATGTGCTAAAAGATTCATTCTTTGTTTCTTTTATTTCCAAATCAGAAATCACACTATCAAAATCATTAACAACAGATAAATCCTCCCCATTAATTAATTCTACCACATCTGCTCCACTAAATTTATATTGAAATGATGGAACAGTTTGTTTGTTTGTATACTGTTCGTTCCATTTAATAAATCCTAAGTCATTCAAACTAGCAAAAAACTTTATCTTTTTGCTATATTCATAGGTAGCGCCTAAATCTAAACCAAAGCCACCATTTGAAAGGGCAGAACCTCTGACATCTTCATTTCCATTAATTAAATCCCCAGCAACACCTGCAGTACGAACGTCAAATTGATTTACATTCATTTTAATTGAATCTCCTCTGAACTCATCATTTCCATAAGTTCTTAAATTGGCATCCAAGGATTTGACATCTGCATAGGCATGGCCAATCAAATATTTAACCCTTGCTCCAACAGTCATTTTTCCTGCTAAAATCTCTCTTCCATGAGAAATCCCTATTTCAGTATATGCCATAGTTTTAATAGAGCCTCTGCTAAAATCTAATAGCCCATCATCCAATTTATCTGAAGCATTACCATAAAGTGCAAAGGCAAAAAGTTCTTTAGGCAAACTCACTCTTGCAAAGGCTTTCGTGTTTATACTAAAAGCAGTATAACTTGTTAAACCTCGAATCCCTAAATGTAAAATACTCACTGTATTATCTGAGGTCACTCGATTGTTTCTCCTCATTTTATTAAAAATATCAGATGTATTGATATTTCCATTTTCATCGACTGAAGTAAGTAAATCCAAATTTGTAAAATTTTGACCTGTACTGGAATGAACTCCTGAAATGCCGGGTAAACCAAAAGAGAATTTATAATCAGGCAGCATCGCAGGATTTAAATTATTGGCTTGTGGTAAGGTTTTGTTCAAACCATATCCAATCATATCTGATTGTGCTAGCGCTATACTAGAATTCAAAAACACAAAAATGATTAATGCTATATAATTGATTTTTTTCATAGTTAATCCAATTCTAAATTCACATTATATTTCGCCTGAACTGCCAAATTAAACTGTACTGAAGCATCAGATTTAATTTCAACCACTTCACTGCCATTATTAGTTGTAGATAAAGTAGCTCTAATCCCAATCCTTCTAACATTTTTTAAATCCTCTAGCTCGTTGGCATTGTTAGTCTCTGGATTATCCTCAAGTCTGATGATACTTCTTGAAGATTCTGGTTGGCTTACTGTGCCTGCCGCTAGAAACTTGCCGTCAAATAAATTCATTACAACAGTACTATCTTCCTCTAAAAGATCTGCTTTAAAATTGAGATCAATCGGTAATGAATTTTCAGAAGTAAACTTGAACAAAGCATATTGCAATTCTTGGGGGTCAATTCCGTCTAAGGAAATGGTTTGATTAATTTCTAATCCACTTAAGCTAAATTTTAGAGGCAAGTTAACTTCATAGCCTCCTTGAATATAAGAATCTTTAGTTACGTAATTATCCGTGGTATTATTATCAGGATCTAAAAATCCATCAACTTGTAGAGAAACAGAATCCGGTACATTATTGATAATATTTTTAAAGATATTATCAAAATTAGCTCCTGATGTAATTGTAGAACCTTCTGGTGCGGCTTCTAATTCAATTGCGTTATTAATAGGGTCATCTGTTTCTTGTCCATCTTTGTAGGTCGTAAAATTATTGACATTAAAAAGAACTGGCAAACCCATTGAATTGGTGAAAATTATTCTGAATTGAGGATCATCAAAATAAAAGTCAATTTCATCTAACAACGCATTCTGACTAAAAGCATCGGTTCTAATAGTATTTTCTGCTATGCTAATATCTTTTGGACTTAGATCACCATATAGAGCTCCAAATTCTAAATCTTCAACTCCTAATTCTATGTCTATACTATTCTCACCAAAGACTAAATCTTAACCTCCCTCTTGTCTAGTAAGAATAATATCAAAGGAAACTTTTACTTGTCTTAAATTGGGGTCTGCAATAAAAGTAAAACCTATATTATTGAACTGATCAGTAGATTGATCATTGCTATCACCGTTAAAACCAAAAAACTTATTATAATTAAGAATCGAAATATTATTCGGGTCATCCAAACTGAAAGACAAATCAAGATTTACAGGAAAATTTTCAGTTACTTGAGTTTGAACAAACCCTTGATCAATTAAAATTCTATCCAAATTACCTTCATTAGGATAATCAACCATTTCTTCTCTGGTTACAGTTACCTGACCACTAGCATTGAACTCATTTATTTCTTCTTGAGTCAACAATATTGGAGGCACATTCAGGGTTTGGTCACTTAAGGAAAAATACTCAGTAGCAAATTGGCTAAATAAGCTATCATCTGAGATTGAAATAACTATAACATCATCAGTGTTAGTAGTAACCTCAATGTCATTAGCATTAGCTTCTAAAATATCTACAAGCGTAAATTTAGAATCAACTAATGGCACCCCTAATTCTGGGCTCCACTGCAAATCTCCAAACTCCAAATTTCCGAGTTCCGAATAGCAGCCTCCAATAAGCACACTTATTAATATGCCAAAAAGAAGGATTGATTTACGAATGATTTTTTTCATATTTACTAATTTTGTGTCAAATCTATTGAAAATTGAAGGATTTTAATAAATTGTAGTAGTTAAAATATATGGAAAAATCTATGTTTTTTATTGGAATTGGCCCTCCTCATCCGCTTGAGAAGAAGATTCAAAGAATAAAAGAGGAGTTTCGTCAAAAACATGGAATTGAAGGAGCATTTCGTTCAAAAGCACATATTACACTACAAATGCCTTTTAATTTATCAGTAAATAGCGAAAAGGATTTTATTCATGAATTAAAAAAGATTTTAATAAAACAGAAGCCAATTGAACTGAAATTAAATGATTTTGGAAAATTTGAGCCACGTGTGATATTTATTAAAGTAGATGAAAATGAGGAACTAGATTTATTGCAAAAATCTGTCGAGCGCTTTATGAAAAGATTTCAGGTCTTTAACGGCACTCACAAAAATAATGGCTTTACTCCTCACATAACTGTTGCCTTTCGTGATTTGAAAAAACCTACTTTTCATAAAATTTGGGATGATGTGAAAAACAGAACTTTTAAAGAAAATTTCTTAGCTGATTCTATTACTGTATTTAAGCATAATGGAAAATCTTGGGATGTTTTTGAAGAAATAAAATTAGACCCTCAATAAAAATTGTAGAATTAAATTTGCTTCCTTACTTTAGTACTGAACTAAAACCTTACTTAAGCAATGAAGCAAAAAATAAGAATTTGGCTTCGTAATTTTTTCGGCTTTTCAAGAACTGAAACCAATGGTTTTATTGTCCTCTTAATTTTGATGGTCGCCATACTTTCAATGCCCTTTTTTTCTAAAAAAATATACTCCTTTTACAAAAAACCATTACAATCTCAAAATGATAAGGCATATCTTAATTCTTTACTTTTAGAGTTAAAAGATAAAGTTGAAATCGAAAGAGAAATAGCTGAAGAAAGGAGTTATCAGACCTTTGACCTTAATAAATCCAATTCTAAGCAATTGATTCAATCAGGCTTTCCGGAATTTCTTGCTGAAAGAATCGTGAAATACAGAGAAAAAGTAAAGCCTTTTGAATCTAAAAAAGAATTACTCAAAATTTATGGTATGGACAGTGCTTTCTACCATGAAATCCATCCTTATATCAGAGTAACAAAATTACAGAAAGAGCCTGATGTTGATTTAGCAAAGGAAAGTAGCAACACTTACCAAATTAAGAAGAAGAAAACTACGCACACAACATTTAAAAATGAAAAATTGACTCGCTTTGATCTCAATAAAGCCGATAGTTTACAATTACAAAAAATATACGGAATTGGGCCAGCGTATTCTAGTAGGATTATTAAATATAGAGCATATTTAGGAGGTTTTCATTCACTTTATCAGCTTAAAGAAGTTTATGGTTTAAAGCAAGAGAATATAGATTCCTTAGAAAAATATGTTTTTGTTGAAGATGAATTAAAATTAAAACAATTAAAAGTTAATCAACTTAATGTGGACAGTTTAGTACAACATCCGTATATTTCCTACAAAGAAGCAAACTTAATAATCAATTACAGAAAACAACATGGGGAATTTAACTCAATAAAAGACCTTTTAGCTATTAAAATTTTAGATAGCAGCTGGGTCAAAAAAGTTAATCCCTATATCTCATTTGATTAAGCAATATTTAAAGATTTATAATTAAGATAATAATTTCTTAAATTGATTTCTTGCTAATTATTTTTTCATGCACGATATACTAAGGCACTATTTAAAACGGCTCACTAATCTTTCAGGAAGTAATCGATCATTAATGCTTCTTCGTTTGATTTCAGATCAAACCTTAGATTTGCATGATTTTGATTTCTTACTCAACAAGAGTTCATTTTCGCTTATAGAAGATTTAATAGCTAGAAAAAAGCATATCCCATTAGCTGCCATTTCTGATCCTCGGCTCGAGCAAAACAACATCATGAGCCAGAAATTGAAAAAATTAAAAAGGATAGAAAAATTCATTTATGACGAAAGAGGCGCAAAAGATTTATATGTTGGATGGCCATTCGTAAGAGGTAAATTTCAAGGCGGAACTTCAGTTCGCTGCCCACTTATATTTTTCCCTATTGAAATAAAAGAAGTGAATGATCAATGGGTGATGGAGTTAAGAGAAGATGTAAACATCACCTTCAATAAATCTTTTCTTCTTGCTTATGCACATTACCACGGAATAAAAATCAGCGATGAATTAATTGAAAAAGTATTTGAAATTTATGATCCGGATAGCCGGGTATTTAGAACTGATCTTTATCAAATTTTTAAAGAAAGTCCGATTGATATAAATTTCAATCAGGATAATTTCATGGATGTTCTACGTTCATTTAAAAATTTCAAGAAACCAGATTTTGAGGAAAATGAAAAAGAAGGTGAATTAAAACTCTACCCTGAAGCTGTTCTTGGAATTTTCCCGCAAAGTGGTTCATACTTAGTTCCTGACTATTCTTACTTACTTGAAAAAGACCAAGAAGTACAAGATATAGAGGAATTCTTTTTGAGCAGAAATCCTGATAAACAAACAGAAGACCCAACAGATTACAAACAGCGATATCGCTTTATTGAGAGTGTAAAGGAGGAAGAAACCTTCACGGTATTCCCAATGGATGCCTATCAAGAAAATGCTCTAAAGGCCGTAAAAAAAGGAAATTCATTAGTGGTTCAAGGACCTCCTGGAACTGGAAAATCCCAGCTTATCAGCAATTTGGTGACTGATTTTATTGCCAGGGGAAAGAAGGTTTTGGTGGTTTGTCAAAAAAGAGCTGCATTGGATGTTATTTATGACAGAATGAAATCTATTGACATTCAACCCTTCATAGGGCTAGTGCATGATTTCAAAAATGACCGAAAAGCAATTTTTGAGCAAATTGAAAGTCAGATTGAAAGACTGGAAGAATATGAAGCTAAAAACAACGGATTAGATTCTGTTCAAATTCAAAGAGAATTTCTTAAATCGAGTAGAATTATAGATCAGATAGTAGAAGAAAAAGAAGATTATAGATTAGCGTTATTTGATGAATCAGAATGTGGAATTTCCGCTAAGGAACTGTATCTGAATTGTGATTTCAATCAAATAAAAATCAATTTAAAACAAATACACCGACATTTCCATAAAAAAGAGATTGAGGAATTCGCCAATAAATTAGTCCATTTTCAAACTTATGTGGATGATTTCAGTAAAGATGATTTCATTTGGCAAGATAGAGTGAACTTCAAAGATTTTGGACTGAATGACAAAACGGAAATCATAAAACTACTGGAGAAAATACCTTCCTACTTTCAGGAAACTGCTGTAAACTCTAAGAAATTAGTAGGCTCTCCTATGTCATTGAAAGAATTTGAAGATGTTGTGGAACATCGAAATAAATTATTCTCATTGGAAGAATTATTAAATACTGACTCCTATCAGTATTTGTTGTATATGTTTAACTATTCTGGCGACAATACAAATGCATTATGGTTGAGTAATGTCCAAAGAGTAATAAACGATTGTTTTAAAGATGGGGGAATTGAAAATAGTTTGCCCTCTAAAGACTTAGGTACACTTCAAAAGGTAATTCATTTAAGAAGACAATCTCGAAAAAGACCCACCAAATGGATTCATTGGCTGCTTTTTTCAAAAGAGAAATACTTTTTGAAAAAGGTGTTAGTAGCCAATAATTTGACTGTGAATGGCACAGGCGTAAAAGAATTAGAAAAACGATTAGATAACCGTCTAAATTTTGAGCACAATATGACCAAGCTCAAAAAACAGACTTGGCTAAAAGATATTCCTAAAACAAAAAATCAAATTGAGTTAAATCATTGGTTTCAAGAGCAAGAACGTGCAATTAATGCAAAGGAAATTATTAGCTCTTTCACAAATTTTAAGGCATTCTCTTTAATTGAGGGTAAAACTCTTGCAGAATTCTTATCTAAAATAAAGGCTATTATTCAACTTGCAGAGGATACTATTGAAGAGAAAAATAAATGGAAAAAATACCTGACCAGAACTCAAATTGACCAATTAGAGCAAGAGAGATTGCCTGAAAGCTACATTAAAACCTTTCAAAGATATTTTGATGAGCTTGTTCATTTTGATCAGTTTTACGATAGCTTAGAAAACCATGAAAAAGAGGTGGTAAAACTTCTCAATGAGAGTGACACTACCATTGACCATACCAATATTAAACCTATTTTTCTCAACAGCATCTATTTAGAATGGATTAATCATATTGAAACTAAACATCCGATATTGAGAGAGGTCTCTACTCGGAAATTTGATAAACAAACTAACGAATTACAATATTCGATTGAAAAGAAGCTAGAATTAAGTTCTGAAATCCTCAATTTAAAAGTGCGGGAACGAACTTTTGAAAATGTTGAATATAATCGCCTTAACAACAGGATTTCTTATCGAGATTTAAGTCATCAGGTGACCAAAAAGCGTCAGATTTGGCCTATAAGAAAGGTGATTCAAGAATTTCAAGATGAACTTTTTGATCTTATTCCTTGCTGGATGGCAAGTCCTGAATCTGTTTCTGCTATTTTCCCTATGGAAGAAATATTCGATTTAGTCATTTTTGATGAAGCTTCTCAATGTTTTGTAGAAAAAGGAATTCCTGCCATGTACAGAGGCAGGCAAGTTGTGGTAGCTGGTGATGATAAGCAACTAAGTCCAAATGATCTCTACAAAGTGAGGTGGGAGGAAGAGGAAGTGGATCATCCTGATTTAGAAATTGATTCCTTACTCGATTTAGCCAACAAATATGTAATGAACCTTCAGTTGGCCGGCCATTATAGAAGTAAATCATTAGACTTGATAGAATTTTCCAATCATCATTTCTATAAAGATAGATTGAGATTATTACCTGATTTTAATTACATCAATAATGCAGACCCTGGCATTGATTATATAAAAGTGGATGGAATTTGGGAGCAAAACTCTAATGAAATTGAAGCGCTCAATGTGGTAGATTTAATTAAAGAATATCTGCATAATGAGCCAGAAAAAGAAATAGGTGTAGTGACTTTCAATGCTCCTCAACAGGGGTTGATTTGGGATATTTTGGAAGATCAAATTGCCCTTGGAAACATCACTTTGCCTGATAAATTTTTCGTTAAAAATATAGAGAATGTTCAAGGTGACGAAAAGGATGTTATTATTTTCAGCACAGGATATGCTCCCGATAAGTCTGGCAGACTTAAAATGCAATTTGGGAGTATCAATGCCCCAAAAGGAGAAAATAGATTGAATGTAGCCATCACTAGAGCTCGTGAGAAGGTAGTAATCATAAGCAGCCTTTATCCTGATCAATTAAAAGTAGAAGATGCTAAAAATAATGGCCCTAAATTATTGAAAGCTTATTTACAATATGCATTGGATGTTTCAAAAGGAAATTTCAAGCCGAAACCAAAACCATCTGATAAATTTCAAAGCAGCTGGTTCCTAAAAACCAAAGTAAGGGAAGAGCTAGAAGAATCTGTAAAAAGCATTAAAGCAGAGGAAGAATTGCCTTTTGCTGATTTAAGCTTTAAAGACAGTGATCAATACAAAGGCTTATTGCTTTCTGACGATAATCTGTTTTATGACAATCCATCGGTGAAGGATATATTTGCTTATACCCCTTTTCTATTATCCAAAATGAATTGGCCCTACATTCAAATCAAAAGCCGAAACTTCTGGAACGATAAGGAAGAACTAATGGAAAGAGTGGTGCAATTTGTAAAAAGGAATTAAATCAAACTTTCTCATTATCATCAAATTGGAAACAATCAAAAACTAACTCATCTTCATTTTCAGGAATTTTTGCCATATACAAACCTTCTTTTGTTATGAATACCATAAAATGATAATATTTCAAATGTGGAAATTCGATCTCGCTTTTTACATTAAAATCTGAGTCTAAAACCATTAAGGAAAATGGTTTTAAGTTCTTCTTATCATAATCTTGACTATCTATATATTTTTCTGGGACTCTTTGTTCTACAATTCGGTAATATTCGTTTTTATATTTATTATAATAAATCCTGCCATATTGTGGATTAGTAGTAAATATTGCATGGCTTTTGTGAAAATCTCTTGGTACTTCATCTACTGGTTCTGGCTTAATATTAAATTTACTGGGGGCAGAAACAAGTTCCATATCATTAAAATCACCAACAGATAAATCTGCAATGGGTGGCCAACTAATTACAAATTTCTTTTGATTTGAGTTATAAGTATAAAATTTGTCGGATAAATTCGGTCCCCAAAGTTTCCCTTTTATAGCCTCAGGATAACTAACTGAATAAGCAATTTCTTCTGTCTCAAGATTTAATCTAGTCATTAAGTCATTTGCCTCATAAAATGATTTGGAATTATAATCTCTGTAAGGAGTGCTGGCCATATAAGCAAAAGGCCAATCAATGATGATAGGTTGCCAGGTTGTTGCTTTTGGTTTAGGTGCATTATCTCGATTCAAATCATATTTTTTAATTACATTTCCGGAGAGATCTAATTCATAAAATTTGAATTAATTAGAATTCAATACATAAAGTTTATCTTCATAAAATTTAAACATTCTAACTTTTCCTACACCATTGGGGCCATCTTCTTCTAACTTAATTTTGTTACTTAATTGAGAAGTCTCCAAATCATAGATATTTATCTCATTCATGGAAGCATTCATCATGGCCAATTGATTCATTTCTTCCAGGTACTGGATATTTGGAGACTTTATAGGAGTGGTTGATCCAAGCTCAATCTTAAATGAATCCACTGTATATGAGGATACGGAGGAATTAAATATTAGGCTCCGTTGGTCTATGTTTTTAGCTTTTTCATTTTCAGATGATTGCTTTTCACAACCAAAAATGAAAAATATAATTATTAAAAATATTAGAAAAGATGATTTCATATGAAAGAAATAATTATTAAAAATATAAAAAAAGAAAACTATACAATTATAGCTTCCTATAAAAAACTGGTTAACAATCACTTCTTAGGATTACAATCTTATTTGTACAATTACATGGTTCTCCATCAGAAGTCTTGATTCCGCATCCATCATCAGTGTAGGTTCCTGTCGCATCAGCGGTAATTTTTGGATTTACATTAAAAGTTGAAAATCCAGTCATAAAAATAATTATTTAGTTGATTCAAACATAGACATATGTATCAAAAAAAAGAATTACATAGATTATTTTAAATAATTAGTAAAACTTAAATTCTAATTATATTTATAGGGTTTAGAATAAATTAACCTTACATCCAAATTAAAAACAGATACTTCTGCAACAATAAGGAAGAGCTGATGTAAAGAATAGTGCAATTTTTAAAAAGGAATGACTAAAATATGATGCATGAAAAAGAAAATTGCAGCTTATGCAACACATTAAGTCCTATAGTTCACATCAATGAAGAAAGGTACTATTTAAAGTGTCCAAACTGCTTTGGAATATTCATGTCTGAGCAATTTTTACCAGATGATAGTATTGAAATTGACCGTTATTCCACCCATAACAACGATGTAAATGATCCAAGATACAGAAAGTTTGTTAAACCAATAACAAATGGTATTCTTAAGGATTTTAATAAAAACCATCAAGGATTAGATTTTGGATCAGGAACAGGTCCTGTGATTACTGTAGTTTTAAAAGAGCAAGGATATAGCCTCGAAACTTATGATCCTTACTTTGATAATAGACCAGAGATTCTAACTGAAACCTATGACTATATTGCCTGTTGCGAGGTGGTTGAGCATTTTCATAAACCCAAATTAGAGTTTGAAAAATTAAAATCATTATTAAAACCAAATGGAATACTCTATATCATGACTGATCTTTACAGAGAAGAGATAGATTTTCAGGATTGGTATTACAAAAATGATCCTACCCATGTCTTCTTATATCAAAAAACAACTTTTGATTGGATTAAAGATACTTTTGGATTCAAATCTGTTGAGTTTAAAGATAGGCTTATTACCTTAAGCAACTAAGCAAATTACTGATTTGTAGTTAATTAAATTTGATTTGAATTAATAAAAGTGTATATTATACAACACTAAACTATTTTTCAATCATGGTAAAAAGCTATCAAGGGGCATTCATCAAAAAAGAACCCAAGCAAGAAGAGCCTAACAGTGTATCAGTAAAAGACTATATGGCTACAAATCTCATTACTTTTAATGAGCACCAAACTATTTATGAAGCCATGGATATTTTGATGAAAAAGAAAATTTCAGGTGGCCCTGTGGTAGATGAAGATAGTAATTTAATAGGTGTAATCTCTGAAGGCGATTGCCTGAAGGAAATAGTCAAAGGAAAATATAATAACTCCCCTAAGCTTCCTGGCTTAGTAAAAGATTATATGGCTACAAATATAATTCACATTGAACCTGAAACGAATATTTTTGAAGCTGCTAATATGTTTTTAAGAATGAGGTTTAGAAGATTTCCTGTTTTAAAAGAAGGAAAGCTTATTGGTCAAATAAGTCAGCGAGATATTATGCGTGCTGTTAGAGATAGCCAAGAAGTGAATTGGAAGCATTAAATATATACTTATAAGCACTAGGTTATACTTATAGAATCATAAAAACTAATTTAAAATCAATAAAAAAGCCGAAAAACTAATTTTTCGGCTTTCTAATTTATAAAGTATATTATGTATTACTCAGCTGCTAAAGCTTCTGCTCCGGCTGTAATTTCTAATATTTCTGTCGTAATGGCTGCTTGACGAGTTCTATTGTAAGTCAATCTCAATTCTTTCAATAGATCACCAGCATTTTCAGTCGCTTTATCCATAGCCGTCATTCTAGCTCCATGCTCTGAAGCATTGGAATCTAAAAGTGCTTTAAATAATTGCGTTTTCAATGAAGTAGGTATTAATTCCTTCTCAATATAATCTCTAGATGGCTCAAAAGAATAACCATGATCAGTATTAGCTCCTTCAGCATCATCTGCTTTAGCAATTGGTAAGAATTGCTCTTGATTTAAAACTTGAGTGGCTGCATTTTTGAACTCATTATAAATGATTTCTACTTTATCATAAGTGCCTTTCTCAAACTCATCCATTACAAACTGAGCTGCTTCACTTACATCTTCGAAATTTAATCTATTGAATAAATCCATGTAATCAGCATTAAAAGGAAGCTTATTCCTTTTTAAGTAATCTGAAGACTTCTTTCCAATCGTCATAAAATGCAAATTACCTTTTTCGGCAATTGACTGATATTCACCTGCTATTAAGCTGGTAACTTTACGAGTCACCATACTATTAAAAGCACCACAAAGTCCTTTATCAGAAGTAACCAAAATCAATAAAATATTTTCAACTGGCCTTTCTTTTGCGTAAGGATTGTTCATTTCCTCACCACCACCACTTACGTTTTGTAAAATAGTGGATAATTTTTGGGAATAAGGACGCATCATGGTGATTCTGTCCTGAGCACGCTTCAACTTCGCAGCCGCCACCATTTTCATGGCCTTGGTAATTTGTTGTGTTGAAACAACTGAACTAATCCTATTTTTTACTTCCTTCAGATTTGCCATACAGCCTTATATCTATTTAGACCTTTAATTAAAAAGGGAAAATGTTAATCTTAAAATGTAGAAAGGAGCTTCTAAAAAGCTCCTCTAAATATTAGTATTTAGATGATAAATCGTCAGCTACTTTCTTCACTACTGCGATTAAGTCATCATTAATTTTACCTGCTTTGAATGCATCAAGAGTTTCTCTTTCTTGATTCTCCATCATCATTGAAAATTCTTTCTCAAAAGCACGAACCTTATCAACTGGAACTTTATCCAAGAACCCTTTAGTTGAAGCAATAATGATAGACACTTGCTGCTCAACAGAAACTGGAGAGTATTGCCCTTGCTTCAAGATTTCCTGATTACGCTTACCTCTTTCGATAATCTTTTTAGTAGCAGGATCTAAATCAGAACCAAATTTAGAGAAAGCCTCTAATTCACGGAACTGTGCTTGATCCAATTTCAAGGTACCCGATACTTTCTTCATTGATTTAATCTGAGCATTACCACCCACACGAGATACAGAAATACCTACGTTAATTGCTGGTCTGATACCAGAGTTAAACAAGTTAGTTTCCAAGAATATCTGACCATCCGTAATTGAAATTACGTTGGTTGGGATATAAGCTGAAACGTCACCTGCTTGAGTTTCAATAATTGGAAGTGCTGTTAATGAACCACCACCTTTTACTTTACCTTTCAATGAAGGAGGTAAGTCATTCATATCTTGAGCAATAGTATCATCATTGATCACTTTTGCTGCTCTCTCTAATAAACGAGAGTGTAAGTAGAATACATCACCAGGATAAGCTTCACGTCCTGGAGGTCTTCTTAATAACAAAGAAACCTCACGATAAGCAACCGCTTGTTTTGATAAATCATCATAAACAACCAATCCTGGACGGCCTGTATCTCTGAAATACTCACCGATAGCTGCACCTGCGAAAGGAGCAAAGAACTGTAAAGGAGCTGGATCAGCTGCAGAAGCAGAAACAATAGTAGTATAAGCCATTGCCCCAGCTTTTTCTAACTCAGCCACAATTTGTGCCACTGTAGAAGCTTTCTGTCCGATAGCTACATATATACAATAAACTGGGTTACCAGCATCATAAAATTCTTTTTGGTTGATGATGGCATCAATCGCCACAGCAGTTTTACCTGTCTGACGGTCACCAATAATCAACTCACGCTGACCCCTACCAACAGGAATCATCGCATCAATAGATTTAATACCTGTTTGTAAAGGCTCACTTACAGGCTCACGGAAAATTACACCTGGTGCTTTACGCTCCAAAGGCATATCGAAAAGCTCTCCTTCGATAGGGCCTTTTCCATCAATTGGTTGACCTAGTGTATCTACAACTCTACCTGCGATACCATCACCCACTTTAATGGAAGCAATTTTTCCTGTTCTTTTTACAGCATCCCCTTCTTTAATTCCTTGGGAACTACCGAACAATACAGCTCCAACGTTATCCTCTTCCAAGTTTAATACCAATGCTTGTAAGCCGTTTTCAAATTCTAACAACTCACCTGATTGGGCTTGTGTTAAGCCGTAAATACGTGCCACACCATCACCAACTTGAAGGACGGTACCAACTTCTTCTAATTCTGCTTCTGTTTTGAAGCCAGAAAGTTGTTCTCTTAATATTGCTGAAACCTCGTCTGGTCTAACCTCTGCCATTATTCTGTTATTATAGGTTAATTAATTTTTTAAATCTGCTTGATATATTGATTCTGGGTTAATTCCCGTCTTAAATCATTTAATTTGCTTTGAATAGTTTCATCGATTTGCTTATCACCCACTCGGATTAAAAAGCCACCAATCAAAGCCTCATCAACTTTTTCGTTTAATTCAACTTCCTTATTGGAAATCTCTTTTACAATTTTGATCACTTCTGAACGTAAACTATCATCCAATTTAAATGTAGTTGTTACTTCAGCAGCAATTATCCCTTTGTGTTCATTATAAAGCTGCTTGAAAACTTTTGCCATTTCTGGCAAAACAGACTCTCTATGCTTTCTTGATACTATATCAAAAAACAAAGAAGTCATTTCTTGCACTTTGCCTTTGAATACTTTCTTGATTATGGCTGCTTTTCTCAAGCTCTCCAAAATCGGATTATTCAGCATAAGTACAAAGTCTCTATTTTCATTACAGACTTTAGAAAAAAGTTCCATATCCGCTTTGATGTCTTCTAGCTGATTTTTTTCAACCGCAAGATCAATTAAGGATTTGGAATATCGGGATGCAATTCTATATTCTGACATTTGATCAGATTAATTGAGTTTTAAATCTTTCATAAAATCTTCCGCTAAAGCTTTTTGTGCTTTATCATCAGATAGGTTTTTACGAATAAGCTTTTCTGCAATTTCCAATGAAAGCTCAGCAACTTTAGTAGTCACCTCTTTCAAGGCTGCATTCTTCTCTACTTCAATTGCATTTTTAGCATCAGAAATCATTCTATCTGCTTGTTTAGCAGCATCAGATTTAGCTTCTTCTTTAATTTTATTAGCAATGTCAGTTGCTTCTTTTAGCAGCTTATCTCTCTCTAATCTTGCTTCTTGCAATAATTTTTGATTGTCAGCCTGCAATTTTGCCATTTCCTCTTTAGCATTTTCAGCTGATTGCAATGCATCTGCAATACTGCCTTCTCTTGCTTTCAATGAGTTCAAAATTGGCTTCCAAGCAAACTTTGATAAAAGCAATAAAAGAATAGCAAAAATGAAGAGTTGCATGAAAAACAACCCTGGAGAAAAATCATTTACTAATTGTTCCATTCTTGTGTTTAATTAAATGTTTTTAAAAAATGCTGTTTACAGCCTAGCGCTGCAAACAACATTTGTTTTTTCCTTCGGTATAGATTATTGACCTAAGATTAAAGCACCAAATGCTAAACCTTCCAATAATGCACCGATGATAATCATAGCGGTTTGAATTTTACCTGATGCTTCTGGCTGTCTAGCAATACCTTCCATTGCTTTTCCACCAATTTGACCTAAGCCAATTCCACCACCGATTACGATTAATCCTGCTCCAATTAAATTGTACATGAGATTTGATTTATATTAAATTAAACAAAAATACTTATTTATTAATGATGCTCTTCTTCCACTGCCATACCGATAAACAATGCAGAAAGCATTGTAAAGATATAAGCTTGCAAGAAAGCAACTAGTAATTCAATTATTGTAATAAAAAACGCTAATGCAAATGCCATACCCGTTGAGGCTACCAAACCAAAAGCTGATTTCATAGTAATCATTAAAGCAATTAAGCTCATAACTACGAAGTGACCAGCAGTAATGTTAGCAAACAAACGAATCAATAAAGCAAAAGGCTTTGTGAACATACCTAATACCTCAATTGGCATTAAGATTATTTTCATTGGAATTGGAACACCTGGCATCCAAAAAATGTGTTTCCAATAATTTTTATTTCCACTAAACTGCACTACTAAGAAAGTAATTAAAGCTAAACCAACAGTGATAGCGATATTACCTGTAACGTTAAACCCAAGTGGAGTTAAACCCAACATATTTAAAATCCAGATATAAAAAAATACAGTTAAAAGATAGAACATGTATTTCTCATATTTAGGACCAATATTAGGACGAGCAATCTCATCTCTAACATATATTACTAATGGCTCTAATATTCTACCAATTCCTTTAGGAATAGATCTTGTTTTATAACTTCTAGCTAATGAATTAAATCCTAAAAACAATAATAAAGACGCTAATAACATCCCTACCACATTTTTAGTGATTGAAAGATCTAATGGCTTAGGATTAGTAGGATGACCTGCTTCATCTAATTCGATATCACCATCAGCATTAGTTTCATAAACTTTGCTGTGATAAAGTGCGAAATGTTTTCCGTTTGATTCCGCTACATCATGGCCATGGTCAAATCTTGAAGATGAAAAAACATGCAATCCATCAGACCATAAAATAACGGGTAAAGGGAATCCATAATGAGCTCCAGTTTTACCGTTAGTCCAAAAAACGAAGTCATGTGAATCTTGTAAGTGATGCTGAATATATTCGTTTATCTCTTCTTTGGTGTCGACTTGCCCACCTTCTTCTGAACCTCCTGCAACCGCAAATAACGTATTAACGTTAATTAGCGATATTAAAAGTGCGAACAACAATGTGTTTCTCATTATAGTTGGATTGATCATTCTACTTCTTTCGATAGCCTTAATTTGGGGGCAAAGGTAAACATTTTATTAATAAAGATAATTTTTTTATTAAGTTTTTTACCTTCTAATTAACCTATATAATTACTGCGCATTCATCAACTTTCCGCTATAGATCGCTTCGAAGATTAGGAACATAAAAAATGGTATGATAATAGAGATTCTTTCCAAAAAATTCATCGGAGTTTCAGCAAAAATAGCATCCTTAAAAATCAATACAAAAAAGCCGATTTTGATGAATACACTTGCTAAATAAAAGAAACCAACCTGATTGGGTAATTTCTTACTTAAGAGCTCTACAGCTACAACAATTATCAAATACGCAATAAAGTGAAAGATATAAATTGCAGTAAGAGAATATGATAGAATTTCTCCTTGAGATGATAAATACCATTTTTGAATAAAAAGAACAGAAGTTGCCACTATCACTATAGCAATTGTAAAAAAAATAAGTCTTTTGATCATTAAAATTTATTCTTGGGATTTTATCACTTGCCTAATAATGACAAACATAGAAAGGAAAACTGCCAAAAGGGTGATGATCTTAGTGAAGATATCCGAACCGCTTTCGGCAACTTTATCAATATATTTACCTAATAAATTACCCAAATATATGGTTCCTGCCATTTGAATGGCAAGACCTGAATATTTTAAATAACTATTATACGGCTTTTGCTTTTTCAATTTTTGGATTTGATTGTCCGTTAGCGGTTTCCTCACCTATTTTGATAGTTTTATTAGAAACACCCATTTTACATTCGCCATTAAAAGTAGCTCCTGATTCTACAATAAGTTTATTGGTTATAATGTCACCATGTACTACTGCCGATGGTTTCAATATCAATAATTCTGTAATTTCAACAACTCCTTTAACTTCTCCTTCAATTTCAGCATTTTGTGATAACACATTACCTTCAATATGAGAAGTATTCCCTAAAACTAATTTAGATTTAGTTTTAATGTTTCCAATTACCTTTCCGTCTATCCTAATATTACCAAAGGTTTCTAAATCTCCGTTAATAGTAGTTCCTTTTCCAATAGTATTACTGGAACTTGTGATATCTTGTGCCATTTGTATTTTTTCTTGCTTGTTGTTAAACATTTCCGTTTCCTTTCTCTATATAATTAAAAAGTAATAAATTCTTCCGGATCCACCGGATTACCATTATACCATATCTCTAAATGAACATGTGGTCCTGAAGTTAGTTCCCCAGAATTACCAATTATGGAGATTACCTCACCTGCATTCACAAAATTACCAACTTTTTTTAATATTGCAGAATTATGTCTCACTACAGATATTAAATTAGCCCTGTGCTGTATTGCAATTACATATCCTCCGTCTTGAGTCCATGATGATAATATAACGGTTCCGTCAGCTATAGATTTTACAGGTTCATTAGTTTTTGCAACAATATCGATCCCATAATGATCTATATTCATATTGTAAGGCGAGCTTACAATTCCTTGTAAAGGAGGAAAAAAGAAAATATCCTTTAATTCTTCCGAATAATTATTGCTTGAATAACTAGTTAAGCTAAAATCTTGTTCCTCAAATTCTTGCCTAATAATGGAGTCCCCAGCATTCATACTTTGCGGGTTCATATCCTGATTTAAATCATCTGTTTCAACTTGATCCGGCTCTCGATAGGTTTGTCCATCAGGAACATCCCCTTTCAAAATAGTTTGCACATTCCCAATAAAGCGGTCTTGAGCTCTTAATCTCGATTTCAGAGAATCCATCTCCATTGTAAGTGTCAATAACTTTTGATTATACTCCATGGTAGTGTGCCTAGGATCAAACCACTGAGCCAATAAGGATTGTGATAAATATAATGCACCAATAAATATCAAAACAAATGTTAATAAGCTAATAACTACTACTTTTGCATAAGTGAAGTTAAAAGTAGATACTTCAGCTAGGTTTTCTTCGTTTCTTACCACCATTTGATAACGAGTGGTAAGCCAATTGGACATTGTTTTTCTAATTCGCAACTTTGTAAATTATTGTTTGACACAAAAATACATAATATCATCAACTCTCAATACTTTTCTTATATGAATCGATTAAATTGGTCGTTTCAAAGAATAATGAATAAGAGGAAAATACTATATAGAATCCTAATAATAGGCTTTATATTGCCTTTAGCGGCTTGTTCACCTGAAAACTCAGGTTTAATAGGCTATAGCTATCACAATATTACAGCCAAATACAATGCTTATTTTATTGCTAACGAAAAATTGCAAGAGGTATTACTAGAAATTGAGGAAGCACATCAGAATAATTTCAACAGGGTTTTAAAAGTAAAAGCTCCTATTGACACTACAATAGTTAATGCCAATAAAGAAAAAATTGAAGATGTCATTAAAAAAGCTTCCATTGCCATTCAACGGCATAAAGTAAGTAAGTGGGTTGATGATAGCTACATTTTAGTAGGAATTGCTCGAATGTTAAATCAAGAATACGAAGAATCTATTGAAACTTTTAAGTATGTAAATGTAAATAGTAAAGATGAGCAAACACGTTATGTTGCATTAACATATCTTATAAGAACATTTACAGAATATGGTGAATTAAATAATGCATTAGCGGTTATTGATTTTCTTAACAGACAAAAATTATCAAAATCTACTAAAAGGAAATTTTATCAACAAGCTGCATATTATAATCAAGTTGCTAATAACCCTAACAACCTAATTAAATATTTAAGTGCGGCAACAGAGTTGATGCGAGGTGGACCTGAAAAGGCAAAACACCATTTTATATTAGGTCAACTTTTTCAAAAATCGAAGTTAGATGCATTTGCGTACGAAAATTATAAGGAAGTTTTAAATAACAGGCCTCCTTATGAATTGTCTTTTTATGCCCGTTTAAATATGGCTCAAGTTACAGAGCTGTCAAAAGGTGAAGATGTTAAAAAAATCAGAAAATACTTTGAGCAGCTTTTAAAGGATGGGAAAAATATAGAATTCAGAGATAAAATTTATTATGAAATGGCTGAATTCGAATTAAAGCAAGGGAATATAAAAGAAGCCATTCCTTATTATAAATCATCTGTTAAAGAAAGTGTGGATAATGAAAGACAAAAATCCTTCTCTTATCACAAATTAGGATTGTTATATTTTGATGAGTTAAAAGAATATACTTTAGCTCAAGCCTATTATGATAGTGCATATCAAATTATGCCAAAAGATGAAGAAATTTATCCTCAAGTAGAGACAAGACAGTCTGTATTATCAGACTTTATAAAACAAATTAACACAATAAATGAAAATGACAGCCTATTATCATTGGCTAAAATGGATAGTACCTCATTAAATGAAATGTTTTTAACGCTCAGGGATGAAAGGCTTCAAAAAGAAAAGGAAGAAGCAGAAAGAGAAAAAAGAGCGAAGAGAATAAAATCTGCTAATACTAATGCTACTGTCAGTTCATTTGGTGATGAGCCCAACTTACAGACCAATACAGCGCCAGGTGGTGGTTTCTATTTTTATGATGCTTCAACAGTAGGGCAGGGAAGAAATACATTTAAAAGAACATGGGGAGATCGATCTTTGCAAGATAATTGGAGGACTGAAAGTGGACAAATTTTTGATTCGGAAGAAAGTGATGAACCTAATAAGGAAATAGTTGCTGAACAGGAAGAGAAAAGTCAAATGAGTGAAGAGGAATTATTAACTCAGGAAAGAGATCAGTTTTTTTCCTCTATACCGTTTGAAGCTGAAAAGCAATTGAATCTTAAAGAGGAAATGGAAGTGGCTTACTACAAATTAGGAAACATCTATAATTTTGATTTGCAAGAAAAAAAGGAAGCTGTAAATACTTATGAAACTTTGCTTTCAAAATACCCTGATACTGAATACAAAGCGGAACTTCTCTATCTACTCTACATATATTATAAAGACAAAGATGAAGCAATTGCGGAAACCTATTCATCGGAGTTATTAGCGAAATTCCCCAATAGCATATTTGCGAAATTAGTGGAAAACCCAAATTATCGCGAAGAGAGTAACATGGCAAGTGCTAAGGTTAAAGTTATATATGAAAATGCGTATAGGCTTTACGAAAGTGGAAATTACAAGGCTGCAACAAATGAAATAAATAAGGGGTTGGATAACTACCCTGAAAATGACTACGAGGACAATTTAAAATTATTAGAAGCACTTATCACAGGAGTGACAGATGGTAAAAATTCTTATAAATTCAAATTACAATCCTTCTTAAAAGATTACCCTAATAGTGAACTATATGAATTTGCGAAAGGTTTACTAGCAGCAATTGATGATTATGATAAAAAACAGCAACAAAAAGAAAAGATAAAATATATTCCGTTTTTCGAACAAGCTCACTATTTTGTAGTAGTCTATGAAAATAATAAAGCATTATCGGGTATACTACCAGAAGAAATTGAGTCATTCGGAGAAAAATTCTTCCCAGAAGAAGATCTAAATGCTGGAAATCTCGTTTTTGATGATGAAAATTCTATGATCTTATTAAGTGAATTTAAAGATAAAGAAACAGCCGAAGCATTTTACAAAAAGTTTAATAGCGATTTGTCTCCATTAAAGAATTTCAGCAGCTTAAATTTTAGTAATTTTATTATTTCTAAGGATAACTTTCAGATTTTCTATCAAGCTAAAATGGTGGACAGTTATACTGATTTCTTTAAATTAAATTATGAAATAACTCAATAGAATTAAATTGCTGAATCTTCCCAATAATTAATAGTATAAACTGAATATGAAAAATTCAAATAAATTTAAAATAATAATAACTGCATTATGGTCAATCTTCTTTTTGGCTATACTCGGCTTTTCAATATTTATTTACAGCATCAGTATAAATTTTAACGGATGGTATGGAGAATTACCTGGTTTAAAGTCATTAGAGAACCCAAAAAGTGATTTATCATCTGTATTATATTTTGCAGACAATAAAGAAATGGGGAAATATTATCGTTACAATAGAAGTCAAATCACCTTTGATGAACTCTCTCCAAATGTGGTAAATGCATTAATTGCTACTGAAGACATCCGATATTCAAATCATTCTGGTATTGATTTATATGGACTTGGGAGGGTGTTTTTTAAATCAATTTTAATGTTTGATAAAAGTGGTGGCGGAGGAAGTACCATCAGCCAGCAGTTGGCAAAAATACTTTTCAGAACCCGAAGCGATTTATCAAATGGAAGTTTAAATGATGTGCCTATATTAGGCTTAGTTATAGCAAAAATGAAAGAATGGATTGTGGCAGTTAAATTGGAAAAATCCTATACCAAAAAAGAGATCATTGCCATGTATTTGAATACTTTCGAATTTGGAAGTAATGCATTTGGAATCAAAACAGCTTCTCAAACATTTTTCAATACCACTCCAGACCAATTAACTATCCCTGAAGCAGCCGTGCTAGTTGGTCTATGCAAAAACCCAAATCTTTATAGCCCAGTTTACGAACCTGAAAATTCTTTCCACAGAAGAAATACTGTTATGAATCAAATGCGAAAGTATGGCTATATAGATGACATAGCTTACGATTCATTATCATCAAAACCTATTGAGTTGGATTATGATGTGGAAAATCATAATGATGGGCTAGCTACTTATTTTAGAGGTGTTATATTATGGGATTTATTAGCTTGGTCAAAGGAAAATGGGTATGATTTATATGAAGATGGTTTAAAAATTTATACCACTATCGATAGTAGAATGCAAAAATATGCTGAAGAAGCAGTAGAAGAGCACATGAAATATCAGCAAGAACTTTTTGATGAACATTGGGAAGGAAAAGCTCCTTGGAGAGATGAGAGTGGTCGTGAAATAAAAGATTTTCTTAAAAATGAAGCAAGAAGAACGGAAGCCTATAGCTTTTGGAAAAATCAATATGGTGATGATGAAGATAAAATCTTCAAAAAATTGAAAGAGCCAAAGCCAATGACAGTTTTTAGTTGGGATGGCGATATTGACACTACCTTTAGCACCTTTGATTCAATAAGATATTACAAACAATTTTTACATGCTGGATTTATGGCTATGAATCCTAATAATGGCCATATTAAAGCTTGGGTAGGTGGCATTAATCATAAGTATTTCAAATACGATCATGTTAAACAAGGAAGAAGGCAACCCGGATCAACTTTCAAGCCTTTAGTATATGCAGCCGCTATAGATAATGGCTACTCTCCTTGTTATGAAATTCAAGATGTACCCGTAACCTTTGAAGTTCCAGGAGATCCCCCAACATGGACACCTTCCAACTCAGGTGGTAAATTTTCTGGTGAAACCATGACCCTTCGTCAAGCAATGGCCCGTTCATTAAATTCAGGCACTGCCTACGTGATGCAAAAAGTTGGTCCTCAAACTGTAGTGGATTATGCTAAAAGGTTAGGAGTAGAAAGTCCATTACAAGCTGTTCCATCACTATGTTTGGGAACATCCGATGTATCTATTTATGAACTTATTGGGGCATACAGCACCTTTGTTAATGAAGGCTTTTATACAAAACCATTCTATATTGAAAGAATTGAAGATAAGAATGGAAAGGTATTAAAACAATTTGTGCCTAAAACAGGTGAAGCATTAAGTTCCGAAACAGCTTATGCAATGTTACATATGTTAAAAGGATCCACTGAAATTTCAGGAGGGACTGCCTTGGGTTTAGATAGAGAATTGAGAGAGGATAATGAAATAGGTGCTAAAACAGGAACCACTCAAAATTACTCTGATGGTTGGTTTGTTGGAGTAACAAAAGATTTAGCCGCTGGCGTATGGGTAGGGGGTGATGAAAGAAGCATTCACTTTAGAAATATTGGATTAGGCCAAGGTGCTAGAATGGCTATGCCAATTTGGGAGAAATTCATGAAAAAGGTATATGAAGATGAAAGTTTACCTGTTTCTAAGGGAGCATTCAAAAAGCCATCAAATCTATCAATAGAATTAGATTGTGAGGAATATAGAATGCAACAAGGGAATGTGACTGATTCAACTGAGCAAATACAAAAATTTGATGTTGATGGCATACAATAAAAGTCAGTGAGATGTACGATGCGGTTTTCTTTAAGCCACAAGATATAAATGAGTTACCTAAGTTTCCCGGTGTATATAAATTTCATAATTCATCCGGAGTCATCATTTATGTAGGAAAAGCAAAGAATTTAAAAAACAGAGTTACTAGTTACTTTAATAAATCAGCCAATCATAATAGAAAAACCATAAGGTTGGTTCGAGAAATTGACAAGATTGAAATTGCTATTGTCAATTCTGAATTTGATGCGCTACTGCTTGAGAATTCCTTAATAAAAGAACTTCAACCAAAGTATAATATTTTATTAAAGGATGATAAATCATTTCCCTATCTATGCATTACAAATGAGCCTTTCCCAAGAATTATATCTACGAGAAGAAGAATAGCTAGAAACGGAACTTATTTCGGGCCATATGCAAGTGTAAGAGCAATGAACAACGTTTTGGAATTAATTCGAAAGCTCTATACAATTAGAACTTGTAAATTAAACTTGACCGACCAAAACATAAAAGCAGGTAAATTTAAAGTCTGTCTCGAATATCATATTGGCAATTGCAAAGGTCCTTGCGAAGGCCTACAAAAACATGAAAATTATCAAAAGGATATAGACCAAGCAGCCGAAATTCTGAAAGGTAATTTGAATATACCCAAGCATCATTTCAGAGAAAATATGCAAGAAGCTGCTGAAGATTTAGATTTTGAAAGAGCACAAAAATTTAAAGAGAAATTTGAATTACTTGAGAAATTCCACAGTAAATCTTTAGTGGTAAATCCTAGACTAACAGATATAGATGTTTGTAGTATCATTTCTGAAGACAAATATGCTTTTGTTAATTACATGCGAATAAAAAACGGAAGCATTAATGTTACTAAAACTATTGAATTAAAGAAAAAATTGGATGAGACAGACCAAGAATTGTTATTATTAGCCCTAATAGATCTCAGGAAGCTATATGAAAGCACTACAAATGAAATTCTAACTAACATTGATATTGAAAACCTACCAGAGACCTTTCACTTTATCAAACCACAAATAGGGGATAAAAAGAAATTAGTGGAGATGAGTTTAAAAAATGCTTTATTCTTTAAAAAGGAAAAGCTTAATCAAAATGAATCAAGTAAAATAAAAGAGCTTAGAGTTCTAAAACAACTTCAAAATGACTTAAGATTAAAGGAGCTTCCTATTAAAATTGAATGTTTTGACAACTCCAATATGCAGGGTACAAATCCCACAGCTTCAATGGTTCATTTCAAAAATGGAAGACCTAAAAAGAGTGAATACAGACATTATCATGTTAAAACAGTAATTGGTCCAGATGATTTTGCCTCAATGACAGAAATTGTAGGAAGAAGATATAAACGACTGATTGATGAACAGCAAGAACTTCCAAACTTAATAGTAATAGATGGAGGTAAAGGCCAATTAAGCGCCTCAGTTAAAGCTCTTAGAGAATTAGATTTATATGGGAAAATTCCAATTATTGGGATAGCAAAAAGATTAGAAGAGATATATTTTCCAGAAGACCCGTATCCAGTACACATCAGTAAGAAGAGTGAATCTCTTAAGCTACTACAAAGACTTAGAGATGAAGCCCATCGATTTGCAATAACTTTTCATAGGCAAATAAGAAGTAAAAATTCATTTACTAGTGAACTAGAAGGAATTGAGGGTATAGGAGAAAAGACAATCGACCAATTGCTAACACATTTCAAATCGGTAAAAAAGATCAAGGAAGCATCATTTGAAGAACTAAGCCCAGTAATAGGAACAAGCAAAGCAGAACAAATCATAAAGGCTTTTAAACAAAAAAAGGAAGACTAACAGCCTTCCTTTCTAAAATAATATTTTCAAAATATTAATAAGACCACAACTCGTGCTCTTTTTCCATTAATTCATATTCAATCCATTGTGATGCCATAATGCCTTGTTTTGCTGATTCATTATAAACATCAATAATCATGTTGTCTTGAGGATTCGCAACTTTAACAATTCTAGCGCTGAATAATCTTAAAGCGAAAGCATCCGCTAAGTTTTTGTGTTCTGCACTGTTTTGCGGATTAAACCAAATCATTTGCTCAGGATTGCTTCTGAATAAATCGACTAAATCTTTGTATTTAAAGACACCCACTACCTTTTCAATTCCTGATGTATAATTATCAGCTGGTATAACAAGCTTGATTGCTTGAATATCCCAAACCAAAACAGAACGCTGATTATCAAAAATCATATCCTCTACAATTTCAAGTAAAGACACATCCCTTACAGTAAATTTAGTATCAACTTCATCAGCAGCGTCATCTTCTGGCTCAGCATCATCACCTCCGCCTGAATTGCCCCAGCCGTCATCGTTACCCCAGCCATCACCACCGCCTGCGTCTCCCCAGGCATCGTCACCGCCACCAGCATTTAAATCTTGTAATGCAGGGTTTTCTAAAGCTTCCAAAAATTCCTCTTTAGTTTTCCTGTTTTGCAAAGAATCATCTTCATAAATAGGAATTATACCAGCAGTAGCTGATTCGATTATATGCTTAGTAATTTCATTACCAGAAGAGAAAAATGGTATGTTTTGCTTTTCTCGCAAATCCATTCTTCTCCAAACTCGTTTTTTGAACATAATATTATCCTCATGAATTGGATAAACCGAGTTAGGATTATACCCATCATTCGAGGATTCTTGAGCTTTAACAGGTATTACAAATACCATAAGTAAAGCTCCAATAATTAATAACACAAACTTTTTCATAACCTTAATTTTATATTCTCATCAATTTAGAGTAATTGGTATAACTTGTTCACCAATATTTACCTCTTCGGTATTACCTCTAAAATTCATCCTTAATACCTGATCAATAGTTACAACTATACGATCTCCAGCTCTAGCATTACCCATTAATTGTGACAAATTAACAGTTTCACTTGTTGCTTTAATTGGTTGACCAATAGCACGAGGCCCCCTAGCTAAAGTAATCGTCCATCTACTAATTTTATATCTTGCATCATCAGGTAATTGTGCTTTAAAATTCTCATCAGGAATCGCTTGAGCCCTAAGAACTCTTAAAGCATTCGCACTTTCTCCTTGCTTCAAATTAACAGGTTTAGAACCATTAAAAACCTTGATTTCAGGTTTTGGAATTCGCTGAACATCAAACTCAACATTCCCGATTTTATTTCCATTAGAACTAACTCCTAAAGTAACTTTTGGTGCACTTGGTATAATGGTAACTAATCCTCTTTCCTTACCTTGGATTGAGGTTCCTCCCTTCACAGAAAAATTAGGATTGTAGGATGTACCTAAAGCTGGAACGCCAACATTCAATTTATTTCCACAATTTAAATATAATGTGCTAAGGGAAGCAGATTGAACTTGTATAACAGGTTTAGCAACGAAATATTCTATTTCATCTCTATAAACACTGTCTTTTAATTTAGCAGTGGCTTCAAATGTCTTTCTAACTGTCCCATCTTCACCATAAGCACCTGGAGTAGCAGTAAATTCAATTTTACCAGAACCATTTTCAACTGTTAGCTCCTTACCATTTAAAGTCATTTCCGGATCTTCTGCTGATGAAGATGCAGCCACAATTAAATCAGCTTTATATTTTGCTCCAGCAGCTACCACTTTTGATTCAGGTAAAGCGACTAATTGAATTAAATCAAATTTCAGATCTCCTGCACCTACTCTTCTAGCCAAAACATCAAGAGCTTTTGCTTCGTAAGCCATCACTTTATTTTGATAATCACTTATAGTTGCCATGGCAGCTGGAGTTGGTGCTCCCATGAATTCCAACGTAGCCCAATCCATACCCTTTTTGTTAGGGTCATTTTTAAAACGCGGATTATTATTAGCATCCAATGCTAAAGGTGGAAAACTAACAGCAGAATCTGCTACCATTTCATCAACAGATTGTGCATATGCATTTAATGACTTTTGCAACTTTATACCATTGTTTTGGTTTTCAGGCATCATATAATTACCGACTTTATCATAATCGGTTTTCCCTTCCATCTCTCCATCCTCAGAATAACCTCCTGTAATTTCAATGAAAGTTTCTTTATACGTTTTCAATTCAGCCACCATAGCACTGGTTTTCTCTCTGATTTCTTTAGCCTTATCCAAAATCTTTACGTCATCAGGACGGCTTCCAGATTCTTCAACCGCATTTTCAATTCTACGTAATGTATTGCCGTTTTGCTCTTTTGCGGCATCAACAGACACCTCTAAAGAGTTATTAATATCGATGAATTTGTCGAGTACCGTAACACTAACGTTAAGCGCCAAAAGGGCAGTCAGTACGAGGTACATCATGCCGATCATCTTCTGTCTTGGGGTTTCTTTTCCTCCAGCCATAGATTCTAATTTTTATGCTTTATAAACGAATTAACCTTTCATAGCAGATAGCATGTTGCCATATACTTTATTCAATTGAGAAAGATTAGTTGTTAAGTTTTTAACTTCAGTTTGAAATTGTGCAGTATCCTTACTTGCCTCTGTCATGCTGTCTAAGGCAGTAGATAAGTTTTTATAAAACTTATTCATAGCCTTAACATGGTTTTGAGAATCTTGCAATTCCATTTCATAAACTTGATTCAAAGCAGTCAAGTTTTTTGTTACCGCCTGTACTTGAGAATGATAAGACTTAGCATCAATAGAAGCATTTGACATCTCAGACATTGCTTTCACTGTACTGTCATAAGATTTATTCATCTCTAATAAAGATTTACTAGCTTGTTTCACATTATTCGCATAATCATTAGTTGCAACTGCAGCATTACTAAGACTAGACATTTGCTTAGCTGAATCAGCCATGCTTTTCATTCCATCTCCTAAACTCTTTATTAAATCAGGGCCTATTTTTCCTTCTTCTAAAACTTTATCTAATTGCTGAGAAGTAGATCCACCTGAAGCTGATGATATTTGCTTTTTTCTTGGTGCTGTCTCATCTTCAAATTCCTCAGCTAACTCTGGGTAAACTTTACTCCAATCAACTTCTTCATGCGCAGGTTCAAAAGCACTTAACAAGAAAATAATTGCTTCTGTTGTTAAACCTATCCCTAACATCAATGCTGCACCTGGAAGGTGAAGAATTTTAAACATGGCACCGATAATTACGATAGCCGCTCCAATACCATATACCTTTGGCATGATGGTTTTAAATAGTAACTCTTGAAATCCGCCTTTTTTATTACTCATGTTTGTAGTTTTTAATGGTTTGTGCTCTAAATATTGTTTAATTTTTTTAAAAAGTCAATTAAAATTCTGCTCCTGATGAACGACCTAGATATGTCATTGCACATCTGAAACCTATATATGCTCTTGTAGAGTCTTTATGTTCGAAAGCTCTAGTACCTGTTTCCAAGTAGTAAGCTATATCTTTCCATGATCCTCCTCTAATTACTTTGCGAGGTTCACTTTCGTCAAAAAACGTTGGATTCAAATCCCATACTAATGGTACTGATGCTGGATTAAATGCATCTTCACACCATTCAGACACATTACCTGACATATCAAATAATCCGAAATCATTTGGGAAATAAGACATTATCTCTGCGGTATATGCATTTCCATCATCATAATAATTTCCTCTTCCTGGCTTGAAGTTAGCTAACATACATCCTTTAGCATTCCTAATGTATGGATTTCCCCAAGGATACTTGGCCATATCTCTACCACCTCTAGCTGCATATTCCCATTCAGCTTCGGAAGGCAATCTAAATGCTGGCATTGGAAATTCTCCCATAGATTCTCTATACGAGTTTAAATAATCAGTTCTCCATTGGGAAAATACTTTAGCTGCTTCCCAATCTACCCCCACTACAGGATAATCATCAAATGCTGGGTGCATATAGTAATACTCCTGCATTGGATCTCCCATGTGGTTAGTGAAATCTTTCATCCAAACAGTTGTGTCTGGATAAATTTCATTCTTAATATAATCTCTTCCCAATGTAGATGCAGAATCCTCCATCATTCTTTGGACGAACTGACGATATTCATTATTAGTGATTTCGGTTTCATCCATATAAAACCCACCAATTGTCACTTGTCTGTTGAAATTAATTTGACTGGCAGCAACATCTTCATCAGCTTGCCCCATATGAAACGTTCCTGCTGGAACTGCTCGCATACCATAAGGAGTGGCCATATACCATCCTTCTCTACCTGCAACTCCTACCAAATTGCCACCGTCTCCTGCACCACCTCCAAAAAGACCACAGCCTTCTAAGAAGAGAGAAGCAACAAACACAACTGATAGGGTTAGTTTTTTCAAAACACCTTTATTATTCATAACACCTATTTGTTTCTAACTAAACGCTAATATATTATTAATTGTCTAATATATTTTTTACACCTACTAATTTAACCTCCAATTGTAAGGTTTTATTGTATTTTAAATAATTTATAGAAATATCTTCACAATTTTCACAAAAAAGATCTATTAAGCAAACATTTTACGATTAATGTCTAAATCTAGGCGTTCGCACTACCTTTTTACCCGATGTAGATATTGCTGGCAACCTGTAACTTAGCATAACTTCATGAGAAGTTGCACTTTTTGCACTTTGGGCTTTAACAGTATAATCGAATGCATATCCAAGTTTTAATGTGTTCTCCTTAAAGAAGCTATACCCTGCCATTAAAATTACTGCTTCTTGTTGCCTAAAGGAAACTCCTCCCCATATTTTGTCCTTATATGTCGCAATAGCTGAAACATCAAAAGTATAAGAACTAAATTCAGTTGTTCTTACCAAAAAGCTCGGTGTTAAATTAATATCGTAATTAATTGGAAATGTATATCCTGCTGTTAACAAAAGATCTTTAGGATATGGATTTCTAGTTTCATCTGCTCCAAACCCAAATTCAGCTTCAATCAAATGATTAAATGCCGCTCCTACATAGAAGTCTTTGTGCTGAAAATTAACCCCTATTGAAAAGTCTGGACGAACTTGAGTAGGCTGTAGATTCTCGATTACTGGATCATCATCATCAATCTGAACATAACCATCTTTGTTAATATTATGAGTAATAACTCCTCCTCTAAATCCAATACTAATTTTTGATTCTTTAATTCCTAAATGATAGGCTCCTGAAGCTTGTACTTGAATGAAGTTGTGTTCTGCTATATCATCATTCAAAACATAAAACCCAAAACCACTATTGTAACGCATAATGGGAGTAGTTAATGAAACTAATTGAGAGTTTATACCTCCTGGAGATCCGTTAGTTGGAGTATAGCCAGCCCATTGAGTTCTGTGCATTGCTGTTAATTTTGTATAACCTTCCACACCCGAATAAGCTGGATTATTAAATAGATTATTGAACATGTAATGTGAAAATTGCACATCTTGTCCACTAAGCCTTTGGAAGCTCAGAATCAAAAGAAAAACACATGCTAATTGTACTAATTTTTTCATATCCTCAACACTTTAGAAGGATAAATATAATAAAAATAACTTTTGTTCAAGCTATTATGTAATAAATTTAAAGCTATTATATAATAAAAGGCATTTAAATGCCTTTTATTCAATTACTTAAGACCGTTAGCTTTTTTTATATAAAGTTCTAATGCGCCTGTCATTGATGGAGCATTTGGCAGCGGAGCCTCAATATCTATAATCAAACCTGCATCTCTAGCTGCTTGGGCAGTTGTAGGTCCAAAAACAGCAATTCTTGTTTTATTCTGTTTGAATTCCGGGAAGTTCACAAATAATGAATTAATTCCTGAAGGACTAAAGAACGCTAAAATGTCATAAGTAATATGCTCTAAGTCAGATAAATCAGCAGCAACAGTTTTATAAATCGTAGCCTCAGTAAAATTGTATCCGTTATCTGTCATAAAAGATGGAATATCATCTTTTCTGATATTTGAACACGGGAACAAGTACTTTTCGTTCTTATGCTTTTTAATTACGTTCAAAATGTCTTGTGCGGTTCTTTCCCCAACAAATACTTTTCGTTTTCTAACTACAATATATTTTTGAAGATAATTAGCCGTTTGCTCTGAAATACAAAAATATTTCATTTCAGGTGGCATTTCTATCTTACTATCCTTACAAATTCTAAAAAAATGATCCACTGCGTTTCTACTAGTGAATATGATAGCAGTATGTTTTAAAATATCAATCTTCTGCTTCCTAAATTCTTTTGAATCAATAGGATCTACATTGATAAATTGCCTGAAATCAATTTTGATTTTGTACTTATCCGCCAATTTATGGTACGGAGAATTACTAATATCTGCCGGCTCAGGCTGTGAAACCATGATACTTTTTACCGGATAAAATCGGTCTTTTACAGTTGTTGACATATAAATCGGTCTACTTTGAAAAGTTTTATCTCATGAAATATTTTAGTCCAATTAAAAATGGGAATATTTCTGTGGTGCAAAAGTAAGAAAATAAATAGAGATTAGTGAAACTGCTTAATTTTAATATTTTAAAATATAATAATATTAGCCTGATGATATAAAAGGCTAACATAGCATATATGGCTGTAGATAACCAAAAGGCAGGTATGGCTCCTTCAAAAAGGAAAATTGAAATAGAGCTAAAAAATAATATAATGACAAAAAATAAATTAATATTTAACATCTCTTTAACATAAAAAGCCGATATCTTATTATTTCCAAACAAATTAGATGCTATTGAGACCAAAACTACTTTTGAAATCAACCCTATTACTACTATTATTAAAATTTTTAAAAATTCAATAACTCCACTCGGTTCTATCCCAAGAAACCCAATATTTCTACCCAAACTCAAAAAATATATTAAACCTGCTGTTAGAAATGCGTATAGACCTGCAAAGACGAAATTATCTTGATCCATAATTCTCATCCTAGATTGGTCACCCTCATTTAAGCGGGTAGTGAAAATTTTATTGAATGACAATATGTTTAGATATCGCTTATCGTAATTCACTTTTATAATGACCATAAATAAAGAGGCTCCGATCAAAAGGATTAATAAAATATTATCTGAAATCCATTTACTTTCCCTTTCTGTATTTTCTAAACTCGAATAAGCTCCGTTAACATTAGTCTTTTCAACAGTATAAATTCCATAAGTCAACATCTGAACATTTCTGTCAAGGCTTAAGAATATATCATTTCTGATACTATCATTAAATGAATGTTGTAAATATCCATCTGATGATTTTTCAATTAACTTATCTCCATAAAACAAATAGACTGGTGCATCTGATTTAACTTCAAGAAATAATTCTGATAAGTGGTTTAAATCTAAATTCACTTGTCTTATACTATCAGAAGTCCATTTAACTGAAGTTATTAATGTATCTGTTAGGTGCCATTTTCGAACTTCCTTATCAGGAGTAGCTTGAATGCTTTCCTTCTCAGGTTTTTCTTGCTCACAAGAAAAGATTAGAAATATTGATAAGAGGAATACTAGCCTTTGCATTAATACTTAATTATTTAATATATATTCTTTTTAAAAAACTGCAATATAGCCAAAATGCACTTTCCCTTGCGAAAAATCAGGCATATTTCCTGTCTCTTGCCCTAATGCGTAAATAATTCTGAACCAGCCATTTTGGCTTTTTATATCTAAGCCAGCACCTGTGGCATAAACCCATCCAACATTGGCTAGCAATTTCGCAAAATCAGTTAATAGGAAGAAACTCGATTTTTGATCTAGGAAATATCTGTAATTCAGATTTAATAGTCCAAAATATCGGGTATAGAAAAAATTTCTGTCAAAGCCTCTTAGATTTTGTAATCCGCCCAAGCGCTGTAAATCATTTTGAGAAAGTGCTGGGTTCTGAATTGCACGATATTGTGGAATTACTTCTAGCAAGAATCTCTTCCACAAAACTTTCTGCATATGAATTTTGAAACCACCTCTTATGGTATTGCTATTTTCAGGAACATTTTGCCATGCCATTGGCAAAGCTGAATAATTAATGATCTCTTTTTGCCCAAAACTGAAATTTGACTGCGCAAAAATATAGTCTTCTAATTCAGGATAAGTTAAGGGTCTTTTCCATTCTAAATTGAGCAGGACTGCATTAACCATTGAACTCCGAAATGGGTCAATATTTAAAACTTCTGTTTCCGAAAAATCCCTCAATATATTATTAGTGAATCTTTGATAGGATAATCCTACTTTTAATGCGTTCCACAAAGGATAATAGGTTCCAATTTGCAATTCAGTTTGTAGAAATGTACTGTCTTCTTGCAGGAGTTCAAATCCAAAATTAACACCTAAAGGACTCCTGAATGCATTTGATTGTTGAATCCTGGTATTGAGGAATTGAGAATTAGCAGAATATTTTTGCCAAAACATATCTATCCCAACTCCTCTTTTAAATAAATTTCTTAATCGTGCATCAACCTGACCAGTCAAATTAGTTCGAGAGCCTTCGGGTACTAATCCTATGATAGCATCAAACTGATTGACTCTTTCTTCTTTAATCTTTAGATTAATTATTGCTTTATTATTTGCGAAAGCTAATTGAGGTAAAGAGGATAAACTTATGTATTCCAATTCGCTTATTTTATCTGTAATATTATTAAATGCTTTTATATCAAAAGGCTTATCATATTCCAAGTCCAATACATTGCTTAAATAGGTTGAATTTACCACTTGACTATCTCCTTCTATATTTAATGAATCATTTAGAATATAATTTTGTGCAATTATATTTATGGAAGCCTGAATCTGATTATCATTTAAATTATCAATTGATAAGCTTGCCTTCGCTAAGGGATAACCATTTCTATGATAATTTTCTATTATGTACTCTTTGATTTGAATATTTAAAACGAATTGATTTGCAACTTCCCCTTTTAATTTTTTTAAGAAGGGAATATCAGAAGTTAATTGATCTTCAGACACATTTATTGAATGCCAGTAATATGGCCTTCCTTTAAGAATTTGAAGATTATCATTTTCATCAATTTCAACTTGTGCTTCCCAAAAACCTGACTTAATTAAGGAATCTTGAATTACTTTTTTCTGTTGGAAAAGGCTGTCACTTGAATTTTGTGCAAATGAAATTGTCGGTATGATAAAATATAGGAGAGGCAGTAGCAGGTACTTCTGTAAAATTCGAGCTAGATTTGCATTAATTTTGGCAGGTATATACATACATATTCCCTTTTGTAAGCAGGCATGCTTCTACTGTGACTTTCATTTTTCCACCAATATGGTGATTAAAAACGAAATGGTGGAAGCAATCCGCAAAGAAATTGAGCTGCAGCAAGATTATCTTGGGGGAGAACTCATTGAATCTATTTATTTTGGTGGCGGAACTCCTTCCGTTTTGGAAGAAAGTCATCTAAAATTAATATTAAACTCCCTCAAAAAACATAATAATATTTCTTCAGAAGCTGAGATTACATTTGAGGCCAATCCTGATGATATTACACCTGACAAATTAAGTATGCTATTTCAAAATGGTATCAATCGCTTGAGCGTGGGCATTCAATCTTTTGATGAAGATGTTTTGAAATGGATGAACCGCGCCCATAATAGCAAAGAAGCTTTTAAATGCTTGGAGTGGATAAAAGAAAGTGAATTCAATAATTTCAGTCTAGATTTGATTTATGGGATTCCAATTTCTACTCATGAGACCTGGGAAAGGGATTTAAAAACATTGGTTGATTTTCAGCCGCCACATATTTCTTCCTATTGCCTTACTATTGAACCCGATACGGTTTTTGGCAGATGGCAACAAAAAGGAAAATTAAATGAAGCCTCAGAAGACTATGCTTCAGAACAATTCTATCATTTATCTGAATATTTACTGAAATCGGATTATAAACATTATGAGGTTTCCAACTTTGCGAAAAAGGGTTTCCATTCCAAACATAACAGCAGCTACTGGCAACAAAAGCCTTATTTGGGCATTGGTCCTTCCGCTCATTCATATGATGGCAAAAACAGACAATTCAATATCTCTAATAATGCAAAATATTTGAAGGCGCTTGAGAAGAATGAAATCCCTGCCGAAATGGATATTTTAACAACTGAAGATCGTATTAATGAATATTTGATGACTTCCTTACGAACCTCAGTTGGTTGCAATATTCAATATCTGAAAAATGAACTGAATTATGATTTAATAAAAAATGCAAAACCCCAAATTGAGCAATGGATAAGCTCAGAGCTTTGCATTTTAGAAGGTCATCATTTGAAGCTTACTTTAAAAGGAAGGCTTTTAGCAGATAAATTGGCTTCAGATTTATTTTTGGTGAATTAAAGACTCATTAAATCTTTAAACTTAGTGGCCTGTCTTCGACTTACCTCTACCTTATCTCCACCTTTCAATTTTACCATCAAGCCCCCATTGAACCAAGTTTCAATCTCATCTATCCATTCTAAATTGATGATATGCTTTCGGCTTACTCTGAAGAAATGCTTGTTATCGAGCTTTTCATCCAAGGCATTTAAGGACTTATGAATCATAGGCTTGTTTTTATCAAAATAAACTTTGATATAATTACCATCCGATTCAAATAAGCGAACATCTTTCAATTTCACAAACCAGCAATTATCTCCATCTTTTACGAAAACCTGATCGTTGACAGTAAGTTGATTGCTCTTGATATTTTGTTCTTCTTGAATTTCTACTTCTTTCCTGATTTTATTAACTGATTCTGTTAATCTTTTTGGCTCAATGGGCTTTAGAAGGTAATCCAAGGCGTTGAATTCAAAGGCTTTCAAGGCATATTCATCATAGGCAGTGGTAAATATAACTTTAGGGGTTTTTTCTAAGGTTTCTAATAATTCAAATCCTGTTCTACCTGGCATTTGAATATCCAGAAATATAAGGTCTGGATTATGCTTATCAATCATTTCTTCGGCTTCGTCTGCATTCGCTGCCTCACCCAATATTTCAATATCTTTATATTCAGCTAATAAATTACTAAGTTCTTTACGAGCCAACCTTTCATCATCAATAATTAATACCTTCATATTTATAAATTAAAAATTTTCAATAATTGATTTGAGGGATTTTCACTATGGTTAATACCGTTCCCTCTTGTTCATTTTTGATACTAAACGAAGCTGCTTTATCAAAGATTAACTTTAATCTTTGCTTTGTATTTTCTAATCCAAAGCCTTTGTGTTTCCTTCTTTTATCCAATTTAAAGTTCCCAGAATTTCTGATAAAGATATTCAAACATTTTTTATCATCCACTTGAGTTTCAATTGACAACTTTCCACCATATGTTAAATTAGAAATACCATGCTTTATCCCATTTTCAACTAATGTTTGAATCATCAAAGGCGGTACTTGATATTTATAAGAATCAGGGTGAATCACAAACTCTGTAGTGAGCCTTTCTTCATACCTTATCTTTTCCAATGCTAAAAAGTCGATAACTGTATTTAATTCATCATTGAAGTTAATCAATCTTTTCTTATCCAATATTAATGAGTTTCTGAGAATATTGGATAATTGTGTAATAGAATTCTTTGCTTTTACAGGATCTTCATCCACTAAAGCCCTCACGCTGTTTAATGCATTAAATATAAAATGAGGATTAAGCTGTGATTTCAAATTGTTAAGCTCAATTTCATTCATTGCAGCATCATATTTAAGTGAGCGATTGTAGTTTTCAACATAATGATACATGAAATACACCAGCGACCAAAGAAAAAACAAGATCACATAGGCTAGAATATTTAGAAAAATCACCCTAGGGTTAAGATCAAAAGCAGGGTCTAGAAAACCCAACAATGACGACAGTCCGAATAAGAATACGTAATTAATAACACTGAGAATAAAGCAGGCAATAATTACTCTAACCACCAGTTTTTGAATAATGATTTTCAGCCAACCATTTCTTATGATAAAGCTCCTATAGATATGGGTCAGAAAAATGTAAAAAGGGACAAGAATAAGCTGTATAATTATCTGCTGATTAGATAAATTTTCTCCAAAATACGCTAAAAAAATATTGAGCAAGCCATAAGCAGACCAACCTATAAATTGTAACGTCCAATAAAGTACCTTTTTATTCATTATATCTGTGCATCCACTTCATGGAAAGTAAAATAACTATGCCACAAAATAAGCTTCTTTTTTAAGATTTAAGAAACCGCTTGTCAAATGATTATTTTTGACCTTCGCTTTTTGAGTCCTTCACTTTAGGAACGAAAGGACGAATGATTAGCCGGGTACCTCTGTCGTAAGTGAAATAATTCCATATCCAGTTACTAAGAATCACAATCTTATTTCTGAATCCTACAATGGAAATAAGGTGCACAAACATCCAAATGAACCATGCAAAAAAGCCGCCAAAATGAAGATTCTTTGGTAAATCCACCACTGCTTTATTACGACCTACTGTTGCCATACTGCCTTTATCTAAATATTTAAAAGGCTTCTGTTCCTTTCCATTCAGGGATAAAATGATATTCCTTGCTAATCTTTCACCTTGTTGCATAGCAACAGGCGCCAACATTGGATGTCCTTTAGGGAAATCTTCTGTTTCCATTAAAGCTATATCTCCAACTGCATAAACATTTTCTGTCCCCTCTACCAAATTATATCGATCTACCTTATATCTGCTGTTCTTCACACTATCCTCAGGCAGTCCTTCAATAACATTGCCCATTACTCCTGCTCCCCATAGCAATGTGGAAGAAGGTAGCGTTTCATCATTACTAAAAACTACCTTTTCACCATCAAAGCTATTCACCATAGTGTTTAGCTTTACATTTACTTCAAATTTTTTCAGATATTTTTGAGCTTTTTTGTCAGCGAATTCAGACATACCTCCCAACAATCTGTCCATCCCTTCCACTAAATAAATATTGAATTTGCTGAAGTCTAAATCAGGATAATCATTTGGAAGGACGTGCTTCTTAAGTTCTCCTAGAGCACCGGCAAGCTCTACACCTGTAGGACCACCACCCACAATTACAATATTCATTAATCGCTCAATCTTATCTTCATCAGAGCTAAGCACTGCCTCTTCAAAATTCTGCAGTATATGACTCCGGAAATCCAAGGCCTGAGGGATTTGCTTAAGTGGAAATGCTTTCTCAAATTTTTCATTTTGACCAAAGAAATTAGTTTTGGAGCCTGCAGCTATTATGAGATAATCGAAAGATAACTCGCCTACATTACTGATTATTCTATTCTCACTTTGATCAATCTTAGTCACTGTAGCCATTCTAAAAAAGATATTCTTATGATTCTCGAGTAATTTTCGCAAAGGCCCTGCTATGGAATCAGGCTCAAGACCAGCAGTAGCAACTTGATAGAGCAAAGGCTGAAAAGTATGATAATTATGTCTGTCAAGTAATACTACTTGAACATCTTGACCAGCGAATTTTTTGGCCATGGTGATACCGGCAAAACCTCCACCGATAATAACTATTCTCTTTTGATTTGTATTAGGAATTTTAAACGAATTGGGCTTATCCATAAGTGACTTTTCTTAAAAATTAGATACAGTATTAACTCATCTAAAAGTATTAGGTTTTATGGATTAAACCTTCAATAATTTTGTATTATCATTCAGTTATTCTTACGTATGTTTACAAATTTTATAAATGATTTTACTTCGCAAAACAACCTCTTGAAACCTCTTGAAAGGATCCAAAATTAAACCAATGGAATCGAATTAATTATATGTTTAAATAAACTAAAGCAAGATTCTTTTTACAACAACTTAATTAAGTCCAATTTCTTTGAAATATTTAAACATTTATCTACCCAGCATACAAATTCATAATTCTGATTTACAGCCATTTATGAATTTTATGTTTTGTTAAATTATTGAGTTTCTATTCTGAAATAAAATTGAATCTGTCAACAAGTATTTGTTGTTTTTAAACAAACCATTTATCGTAAAACAGAATAATATTAGGCATAACAAACAAAACCCAAAATTTTATCAAAAAAACATTATTATTTTTTTAACAATTATTTATTACATCTAAAGTACATTAGCCAAATTATTTATTAAATACAGCAAGCAACTTTTTCATAATATTCCGCGTCAACCCTATATAAGAACCTAAAACAAAATATTATGAAAAGGGCAATAGTAATTTTAGCATTGATTTTTGCATTCGGTAATGTAAATGCAAATGACGAGAAAGTATCTAGTGATGAAAAATTAATTAAGGAAGTAACGGCTGAAATGGAACAGTCTGTTTTTTATATAAATGATATTGAACAAGAACCTGATGTGTTGATCTACAACATTGATGGGAAATTGCTTCACAGCTTTCAGAAAGAAAATATTGACCCTGTAGCTATGAGAAATGCTGATTTATTAATGGAAATCAACTCACAAAAAATATTTATTAAAGTAAAGGAACTAAATCCTGCTATTTAAGCTTAGGATAGTATAGTTTAATTCATAGTGAATGGTTGATGTTTTGGTAAGTAAAAGCCTCCGTACTGAAAAGTAGGAGGCTTTTTGTTTCACTACTTTTCTTGAACTACTGCGTCCAATAATTGAAGTGCATTACGCCCTAAATGATTTGCAATAATTTTTCTATAACTAGGACTTGTCCTATAAGATTCTGTTAAAAATTCTTGAAAGGGTTTATCCCAATCACTATTTTTTGGCATTACAATCCCAAATTCCTCAGCAGTTTGATCACCAGCAGGATGTCGTTTGATTGGTTTCTTAGATTTAGTTGCATCTAAATAATAAGTAAAGTCAATATTGGTAAAATAATCTGTACTATTTGTAATAGCGACTAATGCTTCGTCAAATGAATCTACATATTCAATAGTCAAGCTTGGGTAATACTTCTTCTTAATCTGTAAAATCTGGTCTTCATTAGTGGAACCTTTAACGGTAACAGCCTTTTTCCCAGCAAAAACTTCTGCAATTTTACTGATGTCATTAAGAGTAGGAAGTGCTTCATTGCTAAGCATCATGCCAATATTAGTAATATATGGAGGGCTAAAATTATAAGATGCTTTTCTTTTTTGAGTGATAGTAGTATTACTTAAACCAAAAACTCCATTAGATGAGTTTTTAATAGCATTTAAATAAGAAGTGAAATTATTTGCATGCTCTTTTTCCATTGTGGAATTTACCGTAATTCCATAATTGTCTAAAAGGAAAAACTCAAAATCACTCATTACGTCTACACATACTCCTTGAACTTCACCATTTATATTTGCAGCAAATCCTGGTGCCTCTGAATAAACATATGTTAAATTTGCAGTCTTACTTTCCTTTGCTTTTTCAAAAGTATCCCCTGAAAACTGTGCTTGAGCTTTAAAGCCTAAAAGTATTAAAGGCAAGATAAAAAATGAATTGAATAGTAGCTTTTTCATAATATCAATTTAGTGTCCAATTTGAAAAATACTTAAACCCATTTGAAATAGGAAGTACTTTTCTGTAAATCAAATACTTTTATCGACAAAATAAAATTTATAAAGGAATGAATATTATAATATTAACTTAAAAAGCTATAATATATAATTATTCGTATATTATTTACTACATTTTAGTAAATTACAAAAAAAGCACAGCTTCATAAGAAACTGTGCTTTTCATATTTAAATTGTGTTTATATTTAACTATCTATTGATCCCATTACTCTCTTCATGAAGCCATTCAAAGCTTCCTTTTTTGGAGTACCTGATCTAACATCTTTATGCACCTCTAAGGCTCCAGACAAATTAGAAAGCAATTCACCAATTACTTCCAGTTCTTCATCCTTTATTCCTTTAGCCTCAATCAAATCTTCTAGAAGATCCATGCTTTCTACCACATAATCTTCATCATTTTTCTCAATAAACTCTACTACGTGCTTAATTATTGGTAACCTCATCTAATAAATCTGTTATGATACTTGGTTTATTTCCTGAAATTGAATTCACTAATTTACCATTTTTAAATCCGGCAAAAGTAGGTAAGTTTTTAACCTCTGCTAGTGATCTTGAGTTTGGCAATTTTTCAGCGTCAACATAAACAAATTTTATGTTTTCATTTTCACCTGCGAGTCTTTTAAACTTAGGCTTAGTGATTTTGCAATTGCCGCACCATGTAGCACCATATTGCACCATTACCAACTCATTACCATCCACTATTTCTTGTAAATTATCTTCTGCTAATTCTATCATTATCCAATTCTTTAAATTTCTTATACTTAAATGAACCGCAAAATTACGAATAGGTTACGATTAATTAAATTGATTGTTTACATATGATTATAGACAAAATCTATCTTTATAGAAATTGATTATAACTGTTCATAAATTCGATTAAAAGAGGTCGCTTTTGCAATAAAAGATTCCAATTCACTGATTGGCATTCTCTCTTGCTCAGTACTGTCTCTATGTCTGATAGTTACAGTATCATCCTCTAATGTCTGATGATCCACTGCAATACAGAATGGCGTTCCAATTAAATCCTGTCGAGTATAACGCTTACCAATAGAAGCCGCTTCTTCATAAACCACATTGAAAGCTCCTTTTAAAGATTTATATATTTCATGCCCTTTTTCTGGTAAGCCATCTTTTTTAGTTAAAGGTAAGATCGCTGCTTTAACTGGAGCCAATGCAGGATGCAATTTCAAATAGGTTCTTGTTTTAATATTATCTCCCTCACCTACTTCTTCATTTTTAAATGCACTGCAGAAAAGCATTAAAAACAACCTATCGCAACCGACTGAAGTTTCTACGACATAAGGAATATAGTTTTTACCTACCTCAGGATCGAAATATTGCAATTTCTTTTTGGAAACTTCTTGATGGCTTTTCAAATCAAAATCAGTACGACTGTGAATTCCTTCCACTTCTTTAAAACCGAAAGGAAATTTATATTCAACATCAACGGCTGCATTTGCGTAATGGGCAAGTTTTTCGTGTTCATGTAAACGCAAATCTTCATCTGCTATGCCTATAGCTTTATGCCACTTTAATCTCATATCTCTCCACTTTTCATACCAGCCCATTTCTTCCCCTGGACGAACAAAGAATTGCATCTCCATTTGCTCAAATTCACGCATTCTGAAAATAAACTGACGCGCAACAATTTCATTTCTGAAAGCTTTACCAATTTGGGCAATCCCAAATGGCACTTTCATTCTTGCAGTTTTTTGAACATTTAAGAAATTGACAAAAATACCTTGTGCTGTTTCTGGTCTAAGATAAATTTTGCCTGAACCATCAGAAACACTACCAATTTGAGTAGAGAACATCAAATTAAATTGACGAACTTCCGTCCAGTTATCTGTTCCTGAAATCGGACATTTTATTCCCTCAGCAATAATCAATTCACGAACAGCTTCCAAATCTTCCGCTTCCAATAACTGACCTGTTTTTTTCAATAATGCATCTGCTTTTTCCTGATCACCTGCATTTTCGTACTCTGCAGCTTTTTCTTCCAATAAAACATCCGCTCTGTATCTTTTCTTGGAATCTTTATTGTCAATCATCGGGTCATTGAAACTTTCGATGTGACCAGATGCTTTCCAAGTGTCAGAGTGCATGAAAATTGCTGAATCTAATCCGACTATATCATCATTGAAACGAGTCATGGTATTCCACCAAAGCTCTTTAATATTTTTCTTTAATTCAGCTCCATAGGGACCGTAGTCATATACAGCCTGTAAACCTTCATAAATTTCGCTTGAAGGATATACAAAACCATATTCTTTCGCATGAGCAATTATATCTCTAAATAGTGTGTTTTCGGGAGTTTGTTCTTTCTTTGCCATGCCGCAAAGATAAATTAAATAGAGCCTATTAGGCAATTACATGAGAAAAATTTAAGATTTAGGTAATTTTATCGTAAAAGTAGTCCCCTCACCTTTTTCAGATTCGAGATTTATGCTTCCTCCCAGTCTTTCTACCATATCTTTTACGATATATAACCCTAGACCAGAGCCTTTGGAATTTTCAGAAGCTCTGAAAAACATATCGAAAATTTTGGCTTGAGCTTCAAATGGAATCCCCTGGCCATTGTCAATGATTTTAATCAATACCTCTCTACCCAAATCTTCAGTTTGGACTGCAACATATTTTCCAGGAAGAGCGTGTCGATGGTATTTAATAGCGTTGTCGACTAAATTATTTAGTATAACACCCAACCTACCTTGATCAGTTTCTAAAACTAAATCTTGATCAACTCTCATTCTAAAATCAATATCCGCAGAAAGTTCTCGATACTGAGTGTTTTCAAAGGTTTCCTTCAATAAGTCATGAAAATTAACAGGTTGTTTGATAATTTCCGTACGAGTATTTCGAGCAAAACTGATAATCTCATCAATGAATGTATAAAGCTTTTTCACTCTATTTTTCATCATTCCAAGTAATTGCTTTAATTCTTGGCTGTCTTCCGTGGTATCACCAATATTAATTAATCCTTGTATTGAATTTAAAGGTGCGCGTAAATCATGTGAAACGCTGTATACAAATCTATCTAACTCAGCATTGGTTTGCTCTAAAAGTTGATTTTTCTCCTTAATTTCCTCTTCTTTTATTTTCTTATCCGTGATATCTACTAAAGAGCCCACCATCCTAACTGGCTTTTGATCATGAGACCACTTGGCTTGACCCGATCCTTGAAACCAACGATAGCTTCCGTCTTTGCATTTCAATTTATATTCAACAGAGAACGGTTCTTTATTTTCAAGATGCCGTTTAAAATCACTTACCAATCGGGGATAGTCAGATTTTTCAGCTAACAAATTTTTGAAGCTATTTTGATCTGGCGAAAACTCAGTTGGGTTATAACCTAATAACTCGTACAACTTTGGAGACCACCATTGTTGATCTTTATTGATGTTCTCCCAATCCCAAATTCCTGCATTAGTGCCTTCTACAGCTAAGCGAAATCTTTCTTCACTTTCCTTTAATTTTCGGTCTTGCTCCAAGATTTTCTGTTCGGACTTGTATTGCAATTTAACTTGGAAGTAAATCACTATTATAAGCCCAACAAAAGTGAAAAAATAGTTGAGAAAATAAATTTTATCCTCTTTGGCTTCATTAATCGTATCAACTGAAACAATTTTATAGGTTGTCATTTCACTTATAACAAAACAAGCGAATGCAATTACCCCATAAAAGAGCCAAACTTTTACATTTTTATAACCAAACAAGGTAATAGAAGCTACTAAGATTGGGAAAAGATATAGTTGGGAGCCATAATATTTCCCTTCATTTGACATGAAAATAAAAACAAAAAATATAGCGATAAGTAATAAGCTGTGTTTGGCTAATTCATATTTACCAAAACGATTTAGCAAAAATCCGAAAACGCCACCGAATATTCCCACCATAAAGGATGGGGTTAAAGAAATATCCCACAAAAAAACATTTAGTAGGCCATTTACAGTACTTATAAATGTTAGAATTAAGCAGCATACTCCAACGAGTAATGCCTTACGATAATCTCCTTCAGATTTTATGCGAGTCCCTTGACCCAATATAATATTTCGAAATGAATATTTTTTCATACTGATAAACAGTAAATATACTTATTTTTCGAAATTTCTTTAATTATGCAAGACGTAACTAATTTTTGTGGATGTATTGTTTAAACCAAAATTGTCTGATTAGCTATATCTAAATACAATTAAATAACAAAGGAGCTTAATTGATTGTTTTAATGGATGTAATAAAACAAGATGTATTTTATATTTGTTTTTGAAACATAAAAGTCCCCATAGTATGCCTATTTTCAACCAAAACTTCTTTGTAAGGCTCAATTAATTCTAGCTGTCGATCTCTCAGATTTTCTACAAAAACATCTGCGTTTATCACAAATCGGATTTGTTTATTTTGGAATTGGAAAACACCTTCTTCTAACTCCACAATGTTTTCAGGGAAATAACGGTCGGTCATTGTACGAATAAAGATTTTACCATTTGGTTTTAAAAGACGAATAAGCTCGTTAATCATCATATTAAAATGAGCTACATTTTTAGCAAAATGTAATACAGCGCTGCCAATAATGATATCAAAAGTAGAATCTGGAAAAAGAATTTTATCCAATTTCATGACTTGGAATCGGGCATCTAAATCCCCCAGTTTATATTTTTTGGCTATCAGCTTTAGAAAGTTGATGGCTTCTGGATTTTGATCAATCCCGAAAATATCCAGGTTATTTTTCAGGCAATATGTCAGGTTTCTTCCTTCACCACATCCGGCATCCAAAACCTTAGCATCATCAGGCAAATATCCTTTTAGAATGAAATCTAACCAATAAAGATCAATATTACCCAGCTCACTATTCAGTTGTTTCCAATCCATTTTTATATTGGTTGTAAGATTTCTCAAATGCTTCCTTTCCTAATTCTACTAGCTCATTGCTTTTATAAAATTCAAATGTGCCACATGAATTTCGGGAAATCTGAACCAACATATCAGGCTTAATGAGTTCCATCTGCAAATTGGTCATTTTCTCTTGCATCAAATCAATAGAACGATTCATAAGATCAAAATAACCTAGCTTTTTAGGAATAGCGTTGGTTTCTTTTGGACTGTTGGAAGGGAAAAACTTCTTAATTCTATTAGTAAAATCATCCAAAAACTGTTTGTTCTTTTCGTCCTGCTGTACTTCTTCGGCTGTTACCGCCACCCTTTTCTCAAATGGAATAGCAGCATTGACATCTACAGCAATTAATATATCACCTTCTTTTCTTTTAACTCTGTTTAACGGAATAGGATTTAGTACACCACCATCCACAATTTCTTCATTTTCATGATATACAGGAGTCATTACTGTTGGAATCGCACAGGAAGCACGCAAAGCATCCATCAAATTTCCTTCAGAAAAAAGTACTTCTCTTTGTGTTCTTATGTTGGAAGCTACCGCTGTAAATGGAATAGAAAAATCTTCAATATTAAATTCTCCCAAAAGTTTTCGCATTTCTTTGAACACTTTTTCACCCCTAACCACACCTTGTAGACTAAGAGTGAAATCCAAGAGTTTAAAAACATCGATTTTATCAAAATGAGTGACCCATTCTTTGTATTCCTGCATTTTCCCAGCGGCATATAATCCGCCAATTACAGCCCCCATACTGGAACCCGAAATGGAAGAAATTTCAAATCCATTATCTTCCAAAGCTTCAATTACGCCAATATGTGCAACTCCTCTAGCGCCACCACTCCCTAAGACTAAGGCTACTTTTTGTTTCATACTTCAAAAATTATTTGGGTAAGAGCAATTTAAGGAAAATAGAGGTGAGAAAGTAAAAAAATAGAGGTTTGATTATATCTGCCAAAAAATAACTGATAATACAATTAAATAATTACTGCTCTCTATTAAATATAAGATTAGAATTCCCAACTTTTCCTTCAATAATTGGTGCTAGAACCAAAGAGTCAGTATTTATAAAACGAATAAAGGCTTTCCTTTTGTAATCTCTGTCAATTTCATTTATAAATAGTGTGTCAGCATTAATCGAATATTCTGCATTTCTATACTTAATATTGTCTCCTTCAAGATCAGTGTAAACTAATTGCTCCTTTTCAAAATTGTATTCACCTTTTGATAAAATAAGATCAAACTGCTTTTCAATTTGACTTCTCGTGTAATCATCTCCATTAACATAGCCAGGAGAAAGTCGAATCATCTCTATTACATCATAAGAAACCAATTTCCATCTTCCTTCAATAGTTGAAGTAGATTGTTGGAAAGTTATAAAGCTGAAAAATAATATTACAAATGTTTTCATAAATCAAAGGTCAGGTAGACAGTTAAAGGAGGTTAATTATATATCTGTACAATAAAAGTATAAAAATCAACTTAAAAATTAAGAGATATGGATTGAAATCTGTCCACAAAAACCTTTATGCACAATAAATCTCAATTAATGTAACCCAAAAAGTCTTACTTATTCACCTCAATAAACTTATTCACATCCTTAGATTTGCCCAAAAGAATCATGATGTCGGTTTCTTTAAGGAATGTATCAGCACGAGGAACACCTATGATATGCTCTACTTGCTGGAGTTGACCCTCTACTTTTTCATCATACAGTCTTTTTACTGTAATCAAGTTAAGGTTGTATTTTTCCCTTAATCCTATTTCGCTGATGGTTTGGTCTACTACTCTGCTTGGTGTATTAATCTCTACTATTTCGTAATCATCAGGCAAAGGAAGGAAGGATTTCATATTTGGGTGTAGCAACATTTCCGCCACAGTTTTACCTACTGTTTCTTCAGGTGAAAGGATTTCTTCTACCCCCATTTTCTCCAAAATCATGCGCTGTTGAGCATTGGCTGCTCTCGCAATAATTCGCTCAACCTCTAATTCCAACAATAAAACAGTGGTCAATAAAAGCCCTTCGAAATTTTCACCAATTGCCACTACTACCGCATCCATATCCTGGATGTTTTGCGCCTTTAAGGCTTTAACATCAGTGGAATCTAAAGCTACAGCATAGGCCACATCATCCTTTATGGACTCTACCTTATCAAGGTCAATATCAATGGCTAAAACTTCTGCGCCACTGTCGCTCAACGTTCGGGCGATAGATTCTCCAAACTGTCCTAATCCGATTACTGCAAAGCGATTGGTCATGAACTCATATTTTTTAGGTAAGATACTAAAACTTCTAAGCCTTTATCAAATTTATTATTATTTGGGATAATAACATCTGCATCATATTTAAAAGGATCGATATATTTCTCATAAGTAGGCGCCACATGTTTTTCATATCGATATAGAACATCGTCCAAATCATAACCACGTTCTGTATTATCACGCATAATACGCCTTTTGAGCTTTACATAGTCTTTAGCATCAATAAATACTTTCAAATCCAATAATTTAATTAGTTCGGGAAAGTAGAAAACAAATAAACCTTCCACTACTATAATTTTGGAAGGTTTAAATTCTAACATCTTGGGAACAATATCAGGATTATTGAAAGTGTATTCTTTTCGGCTTACAGGTTTTCCTTCTTTGAGCATTTTGATATCACGGGCGTAATCATCAAACTCAATAGACTGAGGAGTATCAAAGTTTTCTACTCCGTTGTCGTCCTTTGGCTGTAAATGTCGATCTTTGTAATAATTGTCTTGGGAAACCAGACAGATTTCATCTTTAGAGAAATGATCGAGTAAACTTTTCAGAAACATAGTTTTTCCTGATGCACTTCCTCCTGTGATACCTACAATGAATGGATTGTTCATGAGTGCAAAACTACTGTTTTAAACTGTTTTTAAGAATTTGTTTGTAAAAAATCGACCAACTTTCTCACTGCAATTGCCCTATGGGAAATTTTGTTTTTTTCTTCAAGGCTCATTTGAGCAAAAGTTTGTGAATATCCTTTTGGAATAAAAATGGGATCGTAGCCAAAGCCTTTGTCTCCATTGTATTCATTTGCTATTTCTCCTTCCACAATTCCCTCAAAGAAATGCTTTTGATCATCAATGAAAGCACTAATTACCGTTCTAAATCTAGCTTTTCTATTAGTTGAAGCACTTAATCTTTCCAAAACTAGCGCCATGTTATCTTTATCTGAACGCTGAGGACCTGCATAGCGAGCTGAAAAAACGCCAGGCTCACTATTTAAAGCTTCTATCTCCAATCCAGTATCATCAGCAAAACAATTAATGTTGTAGTGATCGAACACATACTCAGCCTTTTGCTGTGCGTTACCTTCAAGAGTGCTTTGGTCTTCTCTCAACTCTTCATTGCAACCTATCTCTTTAAGGCCAACCAATTGGAAATCCTCCCCTAAAAGCTGAGCTACTTCTTTAATTTTGTTTGGATTGTTTGTCGCAAAACAGATTTTCATAAAATTAATAACTAGTCAACCTTATTCTGAATTCTACATTTTCTCCTAACGGTAAATTTGCTGGCTGAGGTTGGCTAATTCCTTTTACTGTTAATAAAGAAGCAGGTACATACACTTTATACTCTGCATTTCTATTCATATTTGCAATAGCTATTTTAAAACCAGGTACAACACTATTGTTTCTAAGTGGAATTTGAGCATCAATTCCTGATATAAAATTTTCTGTACTGCCCAGTTCTCTACCTGTATAATCAATAGAAACTGTTGCACAATAATTTGGCCCTTCACCAGTACCAGCCTCAATCACAGTATATCTAATTCCTGAAGGATCAGTTTCATATTCTATACTTTGACCTTCAAGATAAGCTTCAATTTCAGCGATCTCGCTGTCCAATTGACCTTGATCCACATTTAATTCCGGTCTACTACCACAGTCTACTTGACCTCCATCGCATGAAGTAATCATTATGACCACCAGACACAAAGCAAATTGGTATATATTTCTTAACATTTCTGAGTTTTTCATTTAATCAACGATATTGACTAATTCCACTTCAAATAGCAATACAGTATTGGGTGGTATTGAAGGATTTCCTCTATAACCATATCCTAAATAAGAAGGTAAAATCAATGTAGCCTTAGAGCCCTCTTCTAATAATTTTATACCAATATCCCAACCCAAAATTACTTGGCGATCACCAAGCGTAAATTCGAAAGGCTTATATTCTCTTGTCTCACTATAAAGCCCAGCTTCCTTAGCCACAGATTCAATGGAAGTATCAAATACTTCACCATCCAGAAATCTGCCAACATAATTCACTTGAACTAATTGGCCATTTTCTGGATTGATTCCATTTCCTTCTTCTTCAATAATATAGAATAAATCGTAAGCGTTATTTCGTTGCGCTGTTAAATTATTCTCTTCTAAATAATTTTCTATTTTCGCAACATCTTCTGCCAATTGTTCATCTGGACATTCACCTCTTTGATTTTCACAATCATCATCGCAGGAAGTAATCAAGGTGGAAACCACCCCAATTACCATTAAAAAAAATATTTTTTTCATATTATTTTACCTCCACTAGCTCAACATCAAAAATCAATGTAGAGTTTGCTGGAATAGCAGCACCTGCTGCTCTCGGTCCATAAGCTAAGCCTGATGGAATATACAATGTAGCTTCACTACCTTCATTCAATAACATGATACCTTCATCCCATCCTCTAATAACTCTTCCTTTTCCAATCGGAATTTCAATTGGAGCATATTCTCTTTGCTCATTATATACACCTGCTTCTTTTGCTACATCTTCATAAGAAGTGTCAAAAACAGTTCCATCCATTAATTTACCTACATAATTTACTTTCACAGTATCTCCCGCTTCTGGCTTCTCGCCAGAGGTTCCTTTAGTGATCATGTAATATAAACCAGACTCCGTTTTCTCTGCTTCAATATTATTTTCTGACAAGAAATCCTTAATTAACTCATCATCAATCCCTTTCTGTTCTTCAGCTTCTTTCTGCATTCTTTGCATAGCTTCGCTTTTCTTTTGCTGTTGCCATTCCATAAATCCAGCTGTATCAAATTTTTGAATAGCTTTTGCATATATAGTTAGTCTCTCAGTCTTTTCCATATCTGGTGAAACTGGTTGCCTGAAGCCTTGAGTAAACACCTCGCTAGCAGTTAATTTAGTTTTGATACTATCTCCAATTTTTAATCCTTTTAAAATTGAGAACAAAGGACCTCTTGTTGATAATACTGAATCTTCAACTAGAATAGGTAATTCTCCCACTTCTTCGCTATTAAGCAAAACAGAGTCCTTGCTGTCTTCTAAACGCAATGAAAAAATTGCATAATCTCCTTCTTCTAAACTTTCACCATCATTAGAGTCAATCAAGACATATTCAACGCCTTCTGGTGTTTCTAATTTTTTCTCATTATTACATGCCCAAACTAAAGTAAGCGATAAGAATAATACGAATGATAACTTCTTATAATTGTTCATAAACTTCTATTTTTTCTCTGTTCTGTAATTGTTTTGCGTATTCTTTAATGATTTTTTCAAATAAATTGACAGTTTCTTCTAAGCTCTTTTCAACTTTTCCACCGGCAGCATTTTTATGTCCGCCACCTTTAAAATATTCTCCTGCTAGCGCATTCACTTCAAAATCACCAATAGATCTTAAAGATAACTTTGTTCCATCTTCTGTTTCCGTAAAAAGAGCTGCCATTGTAATTCCATCAATGGATAAGGCATAATTCACCAAACCTTCAGTATCTCCATTTTTGGAATTAAATTTTTTCAAATCCTCCATTGAAATTGCGAAATAAGCTGCATGTTCTTTTTCAAAAACCTGGAGTCTTTCACTCAAAGCAAAGCCTAAGAATTTCAAACGATCTAGGGAGTTAGTATCGTATATTAATCGTGAAACTTCTGAATTATTTGCTCCTAAGCTGATTAGTTCCGCTACAATTTCATGGACTTCCTGTGTGGTATTTGGATGTTTAAAAGAACCAGTATCTGTCATGATTCCAGCATATAAACAATCTGCCGTATCGTTATCTACCTGTTCTTTATCTCCAAAAAGCTTAATCAATTTAAAAATCAATTGAGCTGTAGAGGCAGAATCTACATCATGATAGACGTATTCAGCAAAATCATCAGGGTCACGATGGTGATCAATTAAAACTTTATTGGCCTTGGATGCTGCAACTGCCTCTCCTAATTCATTGATTCTTTTTAGGTTAGAAAAATCTAAGCAGAAAATAAGATCCGCCTCTGCCACAAGTTTTTTTGATTTTTCCTCGTTGCCATTTTCATTGTAGACGATTACATTCTCATTACCTTTCATCCAATTTAAAAAATTCGGGTAATCAGTAGGCGTAATCACTGTAGCTTTATGCCCAGTCTTTATTAGGTAATTATAAATCCCTAAACTACTTCCCAATGCATCTGCATCTGGTTTTTGATGGGTTGTAATTACAATATTTCGAGGTGTTTCTAATACCTCTTTTAGTTTTAATATATCCTGCATGAATCAGATTAACCCTAAGGGGATTAAATTGATCTGCAAAGTTGACAAGAAAATCATGAAAAACAAACAGCTAAATGACTGAGTCATTGTGAAAAAAATGAATTCATTTTGAGTTTAAGGAAATATAATATTTCATATCAGATTAATCCTTTAAATTTGCATCATAAAATATTCAAATCAATAAATTTAACACAATGGCTGGAAACAGAACATTTACGATGATTAAGCCCGATGCAGTGGGCGAAAATAACATAGGCGCAATTACTAAAATGATTGAGGAAGGTGGATTCCGAATTGTATCTATGAAAATGACCAAATTAAGCGAGGAAAGAGCCGGACAGTTTTATGCTGTTCATAAAGAACGTCCTTTTTATAAAGACTTAGTTGCTTATATGTCAGGAGGAAATATTGTTGCTATGATCTTGGAAAAAGACAATGCAGTAGAAGATTTCAGAAAATTAATAGGCGCTACTAATCCTGCAGATGCAGAAGAAGGCACTATTAGGAAAATATTTGCTACCTCTATAGAAGCAAATGCAGTTCACGGTTCTGATTCTGATGAAAATGCGCAAATTGAAGGAAGTTTCTTCTTTGCTGATATTGAAAAGTTTTAATATAGACTTTAGATAATCCATAAAAAAAGCCATTTGATAAACTCAAATGGCTTTTTTTGTGATAATTTTTTTAGTTAAATAGATAAATCAGTTAAGCTCTCCTGAGACAAAGGTTTATTCAGATATTTTTTAACGGCATCATATTTTTTGGATTTGCTAACGTCTTGTGGATTGATAGAAGAAGTTAGCATTATAATTTTACATTTTTCTCTAGTGCTATCTTTCAATTTATTGAATTCCTCTAAAAACTGAAAACCATCCATTAATGGCATATCTATATCTAAGAAAATGATATCAGGTAGAACACTGGAGACAATATCATCTCCCAATTGCTCAATATTTTTTAAAAATTCTATGGCACTTTTTGCACCTGTGTGTGTGTATATATATTTAGACAAGCCTGCAGCTTCAACCATTTTCTGGTTAATCAAATTATCGATTTCATTATCATCGATTAACATGACAGAATGATACTTACTCATATTGAATAATTTTTAATTTTGGAACAAGTTAATAAAATCAATATTCTTTAAAAACAATTCAATATAGAAAATGCACACGAATAAACGTGTGCATTTCATCGAAAAAATTAAATATCAAATTTTATTCCTTGAGCAAGTGGCAATGAATTTCCATAGTTCAAGGTGTTAGTTTGTCTTCTCATATAGGCTTTCCAAGCATCTGAGCCAGATTCTCGGCCTCCACCTGTTTCTTTTTCGCCTCCGAAAGCTCCACCAATTTCTGCACCGGAAGTTCCAATATTTACATTGGCAATTCCACAATCTGAACCTTTTGATGAAAGGTATCGGTGTGCCTCTTGCATATTATTCGTCATAATTGCAGAAGACAAGCCTTGTTTTACTCCATTTTGTAATGCAATAGCATTTTCAACATCTCCACTATACTTCATCACATATAAAATAGGAGCAAATGTTTCTTCTTGAACTATTTCAAAATGATTTTCAGCTTCAATGATAGCTGGTTTTACGTAGCAACCACTTTCATATCCTTCACCTTCTAAAACGCCTCCTTCAACTAATACTTTTCCACCTTCAGCTTTTGCTTTTTCAATGGCTTTTAAATAGTTGTTAACGGAATCCTTATCGATAACTGGACCCACATGATTTTTCTCATCTAATGGATTGCCAATGCTCAATTGTTTATAAGCATTTGTCATTTTGTCGATTAATTCATCATAAATATCTTCATGAATGATTAATCTTCTAGTAGAAGTACAACGCTGACCGGCAGTTCCTACTGCTCCAAAAACAGCCCCTATTAAGGTCATTTTTAAATCTGCTTCTTTAGAAATGATCATGGCATTATTTCCACCTAATTCTAAAATAGATTTACCTAAACGAGAAGCTACTTCCTGCCCAACGATTTTACCCATTCTGATGGAACCTGTTGCAGAAACTAATGGAACGCGAGAATCTTTTGTCATCATCTCTCCAACTTTATAGTCGCCATTTACTAAACAAGAAATACCTTCAGGCATATCATTTTCCTTTAATACTTCTGCAATGATATTCTGACAAGCAATACCAGTTAAAGGTGCTTTTTCAGATGGTTTCCAAACCGTAACGTTTCCACAAACCCAAGCTAAAGCTGTATTCCAACTCCATACGGCAACTGGAAAATTAAACGCAGAGATTATAGCGGTAATCCCTAATGGATGCCACTGCTCTTGCATTGAATGATCAGGACGTTCTGATTTGATGGTTAAACCATATAATTGACGAGATAAGCCAACACCAAAATCACAGATGTCAATCATCTCCTGAACTTCTCCCCATCCTTCTTGCAAAGATTTTCCCATTTCATAGGAAACTAATCGTCCTAATGGGTCTTTTAATTCTCTTAATCTGTTCCCAAACTGACGAACAATTTCACCTCTAGCAGGAGCAGGCATGTTACTCCATGTTTTAAAAGCTTCTTCGGCAGTTTGAATAGTTTTTTCATAATCTTCCGCAGTAGTTATTCCTACAGAAGCAATTTCTTTACCATCCACTGGTGAAACAGAACTAATTTTTCCGCTTCCTTCCATCCAGTTACTTCCGGTTGAAGTACCACCGTTATGGTCTTTTACTCCTAATTTTTTTAAGGCATCTGCTAAGCCGTAAGTTTTCTTAATATCCATAGTATTCAATAATTATAAAAAATAAGTGTTAATGGCTCTTTAAATAGTTTAAAGCACGTTTTCAACTGAAAATCAATTATTTCAGCAGGCATCTCCAATTTTTAATGGCACAAAATTGGCTTTTTTTAAAGGATAACAAAAGAAAAAGGCACTCGTATTTGAGTGCCTTTGAAAATTATTTACTAAAGTTGGGGGTTATTGTATTCCCATTCCATAGTATGCTTTTGTTCCATCCGGATATACACCTTCAATTAAAACACCTCCTTGTTTTCCTCTCAGTGTTGTTATTAAATGCTCGGTATCTTTAATCGCTCCTTTATCAACAGCGGTAATAATGAAGCCTTCTTGAATTCCAATTTCTTTCCATTTGCCAGCTTCAATCTCAATTACCTTTGAGCCTCCATTAATACCAAGGCTTTCCAATTCTTCTTGACTAACATCTTCAAAAGTTGCACCACCTAATACCCTTGCAGTACTAGCTTCTACTACTTCAGTTGTATTCATCAAGCTTTTCAATTCTACAGAAGCAATTCTCTCCTTTCCATCTCTTAAGTATGTTACTTTCACTTCTTCTCCTGGACTGAACCTTGCAATTTGCTCTTGCAATTCTGCTACATTTGAAATATCCTTATCATTAATTTTAGTTATAATGTCTTCACCTTTCATTCCTGCTTCCTCTGCTGCACTTCCAGGTGTTGTTCCATCAACATAAACTCCAGAAGTTGTAGGGAAGTCCGTTTCGCCCAATCTTGGGTCATTTAAGTCAACTATGCTAACTCCCAGAACAGCCCTTTGTACTACACCATATTCTTTCAAGTCATTAACCACTTTTTTAACTAAAATGGATGGAACTGCAAATGAATATCCAGCATAACTTCCTGTAGGAGTTGCTATTGCCGTATTTACCCCTATTAATTTACCTGATAAGTTTACTAATGCACCACCACTATTTCCAGGATTTACTGCAGCATCGGTTTGAATAAAAGACTCAATTCCATATCTGTTTTGTCTATTGAGTATGTTAATGTTCCGTGCTTTTGCGCTAACGATTCCTGCCGTTACAGTAGAGGTTAAATTAAATGGATTACCAACCGCTAATACCCATTCTCCAATTTTAGCATTATCGGAATTTCCGAACTCCACAAAATTTAAATCCTGTTCCTCAATCTTTAATAACGCTATGTCTGTATTTGGGTCGGTTCCAATTACTTTTGCATTGTAACTTCTATTGTCATGTAAAACTACTTCTAAGTTTGAAGCGTTTTCAACCACATGGTTGTTGGTAACAATATAGCCATCTGGAGAAACAATAACACCAGAGCCAGAGGATTGTCCTTTTCTTGGCTGTGGGTTTCTATCTCCATAGTAATCGCGAAATAATTCTTCAAAAGGTGATCTTCCTTTCGGCATATCTCTTTCTACTTCTGCCTTAATATGTACTACCCCTTTAGTGACTTGCTCTGCTGCATGAATGAAATTAATTCCTTCAGGCACATTATATTCTGTTTCATCTAAGAAACTTGAAAACCGTGTGTTGTTGGATTGAATTTCTTCAAAACTTTGATTGTCTGTTGCTGATTGGGTAGGATTAAAATAAATATACCCTCCAACTGAAATTAACGCGCTCAATATGGAGGCAAAGATAATTCCTATAAAAAACTGTTTCTTTTCCATCTCTCTAAATCTTTTTAAAACTTGACTTTAAAACGAAGAATAAACGCTTCTGTTCTAATCCTTATTGTATACACAAAAAAAAGGGGCAATATGCCCCTTCAATCTAAATCATAACGAAATGATTATTTAACCTGAATTGTTCTTTTCAATTCTTTTTTCTCATCCTTAGGAATCACAATGTTCAATATTCCATCTTGATAAGAAGCTTCAATTTTATCCTCTTTTATATTTTCTGGAAGATGGAATGTTCTTGAGAATGAACCATATTGTGTTTCTACTGAATGATAATTTTTCTCATCTTTCTTTTCCTCAAACTTTCTTTCACCAGAAATCGTGATTGAACCTTCATTCATATTGATGTTGAAATCTGATTTCTTCATGCCCGGTGCGGCAAGTGATATTTCAAAAGCATTTTTGCTTTCTGCAATATCAACCTGAGGAGCAAAATGTTGCATTTCTTTACCAATTCCATTGAAGGATTCGTTAAAGAATCTGTCTAATACACTTGAAAAACTTTTGTTTGCAACATTAGGTAAACTTGGGTTATATTTTATAAGTGTCATAGTTTTTATTGTTTTAAGGTTTAACATTTAATTTTAATGAGTCTATAGAAAAATCTGTACCAATTAATTTTTTACATGGGAATAAGACATAATGGCACTATTCTAATAATATATACTAATATATTATGTCATAATGGCTGATTTACAAGAATTATTGATTTATGAAGCTGACAAGGCTTACTAGAAAAAATATTTTTAATTTTTTTAAAAGAAGTGTTTGGAAATAATAAAAGAGGCTTGCATATTTGCATTCCCAAACGGAAAAATTCCTCTTTAGCTCAGCTGGTTAGAGCATCTGACTGTTAATCAGAGGGTCCTTGGTTCGAGTCCAAGAAGAGGAGCAAAGCCTTACAGAAATGTAAGGCTTTTTTTATGTCTGATTTTTTGAGAACTTATAAAACCAATTATTTATAAGTTAACTTTAACCTAAATAGAGCGGTTAAAATACAAATTCGTTTTATGTTAATTCAACAAAGAATTTGCTTTCAATTCACTATTTATTTCTTCTAAAAATAAAAGTATTCCAAAAAAATAGGTGAACCAATTCTAAATTGATTCACCTATTTTTTTTAAGGTGTAAATATTACTGAAGCTTATTCTTCATATCCCCAATCAACACCAGTTTTTAGATCCTTAATGATTAATTTATTAGATTTTAGTATTGCTCTAATTTCATCTACTTGATCATAATTCTTTTCTGCTTTGGCTTTTTTATAAAATTCAAGCAAAGCATTAATTATTGGATCAACTTCGGTAGGCGTTTCTTCTTTCAAGCCCAATACCTCTTCCATAAAAGTCTGATAAGTATTGGAAAGCTTTTCAAAAGCATCTTGCCCGATTTCCCCAAATTTAAGCTGACCAGTATGAAGGGAATTGATTTTCTTTAATAATTCAAAGAGCTGAGCAATGGTTTTAGCCGTGTTAAAATCATCGTTCATGGATTTGTAACAACCTTCACTAGCTTGCTCTATCTGACTGATGGCTTTCTCATTTTTCTTGCCCTCATCACTTTTGAAGTTTAAGCTTTTGATGATTTTCAAACCATTAGCTAACCTTCGATAACCTTTTTGTGCCGCTTTAAGTGCTTCATTGCTAAAATCCAAGGTACTTGAATAATGCGTTTGCATCATAAAAAAGCGAACAGTCATAGGAGAATAGCCTTGCTCCAACATTTCATGATTACCAGTTACCAATTGTGTTGGAAGGAAAGAATTGCCCAAAGATTTACTCATCTTCTGACCATTTACTGTCAGCATATTAGTATGAATCCAATAATTAACTGGGTTCTTTCCATTGGCACCTACCGCCTGCGCAATCTCACATTCATGATGAGGGAATTTCAAATCCATTCCACCACCATGAATATCAAAAGTCTCTCCTAAATATTTGGTACTCATCACAGTACACTCTAAGTGCCAGCCCGGAAAACCATCACTCCAAGGTGAAGGCCATCGCATTATATGTTCCTCTGAAGCTTTTTTCCATAAAGCAAAATCAAGCGGGTTCTTTTTATCATCCTGCCCATCCAATGTTCTAGTATTACTTTGGAGATCTTCTATTTTTCTTCCACTTAATTTACCATATTCATGGGCTTCATTATATTTGGAGACATCAAAATAGATAGATCCATTTTTTTCGTAAGCCCAACCGTTTTCTAGTAATTTTTTATTGATTTCAATTTGCTCCACTATATGTCCTGTAGCAGTGGGTTCAATATCAGGCTCCAAAATATTAAAAATATCCATCACCCTGTGGAAACCATTGGCATATCTCTGGACAATCTCCATTGGTTCCACATTTTCCAGCTTGGCTTTTTTACCAATTTTATCTTCTCCATCATCGGCATCATCCACCAAATGACCTACATCCGTGATGTTTCTAACATATCGAACTTTATATCCTAAATGACGCAGGTAGCGATTGATGACATCAAAACTCATGAACGTTCTAACATTTCCCATATGGGCATCACTATAAACAGTGGGGCCGCAAACATACATTCCAACAAATGGAGGATTGATGGGTTTGAAGATTTCCTTCTGTCGAGTTAGCGAGTTTTGTATCTTTAATTCTTTGTCCATAAGGCAAAATTATAAATAAGATTCTCTTTTTTGGCACAAATTCCTGATTGAATTTATACTTCTATACTAATAATATGTAAATCTGTTAGCCCACACTATTTGTTTTGCTCAATTATTTACTCTAAATTTGCAACAAAGTTAGTAAAACAACATCATGAGGGGGCTTTTAAGTCCCCTCTTTTTTATCGTAGAATGATAGGTTTAGAAGAAAAAATAAAGGCTTATTTAGGAGAGATTATCACAGAGGAACAATATTTTATTGTAGAAATTGTGATTAGTGGAAACGATAAATTGAAAATCGTTGTACTACTTGATGGTGATGAAGGCGTGTCGATTGATTATTGTGCGAGTGTTAGCCGTCAATTAGCGCATCGAATGGAAGAAGATGAAGTATTGGAAAATGCATATGTATTGGAAGTTTCTTCACCTGGATTGGATCATCCGCTTACTAACCTTAGGCAATACTTGAAAAATATTGGCAGGAAGGTTAAAGTAGATACTACAGATGGAAAAGCCATCAGAGGAGAACTTTTGGAAGCAAAAGAAGATTTCATTCTTGTAAATCAAGAAATAAAGGAAAAAGGAAAGAAGAAAATAAAGTTGGAGGAAACGAAAGTTTCATTCGAAAATATAGACAAAACTAAAGTCTTGGTTTCATTTAAGTAACATGGACACTACAAATTTAATAGAATCGTTTGCCGATTTTGCAAGGCAGAAAAATATCGACCGTCCCACCATGATTCGCATCCTGGAGGATGTGTTTAAAACCATGATTCGTAAAAAATACGAAACGGACGATAATTTTGACATTATTATAAATGCTGACAAGGGTGACCTTGAAATCTGGCGTTTTAGAGAAATCGTTGACGATAATTCTGAGGATATCTGGGATCATGATAAAATCAGTTTAACTGAAGCGAGAAAAATTGAGCCCGATTTTGAAATTGGTGAAGAGGTTGCTGAGGAAGTAGAGCTAGAGCACTTTGGAAGAAGAGCTGTAACTACTGCTCGTCAGACGCTTATTCAAAAGGTAAAAGACCTTGAGAAAGATATTTTATTTAATAAATACAGTGAGCTTGTAGGAGAAATCATTGCCGGTGAAGTTTACCAAATCCTAAGCCGTGAAACTTTATTGACGGATTCGGATGGTAATGAACTGGTTTTGTTGAAATCTGAGCAAATCCCGAAAGATAGATTTAGAAAGGGAGATTCAGTTCGTGCGGTTGTCCACAGAGTGGAAATGCAAAACGGAAATCCTAAAATTATTCTTTCGAGAACTTCTCCGGTTTTCTTGGAACGTTTGTTCGAACAAGAAGTACCAGAAGTTTATGATGAATTGATCACGATCAAGAAAATTGTAAGAGAGCCTGGTGAAAGAGCTAAGGTGTCAGTTGAATCCTATGATGATAGAATTGACCCAGTAGGTGCTTGTGTTGGGATGAAAGGATCAAGAATTCACAGTATTGTAAGAGAATTACAGAATGAAAACATTGATGTAATTAACTTTACTGAAAATATGGAGCTTTATATTCAGCGTGCTTTAAGCCCTGCGAAATTAAGTTCTATGAAAATAGATATAGAGAATAAACGAGTTTCAGTATATTTGAAACCTGATCAAGTCTCTTTAGCTATTGGTAAGGGAGGTCAAAATATCAAATTGGCAAGTAAATTAGTCGGAATGGAAATAGATGTATTCCGCGAATTAACTGATGCTGAGGAAGAAGATGTATTGATCGATGAATTCAGTGACGTATTGGAAGATTGGGTTATTGAAGAATTGAAGAAAGTTGGGCTTGACACTGCCAAAAGAGTGTTGGAATTAGGAAAAGAAGAGTTGGTTAGAATGACCGACTTAGAAGAAGAAACAATAGACGAGATATTTAAAATATTTAGTCAGGAATTTGAGTAAACATTTTTAATACTCAGGTTCAATAATTTTTTAGCAGAATACAAAGCATTTATGTCAGAAGAAAAAATGATGCGACTCAACCTTGCGGCAAGGAAATTGAATGTAGGAATATCTACAATCACAGATTTCTTGGGCAAAAAAGGATATGAGGTGGATAGCAAGCCAAACTCAAAAATTACTGAAGAGCAATTTGGAATGCTCGCAAAAGAGTTTGCCTCCTCTGCACAAGAGAAAGAGGAAGCATCCAGTTTGTCCATTGGTAAAAAACATAATAGCAATGTAGTTATCGATTCAGACGGGGATAGCAATGATAGTGATGACGAAGAAAAAGTCTTGATTAAAAATGCAGGTGAGGGCAAAGAAAAAAGTGCTCAATCAGAACAAAAACCTGAAGATAAACCAGCTGCTAAAAAAGAAGAGCCTAAAGAGGATGTCTATAAATCTGAAAGTCCTAAATTATCGGGGCCTAAAGTTTTAGGCAAAATTGATTTAGACGAACATAAAAAAGGTAAGAAGCAGGAAACTCCAAAACCTGCAGAGGAACCTAAAAAGGAGGAAGGACCTGTTGCAGAAAAGAAGCAACCTGAAGAAGCTCCAAAAGGAAAAGTAGAAGCGAAAGAGGAGAAAAAAGAAGAGCCTAAGAAAGAGGAGTCCAAAAAAGAAGAGCCAAAAAAGGAGGAGAAAAAGCCAGAAGAGAAAAAGGAAGAAACAGCTCCTAAAGCTGAAAAGCCAAAAGAAGAAGAGAAAAAAGAAGAACAGCCAAAAGCTGATACTCCGAAAGTTAAAGAGGAAGCTCCGAAAGAGGATAAAAAAGCGGAGGATAAACCAACCGAAAAACTTCCATTAACTCAAGAAAAGGCACAAGATTCAACTATTTCTGCTAAGGCAGATTCATTGAAAGGCCTTACTGTATTAGGTAAAATAGATTTACCTAAAGAGAAGGAAAGAAAAGGTAAAAAAGGTGTTAAACCAGTAGCTTCTTCAGATGATAAGAAAGAAGCAAGAAGAGGAAAACGACCAAGAAAGAGAATTGCCCCTAATAAACCACAGGATTCTAAACCAGGTGGTGGAGCTGGCGGCCCAGGTCAAAACAGAGGACCAGGTTCAGGTCAGCAAGGACAAAATAGAGGTGGCGGAAGCGATAGAAACAGAGGCAGAAGAGGTAGAGTAGAAAAAGCGGAGCCTACAGAAAAAGAAATTCAAGAACAAATTAAGCAAACCATGGCTCGCTTGAGTGGTAAATCACCAGGAGCTAGTGGTAATCGTTCAAAATATAGAAAAGAAAAACGTCAAACTCAAGCTGATAAAAGAGAGGGAGACATACAACAACAAGAACAAGAATCTAAACTTCTTAAAACAACTGAATTTATATCAGCTAATGACTTAGCATCTTTAATGGATGTGAGCGTAAATGATGTCATCGCTAAATGTATGAATTTAGGAATATTTGCATCCATCAACCAAAGATTAGATGCAGAGACCATCACTATCATTGCTGATGAATTCGGTTATGATGTGAAATTTACTGAAGCAGACGATGAAACAGAGGTTTTTGAAGAGGAAGATAACCCAGAAGACTTGAAGGACAGAGCTCCGATTGTTACTATTATGGGACACGTTGATCATGGTAAAACTTCATTACTAGATTTTATTCGTGAATCTAAAGTAACAGCAGGTGAAGCCGGTGGTATTACTCAGCATATTGGTGCTTATGATGTGATGACTGAGTCAGGCAAGAAAGTTGCTTTCTTGGATACTCCAGGTCACGAGGCTTTTACAGCCATGCGTGCTAGGGGTGCTAAAATAACAGATGTTGCCATCATTGTTGTAGCAGCTGATGATGCGGTTATGCCTCAAACAAAAGAAGCTATTAATCATGCACAAGTAGCTGGCGTGCCTATGGTGATTGCCATTAACAAAGTGGATAAGCCAAATGCTAACGTTGAAAAAATTAAAGAACAATTAGCCAATATCAACATTTTGGTTGAGGATTGGGGAGGTAAATATCAGTGCCAAGAAGTATCTGCAAAAACAGGTCAAGGTATTGAAGACTTATTAGAAAAAGTATTGCTTGAAGCAGAAGTATTAGAGCTCAAAGCAAATGCGAATAAATCAGCAGTAGGAACTGTGGTCGAAGCAGAATTGGATAAAGGTAGAGGTTATTTAACTACTATCATGATTCAGGCAGGTACATTAAAAATAGGAGATGTAGTCTTAGCTGGCGCTCATTACGGTAAAGTAAAGGCTATGTTTGACCATAAAGGACAAAAGGTGAAAGAAGCTGGCCCGTCTACTCCGGTTCTAATGTTAGGTTTGGATGGAGCACCGCAAGCTGGTGACCGTTTCAACGTGATGGAAACAGACCGTGAAGCAAGGGATATTGCTAATAAGCGTGAGCAAATTCAGAGAGAGCAAAGTATGCGAACTAAAAAGCATATTACACTTGATGAAATTGGACGTAGATTGGCTATTGGTTCATTTAAGGAGCTGAATGTAATTGTTAAAGGTGATGTTGACGGTTCTATTGAAGCACTTTCTGATTCATTATTGAAATTATCAACTGAAGAAATTCAGGTTAATATAATCCATAAAGCGGTAGGACAGATTTCAGAATCTGATGTATTGCTAGCATCAGCATCGGATGCCATTATTTTAGGTTTCCAAGTTAGACCTTCTCAAAATGCTAGAAAAATAGCTGATAATGAAGAAATCGAAATTCGATTATATTCTATTATTTATGATGCTATCAATGAGTTGAAAGATGCCATGGAGGGTATGTTAGCACCGACTAAAGAAGAGTTTATTACTGGTAATATTGAGGTTAGAGAGATATTCAAAATCTCTAAAATTGGTACTGTAGCAGGTTGTATGGTGACTGACGGATATGTGAAAAGAAACAATAAAATCAGGTTGATTAGAGATGGAATTGTGAAGTATGAAGGAGAAATTGATCAATTGAAACGTTTCAAAGATGATGTACAGGAAGTGAAGAAAGGCTATGAATGTGGTATCAGTATCAAAGGCTACAATGACATTGTCGAAGGTGATGTTATTGAAGGATTTGAAGAAAGAGAAGTAAAAAGAACTTTGAAGTAAATTCAAAGTTAATACATAAAGATAAGAGCCGGTTAGATGAAATTCTAATCGGCTTTTTTTGTTTAATAGAGATTTGTCTATAATAATAGTTAACTTCCCCTATGCAAATGAACACCTTGTTTAATTAGCATTGCTATCATCCTAGAATTAAAAACACAACCAAAAGAACCAAATGAAAAATTATCTATTAATGATGCTATTACTTATTATGTTTTCCATAATTTGTAATGCTCAGGAAACAATCACTGGCACCATTATTCATGACAACGAGGAAAGGGAGTACATCATGTATATACCAGCTTCTTATGATCCGACTATTGCTTCACCCTTAGTTTTATGCTTTCATGGTTATACCAGCTCTGCCAATACTATAATGTCATACTCTGGTTTTAATCAAATTGCCGATACTGCCAATTTTATTGTTGTTTATCCACAAGGGACCTTGTTAAATGGAAATACCCATTGGAATGTAGGAGGTTGGACCTTAAACAGTACAGCTGATGACGTAGGATTTACTAATGCATTACTTGATTCGATTTCTGCAGAATACACCATAGATAGCTCTAAAGTGTACAGTACTGGAATGTCAAATGGTGGGTTTATGAGTTTTCTATTGGCATGCCAGTTAAGTGAAAGGATAGCGGCAGTAGCTTCGGTTACAGGCTCTATGACTCCTGAAATTTTTAACGATTGTGATCCCCAGCATCCTACTCCTGTATTGCAAATACACGGCAACGCAGATGGTACTGTGCCTTATTCAGGTGCAAGCTGGACAAAATCTATTAAACAGGTAGTGGAATATTGGGTGGATTTTAATAACACCACTGCATCTGCTGATACCACAGACATTGATGATATCAATACAAACGATGGAAGTAAAGTTGAAAAAATAATGTTCACTCAAGGTGATAGTTGCAGCTCGGTTGTTCATTATAAAGTGAAAGGTGGAGATCATACCTGGCCGGGTGCATGGGGCAATATGGATATAAAAGCCAGTGCTATAGTATGGGATTTTATTTCTCAATTCGATATAAATGGAAAATCGGAATGTGAAACGGAAGAAGATGCAGACGATAATGAAGAAGATGATGATACTGGCTCAATCCCAACTGGCACAGCTGATAAAGTCTTTTATAACCTTAAAATTTATCCGAATCCAAGTAATTCATTTATTACAGTTGAAAGAAAGGATAATGCATCTATAAGCTATCAGATAACAACTGTTTCTGGTAAGCAGGTATTAAAGGGTGAATTAAAAGCGGAAGATAAAGGCATTGATTTATCTGATCTTGAAGCTGATGTTTATGTATTGAGGATTGGAGATCGATCAGTAAAAATCATAAAAGAAGATTAATAAAGCTACTTCCGAGTCGAAATATAAAGAATTGCTACTAGCATACTAATATTTAGTCGTTGCAGGACACACCGATAATAATTAAAATATCCAAAGTTTTTATTTTCTAACTTTTTAAAAACACTTACATTAGTCTGAAATTTCAAAACCAAAAAAACTAACTATGAAGAACTATTATTACACTTTAGCCTGTGCAATTATGGCTTTCGGCTTAATCTCTTGCTCAGGAAATGAAAATAAAGAAACAACTGAGCAAACTACAGCCAAGGAAGAAGCTCCAAAAAAAGTTGATGCTGTATCTATTTGGGATGGTATTTCTGTCCGAAAAGAACCTTCATCAGATGGAAAATGGATATCATCTATAAGTTTAGGAGAGAAAGTATTGATGACGGGAAAAACCGCTGTTGATTCTTCAGAGGATAACAGAGAATATGTTGAAATTAAATTAGGAGATGATAAGCAAGGTTGGGTTGTGAGTGGTTTTGTAGTAGAGGGAACTGCAGTTGCAGCCGTGAGAGAAGCTCAGATTTTTAAGCGTCCTGATTTATTAACTAAAACGGACAAAAGCTTCAACCCTATGGATGTATTAGCTTTAATAGATACTAAAGACGAATGGGTTGAAGTAAAAGGAAAAAGACAAGGTGACAAGTGGTTTTCTTCTGGATGGGTAAAGCGAACTGACTTATCTGATAATGAAGTGGATATTGCAGTTGCTGTTTATGCTCAAAAAGCATTGGCTATTGAAGAAGAGGAAAAGCGTATTGAAGCAATACAAGAAATCTTGGAAAATGAATCATTCACCTCATCTCAGTTTATGGTGGATTTAAAAGATGAACTGAATGACCTAAATAGTGATGAAGAGGAATTGATGGCTGAGCCAACGGAAGAAATGGACAGTGTGGAAATGGAAGAAGAAGTTGCTGAAACAGAAGAAGTAATGAGTGAGTAATTTATTGTATTGCTCAAATTAAAAAAGCCACAGAAAACGTGGCTTTTTTGTTTTTTAATGAGTTGTACTAATTAAATGAAAATAATGACTGATTTTACCACTTTAAATATCCCAGAACCTCAGGAAATTCCTAACACTTTTATAAAAGCATGGAATCTCAAAGACCCCAAAATGCTGGCCTCCATTTTTGATGAAGATGCAGAATTCATCAATGTTACGGGCTTGTGGTGGCATAATAGAGAATCAATATTTGAAGCCCATGATTATGGTTTAAAAGTTATCTTTAAAGATTCAGAATTGTCTTTAAGGAAAAGCAAAGTCAAATACCTATCAGAAACTATTGCGGTCGTCAATGCACGAGTTCATTTGGAAGGGCAAACTTCCATCAATGGAAAAAAGGCACAAGCAAGAAATACCATCTTTACTTTTGTGGTACATAAAAATGATTACGGAAACTGGAGCTGTGCCTCAGCTCAGAATACCGATATAGTTCCTGGAAAAGAAACTCATATAATTGATGAAGAAGGAAATATGGATGCGGTGGATTACAGGAGCTCATGAAAAGCTCTTAACGCTTCACTACCTTCCGTACTTCCACTTGATTACCTGAGTATATGTAAAGGATATAAGTCCCTGTTTCTAGAGAATGTGTATTGACTTTCCATTTGTTTTGACCTAAATATTCTTTTGAAATATTGATGGCATTACCCGTAATATTTTTCAGTTCAATTCTTTCCACTAAATCTTCTCCATTAGTTTTAACAAAGATTTTGTCCATAAAAGGATTAGGGAAAACTTCCTGTCCATTGGTTCCATAATCAACCCTTAAAACAGAAGAGTATTCAAACTTACCATCTGTATCTACTTGTTTGAGTCGGTAATATTGCGTTCCTGAAATTGGATTAAAATCTGAAATGGAATATTGAATTAATGCATTTGAATTTCCCGCACCTGCTACAGTTGATATAGTGTGCCAATCATTATTAACGCCTTTTTTCTCAACATCAAAATGCTCGTTATTTTTCTCTGTGGCTGTTTCCCATTCTAACTCAATTCTTCCACTCATTGTCTGCGCTGTAAATGAAAGCAGTTCCACTGGCAGTGGATTTTCCTGGTTGGTACCGGTAAAATAACTAAACTCAGTATCTATATTCACCACCGAAAAGATTCTGTCCGTTGTGTTTACAGTAGTAGGCCAGGCATACCAGTCATTTACAGCATCCGATCTTTTTGTCAGCTTAATATCAGTTGCAGGAATTCCAGCTAGCAGAGCTGGTTCGTAGGCTAATTCAATATCGTAGTTAAATCCACTTCCGTCAGGTGCAAGAATTTGAACATATCCATTAAAAACAGGATATCCATCAGTATCCGGTGGTAAGTTGCCAGGATAATATTTTACGTCAAGACTGCTAGGAAGAGTCCCGCCATTTTGATTCCATGTAATAGCTAACATTTTTCGGTTTGCCACATAAAATTCAGAAGTTCCGGCATCTGTAATAGCACCAGCCTGATATGCTGCCACAGGTTCCACAGCAGGGGTAAATTCGAAGGCGCCCATGCATGGAGGCACGGCTGTGATAGCGGTATTTCTTGCTACTCCGTCAAAATCTTCTGTAACATCCGGCAAATGAGTTCCACCGGCATTGAGCAACCATGACTCTTGCTGAGCTTCATCTATCTTTAAAAAAGTCCCTTGTCCTTGATTTGATGCATCAAACAATCTTTCAGCTGAAAATGTAAATCCGGGCCCATTAAATGTTGCAATATCACCACTAGAGGCTCCTATTGAACTCTGGTCATTTGCACTCAGGATTTTTAAGTCAGCTAATGAAGAAGCAGAACTTGTAAAGTCGGTGGCCAGAGACTCTCCTGCACCCGATCCACTGTTCACTCTGGTGTAGTAAAAGTTATAATCAATATCAGGGAAATGATTAGTAAATGTCCCCTGATAGGCGATAGCAGAATATCCTGCAGGATCCGTTCCATTAGTCCCTCCCAGCGTGTTAATTAAGATATTATTCTTTAAAACGTTAACCACACTGCCTGTTTCAATAGCAAGGCAGGCTGTATAAGAACTTGCGCTTGCAGCAACTATATTACTGCCGCCTTCTTTTAAATATATGGAGTTATTAAGAATAGAGATGCCTGACTGTGTTCCTTGCAGTGCAATCCCTGATGAGTTATCAATAAAAGTATCCGTGTAATTCCAGCCATCCCCAGAAATATTGTAAATTATATTATTCTTAATTACAGTATTAGCAGACGTAGAAGCGGTTGCCAAAGAAATACCGTGTGCCCCGTAGTCAGATGTGTGCGACAAATTATAAATCTCATTCTTTTCAATTGTAGCTCCAGAACAATTGCCTCCCAGGCGAATACCCCTTACGTTGCCCCCTAGCCCTGAAGTGATATTGCCAATGTGATTATTGGAAATACTGATAGTAGAGGTTCCGAAGATTTCAATGCCACGTAGGCCTATGGGATTGGTGGTACTATTTATTGAATTATTGGCAATGGTAAGCCGTGATCCATTGGCTGTTCCGTCATTGCCGTTAACATATATTGCCATCCGTCCACCAGAAAAACTATTATTTGATATACTAATATTATCAAATAATCCTGCAGAATAGTCCGCTGCTGAAGTTACACGTAATCCTATGCCATCAGAGATGCTAAGATTGATATTAACATTATTTATTTCTATATTATTTGTGGCTGATGAAGTAGCTATTTCTGAGCCCAGGTAAATTCCGTTTGGTGTGGAGGTACTGTTATTCTCGATTATTAAATCATTCGATAATGTACCTCCATTATCGCCATTGACTGTTACATTGTCAGCCTGGTCTATGAATATGATTGCATTATTTGCTCTACTACCACTTATTATAGGAGTTATGCTCCCATCCTGAACTGGTTGCATTAACAACTCAGCATTTGAAACAGTGGAATTAGGATTTGCATTAAAATCTTTTATTCGAAGGGGTAGATCACCTGTTTTTATCGGGTAGTCTTCATCAGTCAATTCAAAAACCACATTACCAGCGACTCCATTCATATTTAATAAAGCCGTGGCATGCATAATGCTATCAAATCTTTGTGTTCCTATTGAATTTTTCCCTATCTGGTAAGTTCCGGATAATGGTTGACTGGCGTCTCCATCGGAGATAATGACATTATCAAAAGCAGCGGGAATCCCGTCTGAAAATTCATTATCATTTTTCCACAAAAACACTAGTCTGTACGTTTTGTTTTCGACTAAATCATTCTGAGTTGTAGTCAGCGGATAATTTTCTAGTACAAAGGAAGGCTGTTGCACAAAGCGATCTTGTAAGCCCGGCCCTAAAATTTCGAAGCCATTGGCACCATTGGCTGCAGTCTCTAAATCGGTCTCATTTAAACCAGTAGTTGTTGGCACCAGAAACACACGCATATAATCATAAGCTGTCGTTGCGCCAACATCACCAACACACTTCCAATAAAAGTGGAGGTAGAAACCATCCGTATAGGCAGGAAACTCTATATCTTTATAGGCAAAGGCTTCTGAGGTAGTTCCAATTGTATATGCAAAGTTTGTATCATCATTTGAAATATAAGTGCCCTTAGAACCCCAGTATACTCCATCTGTATCTGTTCCTCTTGTCCATTTGTTTGTAGGGGCCTCATCACGTATCCAATCACCACTGCCAGCAACACCTTCCCAATCTTGAACATGTATTATAAATTGGCTAAAACCACTATTTGTACTAAAGAACAGGACACAAACTAATAAGAAAATATAGTTCAACTGTCTATTTGCGGAAAATTCTTTTTTACAAAAACTTAGCACCCATTTAAAAAATACAATTTTAGTAAGATTCATAATATTTAAATCTGTTTCCTTAATAACCCGAAAAGTAATATTAATAGCTCGTAAATCTTAAAAATAAAGCTATTTACTTACATTAATTCGACCAACACGCCAAAAAATATGTTGAAGATCAAAAGAAAGTCATAATCTTGACTGTGTTATATTTGTTTCTAAAATTTAGAATCCGCTTCCTCTGGAAAGGAAAATACTTAAAACAATTTTCTGAAGCCTTCACAACATGTAATTTTTGACAGGAAAAGAAGCATAAAATTGACATGAGGTTTTCAGAGCATTACTAATGATGAGCTGAGAGAACTAAGGCCGCAGCATTTATCAAATATAAATTCGACCCTTGAAATAAAATTCGTTTGCATCTGAAACTTCCTGTTGCGAGATTGAAGAAACTTAAAATTCGTAATATGAGGAAATCATTTATAAAACAATGGATTTTTACTTTTCTTGCTTTAAGCTGCTTTTTATCAGTTTCAGCTCAAGAAATAGATCTAGAAAAATTAAAAGGGATTGATGTAAGAAGCATCGGCCCTGCTGGCATGAGTGGTAGAGTTACTGCTATCGATGTAGTTCATGATCAACCTCACATCATGTATGTAGGCTCAGCTTCAGGAGGATTGTGGAAATCTGAAAGTGGAGGAGTAGATTGGAAGCCTGTTTTTGATGATGAAAAAATATTATCAATCGGAGCTGTGGCGATTCAACAGGACAATCCGGATGTAATATGGGTAGGAACTGGTGAAGGGAATCCTCGAAACAGTTTAAATGGTGGTTATGGCCTTTATAAATCATTAGATGGAGGAAAGAGCTGGAAATTAATGGGCTTGGAAAAAACCCGAAATATCCACAGAATTAGAATTGACCCTAAAAATCCGAATACAGTTTATGTGGGCGCTATTGGCTCTCCTTGGGGAGAGCATCCTGAAAGAGGGGTATTTAAAACCAATGACGGTGGAAAAAGCTGGGATAAGATTTTGTACGTAAATGAAAAAACGGGTGCAGCAGATTTAATCATGGATCCTAATAATCCAAATAAATTATTTGCTGCCATGTGGGAGCACAGAAGAAAACCATGGACTTTTAATTCTGGTGGAGAGGGATCTGCACTTTACATGACAGTTGATGGCGGAGAAAATTGGAAGAAATTAGGTGAAGAAGAAGGCTTACCAAAAGGAGAATTAGGTAGAATAGGCATTACAATTTCTGCCGCTAATTCTAAAAGGGTTTATGCTTTAGTGGAATCCAAAAAGAACGCTCTTTACCGCTCTGATGATGGAGGATATAAATGGGGAAAAATCAATGATGATATGGGGGAAATCGGAAATCGTCCTTTTTATTATCATGAATTATATGCCGATCCGAAAAATGAAAACAGGCTTTATACCATTTTCACTTATGTAAATGTAAGTGAAGATGGCGGTAAGTCCTTTAAAGAATTAATGCCCGCTTATGGAACTGATGTAGGGGTTCATCCTGATCACCATGCATGGTATATCCATCCTGAAAACCCTAAAATGATGCTGGACGGAAATGACGGTGGTTTAAATATAACTTATGATGGAGGAGAAACTTGGCGATTTGTTAAGAATTTACCTATCGCACAGTATTACCATATTAATGTTGATACTGAATTTCCTTACAATGTTTATGGCGGAATGCAAGACAACGGAAGCTGGGTAGGTCCTGCTTATGTTTGGAAATCTCAGGGAATTCGAAATTCTTATTGGCAAGAATTAGCTTTTGGGGATGGCTTTGATGTAATACCTGATAAAGATGATTCCAGATATGGTTTTGCACAATCGCAGCAAGGTTTTGTGGTTCGCTACGATAGAGAAACCGGGAAACAACAGATCGTTAGACCAACACATCCAGATAAAGATGTTTTGTTAAGATTCAACTGGAATGCAGCCATTGCCCAAGACCCATTTGACAATAGCACGGTTTATTTTGGAAGTCAATTTTTGCATAAATCAACTGATAAAGGTCAAAATTGGGATATCATTTCTCCAGATTTGACTACCAATAATCCTGAAAAACAAAAACAATTTGAAAGTGGTGGTTTAACTTATGATGCCACTGGGGCGGAAAATAATACCACCATTATTTCTATCGGACCTTCAGCAGTGAAAGAAGATGTGGTGTGGGTAGGAACGGATGACGGAAACTTACAGCTTACGCAAGATGGCGGAAAAAGCTGGGGAAAAGTGAGCGATAACATCAAAGGCTTACCTGAAGCGGCTTGGTTTGCTCAAATCCAACCTTCTACTTTTAATCCCGGAGAGGCTTTCGTAGTAGTGAATAATTATAGAAATTTTGATTTCAAGCCTTATTTATTCCACACAACAAATTACGGTAAAAGCTGGACTAATTTGGTGAGTGAAGAGCAGGTATGGACTTTTACCTTAAGCTTCGTGCAAGATCCACTTGAACCAAATTTAATGTTTTTAGGAACAGATGGCGGTTTATATTTCAGTATAAATAAAGGAAAAGATTGGCAAAAGTGGACAAATGATTATCCTAATGTACCTACTCGAGATATGGTGATTCACCCAAGAGAGCATGATTTGGTAATTGGGACTTTCGGTAGATCAGCTTATGTAATGGATGATATCCGACCATTAAGAAAACTAGCTACAGATGGCAAGGATTTACTGGAAAAACCATTAGCTCTTTTTGAGCCGCCAACTGCTTATCAGGTAGTTACTCAGCAGCCAACAGGCTTAAGGTTTGGAGCTAATGCTACTTTTAATGGAGAAAACAGAAGCTCAAATGCCATGATTTCTTATTTGGTAAATATACCAGAAAAGGAAGAAGAGGAAGACAAATCTGAGAAAGAAGCGGAGAAGGATGAAGAAAAAGAAGAGGATAAAATAAAATATGATTCACTTCAACTTCAGGTTTACAATATGAAAGGAGAACTAATCAGAACGCTACAGGAAAAAACTCCGGAGAAGAATGGTGTTCACCGTATGTATTGGAGAATGGATGAAGCAGGAGCAAGAGGACCAAGCAGAAGCAAAACCAAAGAAGAGACTCCTGAACCTGGTGGAGTTGATGTTTTACCAGGCAATTATAAATTAGTATTAAGCTTTGGTGAGCATAAAGATTCTACTCAAATCGAAGTGAAATTTGATCCTCGATATAATCTTTCTGGAGATGTTTTGCAAGCTCGATATGATTTCTTGAAATCTATAGAAAGCATGCAAACTGTAGCACATGAAGCAAGCCAAAGAATTTTAGAAGCGAAGGAAACAGCGGATCACTACATCAAATGGATGAAGGAAAAAGATGAGAAAGGCTTTAAAGAGCAAATCAAAAAGAGCAAAGCCATCAAAGATTCCTTGGAAGTTTTATTTGAGCCATTTGTAGGCGAAGATTTCAGCGAAAAGCAAGGCATTATTCGAACTCCAATTCCAGATATAGGAGATAGAATTGGTAATGCTTATTATTATGCCTCAGCTAAATTTGATAAGCCAGGTCCAACTCAAGAGCGATTGAAAAAACAAGCCGAAGAAGCACTTCGACCTGCTTTGGAAGCCTTAAATCTGTTTTTTGCAGAAGATTGGAAAGAGTATCAAGAAGGCATAAGTGAATTGGACCTTTCCCTTTTTGAAGAGTATGAAGCTATTGAAGTAAAAGAATAATTTAAATTTTAATGATTCAGCTAGGCCTTCGGTTTTGAACCGAAGGCCTTTTTTTGTTCATAAGAGGCTATCATTTTTTATTATATTTAGGGAGTCCTGTCCTGAAATAGCCTTACACAAAAGGTAATGTTATGAAAGAAAAATTTGAGAATCAGCATGTTAAGCGAACTCAGCGAGGTAACAGTTACACTTTCTAATTTGCAAGTTGTTAGAGAGGAAGAATTTAAGATGCCTATCAGAAAAAAGCATTTATCTGACCCATTGGACCATACAAAATCGTACAAAAGAAAGCCTCATGGCTACCTGTAGATTGCTTAGAGTAAACAGTGAGATATTTTACCATGCAAACAAATCGTAGTGTAATAACTGGGAACGGACCACCTTGGTGGTAGAAAAAGGTACTAGCGGATCCTCCGCAGATGCTAGAATGGGGGATCAAGAAAATTATTATAAAGTAGCACAGTTTCGTTAAAGTATTTTATATATTCGTTAAGTGTATGTTGTGCGGTATATCTAATCTTCAAACAATTTGATGTAAATGATAGCTAAGACTGTAATATAATAAGAGAAAGCGAAAATGGGGGATACTAAACCAAGCTACGAGGAATTGGAGCGAGAACTAGTTCGTTTAAAAAGCGACTTAAAAACTGCGCATCAGAAGGGAAATGAAGATAAGCAGACAAGCTTCCAATTATTTTATGAAAATAGTTCTGATGCTTTATTAATTACTTCCCCGGATGGAGGTATTCATACCGTTAACCCTGCCGGCTGCAAGTTATTTGGTTGGTCGGAGGAGGAAATCTGTAAGGGGGGAAGAAATTTATTGGTAGATCTTACGGACAAATCACTTCCAGAGGCATTAAAGAAGAGGCAAAAATCAGGATATGTTGAAGGGGAATTAATTTTCAAAAAAAAAGACGGGACCAGATTTATAGGGGAATACTCAAGTAAAATTTTCACCAACAGTACAGGACTTCTTCGCACAAGTATGATTGTACGAGATATCACAGATAGGAAAAAGGCGGAAAGTTTGCTCAAAGATAAGCAGAGGAAACTGAAAGAATTAAATACCACAAAAGATAAGCTTTTTTCCATTGTAGCGCATGATTTAAGAGGGCCGTTTAACAATTTGAAAGGGCTAGCAGAATTAATTATCACCAGATTAGCTCAAAATAATATAGAAAAAGCGCAAGAGTATGCTGGCTTAATTGCGTCATCCGCTAAACGATCGCTTACCTTACTAGAAAACTTATTGCAATGGGCACAAGCCCAAACAGGTGACCTAAGCTTTAGGCCTGAGAAGATTATCCTGTCAGAGATAATCAAAGATATTATAGAGCTTAAACGCCCACTTCTAGTGCCTAAAAATATTTCTATCAATTATAAGCCGTCCCACGAATTGATAGTATATGCTGATAATAATATGTTTCGTTTAGTAATGCGAAATTTGATTTCAAATTCCATAAAATTTACGGATGCGGGAGGGTATATAAATATTAAAACGGATCATAAGGATGATTATGTAGAAATTTCTGTTTCTGACACTGGAGTAGGTATGAATAAGAAACAGATAAGGAATCTTTTTGATATCACTAAAATTAGTACTTCACTAGGAACTGCAGGAGAAAAAGGTTCAGGTTTAGGATTGGTGATTTGTAAAGAATTTGTAGATAGACACGGAGGTGAAATTTGGGCCACTAGCGAGGAGGGAGTAGGTACTGAGTTTACAGTTCGATTCCCTCTTTCACAGTAAAAATTTAATAATAGGGCAGGCTGTCAGTTTAGACGTTTGCTTAGCTTGTAATTGATGAATTTTCGTATGGAAAAAAAGCAGCAACCCTCTCGAATCACTGCTTTAATCAAACCAAAATATCATTTCTTTTACTCAATCACTACATCAAAAGTAGCTTGAATATCAGTTTCTCCGCCAGCATTGCTTGGGTCACCATCTATGGCGCCATCTGCGGATTTGTTTGGCTCATGTCTTAAAGTGACAGTCAATGTTCCAGTACTTGGTTCTTGAGCATAGAATATAGTATTAAGTCCCACAGGATCAGTATTTTCATCAGTATCATTATAGGCAAATTCTAAATACAAACTCACTGAAGATTCAAAGAAAAATTGATGCTCTTCATCCTCTTCTTCAATTTCTGTTGTGATGTTTTCATTGTCTACATCATTTCTAACTTCAATTTTAACATTGTAATCTGTATTTGCTGTTAAGGTTCCATTGGTATATTCTGGCTCCATTGGGCCATCTCCATCTTCATCATATACAGAAAAAATAATATCATCTCCTCCACCAACTGGGCTGAAAGTCATTTCTAAAGTGGTGATTAATTCTTCTTCATTTTCCGGCTCTGGATCTTCGGTGTTGCACTGTGAAAAAAGTAATATTGCCACTAGCAGTAACATACTTCTTAGAATACTCATTGTTTGGGTTTTCATTTTTGATTTCTATTTATACGGTTACTAATTATTGATATATATATTATTATGTTGTTTGGTATTGTGTGTCTAATAGGCTCTAATCAAAAGATATAATTAATTCTTAATTCAAAATTCCTGCCTGTTTCGGCTGCGTAAAAACGCAATCTGTTCAGGTAATCAGTATAATCTGTATTCAATACATTGTAAATGCTAAAGCCAATATTGAGCTGAGCGTTCTCTAATTTTCGAGTGGTGTCCAATGAAAAGTTCGTAATAAAATAGCCTTCTGGCACCGGAACAGTAGCTTGTTCATAAGCTTCCGTTTCTGTTATTGGAGCTCTATGTTGCTCAAAAACCTTTAAACCGCTTAAACTGAAATCAATTTCCTTAAAGCCCAGTTTATTGGACAATCTCCAGTTTAAAGTGTTTTCCCATCTATCCGCGGGCATGAAAATCAAAGGCAATTCATTGGAAATATCATTTCCTCTGATGATGGAAGCCTTGGTGTTTAAAGTAAAATGATGGAAAAATTCATAACTACCTATAATGTCTGTTCCGAAAATATCCGCTAAGGTTTGTTTATATCGGTATACAGGAAAAGCCCCTCTAATAGTTAATCTTGGCTCTTCTGGTTCTAAATAGATGTAATTTTGTATTCTGCTTGCATATGCATCCACATTCAGTTTAAATTTTTCATTCTGGCTAAACTGAATACTATGCAACCATTTCAATGAGGTTTCCGGAGAAAGTTGATCATCACCTTCCTCAATTGCGGCTACACTATGATGCAAACCCTGACTATATAATTCATTAATGCTGGGGGCTCTCTGGCTCCAACTTAAATTGGATTTATACTTAAAATTTTTACTGATATCATAACTCCCTCCAACTATTCCTGAGAACATATTGTACTGATGCTTTGGATTGATTAAGTCACCTTCTGTATTAAATTTTAAAACATCAATGGCTATGGCATCAAATCTTAATCCAGCTTCTAAATTCCAATTTTCGGCAGCCCAGGCTTCATTTAAAAATGTACCCGTTTGAAAGCTAGAATAATTAGGGATTAAAGGTGTTGTACCTGTTCCTGGGACATTTTTATTATTTTGATATTCGTAATCTAAGCCAATTTCTCCGCTTAAATTATTCCAGATTGGTTCATGATGAAATAGAAGTTTAGCTACATGGCTATCCAATTGTAAATCAACAGAAGGTCTATCGCTTCTTCCTCCTCTTCGGATATCAAATTCTTGTCTAGCATTTTGCTGATAGGCATAAATGAAATCAAAATCTCCATAATCAGAGCGGTCTATGTGCACCTTGGCTTTCACCAATTGATGCACAACATTCTGCTTTGGGTTATTGATTTTATAGGAAAAATCTTCTGTGAAGAATGGTGGACGCTTATTTAATGCTTCAAAGAAATTATCTACATTCCCGATATGAGCTCCTCTCAAAATTCCTATCTCTGTGGAAAATCTGCTATAGAAAAGATCAGCCTGCAGATCGTCTTTGATATAATTGGCAGCTGCAGAGAAATTCAATTCCTCACTACCCGTATTAGTTAAATTGTAGTTAGCTGCTTGTTGATCACCTGATTTCTTGGCTGAAGATTGAATTCTCCAATTAATGGATTCTTCCTTATTCAATAAAAAACTCCCTGAAAGCATCGCTGAACCTATTCCCCCTCTTCCATTAGTGAATCCGACTAAATCCAAACTTCCATGTAATGCAGAATCAGGTAAAAGTGGTTCTGGTTCTAATAATAATGCACCTCCAATTGCTCTAGGGCCATATTTTACGGAGGAAGCACCTTTTACGATTGTTATTCGTGATGCCACAAATGGATCAATTTCCGGAGCATGGTCCACTCCCCATTGCTGTCCCATCTGCGCCACTTCATTGTTAACAACTTGAATTCTGCTTCCATAAAGACCGTGAATCATCGGCTTATTGATGCCAGGACCCGTTTTAATATTGTAAACTCCCGGCAAAGTACTCACGGATTCTGATAAGGATTTACCCTTTAATTTTCTTAATTCTCTGGTGGATAATACACTTTCCACATTGCTTAATAATACTTCTTCTCTTTTATGGGAATGAACACTTACAGCTAATAATACATTATCTTTTGGACTTAGATAAAAATCCTTTTCAAAGTCATTAATTCCAATAGATATAAAAGTGCTAGCAGATTGAAATTCTACATGGCTTATCATGACTTCATATTTCTCATGACAAGGAATGCTTATGGAAAAATTACCATTTTCATCGGATTGAATTCCTTTTTCCAATCCAGGCATATAAACACTTGCAAAAGAAACAGGCTGGTGTTCGCCTTCAGATAACACTTGACCCGAAAAGGTGACAACACAATTCTCTTGAGCTAAAATAAATCCCGGTGTTAAAACGAAAGAGATTATGAATACTATTTTTCCTAAACGCAACATTGTTGCAAATATATAAAAGTTGCGTTAATAAAAATACCCTTTAAAAAATTCTTTTGTCCTTTAGTGTAATTTTGAAATGCTAAAAATGGATGCCACGCATATTTTTAGTAGTATTGAGGTATATTTAAGTTAAATAATATAAAACTACTATGAAGAAACTATTAATCATGATTCTAATCTGTGCTCCATTTTTATCAGTTGCACAAGATGTAGAATATAACGAGCGGTTCGAACAGCTAGGTAGCATGTTGCCTACTCCAAATGTTTATAGAACTGCATCAGGAGCGCCAGGAGAGGATTATTGGCAACAAAAAGCTGATTACTCTATCAAAGTTAAATTGGACGAATCATCCAATAAAATTACAGGTTCTGAAACCATTACTTATTATAACCAGTCACCACATCCTTTAAACTATCTTTGGTTACAATTAGACCAAAACATGAGAGCAGAGGGTTCAGACAGTGAATTGATAAGTACTGCTACTTTCTTTAATGATACTATCCCTGCCAAATATTTGGAGCAATATGTAGCCAATGGAGGTAATTCCTATGACTTCCCAGGTGGTTTTAATATTGAATCAGTAAAAAATGCTGATGGAGAAGCCATGAACTATTTGGTTCAAAAAACAATGATGAAGATTCGATTGCCTGAAACTTTAAAGCCGGGTGAAAACATTTCTTTTTCAATTGACTGGAATTACTTTATTAATGACAGAATGAAAGGTGGAGGAAGAAGTGGATTTGAATATTTCGAAGAAGACGGAAATTCACTTTACACTATAGCGCAGTTTTTCCCAAGAATGGCAGTTTACAATGATGTAGAAGGCTGGCAAAACAAACAATTCATAGGAGCGGGTGAGTTTGCTTTAACTTTTGGAGACTATGATGTAGAAATAACCGTTCCAGATGATTTCATTGTTGGAGCAACCGGAATGGTGCAAAATGCTAAAGAGGTTTTAACTAAAGACCAATTCAAAAGGTATGAGAAAGCTTTAAAATCTACTGAACAAACTTTCATTGTAACAGAAGAAGAAGCCATTGAAAATGAAAAAGAAAAATCTACTTCTTATGAAACCTGGAAGTTCAAAGCAGAAAACGTAAGAGATTTTGGTTTTGCTGCTTCTAGAAAATTCATTTGGGATGGTCAAATGGTAGAATTAGAATCTACTAAGCCATTCGCCCAATCTTTCTATCCTAAAGAAGGAAACCCGCTTTGGGAAAAAGAGTCTACCAAAGCTGTAAAAAATACATTGGTCTTATATTCTGAAAGAACATTTGATTATCCATATCCACAAGCAACATCAGTTCATGCTGCTTCAATCGGAATGGAGTACCCTATGATTTGTTTCAACTTCGGAAGACCAGATAAAAATGGAGAGTATTCTGTAAGAACTCAATTAGGAATGACTTATGTAATTGTTCACGAGATTGGACATAATTACTTCCCAATGATTGTAAATTCTGATGAGCGTCAGTGGGCATGGATGGACGAAGGGTTGAATTCTTTCCTAGAGTCTAACGTGATGTTTGAATATTATCCTGATTTACCTTATTCAGATAATATTCCGCAAGCCATTACGGGTTATATGAAAAGTAGTAAAGATCAGCAAAGACCGATCATGACTAACCCTGAGCAAGTATTAAGATTAGGACCTAATGCTTATTCAAAACCAGCTGCTGCTTTAAATTTATTGAGAAACACTATCATGGGACCTGAGCTTTTTGATGAATCATTTAAAGCCTATGCCCAAAGATGGAAGTTCAAGCACCCTACTCCTGCAGATTTTTTCAGAACTATGGAAGATGCTTCAGCAGTAGATTTAGATTGGTTCTGGAGAGGATGGTTCTATACCACTGATCATGTTGACATCAGCGTGGATGAGGTTAAATATTTCCGTATTGCTCAAGATGAAGCTGATATGGAGAAAAATGCTAAAGCTCCAAAAGGTGATTTAGGTGAAGAGGAAGAGGAAGAGTTAAATACTGATTTCAGTGATGGGCCTTCCTATATTTCTGTTTCTGAAACACCAGAATTTTGGTTTGGGGAATATCGCTCTAAAGTTGATGATGAAGCTATAAAAGCAAGATATGCAGATAAGCATTTCTATGAAATTACCTTAAGTAATGAAGGCGGATTAGTATCTCCTTTGTTATTCACTATCGAATATAAAGACGGTGAAACAGAGGAAAAGTATATTCCTGCAGAGATTTGGAGAAAGAATGAAGGTAAAACTCGTAAGATGCTAATTTTAGATAAAGAAGTTTCGAAAATTGTTTTTGATCCTGAAGGAGAATTAGCAGATACTGATAAATCTAATAACGTTTTCCCTAAGGAAGAAAGCAAAACCAAATTGGATGAGTTTAAAGAGAAAGGTGAGTAAAAATATTTCTAATTAGAGAGAAAGCCCTTTTGGAGATAATCCGAAAGGGCTTTTTTTATTGTTTTCAACGACTTTTTTAAACGTACATACTCAGATCTAGCCGTCATTCCTGCCTCCCGACTAAAGTACGGGACAGGTTACGCAGGAATGACGGATTTAACTTGCTGAGCAAATTAGCCGTCTACAATCAGCATTCGCCTATTTTCAAAAAACCTCTCCATGCGTTTGCTGTATCAACTTTTTCGCTAATGAAGGAAAGTTTTTCACAAACCCAACAGATAACCCAGCTCGCATTTGATTGCCAAATAAATTTTGGGTTTTACGACCCACCCATAACCTTTTCGAAAAATTCTTTTCCCAGATATTTTTATACTCCGTTTCCACTTCTTGCCGATTCTTTAATTTCCCCTCATAGAATTTTATGATAGAAGTACTTGCTATATATCCACTGTGAATCGCCATTGCCATTCCATTTCCACAAAGTGGAGTAATGAGACCGGCAGTATCTCCCGCCATTAGCATATGGTTTTCAACGGAAGCTTTTCGATCAAAAGAGATTTCATTAATAACTTCTGGCTTGTCAAAAAGCATTTCAGCATTTCCGAAAATATCTTTCAATATTGGGTTTTGATACAAAATAGCCTCTTCCATTTCAGCAATTCCACCAAAACCCTTCAAATTTTCCCTTCTGCTTAAATAACAAATATTGATTTTGTCCTCTTCAACATGACTTACTCCACAATATCCTCCATTAAAATTATAAAGCCCAATCACATCTTTAGGAAAATCTACTTTTGCATGATACTTCACTCCCAAGAAGGGGGATTTTTTTTTGATGAAATTTCGGTCAAAGGCTTTATCAAGTTTTGACCTTTTGCCGTAAGCGTTGATGACAAATTCTGAAGTTAATTTTTCTCCTCTTTTCAAGCTAACGGTAAATTCATTTTCATGGAATGCTATATCACTCACTTCGGTTTTGGTTTTGACTTCCACGCCTGCATCCAAAGCTTTTTGATATAAATAGTTATCATACTGATAGCGACTGATTCCAAAACCACCTAAAGGCAAATCAACTTCTGCAAAATTTCCTTTAATGTCTGATAATTTAAAGCGACTAAGTTCTGATGGGTTTAGATTTTCTGGGTATAAATCCATCCTTTCCAAAAAAGGCTTAACCTCATTGGAAATGTATTCACCACATACTCTATGGAAAGGATAGCTTTTCTTTTCAATCAAGAGCGTATTCACACCTGACTTTTGCAGACAAATGGAAGAAATCAATCCTGCCAATCCGCCACCAACCACTATTACCTGAATCTTATTTTTATCCAAAATCTAAACTTTATCTAACTCTTAAACACTCTCTTCGTCAAGTAGTTTTACAATCTAAATTTAAAATTCATTAAAATACTACATTTAAGCTGAAAAGCATGATTTTCGGAGTGACTCGACTGGAAAAATCATTACCTTTGTGGCTTGTTTAAAAATATGTGGACACAACTAGCGCATAACGTAATAAAATATAGACTGCCTTTAATCATCATTTTGGTTTTAATCACCATTTTTATGGGTTACCGTGCCCGGAATGTTGAGCTTGATTATGATCTGGCAAAATTGGTTCCTGAAACCGATGAGGATTATAAAGCATTAAAAGAATTTGAGGCCCAATTCGGTGTTGACGATAATATTCTTGCTTTGGGAATCAAAGATAGTTCCCTTTATACCCCTCAAAGTTTTGCAAGGTTGCAATACTTCTCTGAGGCATTGAAAGATGTAAAAGGAGTGAATAACATTCTTTCCATTGGAAATTTACAGAAGCTGGAAAAAAACACCGAGGAGCGTAAATTCGAAATGACCCCTTTAATCAAGGAACTTCCTGAAGAGCAAGCAACTCTCGATAGCTTATTAAAGGAAATAAAAGACCAGAAATTCTTTTCTTCTCAATTATTGAATAAGGAAAATGGGGCGACTGCAGTAATTATCACATTAGACGAAAATATCTTTAATTCTCCTGAGCGTGAAAGATTAATGTCTGATATCACTCAACTTGGCGATGCTTTTGAAGAATCTACGGGTATAGAATTACATTATGCAGGTTTGCCTTTTGTACGCTCTACCATGATGAGCAAAGTTCGGCAGGAAATAATCCAATTGCTGGTATTGTCAGTAATTGTAACAGCTCTTATTTTATTAGCTTTCTTCCGATCTTGGGATGCCGTACTTTTCCCTTTATTGGTAATTTTCTCAGTGGTAATTTGGTCTGTAGGGACTCTAGACCTACTGGGATACAAAATCACTATTCTCACCAGTTTAATACCTACTATTATAGTCGTCATCGGAATTCCAAATAGTATTTATTTATTGAATAAATACCATCAAGAATTTGAGGAGCACGGTAATAAAATAAAAGCAATAAGCACTATCACACGAAAAATTGGGATTGTGACATTGATTACCAACTTCACTACCGCTGTTGGTTTTTTAGTTTTGGCTTTTACCGATATCAAGCTTTTAACTGAATTTGGTATAGTAGCGGGGATCAACATTTTTGCCACCTTTATAGTAAGTATTATTTTAATTCCTGCTGTTTTCTCCTATTTGCCTGAGCCTGGTAGAAAGCAATTGAAGCATATGAACTTCAAAATGACTGATTATGCTTTAAGATGGCTAAATCAGTCTGTACACTACCACAGAACCATTATTTATTTCGTAACTGGCATAATTGTAATTTTTGCTTTTATAGGTGGTTTTCAGTTGAATTCAATCAGTCATATGGTAGACGATCTACCTAAAGACGGGAAAACCATACAAGATTTACGTTTTTTCGAAGAGAATTTCAATGGAATAATGCCATTGGAGATAATTATTGATACAAAGAAAAAACGTGGAATTGTTCAAAGAAATACTTTAAGAAAAGTAAATCAGTTCGAGCAATTTTTAGATAGCATACCTTCTATCAGTCAGCCAATTTCAGTTGTTAGTATGGTGAAAGCTGCTCGACAAGCTTATTATAATGGGAATCCTGCTTTTTATGATTTGCCAACTTCCCGAGACTATAATTTCATTATGCGATATCTTCAGCAAGATGAGGATAATATTTCTGTGATGAATAATTTCACCGATGAGGAGCTCTCCACCATGAGAATTTCATTAAAAATAGCCGATATAGGTTCGGATAAAATGAATGCGCTTCTGGAAGAATCTATTAAACCTCGAATGAATGAGATTTTCGAAGGCGAAGATTATGATATAAGTATAACAGGAACTACCCCAATATTCATAAAAGGAAATAAATACTTGGTAGAAAACTTAAGGTTTAGCTTGTTGATTGCCTTTGGAATTATAGCTGTTGTTATGGGTATTCTATTCCAAAACTTAAGAATGATCATCATTTCTTTAATCCCGAATGTAATTCCATTATTAATTACAGGCGGATTAATGGGCTATCTGGGTGTGCCTCTAAAGCCAAGTACTGTTTTAGTATTTAGTATTGCATTTGGTATTTCCGTTGATGACACCATTCACTTTTTAGCAAAATACAGACAAGAATTATTTGCCAATAATTTCTTCGTTCCGTTGGCAGTGACTAAAACCTTAAAAGAAACCGGTAAAAGTATGATTTATACATCAGTTGTACTTTTTGCTGGCTTTATTATTTTTGTGACTTCAAGTTTCGGAGGTACAGTAGCATTGGGAGCATTAACTTCTACCACACTTTTGGTGGCAATGCTTACCAATTTGCTAGTTTTACCTTCTCTATTGCTCACTTTTGATGATGGAAAGCGAAGAAAAGGTAGTCATCCTCTAATTGAGCAATATGATGAAGACTTCTATATGGAAGCTGAAGATGAAGAAATTAATATTAAAAGAATTAAAAAAGCAGAACCGAAAGTTCCTTATAAGCCAGAGGATCAGAAAGAATCATAAAAATGGGTCAATATAAAGAATACAAAAATCTGAATTATGCCGAGCTGGCAGATGAAGTCCTGGAGTTTTGGAATAAAAACGACATTTTCCAAAAATCAATGACAACCCGTGAAGGGAAACCCACTTTCACATTTTATGAAGGGCCACCTTCAGCAAATGGTACTCCTGGTATTCACCATGTGATGGCGCGTGCAGTAAAAGATATTTTCTGCAGATACAAAACCCTAAAAGGCTTTCAGGTAAAAAGAAAAGGCGGATGGGATACCCATGGATTGCCAGTGGAATTGCAGGTTGAAAAAGAATTAGGCATCACCAAAGAAGACATTGGAACGAAGATTTCTGTAGCCGAATATAATGACAGATGCCGAAAAGCCGTCATGAAATTCAAAGGCGAATGGGATGATTTGACTCGAAAAATGGGCTATTGGGTAGATTTAGATGACCCTTATATCACTTTCGACCGCAAATACATGGAAACCCTGTGGCATTTGCTCAAGAAATTTTACGATAAAGATTTATTATATAAAGGCTATACTGTTCAGCCCTATTCTCCAGCTGCTGGAACTGGTTTAAGCTCCCACGAACTTAACCAACCGGGTTGCTATCGTGATGTAAAAGATACTTCCGTTACTGCTCAATTTACAGTGAAGAAAGATGGTAAATCAGCTTTCCTTTTTGAAAATGAGGAGGAAGATGTTCGATTCTTAGCTTGGACTACCACGCCATGGACTTTGCCTTCAAACTGTGCATTAGCTGTAGGTGAAAAGATTGACTATGTGAAAGTGAAAACTTTCAATCAATATACCTTCGAACCAGTATCTGTTGTTTTGGCCAAAGATTTGGTAAGTAAACAATTTAATGCCAAAGCGAAGGATTTAAAACTAGAAGATTATAAAGCTGGCGACAAATTAATTCCTTTTGAAATTGCACAAACTTTCAAGGGAAAAGATATAGTGGAAACTCGCTATGAACAATTGATGCCTTATGTCACTTCTGAGGAATTGGAGAAAAATGCATTTCGAGTGATTCCTGGTGATTTTGTGACCACAGAAGACGGTACAGGTATTGTTCATACCGCTTCTGTTTTTGGTGCTGATGACTTTAGAGTGGCTCAGCAAAACAATGTGCCGGCTGTTATGGTGAAAGATGATCAAGGAAAAGATACGCCTTTGGTAGATAAAAAAGGGAGATTTGTTACTGAGGTAACAGATTTTGCTGGCTTGTATGTGAAAGAAGAATATTTTGAGGATGCAACTCGTAATGATCCTGATTTCAAGCCGACTGATGTTTTGATTGCCATCAAACTAAAGGAAGATAATAAAGCTTTTAAAGTAGAAAAATACGAACACTCCTATCCACATTGCTGGAGAACAGATAAACCAATATTATACTATCCGCTAGATTCATGGTTTATCAAAACCACTGCCATGAAAGATAGATTGGTGGAATTGAACAAAACCATCAACTGGAAACCCGCTTCTACCGGTGAAGGTCGTTTTGGCAACTGGCTGGAAAATTTAGTGGATTGGAATTTAAGTCGTTCTCGTTATTGGGGAACACCATTGCCAATTTGGGTAACCGAAGACCGTAAAGAACAGATTTGCATCGGTTCTTTAGAAGAACTTAGAAATGAAGTGAATAAATCTGTGAAAGCAGGTTTCATGAAAGAAGAACTGGCCGAAGATTTCGATTTACACCGTCCTTATGTGGATGATGTGATTTTAACCAGTGAATCAGGTCAGAAAATGTTCCGCGAGCCCGATTTGATTGATGTTTGGTTCGATTCAGGAGCAATGCCTTATGCACAATGGCATTATCCTTTTGAAAATAACGAAACTTTCGATAAAAACTATCCAGCTGATTTCATTGCTGAAGGAGTAGATCAAACCCGTGGTTGGTTCTTTACTTTGCATGCTATTTCTGGTATGTTATTCGATTCTGTGGCATACAAAAATGTAATTGCCAACGGATTAGTTTTGGATAAAGACGGCAATAAAATGTCCAAGAGATTGGGAAATGCCATCAATCCATTCGAAACTTTAAAAAAATATGGTCCTGATGCCACTCGTTGGTATATGATCGCTAATGCAAATCCTTGGGACAACCTTAAATTTAATTTGCAAGGTGTGGAGGAAGTGCAACGTAAGTTCTTCGGAACCCTTCAAAACACTTATAATTTCTTTGCGCTTTATGCCAATTTGGATGGATTCACTTTCGAAGGTGAAAGCATACCATTAGAAAAGCGTACAGAAAGTGATCGTTGGATTTTATCTAAATTGAATTCACTTAAGAAAGCCGTAGATGCTGCTTATGACGATTATGAGCCAACTCGTGCCGCTCGTCTAATCCAGGACTTCGTTCAGGATGATGTGAGTAACTGGTATGTCAGGTTGAACCGTAAGCGTTTCTGGAAAGGCGAATACAATGAAGATAAAAAAGCGGCTTATCAATCGCTTTATGAATGTCTGGAAAGTATTGCCATTTTAAGTGCGCCAATTGCTCCTTTCTATATGGATAATTTATTCCAAAGCTTAAATAAAGTAAGCGGAAGAATGGATTTTGAATCTGTCCACTTGGTTGATTTCCCAGCTGCAGATGAAAGCATTATTGACAAAGATTTGGAAGAGCGCATGTTTTTGGCTCAACATATCAGTTCTTTAACGCACAGTATCCGTAAAGCTCAGAAAATCAAGGTAAGGCAACCACTTCATAAAATATTGGTACCTGTTTTAAATGATAAAACACGCAAGCAAATTGAAGCGGTGGAGGATTTGATTATCTCTGAGGTGAATGTGAAATCTATAGAGTATATCGATGATGCCTCTGGTGTTTTAGTGAAAAATATAAAGCCAAACTTCCGTAAACTAGGACAGCATTTTGGACCTAAAATGAAAGCGGTAACGCAAATCATCAACCAGTGGGGACAGGAAGAAATTTCTAAAATAGAGCAAAATAATGCTTATGAAATAGATGTGGATGGCGAAATGCATACTTTGACTTTAGAAGATGTTGAAATCACTTCACAGGATATTCCGGGTTGGTCAGTAGCTTCTGAGGCTGGCATAACTGTTGCTTTGGATATTAGCATAGATGATGAGTTAAGAAGAGAAGGCTTTGCAAGAGATTTGGTGAACCGAATTCAAAACCTAAGAAAAGAGAAAGGTTTGGAGGTTCAGGATAAGATTGCAGTAGCCGTAAAACAAGGAAATGAATTAGTGGACAAAGCCATTTCGCAAAACAAAGATTACATTTGTTCCGAAACTCAGGCAGTTTCATTAGATTTGGCTGAAAATTTAACCGAAACCACAGAAATAGAAATTGATGATTTAAAAGTTGAATTGTCTTTAGTGGTGAAAAACCTATAAAAGTGAAATACGCAAAATATTTTTTATTTAGTTTCTTTTTAATTGCCCTTGATCAAGCCGTAAAGCTGCTAGTTCATTATAATATGGAAATGGGCATAGCCGGACAAATTGAGGTCTTTGACGACTGGTTCAAATTATATTATACGCTCAATCCGGGCATGGCTTTCGGTATGCAGTTTGGTTCTGAATACGGTAAATTAGGCTTAAGTTTATTTCGTTTGGTAGCCATGTTTTTCATTGCCTACTATCTTTACAAATTAGCTAAAGAAAAAACACATCCAGGGGTTTTATGGAGTATGGCAGCGGTTTTAGCAGGTGCTATAGGCAATTTAATAGATAGCATTTTTTATGGGGTTTGGTTGGACAATGCCCCTTATAATGCCATTTCCCCATGGTTTCATGGTCAGGTAGTAGATATGTTCTATGTCGATATCTGGGAAGGAAGAGTAGCAGATTGGGTCCCACTTTGGGGTGGGGATTATATTTCTCTCTGGCCGATCTTCAATGTAGCAGATGCTGCTATTTTCTGTGGAGTAGCCGTAATTTTAATTTTTCAAAAGAAGTTTTTTAAGGCGGTTAAGAATGAAACTACGGATTGAATTAATAATAAGTAATTTTTTAATTAATAAATTCTACATCTAAAATATCTGAATTGCGCAAGCGCCCGCTTGTGCAAATTAATACGGATATAAATTCCAAATAAGTTTAATTATCAAAATTTGCCCAGTATTTAATAGGTCCAAACGGGCGCTTGAGCACATGAGGTTGTAAGAAATAGAGCAATGTTTTTAATAATAATTGAAGTGTGTTTTTGATTACTCAGTAAATTTCTCCAACTGCTTAATACATTTCTTTTGAGCTTTGAGGATGTCTTTATAAATATTCTTGTTCTGCTCTGATTCATCTGTTTCTTCATAAGCATTTACTGCTTTCAAATAATACATTTTGGCATTTAAAGCTAGGTCTATCATCATATTTACTTCAGCTAGTATATAGAATTCCTTATAGCTAGGGTTTTCCTTTTTCTCAATTAGCTCAATTACTTTTAATAAAGATGTTTCAGATTTTACTCTATGTTGTTCGGCAAACTTTAAGGGTAGATCAAAATCTTTAAAAAGTGAAAGATGAGTAGACGCTTTGGTCTTTAGGTAAAGCGTGTTTTCTGGCTCTATTTTTAGAGCTTTATTTAAGTTTTGTAGGGCTTCTTGCTCTCTTCCTTTAACGAATTGTAGGGCCACACCTTTATAATAGTACCCATCAGAAATTTCAGGTGACAATTTAATGACAGCATCAGCATAGGAAGATAAACGATCAAATTCTTTTGTTCTTTCCAGAATCTGACAAGCCAAAAGGGTGAGTTCTAAATTTTCAGAATCATTATCTAATTCTGCAGTAACTTTATTGAGAGAAGGTCTTACCTTACCTGAATAATATAAAGCTTTAAGTGATTCGAATGTATTCTTATTTTCCTCCTTCATTTTCTCCTCTTTACCTAATTTTTATATATTCTAAGAATTATTAAGACCCAATGTTTTTGGATACTTATTCAGTTGAAATGCAAAGGTACGAATACTAAAGCTTATGTAAAGGAAATATGGAATTCTATTATGAATTCATTTGGTTGAAAACTTACTTCATGCAATTTGCATCAAAGCTTCAGGGGTTTACATTAGAAATTAAGTGAATAATTTTCAATCTGGTTTGCCCCTTTCCCTTTCAACTTCAGTAACACTCACTGCAACAGCCCCCTGTTGGCAATATTATACGCCCCATTTCCTTTGAATAAATAAAAGTGACCTGCGCACCAAATAACAAAATAAGGACAGAATAGTAAACCCAAACCAAAATGGCTACAAAAGAACCGGCCGCACCATAAGAATCGGTGAGGTTGGCAGTTCCCAAATAGAAACCCAAAGCAAATTTACCGGCTACAAAAAGAACGGTAGTTACAAAAGCTCCCACCCAAACATCTCTCCATTTAAGCTTGGCATCAGGAAGTACTTTAAATATAATGGCAAAAACTAGGGTTATAAAACCAAGGGAAATCGCAATATTCATTACCTGGATTATGTAAATGGTCGCACCTTCTAAAATATTCTTTAGATGTGTTTGAATGAAGCTAATTACAGTATCAGCTAACAAAGAAACAAGTAATAGAAAGCCTAATGCCGCAATCATCGCCAAGGAAAGTAATCTATTAATAATAAATTTTAACACCCCTTTTCCTGGTTTTGACTTAATACTCCAAATAGTATTCAAACTATCCTGTAAAGAAATAAACACTGTGGTTGCGCTGAAAAGCAGTGTTCCTATTCCAATTATTTGAAATAGCACGCGATCAGTTTGCACTGTGGCTGAGGACAATAAACTATCAATTTGCTCAGAACTGGTTTCTCCCATTAATTGGTTAATTTGATTCAAAAACTGGGTTCTAACCACATCATCTTCATAGAAATATCCTGCAAGAGTAATAGCGACTAAGCCAATAGCAGGCAAAGAAAATATGGTGAAATAAGCCGTTGAAGCGCTGTGTTTAAAAGGATTTTCTTCAAAGAATTTAATGCCCGAATTCTTAAATATTTGAAACCACTTTTTTAAAAATTTAGTCATATTTATTATTCTCAGATTAGTTTTTGAGTAATAAGGCAAACGGGTGAAATAATAATAAGATTAGTATTGCTAACATGCTTAAGCTGATTTTATGACTTTACTTTGGACAAATCCTAAATAAAAATTCGAGATTACATTTGCCCCAACAATTTTATAGGATCCTGCCTTAACAGCAAAGTAGTCTTTTTATATAAATTAGGACTGTATTCTTTCAAAGCTTTGGGTCTTTCAAAAAAGTTTTCAAGCAGCACGGCAAAAAATTCATGGTGATCAATGGCAGCTGCAGATCTGAACATGGAAGTATCTCCTTCCTTTATTTTAAAAATTTCATATTCAGCCATGTCGTAGTATTTCTTCCAAAGTTTCGAATCTATAAAACCATACTCATGATTTGAAATTCTATTTTCTAGATGAATGGCGTGCGCTAGTTCATGAATACCCAAATTAATCCCATCCTTTTCTTCTACAATACCTTCTACTAGGTTTTTCCAAGACAACACAATTATTCCAAATCTAGGATTTACTTCACCTTTATGATATTGGTTGTTAATTTTAGAGTAGTAATTATCTGGATAAATCAATATCTTCTTAAAATGAGACAGGTAAACTCTAGGAAGTCCAAAAGTTATTTGAACAGATAAAGCAGCTACCACTACTTTCATCTCTTCTGTAACTTCCGACATACCACGCGAAATAAATTGTTTGGCAGCAATAAAATGAGCTACTCTTCTCAGAAATTCTTTTTGGTGCTTCAATTTGAGTGTTCTAAAATATGGAGAATACTTTTTCAGCTTACGAACTTGTTCCTGATTTAACCGGCCTAAGCTGTAAATTCCAAAGTATCTTAAAGTGACTTTTGCAACATCCCATATTATCTTAAAAAATGCACCAAAGAGTAACCCTAGAAATGTAAAAAGTATAAGAAACCCAATTATGTCAGCCAAAACTATGGTAAAAAATCAGGCTTATCCAATTTATTATTAATTCTGTAAGCAGCATTCACTAAACCCACATGACTATAGGCTTGCGGAAAATTTCCCCACATTGAGCCATCCGATGATTTAACATCCTCACTCAATAAGCCAACGTGATTCGAATATCCAGCTATCTCCTCAAATGCTTCCATTGCTTCATCTGTTCTACCTACGCAAGCTAGAGCCTCAACATACCAAAAAGCACAAATCAGAAAGGTGGTTTCTGGTTCACCGAAATCATCTGCATGTTTATAACGATAAAATAATCCCTTACCCACTCTCAAATCTTCTTCCAATGCTTTCAAATGGTCTTTGGCTTTTTGGCTATCATGTGGAATATAATTCATCATGATGAGCTGCAGTGTACTGGCATCCATTCTATCCACACCTTCAGCTTGGGCATAGGCTTTTCGGTTTGGTGCATAGCATTTTTCCAGATGTGCAGCTGCTTGTTTTAATAATTTCTCTGCTTTTCTCCCCAGTTCTATTTCGCCAATTTCTTTGGCTATCTTCATGGCCGCGTGACTTCCCGCCCATTGGAAAAGGTGAGTATAAGCATGCTTTTGCTTTAAATTTCTAAATTCCCACAGCCCTGCATCTGCCTCATCCATAGTGAATTCAATTTTATCCAAAATGGTTTTTAGTAAATAGGAAGATTGTGATTTCTCCATATTTGCAAATCGCTTATCCGTATAAAGTGGTAGAATAGCAAGTAATATTTGTCCATATACATCATTTTGAATATGTGTATAGGCATCATTTCCGACTCTAACAGGTTGATTTCCCATATAACCAGGTAAATCCAATTCTTTTTCAATAATGCTTCCTTCTCCCACCAAATTATAAAGTGGCTGAATTCTTTCTTTTCCCTTCATAGGAATATTGGTGAGGTATAGAAAATAATTTTCCATCTCTTCAAAGTGTCCGATATTATTGAATGCAGTCAGTGTATAATAGGTGTCCCGCATCCAGCAATAGCGATAATCCCAGTTTCGGGTGCTTCCTGGAGATTCCGGCAATGACATAGTCGGTGAAGCTATAATTCCACCTGTATCTTCATATTGATGGATTTTTAATGCCAAGGAAGATCGAATAACCTGCTCCTGATAATGTTGTCCTATGCTGGTGGATTTCACCCAATTTTGCCAGTAAAAAACGGTTTTATTAATAAAGTTCTCTGCTGTTTCTTGTAATTCTGCTTCCAAAGGCGCGCCATATGTCATTACCATGTAACGGGTTTTCGTTAGCACGAAAGGACTGCTGTCCATCAACATATTAATAGGGATATTAGTGGTAAGCCTTAAAGTTTCAGGCAAACCAAAGTAACGAATATGGCTACTTCCTCTCTCTCTAGTCAGTTTTTTCTGTCCATAATCACCAACGGGATCACATACTACTCGTAATTGAGGCAGTCCTCTTAAAGGCTCAATTTTTCTTATGAGCATCTGTGGTCTATAATAACGGTCAAATTGCCGAAACCTCGGGGCACAATCCGTGATTTTATAAGCAAACTCATCAGTTTCCACTATGGTTTCTAATACATTGGTGTTGGGTATGTAAGTTTGGGTTATTTTAAAATCTTCTGATGTAGGCTTAATAGAAAACTCGCCACCTTTTTCTCCTCCAATTAGACTTCCGAAAATAAAGGAACTGTCAAATCGGGGCATACACATCCATTTGATATTGGTATCCTTGCCAATTAGCGCCAGGTAAGCACAGTTTCCAATCATTCCGAGGTCGTAGGTATGTCTTTCTTGCATATTCTTATTTCTTAAAGTCTTTAATTTTTAAAATAATTATGAGGGAAAAAAATAAAATGCCTCAAAACATCATTTGCCATAAACAATTTCACCCAAATTAGCATCGAAATTCTCAATGGCATCTTTAATCAGGCGAATGGCTTCTAAATAGAAATCTGGATTTATTTTATCTGCAGTATCTGTTATTTTATGATAATCTTCATGATCATCAACCCCAAAGTAGACAAAAGGAATTTCAGCTTTATGAAATGGTGCATGATCTGAAGCACTTACCCAATTTGGTTTTTTCTTAGGTTCGTCCCTTCCAAATAAAATTTTAATGCTTTTATCTTTTGATGCTTCTGTTATCAAAGGTTTTAAAAATGGTGTGAAATAAGTGCCAACCGCATATAATTCGTTTTTATCTCCACGGCTAACCATATCCAAATTAACATTCATTTTAATTCGACTGGTGTCCATCACTACAGATTGCATAAAATGTTTTGCACCCTGTAACCCCATTTCCTCTGCATCAAAAAAGGCAAATAGTAAATTATTTTCTGGTTGATTTTCTCTAAAATATTCCGCTAAAGCTAAAAGAGCTACTACTCCACTGGCATTATCATCCGCTCCGTTAAAGATTTCCGTACTGTCTTTCATACCCACATGGTCATAATGGGCAGAAATTACAATAAAGTGTTTTCCAGAATATCCTTCCACAAAACCCAAAATATTTACAGCTGGAATTGTATCTTTTCCAAAGGTAAATTGCTGAGTATAATCCTGAACATAAGCGGAAACCCCAATTTTTTGTATTCTTTCAATAATGAAATTTTGAGCTATTTCATTTCCTTCAGTATTTGTTTTCCTGCCTTGCAAAGAATCAGATGAGAGAAAGTAGAGATCATTCATGACCTTGGCTGAATCAGGAAAAACTAAAGTAGAGTCTTTTTGGGCAAGGGATTGTTGAGTAGTCAACAATGCAATAAAAACAAGGCAAAATTTCAAAGTTTTCATCTGGGTATGGGTTCTTTAGATAGTTTCAATTTGAATCATAAAGAATAAATTTATAGATAATGACGTTAAGATTCAGCCGATTATTCAAAAATCTTTAAATTTCCTGCGAATTTACTTTTATGCGACACTACATACTTTCATTTTTATTGATTTTTGCAAGCCTTGAAGGGTTTTCACAAGAGGCTTTTCCATTTCTAAATAAAAGCAATCAACTTCCAGAAGACTTGCTGAGTAAAAGAGCAGTAGTTTTTATGAATGTTAATTCCCTAAAATGGGATGAAGAAGCTCAAAAAATTCATAATAGTTTTATTGAAATTGGAGTGGATGCGGTAGCTTATTATGCTCTATCTGATATCATGTCAGGGGCAGATGCTACAACTGCATTCTATTCTGACATCACTGAAAGAAGTATCGAAAACATGCTGATCGTCCATCAAGCTAACAATGGATTTGAGCTTTATGCTACTAAAATTCCTGAGGAAGGAGGATTCTTTAAAAATGATATGAAGGCATTTTTTATGCAAGCACCATCTTTAACAGAGTTAGGTAGTGATTTGCAGTCGCGGGTTAATAAATCAGATTTGGAAAGAGAAAATTATCTTATCATTGATGTACCTGAGACTTTCAAAAGGACCAATGTGATCAAATCCCGAAGGGTGGCTAATTTTAATCCCGATATTAGAATAGATAAGTTGGCAGTGCCTAAATTTGAAAATAATATAATGATGGATGTAGATGTTGAAAAAGCCAATGCCGAATTGGATTCTATCATGAGCCAACATTATCCGTTCAAATACGGTCTGGTAGATCCTGGTATGAGTGCAGAGCAAATGATAAATGAAGGCTATTTGCTAGTGCTCAAAAAACTGGAAAACAATGGTGAAAGTTTAAGAAGGATGCTAGGCTATGATTTATCAGAGGGCGAGACGATATTGATTTCGGTGAGAAATGGTGAGAATGATAAGGTAATGAAATACCGAATAGATGAGCATGTCCATAAATATTATATACAACAACTTTACACTAAAGACATTTACTTGGGGGATAATTGGGATAGTGGAAAAACTTGGCAAGAAGCACTGATTAACCACGTGGAAAATTTGAAAGCTAAATTGAAAAAATGATTTAGAATTTCAGGATAATATACTCACTTGGTTTTTTAATACAATTTAATCTTGATGCTTCTTCCTCTATTTGAAATGTAAAAAAGGCACGAGATTTGATAATACTGATTTACCATTTTAAAATTAATTTTATAGAATATGAAAAAGCTAAGTGTATTTATTCTCGCCATTTTAATTATTTCTATTTTGCCTCAATTAAAAGCGCAAGAAAAATCTGACCATAAAAAACTAAGAACTATTTCCGTAAGCGGAGTTGCAGAAAAGGAGGTTGAACCAGATATCATTTATTTCACTATTTCTTTGAAAGAATATCAGTTGAAAACAGGAAGCAAGTTCCAAATGAGCGAACTGGAAAATCAATTGGTAAATTCAGTTGAAAAAGCAGGTATTGATAAAGAGAACTTAACGGTTGAAAATGTATATGGATATAACTATAGCTGGAACAAAAAGACTGAAAACAAAGATTTTATGGCAAGAAAGCAGTTCCAGCTCAAATTGCCCGATGCAAAAAAATTAAATGTTATTCTTTCACAGATTGATCCAAAGGCTATAGAATATGCAAGAGTATGTCAATATACACATTCTCGATTGCAAGAACTCAATCAGGAATTGCAAGTGGAGGCTGTAAAAAATGCCAAGGCAAAGGCAGAAGCATTATTAAAACCACTCGATGAAAAAGTAGGGAAAGTATTGGAAGTATCTGAAAATCAGCAGAATTTTCAACCCATTTATTACAAATCTTATCAAAATAACCGCATGTTGTCTGAATCGGCTGATGCAAATGCTTCAATGGAATCTAACCTGGATTTTAAGAACATCAAATTGAAAGCAGAAGTACATATTGTCTTTTTGATTCAGTAAATTGTAAATAAGCTTATATATTGCAGCTGATTTAAATAGTGCCTAATAGGCAATTAGGTAATAATTAGAAATACTTGTTTATAGCCCATTAGATAGCACTATTTGAGATTTTTCTAATTATACTTTAGAGTCTATATAAAAGAACTATACTATGCAACCAATTGAAATCAGTAGCTATGAAGATTTTAAAGCCTATGAAGGACAGGAATTAGGCGTTTCGGATTGGCACACCATTGATCAAAAGCAGGTGAATATGTTTGCAGATGCAACGCTTGACCACCAGTGGATTCATTTAGATGAAGAAAGAGCTGCTAAAAGTCCTTTCGGAGGCACTATCGCTCATGGATATCTGACTTTATCTTTAGCGCCCTATTTATGGGAACAAATTGCTAATGTCACTAATCTGAAAATGATGATTAACTATGGAATTGAAAAAATGAAATTCAATCAGGCAGTGAAAGTTGGTTCTGATGTCAGGTTGAAGGCAAGCTTAAATTCTATAATAGATTTAAGAGGAGTGAGCAAAGCCCAAATTGATATAGTGATGGAAATTAAAGATGAGAAAAAACATGCATATACCGCATCTCTAATATTCTTATATCATTTCAATAAATAAGATAGAATCAAATTTTTATTGAAATAAATATTACCTAAATGACCCAATTGGTAATTTGGGCATAAGTTTGAAAAACAAAAATTAGACAGTAGCTTCTATAGTGCTGTCTTTTTTTACTTCTTCAGAAGCGTAAGTAGGACAAGTTCTTTGTGCACATGCAGAAGCGAAAAGTATTAAACCTGAGATTGCTGCAAATAATTTTATTGACTTTTTCATTTGGGTTCTTTTTAATTTATTGATGTTACAAATTTAGGTTGATATTAATTGATAAAAAAGACGGATCGTCTCATTTGGTACTTCGTTCTATTTATTATGTCTGATGGAAACTATAATCGATCAACGGTAAAAAAATATCATTAAAGGGTCGAAATCTTAAGATTAAAATATTACTTCCTCTTGTTTTCCTTGTAAGTTTGAGTTTTTAACTGTAGCCACATTAATAAAGTTTACTTTTGTGCATAAAATAATACATCGAAGCAAGTGTTATTTAATTGCTAATTACATACTAAATTCGTTTTTTTTGAATAACAATATATTTCAAGACCTTCTTACAACCTAAAATTTATACAGATTTTTCCTCCGAAGGAAAGACAATTCTGGCAAAAAATGTCCGGATTAATCTGTATTTTTGAAAAAATTCTCTTTATGAAAAACATCATTTCGTCCATATTTATTGCCTTATTGATTGTTTCTTGTGATTCCTCAAAAGAAAAGAAAAAGGATCTTTCAGAAGAAACAGAAAAGAAAGACTTACACGTTCCGGCTTTTAGTGGCGCACAAGCATATAAATTTATAGAAAAGCAAGTAGAATATGGACCTAGAGTGCCGAACACTCCTGCGCATGCAGAAACTGAAGAATATATAATTAATCAATTAGAGGGTTTTGGCGCAAAAGTTCAAACTCAAAAATTTGAAGCAGACACTTATGATGGAGAAGTATGGAATTTAACTAATATCATTGCCTCCATTCAACCAGAGAAAAGTAAACGAATCTTATTAGCGGCACACTGGGATACTAGAAAAATTGCTGATAAAGATTCTGATAGAAAAAATGAGCCAATCGATGGAGCAAATGATGGTGGTAGTGGAGTTGGTGTAATTTTAGAAGTCATTAGTGCCATTCAAAAAGCGGATAATAAGCCTAATGTTGGGATAGATGTTATATTTTTTGATGGAGAAGATAATGGAGAGCCTTATGGACTTTCTAGAAATGATCCATCTAAAACGTGGTGGTGTTTGGGCTCACAGTATTGGAGTAAAAACAAGCACGTTCCTGGTTATTCAGCATATTATGGAATTCTATTGGATATGGTTGGCGGAAATAATGCACAGTTTCATAAAGAGGGATATTCTATGAAATATGCACCTAGCATAGTAGAAAAAGTTTGGATAACGGCTGACCAAATTGGGTATGGAAATTATTTCATCAACAATCAGGTAGCCCCTATCACAGATGACCATTATTTTGTTAATGAAATAGGTAAAATCCCAATGATAGATATCATCGCTCATGAGCCAACCTCCAGAGATTTCTTTCCTGATTTTCACCACACTCATAAGGACAATATGGATATCATCTCTCAAGAGACCTTAAAGGCAGTGGGACAAACTTTATTGCAGGTTATTTACGAAGAGTAACTATGAGGAATACAATAGCTTAAAAACCTATACTTCTTATATCAGTTAGTAACTGAGAACCCAATTTTTTACTAAACTGATACCGTGCTTAAATTTTTCAAATGGTTTTCCGCCTCAGCAATACTATTATTCACAATTGCATTGATAGCAGGTGTTTTTTATTTTAAAAATAATTTAAAACCAAAAATCCAACCCTTAGTTCAGGAGAAAATAAGTAACAAACTTCAAGATAGTGTAGTTTTCAGTTATGAAGATTTAAGTGTTAATTTTTTTAATAAATCAGCTGACATATCAAATATAAAATTCTCTTTAGTTAAAAAGGGGAATCTAGAAGATACGATCGCACACCTTAGTTTAGAAGAGGTTTCAATTCAATTAGACAATAGTTATTTTGATTTTCTATCGCTTGAAAAACTTTCTATCAAATCTTTAAATCTAGAAAAACCAGAAGCATTTCTTCCTATTGATACTAAGAAAATACGGTTGAAGAAATCTAAAGAGAAAAGAGATAAACAGATAGCCATATTTCTTAAAACCTTTAAGTTGAATGGCGGAAAAATTGCCTTATATGATAAACCCAATGAAAAAATTGGACTCTTAACTACTGGAATAAAGATAGAATGTGACAGTTTATTGATAGATGAAAACTTTTCTTTGGAGAATTTTTCTCCTGCAAAATTAGGTGTGTCTTTATTTAATGTAAAATATCCACTTAAGGATAATTATCACCGTGCTGAAATTGAATTAATTAATTTTAATCTGACACAAGGAAATATTGCATTGAAGAATGTGGTTTTCAAACCAAAAGATAGTAAAGCCATATTTGCTAAAAGAAAAGGAGTTGAAGAATCTTATGTGAAAATAAGTGTTGACAGTATTGCCGTTTTAGGTTGGAAATGGAAAGACCTTAATGCGGTCTTTGTAGAAGAGATCAATGTTATTTCTGCGGATTTATATGTTTATAAAGATAAAAACTATCCACTCCCTGAAGACAGATTTGTCCCGATTATAACTGAAGAACTAAGAAAATCAGATATTCCTATCTATATTAAAAACGTAAAAATTGAAGACTCTTTTATAGAGTACGAACAGCTTTCAAAGGGTAAGAATAAGACTGGAAAGTTACATTTTGATAAGGTTAAAGGAGAAATCACCAATATCAGTAATGTAAATGATAGCATTAAAGAAAGTGGAAATAGTCTTACCATTAAAGCTTCAGGTAATTTTTATGGTAAAGGTAAATTAGAGACCACCATGAATTATTCTTTAGAATCTCCAGCATTCCACATTGAAGGAAGCTTATCCGAAATGGAGATTGCACCTATTAATAATTTCATTCAAAATATTTATCCCGTAAAAGTCAAATCAGGTAAAACTGATAAGGTAGAATTCGACTTTTCTGGAGACAATATAAATTCAAAAGGGGAACTCAGGTTTTATTATTCAGACTTAAAGCTTGAATCAGAAATTAAGGATAAAGAAGGAAAATTGCTAGATAAAGCCGTTACTAAAATTGGCAATTGGGTTTTAGCACAAAATAATCCAAAATCAGGAGAGGATGAAATAGAAATCGGTCGTTTTGAACATGAAAGAGATACTCGGAAGTCAATGTTCAACTTTTGGGCGAAAAGTGTTGTGGCAGGGTTTAAAGCCACTTTTGGTATTGATGAGGTTGAGAAAATGAAAGAGAGAATCGAAGATGAGGATAAAAATTTATGGGAAAAATTGGGCTTTGGAAATGATGAAGAATAGACTAAAAAAACAACATGCTTAAAATACCACTTAACATGATGACTTTACAGAAGTTACTCAGAAAATGATAATGCTTAATAGTATCCGCAAGACTTAATTTATGAATAAAATAAATCACAAAAAGCGTCAATCCTGAGAAATAGAAATATAAAATATCATTTTCCAGAAACTGGGTCATATAAAAAATCAGGAAGTAAAACACAGAAATAAGAATATATAAAAGCAATTTCGTTTTGCGGATTCCCCAAATTATCGGTAGTGTTTTACATCCGAAATTGGCATCTCCTTTCCAATCTTCCATATCCTTTATAATTTCCCGAATAAGACTAATAGCAAAAGCAAAAAGCGCATAAGTATGGACTAAAATGGGTTTTTGCCCGAAATAAAGAGAAATTATTGAAATCGATAAGCCTGTGAGTCCAGCTACTATTATATTTCCGATCAATGGCAATCTTTTTAATTGATTGGAATATAACCACAGCATGAAAGCTGCTCCAAAGTGAATAGCCCCTATTTTCCAATCCAGAAATGTACCGATAATAATGGCTGCAAAATTCAGGAAAGTATGCCAGAAAAGAACTACTCTTCGTTTGATTACTTTCCCTACAATTACTTTTTCCGGCTTATTGATGTAATCAATTTTTACATCATAATAATCATTGATGATATATCCAGCTGCAGCTAAAAATACAGTACTCAGACTCAATAGAAAAAGCTCAAGATTGAAGATATGTATTCCATCCAATAAAAATAGTGCCGTAAGGTATTGTGTAAGCACAATGATAAGCAGATTTTGAATACGAATCAGCTTGACAAACCCGGGAAATGAAAAGTTTTTAGGCAACTGCTGTGTCATTTTAAAGCTTCAACTGATTTTGATTTAAATTTCACCAATCAATTGCTTTTGTCCTAATAGGGTGTCTTTTATTTTTCGGAAATTATTGATTATCCAATATATTCTGGCTAATCAATCTGTAAATTTCCTGCACGTTTCCATCACTTTGCAGCATTTCCATATGCTTATCCAAAGTTTCCAAATCGCCTCTTTTAGCGGGACCAGTTTGTACAGATTTTGGAGAATGTTTTAGTGCTTTTTCAATTGTTTCCAAAACCAGTGGATGAAGAAGAGCAAAATCCAATTGAGCATTTTTCATGATTTTCTCTGAAATGCTCATCATATGGTTTGTGAAATTGCAGGCAAATACAGCTGCCAAATGCATCTGCTTTCTTTGGGCAGTAGAAACTATTTGAACATTCTTGCCTAATGACTTCGCAAGATTATTAAGGATTTTTAAAGCCTCTTTATTTTCACTTTCCAGAAGAAAGGGGACTTTTTCAAAATCTAGTTTTTTGCTTTTGGAAAATGTCTGTAAAGGATAGAAAACCCCTGTAGCGGCTGCCGAAGAATATTCTAGCACATCTAGTCCTTTGCTTCCTGAAGTATGAACCATCAAACTCTGCTCGGGTAATTTAATCTCCTGAGCAATACTTTGGATAGCATCATCTGGAACTGCTAAAATGAAAATTTGAGATGGGCTGTCTGAAAAATCCAAGCTGTCTTTTACATGGGCATTGTATAAATTACCAACCAACTTTTTAGCTGACTTCCCATCAGGTGTATAGACTTCATTAACAAAATGCCCCACGTTTTCAAGAGCAGGCGCTAAATGCCAGGCTACATTTCCTGCTCCTATAAAACTGATATGGTAAGCTACATTTTTCACTCTAAGCCTTTTCGCTTCATTTTATAAAATTCTGAATATCTTCTGAAAATTGCCATTCCAAAACCAAAAGTCAACACCAAAGTACCAATCCAAAGGAGGTTAATTAATGGTTTTTCAAGTGCTTTCAGAATGATATAATCTTTTTGAGTAGTTCTTACTGAGAGTGTAAAAGTATTGGACTCAGGTTTGATGTTTTCTATATTCAGTTTCACCCCAATCTCCCTGTTTTCATCAGAGATTCTGCCTGCCATATTATCACGAATTAAATAATACGGGTTCAAAATATAATCTTCTCCATCTCCATACACCTTTATCGTAGCTCTTACTGCTAGATCCTCTCCTTTTAATTTCTCACCTTCTATTTCATCCACTCTTTTTACATCTTCCAAAACGGTTACAAAGTCATTCAGGAAGAACTTCTCACCAAAAGTGACTTCCATTTCCTTAGGTTCCGACCATTCAATTTCTTGAGTTGGGTCAGGAACGGAAGAAACATGAGTGTATAAATCCTTCATGAATTTCCTTTTGATATCAGGAGAGGAAATCAGTCCACCCATATCAGCATTAATTTGTGCACGAGGGAAAAGAGAAAATTTGTCACCGCTAGCATGCAAATAATCTACTTTGTAGTAATGATTCGCTCCATAAACTCTCAAAGTATCACCTTTTTTCAAGCTTTCATCTTCTCTTTTGATTTCTCTTTTTACAATTTTAGAGTTTTCATCTGGAGTTTCATCCAAGTAAGTTGCTTTTACATAGCCCCCATCATAAGTTTCGAAAAAACGTCCTTTATAAGTCAGGGTATATTCCCCCATAGTTTGTGGATCGTTAATGAATAGTGGGATATTTTCCTGATTAAAATTATCCTCAACTTCTTCCGAATTGGTTAATAATAACCCGGTTTCATTCAATGAAATAGTTCTTGAATAACCAGTGGAAAATAGTATTCCCAAGAGCATCATGCCTAAGCCCATATGCGCAATGGCACCGCCAGAAAGTTTATAATTGCTCTTAACTATTTTGAAAAATATTTTAGCATTTGCCACTATGGTGTAAATAGAAGCAATCACTAAAATTATATAAGGAATATTGCTCATTCCTGCTAAAACAATAATTAAAGCAGAAATCATTAAAGTGATCAAAATTGGAAATAAAAGCGATTCTTTCACTTCTGATTTCTTCATCTTTTGCCACCAAAAGAATTGTCCTGTTCCAGATAAAATAGCTAAACCTACAGCAAACCACATTTGCCATTTGGTGTAAAACTCAATCTGATCAGCTGGTGGAGCTAAATTCGAAATCCCTCCAAATGATTGAATGATTGAATTGTAAACCGGAATAGAAGTAGGTAATAAAATTTGAAATCCCATCAAGCATAGCAATGTAGCTCCCATAAAAATCCAGAATTCTCTGGAATAGGTCGAGACCTCTTTTTCAGTGGATGGAATATGCTTCCATCGAACAACTGCTAAAACAATGGAGACAATTAAAAAACTTAAAAGGTATAATAGCAATTGACCTGACAATCCTAAATCAGTGAATGAGTGTACAGATGATTCTCCCAGTACTCCACTTCTTACCATGAAAGTGGCATATAAGACCATTAGGAAAACGGAAAGTACCAAAATGATGGAAGCCTTCAATGCCGTTTCACTCTTTTTATAGGTAATCATGGTGTGGATACTCGCTACTAATACCAACCAAGGCACTAAAGAAGCATTTTCAACTGGATCCCAGTTCCAGAAACCTTCAAAGTTTAAAGTTTCATAAGCCCAATAACCTCCCATTAAAATTCCTACTCCTAAAATAGCAGCAGAAAATAATGCCCAAGGTAATGCTGGCCGAACCCATCCTTTAAAATCTTTTTTCCATAAACCACCAATGGCATAAGCAAAAGGAATTAAAGTGGTAGCATAACCTAAGAATAAGACTGGTGGATGAATCACCATCCAATAGTTTTGCAATAATGGATTTAAGCCCGTTCCATCTTCTGGAACATAATCAGGATTGATATTGAAAATTGGAGCATCCATTGCATCTCTTAACAAAATGAATGGAGAACTACCGATTTTGAAATCACCTATAACCACTCCCAAAATCATGGAAGCAAGGAAAGCTTGAACCACTGAAAAGCTTACCATTACAGATGGAGCCCATTTTTTATTGGTCAACAATATAATAAAGCCTAAAAGCACATTCCAGAATGACCAAAGCAAGAAACTACCTTCCTGACCTTCCCAAAAAGAGGAAATGATATATTCTACTGGAAGTACTTTAGAAGAGTGGCTCCAAGCATAGAAATATTCATAATAATGATTAGAAATTATGGTGAAAAGCGTGATTACGATGCCGAAAACGGCTAAACCATGAATGATATAGGTAATTTGCCCATTTTTCATCCAGCCTTTTTGCATTTCAGGCAATGGGCTTTTTTCTGCTTTATAGAAATTGAAAATGGAAATGAGGGCAGCTACAAAGCTTATAATAACAAAAAGGTGACCAATGTCACCTATTGTAGTATGTATCATATTTTTGGAATCAAATTAAATAACAGTTTCTTCTTGATATTTTGACGGGCACTTCATTAAAATCTTATCTGCCACGAAAGTCCCTTTTTGGAATGAGCCAATCACTACCACTTGCTCGGAGCGCTTAAAATCAGCTGGCATAGGTTCATTGTAAAATACTTCTTGTTCCATTCCATTTTCATCTACCATCATGAAAGTGAATGAAAGTTTATCATCAGAAGGATTCAAACCAATGATTTCACCTTCCGCACTTTTCTTTAATTCACCTACCACATGGATTTTTGTATTATTCCCATCCAATGCCATATCATGAGCATCATTAAATGTAACATAGGAACTGGCATCTCCTGCTGTGGAAACAATCATCATAATAGCGGCTGCAATTACAATTATGCCAAAAATATACGATTTCTTCATAACTAAAATTTATTCTCCGATTGGAACAAAGGTACTACCCAAATAATTCTTTATTCCCTCTCTTTTAAGGATTTTTCTAATTTTTTTACTTTTCGCTCTGTCATTATTGCGTAAAGTGTGAAACCAATAAAAAGTGTCACGATAATTGCAACCAAAACATATATTTTTCCTTCGGATCTCATTGTGTCCGCCATTTCAATTCTGTCATTGGCATAGTCTTCCTCTACTATTTCAGTTTTCTGAGCAGAAAGCCCCAAACTCATCATCAGTAAAGAAAAAACCAAGATATATTTAATCTTCTTCATCAATTTTTGATTTTATAAATGATAATCTAATTCTTAATTCAGTTAGCCAAACGCCCAATAATGTCCAACCGATAACGGCAGGGTAAAACACCATTCTTAATCTCCCATCCAATTCATAAGCATTAAAGCCAGGATTACCACCGTTTCCCGGATGTAAAGAATCTGTCAATCTTGGTAAAATGAATAATAATGGGATTAATGTGGCGTAGGCAAAAATATTATAAACTGCACCAATTTTAGCTTTTTGCTGCGGGTCTGTGATGGAATTTCGTAAAAGGATATAGGCAAAGTAAATCAGCATCCCAATTGCAGAAGCATTTTGTTTTGGGTCTCCACTCCAAGGTGCTCCCCATGTGTAATTTGCCCAAATCATACCCGTTGCCAAGCCTAATATTCCAAATAGAATAGAAGTGTTTACTAACTCTATGGCATAAGTGTCGAATTTTTGATTGCCTGTTCTTAAGTAGCGAATTGAGAAAATAACCGAAGCGGTCAACATGATCACCATTCCGAACCACATGGGTACATGGAAATGCATGGCGCGGATAGTTTCATTTAAAATTGCTAGTCGGGGGGCATCCATCAGCAATCCAGCTATAAGTGTGTAGAACACCAGCGCAACCCCTATAATTTTCCACCAAGTTTTTCTCATTTCTTAATTTCTCCAGATAAAAGGAAATAATATAAATGCCGTAGTGATAACAATTGCATCTACGGATATTAAAGTAAACAGTTTGTCATTCATTAAGCTAATGTTAATCCCGTCTATTGCATTTTTAGAAAGCCTGACCGACATCAATAAAATGGGCAATAAAATCGGAAAACTCAACACTGCCATCAAAGCCGTGCTGTTATTGGCTTTGGAAACTATTCCTGAAACCAAAGTTAAAACTCCTGAAAATCCAATTGAAGCAAACAATATCGTCAAAAGGAAATAAACATAATTCGAAACAGGATTTCCTAGAATGAGCGCATAAACTGAAAAGCCAATCACAGCGATCAAAACTGAAAGCAATACATTGAAAATAAGTTTTCCACTTAAGATGACTTGCGGTTTACATAAGGTGTAATAATACAGCATCCTGCCCTCGCCTTCCTGTAAAAAACTTTTGGCTACTCCATTGATATTGGCAAACACAATGATAATCCAGAAAAGTGCATTCCAGGTTACAGTTTGCATTTGCCCTGTTTTTACATTGAAGCTTAGGTAACAGATGAAAATTGTACTTACTAAATACAGCAATATTCCATTGAAAGCGGTTTTATTTCGCCACTCTAACTTCACTTCTTTTTCAAAAATGGATATCACTTGTTTTATCACGCTGCAAATTTAATAGATAAAGCCTAATAAGACATGGTAAAAACCGAATGTTGTGCGTAATTTGCATAAAAACTTGAACATGAATATTACACCAACCGAATTTGAAGATTTATACATCATTAAGCCAACTGTTTTTGAAGATGCAAGAGGTTATTTTTTTGAAAGTTTTCACCAAAAGAAATTTGAGGATGCTACTGGAATAGAATGTGAATTTGTTCAAGATAATCAGTCTCGCTCAGTTTATGGGGTAATCCGTGGATTACATATGCAAGTTCCTCCAATGGCTCAAGCCAAATTGGTAAGGGTTTTAAAAGGAGAAGTTTTGGATATTGCAATAGATTTAAGAAAAGACAAGCCAACTTTCGGGAAAACATTCTCAATTCATCTTTCTGCAGATAATAAGGAGCAATTATACATCCCTAGGGGTTTTGCACATGGAATTGCAGTAATCAGTGACGAAGCTGAATTCTTTTATAAATGTGATAATTATTACAGCCCAGAAAATGAAAGAGGCATCATGTATGATGATGCCTCTTTAAATATTGATTGGAAAATAGATGTTGAAAAAAGAATTATTTCTGATAAAGATCAGAAAAATTTAACTTTTTCTAGCTTCAACTCTCCTTTTTAAACCTTCTTTAGCATTTCTGGTTTTTTGCTCTATTATGTCTAAATATTGAAGGAATGAACTGATAATTATAATTAATGACGCTAATCCTAATCCAATTAGTCCGCCATAAAAACCTAATTTTATCAATCCAGCACTAGCAGGTTGAGAATAAACAGTGAAACCATCTATTAATTCGAATTCAGCTTGTAAATATAGTTTTTTCTCAATTTCTAGTTTCTTTTCATATGCTTTCCTTGATTCATTAAAAACGGAAATTGGATTGGTGGTTTGTTCATCAGCTAAAATCACGTTATTTGAACCATCTCTATCTCTTTTACCTACCATTCTAAAGTTTTTAAAGAGAATTTCTTTCAAACTATCTAATTCTGCCAATTCTTCTTCTATATTTTGACTTTCAAGTTTTAAGTGTTGTTCTTGAATTTCTAGCCTTTTGGAGACATAAGGATTGTTTTTGAAATAATTAATTAATGGTTCCTCTAAATCAGAAATTAAAGTTCTATCCAAAACTTCAATATAAATCCTGTAAGTAGATTTATTCTCCATCCTTAATCTTTCTACAAAACGATTAATAATCTCCTCGTCTTCAATTTCAGATTTTAATTGCTCTTTAAACACTTCAAGTTCTATAATCTCTTCTTCAGAAACAAAAGGCTCATAACTAAAACTAACAATATTACTGGCTATTGCAGTGTCTATTTTAAGCGTAATGGCAAGTTGTTTGCGATTCTCGTCCTGTGCTAGAAGTTGGAGTTTATCTATTGAACTTTCCATCAACCTAGCATTTAAGTGAGTAGATCTTAATAAAATAGAACTTTTATAAATGTCAGGAGTAAAGAAATGTGTAACTATTCCTAGAATCACACCAACTAGACCCAAAATCACTATCAACTTTATATTCTTTACAATAGCATTTTTTATTGCTACAATAAACAAAATGAAATTGAAGAATATGTTGCTAAAGAAATTACCTATTGCAGAGAACAACTCTCTTAAATCTATCTCGTCTGAATTATGATTACTGTTTTGATTTTTTTCTGTCTCTGACATGATTTTTTGAAAATTTTTACAAATTAACAGAAGTTTTAGAAACTAATGAAATAAAAGCTGTAATGAATTCTAATTTGTATTTGACAATTTCTATTTTTGACTTTATATAAAAAACCTTAGCATTGAAAACTATCTTAATTACCGGAGGAGCTGGTTTCATAGGCTCCCATGTTGTTCGACTATTTGTCAACCAATATTCTGATTATAAAATTGTTAACCTTGATGCATTGACCTATGCAGGTAATCTGGAAAACCTTAAGGATATTGAGGATAAACCAAATTACATATTCGAAAAAGGAGATATAACGGATGAAGCATTCATTTTCAATCTCTTTGAAAGATACGATTTCGATGGAGTGATTCATCTGGCTGCAGAATCTCATGTAGATCGATCAATCAGTAACCCACTTGAATTTTTGAAAACCAATATATTCGGCACGGTAATATTGCTTAATGCCGCAAAAGAAAGCTGGAAAGACAATTATGAAGGCAAGCGCTTTTATCATGTTTCGACAGATGAGGTTTATGGCTCTGTTGATGATGGTGGTTTTTTTACTGAAGAAACTTCTTATGACCCACAATCTCCCTATTCTGCTTCCAAAGCCGGATCCGACCATTTTGTAAGAGCATATGCTAATACTTACGGATTACCTATTGTAATAAGCAACTGCTCCAATAATTACGGGCCGAATCAATTCCCTGAAAAACTTATACCACTTTTTATTAATAATATCAGAAGTAATAAACCATTACCTGTTTACGGAAAGGGTGAAAATATTAGGGATTGGCTTTATGTAATCGATCATGCTATCGCCATTGATTTGGTATATCATAAAGGAAAAAATAAAGAGACTTATAATATTGGTGGTTTTAACGAATGGAAAAACCTGGATTTGATTAAAGTCATGTGCAAAGTGATGGACGAGAAGCTTGGAAGGGAAAAAGGAACTTCTGAAAAGCTTATCACTTATGTAAAAGACCGGGCTGGCCATGATTTAAGGTATGCAATTGATGCTAATAAGATCATGAACGAACTGGGATGGAAACCAAGCCTCCAATTTGAGGAAGGGATTTCCAAAACTATTGATTGGTACTTGGAAAATGAGGAATGGTTGAAGAATGTTACCTCAGGCGCTTACCAGCAGTATTATGATGAAATGTACGAGAAAAGAGATTAGAAGCTAGGGAATAAAATCTAGATTAAATTAGAATTCAGATAAATAAAGAACCAGTCTAGGATTTAGATTCTAGACTCTAAAAATTATAAATATGAAAGGAATAATATTAGCAGGAGGATCAGGCACTAGATTACATCCCTTAACCATTGCTTTAAGCAAGCAACTCATGCCGGTTTACGATAAGCCCATGATTTATTATCCACTTTCAACCCTGATGCTGGCCGGAATAAAGGATATATTGATTATCTCAACTCCGGAACACACCGGACTTTTCAAGCAATTATTAGGGGATGGTTCTCAACTTGGTTGTAATTTCGAGTATGCTGTTCAGGAAAAACCTGAAGGCTTGGCTCAGGCATTTATCATAGGAGAGGATTTCGTTGGAGACGATGATGTAGCCTTGATATTAGGGGATAATATCTTTTATGGTTCGGGCATGTCCACATTATTGCAATCTAACAGCCAGCCAGAGGGAGGAATAGTGTATGCCTACCACGTGCATGATCCAGAACGATACGGTGTGGTAGAATTTAACGATGAAGGCAAGGCAATATCAATAGAAGAAAAGCCGGAAAATCCGAAATCATCTTTTGCAGTTCCGGGGATTTATTTTTATGATAATCGAGTGATCGATATAGCCAAAAACATTAAGCCAAGCCATAGAGGAGAATTGGAAATCACGGATGTGAATAAAAAATATCTGGAAGAAGGAAAATTAAAAGTAAGCTTACTGAACAGAGGAACTGCTTGGTTAGATACCGGAACTTTTTCTTCCTTAATGCAAGCTTCTGAATTTGTACGTGTAATAGAAGAAAGACAAGGCTTAAAAATAGGCTGTATCGAAGAGGTAGCTTTCAGGATGGGCTTTATTAATAAATCTCAGTTAGAGAAATTGGCAGAGCCTTTGGTGAAAAGTGGTTATGGTGAATATTTGATGAGATTAATTAAACAATCAAAATAATTATTAATCATAAGAACTTTTAAAAGGGTTGACCGTAAACAAAGGCTTTCCTAATATTTTATGGCACAACAAGATCAATCCTCAAAAACTACTTTAGCATCGGCATTTAAGACTATTATATGGCCAAGAAGAAAATATATTCTAATTGGCTTAATTCTTATTATTATTAGTAGGGCAGCTTCTTTAGTTTTGCCTGGTTCCAGCAAGATTCTGGTAGATGAAATTGTGCCGAATGGGGATCTGGAAATGTTGAAATATTTGATATTTGCAGTGGTAGGAGCAATTGTAATTCAAGCAGTCACATCATTTGCTTTAACTCAAATATTAAGTGTTGAAGCCCAAAACCTAATTGCTCAACTACGTTCGAAAGTTCAGTCTCATATCCTAAAACTCCCTATCCGTTATTTTGATAATGCCAAAACAGGAGAGTTGGTTTCTAGAATTATGACGGATGTGGAAGGAGTTCGGAACTTAGTGGGGACAGGCTTGGCTCAAATGGTAGGTGGAATATTGACTTCCGTTGTTTGTTTAATTATTCTGATTACCATTAGCCCTATGATGACACTTTATGTATTAGTTCCTGTAGCTATTTTTGGAGTCATCTCTTTAAAAGCTTTTGGCAGAATTAGACCTATTTTCAGAGAAAGAGGGAAAATTAATGCAGAAGTTACTGGTAGGCTAACTGAAACTCTTGGAGGAATAAGAGTTATTAAAGGCTTTAATGCCGAACTCCAAGAAATTAGAGTTTTTGCAGAAGGAGTAGATAGGTTGTTCAAAAACATAAAATCAAGTTTAACCGCTACCAGTTTAATCACGAGCTCCGCCACCTTACTTTTAGGTTTGGCATCAGCAGGAATAATGGGGATTGGAGGTTGGATGATCATGAATGAGGAACTTACTTTCGGTGATTTTCTTGCTTTCACACTTTATCTTGGTTTTATGATTGCACCAATTATTCAAATGAGCAATATCGGAAGCCAATTGACAGAAGCATTTGCTGGATTAGACAGAACAGAGGAAATTATGAATACACCTGTGGAAACAGATAATCCAAACAGGACAATTGAGTTAAAAGATGTTAAAGGACATATTCAATTTGAAAATGTTTCTTTTGCTTATGAAGAAAACAAAGATGTAGTTAAAAACATCAGTTTTGAGGCAATCCCTGGTTCTGTAACAGCTTTTGTAGGGACTTCAGGTTCTGGTAAAAGCACTATATCGGGCTTAGTTTCATCCTTTTTAAATCCTGATGACGGAAAAATCATGGTAGATGGCCATGATTTGCAAGAAATCACCTTAGAAAGTTATAGAAGCAAATTGGGCGTGGTTTTACAAGAAGATTTTCTGTTTGAAGGTACAATTCGTGAAAACATTCTATTTCCACGACCAGATGCAACAGAAACGGAGTTATTAAATGCTGTAAAATCTGCTTATGTCAATCAATTTACAGATAAATTTGAAGATGGTTTGGATACACAAATTGGTGAAAGAGGCGTGAAGCTTTCAGGTGGTCAACAACAAAGAATAGCCATAGCAAGAGCCATCTTAGCAGACCCCAAAATACTAATTTTAGATGAAGCTACTTCCAATTTGGATACCGAAAGTGAGCATTACATTCAATCAAGTTTGAAAGAATTAATGAAAGGAAAAACCACTTTTGTGATTGCACATAGATTAAGCACCATCAGACAAGCTGACCAAATCTTAGTGATCGAAGATGGTGAAATAAGCGAAAGAGGGAAGCATGATGAGTTGATTGATAAAAAAGGAAGGTATTTTGACCTTTATACCTATCAAGCAAGAATTTGATTTAAGGAATTCTATTTCTATTTTACTTATGTATTAAAACTATACTCTTCACCCTGAATTTGTTGTTAACATATAGTTTTAGAGTGTATTTTGCTTGTTTGCACTATTTTAATATCAGTTTTTTTAAAAAAATTCGCTGTAGTATTTTAGTATAAAACCTATCAAATTTAAGGTAAAAAGAGATTATGATTTAAATATTACGCTTAGTAAAAAAGCTGTTTTAGCACTTTTGTAGTCAGCAAGTTATATTTGTTTCATGATATTTAATGTATTTAAATTATTGAAAAACTCTCGCATTAATGATAACCTCATTAAGGGCTCGATTTTTATTCTACTTTTTATAGGAATGCTAATTAAGTCATTTCTTAGCAAATAAATTTTGAGACTCTTAATAGAACTTATTTAGAGTTCTTATCTCAAGGATTATCAGCTTTGGCATATTTTTTGGTTACTTTTGAGTAATCAAAAATTAATAGCCATGAAAAATCTTTTCAATTTTATTTTCGCGATAAGTATAGTTTTACTAGGTAGTTGCACCTTCAATGGTCAAGATGGTGCACCGGGTCCAAGAGGTCCGCAAGGCCCAGCAGGTCAAGATGGTCAAGATGGAATGGATGGCCAAGAAGCCTATGTGTTTGAATATGTAGATATAACATTTTCAGCCACTAATGAGTACAGTGTCATTTTAGAAATTCCTGAAACCTTTAACATGCTGGAGTCCGACAAGGTGCTAGTATACTTTCTTTATGATTATTTAGAACAAGATGATTTAGATGTGTGGAGAGCTTTACCTCAAACGGAATTTACTGATCATGGGACGTTGATCTATAATTATGATTTTACAATGTTTGATGTGGCACTGTTTTTAGATTCTGATTTTGACCTAAACTTATTAGGTGCCAATTTCACTGATAACTGGATTGCCAGAGTAGTGGTAGTTCCTGGTCAATTTCAAAATGGAAGAACAGAAAGTTCAGTTGATTATAAAGACTATAATGCAGTGATGGAACATTATAATTTGTCTGATCAGAGCATTGTTACAGTTAAATAGTGAAATCTATATAAAAATATGTAGGGCAAGTTAAAAAATTAACTTGCCCTTTGTCTTTTAAAATACCCGACCTATCTCTGCGATTTATTAATTGATCTAAAAATTAAGCCATAAAGACTTCAACTCTTACAAAAACCTTACATTAACAACTTCTGTATATATCCTTCTTATCGTAACCTAATAATTGATTTTGATAAAATTTTCATAATTTTCTTTATAATATTTAATAAAAAGTTACAAATAAATTATCTTTCCACTAGAATGGGGATTAAATAATATATGGATAGTATTTTAAGTTTTTTTGATGACACAGAACATGTTCTCTACACTATTTTTGGGGCAGTTATCATAATATTCCTCATTTTTGATTTAGGATTCTTTAACAAGGATGCAAAAAAAGTATCCTTAAAGTCCGCTACATACCAATCAATTTTTTGGATAGTAATTTCAGTTGCCTTCGGATACTTGATATATGAATTTTATGGCGGCACTGTTTTAATGTTAGAATTCTTTTCTGCTTATGTAGCTGAATATGCTCTATCAGTAGATAATATTTTTGTAATATTATTAATCTTAAGGTATTTCAAAGTTGAGGAAACCTACTATCATAAGATACTATTCTGGGGGGTATTAGGAGCAATTGTTTTTAGGGCAATTTTCATTTTCTTAGGCGCTTTTCTTGTTGCCGAATTCCATTGGATATTGTATATATTTGGTGCTTTTCTGGTTTATAGCGGAGTTAAAATATTTTTCCAGAAAGAGGAAGATGACCTAGACCCAGAGAAAAATGTTATTATCAAATTTGCCAGAAAATATCTTAACATAACAAAAGGTAATTTCAGTGGAAAATTTGTAATCAAAAGAGGGAAAATGATTTTATTTACTCCCCTGTTTTTAGTGATTCTTTTAGTTGAATCTACTGATTTGATATTCGCAGTTGATTCAATCCCGGCAGTTTTCGCAATTACTCAAAACGAATTTATACTTTATACTTCCAATATATTTGCAATCTTAGGCTTAAGAGCAAAATTCTTTATCCTTGCAGGAATTATTGATAAATTTTACTTATTGCAAAAAGGATTGTCATTTATTTTGATTTTTATAGGTGCAAAAATGTTACTTGAGTTTGTTCATATTCACATCAACACTCTTGTTTCATTTAGCGTGATATTCTCTACTTTACTGCTTTCTATTTTACTTTCGTTATTAATTCCACAACGTAATAAAAGCCTAAAAGACCTGGTTTAATATTGAAATCCAGACGGAAATACACTTTTTGGCAAGACTTTTAACAATAGAGGTAGTGTTAAAAATGATCCGGGTAAAGCTATTATTACAAAAGCTGGAATTGACTTAAGAATATCTATCAATTGAACTCTCATTATTTCTTTTTCCTCCTCATTTAAAGGCTGTGTTTTAGATTTTTCAAACAAATACCACAACTCCTTACTTTCTTTGATTTCTTGGCTTATGCTTTCTTTATGTTTTTTTAATACAAAAGTTATCCGTTGAATGATGGTTTCACTAATTACCTTAAAAGAATGCTTACTTTGAAGAAAATAAACTTCTTTCCAATTTTCTATTACAAAAGACTCAATTGCAATTAAACTTATATCAAGTTCTTCTTCAGAAAAACCTAAACGCGTTGCTAATTGATTTAAAAAGGCTCGTTCTTCCACGCTTACAACTTTGTCGGCCCAGATCATCAAAATTGCAAGCTCTAAAACGTACTTTTTCAAAAGCCAGGTGTCAGCTTGTCTTAGATCTATTTGTTCTAAAGTGATCCCATCTCGAAAAGCTTCTTTAGCTATTTTACTTTGTGATTTAGATAGATTTGAAGAGCTAAGGAAAGTGAAAAACATATTGCGCTCTTCTCTTTCAATAATTTGATTGGCATGAGCAGCCGAAGCAATTACTTTTAATAACAGCATTTTCATCGAGTCTTTATGCCATTTCATATTATGAAATTTGCCAGCACGCCATTCACCAAAATAATAGGTATCCAGAAAAAGAAGACTATTTTGAAAAAGACTAGCCCAGAAATTGTCCCATCGTGATTTTAGAAACAACCTTCTATGCAGAATTTGCTCTGTGAAACGAGAGTCTTCAATCTTTGGCTTACTAAATATGAATAGCTTTTTTTTCGTTATTTGAGGGTCTAAAACAGAATAAAACTGACCAATTGATTGGCTGGTTTCCAAATAGAAATCCTGCCAATCATTTTCAGTTTCAGGTAAATTGTTTTGTTTCAAACTGGCACTGTGTAAAAAACTTTCTAACAGCACAATCTTCATTTTACCCAAGCTATTCCATCTTTGCTCTTTTGGATGCCTTATGCCTGGAGCATGAATAGGGTGGCCATAAATTAATCCTGTGGGCTGAACAATCTTGTAAAGTAGACTATCCTGATCCTTAATATGATATTGATCTAAATCTATAGGGTGTGGACCCCTAAATTTTATATATTCTTTAAGCCAACCTTTTTCTGCAGGATTCATAATATAGAATTTAGCTTTTTGTAATTGCTTATAAATTAGCTAATTAATTCTACAAAAGGAATACAGAAATTGTATTTTTCGATTATTTACTTACTTCCTAAGATTAAAACTTAACCTTTTGGCTTATATTTTGACTGACTGAAGATTTGTTGGGCTTTTGTATTTTCCATTAGCTCTTGAAGGCTTACTTCTGGGTTATTTTCCATATAAGATTTTACGATCTGCCAACCTACCCATATTCCTATTCTACCAGGGCATTGTTGACTTATTTCAAATGTTTTAGGTCTTTCTCCTATGAATTTATTCTTCATGAAATGACTAGTTTCATAGAGTAAGTCATTTTCCAAAAAGTTTGCCCAAATGATATGTTCATTCTTATTGATGTCTTCCATTTCTTTAGCGGTATATCCTATTATTAAGGAGTCTGGTGTACATGGAATTGTCATCTTGGTCATGTAATAAGATTTCCCGTAAAAGATCATATCGGCTAGTAGGCTTTGATCGCTTTGATCTGTTTTATTTTGCTTTTGGGTAAGCAAAAGCATAGTCATCGGAACTATATATTCCTTTTCATAACGCATCAAAATATAGTCAGGAACTCCATTAGGTACATAAGCAGCATCAGGCCCCAAAAAATAATCTGCTGCTATGCTAACCATGCTATCCGATACAAAAAGATCTTTCTGTAGACCAGCTAAAACAATTTCTAATTCTGGTGTAGTTACATCAGGGTAATAATGCTTATAATATTTAAAAGCACTTTCAAAATCAGCTTGTAAGTTGGTAAAGTCTCCAAATGTGTTTCTTACTTGTTGATAAAGTGTGTCTTTATAAGCAGGGTTAGAAAAAATGTTGATCATGTTCTTAGCAACAATTGAATCTGCTCCATATCTTCTTCTTTCAAAAAAATAATCTGCTACGAAAGGATGCTCTTGAATGAATTGAATTGCTTCTTCTTGACTTCTTAAGCCCACCATATCATCTGTTAAGTCATTTAGTGGGATATTTATTTTAATATTATTAACATTAGGAGCTTCTTCGCAATATTTCTCTTGATCAGAGCATGCGGAAAAAACAAACAAGAAGATAAAAAAAGATAATATCTTACATCTATTACTTTGCATAAGTCGTTGATTATATTTGTACTTATTCTAAAACCCAAAATAAATGAAAAAATTACTCTTTTCTGTCATATTATTGTTTTCAGTTTACATAACTGAGGCACAAGTTAGATTTGGATTTAAAGCCGCACCCAATATTTCTTTCAATAGAATAGACTCAGAAGTAGATAATGTTGATTTCAATACGGAGGGCGTGGGTTTACGTTTTCAGTTAGGGCCAGTATTTGATATTGAGTTTAAAGAAAATCATTATTTCAGTACAGGAATAATATTCACCTCAAAAAGATCTGCTTTTTCTGCTGATTCATCCGCAACAACTCAAAGAAAGATTGAAGATTATAGCCCTCAGTACTTACAAGTTCCGATTACATTAAAGCTTTTTACAGAAGAAATAGGATTGGACAAGAAAATTTATTTCCAGTTCGGAGGAACGATTGATTTTATGACGAATAGTGAAGGAGAGCCAGAGAACATTGTTAAAAGTTTTAGGTTTATTGATTTGAACTCATTATTAGCGGTAGGTTTAGAATATGGCATAGGAATAAACACCAAAATATTTGGAGGGCTCGTTTACCAAAGAGGCTTACTAGATGTGATTAAAGAAAATATTTATGAAGATAATTTTAGTTTAAGAAATGATTTTGTGGCTCTTGAAATAGGTGTAATTTTTTAATCCCTATCAGGTAAACTCATTACATAGTATTCATTTCTCCCAACTCTGATATCCTCATCTTGAATCCAAGGATTATAAATTCTTAGGGTTTTATAGGTGGTTTTTTGCTCTTTAGCATATTCCACCCAATCAGTTGAATTGCGAACAGTATCATAACGATAAGTATAGGGTTTATATAAATGTTCTTGATCAATATTTAATCCATAATCTTCAGGGCTTTCAAAAATTTGCTTTATAGCTAATATTCTAAAGACATATCTAGAGGTCTCATCATTCAGCTTTAAATCATAATAGTTATCTACTTGTTGATGATCTAATGCATTTTGCATTCCTCTCATACCTCTGTTATAAGATGCCGCCACTAAAGTCCAATTTCCAAATTTATCATAAGACCTATTTAAATATTTACAGGCTGCTTCTGTAGATAATACCGGATGATATCGTTCATCCACATCTCTATTGATTTCTAAGCCATATTCTCTGCCGGTACTTTTCAAGATTTGCCAGAAACCTGCCGCACCAGCATAACTGTCTACATTTTCTAGACCACTTTCGATCAATGCTAGATATTTAAAATCATTTGGAATTCCATTTTTTTCTAAAATAGGTTCAATGACTGGAAACCAACGACTAGCTCTTTTAAATAAAAATATAGTATTATTATGCCAATAAGAATTAATATGTAATTCCTTATCCAAACGCTCTTTTACATCTGCTATTTCAAGTGGCACTTTTTCTCCTGCTAAATCAATTCGCTCAGGTATAGGAATAGTTTTGGCATTTGTGAAGCTTATTGGAGCACTGGGTTCCAATACCGGTTTATGTGTTTCCACCCGATTTTGGTTCCCATAAATGGCCACAATTAAAAATGTAACTAATGATGCTATTGAAATGTATAATGCAAATTTGCCGTCTGTCATATAAAATGTTAACTACTATTAGCTTTAGAAGTTTGGAGAAAGCATAAATTGGGAATAGAAATTATCTATTACTTTAACTGCTTCGGTAGGAGTATCCACAACCGTGAATAAATCCATGTCTTCTGCACTCACATTATTTTCAGCTTCAATAAGTGTGTCTTTAATCCAATCAATTAATCCAGACCAGAACTTCTTGCCTACTAAAACGATTGGGAAACGCCCAATTTTATGGGTTTGAATAAGCGTTAATGCCTCGAAAAGTTCGTCCATAGTGCCGAAACCACCCGGCATCACTACAAAGCCTTGAGCATATTTCACGAACATTACTTTTCTCACAAAGAAGTAATCAAAAGTGATTAATTTGTCAGGGTCAATATAAATATTGTTGAATTGCTCAAAAGGAAGCACTATGTTTAATCCTACTGATTTTCCATTCTCACTTTTCGCTCCTTTATTACCAGCTTCCATTATTCCAGGACCACCACCAGTAATTACTCCATATCCGTGGCGCACTAGTTTAGCAGCTACTTCTTCTGCAATTTTATAATATTTATGATCGGGCTTAGTTCTAGCCGATCCAAAAACAGAAACGCAAGGTCCAATTTTCGATAATTTTTCAAAACCATCTACAAACTCAGACATGATTTTGAAAATTGCCCAAGAATCCGAGCTCTTGATTTCATTCCAATCTCTATCTTTAAAAGCCTTCCTTATTTTATTTAATTCTAATTTATCTTCGTTGTTTGATTCGCTCATTTTAATTTTATGTTTAAGGTTAATTTAGCATTTTATTTACTGAAAAATGCTCATTTCATTTTTTATATTAAGGTCTTCTTATTGCTTTTGAGGTCTTTTTTGCTCATAATCAAGGGGTTTGCTATGTTTCCATCTTTTATGTGTCCAGAGCCATAAATGAGGTTTTTTGTGGATATCAGCCTCTAATAATTTCATATGTTTTTCAGTGATGTAGCCATATGGCGTTTCATTTGGCTCTTCATTAATTAATTCAAAATCAATTTCATATCGCGAACGGGCTACTTTTTTAACATGTGCGTATACAGGCGCTAGGTTAAATTGCTTGCTAAATTTTTCTACCCCAAAAAACACACCTGTTTCTCTTCCAAGAAATTCCATCCAATAGGCATTATATGAATTGCCAGGAGATTGATCTGCAGCAAAGCCAACAATGATATGTTCATCCTTATGTCTTGTAATTTCCTTAAAAGCATCACTTTTTGCTATCATCTTGCTTCCGGCAAAGCGAGTCCTATTTTCTTTCATAAGCGTATCCATCAACTTGTTTTTTAGAGGTCTATAAATTGCTAAACCAAAAGGTTGATTTCGTTCCGTCATAAAATTAAAACCTTGTGCCGACCATTCCCAATTGCCATAATGCGGAAGAATTATAGCAAGATCCCGTTTTTCGTCCAATAGTTTTTGAACTTCAGGACTGGTATTGATTTTATATCGCTTTTTAATAGTCTTTTTTGAAAAGCTAAACGCTTTAATGCTTTCAATCAATAAATCCACAAAATGGTAATAGAATTTATTGGCAATTTTCTGGATTTCCTTTTCTGATTTGTCAGGGAAAGATTTCCTCAAATTGTCCATCACCACTTTGTATCGATAGATTTTAGTTTTTATAAATAAAAATCCAATCAAAGTAGAAAGTCCGTGATAAAACCAAAACGGAATTTTACTCAACAGCCAGAAAACAGCTTTTAAAAAATAGTATTTAAACTTCATAATTAAATTAGTCTTGTAATTGGAGTTTCACCAAGTTACTGTATGTTCCATTTTCTGATTCTAGAAGTTCTTGGTGTGAGCCTTGCTCAGAAATTTGCCCTTCTTTTAACACAAAAATTTTATCTACTTTACGGATAGTAGCCAATCGATGTGCAATAATTATAGTGGTTCGGTCTTTCATGAGCTCATCTAAGGCTTGTTGAACTAAGTTCTCGGATTCTGCATCTAGTGAGGAAGTGGCTTCATCCAAAATTAAAATTTTAGGATCCTTCAAAATAGCTCGAGCAATGGCTATTCTTTGTCTTTGGCCTCCAGATAATTTAACGCCTCTTTCCCCCACTAAAGTATCCAATCCTTCTGGAAAATCCTTTATAAACAGCCAAGCATTAGCTTTTTCTGCAGCAGCTATAATTTCTTCATCCGATGCATTAGGTTTTCCATAGGCGATGTTTTCACGGATAGAACCCCCAAATAATATGATTTCTTGCGGCACGATCCCTATATTTTGTCTGTAGCCAGTAATGGACAAAGATTCAATATTCTGATCATCTACCTTAATTTGACCAGAAGCTAAAGGATAAAAGCGCATCAACAATTGAATAATAGTTGATTTTCCAGCTCCACTGTGTCCTACCAGAGCTACTTTCTCTCCAGCGCCTACAGTTAAATTCAAGCCTTTTAATACCTGTACATCTTTACGAGTAGGATAAGAAAATTTAACATCTTCAAACTGGATTGCTCCTTGTAAATGTATTTTCTCTTTCTCTTCTATTTTAAACTCTTCCTCCTCTTGCAATATTTCCATCACTCTTTCTGAGGCTCCGATGGCCTTCTGAATTTGACCATACAAATCTCCTAAACCTGCAATTGACGCTCCGATGAAAGTGGTATATAGCACAAAGCTTAATAAATCACCAACCGTCATAGTGCCTTCTTGTACTAAAGTAGCTCCGTACCATAATACTGCCACTATGCCACCAAACATGGCAAATATGATGAAGGATATGAATGCCCCTCTAAAAGTGGCGGATTTCAAGGCTACTTTTACAACTTTATCCAATGATTTTCTGTAACGCATTACCTCTAGTAATTCACTAGTAAAAGCTTTAACTATGTTAATTGATTGCAAAGTTTCCTCTACAATAATGTTAGCTGAAGCCAGCTCAGATTGCGTCTTTTTTGATAGTTTTCGAATAAATTTACCAAACACCATGGCTGCTATTACTAGCACAGGAAAAGTGGCAATCATGAAAGCAGCAAGTTTTGGAGTAAAGTAAAATATAATACCTGCCCCAATTATTAAAGTGGAAACCTGACGAATAAACTCTGCGAGAGTGATAGAGAAAGTATCTTGTAGCAAGGACACATCAGATGTTATTCTGCTGACCAATTCACCCACTCTGCTCTTGTCATAAAAGGTCATGGGTAAACTCATCAATTTAGTATAAAGCTTAGCACGTACATCTGCCATTGCTCTTTCACTTACTTGAGCAAATAAATAAACTCTAAAAAATGAAAAGAAACTCTGGACAGCCAAAATACCGATTAAGATTAAAGCTACTCTGTTTATTCCAGTAAAAACTCCAGAAGTCCTCCCTTGAGCAACATCCACAATTTTACCCATTACATAAGGCAAGGCTAAAAGTGTTGTACTGGAAATTAGTAAGAAAAATAGCCCAGCTATAAAGTAGCCTTTGTAGGGCTTTATAAATTGAAAAACTCCCGTAAGCTTTTTAAAATTTTCTTTGTTGAGTGGCTTTTTCTCTTCCTCATTAAGCGGTTCGCTTTTTCTTCTTTTTGCCATTCTTAATTACTATATCTTTTGAAATGATTATAACCCCGCAAAGGTACGATAGTTCTTTAATTAAGGCTTGTTTTTAGCTTCGAACTTTTCTTTTCCTTCATCTAGAAAATCCACAAATTTGCTAATACTTCTTTCATAAGCGATTGGCTCAATCAATAATTCGCCATTAGTATCCAACAGGACATAATACGGTTGCGCATTATTATTGAAACGTGTAATCTGAAAATCAGCATTTTGTTTGCCTATTGATTTTTTCACTTTTCCATCATACTCGCTGGTGTACCAATCATTCTCAGGTAATTCTGTTTTTTCATCTACATATAATGCCAACATCACATAATCATTCTTTAATCTGCTCAGCACTTTTGGATCTGACCATACTCTGGCTTCCATTTCACGGCAGTTTACACAACCATGGCCAGTGAAATCAACAAAAATAGGTTTTCCTTGCTCTTTTGCACAATCCAAAGCTTGTTCATAATCGAAATAGCCCTTTATTCCATGTGGAAAATGTAGCATATCCCCATATTTTGGTTCTTCACATAATTGATCTTCAGAACTAATGGCTCCTGAGCCTCCGCTATTTTCACGAATAAGAGTTGGGAGGTCAAAATCATGAGAACTCATAGGTGGAAGATAACCAGAAAGTGCTTTTAATGGAGCACCGAATAGGCCTGGAATCATATATAATACAAAACTGAAAGTCACTAAGCTCAACATCAACCTTCCTACAGACAATTTTTCGATTGGGCTGTCGCCTGGTAACCTCAGTTTACCCAATAAATAAAGCCCAAGCATTGCAAAAATGACAATCCATAACACTAAATAGATATCTCTGTCTAATATTCCCCAATGATAAACTTGGTCGGCTATGCTTAAAAATTTCAAACCTAAAGCCAATTCTAAAAACCCTAAAACCACTTTTACAGAATTTAACCATCCGCCTGATTTCGGTAAACTATTTAACCATTCTGGGAAAATAGCAAATAGGGTAAAAGGTATTGCAAAAGCTAAACTGAAAGCAAACATGCCCAAAAGTGGTTTGATCACCATTCCACCAGCAGATTCTACTAAAATACTACCTACAATTGGACCAGTACAACTGAATGAAACCAAAACCAAAGTAAAAGCCATAAAGAAAACGCCTCCTAAACCTCCTTTATCAGCTTTGGCATCCACTCTATTCACAAAACTTGAAGGCAAATTGATTTCAAAAAGCCCGAGAAATGATAAGGCAAAAATGAAGAATACTAAAAAGAAGAATACATTCGGAATCCAATGAGTACTCAGCCAATTGGCAAATTCAGGACCGTTGATTACAGCTATAATAGTTCCTGCAACCACATAAATTATAATAATAGACAACCCATAAATTACTGCTTGACGAATGGCTCCAGCTCTGTTTTTTGCTTTCCCAGTGAAAAAAGTAACCGTCATAGGAATCATTGGAAAAACGCAAGGCGTTAGTAATGCGGCTAACCCGGCTAAAAAAGCCACTAGCATGAAGGCTAATAGAGAATAAGGAGAGTTTGAATCCTTTTGCTTAAGATCAATTAGTTTTTTTTTACCTTCTTTTTCGGATTTATCGGTTGATGCTTCCTCTTTTTCTTTCTGATCTGACTCTGATGAGCTAGTAGCAGATTTAGTTTTTTCTCCAAATGAGAAATCATCACTGAACGGAATACATTTTCCATCTACATCAGAACAGACTTGATAGCTATTGCTAGTCTCAATTTTAAACGGTATCTCCTTAATGATTACCTTTTGTTGAAACTCTCCTTTTCCTTTGAAATATGTATAGTCTCCTTCCCAAATTTCGTCATAGCCTTTTGAGGGATTTATTGGAATTATGCTATCAACCAACTGATATGAATCATCCTCTTCAAAATCAAATTCAGTAAGCATTGGTCCTAAATCCGGATCAAAATCTGATGAATACAAATACCAATTTTCATCTATTTCTGCTCGGAAAGAAAGAGTAGCCGTATCACCTACTTCTAAGTTTTCTTCTAAAATGGAGCTTTCCCAACTGATGGGTTTAATTACTTGGGCAAAAGTGTTTTGCAAAAATAAACCCACCAAAAGTAGGCTGTAAACTAAATATCTCATAAACTTTTAATAACGCCTGTTCGTCTTACAAAACTAAAACACGAAGATAGTTAAATTTTGTTGGAACAAATGTTACTTATGTCATGCAGTCGATAAAGCAAAAATGGTTATTTTTCACAATTTTAGGTTTAATTTTAATTGGAGCGGGTTTAAGCTTAGCAATTGATGCTGGTTTTTACCGCTTGCAAAACCCTGAAGGTTGGAACTGGATTTACTATGGAACTTTTGCCTTGGTAGTCTTTAATTCTGGGATTTGCTGTTTTGGGAAAGGGGTTATTTATAAAGTGAAGCTTGAAAAATTGCTTAGTAAAGGTTCTTAAAAACCTATCAGGTTTCGTGAGATTCTAGCGGCAATATTCATAATTAAATATATGATTTTAATAATTTAAAACCTGACAGGTTTAAAGCAGTTAATAAACGATAAACTTCTTAAATATGAAAGCAATTTGGAACAATCATGTAGTAGCAGAAAGTGATGACACCATCGTAATAGAAGGCAATCACTATTTCCCACCTGAGTCAATCAAAGATGAATATTTTGAAAAAACTGATTATCATACTATTTGTCCTTGGAAGGGAACTGCTTCTTATTACAGCTTAAAAGTGGATGGCAAAGAAAATAAAGATGCCGCTTGGTATTATCCCGACACTAAGGAGATGGCTAAAAAGTTTGAAAATTATGTAGCATTCTGGAAAGGTGTGGAGGTAACAGAGTAAATTATTTCTTTTTAGCTAAATTTAAGCATGCAGTCAGCTTTATTGAAACTTATTTATGCTTTCTTGATGATTTTAGCCAGCATAATACTTGGCAGTTTGGGCTTTATGTTAATTGAAGGCTATGATTTTCGGGATGGAGTTTATATGTCCGTTATTACATTTTCTACCGTTGGATTCAAGGAAGTTCAACCCTTAAGTGATGACGGAAAGCTATTTACAATATTTTATATTATCGTAAATTTAGGTTTATTTGCTTATACAGCTTCCGTAATTTCATCATTCTTATTTGAAGGGAGATTTAAGGAAATTTATAAAACCTATACAGACAAAAAAGCATTGAAAAAATTAACTGATCATATCATTATCTGTGGTTTTGGGAAAAACGGAGAAATTGCTGGAAATGGATTAGATGTTTCTAAAAAGGATATTCTCTTTATAGAAAAAGATGCTGATGTCATCAATAATTACAATAATGAAAAAGGCTATCAATTATTGCATGGAGATGCAGTTCTTGAATCTGTCTTGGTGGAAGCAGGAGTTGAAAGAGCGAGTACTATTATCACCACACTTCCAAGCGATGCAGATAATGTATTTATCACTTTAACAGCAAAAGAGCTCAACCCACAAATTCAAATCATTGCCAAGGCAACAGAGAGAAATACGGAAAAGAAATTAAAAAGAGCTGGCGCAAACCATGTAGTAATGCCCGATAGAGTAGGAGGTTCCTATATGGCCTCATTAGTTACTAGACCAAGTGTAGTGCAATTTTTAGAAATACTCAATGGTGATCAAAATTCGGAATATTCATTGGAGGAAATAAATCACAACCTGCTTAAAGATAAATTCAAAAACCTCTCTTTAGGTGAAATGGATGTGAAAAATAAAACAGGAGCTACTGTTTTAGCCTTTAAAGACAAAGAAAAAGGCTTTGTATTTAATCCTAATTCTGATGTGGTATGTGATGAAGGTGATGTCATTATTTTATTGGGAGATAAAAAGTCATTAAAGGCTTTTAAAGAGGCGTTTATTGAGTAAATAAGTTTTAGGCATTTGCATTATTGCTAAAAACCTAAAAGCTATTATTTAAAACTCCTAAAAAACTCCATCATTCAACCGTTTCAATGCCTCAGATTTGTACTGAGTATCAACCACTATAGATATATTATGACGGCTACCTCCATAAGAAATCATACGTACTGGCGTATCCTGAAGTGAGGCAAAAATTTTGCTGACCAAACCTGGTCTTTCAGCCACCATATTCCCTACCAAACAAATAATACTTTGCTCTTGGTCTACTTCCACTTCACCGAAAGGGCGTAATTCACTTAAAATGCTATCCAGGTAATAAATATTATCGATGGTTACGGATATGGCTACCTCAGAAGTAGTAATCACATCTATTGGTGTTTTGTACTTTTCGAAAATTTCAAACACTCTTCTTAAAAAGCCATAAGCCATCAACATCCGCAAGGATTTTATTTTGATAGCGACTATCCCATCCTTAGCAGCTATGGCTTTGATGCCTTCGCCACTGCCTTCTTTGGTATGAATCAAAGTACCAGGCGCTTCCGGCTTCATGGTGTTTTTCAGACGAACCGGAATGGTTTTTTTCTGAGCTGGTCTTATACAAGAAGGATGCAATATTTTTGCCCCAAAATAAGCTAACTCAGCGGCTTCCTCAAATGACAACTGCGGAATGCTAAAGGTTTTATCCACCACTCTCGGGTCATTATTGTGCATGCCATCAATATCCGTCCAAATCTGGATTTCATCTGCATTTAAAGCTGCTCCCACCAAAGAAGCGGTATAATCACTACCTCCTCTTTTTAAATTATCGATATTACCATCCGCATTTCGGCAAATATAACCCTGAGTGATAATCAAAGTAGTGTCTGCAGGTTGCTTCACTAAAATATCCGACAATTCTTTATTGATGAATGCTTCATCAGGTTCTGAAAAAGCATCCGTTCTCACGAAATCTAAGGCATTGATCAAAGCACTGTTTAATTCATGCTCTTGCAAATGTAGATTAAAAATATTGGTGGACATTAATTCGCCTTGAGCCAATAATTCTTTGTCAATCGAATTAGTAAAAGGTTTTTCTAAGCATGATTTGATAAAATTCATGCTTTCAGCAATGATATCAGATGCCCTATTTTTGAAAGATTCTGTTTCAAAGAGTTCTTCTAAAAACTCATCATAACGCTTTTGAAGCTTCTTGATGACTTTAACAGCTTGCTCATGTTCTTTCTTGCGTAGTCTTTCACCAATTTCAACCAAAGTGTTGGTTACTCCGCTTAGTGCGGAAAGAACTACTAATTTTTTATTATGGTCTTTCGTGATGATTTCACGAATCTGATTCATTCCTTGGGCCGTGCCTACGGAAGTACCACCAAATTTTAATACAATCATAATCCTTTTGCTAATCCTAACATTTTTAATGCAGTAAATGCAGCTTCGTCTCCTTTGTTTCCATGCTTTCCTCCGGCTCTGTCCAAAGCTTGCTGTTGTGTATTGGGAGTAAGAACACCGAAAATAACAGGCTTGTTATATTTTAGGCTGACGTTGGTAATGCCGTGAGCTACTGCGTCACAGATAAAATCAAAATGTTTTGTTTCTCCTTGAATTACACAGCCTAAGCAAATAACGGCATCAATTTCTTTTCTTTCTGCCATCCATTGAGCTCCTAAGCTTAATTCAAAACTTCCTGGTACATAATGCTTTTGGATATTTTCTTTTGGAATTCCGTTTTCAATTAAGGTTTCGTAAGCGCCATTGTATAAAGATTCGGTTACTTCTTCATTCCATTCTGAGACTAGGATTGCAAATTTATTGTCTTGCAATCCTTTCATGTTTTTTCCTGAATGATCGCTAAGGTTTTTAAGATTTGATGCCATATTCTTTAGTGTTTTTCAATAAAAAAAGGGACAGGCTTTAAAAACCTATCCCTTTTTCCTTAATTAATTTTTTCTTGTTAATTATTTTTGAGCTTCTAGTCGGGATAGGTATTTTTGAGCTTCCGTCTTCTGTTTGGAATCACTGAAATCCTCAACCACCTTTCGGTAGCTTCCTATAGCGGCTTCTAAGTCATTTGCTTTTTCATAAGCCAATCCTTGTTTCATCAAATAAACAGGGCTGAATTCTTTATTGCTTTTATAGTCAGCTGCTTTTCCATATTGATCTGCTGCTGTTGAATAGTTTCCTAATTCCATATAAGCATCACCGATTAAGGCATAAGCTCTTGCTTGCACCAACAAATCATCGCTGCTAAAATCTTCTAAATAATCAATTGCGGTTTCGAATTGACCTTGTTTAAGATAAATATTTCCTAAATAGAAGCTTGCTAAGTTTCCGGCATCAGTAGCACCATAGTCTTCAACAATAGCTAAGAATCCGAAGTTATTTCCATCACCATTCAAGGCTAAGTCATACTCTCCATTTTCATACCAATAAACTGCTTGGAACATTTCCTTTTGAGCCTCTTGGTTGAGATTATTCATATAGTATCGGTAACCGAAAAAGGCTACAATAATTAAGGCGATTACTCCCCCTAATCCAAATACTATTTTTTTATTGTTTTCAATGAATTCTTCTGTTTTAGAAAGTTGCTGAGCTAATACCTCAGGGTTTTCATAAAACTCAGATCCTTGTTTCTCTTTTGATTTTGTTTTTGCCATTGCCACTATTTTAAGACCGCAAAGCTATAAAAATTTATTTATTAATACCCAATTCAATCATTTAATAGTTTAAAGCTTTGGGATTTAAACTATTAAAGCTATAGATCTTGCTGGTTTATCTAACTTATATACCGATCGGTGGCACACAGACCGGTATAAAGCAGAAAGTTTTAATCCACGATAAAAGGGTAATCCTCCTGTGCGTAAACATCTCTGTAAACTTCATCTACATGAGGGAAATCAGATTCCTCAGCAAATTTCACACATTCTTTCACTTGCTCTTTTGCTTCATTATCAATTTCTTTCAACTCATCCTCGGTCGCATATTTATTTTTCAAAATAGCTTCCTTGGCCTGCTCAATAGGATCCTTGCCTTTGTATTCCTCTAATTCTTCTTTTGTTCTGTATTTAGCTGGGTCAGACATTGAGTGTCCTTTATATCGGTAAGTTCTGAACTCCAATAAAGTTGGACCATCACCTTTTCTTGCTCTTTCAGCTGCTTCTGCCACTGCATTGTGAACATTTTCTACATTCATGGCATCCACACCTTTGGAAGGCATATCGTATGCTTCACCTAAAGTGTGCAATTCTGTTACGTTAGAAGTTCTTTTTACGGAAGTCCCCATCGCATAACCATTATTTTCAATGGCAAAAATAACAGGCAGTTTCATACTCATGGCCATATTTAAAGCTTCGTGGAAAGCACCTTGACGAACTGCTCCATCACCCATATAAGTGATACAGATATTATCAGTTCCTTTATATTGCTCAGAAAAAGCAATTCCAGCACCTAATGGAATTTGTCCACCCACAATCCCATGGCCTCCAAAGAAATGATTTTCTTTATCGAACATATGCATGGAGCCTCCTTTTCCTTTGGAAACACCAGTCTCTTTACCAAACAATTCAGCCATTACAGCTTTAGGATCAGTTCCTAAACCGATTGGATGCGCATGGTCTCTATAAGCAGTAATGTATTTATCGCCTTTTTTCAATGCACTAACAGCACCGGCTACGCAAGCCTCCTGTCCAATGTAAAGGTGACAAAAACCACTGATATTTTGCTGACCATATAATTGACCGGCTTTCTCCTCAAATCTTCTCATTAAAGACATGGATCTGAACCATTCCATATAGGTTTCTTTATCGAAACTCTTTTTATTGGCAGTTTTAGATTTCTTTGTAGCCATATTGTTTTTACTTTTTTCCGTGAATTTCTTTCGTCACAAAAGAATAACTTAACTTTGTTTCTCTTGTTACGGGATGCGAAAATAACGAAAAAACCCACAAGTGCGAAAAATGAAGCTCCAAAATATCCGATTAGCTCAATTCAAAAACTATCCGCAAGCAAATTTCTCCTTTGTGGATGGAATTAATTGCTTTTTAGGGCGAAATGGAATTGGTAAAACTAATCTACTGGATGCCATTTATTATCTGGCTTTCACCAAGAGTGCTTTCAATTCGGTGGATAAAGATAACATTCTGCATGAAGAAAGCTTTTTCTCCATCAAAGCCAATTTTGAAGTGGAGGATAAAACCACCGAAATGCTTTGCGCGGTGCGTTTGGGCGAAAAAAAGATGGTGAGATGGGGAGGTAAAGAATATGAAAAATTAAGCGAGCATATCGGAAAATTGCCTTTGGTAATGATTATTCCGCAGGATACTGACATCGTAAGAGAGGCTAGTGAAATGCGAAGGAAGTTTTTTGACAATTTACTCTGCCAGCTCGATCAGGAATATTTGAAATTATTGGTGAATTATAATCATCTCTTAAAACAAAGAAATGCATTGCTGAAATCATTTTTGGAGAAAAATAGATTTTCCGCTGATCAATTGGCTCCTTATGATGAATTGATGTTTCCATTGGCCATTAAAATTGCTGAAGAAAGAAAGGCCTTAATGGAAAATTTCCTACCGATTTTTGAGGAGTTTTATAAAGATTTGTCGGATAATCAGGAGGAGGTAACCATAAATTATAATACCCGAGTAGTAAATTCATTTGAGACTGAGTTTAAAGCACAGCATCAGAAAGATTTCCGACAAGGAAGGACTACAATGGGAATACATAAAGATGATTATGTGTTTCTTTCAGAAGGAAAGCCAGTAAAGAAATTCGGATCTCAAGGACAACAGAAATCATTTGTTATTGCCCTAAAATTAGCGCAATTTGAACTTCTAAAATCATCTAAAAATCAAAAGCCACTTCTTTTGTTGGATGATATTTTTGATAAATTGGATGATAAAAGAATTGCTTATTTATTAAAGATGATGGCAGACGGCAGATTTGGTCAAATATTTCTGACCGATGCCAGACCCGAAAGAAGTAAGGAATATTTAAAAGATATTGATACAGAAAAGAAATTTTTTGAACTGGATCTAACACCACAAGAAAATGTATAAAAAGAAAAATCCACATCCCGCCAGCGTCAGAAAATCCGAAGCTACTCCGCTTGGACAGGTAATCAATGAAATGTTTGATGCTTATCATCTAAACAGAAAGGTTGACCAAACACAAGTAGTGAATTTGTGGCCAAAATTAATGGGGAAGGCTATCGCCAGCAGAACCAAAGGGGTTTTCATGAAAGATAGTAAGCTTTTTGTTACAGTAGAATCTAGTGCTTTGAAGCAAGAATTACTCATGAGCAAAGAAAGAATCATTCATTTATTTAGACAAGAGCTAGGCAAAGAGGTAGTGAAGGATATAGTGCTGTTATAAGTGTAGCCCCTTAATCCCCAAAGGGGAGATGATGAAGTGTTTAGTTTCTGATTTACTTTTCAAGTATTTCCTGCAAATGATTCCAAACAGTTTCTGCTACGATTTTATGACCTTCTGGTGTTGGATGGATTCCATCTGGTAGGTTTAACTCCGCTTCACCGCCCACATCCTTCAATAAAAAAGGAATGCGGTTTACATTTTTCTCTTTTGCTATTTTTGGATATAACTCTTGAAATTCAGAGGCATAAGATTGACCCATGTTGGGTGGAACCATCATTCCAGCAAGCAGAATTTTAACATCAGGATGGATTTCTCTCACTTTATCAATTATGGCTCTTAAGTTTTTATTGGTTTCCTGTGGTTCAATACCTCTTAAACCATCATTTCCGCCTAATTCTAATACAAATATTTCTACCGGCTGGCGTTTTACTACCCATTCCACTCGGGACAAACCGCTGGCGGTGGTTTCTCCACTTACACCTGCGTTGATTACATTATAGTCATAGCCCAAAGAATCTAATCTTTTCTGAATTAAACCAGGAAAAGCTTCTTCCGCTTCAACTCCATATCCAGCGGTTAGGCTGTTTCCAAAGAAAATGATATTGTTTTGTTGCTCTTCTTTTTCAGTAACTTTTTCCTCTACTTCTTTATCAGTTGTTTTTTCTTCCTCTTGTTTAGGATTTGAATTACAGGCTGTAATAAAAACAATTAGTATTGCCAATAGATGATTGAAAGAGAATTTCATATTTTGCATAAATTAAGCTTAGTAATAGAAAGTTTAATCTACGCAAAATGTTATAAAATGATTGATTTAATAAGATTTCATGTGCTAATTTTTAGTGCATTTTTATTTTCAGGTTGTGATCAACAGCCAAAAATGCCCGTTTCAGAAAATACTGAAGTAGTAAAAATTGCTGGTGATTTTGATTTTACAGAAGGTCCAACAGCCGATAGTTTAGGAAATGTCTATTTCACTGATCAACCCAATAATCGTATTTATAAGTATTCTATTTATGGAGAGTTAAGTGTATTTACAGATAGCTCTGGCAGATCAAATGGATTATATATTGATCATAATCAAAATCTATGGGCATGCGCTGATGGTCAAAATCAATTGTGGAAATTTTCATTGGATGGTAGCAAAGAGATAATTTTAAATCCTTCAGGAGATGTAGTTTTCAATGGACCTAATGATGTTTGGGTTCACAAGAATGGAAATTTATATTTTACAGACCCTATTTACCAAAGACCTTATTGGGAAAATGTGCACGATACAGTTGGGCATCAATCTGTTTATTTATTGAAAAATGGAAAGCCCATTTTGTTGGATTCAACTCTAGTTCAAGCCAATGGAGTAGTTGGTAATTCGGAAGAGAACTTGCTGTTTGTGGCAGATATTGGAGATAATAAAACCTATCGCTATAAAATTAATGAAAAGGGAGTGCTGAAGGATAAAATGCTATTCGTTGAACAAGGATCCGATGGAATGACTTTAGACTCTGAAGGAAATTTATATTTGACAGGAAATGGAGTGGATATTTATAATAGAAAAGGTGATTTTCTACAACATCTGGACATTCCTGAAGATTGGACAGCCAACATTTGTTTTGGAGGTGAAAACTTTGACCAATTATTTATTACAGCATCCAAATCATTGTACAGTGTTAAAACCAATGTGAAAACCGTTCGTTGAAAAAGCTTTGCATAATGGAATCCCACCTGTAGTTTTGCATTGATTTTTAAATTTTTCAAATTCTTCAACATGATTTTCAGAACAGTAATTGCCTTAGCTTTTTTATTTTCTTTTACACCTTCCTTAGCTCAAGATGATCCGGATTTAGGTGCTTGGTATATGTATTTTGGTGGAGTAGAATTTGAAAATAGCCAATTTGGAATTCATGCTGAATCTCAATACCGGAATCACAATATTATTGGTGATTTGGAGCAATTATTATTAAGAACAGGTATGCGATATCATTTGAAAGACGGCTCTGCCACTTTCACTTTAGGCTATGGGCATATTACATCAGAATCTGTTGGAGAACCCAATAATACATTTTATGAAAGCAGGATTTATCAGGAAGCTTTATTAAAGCAAAATGTGTCAATAGCTGCCTTAAATCACCGCTTCAGATATGAGCAGCGATTTGTGGATAATCTAGATTTCCAAACGCGTTTACGATATGCATTATTTATCAACATTCCATTATCAGATAAAAAATTTAGTCCAGGGGCGTTTTATATTCCCATTTACAATGAAGTTTTCATAAATGGTGAAAAAACGGAAGACATAGAATATTTTGACAGAAACCGTCTCTATGGTGGTTTAGGTTATGTTTGGAAAGAAAACCTTCGAGTTCAAGTGGGGATAATGGAGCAAACGCTCAATAGCAATTATAGCAAAACCCAATTACAGTTTTCATTGCATCATAATTTTCAAGTAAATTAAAACCCAATTTCAAAAGAACCTTAAATATGAAGAACTTAACCTTATCATTACTACTGATCATTATTTTTTTAACTGCATGTAAGTCATCTCAACAAAGAAGAGCTGAAGCGGAAGAGGATTATGGATATGTTTCTGATGAAGTTAGAAACTTAGAAACCGTTAAAACTTATTCCGAGAAATGGGAGGTTCCTGATGAGTCTTTGTATATCATAGACTTTGAAAATTATGTTGGCATAGTGAGAGGGTATATAGAAAACAATCGAAGGTTAGCGAAAGATTTAAGTCAATGGCATATGTTGATGGTTTTTGATTCAAATGACAGCCTCATTTCTTATCAAATAAACTGTAACACAAAAAGGAAAAATAATGATTGGCAGTGGAATTATTTAGGAACTTTCAATCAATATCCACCACAAGATAATTCTGTCAAAAAATACCATCACGAATTGAAATTTTCGGACTTAATTCCTGTCATTAAAGACGCTGAAGGAAATCCTTATGAAAGTAATCCTGAATCTAAAGCGGACATAACTATAGTGGTTTTTTGGACTATTTATCATGGTCGTCAATCTGAAAACCTAATAAGAGAAGTGCTGGATTTCGATAAAAAACATAAAGAAAAATCCGTTGAACTAGTGTTTTTAAATCACCCAAGCAGCAGAATAATAAATGAATTGGATAAGGAAGGTTGACGGTCTGTTTTTTTATTAAAGTCAATTTTTACATTTTTTCTACTCATAATTAAAACCAAATGAAAAATAAGAGATATATCGATTTTGCAAACTATAATATCTGGGCAAATAATAAATTTATAGATGCACTTTCGGAAGTGGAGGAAGAATTGCTAAACCAAAAGATTGAAGCTAGTTTTCCTAGTATTTTGAAGACAGCAAATCACATGTTGATGGCCGAATATGGTTGGCTTTCAAGGCTTCAGGGGAATGGTTGGGACGTCTCGGAAGTCACTAATTTTTCAGGAACCCCGAGTGAGCTATTTAAGTTATGGCAGAAAACTTCTGTGAATTTTAAAAATTTCATAGAGAACACAGATTTAGAAAAAAAGATCCAATTTGATCATAAAGACGAGAGTTATTCAATTCCCATCCGTGAAATTGCTCAAACTGTCTTCACTCACGGAAACTATCACCGGGGCCAATTGGTGATAATGATGCGTCAACTCGGAATAACAGACATCCCTAAAACCGATTATATTGAGTGGGTTAGGCAGAATGTCAAAGACGGACAATATTAAAAATTTACATTTCATTAAACTTTCACAGGACATAAGTTACATCTTACGCAACTTTTCAACTTAATTCATTAATTTTGCAGCCCAATTTGCAATAAAAAAGAATCTCATGAGTCAAGCTGTACGTGTACGTTTTGCCCCAAGTCCAACGGGACCACTCCACATTGGAGGAGTCAGAACGGCTTTATATAATTATCTATTTGCCAAGAAAGAAGGCGGTCAATTCATTCTAAGAATTGAAGATACTGATCAAAACCGCTATGTAGACGGTGCTGAGGATTACATCAAAAGAACCTTAGAGTGGCTAAATATTACGCCTGATGAAAGCCCATGGAATGATGCTGGTGAATTTGGCCCTTACAGACAGAGTGAGCGTAAAGATATTTATGCGCAATACGCACAGCAATTATTAGACGATGATAAGGCATATTATGCTTTTGATACCTCTGAGGAATTGGATGAAATGCGTGAGCGTCTGAAAGCAGCAAGAGTGGATACCCCACAATACAATGCCATTACGCGTTTGCAAATGAAAAACTCTTTGACTTTATCCAAAGAAGAAGTCAAAGCAAAATTGGATGCAGGTGAGCCTTATGTAATCCGTTTAAAAGTACCTAGAAAAGAAGAGGTGCGCTTAAATGACAAAGTTCGAGGCTGGGTAATGGTACATTCTACTCAGATAGATGATAAAATATTAATGAAATCGGATGGCATGCCGACTTACCATTTGGCCAATGTGGTAGATGACCATTTGATGGGCATCACGCATGTAATCCGTGGCGAAGAATGGTTACCTTCTGCTCCTTTACATGTCTTGCTTTATCAGTTTTTTGGCTGGGAAGATACCATGCCAGAATTTGCGCATTTGCCATTATTATTAAAGCCTGATGGAAATGGAAAATTAAGCAAAAGAGATGCAGAAAAGCATGGCTTCCCTATTTTCCCGATGGAATGGAAAGATCCAGCTTCAGGTGAATTATTAGCTGGCTTTAAAGAAGAGGGATATCTTCCGGATGCATTATTGAACTTTCTAGCATTCTTAGGTTGGAATCCGGGTAGTGAGCAAGAGCTTTTTAATGTAGAGGAATTAATCAAAGAATTCACTTTAGAGAGAATTGGAAAGGCTGGAGCCAAATTTGATATCCAAAAAGCGAAGTGGTTTAATGAGCAGTATTTAAAGAATAAATCTAATCAAGAATTAGCTGAATATCTTAAAAGGGATGTTGAAGCAAATGGAATTGAGGTTTCTCAAGGGAAATTAGAACGTATTGTTCATGCCTTGAAAGAAAGGGTGACTTTCCCAACCGAACTTTGGACACAAGGTCAATATTTTTTCAAAAAGCCAGATAGCTATGATGAAAAAGTAGTAAGAAAAAAATGGAATGCCGAGGTTGATAAAGCTTTAAGTTTATATGCTGATGCCCTTGATAAAGTAGATCATTTGGATGCTGGAAATGCTAAAGCAACTTTTGCTGCTGTGTTGGAGCAAGAAGGAATTGGCATGGGAAAAGTGATGCAATCTCTAAGAGTGAGCATTACTGGAGAAGCTGGAGGTCCTGATTTAATGGAAATTATCGAAATATTAGGCAAGGAAGAAATAACAGAAAGGATTCGTTTAGCGTTAGATAAGCTAAAGGATCAAATTTCTGAATAATGTCTAAAAAGAAAGAAGATAAAAAAAAAGATAAAAAACCTAGTGTAAACCCTAAGCTTGAGGGGTTTGATGTAAAAATCGATTCCTTTGGTGAGATTCAAACTAGCTTTGATATTGATAGAATCAACCAGTTTTTGAATAAAGAAGTGGAAGATAAAAAGCTAAAGGATAGGGATGATCTTAAAGATATAAAAAAGAAAGACGAGGAAGAATAAAATAATTCCAAGAGCTATTTGAATCGCTCTTGGGATTATTTTTTTGGGTTCTCTTGGAAATTAAAATGAAACACTAATTTTCATTATAGCAAATATAAAGTCCTTAGTCTGAAATTTTACTAAATCTAAAACCTCAAAAAGCTTTGATTTAGAGGAAATCTGAGGTTTTAGATATTAAATTTAGATTTATACTCGAATTTATATTTTGTAGTTTCTACTTTTCCTTTTTGTTTGATCAAAAAGAAAGAAAAAATCAAGACAAAAAGATGTCAGCCAAAGGCTGACCAGCCTCTGGCTGGCTTCATCGCTACATCCCAACGCTGGCCCGCCTTTTTGTCCTCCTGCCCGCCCTGTTCGAGCAAAAATTATTTGGTTTTAAAGGGTTGTAGTATTAATCAAGAGTAGCCTATTTGACCATTATTTTTTTGACTACTACATTTTCTGAATCAAGTACTTTTAAAACATATAGTCCTGATTCTAGATTTGTCACATCAATAGTGCTAGATTTTGCATTCAAATTTCCACTTTGCTCTATTTTCCCAGAAAGTGAAATGATTTGATAAGCAGTAGCATCCATTTTTCCTGTAAATATTTCAAGCTCAGTAATAGCCGGGTTTGGATAAACATTAAATCCAGCTGATTCTATTTCTGAAGAAATGCTTTCAGTTCTAGTTAAGCTTCTAAGATTGTTGCCTACACAAAAGTTTGTGCTTTCTCCACTCCCAAAACTTCCTCCTGAAACAATCACATTATTTCCATTGCTTAGGGTAAAAGAACCACTGCCATAAGAACAGCAAATTCCATCTCCATAGCTATCATAAATATTGAAATCGTAACAACCTTCAGGAACTGTAATAGAAACATTAATAGTGCTTCCATCTGCATAATTTCCATAAGGGCCACCTTCAGCAATTACAGTTGAACCCGCTAAAATTTCCCATGTGGTTTCTTCTGGATAGTTATCAAAAGTCAATGATAAGTTAAGTGTCGTTTCAACAACTGGTTGAGCAGTGGATAATTCTAAATTGTCAATTGCCATATCTCCTTGCCAAGTGTCACTTGTCTGACCTACAACTCTTAGTTTTATTGTTTCACCTAAATAGGCTGATAAATCTATATTCTCTGCTTGCCAAGAAGTACCTTGATTGCCTGATTTTGACCATAAGGTACTCCAATTATCTCCATCTGTGGTGACTTGCAACATTAAAGAACCCATATTGCTGGCACCATACATATGATAATTAAAATTAAATGACGCCTGGTTTTCATTACTTAAATCAAAGCAAGGACTTTCAATAGTGGCTGTTTTATAGGAATAATTTGGACTTGAAGCTTCTACATAAAAATAATAATTTCCTTCATAAGCACTGGAAGGACCAGTATTGGAAGAACCCGTTGCACCTGAGTTTACCGTCCAATCAAAATCATCACTTATTGATTGAACCCAATCATTTCCGTTTTCAAATCCTTGCTGATAAGGAAAGGAATTGATGCTGCTTTGGCAATCTAAGCTTGGTAATGGAGCAGAAGTCGTAACCCCAACATTTGAGCTTTGGTTAGATTCGTTTCCAGCTGCATCTTGTGCGGAAATGTTCACCACATAATTCGTTGATACGGACAGTCCATTTACAGTTGCAGTTGTAGAAATGGAATTAGCATAAAAACTGCCATCTAAATAAATTACATATTGATCAACTCCTAGATTATCTGTAGAGGTATCCCAGCTTAAGTCAAAAGAGGTTTCGGTCACATTACTTACTAGTAAATTAGAAGGAGTTGAAGGTGCTTCCGTGTCTCCTCCACCTGAACCCGCAATAGAATGACTTCCTAAAAAGCTAAAAGTATCAGAAGCATATCCATCCCATTCTGATGTGGAATAAGTGGTAGTCGGTTCCGTTACCGTTTCGCCTCTTACCAAAGTGGTGTTTTGTCCAAAGCTAGAACTGCTATTGAAATTTCCAATTACATCAATTAGTTGTCCATTTTTAAATAGTCCAATTGGATCATTACCATTAAATGACAATGCAGCACTACTTGAAATTAAATCAGCTTCGGTCTGCATTGCTGAAGCAGCATTTGAATTTACCACAACAAATACATCTCCATTTGCAATTGAGCCACTCAAGCTTAATTCGCCTGTCCATGAACCGGAACCATTGGTCTGCTTCATTATGGAGTAAGCTGATAGATCAACTGATGAACCAGTAAAATTGGCAATTTCTAATCCTTTATTGTAAGAAGAACCTTCAATGTATTCAGAGAAAATAAGTTCACTTGCTGTTCCAGTGCCTCCGCCTGAACTTGTTACACTAACAGTAAAATTTTGAGCGTTACTTGCGCTTGCATCTGAAACGTTTAGAGAAACTGAGTAATCGCCTGAAGTTTGAGTACTACCACTAATTATTGCTGTACCATTTCCATTATCTGTAAAACTCATCCAAGTAGGAAGTAAAGATGCAGAGATATTCACATTATCTCCTTCAGGATCTGTAGTGGTTATTGAGTATGAATAATTAGTTCCAGCTGCTACTGATGTTACAGGGCTAGAAGTAAAGTAAGGAGCATTATTTCCACCTGAAGTTGAGCAGCTATAAATTTCACATACATATTCAGGATGATCGATGAAAGGATTTCTATTATTCTGATAACTATAGATGATATCATTTCTTTGAATTTCTGTTGCACTTACCGGGTCTTGTTGGTGCCATTCTAATAATACGGATAGCTTTCCGTGATAAGGTGACTTATCTGTACCTGATAAAAGTGACTCGGTTAATTCAAGGTCTGGTTCACCATTTTCTCCCTCATAGCGCGTTGCCATGTAAAAAATCATTCGAGCTACATCACCTTTTACCTCATCACGAGGTTCCCAAACATCCGCTGTACTGCTTGTTTTCGATAAAGTACTTCCAGAATAAAAACCTTGGGTATCTACATAATAAGTATCGCCATAGTCAAAATTCATATTTCCTCTAGCTCCATTAGTGGAAATATCCGCTACAGCCAAATGGTGACAATCGGTTCCTGCTCCTTCACTAGTACCAAAATCTCCTCTTGATTTTGCCCATACATGTTCTCTGTTCCATCCGTCACCATTATTATATTCTGCGGTAGCATCCATTGAAAAACCCGAATAAATTCCAATTACATTGGCTGAATTATTCGGGTCTCTATCTGCTTCTTTTAAAATGTCCCATACATCTGTGCTAGAGCTGCTATAGGGATAAGTAGTATGTCCACTAATTATATCATTTAATGCTGCTTTGAGTTGTTCTCCTGTTTTACCATTTGCGGCATCGTAATAACCAGCAGGAATTTGTGCTTGCAAGGGATGAATTAGCCCCATCAAAAGCAAAAGTATTATGCCTCTGATGAAGTTTTGGGATTTAAAATTAATTAGCATATTGGTTTAGTTAAGTTGGTTTAGTACAAATCTATCAACCCCTTATTCCCTACAACTTCTCATGGTTGATTTATATTTCTTGGAAATTAATGTCGCAAATAAAGTAAGTATATTTCTTTTAATGAAGTGATTATGGAATGTTAATGATTTGATAATATTAGAATTATTCAAAATGTAATTTATATAGGCTTACCGATTAAGTACAATTTTTGGATATAAAAAAAGCGCAGATAATTTTCATTATCTACGCTTGCTCTTCCTATATTAGGTTTGAGGGTATTTTCATTAACCACCGATTATTCCTGCACAAAGGATTGCAATAGTGCCCTAACTTCCTCATTATTTTCCACTGCATATTTTGCATAAGAAAAACCGCTACCAACTTTAATAGTTAAAGCTGTTTTTGGGAGCGCTTCAAAAGTATCTTCATCTGTTCGGTCATCTCCAAATGCCATAATGAAATCTACTTTTTCTCCTTTTAATCTTTCTGTTGCTGCTTTCCCCTTATTAATGATGGAAGGCTTAACTTCCACTACATGATCTCCTTCAATAACATCTAAGCCTTTGTTAGTCATAAAATGTTTCAGATGGCTGGATAGCTCGCTAGACCTTAAGCTGCCCAAGCCTTTTTCTACTTTTCTATAGTGCCAAACTAAAGTATGCTCTTTTTCCTCCAAGAAAGAGCCAGGAGTTCTTTGTATATAGAATTCCAGAATATCACGGGCTTCATTTTTCCAACCGTCATCTTGCAAATCTCCGTTTACCTTCCATTTAGCTCCAGCCCTTTTGGTTTTTATACCGTGTTCTGCAATTAAATCAATGTTAAATTCATCTAGCCATTCTTCCAGGGTGGCAGCTTTTCTTCCACTGATCACTACTAATTTTGCTTTTACCGCTAATTGATGTAGAATTTGTGCTAATTCAGCATCTGGAGCACATTCATCTGGGTTTTCATGAAATGGCACTAAGGTTCCGTCATAATCAAGGAAGATTATTGGGTTTTTAGCCTTCTTGAAATCTTTTGTAATATTGCTTTTAATTTTATCATTTAGCTTTTTAGTAGCCATTGATTGTTGACGCTCTTTTAGGTCTTTTAAATTGTTCATAAAAAGATCAACCCACTGGAAGATGGTATATTTCTTCACTGTTCTCTGCATGATTTTCATCCTGCGCTTTTGTTCATTAAGCGGCATTTCTAAAGCCTTTTTAATAGCTTCTACCATTTCATTCTGATCATTTGGGTTTACCAAAATAGCATCAGAAAGCTCTTTGGAAGCACCAGCCATTTCACTTAAAATAAGCACACCATCTTCATGTTCTCGACTGGCTATAAATTCCTTGCAGACTAAATTCATCCCATCTCTTTTAGGAGTAATCATTGCAATTTTACACATTCGATAGAACGCAGAAAGATCATCCAAAGGGAAACTTCTGTAGTAGAAATGAACCGGCACATAATTGATAGTCCCGTATTTTCCATTAACATGTCCTACTAAAAACTCCACTTTTTCTTTTAAGGCTTTATAACTTGCAACCTGATCTCTTGAAGGCACTACTATTAAAAAGAGCGAAACCCTGCCCTGATATTCAGGATATTTCTCAAGAAATTTATCAAAAGCCTGAAGTCTTCCCGGTATGCCTTTAGAATAATCCAGCCTATCCATTGAAAGAATTAATTCTTGACTACCTAAAGAATCTCGATAACTGATTTCTTTTGCTTTGGCTAGCTGGCTTGTAGCTGATTCCAAATATTTACCATAATCAATTCCCATCGGAAGTGAATCGGCTTCTACTAATCTATTTTTTACTAAGATTTGATTTCTTTCGTAACTATAACCTGCCAAACGGTGACAACTACTCAAAAAATGGCGCATATCATCATAGGTATGGAAGCCAATATAATCCGCACCCAAAACTCCATTCAGTAATTTTTTCCGCCATGGAATCATTCTAAAAACTTCATAAGAAGGAAAAGGAATATGTTGAAAAAAGCCGATCGTTACATTAGGGAATTGTTTTCGGATCATTTCAGGTACCAACATTAACTGGTAATCATGTACCCATATGATGTCATCCGGCTCCAGCCATTTGGAAACAGCATCCGCAAATTTTCTATTGGCATTGTAATAAGCCTCCCACTCTTCATCTACGAATCGCATGTGATGAATAAAATAGTGAAATGCTGGCCATAAAGTTTGATTGCTAAAGCCTAAGTAAAAATCTTCCACATCATCTTCAGTTAAAAAAACTGGTCGCATGTTTCGATTTATTAATTCTTTTTCAACTTCTTGTTCTTCCTCATGCTCTAATGAAATGCCTGGCCAGCCAATCCAAATATTTTTACCTTCTTTGTAAATGGAACCGAGTCCTGTAGCTAATCCGCCTTCACTTGTTTTATATACTTTCTGCCCGTCCTCTTTTTCTATTCTAATGGGCAATCTGTTGGATACAATTATAGTCTTTGACATGCTTAAGATAGTTTACAACCAATTTAAGAGATATGCCTTTTAAATCATAAAAGAAGAGGAATTGTTTTACCAATAATATTGGAAGTTAATAGTTAAAGGGGATAAATAATTAAAAGAGGGGGTTAATTATCTTTAAACCTTTTTTGTTTTTGGAGGGGATTCCTTATAAAAAGAAATAGCACGCGTTCTTATACGCGTGCTAGATTTAAGTAAATTATTTTGCTTTGAATCGCTCAAAAGCAGCTTTTTCCAATTCTTCTCTTGCATCTGGATGTGCAATAGAAATCAGAGCTCTGGCTCTTTGTTTCAAATTTTTACCATAAAGGTCAACCACTCCGTATTCAGTCACTACATAATGAACGTGAGCTCTTGTGGTGGTTACTCCTGCTCCTTCTTGTAAAAAAGGAACGATTTTGCTGACCCCTTTTTTGGTGGCAGCTGGCATTGCCAAGATTGCTTTTCCGCCTTCAGATAATGAAGCTCCTCTGATGAAATCCATTTGTCCCCCAACTCCTGAAAACTGCATTTTACCAATTGTATCCGCACAAACCTGACCAGTTAAATCAATTTCTATGGCGGAATTAATAGCAGTTACTTTTGGGTTTCTTCTGATAATGGCTGTGTCATTAGTGTAAGCAGCTTCCTTCATATGAACCAAAGGATTATCATCCATAAAGTCGTATAATTTCTGTGAACCTACCGCAAAACAAGTCACTAATTTCCCTGTTTTCACTTCTTTTTTGCTACCGTTAATTACACCGCTTTCTACTAATGGTAAAATACCATCAGAAAACATTTCGGTATGAATGCCCAAGTTTTTATGGTTTCCCAAATTTTGTAAAGCTGCATTTGGAATAGCTCCAATTCCCATTTGTAAGGTTGCTCCATCATCCACTAATCCGGCAACATGAGCTCCAATTTGTTGTTCAATTTCTGAAGCTACCACAATTTCATGTCCATGAATAGGCTGATCAACCTCCACTGCATAATCAATTTGATTTATGTGTATGATACCATCTCCATGTGTTCTTGGCACATTTGGATTGACTTGCGCGATCACCAATTTTGCGGTTTGAATGGCAGGAATTGTAACATCAACAGAAACGCCTAAAGAGCAATAGCCGTGGCGATCAGGGGTAGAAATTTGAATAAATGCAACATCCAACGGCAAAATATTTCGTCTGAAAAGCCAATGCACCTCACTCAAAAATATCGGAATATAATCTCCTCTACCGGCTTGGATAGCTTTTCTCACATTTCCACCTACAAAAGCACTATTGATTTTGAAGGATTTGTAATAGGGTTCTTCTGTATAGGCAGCTCTGCCTTCTGTGTGCAAGTGCATTACCTCTACATTTTCTAACGATTGATGTCTATTAGCCAAAGCATCAATTAGAGTAACCGGAGTCATAGCCGCTCCTTGAATAAATACTCTGTCGCCTGATTTTACGTGTGAAACAGCTTCTTGGGCTGTCACTATTTTTAATGAATTGTTCATATTTCCTTTTGTTATGCGATAGCAAATTTACTATTCATAATTTAGGTATTGCTTGATCAAAACCAATGAAAAGAATGATTAATGTCATGGTTTGTGAAGTCTGAATTATCAGTTATTGCTAAACGCTTTTTTATCTTGAAACCAATAGTTTATAAAAGTGTATATTTAATACTTTTTAAAATAATCTCTATATTGGTATGGAAACATCCATTATTTCAATGTCAAAACCCTATTTAAATTTAAAAAACGGACTACTATTTCCTATTCAATTTCAAATTTTAGGCTATGTACTTCTATTTGCAGGGCTAGCACTTATAGTTATTAATATATGGGCTAGTATTCTCTTCGTTTTGCTTGGAGGTGGAATAGTTTCGGCTTTTTCAGGAGTTGAATTCAAAAATGATAAATTTAGAGAATACAATTCTTTCTTTTTCATAAAAAATGGCAAGTGGGAGCCTTTAAAAAATGTGGAAAAGATATTTATTAAAAAGATTAAAGTCAGTCAGAGATTATATGGCAGAGCTAATCAAAGTTCAACTATTAGAAATGTTGTTTATAAAGCTTTTTTGAAGTTTGAAAATGGAGAAACTTTATTTTTGTATGAGCATAAAAACAAAGAAACGGTTCAAAGTAAATTGAAGGAATTATCAGATTTTCTAAAGACTGAGATTATTGATTACACTAATTGAGCACCTTTTTTTTACTGATTAAATCTCCTATCCAAATCTCTGCTTCTTCAATATTGGAAAAGATTTTATATGGTGCCGGCTGATTTTGAAATGAAAAAATCATTTTTAGAACAGTTCTTATGGCCATATTAGGAATTACATAGGCAGTGCCCTTGCAATAAGTTTGAATCATTTTCCAATGTTGGCTAATCCAATATGCTTGCTTACGTTGGAGAGATAATTTGGGGATAACAGCATTACTGGCATCAAAGATTATGGCAATTGTTTTCCTGTCATCATAGCAGCCTTCCAGATCATCTAAATATTGCTGAAAATTTTCATCCGTGCTGTGCGCTCCAGTGAAAGTAACTATCACAATTGGCATTTTGTCAGTATCAACAATAGCGTAGGGCTTCATTTTATAAGTATTATTATAAATAAGTTTTAAACTATGAAAATTAATGAATGTTTCAATTTTAGATTGATAGCTAAGCAATTTAAGGATTCCTTTGTTTCTATTTTTTGGAAAATTATAGTTCTAGCAAATTCCTTTACATTAGTATTGTTTTTATTTAATTTCCCATGTTTTAAATAAAATTTGTGTTATGAAAAAAGTTGTAATTATTATCTTGGTAATCCTATTACCAAAAATTTCTCTTGCCCAGTATCAATCTTTTATTTTTGAACAAAAGGGATATGCTAATGAGAGCCTAGAAAAACCTTATGCTTATCAAGTTAAACATTGAATCGCACTTTCTGATGATAGTGTATATGTCTGGGCTGATGATTTGGAATATGCTTTCAGGCATCATAAATCCTTAAATCAATTAACCTATTTTTTTACAAATGAAACAAATGACTCCTATGACGAATTAGGATATTTTTTTGATGAATATCCAATGGCTACTGCTAAAGTTGAGAATACAGGAAGAAAGAAGAATATTTTAGGTTATGAAGCTCAGGAAGTAGAACTAACCTATAAGAAAATGAGACTTTTGGCATGGGTAAACAATGAAATCAATGCCAAAACTACTGTTTACCCCTTCAAAAATGCAAAACACAATGCTGGCGGAAAGTATCCATTAATATTTGATAATTTACCAGGCTTCGTAATGAGTTATCAGCTTTTTATGAAAGGTAAGCTATATATAGAAAGTGAAATTTTGAAGGAAGAAAAGATAGAAGAATTACCTAATCTTAAAAAATATACTGAGAGTTGGTTGCCTATTGAAGATATAAAATGGGCTTCAGCCTTAAAGCAAAGAAGTAATTCTTTGATAAGCGTGGGAGAAGATTTACCTGATTTTAAAGCATATTTAATTGATGGATCTGAATACAATGCTTCAGATTGGGAAGGTTATGTAAAAGTTTATGATTTCTGGGGGTTGTGGTGCCCTGGCTGTAAAATGGAAATCCCTGTTTTAAATGAAATAAAGAAACAATTCGAAGGTAGAAAAGTCAAATTTATTGCATTTGCTACTGATGATATTGCTACTCTTCGTCATTACAAAGCTCTTAAACCCTTTGATTATGAAATAGCATATCATGCGGATTATGTAGCGAACAAATTAGGAGTATATGCTTTTCCAAAAAGCTTGGTAATTTCGAAGAAAAACAAATTAACTTATATGCCTGAGATCACTTTAGCAAAGGAGCTTATTGGTGAAGAGAAGGTTGAAAAGGAAAAGCAAAAATTTATTGATGCTATAGAGCAAGCACTGGCTGAGTAATAGAGTATATCACCTCTTTTCCAAAGTTTAGTATTTTGGAAAAGAGGTGTGCTTATTCTCCCATAATAGGAAAAAGCTTAGCCCAATTCTGCCACATTAAAGAAAGAATCGTCTTTAGCAGGCAATTCAGTTCTGCCCATTAAATATTGATCAACTTCCCTAGCGGCTTCTCTTCCTTCAGAAATGGCCCACACTACTAATGACTGACCTCTTCTGGCATCTCCAGCCGTGAATATATTTTCCACATTTGTTCTGTAGCTATTGGCTTCCACGGTTCCAGTCTTTGTTTTATTAACTCCTAAACTATCCAATAAATGGTTTTCTGGCTGTGTAAAGCCTATGGCCAGTAATGCCAGTTCGCATGGAACATCCCTTTCTGTCCCTTGAATTTCCACCATATTTTGTCTTCCACCTTGGTTCACCCACTCAATATCCACTAATTTGATATGAGTCAATTCACCTTTCTCGTTTCCTTTAAATTCTTTGGTTAACACACCCCATTTTCTTTCACCACCTTCTTCATGTGAAGAAGAAGTTCTTAAGGTCATGGGCCATAGCGGCCAAGGGTCACTTTCTCCCCTGTTTTGAGGAGGTTTAGGCATTAATTCTAATTGCAATACAGAGCTTGCATGTTGTCTATGAGAGGTTCCAATACAATCAGAACCAGTATCACCACCACCAATTACCACTACATGTTTTCCTTCAGCAGAAATTTTATTTTCAATACTGTCACCAGCAACTTCCTTGTTTTGCATGGTCAAGAAATCCATTGCATAATGAATACCTTTTAATTCTCTTCCCGGAATAGGTAAATCTCTTGGAACGGTAGAGCCTGTGCAAATCACAATGGAATCAAAATCCTCTTTCAGCATATCAGGATTGATATTTTTGCCAACTTCAGCATTTACTTTGAACCGAACCCCTTCTTCATCCATGATGTTGATTCTGCGCTCCACATATTGCTTTTCCAGTTTAAAATCAGGAATACCATAGCGCAATAATCCGCCAATTCTAGTTTCCCTTTCAAAAACGGTAACCCAATGTCCGGCTTTATTTAATTGATCAGCAGCCGCTAATCCGGCAGGACCAGATCCGATAACAGCCACTTTTTTACCTGTCCTTTCTTTAGGCGGGTTAGGTTTTATATAGCCTAATTCATAAGCCTTTTCAGCTATGGTTTTTTCGATATGTTCAATAGCTACAGGTGGTTTGTTAATTCCCAAAACACAACTTGCCTCACATGGAGCGGGACAAATTCTTCCTGTAAACTCTGGGAAATTATTAGTAGAATATAAAATTTCAGCTGCTTCCTCCCAGTTTTCTCGATAAACTGCATCATTAAATTCAGGAATGATATTACCTAGCGGGCATCCAGAATGGCAGAATGGAATTCCACAATCCATACATCTAGCTGCTTGCTTTTTGGTTTTTACTTCAGGAAAAGGCTGATATATTTCCTTGAAATCTTCTACTCTCTTTTTTGGGGATCTGCTATCGGGCAACTCCCTATCAAATTTTAAAAATCCGTCTTGCTGTCCCATTTATGCTACAATTTTTTCGTTCTCTTTTTGTTCTTCTGCTTTTTTGGCTTCCAATATGCGCTTGAAATCATAAGGGATTACCTTGATGAATTGTGGTAAATATTCCTCAAAATTTTCTAAGATTTTTTTCGCTTTTTGGCTGCCTGTGGCTTGAGCGTGATAACTAATCAAAGTTTTCAATTCTTCAGTATCTTCATCGGAAGGGCTTTCCAAACTCACCATTGCTTTATTGCAATTATCTTTGAAAGCTTTCTTTTCATCCAATACATAAGCAATACCTCCACTCATTCCGGCAGCAAAGTTTTTGCCCGTTTCACCGAGCACAACAACTCTTCCACCGGTCATATATTCACAGGCATGATCACCTACCCCTTCAACCACAGCACTAACACCTGAATTTCTTACTGCAAATCGCTCACCAGCCATTCCGTTGATATAGGCATAACCAGAAGTAGCACCGTAAAATGCCACATTTCCAATAATAATATTCTTAGAAGCATCAAAGTCTGAATTTTTAGGAGGATAGATAATTAGTTTTCCTCCTGAAAGTCCTTTTCCATAGTAATCGTTGGATTCTCCCTCAATTTCAAAAGTGACTCCATTAGCTAAAAAGGCACCAAAACTTTGTCCCGCAGAACCTTCAAATTTATATCGAATAGTATCTTCAGGAAGACCATCTCCTTTATATTTTTTACTGATTTCGTTGGATAATATAGCCCCAACCGCTCTATTGATATTTCGAATTGGGAAAGTTTCTCTAACCGGTTTTTGATTTTCCATTGCCTCTTTAGCAACTTCCAATAATTTCCAGTCTAATACTTCTTCCAATTCATGTTCTTGCTCAATTTGCTTAAATACGCCCACTTGCTCAGGTATATTTTCCTGATATAGAATCGGACGTAAATCCAAATCTTTCAATTTCCAAAATGGCACATCATTTCTAACTTTTAGTACTTCAGAATGACCTACCATTTCATCTATAGTTCTAAAACCTAGTTGAGCCATAATTTCTCTTAAATCTTCAGTTAAGAATTTGAAGAAATTCACCACATGTTCTGGGTCTCCTGTGAATAATTTTCTTAATTCAGGATTTTGTGTGGCAACTCCTATTGGGCATGTATTGGTATGACATTTTCTCATCATGATGCAGCCTTCCACCACTAAAGCGGCAGTAGAAATCCCCCATTCTTCAGCACCTAAAAGTGTTGCTATGGCTAAATCTCTGCCCGTTCTCATCTGACCATCAGTCTGAACCGTAATTCGACTTCTCAAATTGTTTTTTACCAATGTTTGATGTGCCTCAGCTAAGCCTAATTCCCAAGGCAAACCTGCATGGCGAATAGAACTCAACGGTGAAGCACCCGTTCCGCCATCTGCTCCCGAAATCAATACAACATCTGCATTGGCTTTTGAAACACCGGCCGCTACCGTACCAACACCTGCTTGAGAAACTAATTTTACATTAATTCTGGCTGCACGATTGGCATTTTTCAAATCGAAAATTAACTGAGCTAAATCTTCAATGGAATAAATATCGTGATGCGGAGGAGGTGAAATTAAGCCTACACCTGGTGTTGAATGCCTTACGCGTCCGATCCATTCATCCACTTTATGGCCTGGCAGTTGACCGCCTTCTCCAGGTTTAGCTCCTTGTGCCATTTTAATTTGCAATTCATCGGCATTGGTCAAATAATAACTGGTTACTCCAAATCTACCGGAAGCAACTTGCTTGATGGCCGAGCGCTCCCAATCACCATTGGGTTTTACTTCAAATCGCACTTCATCTTCTCCGCCTTCTCCACTGTTACTTTTAGCACCAATTCTATTCATGGCAATAGCTAATGTAGAATGGGCTTCATGAGAAATTGAGCCAAATGACATGGCGCCAGTGGCAAATCTTTTCATAATTTTCTCAGCTGGTTCCACTTCAGATAATGAAATAGGCACTCGCTTTTTAAAATCGAAAAGACCTCTTAAGGTCAGTGTATCTTTAACCTGATCATTTATTTTCGAGGCGTATTTTTTATATAAAGAGAAATTTGCAGTCTTAGTAGAATGCTGTAATAAGTGAATGGTTTCAGGATTGAAAAGGTGTTTTTCACCTCTTAATTTCCATTGGTAAACACCACCTACTTCCAAGCCTTTTTTCACTTGCTCATTTTTAGGGAAAGCCTGAAGATGTCTCACTAAAACTTCTCTGGCTAAACCGTCAAAATCAATTCCTTCAATTCTGGAAATGGTACCTGTAAAGCATTTTTCAATTACAGTAGAATGCAGCCCTAAAGCTTCAAATATTTGTGCACTTTGATAGGATTGCAGTGTGCTAATCCCCATTTTGGATAATATTTTCAGTAATCCATAACCAATGGCAGTTTGATAATTGGCAACGGCCTCTTCTTTGGTGATATCTTCACCCAACAGCTTTTTATCATGTAAATCTTCAATGGATTTAATTGCCAAATATGGGTTGATAGCACTTGCCCCGTATCCAATAATGGTAGCAAAATGATGGGTTTCTCGCACATCTCCAGCTTCTATTACCAAACCGGTTTTTGTCCTAAGATTCTTTTTAACCAGATGCTGATGCACCGCTCCTGTTGATAACAAAGAAGGAATTGGGGCATGATTTTCATCTATCGCTTTATCTGAAAGGATTAAGACCACTTTTCCGTTATTGGCAGCTTCTTCTGCTTTCGCACAAATCGTATTTAAGCCTTCTTCCAATCTTCCGGGAGCACCGTCTGCATTAAATACGCAATCTATAATTTCATAACCGAAGCCAATGTCTTTCAGATACATAAACTTCGCAATATCGGATTGGAGCAAAACAGGTTGAGAAATATGTACTTGCTTGGCATGAGCTGGAGTTTCCTCCAAAATATTCAAACTTTCACCCACTCTGGTGAAAAGTGACATCACCATTCGCTCACGAATAGGATCGATAGGCGGGTTACTTACCTGTGCAAAAAGCTGTTTGAAATAATTGGCAATGTGTTGACTTTGCTTGCTTAAGATTGCCAATGGAGTATCAGCTCCCATAGAGCCAATTGGTTCTGTTGCACGAACCGCCATATCAGCTAAAATTACTTTAAGCTCTTCGGAAGTATAACCATAAGCTTTTTGTATTCTCAATAGGATTTCCCCTGATAATTTCTCAGTCTTAATTTCTGGAGCTGGTAAATTTCTTAATTTCACTCTGTGAGCTAGAATCCAATCTTGATAGGATTTATTAGCGGTAACTCCTTGCTTAATTTCTTCATCGAACAAAACTTTTTTCTGCTCAATATCAGCCATCAGCATTTTGCCAGGTTGCAATCTTCCTTTCTGAATCACATCATCGGAGGCAACTGGCAAAGCTCCTGCTTCTGAGGAAACAATCAAACGACCACTTTTTGTAATACAAAATCTAGATGGACGTAAACCATTTCTATCCAAAGTGGCGCCTACTTTTTTGCCATCTGTAAAAATCAATGCAGCAGGGCCATCCCAAGGCTCCATAATGGAAGCATGATATTTATAAAATGCTTTACGGTCTTTATCCATCATGGTATTATCTTGCCAAGCTTCGGGCACTAGCATCATCAAAACATGTTCCAATGGACGTCCGTCTAAAACCAACATTTCCACTATTCCATCTAAATTGGCGGAATCGGAATGTTCAGGATTGGTGACTGGTAGTAATTTATTTAATTCATCTTTAGAGAAAACCTTAGAATTGAAGTTGGCTTCCTTCGATTTCATTTTAGTTACATTACCTCTAATGGTATTGATTTCCCCATTATGAGCTATAAATCGGAAAGGCTGAGCTAATTTCCAATTCGGGAAGGTATTAGTAGAAAATCGTGAATGAATAATGGCAAAAGCGGATTTGAAACGTTCGTCTCTTAAATCATCAAAATATTCCCGTAATTGATTGGTTCTTAATTGCCCTTTATAAATAACTGTATTGGTGGAAAGGCTACAGACGTAAAAGGCTTTGTTATTTCCTTGGACGTTATGGCCAATAAAATGAGTGCTGTAATTTCTCAGTACAAATAACTTTCGTTCTAATTCATCAACACTCAAATCCTGTTCAGCCTGAACAAATATTTGTTCTATTAAAGGCTCTACAGGTTTGGCTCCAGAGCCAGGTACTTTCTCATTAACAGGGATGGCTCTATATCCTAATATTTTTAAGCCTAATTCTTTTGCATGATCATCAATTACAGCTTTACATTCGTCTGCTACTTTTTGCATTTTCGGAAAGAAGAAAATACCGGTTCCAACAGGCTTATTTTCTTCGAGTGAAATTCCAGCATCTTCTGACGTCCATTTAATGAAATGTTCATCAATCTGAAGCATAATTCCGGCCCCGTCACCAGTTTGCTTATCAGCACCGGTTCCGCCTCTATGCTCCATGTTTTCCAACATATCCAAGGCATCCTGAATGAGTTGAAATTCTTTATTTCCGTTTATATTAACGATTGTGCCTATTCCGCAGGCATCGTGTTCGAAAGCTGAGTTGTAAAGAGAATTATTGCGCATAAATATGATAGTCAGTCAATTGTGAAGTATAATTTACTGATAAATACTAATCCAAAAAAGTAAAAAATAATGGAATTTAGTGTAGATACTTAGTGTCTAATTTACACTAAGCAACTTTCATATGCAAATTTAAGTTCGTGGAGGAGTTTAGAAAATTGGGTATAAAAAACAGCCCTGTCGGTTTTGAGAGAGATAGGGCTGTTTTTAGGGACAGAAAAATTTTTTTATTTTTTTGGCATCAGTTTCACGATTTTCCCCGGGCCTTCAACTGCTACATAAATAAATCCATCAGGACTTTCCGCTACATGTCTAACTCTGCCAATGCCTTCAAGTAGTTTTTCTTCTTCCACGTAATTTCCTTTATCATCTAAAACTACTCTATTCAAATATTGAAATTTAAGTGAGCCCATTAGTATGTTATTTTTCCATTCTGGATAGCGATCACTGCTCACAAAGGTCATTCCGCAGGGGGCAATGGAAGGATCCCAATAATGAACAGGCTGCATCATACCTTCCTTTTCAGTTTCATCTGTAATGATGCTTCCATCATAATCAATTCCATAACTTATTTCAGGCCAGCCGTAATTTTTTCCTTTTTTCACAATATTTAATTCATCACCACCTTTTGGTCCGTGCTCATGTGACCACAATTCACCGGTTTGAGGGTGAAATTGCATGCCTTGAGGATTTCTATGACCATAGCTCCAAATACTGTGTACTGCATCCGGGATTTTGACGAACGGATTATCTTCCGGTACATCCCCGTTTTCATGTAGTCTGTGTACTTTTCCATAAGGATTTCCTACGGATTGTGCATTATCCATTTCGCCTCTTTCGCCTATGGTGAAAAAGATATAACCATCTTTAAAATCTATTCGAGAGCCAAAATGAATTCCAGAGCGTGTTTTTGGAAATGATTCGTAAATGAGTTCTTTATTAACCAAATTCTCACCTTCTAATTTTGCTCTCATAATAGCTGTGCTTCCGCCACCATCTCCAGGTTTGGAGAAACTGAAATAAATCCAGCCATTACTTTCATAATCCGGATGTAATTGGATATCTAATAAGCCCCCTTGGTTATTCGCATAAACTTCTGGTACCCCTTTTAATTTTTTGCCAGAATATTTATCATTTTCAATAATTAAAATTTCTCCTTTTATTTCTGTCACCAACATTCTGCCATCGGGCAACCAAGCCATTCCCCAAGGATTGTTCAATCCATCTGCAATAGTTACGACTTCAAAATCAACTGCTACAGTTTCTTTATCAGGTTCAGCTTGGCATGATATGACTAACAAAAAGCTGAAAATAAATGTGGATAAAATGATCGAATTCTTCATAGTCAAAGATTTTTGATTCAAGTTATTATACCGTTTTGAGGGAATATTGTTGGGGATGGATATTGAATAAGATTTTTAAGCAAAAAAAGAACGCGTTAAAAACGCGCTCTAGAATAAGGTTTTAATACATGGTATTTTATTTACCCATTATAAATACTCTCAATCTCTTTTTGATAATTATTTTCAATGATTTTTCTTTTTAAACTCAATTTAGCGGTCAGTTCATGGTTTTCAACCGTCCAAGCAGTTGGCAACAAAACAGTTTTTTTGATTCTTTCGTATTGAGCAAATTGTTCATTGACTTTATCAATCTCTTTTTGATATTTATCAATGATATTTTGCTGTTTCACCATTTCTGCATCAGAAGAATAAGCTATGCCTTTATGATGGCACCATTCTCTTAAAGCCTCAAAATTTGGAACTATTAATGCACCTGGGAATTTTTGTCCATCACCTACCACCATTGCCATTTCAATTAGTGTAGATTCTTTCAATTTGTTTTCTATAAATTGTGGTGCAATATATTTACCGCCTGATGTTTTAAACATCTCTTTTTTACGGTCAGTGATCTTTAGGAATTTTCCATTAACCATTTCACCAATATCACCAGTGTGGAACCAGCCATCTTTATCAATTACTTCTGCAGTTTTTTCAGGTTGATTATAATAGCCTTTCATAATGTTTGGTCCTTTGGCTAAGACTTCTCCATCTTCTGCTATTTTAATCTGTACTCCTGGTAAAGCTGGACCAACAGTTCCAATTAGCATATCTTCTTTATTATATCTATTGAAAGCAATTCCAGGCGAAGTTTCAGTTAATCCATAGGCTTCCAAAACAGGTATTTGAGCAGACCAGAAAATGGTAGCTAAGCGTGGTTGTAATGCTGCACCACCAGAAGCAATTAATTTAATATTTCCACCAACTGCTTCTCTCCATTTACTAAAAATTAGTTTATTGGCTAATTTCAACTGGAAGTTATACCAAGCTCCTTGGTCTTTATTACGGTCATACTTGTGCCCCAAATTTAAAGCCCAGAAAAATAATGATTTTTTAATTCCTGAAAGCTCCATTCCTTTGGCTACAATTTTATCATAGATTTTTTCCAAAAGCCTAGGCACAGTTGTGAACATATCGGGCTGAACCTCCTTTAGGTTATCGCCTATTTTCTCAAGATTCTCAGCATAATAAACAGAAACACTTCTATACAGATAAAAGTAAACGCTAGTTCTTTCAAAAATATGACAGAGAGGTAAAAAGCTTAAGGATTTACCTATCCCTTCCACATCTAAATTTTCTGAAACAGCTTTGGCATTACTTAAAACATTATGATGAGTTAACATTACACCTTTAGGATTACCTGTGGTTCCAGAAGTATAAATCAAAGTGACCAAATCCTCTGGGTCTACCTCATCACGATATGGCTGTAAATCAGTTTGGTCCGCTCCGCCACTTTCTTTTAGTTCCGTCCAATGCGGAATACCCTCTAATTTATCGAAGGAGTAAATATTTTTAATAAAATCCAGCCCTTCTGATGCTTTTTTAACTTTGTCATAAAGCTCCTGCTCTTCAGCAAAAACATATTTCAATCCTGAATCCTCAAATATGAATTTGTAATCTTTTGGTGTAATGGTAGGGTACATCGGCACACTCACAGCCCCAATTTGTTGTAAAGCTAAATCAATAAAATTCCATTCAGGTCGGTTGGAAGAAACAATTCCTACTTTATCATTTTTTGCTAAGCCTAATTTAAGAAAACCACGAGAGATTGAATCTACTATATTTATGACGTCATCAGTACTGTAGTTTTTCCATATACCATCATATTTATAAGAGAAGGTATCTGTAAGTGGTAAATTGGCTTTTTGGTAGTTCAATAAATCAAAAAGTCGAGTAGGTTCCATAGTAATGTTTTAGAATTTGCCATTAATATAAATGAAAAATGAGCTAAAGCCATTCTAACAATAGAAAATTTTACTTTTTGGCACGAAATAAGTTTAAACCTTACAAGATAAAGGAAGTTATCAATAGGTTGTTGATATAATTACATATTTATTCAATATATTTGATAACATCAAAATGTAATAACCATGTTTGATTTCAAAAAAACCAGTATTATTATTTTGCTACTAGGTGCATTTTGTGCATTTGATGTTACAGCCAAAGAGAAGGACAATAAGGAGAAAGAAAAAGTTGAAACTGAACCTGAGAAAAAAAAGTGTAATAAAACAGATTCATTAAACAACTTAAGAGAAAAGGTAATAGTAAAAGATAGCCTAAATCAGAACAAGCATCATACCCCGAGTTCTATGTCTTCCATGTCTTATAATATACTGTTCCAAGTAATTTACAGATACAGTTTTAAAGAGATATTTGATTCTCCGGGTGCATCTGAGATTGTAACGAATTAAATGAAAAAGGCATCCACTAATTAGCAGATGCCTTTTTTGATTTTTATTTTTTTGATTACCCTACAAGCTTTTTAATCATGTCATCATTAAACTCGAGCAATAGGGTTGGTGCAAAATGTTGAATAGGCTCAAGAGTTTTGAACTTTTTAACCAATTCATTTATTTTTTCTTCTTTGTTTCTTTTAGATTCACTCAGAGAGATTTTCATGATCTTATTCAACACTTGAATATTCATGCAGTTCTCTTTCCCTATGATCCGTATTTGCCTTTGGATACTATTTATCAGCTGATTAAACAATTCATAGTCCTTTACTAAGCAATACTCCAAAGCCAAAAGAGTTTTGATTTCAAGCTGAGCATTTTGATATTTTTTAAGACTTACATCATTCAATAAATTATTCAACCATTTGGCAGCCTCCTCATACTTTTGATCAAAGTGGCAGCTTAATGAACGGTAAGTCGCATAAGTAATATATTGAGGGATGTCATCCTTGTCTGGCTCAAAATCTTGAAATAAAGCAGTGTTTTCTTCAGAAAGCATGGCTTTTTCCGGCAACCTTTTGGCTCGTTGCAATTTTGTAATTAAAAATTGAGCCGGGTAAGTAAATAAATTAAAGTTAGATAGAAAGCCTGCGCAAGACTCATTTACTTCCTCAAAATAATTTTCTGCTTTTCTATGTAATCTATAATGATTATAATATTCTAATTTCAAAAACTCATAGACTAGTGTTAGATGAAAATAAATAGAATCTAAACTGTATAATTCAAAAATTCCATCTGCTTTAGCCAAAATATCTTCAATTGGATCTAAGTCAGCACTAGTCTCATCTTCCTCCACAAATAATCGATGAAAAATATTCAAGCAGTTTTTATAAATAAAAAGACGATGAGAATCGTAAATCCTGCATGTATTTATCATTTCCTTATTGAGCAAAACCAGCTCTAACTTATTGATTTCATCACCTGTTAACGAATAATTACCGAATTTGATAAAGTAGTTGCTTAGTAAGTCTTCTGCTTTATCGACAGCCAACATATAAGCTACATGACGGTTATATAATTGGCTGTATTGAAAATATTCTTCTGTATTTTGGTGTAGTTTTTTTAATGCCTTATAAACAATTGTTAATTCATTAGAAAGATCATAGTCTATCAATTCCTTCTCTAGCTTCTTCAAAGTAGCGATAGCAATGGCTTTCTTTTTTGTGAAAATTATCTCATTAATATTTGCAACTTTCTTAAGAATATCCGTTCTCGGGTTTTCCATTTGTTGCAAAAGATATTCTTCTATTTTTTGATTAAGCCTTGACCTTAATGTATAATAAGCATTTGTGTTTACTTCAAGCTCTTCCATGATGGCGTGGTCACTGGAAGAACTTTCACGCATTGATTTTAGCAAATATGCAGATTTCTCTGCTCCACCTGTAGATAGACTTTCATGGACAGCTAGATAATCCGCGTCTGAAAGCTGCATGATAATATTCTTGAGTTTCGCCATATTCTTATTTATTCAGCAATTTCATGTATATAATAAAAGTATTAAAATTGGCACAACTAGCCCCTTATTTGTCGGGATAGAATCTTTAATTAAAAATTCACCCTCAGGTAATGTAATATTCTTATCAGAATATATTAATGTCAATTCCGATGAAAGTTAATTATTTAGATGAAATTCACATAAAAAAGTTCAATATTTATCAAAAAACCTTACATCTATGGCTAATTATTTTATTTAAAGCCATATTTAATCCATGATTTTTAAAGATTTGAGCATATAAACAATTACATTTAATTTAATCAAAAATTTGACGACTCCATCTTTTATGAAATATATTTTTCCTCTATTACTAATCTTTTTGATTAGCTGCCAAAATGATAACCCATTAAATTTTTATACTCAAGTAAATAATCTTGAGAAAATCGAAGGTAAGGAAGAATATATGAAAAGTCCATTTTTAAGTGCCGGAAAAAGACTTTATGTAGTGGGTCACCAAAATGGTTCCTTTCCTGACCTGGGCTGGCATGTAAAAGGAGAAATGGGTGGTGTTTGGCTTCATCCAATAAAATTACTTGATGGTTATCAGGTTGAAATAAGAAATAATAAGACCCAAGAATGCTTAACGAAAGCCAATCAGTTTTTTAATTATCCAATTGGAAGTGAGCAAGTTTTTAATTTAAAGAGTTTAGGACTTAATGTTTCACAATTTCATTTTGTGCCTGAAAATGAAAATGGATTAATCATAGCTTATCAAATAGAAAATACGCTTACAAAAGAAACCCAGTTTGAATTTACTTTTAATGCCTACATTGATTTACGACCTGTATGGCTTGCTGATTCTTTGAATATTGAAGATGGACAAGACGAAGGAGAGTGGAAAAAAAGGTGGTCAGCCTATTTGGCCAAAGACAAAAAGAATAATTGGTTTACTGCTTTTGGAGGGAAAAGCTTTGAGCCTTCTGATTCGGAAAATTCTTGCAAAGTGACAAGAAAAGGTCTGGGATTTGACCAAGCACTTAGTAATTCCATCAACTTAAAAAGTGGAGAGAAAAAAACTATTTATTTCATAGTGAGTGGTTCAGATGAAAGCGAAAAATCTGCAATTAAAACGTATAATTTTTTATCCAAAAATGTAGAACAGTTATTAGAAGATAAAATCATTAACTACAGAAGAATTCAGCAAAGCAATAAACTAATTACCCAAGATGAAGGCTTTAATCAAATGTATCGATGGTTGAAATATAACTCGGAATGGCTAATGCAAGATGTTCCTGGAATTGGTACTGGATTAACGGCAGGGAGCCCAGATTATCCTTGGTGGTTTGGTACTGATAATGGTTATGCGCTACAAGGCTTATTGGCTTCCGGCATGCACAAACAAGCATTGCAAACTATTGAATTGATAGTTGATCTTTCCCGGAAAGCAAATGGCGAGAATGGAAGAATAATGCATGAGGCTTCTACTAATGGAGTTATTTTTAACCCAGGCAATCTCAATACAACACCGAAATTTGTTAGCATGCTTTGGAAAGCTTTTGCTTGGACTGGAGATAAGGAATTACTGGGCTATTACGGTTTAGTGAAAAAATCTGTAGAATGGCTTGAATCACAAGACATGGATGGAAACACTTATCCAGATGGAGCGGGTATGATGGAAATTCATGGGCTAGATAGTGAAATGATAGATGTGGTTTCTTATCAGTATGAAATGTATTTGGCTGCTGCGAATTTTGCTAAAGTTCAAAACGAAAATGTATTGGCTGATGAATATAGGGTAAAAGCTGAAAACCTTAAAATGAAAATTAATACCGATTGGTGGGTGCCTGAATTTAATTCATTTGCAGACTTTCGATCTGATAAATTACAAGCAATAAGATTAACAGAAAATGCCATTATTCGTGCGGATAGTATTGAGAAACCATGGTCTGTTGAGGAATTGAGAAATACATTAGAAACCATTCAAAATCAAGAAATAACTGGTGCAAGTCCTTTTGTTGTTCACCATAACTGGATTGTAAACACACCAATGGAGGTTGGCGCAGCGGATCAGGAAAAAGCTGAAAAAGCATTAAAAACCGCGGAGAATTATCGAAACCGATTTGGAATGTTTGTTACGGGAATTGACAGGGATGAACAACAGGAAAAAGCCTCAAAATGGAAATCTTTTAGTTATGTGGGGGCGGTGATGACCTTACCAACCGGAGTACAAGCTATAGCGGAAGCTAAATACGGAAATGCAGACAAGGCTTTAGAATATTTGAAAATGTTGCAGCATTCATTTAGTTATGCTTTGCCTGGATCGATGTATGAAGTGAGTCCTGATTTTGGCATGATGACTCAAGCATGGAACAGTTATGCAGTGGCAGTTCCTGTAGTAGAGGAGTTTTTCGGCATTCAGCCCAAAGCTTGGAAAAATGAGATAGTAATAAAGCCCAATTTACCTACAACATGGACGAATGTTAGTCTAGATAATATTAAAATAGAAGATAATAAACTGGATATTTCAGCCAAAAGAATTGATAATGTTATGGAGTTTCGCATTTCTCAAATGCATAATTGGAAAATGGTTTTTGAGTTTCAGGGAGCAAAACATATCATTTATGATGGAAATAGAATTAAGGGTAGTAAAGTGGAATTATATGACAGGCTTCATAATTTAAAAGTAGAGTTTTAGTCCAAGTTCGAATTAAATTATTCTTCATTTTTTGTAACTTCCACAATGGAAAACCAAAAACACCTTTTCAATCTACCTGAGGAAATTCATTATTTGAATGGTGCTTATATGTCACCAAATTTAAAAGCCGTTGAACAAGCAGGTTTAGAAGGAGTAAAACGCAAAACAAACCCTACTTCGATTACAGAAACAGATTTTTTTCAACCTGCTGAAGAAGTAAAATCACTTTTTGGTAGGCTAATTAATGCTTCTGCTCAGCAAATTGCCTTAATTCCATCAGCTTCTTATGGCTTAATGAATGCTATTCGAAATGTACCGATTAAAAAAGGTCAGCATGCCATTACGGTGAATGAAGAATTCCCAAGTGATCATCTGACTTTAAGGAAATTCTGTCAAGATAATGAGGCGGAATTAAAAGTGATAAGACCACCAGAATTAATTGAAGGTAGAACTCAAGCCTGGACAGAAAAAATAATTAACAGTATAAACGAAGACACTGCAGTGGTAGTAATGTCATCCATACATTGGATGGAAGGCTTAAAATTTGATTTGAAAGCAATAGGTGAAAAATGCAGAGCAACTTATACTTATTTTATCGTGGATGGAACTCAATCGGTTGGGGCTTTACCTATTGATGTAAATGCTTTTAAAATTGATGCCTTGGTATGTGCATCGTATAAATGGCTGTTGGGACCTTATTCATCCGGTTTAGCTTATTATAATGAAAAATATAATGATGGCGAACCTATTGAATATTCCTGGATGACCAGAAAAGACAGCCACGACTTCAGTAAACTTACCACTTACCCAGAAGAATTTGGAGCAAATGCTATGCGCTACAATGTAGGCGAGTTTAGCAATTTTATCGCTTTGCCTATGATAAAGTCTGCACTAGAACAAATCCTTAACTGGAAGCCAGAAAACATTCAAAATTATTGTTTTGAATTGCTGAAACCATTAAGAAAGTATTTGGTAGATAAGAATATTGATAAAGATGATGACTATTTAATAAGTGCACATCTATACGGATTGTTTCTTCCTGAAAATGTTAATTTAAAAAACTTAATGGAAGATTTAAAAGCTAATAATATTCACATATCTGCGAGAGGAAAATCCATTAGAATTTCGCCCCATATTTATAATGATGCTGAAGATATTAATGCATTAATAAACGTTTTGGATAAGCATTTTTAGGTTTGAAGTTCAAGAATTAAAATCAATGGCAAAACAACTAATCTATACGATTAAAGAGGGGAAATCTAGAGGTGCAAAATATTGTTCTTTGCAAGAAAGAAGCCAGCAACAGGTGAGAGATAAACTGTACGACTGGGGTTTATATGGCGATGAAGTTGAAGAAGTGATTTCATGGTTGATATCAGAAGATTTTATCAATGAAGAGCGTTTTGCACAAAGCTATGTAAGAGGCCATTTTAACCTGAAAAAGTGGGGAAAAATAAAGATAAAACAAGGCTTAGAGCAGAAGAAAATTTCTGATTATTGTATCAAAAAAGGAATGAAGGAGATTGATGATGAAGATTATCAAAGCACCATTAATTCTTTATTAGAAAAAAAGTGGAGAACACTTAAAGAATCTAACCTATACATTAAAAAACAAAAGGCCGTACGCTATTTATTGCAGAAAGGCTACGAAGCGGATTTGGTTTGGGAGGCGATTAATAAGTTGACAGCTTGAATAATGGTCAAGTTAATATTTAGGAAGGTGGTAATTTAACCTTAAAAATTCGAGAAGTAACAGTAATGTAAATCCCTGCATTGAAAAAAGAAATAAGTCTTTTCCAAGTATATAAACTCGGAAAAGACTTATTAATTAATTAAGTGTTATAGAAACATTATCGGAATAGTACCAAGTACCGTCATTATTGTTATAAGTTTCCCAATAGTAAAAATTGAATGTAATACTTCCATCACTATTTATTTCATAATTATCTTCATTGAAATTAAAGTAATAATTACTCGAACCTAAATTATACCAGTCAAAACCACCACCGCTATTCATATAAAAATATGCCTCAACTGTATCTCCGTTTACATACGTAACTTCCATACTTTCATTTTGCCCGAATGAAATACTACTAATAGGCATAATGTTATCTATATTTGAATCAGCAGTAATGTTGCTTACCACCCATGTAGCTTTGCTAGTTAGTAAAAGCGTCATTGGATTCACATTAAAGTTTACATAAGCCTTGTCGTATGGATCAACAGTTGCATAGTTTGTATAAAAAATACTTTCTTCATTATACATTACTACAAGATAACTAGATTGAGGCAAATCAGTAATTGAAAGTTGGCTTTCAGACTCATAAGTATATTTTATTAAATCTCTTAATCCATCTGCTGTTGTTGTTTCAGAAAAGGCTTCGTCTGTTGGAATTAAACCAATCATCGCATCAGTATTAAATTCTATTGGCTGGCCTGTATTGATATCTAAAATTCTAACTAACAATTCACCATAATGATCAGCAACGTTGATCTCGTGCTGAGTATCTGTTCCACTAATAATATGGACTTCTTCATTTATTTGAAAATATTCGTCATTATGATTAAAGTCTGTGACAATAAAATATTCACCCGCTTCAAATCTTCCGAAATTAACTACACCATTTTCATCTGTATAGTTAACATCAATTCTATTTTCAGTTCTCGTATTGTAAAGTGCTACTTTTGCATCTGAGATAGGCTGACCATCCGCATCTTTAAGTACTGTTAAAATTCCACCATCAGTTCTTAAAAAGATACTGTCTATTTCGTCATCTTGACAAGAGGTGAAAAGGATTAGGCCTAGGAATAAACTTAGAAAAGGATTAAGTAATGATTCTTTCATTAAATTATAGGTTTATGATCTGAAAAATAATCGCAAACCTAAGAAATTAATATTCACTATAAAGTGCGTCTGATAAAAATTATAATCAATTGAAAATAAAAATTAAGGTACACCGCCATTCACATAAATAAATCAAGAAAAATATAATTTTTGAATAATTTAATGTCCCTACATTTATCAATGTCTATTAGTTCAGCTCATTAATTTATAAAATGTTCATCCCTCTTCCGATTTAAATGAGAATTTTATTTGAAAGATCAATGGACTAATTTGTAGGGATTTTAATTTATAGAAAAGCTCAAAAAAAAACATGCTATAACAGGAGTCATAGCATGTTTTATATTATTGAAAATAAAAATTAGATAATCATTCCGGCACCCACAGTTTGCTGGGTGAACTCATCAATAATAATTAATGAACCCGTATTTCTGTTTTTACGATAAGCATCATATAATAATGGCTTAGCCGTTTTTAATGTGATTCTGGCAATGTCATTAGCGCCCACTTCTTTGTCTTCCTCATTCTTTTCAAGCGTATTTACATTAACCTTATATTTCACTTCTTTAATGATTGCCCTTGCTTCATTGGTGGTATGTTTTACAGTATATTTTCCACCTAATTTTAAAGGGGTTACATTCAACCAGCAAACCATCAATTCAATATCTTGACCTATTGTAGGCTGATTATTAACCTTCGCCAACATATCTCCTCTACTTATATCAATTTCATCTTCTAAGGTCATCGCAACAGACATTGGAGGAAATGCTTCCTTCAATTCTCCATCCATTGTTTCAATGGATTTAATTCTAGTGGTAAACCCAGAAGGCAACACGACTACTTCCTCTCCCTTTCTAAAAATTCCTCCACTAACCAAACCAGCATATCCTCGGAAATCAGGGTGTTCTTTGGACTGCGGACGAATTACCCACTGAACTGGGAATCTTCCATCAATTAAATCCCTATCAGAAGCTACTTGTACATTTTCCAAAGTCCACAATAAAGATGGTCCTTTGTACCAGTCCATATTCTCAGACTTATCCACCACATTATCTCCATTCAAGGCAGATATAGGAATAAATCGGATGTCCGGGATTTCTAATTTAGCATCAAAGCTTAAATAGTCTTTCTTGATTTGTTCAAAAACCTCCTCTTTATAATCAACCAAATCCATTTTATTGATACAAACAATGACATGTTTGATTTGTAAAAGAGAAGCAATAAACGAATGTCTTTTGGTTTGCTCGATCACCCCTTTTCTTGCGTCAATCAAAATAATGGCAAGGTTAACGTTAGAGGCTCCTGTTACCATGTTTCGAGTATATTGGACATGGCCAGGAGTGTCGGCTATAATGAATTTTCTTTTAGGTGTAGCGAAATATCGGTAAGCAACATCAATGGTAATCCCTTGTTCACGTTCCGCTTTCAAACCATCTGTTAATAAAGCCAAATTTACGTGTTCATCACCACGGTTTCTACTTGATTGTTCTACCGCTTCAATCTGATCTTCAAATATGGATTTGGTATCGTACATCAAACGACCGATCAGTGTACTTTTTCCGTCATCTACACTACCTGCAGTGGAAAATCGCAATAAGTCCATGTCCAAGTAACCTGCTGTGTCTATTTTGTTATATTCTTCTGTATCTCTCATCTATAAATAATGTTATAAAATCTTATGTCTGAATTCTTCAGTCTAGATTCTAGTTTCTTTCTAAAAATATCCCTGTCTTTTTCTATCCTCCATAGCCGCTTCAGATCTTTTATCATCTGCTCTTCCGCCTCTTTCAGTTTGTCTGGCAGCAGCAACTTCCTCGATAATTTTATCTAAAGTATCTGCCTCTGATTCAACAGCTCCTGTAATGGTCATACAACCCAAGGTTCTATAGCGAATAATTTTTTCTTCATATTGCTCGCCATCCAATAGTTGGTTGTAAGGAGATTTAGCAATCAAAGTTCCATTTCTTTTTACTACATCTCTTTTATGAGAGAAATATATACTTGGTAAATCAATTTTTTCTTTCTTGATATATTGCCAAACATCCATTTCTGTCCAGTTGCTAATCGGAAAAATTCGGAAAGATTCTCCTGGTGCCTTCTTTCCATTATATAGATTCCAAAGTTCGGGACGCTGATTTTTAGGATCCCACTGTCCGAAATCATCTCTATGCGAAAAGAACCTTTCTTTAGCTCTAGCTTTTTCCTCATCTCTTCTTCCTCCACCAAAAGCAGCGTCATATTGACCTTCTTCTAGTTTCTCCAATAAAGTAATGGATTGTAAGGTGTTTCTACTTGGGTTTAGACCTTTTTCTTCTGCTGCAGTTCCTTTGTCAATTGAGTCTTGAACCAGTCCTACGTCCAAATTCACTTTATATTTTTCCGCCAAATTATCTCGGAATTCCAATGCTTCAGGGAAATTATGCCCTGTATCGATATGTAATAGTGGAAAAGGAATTTTAGCTGGCCAAAAAGCTTTTTGTGCTAAATGTACCATCGTAATGGAATCTTTCCCACCGGAAAATAAAATGACAGGTTTTTCAAATTGAGCTGCTACTTCACGAAAAATGTAAATTGCTTCTGATTCTAATTGATCTAAATGTGATAAATTGTAAGATGACATATTTTATTTCTTCAAAAATTTATTTCTTCTAAGATGATTTACCTTTTGGTTCGGATTTTCCAACAACTCAATAGATTTCTCTATTAATTGCTAAAAGGCATTTTTTAATGTTTAATTCTTTCTATAATTGCTTTAACTAATTCTTGATGGCTTTCTTCCAAACCTTGATTAGCAGTATCCACTGATACATCTGGGCTTTTAGGCACATCAAATGGAGCACTTACTCCTGTAAAATCAGGAATTTCTCCTTTTCTAGCTTTTGCATAGAGCCCTTTCACATCTCTTTCTTCACAAACCTCCACAGGACAATCTACATAAACCTCCACATAACCATCACCAATGATTTCTTTTGCCATTTTACGGATATCATCAGTTGGGCTAATAAAAGAGCAGATCGTGACCAAGCCCGCATTCATAAACAATTTAGCTGTTTCAGCAGCTCTTCTGATATTTTCTGTTCTGTCTTCCGGGCTAAATCCTAAATTATTATTTATACCCGTTCGAATATTATCACCATCAAGCAATTGCGTAAGAAAACCCTCTTCATGCAAGCTGTTTTCAAGTGCTCTTGCCAAGGTGCTTTTTCCTGATCCGGACAAGCCTACCATCCAAATGACAATGGCCTTTTGATTGAGCATTTTTTCTTTGTCGGAACGGCTCAAAATAGTATCAAAAATCGGATAAATATTTTTCAAACTCATATAATTTTAAGCAAAGTTAATAGGATAAAATTATAGTTATAAGCATTTCTTACGTAATTTTGCATCTGTCTATAAATATTTAAACTCTATTGGGTTTGTAGGCTAATAGAGGGCGGTTTTGAAGAAAAAAAATTTTAGAAAATTCCGGTTAGGAATTGAAAATCAAGAAGAATGGGTATGAAAATTGAGAATTTAGTAGAAGAAGTTAAAATTATTGCCAAAAATGCGGGGGTGGCCATCATGGATATTTATACAGATGCGGATCTAAGTAAAGTGGTAGATTACAAGGCAGATGATAGTCCATTAACATTAGCAGATGAGGCCGCAGACAAGGTCATAAAAAAGGGCTTGGAAGAACTTTCAGTTCAATATCCAATTTTATCAGAAGAAGGCAAAAAAATGTCTTATGAAGAAAGAAAAGATTGGAACACTTTCTGGCTTGTTGATCCTTTAGACGGAACTAAAGAGTTCATCAAAAAAAATGGGCAGTTTACAGTAAATATTGCATTGATAAAAGACCATTTCACCATGATGGGGGTCATTTATGTACCCGCAACTGATACCTTTTATTATGGGAGCGAATTAGGCGCTTTTAAAGAAGAGGGGGGAGAAAAAACTGAATTGAAAGTAAATAATAAAAACACAGATAGAATAGCCGTAAGAAGCGCATCACATGCATCTCCTGAAGAGGATGAATTATTGGCTAAATATGATGTGAAAGACAGTATTTCTAAAGGGAGCTCCTTAAAATTTTGCATGGTAGCGGAAGGTAAAGCAGATATTTACTATAGACATGGGCCAACAATGGAGTGGGATACAGGTGCAGGCCAAGCCATTTTGGAAGCTGCAGGTGGAAAGGTTTATAAAGGAAATGAAGAAAAGGAACGATTCAATTATAACAAGGAAAATCTTTTGAACGGAAGCTTTTTGTGTTTGGGGTTTTGAAAATGTTAAAAGTTAGAAGTCAGGAGTAGGAAGTTGATTGGCTTGGATGAGGGTTTTTAACTTTTTTATTAAAAATTTACAGAAGAATCAATCTTCATTTTTAAAATTAAAGACAGCAAAAGTCAATCTATCTTCATTCTGATTTTCTTTTACAATAAATAAACCATTCGGAGCAATCAGAATAAATCGAGGGTCGTATTTCTTTGGGAGAGGCAATTCCTGCAATAGATTGAAGTCTTCATCTAAGATTGAAATATAAGTGTTTTTGGAATTGAAGACGCTTATTTGGCTTATATCCACTTTTGATAAATCAGCTGAAGATGGTGATTGAGAAAACCGGTAATATAATTTCCTGTATGGGTCATATTCTATTCGGTAGAAAGAAGGAGTGCTTATAAAAAACTTCATCATTTTGAATCCATTAGCCTCGGGATCTTTCCAGTAAGCAGGTTCTTCTACGTTTTGGGAAGGTACAGAAATTGAGTCAATTTCTTGGAAGTCTGTTAGATATACCTTTTTGGAAGCGGGAAATGAAATTACTGCCTTTCCAGTGTTTGAATTATAAGTATGATACGGAAAGCTGTGATATAGTCCCCATAATTTACCTTGATATCTTTTTGGATAAGGAATTTGATAATCAATAGATCCTGAATTCAAATTAAGTTTTATATATACTTTTGAATCGTAAAAATCCGTGTTGAGCGGATTGACATCTGGTAGTCCTGCCAAAGCAACTATAGAGTCAGAAAGAATTAATAATGGATTTGTAGACTGCAAAATTGGTTTAATGCTATTGTCTGCACCTTTCGGACGTCCAGTGAAATCTAATTCTCCTTGGAACAATTTATAATTTTGAAGGAGCTCGCCCTCTCTATTAATTAAAGCTAAATTATAAGTTGCACTACTGAGTACGAATATTGAATCCATTGATTTTATGTGAATACCATATGGTTTTCCGATATTATTTGGACCTTGAGTGTAGAGTTTGGTTTTCTTATCAAGAGTTCCCTTGTCAAAATCATACCAGATGATTTCATTTGTGGGCTTATTAAAGACGATCAAGTACCTATTATTCTCCGCCTCAAAATATTGAATGGTATTGGATTCTTTGGAAATGGTAGAGTCAATCGAAAAATGAATCTCCTGTATCTGATAATCTTGAATATCACCTTCTGTGGATTTTCCATACTCACAGGAATAGAAAATGTAAGAGATAATCAAACTGAAAAGCACAGCTTTATGAAGGTAATTAAGTCTTGATTCTATTAAGCTGATATTCATAAATAGAAGATATTAAATTAAAAAGAGGTTATTTATTCCTCTTTATATTCTAACAAATCACCAGGCTGACAATCTAAAGCTTTGCAAATGGCTTCCAAAGTGGAAAAGCGGATAGCTTTGGCTTTACTTGTTTTAAGAATGGAGAGATTGGCTACCGTAACCCCAATTTTTTCTGCTAATTCTTTTGATTGCATCTTTCGCTTAGCCAACATCACATCAACATTAACAACTATCGGCATGGCTTATATGGTTAATTCGTTATCCTGAAGCAATCGGTGCCCCTCTTTGAAAACTTGAGTCAAAATAATGGCGCCAAATGCCAAAAACACATAATTAAATTCAATACCAAGTCCAATTTTATTGGGGCTAAGCTTTATGAATTTTATAATAACGAGTAGAACTGAAAGCTGGCTGATTTTATAAAAAGCACTAATATTATCTTTTGTAAATGTTTTAAGGCTGTGAATATTTTTTACAATATCAATTCCATACCCAAGAATATTAAAGAGCAATACAAGAACTGTAAGGTTTTGCAAAACTATGAAGAAGGCTAACCAAGGACTAATTGTGGTTAAATCAATGATGCTAAGCCCGCTTTGATTTGATACCAGCTCTTGTGATTGAATTATTAATTTTTCCAATGAAAGGTTGTTTAGTAAGGAGCCTATAAAAATTAAAATTTGTAGTGATGCTACTAACGCAATTAAACCTTGAAATACTTGCATGATAATCGCACTAGCGGATAAAATGACATTCTTTTTCATAGCTTTTGATTTTAATAATCGCAAAACTATATTAAATTATTGTTAATCAATAATTATTTATCGTAAATATTCAAATCAATTTTAAATTCCACTTCTATATTTTCATTTACTTTCACCATCCCGAAGAATTTTTCAGGTGCTTGCAATCCAAAATCTGTAATGCATAATTCCATTGTAGCATTAGAAATCAGCTGATTATTTTGTAGGCTATTATTGAGATTTACTGTATAAGAATGCGTTTCACCAGCCATTTCAATCATGATGTGGCCAGTTTTATTATTGGTGATTTTTTTTACCTGAAAAATTATAAAAGGATAATTCTCATATTCTAATAAATCATGTAAATCATCTGTCATTTGTGGGTTTGGGCATTTGAAATTTAGCACTTTTAGAAAGAGTGCTTCATGTTCAATTTCAATAACATTACCCTTCTTTATAAGTGTTACTTCAAATTCATTTTCAGGAAGTTTTGCGTTATAACTGCAATTGAAACTATTAACATTAGTAGTTCCATGAATTTCAACATAGGATGTCTGGGTATTAATTTTAACCAACTTTTTGACTTGTCCAATAGCAGCATTAAACCCAGTAAGCGAAATGATTACGATATGTAAGAATAGGACTTTCATAAAAAAAACAGTAAGATGGTAAATTACATTTAATTTAAGATTATATGGGTGCTAAAACTCAATTACACAAAATTTTATTGGTATTGAATACTGAAAAATACCACAACTTCCACTTTAATCGCTTGTTAGGAATTATTATAAAAAAAGCGATGAAGAATTACCCCATCGCTTTAAACTAAACAAGTTGTTTTTCAACTTAGAAACTAATTGCTGCTTCCAGCATTAGACCTTTAAATCCTGCTCCTGCATATTGTCCTCCCCAAGCATCACCATTATACTGTTGGTTTACGTATTCAACTTTTGTCATGATATTGTCAGTTAAGAACCAACCACCACCAAAGTTTATTCTGTTAGTGTCCAAATCTTCAGTTGCATCTGCTGTTTTTGCACCTTTTACGGAATTGAAACGACCACCAATGTAATATCTTTCATTAGCACCAAATCTGTAAAGTGCTTCTGCAGCTATTTGAGTTAAAGAACCATCGTCAGCCCCTTCGTTCAATCCATTCGCAACTTCATAAATTCCAAAGAACTCAAATCCGCCAGCCTTAATAAACGGGTTAATTTGAAAGGCTCCTATTTTAGAAAATCTAGGGTTATATTGTGGATCAGCAAAACCTTCTTTTGCACCTACACCTAAGTCATCATTTCCTACAGAATGCATCACATTGTAATATCTTGCACCTGCTCTATCACCACCATAAAGGTAGCCACCTGTTCCAGTTCCAGTATTTATGTACCAGCTACCAGTTAAACGAGCTCTGAAATCATCACTAAATTGTTTGTCAAATCCCAGTTTACCATAGAAAGAAGGCTTATTATTTGGTCCTGCTGTAGCACTTTGATTTAATTTACCGTTGGTAACACCAATTACTGCAAGCAGTCCATTGTTTTGTACAGTTACTTCACCAAATGCTTCAGTAGAGAATGCATCCATAATGTAGTTACCTACAAAAGGATTGTAAATTGCTCTCGCATTATCACTTCTTCTGAAGTGTGCATCACCATAGTTGAATTCATCCAAACCTACAGTTATAGTAGTATACTCCATTAGGCCTTCCATAAACCCTTCGCTTATGAAGTCTAATTTATCAATTTGCAAGTGTCCACCTTTAACCCAAGCCTCAGCGTGGTGACGAGAAGAAAGATAAGTACGTAAGTGCAATCTCACTCCATCATACATTTGAACATCAAGGTTTAAGTTTGCTGTAGGTAAGTTGAAGTTGTTTCCTAATTCTACTAATTCATAGCCAGAACCAACTTCAGCATTATTACTTTGGCTTAATCCTTGAAATTGCAAGGCAAAATCACCACCTACTCTTACTTTTACTCCGTCATATTCTGCTGTGTCAGCTTTTGAGGTTTCAAATACGTTCAAACCTTCTTGTCCTACCGGTCTAAAAAACTGTAAGTTTCTACTGTCCTGTGCGAAAAGCACTTGTGCAAAGCCCATTAAGAGGGCAATCATTGTGAATCTAAAAAACGTTTTCATGGCTTTTTTATTTAAATTGTTGTCTTTGATTTATTTATATTGAACATTAAATTTAATTGTAACTTGGTCTCCAGTTCTGATGGTACCAAATACCGCAGTAGGAGGGTCTATTTCGAAAACAGACATTTTGAAAGTGATATCTCCGCTAAACGCTACACCATCACTCGCATTTGCCTTCACATTCATATTGACAATCTTTGTCACCCCCCCTATAGTTAGCGCTCCTTTTGTGCTCATAGTCGTTGTATTTCCTTCCACTTTCACATTATCCATTGAACGGAACTCATATTTGATCACTGGATGATCATCTGCTTTCAAAGCTTCATAAGTGTTATCATCCATTCCGGATTTTCCACTTTTTAAACTTTCCACTGGAATGTTGAAGCTCAAGCTATTGATACTTTGTAAAGTATTGTTTTCAATTTTTACATCAGCCTTACCATTGAACTGCTCTGCTTCAATTGTCCAATCGTGAACCGATGAAGTTCCATCTACACTTAATTTAGTATTACTTTCGTTTACCGTTAATTGCTGTCCATACACCAAGGGTGCGAAAAACAGCATCATTATGATCATTAAATTTCTCATAGCTTTTGACTTTTTAATTATGATGTAAAGGTGGTAGGTAAATGTTAGGGAAACCATGATCTAGGTCATGGAAAAGTATGATTTGATGCCCTCAGGTAAAATAAAGACTCTTTTTGTGGTTTTTAATTATTTTATAAAGCCTGTAAAATCTCCATTTTTGCACTAATTCTCTTCTTCTGACAATTATTAGTCAGATTTCGCTCATGTAGAATAATTTTTCATTATTATTATAAAGTAATAAGAACCAGTTAATGACTATAATAAATAACATCGGAAATGAGCTTTTTTACTAAGATTGTAGAATTCGGAATTGAAAATAAATTAGATGACTCTGTAAAGACCAAAATTCGACTAAGTAATATTTTAAATTTTGCACTTATTGTCATTATCTGCTTTTATGCCATAATATCTGCGATTGCAATTCCTGAAATAGTTCCCTTTTGCTTGTATGGTTTGGCAGCATATACAATCAATTTATTTTTCGCCTATTTAGGACTCACGTTTTTGAGTCGATTCTTGATGTCAGTTCTACCAGCATTAGTGATCGGTATGCTTCACGGTGTAATTATGCAAACTGGTGATCCTGTTTTGAAAGAGGTCTATGCTTTTCAAATTGTTGGTTCATTAATAGCTTTTAGCCTATTTGATTTTAAAAGATTTCAGTTTTGGCTTCCAGCGTTTATCATTTCTATTTTGCCTGTTGTATTTATTTATGAGTTCAACGATTATTTCAGTATTTCATTTGATAATTCAACTTTCCAGCAGGCCTGGATAAGAAATTCTGTTTTATTTGGAGCTTTTTTCTTAGGAGGGTTCCTCTTTGTTTTCTTACAAAGGCTTAACCAAAAAGAGTTTGCAAAAGCTCAAGAGTTGACCAATCAATTTGCCGAAGAAAATAAGAAAGCAGTTGAAAAGGAAAAAGAACTACAAGACTCTTTAGGACAATTGGAAAAAGCCCAACAAGAAGAAAAGAAAAGAGCTTGGGTTACAAAAGGTTTAGCAGAAATTGGCTCTATACTTAGAGGAGAAGATGACCTTAAAATACTCACTGAGAAAATAATCGCCTTCGTTGTTAAATATTTAGATGCAAATCAAGGTGCTCTATTTTTACTGGATGATGAAAATAAAGACGATCTGCAACTCACGCTTAAGTCAGCATATGCCTTTAAAAGAAGAAAACAATTAAACCAGAAAGTAAATATTGGCGAAGGGCTTGTTGGTCAATGTTATTTGGAAAAGGATTATATATACCTTACTGAAGTACCTGATAATTATATCAATATTAGAAGTGGTTTGGGAGACGCAAACCCCCGATCAATTTTGATAAGTCCAATGTTGGTAAATGAAGAAGTATATGGAATCTTCGAAATTGCCTCTTTCAATAAAGTTGAACAATACCAAATTGATTTTATGCTGGAAATGGGGGAAAATATCGCCATGCAGTTAAACAGCATCAAGACTAATGAAAAAACAAAATACCTATTGGCTGAAATGCAGGAGCAATCGCAGCAATTACATTCTCAGGAAGAAGAAATGAGACAGAATATGGAGGAACTCCAAGCCACACAAGAACAGCAAGAACGGCAAGAACGTGATCTTCGAGCGGAATTGGATACCGTTAAAAAAGAAAAGGAAAAACTAGAAAAGAAATTGGGTTTAATGTAGAAGAAAGCAAAAGGAATAAAAAAATAATTTATTCTATCGAAGATACCATCCATCACAAAAATTATTCAATAAAAAATTACTTTATTGCACTTTTGATTTTTTAAAATACATTTGTAAAAAAATAATTGTCAACGTGCATATACTTACTGCAAAGAACCTCAATAAAACGTTTCATGAAAATGTTGCGCTTCATAATGTGGATTTAGAGATCCCAAAGCAATCAATTTTTGGTTTATTAGGCCCTAATGGAGCTGGAAAAAGCACTTTCATAAGAATTGTTAATCAAATCATCAATGCTGATTCAGGACAAATTCAAATCAATGGAGAAGACTTAAGCTCAAAGCATATAGGAACCATTGGATATTTGCCTGAGGAAAGAGGCTTGTACAAAAAAATGAAAGTGGGTGATCAGCTTTTGTATTTAGCTCAACTCAAAGGATTATCTAAAAAAGAAGCCGTTCAAAAAATTAAAGCCTGGTTGGAAAGATTTGAGGCTTCTGACTGGTTGAACAAGAAAATTGAAGACCTTTCTAAAGGGATGCAACAAAAAGTGCAATTCATTTCTACTGTGATGCATGAACCGGAATTAATTATTTTAGATGAACCTTTTTCTGGGTTTGATCCAATTAATGCCAATTTAATAAAAGATGAAATCCTTAGATTAAAAGATAAAGGCAGTACCATCATTTTCAGTACACACCGAATGGAATCAGTGGAGGAAATGTGTGATTATATTGCCTTAATTAATAAATCAGAAAAGATTTTGGATGGAGAAAAATCCAAAATCAAAAATGATTTCAAATCCAATCAATATACATTAGTTCATAGAGGGAATGGAATTTCTACTAATGAAACTTTCAATTTAGAAAAGAAAGCCGAATTGGACGAAGGACTTCATAAATCTACCTTAAAATTAATATCAGGTGCTTCTTCTAATCAATTATTGCAGGAACTGATCAACCAAAAAGTTGATATCATTTCTTTCCAAGAGGAAATTCCTTCGATCAATGATATTTTCATTCAATTGGTACAAGGAGACAAACAATCCATACCCACTTCATAACCTTAAAAACACGAACAGATGAGTAAGATCGGCTTAGTAATTAAAAGGGAGTTTGACAGCAGAGTTAAAAAGAAAAGCTTTTTGTTAGCCACCATTTTAGTGCCCTTATTATTTCCTGCCATTATTGGTGGGATGATATATTTTGCGATAGAAGAATCCAAAAATTCAGAGCAACAGAAAGTATATGTGTTGGATGAAGCTGGAAGTTTCAATTTCGAAGATGATAAAAAATATGCATTCGAAGAATTAAATATTAGTTTGGAAGAAGCTAAAACTATCTTTACGGAAAGTGAAGCCTATGCACTTTTATATTTCCCTAAATTTGATTTGGCAAATCCTGAAGGCATAATAATGTATGCTAAAAAGAATCCAAGCCTTCAAGCCAGCTCCTATTTTGAAAACCAAATTGAATCACAAATTCGAGATGAAAAATTAAAAGAAAGTGGGATAAATGAAGCAGAACTTGAAAGCTTGAAAACCAATATAAGTTTGAGCACTATAAATGTTTCCGAATCCGGAGAGGAAAAAGCAAGTAGTGCAGGTGTAGCTTATGGGATAGCCTATGCATTCAGTTTTCTTGTTTATATGTTTGTCCTCATTTACGGAACGCAGATTATGCAAGGGGTGATTGAGGAAAAATCGAGTAAGATTGTAGAAATCATAGTGTCATCTGTAAAACCTTTTCAATTGATGCTAGGCAAAGTAATTGGAGTAGCATCTGTTGGTTTGCTTCAATTTGCAATTTGGGTAGTTTTAATATTTGCTCTTTCTGCCGGTGTTTTTGCCATGTTTGATTTAAACCCAGCGGATATGCAAACTGCCCAACAAAGTATGTCGGGAATGAATGGTGGAAATTCCGAAGCACAAGCGATGATGGAAAATTCCAAAGCAGGAGAAATTTTAAACATTATTTATGACATTCCATATGGTTATTATATTTCAGTTTTCGCATTTTTCTTTATAAGTGGTTATTTACTTTATGGGGCATTATTTGCAGCAGTAGGTTCTGCAGTGGACAATATTACTGACGCACAGCAATTCACTATGCCGATCACTATGCCCATGATCATTGGGTTTTTAGGAACATTTATGTTTGTGATGCCTGAGCCTGATGGTAATGTGAGTTTTTGGTTGTCGATTATTCCTTTCACAGCTCCAGTTGCTATGATGGCAAGAGTTGCTTTTGGAGTTCCTGCGTGGGAATTAGCCTTGAGTATGGGTTTAATGGTTGTGGGTTTTCTTTTCACCATCTGGATGGCTGGAAGAATCTACAGAATTGGAATCTTGATGCACGGAACAAAAGTAAACTACAAGACTTTGTTGAAATGGGTTAAAACAAATAGTTAGCCTAGTAAAAAACGAATCTGCCATGCTTATAAATAAATTTAATTTAAGCATGGCGGATTTATCTTTCTTACTCTCCATTAAAACTTCATTATTAATAGCTTCTTACCTTATATTTTGTCTAACTTCATCCAGAACAAGACAAAAATATATTGATAAGCTTTTTACAAATTGTGCTTTACATATTGGGTGGTGCTATAGTTTTCATCAGCTTACTTCCTTTGATTCGAAATGATTATTGGACTTTTAGAGTTTTTGAATTTCCTAGAACTCAAAAGTGGGTAATAAATCTTATCATACTTATTGCGTCTATAATCTTATTTCCTTCTGATGCCTATTTCTCTTTTGGGTTTATCATCTTACTATTTGCTAATCAACTTTATTTAAGCTATCAGATATATCCATATTTGCCCTTCGCAAATAAGCAAATGGATTCTGTTAGCCAGAATAAAAGGCCAAAAATCAAACTGCTAATTGCAAATGTCTATCAAGAAAACAGAGAATGGGAAAAATTAGTCGATATGGTTCAAGGTGAACAGGCTGATATTGTTTTGTTGTTAGAGACCAACAAATGGTGGAAAGATAAATGTTGTGATGCCTTTGGGAATGAATATTCTTTTAAAGTTCTAGAAGATAGAGAAAACACTTATGGGATGCTTTTATTCTCAAAATTGGAATTAAAAAACACACAAATCCACTATTGGATAAAAGATGAAATTCCATCTATTGAAACAGAATATAAAACTTGATAATCGTTTAATAAAGCTTTATGCAATTCACCCTGAGCCGCCTGTTCCTTCTCAAAACCCAAAATCAACAGCTCGTGATGCGGAAATTTTATTAGTTGGGCAAAAAACAAAAGCTGACCAAATGCCTACCATAGTTGCGGGTGATTTAAATGATGTGGCTTGGAGTTATACTTCGGAATTATTCTTAAAAATAAGTGGCCTATTAGACCCTAGGAGAGGAAGAGGCCTTTTTAGTTCTTTTCATGCAAAACATTGGTATGCCCGCTGGCCTTTAGATCATGTGTTTTGTTCGGGGCATTTTCGATTACAAAAAATGAAAAGAATGGGAAGTATTGGATCTGATCATTTTCCGATATTACTTCAATTGCATTTGGCTAAAACAGATGATGATAGTGATGAATTGGAAGTAACAGAGGAGGAAAAAGAATTGTCTAATGAGAAAATAGAATATGGTACAGACTAAATTACTATTCCAGCTCTTTTTCAAATTGAAAAATATAAGTGTTAAGTTTACCTAGTGAATTTTTATGTGACAATTCAATTACTAAGCCTTCATTTGATGAAGGTTTCACTTGCATAAAGCAACCATCTTCTCTATAAAAATAACCATCTTTTATAGACCCTACTAATTCAAAATTACATATTCTTGGCCAGAATTCGTTCCCTTCACCCATCCTTGAAATTAAATTTTCAGATATTAATAAGGAAAAGTCTGCATTTAATGGTTTTTCAGTTATCTGATTGCTTGCTTTAAAGCATTTCCACTTTCCTTGGATAACTTCTAGTAAATTGTGATTATTCACCTCCATCTTAATTTATTTCTTCTTTATCAAATGCTTTCTGTATTGAAAGCCAACATGGTCCATTTTTCTTTTAGTCGCGATTCCATTAGAACCTTTAGAAGAATTGGGGATTGCGATTTTAGGTTGTAATAATGATATAGAGTTAGTGTTTTTTAAAATACCAATTTTGCCTGGTGAGTTCATAGGAATCCACCAAAAGGCAAAAATTGATATAACTAAGAAAAACTTCATCCCCTAAATTTTAATAAAGTTGGATGTATTTTTCTTTAAAGGCAATACCTAATTATGGGTATTTTTCTGAAAAAGTGGGTTTAAATTAATTGAGAGAGGGTGTCATTCTGTGTAAAATACTCTTTTTACTCTTTCGCTAATATTAGTGAGTATTTCATAAGGAATTGTATCAATAGCTTTTGCCATATCTGAAATGTTGGGATCATCGCCAAAAACAATTACTTCATCTCCTGCTTTGCAATCAATATGGGTAACCTCCACTATGGTCATATCCATGCATACATTTCCAATTACAGGAGCCGCTTTTCCATTGATCACTACCTTTCCAATTCCTTGGCTAAATTTTCGGTTAAACCCATCGGCATAGCCTATTGAAATGGTAGCTGTTTTCATATCTTCATTTGCTACTCCTTTTCTGGCATAGCCAATAGTCTCTCCTTTTCTGATATGTTTTACCTGAGAAATAACCGTTTTTAATTTAGAAACTGATTGTAATTGTTCTGAATACAGACCAGTAGGATCTACCCCATACAATCCTATACCGAGTCTGACCATATCAAATTGATAATCTGGAAATCGACTGATTCCTGGGCTATTTAATAAATGTAGTAAAGGTCTATATCCTAAAAAATCGATGATTTCATCAGCTGATTTCTTAAATGACATTGCTTGCTGAGCTGAAAAACCATTATGCGCAGCCTCATCAGAAGCCGCTAAATGACTAAAAATAGAGGCTACTTTCAGTTGAGGATTTTCCTTAAGTAATGATTTTAATAGCTCCGATTCCCGAGGTTCAAAACCAAGCCTATGCATTCCTGTCTCCAGTTTTAAATGGATGTTTAGTGGTCGAGGATGATTACGAGTATAGTTGGCATAATCCTTAAAAATAGTCAAACTATAAAGTTCTGGTTCTAGATTATATTGATGTAAAAGTTCAAATGACCTAGGATCGGGGTTCATCACCATAATCGGAAGTTGAATTCCATGTTGACGTAAAACAACACCTTCATCCGCATAAGCTACGGCCAAATAATCTACATTCTGAAACTCAAGCCAATTGGCAATTTCATGGCTACTGCTCCCATAAGCAAAAGCTTTTACCATCACCATAGTTTTTACATTGGGCTTAAGTCTAGATCGGTAAAAATTTAAATTATGAGTGATTTTATTGAGATCAATTTCCAATATCGTTCCATGTATTTTTTGCTCCAAGCGCTGAACTATGGATTCGAAATTAAACTTTCTTGCACCTTTTATCAGAATTAATGCCTCTTGGAAAGCATTTTCTTTTTCGTATTCTAAAAATGAAATCGTATCTGGGAAAATCTTTAAATCGCCTTCATAAAACTTCTCTAAGATTGAGATTTCCTTGCCAATTCCTATTACTAAACTTAACTGTTCCAATGCAATTCTATCTGCAAGCTGTTGATATAAAACTTCAGATGTTAATCCAGTTTCTAAAAGATCAGATAATATGAGGATCCTTTTTTGAAATTGTTTTTGCTGAGAAAAAAATTGAAGAGCAGTATCAAGTCCGACTAAATCATTATTGTAGGAATCATCAACCAAATACGTACTGTTTTTACCCTTTTTAGTTTCCAACCTCATATTGAGAGGCTTGATATCATTTAGAGTGTTTTGAATTACCTTGATCGGTAATCCTTCATGCAACAAGAGCAAGAGACAATGTGTAATATTTTCTAATGAGGCATAATCTTGAAAGGGGACTTGAAAAATATGGAAATGATCATCAAATGGTATTCTTATAGCTGTTCCATTGTATCTTTCTTCTGTTTCCACAAAATAGTTGGAAGTATTATCTTCAAAAGACCAACCTATAAACTCCTTTTCTTCTAATTTAGGTAGATTGTGTAAAGCATTTGAAATTTCAGGGAAGTCTTTACAAAAAATAATAGTGGAAGAATCCTTAAATAATAGTGCTTTTTGATTTGCCTTTTCTTCTAAGCTTGGAAAACCCTCGTCATGAGCCGTTCCTAAATTAGTAAAAATTCCAATTTTAGGCTTAATAATGGCTTGCAGTTTTTCCATTTCTCTCATTTTGGAAATTCCTGCTTCTATTATCGCGTAATCTTGGTAATGATTTAAATGCCAAAGGGAAAGTGGAACACCAACCTGAGAATTATAACTTCTTGGGCTTCTGTAAACCGAATAAACCGCTTCTATTAGTTTTCCTAACCATTCTTTTACTATGGTTTTACCATTGCTGCCTGTGATTCCAATTAAATTGCCTTTGAAGTTATTTCTTTTGTAGCCAGCTAAAGCTTGGAGGGCATTAATGCTATCATTTGCTTTAAAAAAATTAGCTTCTGGATAATTATTGATTTCAATTTCTTGATCAATAATGAAATTTCTAATTCCTTTAGAATAAAGTTCATCTATAAAAAAATGACCGTCATGTCGCTCACCTTTTATGGCAATAAATAAATTTTTGATATCGAAAACAGTATTTCTACTGTCTATGAAAATATTCTCAATAGTATAATCTTTCCGGAGTTGGTAAATTTCTCCTTTCAAGATATTGGGTAGCGATGAGAATGCAATTTTCAAGGATGGATAGGGGTGAATTATTAATTTTGTACTATAAAAAAAGCTTGTTTAAAAGTTTACTGTTTCTATTGAAAGAAAACAGTATTAAAAACCAATTTGGTTCTTTTAACTTCTAAACAAGCTTGAATAATTTTACTTTCCAGCACTTTCTGGCTTAGCAGAAAGACTTTCTAAAACTTCTTTAAGCGGAACTCTAACACCTTCTTTGTAAGGCACGATCCATGCTTCTTTAACACCCATTTTTCTTAGCGTCTTTTTGAATTTATCAGCTTCCCAATAATCTCTAAATCGACCTAAAGTAATTCTTTGTAATCCGTCCTCCGTTTCTTCTCCGCTGAAATTAGGATTATTTTTGAAATACTCAGACATATCAATGTTTTCAAAAGCTCCAACTTGAACTTTAAACCAAGTTCCGCTCTCATCCAATGCTTCTGGTTCTTCATTTTGAGCATTTTTTGCTTTTTTAGCCATTTCATTGGCTCTTTGCCTTTGAGCTTCAGCCATTGCTTTTGCTTCTTGAGCTTCAGCTTTAGCAGCAGCAATTTCAGCATTTTTATTGCTCAACTGCCCTTCTAAATTTTCAACTTGAGAATTTAAACTAGCAACAGAACTTTTAAGGCTTTCATTTTCTTCAACCATAGCCTTCATCTGCTCAGGATTTCTCTTAAGCTCCTTAGCCATTTTCTTCATTTCCTTCTTTTCTTTTCTACTCAACTGAGCGGAAACTGAAAAAGCCATGCAAAAAATCATAAGGATGGCAATTAAACTTATCTTGCTTTTCATATTATCGATTCGGTTTATTCAAATTTGTATAACTAAAGTAAGTAAATAACTACAATAAAGACAAATAATACTATTTATTGTTTTTTCAAACTTCCAATCATATCTTCAGGTTTTACCCATTCGTCAAACTCTTCTGCGGTCAAAAATCCTAAGTTAATCGCCTCCTCTTTAAGCCTGGTGCCATTTTCATGAGCTGTTTTAGCTATTTTAGCTGCTTTTTCATAACCAATTTTTGTGTTTAATGCCGTAACAAGCATCAAAGAGTTATCTAAATGTTCTTTAATTCTTTCATAATTAGGCTCAATTCCTACTGCACAATTGTCATTAAATGAAACACAAGCATCCCCAATTAATCGAGCAGATTGCAAAAAGTTTGCCGCCATAAGAGGCTTAAAAACATTTAATTCATAGTGACCTTGAGTACCGCCCACGGTGATCGCAACATCATTACCTATAACTTGCGCACAAACCATTGTTAAGGCTTCTGCCTGAGTAGGATTTACTTTACCTGGCATGATGGAAGAACCTGGTTCGTTAGCCGGTATTATGATTTCCCCAATACCAGACCTTGGGCCTGAAGCCAATAAACGAATATCATTTCCTATTTTGTTTAAAGAAACTGCAATTTGTTTTAAAGCTCCGTGTGATTCCACTATGGCATCATGTGCTGCTAAAGCTTCGAATTTGTTTTCTGCAGTTCTGAAAGGTAAGCCTGAAAATTCAGCGATCTTTTTAGCCACTAATTCCGAATATCCATCAGGAGTATTAATTCCAGTTCCTACAGCTGTTCCACCTAAGGCAATTTCAGATAAATGGTCTAACGTATTTTTCAAGGCTTTTAAGCCATGATCAAGTTGAGAAACATAGCCGGAAAATTCTTGTCCTATAGTTAAAGGAGTAGCATCCATTAAATGAGTTCTTCCAATTTTTACTACTTTTTCGAAAGCCTTTGATTTCTCTTTTAAGGTATCTCTTAATTTTTCGATTCCAGGAATTGTGGTCTCAATTACCATTTTGTAACAAGCAATATGCATCCCTGTTGGAAAAGTATCATTTGATGATTGCGATTTGTTTACGTCATCGTTAGGATGCACAATTTTTTCATCATCATATGTTTTACCCGCTATTATTTGTGCTCGGTTCGATACTACTTCATTTACATTCATATTTGATTGAGTACCAGAACCCGTTTGCCAAATCACTAAAGGAAATTGATCATTATGCTGATTATCTAAAATCTCATCACAAACCTTAGAGATTAAATCTCTTTTTTCTTGGCTTAAAGCACCTAGCTCATAATTAGTGTGAGCAGCCGCTTTTTTAAGATATGCAAATCCATGCACTATTTCCAAAGGCATGCTTGCTTCAGCGCCTATTTTAAAATTATTTCTACTTCTTTCCGTTTGGGCACCCCAATACTTATCAGCGGGCACTTTTACATCGCCCATTGTGTCTTTTTCAATCCTATATTCCATTACAAAATGCTTTTTTCGATTAATAGTGTAAAATTACAATTAATCAAATGAATAGCGAAGATTAAATGATAAAATAGAGGGACGGAAAAATAAATATAATTTAATAATATATTATTTAGTTTATAATATAATAGCTTTTCATGTAAAATTCCAATACTTTTGCAAAACAACAACACAAAGTTTTAATGAACAGCTTATATAGAAGGCTGATGATAAGTTTACTTATGATATTCGTTTGTGTTTTATCAGTAAGCTATTGTCATCAATTGAAAAGAGGGGGAGAAAAAGCAATGTCATCCATAAAGGACATATCAGATGTTTCTGCAGCATATGCTGTATTTCCTTAAACCCCGCCATTTTCCCAGTTACCTAAACAAAATCAGCACAGAGCATTAGAGTTCTTATATTTAATTTTCAGATAAAATTTGCCTGCCTAATACTTCTGTGCTTTAAACTACTCTGTTTCTTTACTTAATAAATGATATAAGAAACACAAAAAGGCTCCGTAAAGACTTTCTTATAATAGTTTAAACAAAGTTTTTGATCTTTATTTAAATCTAATCTAAATAAAATTGCTTTTTTATTTGTAACCAATCTAAATAAAATTAATTTTGCATCATCATTAGAATCAATCTAAATACAAATATTAATTTTGCACAAATGAAAAATTTAAGATTACTAGGATTAGCACTATTAGCAGTATTTGCTTTTACAGCATGTGAGGATGAAAACACAGCTGAAGAAAAAGAGGAAACTTATGAAATTCCATTAACTTATGATTTCGAAAATGTGAGTTATACTGGTCAAACACAACGTTTGGACATGATGGAAGAATTGACTGCTTATATGAAAACAGCCAATAATGGTGCAGTTTTAGATGCTCAAGTAATGTTGGACATGTATGCCAACGAAAATAATCCATTTGAAAATGCTGAATTAAATGCGGCAGACAGTAAAGAATTAGAGAACAAAACAGTTGAATCTGAAATCAACTTTTATCAAGGTTTTATTAGAGACTTTGCAGCCGCTACTGTTGAAGCTAATGGCGGTGAAGGAAGTGATGGAACTGCTGGGGTTGTTACTTCAAACGATGGCTCAAAACAATATTTCTTTGATATCAATGGTTTTGAACACATTCAAATAATTGAAAAAGGTTTAATGGGCTCTTGTTTTTATTTTCAAGGAGTTTCAATCTATTTAGCTTCAGGCAAAATGGATGTGGATAATGAAACCATTGAAGACGGCAAAGGAACGGCCATGGAGCATCACTGGGATGAGGCTTTCGGTTATTTTGGCGTTCCAAATGATTTTCCTACAACTACTGACGGGGCGAGATTCTGGGGTAAATATGCCAATGGAAGAGATGCATTATTAGGCTCAAATGAAGCTATAATGAATGCTTTCATCAAAGGAAGAGCCGCAATTTCAAATAAAGACTTAGATACTAGAGATGAGCAAATCACAATCATCAGAGATGAATGGGAAAAAGTATCAGCTGGAACTGCCGTTCATTATTTAAATGAAGCAATTGCTGGCTTTGCAGATGATGCTATCAGAAACCATACATTATCAGAAGCCTGGGCATTTATCAATGCATTAAGATACAATCCAAATAAAAAATTAAGTAATGCTGAAGTTGGTGAGGTATTAGATGAACTAGGTGATAATTTTTATACTATTTCTACCGACAACATTAATGCTGCAAAAGCAACTTTAGTTGAAGCTTACGGATTTGAAGATATTCAAGACCAATTATAAGACATAATGAGATATTTAAAATTTTCTTCTTTCATATTGTTTATCACTTTTTTCACTGCCTGCGATAAAAAAACAGGCAGTGAAAAAGTGGATTTTGACAGGGAAGCATTTCTTGTTAACATAGCGGATAATGTAATCCAACCATCCATTGAGAATTTCGCTTTTAATGCTGAAGGAATTACTGTTGCAACTAACTCTTTTAATGCTAATCTTTCTATAGAGAGCTTAAACGTTTTAAGATCTGAGTTAAAAGAAGCTTGGCTAAGTTACCAACATCTAGCTTTTGTTCATGTAGGGCCTGTATCTAGTGTTAACTTAAGAGATAGAGTAAATATATTTCCTACTGATGCTGCTTTAATTGAAGAAAATATAGCTTCTCAAAATTATGTTTTAGGATCAGCTGCCAATGTAGCTGCTAAAGGCTTTCCAGCCTTGGATTATCTACTATTCGGAACAGGGAACACTGAAGAAGAAGTTTTATCTTATTATGCAGATCCAGATTTAGGAGAAAATCGATTGCAATATTTAACAGATTTAGTAACCGATATTCAAACTACTTCCAATCTAATTTCAGAAGGATGGCCTGATTACAGATCAACTTTTGTTGGAAACACTGGAACCGATGTTGGAAGTGGAACCAGCTTATTAGTTAATGAATACAATTTTCAATTTGATATCAGAATTAAAAATGCCAAAATAGGATTTCCTTCAGGAGGAAACCCTAGAACGGGCGGTGTTCTTTCTCCAGAAAATGTAGAAGCTTACTTTTCTGGCTGGTCAGGTGAATTAGCAGAAGAAGCTGTAAAATCTTCAATTGCTGTTTTCAAAGGTGAACATTTTGATGCCTCTGAAGATGGTCTCGGTTTAGATGATTATCTAGATGCATTGGATGCAAGAGATAGAAATGATGAGCTATTAAGTAGAGCCATCATAAATCAATCAACTGCCGCATTAGAAGAAATGGAAAAAATTGAAGCACCCTACAGTGAAATTGCTTCAGCAGAAGGAAGTCAATTAGTTAATGTTTACAATGCATTACAAGCAGTTATTCCATTAATAAAAGTAGACATGACTTCTGCTTTATCAGTTTCAATTACATTTCAAGATAATGATGGTGACTAATTGGTTACCTACATATCGATTTAATCAAGCAAAACACATTGCGCCATTAGCTACTTTTCGAGTAGCTTTTGGTGTTATGATGCTAGCCTCCATTATCCGTTTTTGGTCTAATGGATGGATAGCAAAACAATATATTGAACCTGAATTCTATTTTCCCTACTACGGCTTTGAGTGGATACAATCATGGGGAAACCCTGGAATGTATATCCTCTTTGCCATAATGGGAATTGCAGCTATTGGGATTGCCTTAGGTGCTTTCTATAGATTTAGCGCTACGCTATTTTTCTTAAGTTTTACTTATGTGGAGCTAATTGATAAAACCAATTACCTCAATCACTACTATTTTGTAAGCATTATTGCTTTTCTATTGATTTTAGTGCCGGCCAATAAGGCTTATTCCATTGATGCTTGGCGCAGAAAAAAACAGGATTTTTATGTGCCGGCATGGAGCATACATGTTATCATTTTACAATTAAGCCTCGTTTATTTCTTTGCAGGATTAGCCAAATTACAACCCGATTGGTTATTGGAAGCTCTGCCTTTAAAAATATGGTTGCCTTCAAGAGCCGATACTCCTATCATTGGTTCGCTTTTGGATTATAAATTAACTGCGTTTATATTCAGTTGGTTCGGGGCATTTTATGATTTAACAATACCATTTTTTCTATTATGGAAAAGGACAAGAGTTATTGCTTATTTAACCGTCATTGCCTTTCATTTTATGACTGCCGCCCTTTTCCAAATCGGAATGTTTCCGTTCATAATGGTAGTTAGCACTTTAATCTTTTTCTCAGAAGATTTTCATAAAAAATTATGGGCTAAGCTAATCCCTCAAAGAAAAGAGGTGTTGCCCAATTCGGTTGGGTTTGCAAATCCAGTTGTTTTAAAATATTTCTTTATCCTCTATTTCAGTTTGCAGGTTCTATTGCCATTCCGCTACATACTTTATCCTGGTAACCTATTTTGGACAGAGCAAGGATATAGATTCTCTTGGAGAGTAATGCTGATGGAAAAAGTAGGTTATTCACAATTCTCGGTCAATATACCTGAAAAGAAAAAATCATTTGAAGTATTTCCACAGCAATATTTAACCCCAGTTCAGGAAAAAATGATGAATACTCAACCAGATATGGTTTTACAATTTGCTCATTTTTTAAGGGATAAATATCAAACTGAATTTGATGCTGAAGTAAAGGTGTTTGTAGAAAGTTATGCCACTATAAATGGAAAAGGGAGCCGTCCATTTATTAATCCAGAAGTGAATTTGGCTTCAATTAAAAGAGGTTATCAACATAAAAACTGGGTTTTACCCTATAATCAATGATGAAACAGTATATCCATATAATCATTTTATTGATTAGTATTTTTTCTAATTCATTGTTCGCTCAGGGAATTAAGGGAACGGTGATCGATTCAGAAAGCAAGAAAGGAATTGAATTAGCAGAAATTTTTGTTTTGGATAGTCAGTATAAATCTGTTTCTGATTCTGAAGGTAATTACCAATTAAATCTACCTGAGGGCAAATATAAAATTGCTGCATTTTATTTAGGAAGACAAAGTCAAATCAAAGAGGTTCGAATCAAAAAAAATTGGGAAACTATCAACTTTTCTTTGGCCCCATTATTAGAAACTTTAGAAGAAGTTAAAGCTATTGGAAAAAAATCAGAGGTGTTTAATGTTACAAGGCTTAATCCTGTTGAAGGCACTTTAATTTATGAAGCCAAGAAGAACGAAGTTATTTCAATTGACCAAATTAACGGAAACCTTGCTACCAATAATGCACGACAAGTATTTGCGAAAGTTCCAGGTTTAAATATTTGGGAAAGTGATGGTGGTGGCCTGCAGTTAGGAATAGGTGGAAGAGGACTAAACCCTAACCGAACTTCAAATTTCAACACCAGACAAAATGGTTACGATATCTCAGCTGATCCATTAGGCTATCCTGAAAGCTACTACACCCCACCTGTTGAGGCGCTATCTAAAATTGAAGTAGTGAGAGGAGCAGCATCTCTTCAGTACGGTTCTCAATTTGGAGGAATGATAAATTTCTTGTTCAAGAAAGCTCCAAAAGAAACTCCTATTCAATTCCACACCAGAAATACAGCAGGGTCTTTTGGCTTATTAAGCTCATATAATAGTCTTTCTGGAAATACAGGAAAGATGGATTATTTCGTTTACTATCAAAGAAAACAAGGTGATGGTTTTCGAGATAATGAATCTTTTGAATCCAACACATTTTTTACAGATGTCAATTTTGATATAGGAGATAAACTCTATCTCTGTTTTGAATTCACCCATATGGACTATTTGGCTCAACAAGCAGGTGGTTTAACAGACAGAATGTTTGAAGAGGACCCTAGGCAATCAGTAAGAGAGCGTAATTGGTTCGGAATTGAATGGAACATTCCCGCATTGATTTTAGATTATAGAATCAATGATAAGACAAAGCTAAATTGGAAAACATTTGGATTAATTGGTTCGAGAAAGGCTTTAGGAAATTTGGAAAGAGTTACGCAAGTTGATTTCCCAGAAGAAGAAAGAAATTTATTGTGGGATGATTACGAAAACTTTGGTTCTGAATTACGCCTTTTGCATCGATACGATTTTGTGGGTCAAATTCAAGCACTAGCGGTAGGGGCAAGGTATTTTAAAGGCAACACTCAACAACAACAGGGGCTTGGTCCTGCTGGATATGATGCAGATTTCCAATACAACAACCCTAACAATTTAGAAGATCTATCATTTAGATATCCTTCAGAAAATGTGGCTTTATTTGCAGAAAACATATTCAACATTAATAATAATCTGAGTATTACTCCTGGTTTAAGATGGGAATACATTAGCACCAATAGTACGGGCTATTATAGAAATATGGTAGAAGATTTAGCAGGAAATGTCATTTTTGATACTACTATTTATGAATCTAAAAACTTAGATCGCTCATTTATGCTTGCTGGACTTGGAGTTAGCTATAAAACTAAAGCGGATTTAGAGGTTTATGGAAATATCTCGATGAACTATAGAGGCATAAACTTTAATGATTTGAGAGTAAATAATACCAACATATTGGTTGATCCAAATCTTCAAGATGAAAGTGGTTATAATGCTGATTTAGGTTTTAGAGGAAACTATAGTGACTTCTTAAATTTTGATTGGAGTTTGTTCTATTTAGCTTATAATGACAGGTTAGGAGCACTTTTACGCTATGATGATGCCATTGATGGTTTTCCAAGAGTTTACAGATATAGAACTAATGTAGGTAATGCGGCCATAGCAGGAGTTGAATCTTATACTGAAATGAATTGGAGTAAATTTCTAAACCCAAATCCAACACATGAGTTTTCTACATTTTTGAATGCTGCTTTTATAAGAGGTCGATATGGAGAAGACAATATGGAAAGCTCTATTGCAGGAAATAAAGTTGAATTAGTGCCTGATGTGAATATCAAAACAGGCATAAACTACAACTGGAAAAGCTTTTCATCTACTTTACAATTTACCTATTTAAGTGAACAATATACCGAAGCAACCAATGCAGAAAGAACTGCAACAGGAGTAGACGGTATTATTCCTTCCTTTCATGTTTTAGATTTAAGCGCTAAATACAAATATAAATTTGCTCAACTGGAGGCAGGTATTAATAACTTAACCAATAATTATTATTTCACCAGAAGGGCAACAGGTTATCCTGGTCCAGGAATTATTCCTTCAGCTGGAAGAAATTTCTATGTCACATTAGACCTTAAGTTTTAAAACTTATTCTATACTTCCTGTTTTTTTAGATTGGGCATGAAAATCTAATAGAAAAAGTGCCATCAAAAAGAATGGAACCATTACAATTCTATAACGAGATAAAGTACCAAAATTGTAAGTTGAAATCCCTACCCCGAAAGCAAAAATAATTGCAAAGCCCAGGCAAAAAAGTATAATGGGAGATCGGATACTTTGACCAATATGAGATAATTTGTTTCTATAGAAAATCCGAATAGTTAAGCCTAATAAAAAAAGTGCCTCCAAAGCAGACAATAACATAAGTGGGTTAGTTACCTCCCACAAATAGGGCCGAAATAATGTGACATTGACTGCTTGTGGCGCTAGCTTTATCATGCTTGCAAAGGTTCCGTCCAGTTCTCCTAAAGAATATCCAGAGCCCGCATCTTTACCTGTCCAATAGCGGATATCATAAGCCGTAACCTGAGCGGTTTCAGCTATCTGATCCAAAGCATATCTTTTGTTGTCTTCCCCCGCCTTTAAAGCAACATAATATGCTAAAAAGCCTCCCACAACTAACAAAATTGGTGCAATCATAACTCTTGCAACTGCAGATTGGATTCTACCTATTCTGTATAAGAAAAACCAGAGAATCAAGGCTGGCATTAAACTTAAAAAAATATATAACTTAACTGAAATTATGATGTAAATTGATACAGTCAGTAGTATTGTATTCCATATTATATTTCTTCTTTCAAAAACTAATTGTATAAAAGCGTAGACTAGAAAGCCTGTTGCTCCTAAAGTAACAGTGTCTTTTAGAATTCCTGAGCCCCAGAAAAAAACAGTAGGTATAAAAAAGATCGCAATAGCAAACTCCTTTTTCAATTCAGGATAAATTTTATAAAATGATTGGTACATCAACCATAATCCCCAAAAAGAGAAAAATGCAAAAAATAAGGCAACGGAAGAATAGGTGTTATAAGTTAATACTCCAAATATAGCCGCTATTCGAACTATAAAGTATGAAGTCTGGTCACGGTACATCCAAATTTTGGAAGAGTACTTATAGGTTTCAGCATCGAACTCTCCATTTGCGGTAAGCAACTTTAAACCTGCTGAAAAATTTTCATAGAATGCATTCACAATATGTGCTGCTCCATGTGTATAGTAGCTAAAAGTATCACCGCCCCCATAATAAAATTGATAAATCAGACCAACTCCTATAGCTCCAATCATTTTTAATAATAGTGCCGGGAAAAAATATTTTTTAGTCTCTTTACTAGCTGAAATTTCTCTTATGAGATAACCCAAAAGCAATAACACAAATAATGTTAGGGGCGCTATAATTAAATCAATGGATTTCACTTTCCAAAACTACAAATCTTTTAGCTTATCTCGTGCGTTTTGATGAACGCCTTGCTTTCTACTAGCTTTCCTTTTAGTTTTCTTATAATATTCTTTAGCCAGCTCCTCATTACCTTGCTTTTCTGCTATTAATCCAAGATGATAAATACTAAACAAATAATAGCCCGCTTCCTCTTCTTCAATACTTTCAGATGCCAACATTGCTCGCTCATAATAATGCTTTGCTTCGTCTAAGTTTTGTTTCCGTTCATAGATTTGACCTAAGAAAAACCCTGCATAGCGTCCTGATGTTCCTCCATAGCCCGTTTTTGCACTGTCAATATTTTGAAAAATCTCTAAACATTCTCGTTCTGCATCATTTATTTTTCCTGCAGTATAAAGCAGTCTTGCATAAAACCGGTGGAAATAAGCATTTTGCGGATAGGTTTCATGAAGGTATTCTGATAGTTGTAAGCCTTTTTTTAATTCCCCTTCATCTAATGCCCAAATTCTCATTAAAAAATATTGTGCTTCTGTTCGGGTATAAAATGCATTTTGAGCAACTTTGGTTAATTGTTTTACCCCCAACTCTTTATCGCCATCCTCAAAAAACCTTAAAACAGGTTTTAAAATAGGGTAGTGCTCTGGCACCCATTCTACATAATAATTATATAAAGCATCTCCAAAAAGAAATTCAGGGCTCAGGTTTTTGTGGTTTTTACTAATTTCCATAAAATCCAAAGCTTTTTTTGCTGCAAATGTTGCTTTCGTCCAGCTTTGATTTTCCGCATAAAACCTGCCTTTAAAGCCATGAATTGCCGCTAAGAAAAAAGCTGCTTCCATATCCTCTTCATCTCTATCAAATCTAGCTTCCGCATAAAACTGAGCTGTATCCAAGTAGGCAATCATTTTTTCATTATCTGGATGAAGGTAGGGTTCTGGTACAATTTTCCACCATTCATTAAGACCATATAAAAAATACGGCAAAGGGTGATTAGGAAAACGATAACGCAACCATTTAAAATCTTTTTCTACTCTATCATGCTCAGCATTATAAATTGCATTAACAGAAGCATTTACTTCCATTTGGATATACATATTATTTAGTAAAATAGAGCTGTCTTGCTCCATTACGTATTGAGCTTTTGCTCCAAATGTCAATAAAATCGAAAATATGAAAAGGATAAATTTATTGCTCATGAGAATAATTAAAATTGCTTTACAAAACAACGTGAATTTTATGGTTTTGCTTTAAGATTAGGCTTAGTATTTAATTTTAATTGATAGAGGGTATAATTTTTATTTGTAAAGTTAGAACATATAAAAAGCCCGATCGAAACCGGGCTTTGTTATTTAATAAATATGTGTTGGCAATTAATGTGCCATTTGTTTTTCCTTAAACTTTTTAATCTGTCTTCTTAATGCCTCAGAAGCGTTGTCCACACCAGCCTCAAAAGAATCACTTTTTTCTTTTGCAAACAACTGGTTACCAGGAATGTTTAACTTTACTTCAACTATTTTATTCTCTTTACTTGAGTCCTTATCCAATCTTAAAAAAACCTCTCCATCAATAAACCGGTCATAGAAAGTTTCCAGTTTGTCAATTCTTTTCTGAATGAAGTCAAGTAATTTTGCGTCTGCGTCAAAGTGGATCGAATGCATTTGTAGCTTCATGATTTTTGTGTTTTACGGTTAAACTTACGCTTTAGGATGTGCCTGATCAAACACTTTTTTGAGTTTGTCAAGCGAATTATGGGTATAGACTTGCGTTGCGGCTAAGCTGCTATGCCCTAGCATATCTTTCACCGCATTCAAATCTGCCCCTTTGTTTAATAAATGTGTTGCAAAAGAGTGCCTCAGAACATGAGGACTTCTTTTATTGATCGTTGTGACCTGATCTAAATATTTTTTGGTTATCCTATTTATCAACATAGGGTAGGCTTTGTTTCCATTATTAGAAACGATTAATGGGCTCTGTCCGTTGTGTGAAAACAATTCTTTTTTATGAAAAATATAACTATCCAATCTCCTACTTATTTCTATGTGAAACGGCACAACTCTTTCTTTATTTCCCTTTCCTAAAATTCTTATGGTACCGGCTTGTCGATTGAAATCATCTTCCTTCAAACCAATCAATTCTGCTAGCCTCATCCCAGTTCCATAAAGCAATTCCATGATCAAAGCATCACGATTTCCCTCAAATCCATCTGGAAAATCTATATTAGATAATAAATTATCCATCTCTTTTTCTTGAACAAACTGAGGCAATTCTTTTGCTGACTTTAAAGCCTTAATTTTTTGGGTTGGGTTTTGGAGAATTGCTTCTCGAGAAATGGCAAATTTATAAAAACTGCGAAGCGCAATAATTTTTCTATTTATGGTTCTTGGTTTTACTCCTTCTTGCATCAAATTGACAATCCAAGATCGGATGTGGCGATGTTCTGCTTTTAATAAATCTGTGGTTTGGTATTGCTCTAATAAATACTTTGAAAATTGATTTAAATCGTTTTGGTAAGAAACTAAGGTATGAGAACTGTATCGTTTTTCAAACTGTATGTATTTGAAGAAAGTATCGAGCATAAAAAAAGTTAGTATTCAACTTCGCAATTCAGCGTGTGAATACTAACTTAGTAAAATTATTTGATAAAAGCTAAATAAAATTAGCTGTCTAAATCCCTCATTTTTTGCCTATATGCTGCACGGATAACTTCTTTTCTTCTTGCAACAGAAGGTTTTACAAAGTGTTGACGAGAACGTACTTCTTTTAAAGCACCAGTCTTTTCAAACTTCTTCTTAAAGCGTTTTAAAGCTTTGTCAATCGATTCGTTTTCTTTTACGTTTACTACGATCATAATTTACACCTCCTCTCGTGAATATTCTCCCAAAAGAGTAGCTATTTGTTAATCAATATTTTAACTACTCGTTTTGAGGACTGCAAAGGTAGAAGGATAGTTTTGAAAAACCTAATGTTTAGCCACTTCCCATTTTTAGATTCCTAAGTGGAATTACAAATTATGTTTAAAATAAGATAAACATCTATTGAACCTAGCCTGATTCTCAGTTTTTATTTTCTCACTCAACGAACTATAAAAAATGGTGGTTCGTGGCTATGATTAGCAGTCTAAAATAAATTATATTTACAATCGTTCCTAAACCGTAATAAACGTAAATGGTATTTATCTTTTTTGGACTATTGACAATTACCACATCAATAACTGCAAGTTATTATTTCAATCAGAATAAGCAGGCAAAGATTGGGGGTAAAATATCAGCCGCTAAAGCATTTTGGTTAGGTTATGCGTTATTCAATTATTTTATTTTTCCGGTTTTCTTATATTTTTTTCTGGAGAATAGCACATTAAAATTGGTCTTAATTTTAATCATCTGCCTTTTTTATTTACGGATGCTAATACAATCTTATTTGATGTTCGTCAGCAAAAACTGGACTCCATCTTATGGGATTTTATATAATATAATCAGTGTAATTATTATTTTTAGCTTACTATTTAAACTCTACATTACTTTTAATGCATTTGATGAAAATGGCTTGCTTCTTCTTTCACTATTTCTTTTTAAATTGATATTAATATTGTTTACCGATACTTTTTATGCGCATAATTTTAAAACGCTAGTTGGAAATAATACAAAAGGAAAAAAAGCAATTTGGTATGCTTCCGATGATATAAAATTTAACAGAATCAACCGAATTACATCTCGAAATAATATTTTTTTCAGCTTTTTAAGTATCGCATTAATCACTTTAATGTTCTATTATGATCAATATTAAGCCCTCAACATGGACAGGAACCTATCAGTTACCTGCACGATCTGATGTGCGCTGGCGTGCTTTCGGTTTACTATTCCTTTACCTTGTTTTAGGGATGACTGTTTTGGGCTTTAGTCGTCAGCCTATGCATATTTTCATTTTAATTGCGGCTGGTGCTTTGCTTGATGTAGTATTAAGCGGTTTATTAAGAGGACGGAAAATATTCCCACTCTCGGCTATGATTTCTTGTAGCTCTCTGGCCCTTATTCTCAATTGGTCTTTCGGTATGCATAATTTATGGCTACCAGTATTTATTTGTATTGCTTCAAAATACCTGATTACTCTAAAAGGCAAACATTTTTTTAATCCATCTCTATTCGCCATTTGCGTTTGCATTTTATTAGGTTCAGAATATGTAACCTTAGCACCTGCCTACCAATGGTATGGTAGCGCTGAAACAGCCTGGTTAATGGGTTTCTTTATTGTAACAGGAGCACTTTTCTTATTCTATTTTAAGATAAATAGAGGTTGGTTAATTGGCTCATTTTTATTGGCGTTTTTTCTGCAAACAATCTTACGGGCCTACATTATGGAGCATATTATTCCATGGGAAACTTTATTTATTGGCTCCCTTACTTCTCCTGCATTTTATCTCTTTACATTTTATATGATTACTGATCCTGCAACAAGTCCTTCCAAGAAGTCTGATCAGATAATTGTCGGGTTATTGATTGCCTTCTTTGATTTGCTCTTTCACCTAAAATTCAGTCTGTACACTTTCTTTTTTGCGGGTATCACAGTGGCCGGAATTCGTTATTTATATTTCTTGGGAAAACAATTTTGGACAGAAGGTGGACTTTCTCCAGTATGGGCAATTAAAGCTAAAATCCCACATGCCGTATTGCTTTTCATTTTTTCCATTCCCGTTTTATTGGCTTTTAATATTAATAATAAAGAGTCGCTTATCCCAGAAGAGGATACCATGAACTTAAAGAGGATTACCTCCGAGCACAGCGGCTTGGGTTGGGCTAAAAGCTGCTTACTTGAGCAAACTGATCCCCGTCTGGCACATGTGGCCAAATGGATACTTTCTGTGGGTGATGCTTCAGCTGTAGCTGATATAAATAAGGATGGACTGCCGGATATTTTTCTTACCCAGCCACTCAAAGCTTCTGAATGGAAAGCCAAGCTATATATTAATAAAGGAAATTTAAGCTTTGAAAAAATCAATATACCTGACTTAGACCATTATTTGGATGATCCTGTAAAATTTGGAGTGCCCGGTTTTGCTTTCTTTATGGACTATGATAATGATGGTGACAAGGACTTATTTGTAGGCTTTGGGTTTGGAAAATCCCATCTTTTCGAAAACTTAAGTACTTCCAAAGAAGATATCATTTTTAAGGAAGTAAAGGTTCCTTTTCTAGAAAATCAACACACCGTTTGCCTTGCAGCCAATGCATTTGATTATGATAATGATGGGTACCTAGATTTACTAATAACCAACACACTTCAAACTCATTTGCCTGCCTATAAAGACAAGAGGGAGGAATTGAACATTTTTAAACTTCCTGAACCCGCTTATGAAGGAGATGACAGAATGTTTCAATTTATGCATGAAAGCTGGCATAATGCCAATAATGGCGGATTAAATTATTTGCTAAAGAACAATCGTGACTCTTCTGCTTTTTCGCTTTTGAATAGTGATAGTTTAGGATTAGGAGCTACCAGATGGAGTCTTGCGGTAGGAACTGTGGATATTAATAATGATGGCTTTACTGATTTATACATTGCCAATGATTTCGGACGTGATGATTGTTACTTGAACATGGGAGGTAAATATTTTAAAAGACAAGAAGGCGAATTTTATGGTGATTTAGGATTAGACACCTATAAAGGTATGAATGTATCAGTGGGTGATTTGGATAAAAATGGAAAAGAGGATGTCTATATCAGTAATGTCCACCATGCCATGCAGGCTGAAGGAAGTTTGCTTTGGATGAATTACACTGAAAAAGATGCGCTTAAAGCAGATTTTGAAGAACAAGCATCACAACTCAATGCGCTCAATACAAATCGGTTTGGCTGGGGAGCAGCTATCGGTGATCTGAATTTAAATGGCTGGCAAGATATTGTGCAAGCAAACGGAATGGTTGATGCCTCCTGGGATCCGAAGTTTGAGGAACCTGCAGATTATTGGTATTACCAAGCCCAAATAGCAAGAACTGGCCCTGAGATTCACAGTTTTGCTGATAAATGGGCTGATATTCGAGGCTGCTATATTTACCCTAATGAACCGGATAGAATTTTAATTAATAATTACGGTAAAGGCTTTGTAGATATTGCTGAACAATTGGACTTTAATCATCAAGCAAATACAAGAGGAGTTGCCTTAGTCGATTTCGACAACGATGGGGATCTAGATATTTTAATTACTGATCAGTTTGGAGCACCAATTCTTTATGAAAATGAATTGAAGAACCATAATTGGGTGGGACTAAGACTTAAAGGAAATGGCCATACAACCAATTCTGAAGCCGTGGGGTCTAAAGTATGGATTATCTACGAAGTGAATGGCGGCCAACAGGAACAATACCGAGAAATGAGATTGGTAAATGGGTTTAGTGCTATGGGAGATAGCCGCTTACTTTTTGGTCTAGGGCATAAAAAGCATCAAATTGAAAATTTACAAGTCAAAGTTCAATGGCACAATGGTGAACAGCAGGTTTTTTCAATCAATGATTTGAATAAATATATTGAGATTGATCAAGGCCTTAAAATGTAAAGAACTTTTTCATTAAGCATGAAAAATTAAAATATTGAAAAACACTAAAGACATAAGGACACTTTTTTTTCTGCTGATAATAATAGCCGTAAGGATTTTGCTTTGGTGGATTGAACCAAGCTACTACCTATTCTGGCTTCCGTTCATTATAATTTCAGTATTTATACTTTACAGCATCAAACATAACCACCTCCATTATTCAGTTTTTAATTCCAAGGTTCTCAATCGTTTTTATGAAAACATATTAGGGGTTTTTACTGGCACAAGTATGAGCGGTGCTTATGTCATTCATCTTGTAAACCACCATAAAGAAAACAATAAATCTAATGATTGGGGAAATACAAATCAATTTACCCATAAATCCGAAGCCATTAATATTATAAGATATGCCTGTATTACGCCCATAAAATTTTTGAAATCAAAAAGGAAATGGCTACAAAATACTGTGAATAAAAAAAGAGTAGTGGTTAGAGAAACTGAAAGCCGGGTGATTATTTGCACCTATATATTGATGCTGATTTTTAAATTTGAGGCGACTATATTGTATATTATATTACCTCATTTTTTGGGTCAACTTGTATTGGTTAGTTTTAATTACTTTCAACATGCCGGTTGCGATCCATTTTCAAAATATAACCATTCTAGAAACTTCACGGGCAAGCTTATTAACTTTTTGAATTTTAATAATGGATATCATACTGTCCACCACCATTTTCCATCAGCGCATTGGAGTGAATACGAAAAAATGCATCTTTTAATTCAGCATAAAATTGATGTGGATTTGAATGAGCATAATTTTATCTATTATTTTATCCGTCTACTTTTTAGTAGAAATGGAAAGATATTAAAGCAAAAGACCCCAGAATCCCTTCAAAATTTAATAGTATAGAAATGAGTAAAATGTACGAATCATCAGGTGAATTAGTTAATCATTGGTATGCTGCGGGTCAATCAAAAGCAATTAAAAAAACTAAGCCTCAACTGGTCACTATTTTTGAAAAACCCTTGGTGATTTGGCGATTGAAAGATGGTTCATTGTCAGTAATGCTAGACCGCTGCAACCATAGAAATGCTCCCTTAAGCAAAGGCAGAGTAATAAATGATTGTTTGGTTTGCCCATATCATGGGTGGACATATAATAAGGAAGGACAATGTGTTGAAATACCCTCAGAAGGACCTCATTCCGAAAGAATTCCGAATAAAAAGATAGTGTCATTTCCTGTAAAAGAAGCCTATGGTTTGGTTTGGGTTTGGATGGGTAAGGACAAATCTCCGAATTCAGAACCATTTGAAATGCCTGTTATGAAAGAGCAGGGATGGCATAGCTATTATATGGAGACTAAATTCAGCAATACCGTTACTGATTTGGTGGAGAATTTTATGGACGTTCCTCATACTGTTTTTGTGCACAAGGGCTGGTTTAGGGATAGGAAGCAAATTTGCATAAATGCAAAAGTAGAACGCACAGCTGATAGTGTACTGGTTAGCTATGATCAGCCTAATGACTCTATTGGCTTTTCTGGTTGGTTAGTTAATCCGAAAGGGCTTCCTATGAAACATACAGACAATTTTTATATGCCGAATATTACCAGGGTAGATTATATTTTTGGGGAAAATGAAAGAGGTTTTATCATTACAAGTACCTGCACGCCCATAAGCCCAGATGAAACCATGGTTTATACCTTAATCAGTTATAAATTTGGATGGCTCACACCAATTGCTAAAATGGGGCTATCTGCCTACACTCGAAAAGTAATTAACCAGGATGTGTGGATAATGGATATACATGGTAAAAACATCCGAAAATTTGGCGAAACGGATTACCATTCTACTCAGTGTGATTTTATGCATTTATACATAGAGTCATTAAGAGAGCATGCAGTAAAGGATAGCAAGAAACTATCTCCTGAGCCAATTATAAAGGATATTGAATTTTGGGTATGAAAAAAAAAACCGAGCTGCCAAAAGTTTTAATTGTGACTGGTGGGCTCTTGAGTGCAGGAGAAAAATCCATGTGGAATGCGCTAAAAAAGCAAATTAAACAAGTGCGAGCTGCTAAATCCCATTGGCTGGAAGTGAAAATAAAATTGGTAACAGCCGAATTGCTCGTTTATGATAAGCTTAAAAAGAAGAACGGAAAGCTAAAAGAATATTTCCAAAAAGAACCCCAAGCCATTCCAGAACTAACAGAAGTTGTACTTGCTGATTTGATAAGTAGAGAAGGTATTCCTTTTGAATGCATGAACTATGATTTGCTATACTCCAACCCTAAAAAAGCAGATCAATTACTGAATAATACGGAAGTGGTCTTAGCTTCTTCCACCTTGCTACATGATTTGAGTGAGTTGCTTCCTTTAATAAGCATGCTTAAAAGGGACCATAATAAAATCATTCTTGGAGGAGCTTTATGTGGCAGCCTTTATAACCATTGGAAAGGTGATCCTCTAATTGATATAATGGCTGTTGGCTATGGTGAATTTCTGATTCCTAAAATTGCAGACTGGATTAAATCTTCATATAAAGAAATCCATCCTCCTGAACAGGGAAGAATAATTGAGAATAAACACACCTTGTTTTTATTCAGTGGTGTGCCGGAAAGTCGGGATTTGGATTTTCTCCCTACCCCAGACTGGCGGGTGGCGGAAGCTTATCATCAGCAGAATTTTGAGCATATTTATTACGAAAGTGTACGAGGCTGTCCTTACCGCTGTAGTTTTTGCAATTATCCTTTCTTGTTTGATGATAAAAAATTCAGAACTAAAAGTGCTGAAAAAATAGCCGCAGACTGGAAGTTTTATTTTGAGGAATTAGGAGTGAAATATATCACCTGCCTTGACTCACTTTTTACCATGCCCAAAAAACGTCTGGTAGAATTGTGCAATTTGCTTATTGCCCAAAAAACTGAAGTGAAATGGATTTGCTACGCCAGAGCAGATGACCTAGCAGACGAATCTGTGGTGGAGTTAATGAAAATGGCAGGTGTTGCCCAAGTGCAGATTGGCTTAGAGTCAGGTAATCAGCATATGCTTGATCAAATGAATAAAAGATGTACCGTTGAGCAAAACCTACAGGCCATAAGAAACTGTCGTAAGCATGGAGTAACCACTTTGGTTTCTTTAATCGTAGGATATCCTGGAGAAACAGAAGAAACGCTTAAAGACACTTTGGAATTTATGCGTGAAGCCCGTCCTGATTTTCATTTTTTGGCTACTTTTAGTGTTCGGATAGAAGATGTGCCAATGTTTAAAGAGCATAATAGAAAAAGATTTGGGTTAGAAAAGATGGATAATCCTTATAGTTTTGCTCCCTATTGGCGACATGATACTATGAGTTGCTCGCAAGTTGGCAAGCACGTTCGGGAATTGGGAATGCAACTTTGTAAAGAAAGAATCTCACTTGAAGGTTCCTTGTTTTATCAAAATATTTTAAGCTATGTACCTTCACAAAAAGAAGCTTTTCTTGACTATCAACAATCACTGGTAAAAGAAAATGTTTACCTTAAAAAGGTGTTTAATTGGCTAAATAATAAAGTGGATGTAAAGTTGTTAAAGGATATAAAAAAAGTTTTCCCTGCAAAGGAAACACAACTACAATAATTAAAAGTAAAAATTAGAATGGATCTTGATCTTAGTTTTCAGTTAGTAGAAATAAAGGATATCAACTTCAGTAGCCGAAAACGGATGTTTGAATTGATGTTTTCATGCTATAATAAAATTACTGAAGACACTTTTAATACTGACCTTAATAAAAAACAATATGTTGGTCTAATTAAAGATCAAGACAACATGGTACAGGGATTTACCACTTTCGCCATCAATCCTAATAGCACGAATGTAAGCAATTACAATGTCCTTTTTTCCGGTGACACTATTATTGCACCGGAATATTGGGGCACCCAAGTAATGAAATATGGTTGGTGCAAAGCAGTTGGGAGTATTATTGCTTCAGATACGACCAAGCCTTGGTATTGGTATCTTTTATCGAAAGGTCATAGAACCTATATGTTTTTACCCTTATTCTTCAAGGACTTTTTTCCTTCTATTGAGCCGAGTGAATCTGAGAGTCAACTCAAAAAAATTGCATCTGAAATTTCTTTTAAACTTTATGGGGATTGCTGGAAAGAAGAAGAAGGAGTGATTAGGTTTAAAGAAAGCCAAGGAGAATTGAAACAGGAATTAATTCAGGCTTCTTATCAGAAAAAGGGCAGCAAATTTGTGCAGTTTTTTCTGAAAAAAAACCCAGCCTTTTATAAAGGAGAGGAGCTGGTTTGCATAGCAAGATTACATCCCGATAATTTTCTTCGATCTGCAAAAGACCTGGTTTTGGACGGAATGAATCAACCCCTTCAATTGAATATTTAGCAAAAATGAAGGCTTTGCTTATAAATAGCGCATGGTTATTTAGCCAAAAAAAATTATCAAAGCAATTTCACCATCTGCTTGATGATTGTAAAAAAGTGCAGGAAGCTAAATTAACAGAATATTTAAAAAAGAATGCTGACACAGAATTTGGAAAGAAGTATGACTTTAAGAACATAAAATCCTATCAGGAATATGTTAAAGCAGTCCCCATTATAGAAGATTATTCTGACATTGAGCCTTATATCGAAAACATGAAGGAGGGCAAAGAGAATGTGCTGTTTCCTGGTAAACCCTCATTTTTCGAAACCACTTCAGGCTCTGGATCTTCTCCTAAATTTATTCCTTATAACAATGATTTAAAGAATGAATTCAAGGCTGCCGTGGCGGTGTGGATGTGGGATTTATATCGCCTCGATCCAAAAATATTTTCTGGAAAAGCCTATTGGTCATTATCGCCCGCAATGAAAGAGTTGGATAAAACTTCGGGCGGAATAGCTGTTGGAACAGCTGATGATTCAGATTATTTCGATCCCTTCACCGCTTTGTTATTAAAAGAAATATTTGCGGTTCCTTCTGAACTTCATAAAATTACCGACTCTCACTCATTTTATGTAAAAACATGGCAGCATCTTTTACACAATTCGAATTTAACTTTTATTTCCGTTTGGAGTCCCCAATTTTTGATCCGGCTGATAGATTTTTTGATAGAAAATCTAGTAGAGATATTGTCTCTCAGTAATTGTGGTTTGTCCAGAGAAACAATGATCAAAAAGGCTGTTTTTGATAAAAACCTCAATCTTGAAATGCTTTTTCCTTCCCTAAGATTGATTAGCTGCTGGACAGCGGGGCAATCTAAAATATGGCTGAAAAAGCTTTATGACATATCTGGCAATATTCCGGTGCAAGGCAAAGGTTTATTGTCTACTGAAGGAGTGCTAAGTATTTCAATAGGACTGGATAAGCATCTGCTGGCTTATACTTCCCATTTTTATGAATTTAAAAACGAAAAAGGAGAAGTTTATAGGGCAGATAAAATCCTGCATGGCGAAACTTATGAAGTAATTATTACTACTGGAGGAGGTTTGTACCGCTATAACACACATGATTTGGTGAAATGCAGTGGTTTCCATAAAAGTGTTCCTTGTCTGGAATTTCTTGGGCGTTCAGGAAATGTGAGCGATTTAGTAGGAGAAAAAATTGCAGAAAGCAGTTTGGCGGAAATTTTTGAGCAAGCTTTGAAAATTTTTCCCAATATCGAAGCATTGTACTTATATCCTGAGCAACATCAAAGTAAAGCGAATTATCTGCTGATAATAGAAAGCCCATTGGCTGTGGAAACTGAACAGATTGTGAGTTTTGTAGAAACAGAGCTGTTTAATAATCCTTACTACAAACAGGCCATTGATTCAGGACAACTCGGCCGTATTTCTACTTTTAAAGTGGAAAAGAATTTCACTCGTAAACTAACACAACATTACCAATCAGTTAAAAAAATTAAAGATGGAGATTTAAAGCTTCCACTGCTTTTTCCACCAAACTTTTTAGCACCTATTCTTAAATGAATATTGTATGATAAAAATACTTCCTTATGAGCCACAATTTGAAGAGGGAATAAAAGCACTTTGCCGGATTCCTGTTTCAGGTAATATCTCTTTGGCCCTAGAGCGGGAGCCCAGTTATTTAAAAGGAGCATATATACAATGTGAAAATCCTGAAATATATGTAGCTGTTGACCTTGAGATTCAAAAAGTTTGGGCGGTTTTCAATGTGGGAAGCAGAAAACTTTGGTATCAAAATCAAATTATTTCAGCACGATACTTATGCGATTTAAGGATCCATCCTGAAAAACAACAAAGTTCGGTGCTTTATCAGATCATTAAAAAATTCCGTGAACTTACGGAAAAGGATGTCTTACCTGCTCAAACAGTGGTTTTTGCTGATAACCATAAAATGTTGACTATAATTGAAAAGCTGTCTCAAAGAAAAAAAGTTTCTCAGCTTCCCTATTATCATTTTGTAGGTAAACTTGTTACTTACATGTTCGGATTTAATCCGCCCAAAAAACAAACGGCTAACTTAAACATCAGAAGAGCAACAGATGATGATATTGAAAATATGCAGGCTTTTTTTGATAAGGAAGGCTCTAAAACTAATTTCTACCCTTATTACAATTTTAAGGAGTTGCATAAATCCTATTATAGTGGGTTAGTTATAAATGATTTCTTTCTAGCATTTGATGAAAAGCAATTAGTTGGGGTTTGTGGGGTTTGGAACCAAAAAGAAATAAAGCAAACTCGAATATTAGGCTATAGCAATTTATATAAATTGATAAAACCTATTTACAATTTATTAGCTCCTTTTGTGGGTAATGTTAAACTGCCTGTAAAAGGCTCAGCTTTAAATTATTTGAATTTACATAGTGTACTTATTAAGGAAAAGAACCCCGCCATATTTCAGAAATTAATTAATCATATTGAGTATGTTTATAAAGATCAAGGATATGATTATCTGCTTTGTAGTTTAAGCAAAGAAGATTCTTTACAGGAAGTTTTAAAGTTAAGGAAACGTACTAGAAAGATCAAAGGAAATTATTATTTAGTAAATAATGGGTCGTCTATTACTGAAATTTTAAAAAGCAAAGATTTTTATCTGGAAGGAGCCAGGATTTAATAAATTAAGGGGAGTAAATTTTAAAAGCCCTTCATAAGAAAAGCCCATAAAATGTTGCATTTCATGGGCTCTCAAATATATTTAATATTGTTAATAATTTACTTCAATATTGATCTGCTGATTACCAATTTCTGTATTTCAGAGGTTCCCTCACCAATCGTACATAGTTTAGAATCTCTATAATACTTTTCAACAGGATAGTCTTTTGTATATCCGTATCCACCAAAAATCTGTACTGCCTCCACAGAGTTTCTTACTGCTACTTCAGAAGCATAATATTTTGCCATAGCAGATTCTTTAGTAACACTTTTTCCTTTGTTCTTTAAATCAGCAGCTTGGAAGGTCAATAATTTAGCTCCTTCCAATTCCGTAGCCATGTCTGCCAACTTAAAGGCAATTCCTTGAAAGCTTGAAATTGGTTGGTTGAATTGATGTCTTTCCTTACTATAAGCTAAAGCAGCTTCATAAGCACCTTCAGCAATTCCTAATGACAATGCAGCAATTGAAATTCTTCCGCCATCTAACACTTTCATAGCTTGAATGAATCCTTCTCCTACATTACCTAACATATTATCTTTATGAACACGGCAGTCTTCGAAAATCATTTCTGCCGTTTCAGATAAACGCATTCCTAATTTATTTTCTTTTCTGCCGCCTTTGAAACCTTCCGTTCCGTTTTCCACAACAAATGCGGTCATACCATGTGAATCGCCTGTTTCACCAGTTCTCACAATAACTACCGCAATATCTCTAGAAATACCGTGTGTAATCCAGTTTTTAGCACCATTGATTACCCAATAGTCACCATCTTGAACAGCAGTGGTTTTCATATTTCCAGCATCTGAACCAGTATTAGGTTCCGTTAAGCCCCAAGCTCCGATCCATTCGGCTGTTGCTAATTTTGGCAACCATTTTTTCTTTTGTTCATCATTGGCAAATTGCAAAATATGACCAGTACATAATGAATTATGTGCAGCCATTGATAAACCAATAGAAGGATCTACTTTGGATAGTTCCATAATAGCTGTTACATATTCTTCATATCCAAAACCTGATCCGCCATATTCTTGAGGCACTAAAACCCCCATTAAGCCTAAGCCGCCTAGTTTTTTCATGACTTCCACAGGGAAATATTGCTCTTCATCCCATTGGTCGCGTTGTGGTGTAATTTCTTTTGCTCCAAAATCACGCACCATTTGTGCGATCATTTGTTGATTCTCATTCAATCCAAAATCCATAAATATTTTAATTAGTCGTTTCCTGAAATAATGACAAAGATAATCAAGTTTGTATTATTAACCCAACTAACATTAGTTAGGTTGAAAAGGTTGTGTGAAATCCTCTTTGATGGTTGAATTCAATGGTATAACAGGCCATTCTTTAATACTTTTGGTGTAAAAATTACGTTCTAAGCTTATTAAAAGCGAAATGATTTAATTTATTAACACTCCATACATAATGACAAAATCAAAAAATAGTCTTTAAATTTTTGTAGATAAAGTTAGTAAAGAGTGAATTCTTCGGAATTTAATGTGCTGATGATAAAAGAAAACAAAATTTAACAGAGCAAATAATACCGTTATTCTTCAATTTCAACATATTCAAAAGCTCCAATGTCTGGAGCAGCTCCGCGAGATTCGCCTTGAATATCACTCATGATTTCGGTGGATAATGCAGCATCAATTGCCGGAGAGCCCTCTCCTAAGCGGAAATCTTCATTAGCTATTTCTACAAAAGAAGGGTCTTGGTTTCTGATTGAATTGTTTTCGCTTAATATTTCAATGCTGCTTTTGAATAAATTATGGGAAAAAGAAAGAGTTAAGTTACCTGTTTGCTGCTCAAAAAACTGGATTTCATCGTTGATCCTTCCATAAATGATATTATTCAATAGCTGAACTTCCATTGGATCTAAAATTTCATTTTCATCATTATCATAATCTAAGTCAGAAAAGAAAGCAGCCGGAACTTCTCTAGTAGTATTAAAATAATTGGCAATTGTGCAATGGGTATAATATGCACTTCCTCCACCTGTATGTGAAACTGTGCGCGTAGCAGTATTATAAAAAAGCGAGTTTACTGCAGCAAAATCACTGTTTAAGGAAATGACAGATGATATCGCCATGTTTCCCACAAAACAATTTTCCATAGTTAAATCCGGCTCATTATCTGGATTAAAAATATTTAAGTTAACACCAAAAAGAGCATTTTTAATAGTCGTGTATTTAAAATAATTGTTTTTGCTGTCTTCCAAAAAAACAATTCCGCCCCATTGTCCCGGAGCGCTAGCAAATGGTTCGTCTAATCTGTCATTAGTGAAAATAATGGGGTTTTCAAGATTTCCCTCGGCTTGCAAGCTTCCATTAATAATTAGAAATGTTTCAGTGGCACTATAAATTCGAGTTCCAGGTTCAATGCTTAATACACAAGAAGAATCCACTTGAACTACACCTGATAAAACATAAGGCTTATCGGAATTCCATCTAGTGTTGCAATCTAATATTGTATCAGAAAGATAATTTGCATTTTGACCCCAAGCTTCAAAAACAACCGATTGGGAATTACTTTGGTTTACTACTTCCAAATAATCTCTAATCACAAACGGATTATTTTCATTTCCTTGGTCAATATTGGCGGAAACCAATAAAAGCAAGCTGTCTTCTGGCAATAGTAATTGGTCAGAAAATGATGCTTGGGTTCTACCATTTAAAGTCAATTGAAAGGCTTGACTTTGGTTTCTAAAACCAATATTTGAAATATTTACAGCCTTATTAGAAGGATTCCTAATTTTTAGTCTTTTGGTAATACTTAATCTCTCTGCAAAAAGCGTATCAAATTGCAAGGTATCCGTAGAGAACGAGAGGTTTATGGGCTCTGTAGTTGGTTCTGGCTCATAGGAACAAGAGGCAAATCCTAAAATAGATAAGCCACAAAATACAAATAAAAAGCCCTTATTGAGCCGTTTCATCCAATTTGCTGGCATTTTCGGCAATCTGTAAATTTTCGATAAGGTCTTCAATTTCACCATTCATGATGTTGGGTAAATTATGTACTGTATAGTTGATTCTGTGGTCGGTAACCCTTCCTTGAGGATAGTTATAAGTCCTGATTTTATCTGATCTATCTCCACTTCGAACTATGCTTCTTCTTTGCGCACCCACTTCTTCATTTTGTTTTGCTAATTCTATCTCATACAAACGAGAGCGCAATACTCTTAGTGCCTTATCAAAGTTTTTAAGTTGAGATTTTTGATCTTGGCAAGTCACCACCAATCCAGTAGGTTCATGTGTTAATCGAACGGCAGAATAAGTGGTATTTACAGACTGACCACCTGGTCCAGAAGAACAATACGTATCTTTTCTGACATCATTCATGTCAATTTCCACCTCTACGTCATCAATCTCCGGTAAAACCGCCACTGTTGCAGCTGAAGTATGCACTCTACCTTGTGTTTCAGTTGCAGGAACTCTTTGCACTCTATGCACTCCTGATTCATATTTCAAGGTGCCATATGCATTTTTGCCTGTTACGGTACTAATAATTTCTTTATACCCGCCTGCTGTACCAAAAGTTAAATCGAGTACAGTTAAGTTTAATCCATTTTTATCACAAAAGCGCTGATACATTTTGAAAAGGTCACCTGCAAAAATTGCAGCCTCATCTCCTCCAGTTCCAGCACGGATTTCTAATACAGCATTTTTAGAATCATTGGGGTCTTTAGGAATCAGCATTTTTTTCAATTCATCCTCGAGCTTTTCTTTCTCGGGCTTTAACTCTTCCCATTCCATCTTGGCCATTTCCCTAAACTCTGGCTCCTTTTCATTTTCTAGTATATTTTTCGCTTGTTGAATGTCATCCAATACTTTGGTGTAGGCATCATAAACCTCTACAACTTTCTCCAAATCAGCATATTCTTTACTGAGTTCGGTAAATTTTTTCATATCCGCCATAGCATCAGGCTGAACCATTAGTTGGCCCACTTCCTGAAAGCGCTCTTTCATACGTTCTAGTCTGTCTAACATCAAGCAATCAATTTATATGTGCAAAACTACTAAATATTAATCAATAGATTAAAGTCCAAAATGTATCATATTTCATTACAGATTTAAGTTGGAATAGTAATTCAAAGGATTTTCAAGGGTGTTCAGCGATTATTACTTCTTTTTTTAGTGAAAAATGACTACTTTTTCACTTTAAAAATAAATAGTAGTAGGTTAAATTACACTTGATAATTTATCTTGCATAAAAAATTAAAGAAATAAAGAAATTTATTTACGGATGCGTCACTTAAAAATCGTTGCCCTTTTTTTTGTATTCCTTTTTGTTGCCAAGGACATTATTGCCCAAGAGCAGAACTATAGATTTCACAAGGTTTTTTTCTATAGTTTTACTAAATATATTGAATGGCCTGAGGAGAAGAAGAAAGGGGATTTCGTAATTGCCGTAATGGGAAATTCCGAGATTACTCCTTTGTTAAAAGAAATGGCTGAGATAAAAAAAGTGGGAGACAGAAGTATAAAAGTAGTTCAATTAGAACAGGTTAATAAAGGTGATAATTATCATATTTTATTTGTGCCTGCTGATCAAAATCAAAATTTTGCTACAATTAAAAGCACACTTAATAACCAGCCTTGTTTGTTAGTAACAGAATCTGAGGGAATGGCAAGAAATGGTTCGATGATAAATTTTAAGGATGTAGATGGTAAGCTAAGATTCGAAGTAAATACTAAAAAGCTGGAAGGTGCTGGTTTAAAAATGTCTCAGGAACTTACTCGTTTTGGAGAAGAAATAAATTAAATATTACATATAACCAGATGCAGAATTATTGGATTAAATTTATAATTCAATAATTTTCATTAAGTTTAAAAAGAATAATTTTTTAAAGTTCATAAGATGAAAAACTTTCGATTTACGATTGGTAATAAAATATTAGGTGGGTTTATAACCCTTATTTTAATATTTATTGTTTACGCGGGTATTACTATATTTACTGTTTCTCAAAACAGTAATTTAACCGCAACTAATTCCAATGTAATTAAGCCTTCCTTAACTAGCATTAAAGATTTCAACCTTTTGATCATCAGATCAAAAATGCTAGTAACCAATTGGGTATATCTTCAAAGCAACGAAACAGATAAAGAAAGTTTGCAAGCTATTCATGAGGAAGAATATCCTGCTATGAAAGAAAAAATTAGCGCTTTGAAGGAAAACTGGGAAGATGAGGAGCAGAAGCTTGAAATGGATACCGTTTTCACGGAATTTGAGGAATTGATGGGCGTTCAGAAAGAAATAATGGAAAGTTTGGTGACTTTCGAAGACTACGAGGATCCAATTGTTAAATTTATGGCTTCTGAATCAATTGAAAGAGAAGTGATTCCGAGAACTGATACCGTAATTGCACATCTAAATGAAATATTAGTCGAAAAACAAAATGAATCGGAGCAATATGAAGCAGAGGTACTAGAATCCTCAAATAGCTTGAGAAACACTTCAATTATTTTGGGGATAATTTTTGTGGTACTAGGATTAATAGGTGCTTTCTGGTTAGCGACTTCTATTACAAAACCGGTTAATTATATTAAAGACATCATTGTAAAATTAGGTAAAGGAATACTTCCAGAGAATAATGATCGGAAATTTGGCAATGATGAGATTGGTGAAATGGCTGTAGCAGTTGGTCAATTAGTAGACGGCTTAAAAGACACTTCATATTTTGCTGAAAACATTGGAAATGGAAAATATGACTCTGATTATGAGCCATTAAGTGAAGAGGATGTATTGGGTAATGCCCTAATTAACATGAGAGGCAACCTAAGAAAAGTAGCTGAAGAAGATAAGAAAAGAAATTGGTCAACTGAAGGTTTGGCTATGTTTGGCGATATTTTAAGAAAGAATAATGATAATATTTCTCTTCTCTCAGATGATATTATTTCAAATTTAGTGAAATATACTAAGTCTAATCAAGGTGGAATATTTGTAATTAACAGAGAAGATGATGATGATCCATTCTTAGAATTAACCGCATGTTATGCGTGGGATAAAAAGAAATATTTAGAACAAAAAATCTATGAAGGAGAAGGATTAACAGGTCAAGCTTGGTTAGAGGGTGAGACTATTTACATGACGGAAGTACCACAGGATTATGTAATGATTACTTCTGGATTAGGTGAAGCAAATCCAAACAGTGTTTTAATAGTTCCATTGAAAGTTAATGATGAGATTTATGGTATAATTGAACTAGCCTCTTTCAATGAATTTGCTGAACATGAAAGAGAGTTTGTGGAGAAAATTGCTGAAAATATTGCTTCTACTATTTCTTCCGTAAAAATCAATGAAAGGACTTCTAAGTTATTAGAAGAGTCCAGAGAAATGACTGAGCAAATGCGTTCTCAAGAAGAAGAGATGCGCCAAAACATGGAAGAGCTTCAGGCCACTCAGGAAGAAATGGAACGTGCACAGCGTGAAAGAGAAGACAAAGAAAAAATCATTAATTATACCAATATGATGGTAGAGTTAGATGGTTCGTTCTACATCAATAGCATAAATAATGTGGTCTCCGATAAATTAGGGTATTCTTCTTCTGATTTAAATGGAAGCGAATTATCGAAAATTGTAGAGTCTAAGGATTCTTTAAAATCATTGAAAGGATCTTTAGAAGCAGGTAAAACTTGGTCTGGGGTTGTTAAAATGAAAAACAAATCTGGGGAAATTGTAAATGCTCAATTCTCATGTGGACCATTAAGTAGCCAAGATTCTGGTGGAAGCAGTTACTTAATGATAGGAGCTATAGTTTCAAATGAAGAATTAAGTTAAAATATGTCGCCATCAATCAAATTTACGTTTGGTATATTGATAATGGTGGCTTGGGCTTGTGGGTTCTCTACGGAAAAAAGAAGACCTGATAAGATTGAGGAAACTCATGACCAACGAGAAGTAAAAAAAGTATCGGAAGCGGATATTATTAATGAAACCAAAAAACTAGGCGATTCTATTAGCCAAAAAGTAGGTGCCGTTTTTATGGGTAAAATTTCAGAAAAATATACAGAAGGAGGCTACGAAGCTGCAGCCAAATTTTGTAGTATGAATGCTTATCCGTTAACCGATAGTTTGGCTAAAGAGTATAAAGTTTTCCTGAAAAGAGTTAGCAAGCAATATAGAAACCCTGAAAATGCCCCATCAGATTTAGAACGACAAGTTTTAGAAGCTTATGAATATTCCATTGAACATGGTGATGAAATAGGGGCTAATGTTCAATTCATAAGGCCCGGTGATACCATTCTTTACAATAAACCAATACGAATCCCTTCCGAACTATGTCTCAACTGTCATGGAAGTCCGAGTCAAATTTCTGAGGAAGTTAAAACCATTTTAAAAGCGGAATATCCAAATGATAAAGCAACAGGCTACAAAGTAGGTGATCTTAGAGGAATGTGGAGCCTTAAGTTTTTGAAAAAAGAGATCGTTCAGGGGTTATAATTTGTTAATACTAAAAATACGCTTTCATTTTATCTGCCGTTTTTAATTGACTCAAATAACCAGCAGAAAGAGGCTTTTCAATATAATCTATTACAATATCATAATCTTTAGCTTTTTTCCGATCAGCAGTATTAATAGAAGAAGTAAGAATTATGATAGAAACATTCTGGCTCATTCCTTTTTTGATAATGAGATCCATAAATTCCCAACCATTCAAAATCGGCATATTGATATCCAATAGGACACAATAGTGTTTATTGACATTAAAATAAGTTTCAAAATATTCAACCGCGTCTTTACCATTGTAAAAACTTTTGGGGTCTAAATGAAATTCATTTTCTTTTACATAAACCTGATGAAGAAACACAGTCATGTCATCATCATCCACAATTAAAACCTCGAAGTTTTGTTTAGGTAAAGACATTTTAAAGCATTTTAAATTTTTGGTTGAATCTTTATCCTTTCTAAATTAAATACCAGACCTAAAGTAAAGTGAAATTACATCACCAAAAAAACGAGCTCCAGCAGCACCATGAATATCGGAAGGATTAACATCAGCACCAAAAGTATAGGTCTCAAATAATATTTCTGTACTACCTTTTGCTGTCATATTATTATAGGCATCAACAGAATTAAAATAAGGAACCAACTGATCGTTTTCGCTATGAAATAATTTTATTGGCGCTTCTGCTTTCCAATCATGAATATCATTATCTGCTAGTGCAGCAGAAAACTCACTATTAGGATCATTAATTTCAGTTATAAATTCTTCTGTAAATATTTCCTGAGGGTTTGTATTGCTCAAAGCAAAATATCCACCATCGATTACTTCCTTTGCGTGCGGTTCTTTTAAGTAGTAACCCAACCCTCTTTGCAAATAAACTCTATCGTAAGTATCCATCACCCATAAGTAAAGGCTAATGGAAAAGCCTAACTCACCGTCATAATTGAAAATGTAATCTCCAACGGCTGATTTATGATATGCTCCTGCACCCATAGCGCTTCTAGTGATGGTAAATTCATCACTTTTATTTTCTTCAATATATTTATGCAAAGCCATAGTAGAATTTCCACCTTGTGAATATCCTAAAAGATATAATTCTTCTTCATCAGTATCATTATCTACTTTGATATTAACCTCTAAAAAGTCAGCATATTCTCTAGCCGCAACTAGCATATCATAGCTAGTAGTAGCGGTAGTTTGAGCATGTTCATAAGGATGAAACATATCTCCAGTGCTACCATAACCAATATAATCAGGAGCAGAAATATAATACCCATTTGATGCATATAATGCTGCTGAAAGATAAATTTCTGAATTGTTTTCTGGTAGGTACGATGGTGCTCTGTCTTCTTGGTCGTTTTGGGGATTAGGATCTTTTGCTAAAGTACTATGCTGAAAACTCGTTAATTTTGCAGACCCTCGTACGATAGGAATCAAAATTAATCCAGAAGCTTCTACTTCAGTTCCATCATAATTTTCAGTCATATAAGTAATTCTATGAGCGGTTATATCAAAATTAATAAAGCCACCTGCTAAATTATTTCCGCCAAATCGCTCCGATATTTCTTCCGATGATATTGAATCTAGGAATTCATAGCTAACAACATGTTGGAATTCAAATTCATTTTCTAATTCATCTTCTATTTCATTGTTATCACAAGCCCAAAAGAAAAGAGGTAAAGAAAAGAAGAAAAATAATCGTAGAAACTTATTAGATTGCATAATTGTGTGTTGTTTTCAAAAATAAATGCATGAATAAAATCATGCTATCAAAATTATTAAGCAATATATTAAAATAATATAAACTTAACATTATGCTCCTTCAAGAAACACCTAAAAAAGAGGATATACTTGCAGCCGAAAAAAGAATACATGATTACGTACACCGTACGCCTGTATTCACATCGAACCAATTGAATGAAATGTTAGGGGTAAACGTTTATTTTAAATGTGAAAATTTACAGAAAGTTGGCGCTTTCAAAATGCGTGGGGCTTCAAATGCCGTTTTATCCTTAAGTAAATCACAATTGAAAAAAGGAGTAGCTACACATTCATCTGGAAACCATGCGCAAGCAGTGGCATTAACTGCAAAATTGGCTAAAATACCTGCTTATATTGTTATGCCACAAAATGCTCCTGAAGTGAAAGTTGAAGCTGTAAAAAAGTACGGTGCAGAAGTTATTTTTTGCGACTCTAATTTGAAAGCTAGGGAAGATACTTTGAATGATGTTATAGAAAAAACGGGCGCTACTTTTATACATCCGTATGACAACTATGATGTGATTGCCGGACAAGCAACTTGTGCCAAAGAAATGATAGAAGATACAGACCATTTAAAAGCCATTTTCGCACCTATTGGTGGGGGCGGATTAATGGCCGGAACCTTACTTTCAGCTCAATATTTTGGTCATAAAATTCCAATTATTGGGGCAGAACCTCAAGGTGCCGATGATGCTTACCGATCATGGAAGGCTGGAAAACTGATTCCGATGGAAAATCCGGATACGATTGCGGATGGGCTTAGAACTTCTGTTGGAGAAAGAAATTTTCCTATTATTCAAAAATATATACAAGACATCGTAACGGTAAGTGATACGGAAATAATTGAAGCAATGCGTTTAATCTTTAATTATTTAAAATTAGTGGTTGAACCATCAGGTGCTGTACCTTTTGCATCAATGATGAAAATCGCAGAAAAATATAAAGGAAATAAAGTAGGGGTAATCCTTTGTGGTGGAAATGTCGATTTAAAAAAACTCCCTTTTTGAGTTTTTCTAATTTTTAGTACTCAAGTTATTTTAGAAATATATGAAAGTCGTACACCGCTATTATATTCTTCCTGAAAGAGATCAAAAAAGAAAGTTATGGTCTTTCGTTTTCAATTTGCTGATCATTATTGCGGTGATTGTATTCATGGCTTGGAGCACTAAAGTTTGGATACTTTTAATCTTAATACAACCAGTTCTCTCGGTTTTTGCTCCATTTATTGATGTGCCTACAGGAAGAAGGAAGGGTCAAATTGTTTACTATTCACCTTTATTATTATCATCAGCAGAAAAAAATAATAGCATTCATTTACATGGTGGAACACTTTTCGATTATTATTATACTTTAAGCATAGAAAAAAGTGAGTCCCGCAACAAAAAAACCATTCTATATAGCTATATGGAGGGATTATTGAATTTACTAGATAGTTTTGGAAAAAATAATGACGATTTAAAAATTAAGGCTAATGCATATTTTATCAATCCTCATACGGCATCCCGGCTAGGTTTTAAGAAAGTGCACACAAAATCATTTCAAAAAATTATCATGTTTTTAAATTATTTACCAATCACCATAAGCTATTCTATCGCTATGGGTAAATTAAGTTTTCCCAATATCCTTTCCTTAAAAAGTTATGAATGCCAACTGGCAGATTTAAGAAAAAACCGTCAGCAATTAGAATCAATGTTTGATCGTATTAAGAAATAAGGATGAAAATAAACCTAATCGAAAAGTGTAAAGCTGAGATATTTGCCAAGAAAGAAGCCATTGATCAAGAGATGGAAAATCTAAAAACCTCTTTAGGAGCAGAAACAAAAAGCTCTGCTGGCGATAAGTATGAAACGAGTCGAGAAATGATGAACCAGGAAAAGGGCAAATTGCAATCACAAATGTCCGTCCTTAATCAACAATTGGAAACCTTGAGCAAAATAAACCCTAGTATGAAGCATGAAAAGATTGGACTAGGTTCGATTGTTAAAACGTCAGCCGCTAATTACTTTATATCTATCTCATATGGTAAAGTTTCTGACGGAAAAGAGGATGTTTTTATGATTTCCGCTATCACTCCTTTAGCTCAACAAATGATCAATAAAATAGAAGGAGATGAGGTTATTTGGAATGGAAAAAGTATTTTGATAAAGGAAGTAGAGTAAGCAAAAAAACAAATTAACCTATTTTAGGTTTTATCATTTCAGATGCTTAAAACCAATTTTTTACATATCGTTATCACTCTAATTCTAATATCTATTTACCCTTGGTTAGAAACCTTAGCATTTGAAACCCAATTGCAAATTACTTTAGCCATGATTTTTCTTTTAGGAATTCCCCATGGAGCTATCGATCATGTTTTGCTTCGAAAAAAACATCAGACCAAAAAAGATCAATTCAAATTTTATAGCTTCTATCTTGGCCTCATAGGAGTTTATGTGGGGTTATGGGTTTTTATGCCTTATTTGAGTTTAACCTTATTCTTTTTAATCTCCTTTTATCATTTCGGACAATCACAGTTTAGCGATGTTAATATTCCAGAAAAAAGTACGATTAAAAAATTACTTTATCTGTCATGGGGAGGTTCAATTATCAGCGGTTTGTTTTTTCATCATTACGATAGACTGATTGGATTCTTTTCAGAAACCTCTCATTTTGCAGCAACATCTTCAGTAATTACACTTAATAATTTAAAATATTTTTTCCTGATAAGCAGTGCAATTACGATTACACTTATGGTATTATTATTAATAGGAAAAACAAAAAACAAAAACCGATTTGGTACAGAACTGATGATTTTTCTGCTTCTACATCTGGCTTTCTTCACCATTCCACCATTATTAGCTTTTGCACTTTATTTTGCAATTTGGCATTCATTAAAAGTGCTCTATCAAGAATATGTGTTTTTGGATCAAAAGCGTAAGAAATTTGATTTTAGCAAATTCATAAAAGAACTGCTTCCATTTTCAGCTATAAGCATAATTGGTGCTTCTCTTTTACTTTTTGCTTTTTCTTATTTTGAATTTAATATATCTCCCTTTTTCCTCACCATTATTTTTCTATCGGTTTTAACATTACCCCATAGCATAGTAATGGATAATTGGTACCAAAAATTTCAAAACAAAGCCTAATTTATTTCATTCCTGGCAAACTAATGCCCTTTAGCTTTCTATAAAGATTAATGGCATATCGATCGGTCATTCCGCTGATATAATCAATGCATAACAAGCTGATTTCATAAAGGCTTGCTGTATCAGTAATCAATTCTTGATAGGTCTCCGGCAATAATCTAAAAACCGTTAAATCTTTTTTGCTGGATTCCTCTATGCCTTTTTGGGCTATAGCTGCTCCGAGAAATTCTTCTAATAAGCCTTCTAAAACTCTGTGGCCTACCACTTCCGTTTCCAATACCAAATGAGACCGATAGATTTTCTGAATGGAAACTTCTATGATATTACTCAAAACCCTTTTTGAAGGAACCTTGCTCATTAGTGCGGAATCAAATTTTCCACTCAAAATATCATCTTCATTTTCCATGAATACTTCCGCACATTCATTAATGAGTTTATTGATACATAATGCGCGTAAATAGGCTATTTTTTCATTTTTGCCTTTCGTTTTTTCTAGCTTTTCGGGCAGATATGAATCCCCCAATACATTAGCCAGCAAATCACGGGCTTGCTCATAAGGAACCCAGCCTAATCGGCAACCATCTTCCAAATCAATTACATGATAACAAATATCATCTGCAGCTTCCACCAAAAAAGTAAGCGGGTGGCGAACCCAGCTCATTTCATTAGACAAACGAATTAAGCCTAATTCATTAGCTAATTCTTCAAAATATTGTTTTTCCGCTTGAAAGAAGCCATATTTTTTTTGGCTTTTTCTGCTGCTGTCTTTTTCAAAAAGATGAGCGGTTCGAGGATATTTACTAAATGCCGCTAAAGTGCTATAGGTTAATTTTATACCTTGATTATCGGGTCTGTTGAATAAGCGAAAGCCCTGAGCATTTCCTTCAAAATTTATTAAATCTTCCCATTCTTCTACAGAAACTTGAGATTGAATCCATTTGCCTAATGGCGTGTTTTTGAAAAATGCTGAAATGGCATCTTCACCTGAATGACCAAATGGTGGGTTTCCTATATCATGCGCTAAGGAAGCGGCTGCTACAATTGCCCCAAAATCAAAAGATGAAAAGCCTGATTCTTTTAATTCCTGGTATTTATCCACTATGGATTCTCCTACTTTTTTACCCAAAGATCTTCCGACACTACTGACTTCCAAGCTGTGGGTAAGCCTTGTATGCACAAAATCTTCCTCGGGTAAAGGAACTACCTGAGTTTTATCTTGCAGCCTACGGAATGGATGAGAAAAAATTATTCGGTCATAATCCTGCTCAAAAAATGAGCGTGCAGAAGATTGGTTGGTATTGGTGCTTTGACCTAGTCGATTGGGGTTCAGTAATTTTAGCCAGTTCATTTTTTCCATAGCTTAAAATTAATGGAAAGAATTGAAAGTACTGATTTAAGACTTAGAGATTTAAGATAAAAGGCTAAAATAATAGTCAGTTCGCTTTTCAAAACACATGCCGATCAATCTAATTAATCTATGGGAGCTTTTTTTAGTTTTCTTAATCCAAATAGAGTTATTCCAACTCCGAATATAAGTATTAACCCATAAACCCAATTATAATTTAATTCCTGAAAGAAGCTGGATATTTGTTGACTGTAAAACGATGATAGTGAAACAATCAGATTTCCTGCAAAATGGAATAGAATTGGATATAGGATGTTTTTTGTTTTTACATATATCCAGCAAGAAATAATACCAAATAAAAATATTGGGAATAAGTTTAGCCAATTCGGGATATGAATTAAGGCAAAAAGTACGCTAGAAACAATTGCAGACACTCCAAATGAATGTTTTTTTAACAATCTTGTGAATAAGATTTTCCTAAAAAATAATTCTTCTAAAATGGGCGCAAAAATTACAGCACGTATTAAGTCATAAGTCCATAAATATTTAAATCTATAATCCGAACGATTAATAGTTTCAGGTTCATACGTGTTAATAAGTAATTTTATATCTAAAAATATCTTAGTGAAAATTTCAAAACCGATACTTATTATAAGTATCAAGAGTAGCGTTTCCCAATTAATCTTCTTTAGTTTTATTAAAAGATCGCTTGGCGTAAACCACAGTTTAAAGACTAAAAAAAGAATAATAGAATATTGTAATATTTTCATCAATATTCTGGCAACAGAATTATAATGAATTAAATGTTCTGGATTTAAATCTAAAATTGAGATTACAGATTGAAAACCAATTGATAAAATTACCCCTATAACAAAAAGCAGAATAGTATATAATAGAGCCTTAAGAATACTCATACTTCAATTAAGGTTGATTCACAGAAAAGCAATAATATATATTTATGATTAAAAAATACTGAGAATATGAAATTATATGTTTTTCACTCGGAATATGTATGGTTTACGATTTAAGGTGAGAGCTTTCCAGCTAGTGCTCTGTCCTCATTAGACCTAAAATTCTTGAGCAAACGACTCACTTTTAGCTATTATAACTATCTATTCTCACTTCTAGTGATAGTATTATCGATATATAAATTTCTTCCTGAAAGGCTAGTATAATATTCCCTTAATTTTCTGGGGGAAGGACTATTGGTGGGGTAACCACTTAAATTATAGAAAGAGTTTCCGCATTCACATTCCAAATATTGTTGGCCTGCATTCATGGAAATAATGGAACAGTCTTTTTCAGGCTCAAAAGGACAGGTTCTTTCAAATGCCGCATAGTCATTTTCTGCTCTTTTAACTACAATCACTCCTTTTAAACCGACATCCGGTAAAATCACATTTTTTTCAAACTGCAAACTTTGATAGCTAACTAAATCCAAATTAAGAGATAATTGAAAAGGATCGGGTAATGGCAACTCATCCACATAGACCTCTGGATTTTCTTCCGCACAACTTAAAAGCATTATTAGAGGAAAAAATAATAGAAAAGATAATTTCTTAATTATAGTCATAAAATCCTTTGCCGCTTTTTCTTCCGTGGTGGCCGGCATCCACTTTTTGTTGTTGTATTCTACTTGGTCTGAATTTGCTGTCATAGTAAAATGATTCAAACATAGACTTGGTTACTGAAAAGTTAGTATCCACACCTATTAAATCCATTAACCGAAAAGGTCCCATTTTAAATCCCGAACTTTCCACTAATCTGTCAATTTGTTCGAAATCAGCTACATTCTCTTCAGCTATTTTTAGGGATTCCACGTAAAAATGACGTGCCACACGGTTAACGATAAAACCAGGCGAATCTTTTGCCATCACGGCTTTTTTGCCCATTTTTTCAGCTAAAGCCTTGGTAGTTTCCGCAATTTCAGGATTTGTAGCGGCTCCAGAAATAACCTCTACCAATTTCATTATATGAGCAGGATTAAAAAAATGCATGCCTACCAATCTTTCAGGATTTTGAAGTCCTGCGCCAATTTGCGTGATAGGAATAGAAGAAGTATTGGTTGCTAAGATGGTTTTTACAGAATTGATTTTTTCGAGCTGACTGAAAATATCAATTTTCACCTGTAGTTTTTCCACTACCGCTTCAATGATGACATCTGCTTTTAGCTCTTCCAGTTTAGATATGAAACTAATGTTTTGAAGACAAGCCTCTTTTTGTTCCTGACTTACTTTGCCTTTTTCAATTCCTTTTTCCAGGTTTTTGCTAACGGCAGTTTTGGCTTTATCTAAAGCATCCTCTTGAATATCAAAAATAATGGTTTGATAACCGGCCATAGCGCTCATTTGGGCAATTCCAGAACCCATAGTTCCTGCGCCAACTATTCCTATACTTTTGATGTCTTTTAGTTGCATAATCTTTTTTAAATATTGATTTTGATTAACTCAAATGCTTAAACTGATTCAAGAATCGAACATCATTTTCGGAATACAACCTTAAATCATTTACTTGAAATTTTAGCATAGCAATTCGTTCAATTCCCATACCAAATGCAAAGCCTGTATATTCTTCTGAATCAATTCCGCAATTTTCTAGCACATTTGGGTCAATCATACCTGAACCTAAAATTTCTACCCAACCAGAATATTTACAAATATTACAGCCTTTCCCTTTACAGATGTTGCAAGAAATATCCATTTCTGCGCTTGGCTCAGTAAAAGGAAAATAAGAAGGACGAAAACGAACTTTAGTGTCTTGTCCGAAAAGCTCTTTTGCGAAATAATATAAAGTCTGTTTCAAATCTACCAAACCCACATTTTTATCTACAAAAAAGCCTTCTACTTGATGGAAGAAACAATGAGCTCGTGCTGAAATCGCTTCATTTCTATAAACTCGTCCAGGAGCCAATGTTCTAAATGGAGGTTTCTGGTTTTCCATTACCCTTATTTGCACGGAAGAAGTATGCGTCCTCAAGGCTATATCTGGATTACTTTCAATAAAGAAAGTGTCCTGCATTTCACGAGCTGGGTGATTTTCAGGGAAATTCAAAGCTGTGAAATTATGGAAATCATCTTCTATTTCTGGACCATCTGCTACGTTAAAGCCAATTTTTTGGAAAATCTCCACTATGCGGTTATGCACATAAGTCAAAGGATGAACAGTCCCTAAGTTAATATTTGGTGGAAGTGTCAAATCAATAGGAGCAGAAGATTTGCTTCCTGAATCAGTACTTTCCAATCCGGCAATCAGCTCTTGAAATTTTTCTTCTGCTAATTGCTTTACTTCATTCACTTCTTGTCCATAAGCCTTTCGGTCTTCCGGAGCTATATTTTTGATGTCGGCAAAAAGATCACCTAATACACTTTTGCGACTTATAAATTTTAATCTATAAGCCTCTAACTCTTCCTGAGTTTTTGCTGTTGCCGTTGATATTTCAGCTTTTAATGCTTTTATCTTTTCAGACATTGAATTTCGAATCAGTTTTATTCTAAAAAAACAAAGTTAAACGAAAATGGCGGAATTTTAAATAAACCAACGTAACATCAACACTTCAAAGAAAACAAAAGGTAGCCAAAGGCTACTATTGTTTTAACCACTGAGTTTAACAAAGGCTTTCACTAAGATGCACAAAGTTAAATTCAGGCTAAGCTGTTACTTTGTGGTTTACTCTCTAACCCAATTAATTTTATCATTTATTGGGTTGCGTTTTCCTTCTGGCCAAAATCCTTCTTTGGGCATTCCTACATATAAAAAGCCTAATAATTTATCTTCTTTTTCAAGAGCTAAAGCTTTTTTGGCCTCTTCCATATAAGTAATTCCTCCTGATCCCCAATAACAACCAACTCCATAAGCACTTGCGGTTAGTTGCATATTTTGAACTGCTGCTGCTACGGCTGAAACTTCTTCTACTTCAGGAATACTTTGTTTTTCATCCCTTTTCATGCCAATAGCTATTACATGAGAAGCCGTAAGTGGTTTATTCCTTAATTTCTCCATAGTGGATTCATCAAAATTACCTTTAGCTGTACTTACCTTTTTATAAATATCAGCTTGGAATTTACCTAGTTGATCAAGCCCTTTATCAGTAAAAACAATAAATCGCCAAGGTTCGGTATGTTTATGGTTGGGTGCCCAATTAGCATTTTCCAACATTTGTTGAATGATTTTATCATCCACTCTTTCTCCCGAATATTGAGCAGGATAAATTGATCTTCTTGTTTGAATTAGCTTATTAATCTCCGCAGTATTATACATTTTTATGATTATCTTTTTTGCAAATTTAACCTACATTTGGAAAAAGGGTTACAGCTATGTATTTTTATTGATATTCAATTTTTGCTATGACGAAAATAATTTCATTTATCTCAAGAAAAGGCGGGACTGGAAAAACCACCAGCGCTATTCATTTTGCCACCATGTTACACAGTTTAGGACATAAACTGGTGATGCTGGAAACTGATACCAATTATACTCTCAATACATTGAGAAAAATGGAATTGTATAAAACCGGAGCAAAAGAATCAGCTGTTTTTCCAATTATTGGTTCCGAAGATCACCGTGTTCTGGAAGATATTGAGCAAATTAAAGCTAAAAAACCTGATTTTATAATAGTTGACAGTGCGGGTAAAACCACTGATGAGCATATAAAAAGATTGAGCATCCAAAGTGATTTAGTCATTGTGCCTACTAGTTTAACACCTAATGATTTGTTGGTGACTTATCAAACAGTAGAAGATATTAAGCCTGCCTTGAATGAAAATAAAAAGTTGAAGATTTTGGTTTTACCTAACAGGGTGCATTCTGCCACTAAAATTGATACTGTTAAAGAAGCTTTATCTGAATTGGATGCAAAGATTTTAGAAGTTAAAGTACCAGCAAAAAATATTTTTGCTAATTTCAGTACGATTTTAGCTGAAAAAGAATTTTTACCTATTGCAAAAGCAATCCTTTCTCATATTTAAATTAACTGAAATGGCTAAGAAAAAAGATACCTTAAAAGATTTAAATGAATTTATGAAAAGTCAATCGCCTCAAGAAGAGGGTGATAGCAAGGACTTCATTAGCAAAAAACCAACAAATTTGGCAGAAGTGGAATCTTTAAAATCTGAAGTTCAAAAACTAAATACGCTTCCTGACGGATCTTTAAATGAAGATGAAATTGCAAGTTTCATTAAAAAAGTAGCCAATACCCATCAAATTAGTGATAGACAAGTTCTATATAAAGTTTGTGAAAAAGTCTTGGATCAATTAGAAAGTAAAGAAGGCGCAGATATTATGCTTGAAAATATGGTGCTCTATCTCCAGCATCAAGATTTAATAATGGAAAAGCTTAAATAGATCATTCCGTAGAGCTCACATTATCATAATTTCTTTTCTGCTATCTTTCTATCAAAATCACGCAATCTAAAATTAGAGGTGATTTCGACTATCTTAACATTTTGACACACCAACGTCATATTTATTTCTTTTAAGAAAAATATTTGCCTTTTTGAAATAGAAATAACTCTTTATAACTTACATAAAATTAGATTTTTCTAAGTCACAAAAAAGCGGATAATTTCAATATATAGAACAAAAAGAATTTAATATCTGTTTTAGTTAAAAATAGAATTGTTTAAATTGAATATAATTAATATTCAGAATAATCTTTTAAACCTGACAGATATGAAAAATTTAATATTACTACTCGCAGCAATATTTATTAGTATCACGGCTAGTGCTCAACTATCAGGGGATAGTTGGAAGGCCACCAAATCTAAGGGTAGTGGGGAAGTCACTATTACTTATAATTACTCAGGTAAATTTATCTATGACAACGGAAATGAATTAGATGGTTTGTGCATCAAAATATGGGATAAGTTTGTGGAATATGTAGAAAACACACATAATGTAGATTTAAAAGTAAATGTACATCAGCCCAAAGATGCGGTGGATTTTTCCGAGTTTTACAATAGTGTTCAAAACGGAAAAGGTGGTGTTTTTGGATTAGCTGATGTCACCATTACCCAAGCCAGAAAAAGTGAGGTTCAATTTAGCCCTTCATTCTTTTCCAATGTATCTATTTTATTAACCAATAAAGCTGTTCCTGATCTAAGCGATTTTAATAACATAGGCTCTGAATTTAGTGGAATGACTATAATTGTTCAAAGTGGAACTACACATGAAAAAAGAGCTAAAGAATTAAAAGCTAGCTCATTTCCTTCTTTAAAAATCGAATCTGTTAATTCATTTAAAGAATGCTATGAAATGGTAAATCAAAATGATAATTATTTTACCTATCTAGATTTCTCATCCTATCTATCAGCAATTGAGGATGCGAGAAATATTAAGAGACATCCAGCAGGTGATAAAACAGGCGAAGAATTTGGTTTTATTATGCCAAAAAATAGTGATTGGGGGCCCGTGATGAATGAATTTTTCAATAGAAACGGTGGCTTTACTAATACAACAGAATATAAAAAGATAGTGGCCAATTCATTGGGTAATCATGTGGTTTCCATGTTAGATGCTATTAATGAATAGTAATTAAAGTCCAAATGGAATTCTTGTCATCTAATTTCTAGTAGCTGCAATTGTCACAATAGAAATTTCAGCTCCAGCTTTTTGAAGCGGCACACTGCAAGCTTGAACTGTAGCGCCTGTTGTTAAAACATCATCCACAAGTAAAATTCTTTTGCCTTTTAAGCTTGTGGATGGTTTTTTCAAATGAAAAGTAGAATCAACATTTTCAAATCGTTGAATTCGGTGCTTCCGTGTTTGGCTTTTTTTATGAACTGATTTCTCTAATAAAGGCATAAATGGAATGGATAGTTTTTGGCTCAAGCCTTCAGCTATTCTGTGACTTTGATTAAAACCTCTTTTTCTATGTTTTTTAATATGGATGGGAACTGCGGTAATCAGATCCCATTTTCCCGCATAAAAATCTAATAGTTGATCTCCATAAATTTCGCCCAACAAAACACCCATAGCTTCGTTTCCCTCATATTTCAGCTGATGTAAAAGTTGCTGAATAACGCTTCCCTTTTGAAACCAGGCATAAGCCATGGCATATTTCAAATTAGGAATTTCAAAAAAGCGTCTATGCAATTGATTTGGCTGATCTTTATGCATAAAAGTTTGATGAATTGAGGATAAACAATGGCTGCAAACTAGATTTTCAGACTTACTGAGAGTTAAATTACAGGCAGCACAGTAGTTAGGGAAAAATAATGACAGAAAATCCGACACTATTACGTAAAAGTTTTGGGTTCGTAGCTTCACAACGGCTAACTTTGCAGGTTAATTTACTATTTATTGATTGATAGGTTAATATATGAATAAAGTAGAAGAGTTCAACGAGTATCGCGCAAAAATGAATGATAAAATTGTAGGGAGCAATAATAAAATTCTCAAGCGCATATTTAATCTTGATACCAATGCTTTTGCAGAAGGTAGTGTAGATAAAAAGACCAAGGAAATGATAGGGCTTTCATCTTCCATGGTTTTGAGGTGTGATGATTGTGTTCGTTACCATTTAGGCAAATGCTTTGAATTGGGAGTGAACGATGATCAAGTATTTGAAATATTTTCGATAGCCAATTTAATTGGTGGCACTATTGTTATTCCTCATTTGAGAAGAGCTGTAGAATATTGGGAATATTTGAAAGAAAACGGCAATGATTAAAAAAGATCTTGAACTCGAAAGAAAATGGCAAGCATTAAGGCTGCAGCTTAAAGATGCTTTAGGCAAAAAGCCAAAGGATATGAATGCTGTGCTGTTTTTGATTGGGGTGCAGGAACTGGGCAAAGGTCCTCACACTTTCAGCAAGGAAGAAAAACAAGACTTAATGCATATTGCAATTTGCAAAGTATTAAGCCTTTCTGGTTTTTACGAATTGGAAGGAGTTGATGAAGCGGGCTGGCCACATTGGAAATTGGTGAAGCCGCTTCCTCATTTTGATCTGTTGGAACAAGAAAAATTACTTAAAATGCATGTAATTGATTATTTTGAGGAAGAAATAGGCTTATAAAAATTGTTTTATCTTTATAGATTATGAAAATCATTTCTTATAACGTAAATGGAATCCGGGCAGCAGAGCGAAAAGGGCTAAGCCAATGGCTGGAAGAGGAAAACCCTGATGTTCTTTGTTTGCAAGAACTAAAAGCTAATCAATCTGATGTAGATCTTTCTGTTTTTGAAAATTTAGGGTACCATATCCACTGGCATTCGGCAGAGAAAAAAGGATATAGCGGAGTTGGTATTTTTACGAAAGTAAAGCCGCAAAATGTAGAGATAGGTTGTAATATGGATATTTACGACAGAGAAGGAAGAGTTATAAGAGCAGATTTTGAAGATTTCTCCGTACTGAACACTTATATGCCTAGCGGATCAAGCGGTGACCCACGACAAGATTTTAAAATGAAATGGCTAGCCGATTTCAAAAACTATGTTCAAGATTTAAAGAAAGATATTCCCAAACTTTTAATATGCGGTGATTATAACATTTGCCACCAGGCAATTGATATTCATGATCCGGTAAGGAACAAAAACAGTTCTGGATTTCTGCCAGAAGAACGCGAGTGGATGACTGATTTTTTAAGTGATGGCTTTATTGATACATTTAGACATTTAAATAAAGAACCCGATCAATATAGTTGGTGGAGTTATCGCTCAGCAGCTAGGGACAGGAACAAAGGTTGGAGAATTGATTATCATATGATTACAGAAAACATGAAGAATCAATTAAAATCAGCCAACATTTTACAGCATGTAAAACATTCAGATCATTGTCCAATTAAAGTGGAATTGGATGTATCATAAAATCCATAAAATATTGGAAATCATTGTTTTCAAATTCACGTTACAAGAAAAGTGAGCGAAAATTACCATATAGCTGAAATCCTTAAAAAACTCAATGAGTATAAAAGGAAATACTATGTCAATAAATTGATAAAAGGTTTATTGATCAGCTTGGCTATTTTTCTTTTTGTGCTCCTAACTGCTAGCTGGCTTGAATACAAATTGCAAATGAGCAGTATTTCAAGAACCATTGTTTTTAGTGTTATTGGAATAACTCTTCTCTATTTCATAAGTCGATACATTTTCATTCCCATTTATCATTTACTCACTAATGGCAAAGCATTAAGTGATAAACAAGCTGCCCAACAAATTGGGAAATACTTTCCAGAAATTGATGATAAGCTTCTGAATATCATTCAGTTAAATGAATTGAGCAGTCAGCAGAACAGTTTAATAGCGGCTAGTATAATTCAAAAGTCAGAAAAAATTTCCATTCTTAATTTTAAGGATAGCATTAGCATAAAATCCACCAATGCTAACTATTTGCCTTATGTAGTAATTCCAGCAATTATTGTGGGCTTAATATTGATGTTTGCCCCTTATATGATCACAGAAGGAAGTTACAGGATCATTAAATTTAATGAGGAATTTATTCCAAAAGCTCCATTTAGCTTTTCAATTAAAAATAATGAATTAAAAGCTTTTAAAGGAGAAAATTTTACGCTTACGGCAGAACTAAACGGGGATGAATTACCAAATGAATTATTCATTCAAAAAGATGGCGTAAAGCAAAAGTTTGAAAAGCTTAGTAATAATCGTTTCCAATTCAATTTGAAAAATCTTCAAAAGGATATGGAATTTCAACTGGAAGCTGCCGGATTCAATTCTGCTCAATATGAATTGTTAGTATTTGAGAAGCCAAGAATTCAAAATATGAATATCAGTTTAGATTATCCTGATTATATAGGCACTACTTCCGAAAGAATTAATAATTCTGGAAATTTGATTGTTCCAGAAGGAACCCAAGCAGAATGGCTAATCCAAAGTGCTTCTAGTGATAAAATCAGTATTGAATTATTAAACGACAGTCTTTTATTTGAAAAGGCTAGTAAAAATACCTTTAGACTTCAAAAAAGTCTGACAGAATCAAGTTATTATAAATTGAATTTATTTAATGACAAAGCTTCATATATTCAAAAAATTGACTATTCAATTGAAGTAATTAAAGATAAATACCCTGAGATAAATTTACAACCTATTAATGACAGCATATATTTCCGTCAAGTAGCAATAGCTGGGGAAATAAGTGATGATTATGGTTTTTCTCGTTTAAATTTGATTTATACCAAAAGGAAAGGCAATCAAATTCAACAAACAGGAAGAATTCCAATTTCTTTTAATTCAGATGCCAGAAATCAGAAATATTTCAAAGTTTGGGAAGTAGATTCTTTGTTAAACGAAGAAGGGAGTATTCTAGAATACTATGTACAAGTTGCAGACAATGATGGTTTCAATGGGGCTAAAACTTCAAAAAGCGCAACCTTTCGATTTGAATTACCCAATGAATCTGAAGTAGAAGAGGAAATAAAAAATACAAGACAAAACACTGAAGATCAACTAGATATGAGTATTAAGTCTTCTGAAAGATCAAATCAAAAACTAGAAGAACTAGAACAAATTCTTAAAAGCAAAAGAAATTTAAACTGGGAAGATAAAAAGCTATTAGAGGAGATACTAAAAGAACAAGAAAGAAGAAAGAAACAACTTGAAGATATTAAAAGAGAATTAGAAAAGAACCAAGCTAAGAGAGATCGGTTTAACAAAAATGATCCAGATTTGAAGGAAAAATCCGAGCAATTGGAAAGTTTAATGGAAGAAATGCTCCAAGATGAGAATGAGGAGCTGATGGAAAAAATCAAATCCCTTTTAGAAGAGCAAGACCAATCTGATGAATTTAGAAAATCTGTAGAAGACCTTAAAAAACAAGAAAAGAATAAGCTTAAGGAAATGGAACGTATGATGGAGCTATTTAAAAGAATGGAGATTCAGTACGACATGAAGCAAGTAGGGGAGAGTCTAAAAAAATTAGAAAAGGAGCAAAAAGAATTAGCTGAAGAAAATACTTCAGAAGAGAAAAATACTGATTCTGAAGAAAAGGAGGAATCAAATTCCAATGAAAGTGAGTCAGATAATAAAGAATATGGTGAGTTTTCTTCAGAAGAGGAAAGACAAAAAGCTTTAGAAGAGCAGAAAAAGGTCAATGAAGAATTCGAGAAAATACAAAAAGAACTTAGAGAAATAGAAAAACGAAATCAGTCTTTAAAACAACCAAACCCATTAAACGACACTAAAGAGCAAGAATCTGAAATTGATTTAAAACAGCAAAATAGCTTACAAGAAATACAAGAAAATAATAAAAGCGGAGCTAGTGAGCAACAAAAGAAATCATCTGAAGAGATGAAAAAAATGTCTGAAATGCTCTCTTCTATGGAAATGGGCATGGAAATGGAGATGCTGCAAGAAAACATAGACGATTTAAAAGATATAGTAGACAATTTATTGAAACTCTCTTTTAGACAAGAAGAATTGATGAATAACTTTAAGAAAGTAAATCCGAGCGATCCTCGCTTTATTACATTATCAGAAAAGCAACTAGCTATGAAAGATGATGCTAAAATCATTGAAGATAGTTTAACTGCTTTAGCTCAACGAGTATTTCAACTGGAGTCTTTTATCACGAAAGAAATGGGTAAGATGAATGAATCTATGCAAAGCAGTATAGATGCTTTAAGAGAACGAGAAAATGGAAAGGCCATTGGAGAGCAACAATTTGCCATGACATCCATGAATAATCTTGCGCTCATGTTAGATGATGTTTTAGAACAGATGCAAATGCAAATGCAGTCTTCCATGGGAATGGGGCAACAATCACAAGGAAACCAACAAACCCCAAGTCTCTCAGAAATGCAGAAGTCCCTTAATCAAAAAACCAAAGAACTTAGCCAAGGACAAAAGGAGGGTAGACAATTTTCTGAGAAACTTGGTGAATTAGCAGGAGAACAAGCCAAGATCAGAAAAATGATGGAAGAGCTTGAGAAGCAATTAGGCAAGGACGGGGAAGAAAGCGGAAAAGAAAATGGAGGGAATGCTGGCGATATTTCAGAGGAAATGGAGAAAATTGAGGAAGATTTGGTAAATAAAAGACTAGATCGCAGGTTAATAGAACGACAACAAAAGATTGTAACAAGATTGTTAGAATCAGAAAAGGCAAGAGAAGAACAAGAAGAAAAGGATGAAAGAAAAGGAGAAACCGCTACAGAATATGAGAGAGAGCGAATCCCAAATGCTTTTGAAGAGTATATAAAAGAGAAAGAAAAAGAAATTGAGCAGTTAAGAAATGTACCGCCCAATTTCACTCCCTATTACAAGAATGAAATTAATAAGTATTATAATCGATTAAAATCTAAAGAAAACCTAATACGATGAGTGAAATCAGTATAAGTATTCCGTCTCTTAGTGAGAACATCAGAATAGTTGAGAGCTTTATTGACAATGCCAAAGAGAAGTTTGAGTTAAATGATGACATTTATGGCAACATTATGATTGCTGTAACTGAGTCTGTCAATAATGCTATTATCCATGGCAACGAAGGCAATAAGGATAAAAATGTTTTTCTAACATTAAATATGGAAAACAACTCTATTGTCTTTAATATTTCAGACGAAGGCAAAGGCTTTGATTACAACTCACTTCCTGACCCAACAGCGCCAGAAAACATTGACAAGCCTGGTGGAAGAGGAATATTCCTAATGAAAGCATTAAGCGATGAACTTACCTTTGAAGATGATGGTAAAAAAGTAAAATTAAGCTTCTACATTAATTAATGGATAACATTTACTTTTTTAAAGAGGATTGCCAGTTTGATTTAAGGAAACTAAAAAAACATAAAGCTTGGCTTAATAGGCTAGCAAACCACTATAATTATGAGATTTTAGAACTGAATTACATATTTTGTTCAGATGACTTCTTGCATAAGATCAATTTAGAATACTTAGATCATGATACTTATACTGATATAATCACTTTTGATTTGCAAGAAGAAGCTGACGAAAGTCACAATATAGAATCTGATATTTTCATCAGCATAGAGAGAGTCAAAGAAAACGCCAATAACTTAAATTCAAAATTCTTAGAAGAACTAGCAAGAGTTATGGCACACGGATTGTTACACTTGATTGGTTTCAAAGATAAAACCGATGAAGAAAAAAAGGAAATGAGATTAGCTGAAGATAAAGCAATAGAATTATTATAGATATTTATGTGTTCCACGTGGAACACTTAATAAAAAAGGAAATACAAATATGAAATGTTCCACGTGGAACACTCAATAATAAAACATTAATATGTTTCAAGATTACGATTTAATTGTAGTAGGAGGAGGGCACGCAGGTTGCGAAGCAGCGGCTGTGGCTGCAAATATGGGTTCGAAGGTTTTACTAGCCACCATGAATATGAATACCATAGCACAAATGTCTTGCAATCCAGCCGTAGGTGGTGTTGCAAAAGGGCAAATAGTTAGAGAAATCGATGCCTTAGGCGGATATTCAGGGATCATTTCAGACAAATCTATGATTCAGTTTAGAATGCTGAATAAGTCTAAGGGCCCTGCAATGTGGAGTCCTAGGACACAAAACGATAGAATGCGATTTGCTGAAGAGTGGAGATTACAACTCGAAAGAATTCCAAATCTCGATTTTTGGCAGGAAATGGTTTCTGGAATAATAGTAGAAAACCATAAGGTAGTGGGCATTGAAACTAGCATGGGTTTGAAGATAAAGGCTAAATCTGTAGTCTTAACCAATGGAACATTCCTTAATGGTTTGATACATATAGGGGAGAAACAATTCGGTGGTGGAAGATCTGCGGAAAGAGCCTCTAAAGGTATAACCGAACAATTAGAAGAATTAGGCTTTGAGTCAGGTAGAATGAAAACCGGTACTCCACCAAGAGTAGACGGAAGATCTATCGATTACAGAAATATAGAAGAACAAAAAGGGGATGAGCATCCTGAAAAATTCTCCTTCTCAAATGAGACTAAAGTTTTGGAGAGGCAAAGAAGTTGTCACATCACATATACAAACCCTCTAGTGCATGAAATATTGGAAGAAGGCTTTGAAAAATCTCCCATGTTCAATGGCAGAATTCAAGGTTTAGGTCCGAGATATTGTCCTTCTATTGAAGATAAAATAAATAGATTTGCTGAGAGAAGCAGGCATCAAATATTTGTAGAACCTGAAGGCTGGGATACAGTAGAAGTCTATGTCAATGGATTCTCAACTTCTCTTCCTGAAGATATTCAACATAAAGCAATTAGAGAAATTGAAGGTTTTAAAAACGTTAAAATGTTTCGTCCTGGTTATGCAATTGAATATGACTTCTTCCCACCAACTCAATTAAAGACCACTCTTGAAACAAAATTAGTCGAAAACTTATATTTTGCTGGTCAAATAAACGGAACTACTGGTTATGAAGAAGCTGCCTGTCAAGGATTGATGGCAGGAATAAATGCTCATTTGAAAATTAATGAAAAGGATCCATTTATATTAAGTAGATCTGAAGCATACATCGGAGTACTAATTGATGACTTAATTAATAAAGGTACTGAGGAACCATACCGAATGTTTACTTCTAGAGCTGAGCATAGAATTTTACTGAGACAAGATAATGCAGATGTTAGATTAACTCCGCTAGGTAACAAAATTGGTCTAGCATCGGATGAAAGGATGAAGCACGTAGAAAAGAAACAATCACAAATAGATGCATTCATTGACAACTTAAAATCTCATAAAGTTAAACCAACTACTGTTAATGAAAATTTAAGTAAAGTAAATTCATCTCCTATCAAAGAAAAGACCAATGCATATAGCATATTAAAAAGGCCAGAAATAAGCTTTAAAGAATTACAACAAATAGAAGAGGATTTAAATCAAATGATAAATGGATATAGCAAAGAGGTAATTGAAGCTTCTGAAATTCATATCAAGTATGAAAGCTATATAGAAAAGGAAAATCAAATGATAGAAAAAATGAAGAATCTTGAAGATCTAAAAATTAAAGATTCTTTAGACTTCAATCAAATTCCAGCATTATCAGCTGAGGCAAAAGAAAAGCTTAGAAAAGTTAGGCCACAAACATTAGGACAAGCTTCTAGAATAAGTGGAGTAACTCCAGCAGATATTTCAATTTTAATGGTTTATTTAGGTAGATAAATATGTACGAAAAACTTAGCGAATGCCCTGTTTGTAGTGCTTCCAATTTAAAAAATCATAAGGTAATAAAGGATCATTCTGTAAGTCAAGAAAGCTTTAACATAATGATTTGTGATAATTGCAATTTTCAATTTACTAATCCAAGACCTAACGAAGAAGAAATAGCTAAATATTATCAATCGGATGAATATATATCACATTCTGATAAAGCTAATTCTCCTATAAACTTTATATATAAAGTAGCTAGAAAATATGCATTAGCTTCAAAAAGAAAATTGATCAATTCAATAACAAAAGATAAAAAAGGAAGATTACTAGATTATGGTTGTGGTACAGGATATTTTCTTGAAACAATGCAGAAGAATGGTTGGAAAACGTATGGTATAGAACCAAACGATTCTGCTAGAGAAATTGCTAACACTAAAGGCAAAGTCCAGGAAAGTATTGAAGAATTAAAATTAAAGAATAAGAAGTTTGATGTAATTACACTTTGGCATGTATTAGAACATATCCATAATTTAAATGAAACAATCAAGATTCTAAAGACGATTCTCAAAGAAAAAGGAAAAATCGTAATTGCTGTTCCTAATATAGAAAGTTACGAACAGAAAGTGTTTGAAGAAGAATGGGCTGCATATGATGTCCCACGTCATTTATACCATTTTAGTCAGGATACAATGAATACACTTATGCTAAAACATGGGCTTAAGATTAAAAAGATATATCCTATGAAATTGGATTCCTATTATGTCAGTCTTTTAAGTAATAAATATAAATTCAATAAAAATAAATTTTTAAATTCTTTCATAACTGGTTATAAATCAAATAGTTATGCTAATTTAAACAAAAATAATTACTCAAGTTTAATTTATATCATCAAAAAATGATTAGAAAATACCTATCCTTACTATTCATTCTTATTATAGTTTATGCATGTGCAACTGTGCAGAGCCCAACAGGAGGGGAAAAGGATGAAAAAGCACCTATTCTATATGAATCTAATCCGAAAGATCAATCTATAAACTTTAAAGGAAAAGAAATAAAACTTTACTTTAATGAATGGATGAAACTTGAACAACTTAATCAAGAATTGATCATCACTCCTAGAGAAGATATTAAATTTGAATCAACACTAAAGAAACAAGAATTAATTATAAAATTGAATGAGCCATTAAAAGATTCAACTACATATACATTCAATTTTAGAAAAGCTTTAAAAGATATAACTGAAGGTAACTTATGGGAAAGTCCTATAATTGCATTTAGTACTGGGAGTTATCTTGATTCACTAACAGTTGAAGGAAATGTAACTCAGCTGATGAATCAAGAACCCGCCAACTCCTTTGTGGTTGGTCTTTATGACGCTAAAGCAGATACTGCTAACTTAAGACAAGGAAAGCCTGTTTATTTTACTACAACAAATGAAGAAGGAACTTTCAAGATGCAAAATTTGAAGGCAGGTAATTATCTTTTATATGCGTTTGAAGACAAGAATGATAATTTAATCAATAACTCTGAGTCTGAAGCATTTGGTTTCCATCCTGATACTTTAAATCTATACGATAGTTTACCATCATTATCCATTTCAACTTATCAAAGAAACGAAGACACATTAAAATTAAAAAAGTACAGCCCTGTTGGTAAGGATTTTATAATTCAATATAATAAAGGAATAGCAAACTATTTCATTACAAATCCACAAGATAGTAGCCAACATATATATGCAAATGATGTGGAAGATTCCAAATACATAAAAATTTATAAAGAAAATTTTCCTGAATTAGGTTATGAAACAGATTCAATAAAATTATTCATGGAAGTAAAGGATTCTATTAATCATAGTCGACTTGATACAATTTATTTCATGACAAGAGAAAGTAGAATAACAAATGACGATATCAAAATTACGAATACACCAAATGGGAAAATACTAACTGGTCCACAAGAATTTAAATATACTTTCAGTAAACCTGTTAAAGATATTAATTATGATTCAATTCAATTAAGAATAGATACAATACCAATTAAAAAATTTACAAAGGAAGAGATCAGTTTCAGTTTTAATAGAAAAGAAATAAATCTGAATACGATCCTTAATCAAACAGATATTAATGAAATAATTGACAGTCTTAAATCAATATCAGACAGCATACAAAATTACAAAGACTCCGTACAAAGTTTCTCTGATAGTATAAATCTCCGTAAGGACAGTATTGACATAGCAGATAAAGACTCATTACTTAATCAAAAAGGAATAGATAGAAAAGGAGTTCAAAACAAAAAAACAAAAAATGAATCTCCTGAATCTTCTTTACCAAATGACTCAAATGTTTCACGTGGAAATTCAAATTCCAATCAAAATATAAGTTCATATGATCTAAAAATATATATTGGACAAGGATCATTCATTGGAATAGAAGAAGATTCTACTTCTCAAAATACCACTAAACTAAGTTTTAAAAAACCAGAAGATTACGGAATAATAAAAGGAAAGGTAATCAATATGGAATCAGATTTTATTATTCAACTTATATCTGAAAAGTATGTACTTAAAGACACGCTAGTAAATCAAAATGAATTTCAATTTAATTATGTAGAACCTGGCAATTATCGAATAAGGTTAATAGAAGATGAAAATGGAAACGGTATATGGGATGCTGGTAATCCACTAACATTAAAGCCAGCTGAAAATATTTACTATCTAGATGAATTAATAACAGTTAAAGCGAACTGGGAAGTGATAGATAAAAACTTTGATTTTAGTGTGGATAACGATGTGGATGAAGGTGAAGAAACTAGTGATTTATAAACATTCACTAACATCAATTAGTAACATCCTTAGCTAAGTAACAAAAGTCTGAGCATAACTTAGGATAAGTCTAAAGTATCGACAACTTAATCCACAGAGAAAATAAAAAATAAAAAGATGGAATACTTATTAACATAAAGAGCTTAGATTGTTAATTGATTAAATTTCAATTGATTATAAGTTAACAACGTTAAAAGTAATGCACATTTATTTAAGTTTAAATAAAAGTGAAGTAATGAATGAGGTTTTATCCACATATCCACAGCCTTAACAATAGATAATAGTTTATATATAGTTAAATAATATATTATTATGTGTGTGGAGAAAGTGGATATCTAAATGAATTGAAATGAGAATTATATTTTTTACATATTTTTTCTTTATGTCGTTATTGGCATTTTCTCAAAGCAATCAAAAAATTTCTTTGGCTAATGCTTATTATCAAAAAGGTGAATTGGATAAAGCCATAACAATTTATAGAGAGTTGGCTGACGACCCGCAAAACATCTCATTTATTCACAATAACTATTTAGAAATTTTATATACCAAACAACTTAATAAGGAGACAGAAAAATATCTAAAAAAAGTTAGGCGATGGTCATCAAGCAATATTAAATATGATGTGGATATAATCGATTATTATATAACCGTTAATGATAGTTCCACGGCAGAAAAATATTATGAAGAAGTAGAAGAAAAAGTGCTTCAAAATTTGGGTTATCTCAGATCAGCAGCTCAATTTTTTATTAATAAACAACACAGAAGATTTGCGGAGCGATTGTATTTATCTGCAAGGGAAAGAATGCAAGATCCAAATGCATTTGCTATTCAGCTTGCTACACTTTATAGGTATAATAACCAGAAAGATAAAATGGTTAGAGAATACTTAACATATGCTAAAGAACGACCCGGTAATTTAAGATATGTCAAGAATATGCTTCAAATGTCTTTAAAGGAAAGAGATGAGCTGGAATCTTTTGTAGCAATGGTGATGGAAAATATGCAAAAAAATGATGATAAAGATTTATACGGTGATCTTTTAATTTGGGCAAATCTACAGCTTGAAAATTTCTATGCTGCATTTATTCAAGCTAGGGCAATTGATAAAAGAAATCAACTAGAAGGAGAGAATAGTATGGAAATTGGTCAGTTGGCATTTGAAAACAAAGAATATGATATAGCAGAAATGATATTTTCCTATATTGTTGATAATTTTCCTAACTCCAAAAATTTCATCCAAGCAAAACAGCAATTGATAAAAACGCAGGAAATGAAAATCAAAAATCATTTCCCAATAGATACTTCCGCCATAAGAAATTTAACTGTTTCATATCAAGATTTAATTGATCAAATTGGATTATCAAATTATACTTTGGAAGCCTATCGACAAAAAGCTTTGCTTCATGCTCTTTATCTAGATGAAACCGATAAAGCAGTTGAAATGCTAAAGAAAATTATTAATTATCCCAATGCTGAGCAAAATCTTATTGCCAAAGCAAAATTGAACTTAGGAGATATATATATTATTAAGGAAGAACCTTGGGAATCCGTTTTGCTTTATTACCAAGTTGAGAAAAGCCATAAAAATCAAAATTTAGGGGAAGAAGCTAAATTGAAAAATGCAAAGCTTTCTTTTTACAGAGGACAGTTCGAATTAGCTCAAGAACATCTAGATATTTTGAAAAAAGCAACGAGACGTGAAATTGCCAATGACGCAATGGATCTAAGTATTTTGATAAAAAATAATACGATACTCGATAGTACGCAAAAGGCGCTTCGCGCCTATGCGGATGTGGATTTAATGCTTTATCAGAACAAGAAACAAAAAGCCAATCAAACACTTGATTCATTAATCAGAGAATATGAAGAACATCCAATTCTTGATGAATTTCTATGGTTAAAATCAAAAATGAATAAAGAACAAGGGAAATACGTGGAAGCGGTTGAGTTATTGAATCAAATAGTTTTTGATATGCCTTATGGTATTTTAACTGATGATGCTCTTTTTGAAATGGCATTGATCTATGAAGAATTAATTGAAGACCCTGCAAAAGCCCAAGAATATTACCAACAATTACTAACAGATTATCCGGGTAGCATTTTTGTTGCCGAAGCGCGAAAAAGATTTCGAAATCTTAGAGGTGATTTTGTGAATCAATAACTACTTATAAGTTTAATATCTCCATTCTTCAAAATTTCATGGTTTAAAACTTTTCAACAGATTACATACCTAATTTGAAATCATTTCATTAGATATTTTTATCAACCCACCCAGATTTCTAATTACCTATAAAAGAAAAAATTAAGCAAATCATTTTTCTTATTAATAGCCAAAAACACTATTAAATCCAATCAGTGTAGATCTTTTCCGATAAATAATAATAGTTCTATTAAAAAAGTACAAAAAAGTATTTCTTCCGTTAAGGCTAATGAACCTTAATTTAAAATAATATGAAAACGTTATCAACCGCAGTACTTTTCGCTGCTCTGCTATTAATAGGCTGCAGCCCTGAACCAGAAAATGTAAAAGATGACCTGATAGGGAAAGTTAATTTTAACTTATCCCTAAGCAATGAAAATGGTCAGTCGCGCCAAGTTCTAGCCATACCGGCCGGGTCCTATTTGCATATTAGTATAGAAACAGTAGAAGGGGAACCAGTGCTTGAAGATGAAACTATAGAAATTTTATCATTCAATGGGAATTATGTAAGCGAAGCTCTAGAGGTAAGTGTGGGTGAGTACTCCTTAACAAAATTCATGGTAATCAGCCCTGAAGATGAAGTGCTCTATGCAACGCCAATGTCAGAATCACCTAAAGCTGATTTAGTGGGTAATTCCCTGCCTCTTCATTTTGAAATAGCGGAAAGTAGTTCGCTTCAGTTGCCACTAGAGGTCATCAATGTGTCCCTGTTGCTTCCCGATGATATCGGTTACGTATCCTTTCCATTTACAGTCACAGACTTTTTCTTTTTGAGCGTTTTTAAATTTGATTCAAAAGGTAGTAGTTTAACCTATGCAAAAGGATATATCATTCATAATGAAGATACTATTAAGAGCTTCACCGCAAAACCCGAAATCAACACTGTAGCCCTTTCCAATCTTGGAAACGAAGAATTTACCTTGTTGCTCATTAAAAAGGGATATGCTAAGTACAGCGAAACTTTTACCATTGAAAGCCTATTCAATCTTCACGAAAACGGCCTGCTCAACATCCAATTAGAGCCTGCATTAACTTTTATTGCATTACCTAATTCATATGGGGACGATGAGGCTGAGTTCGATTTTCAATTTACACTTAACTATCAGGGTGAGCTTACTATTGATTGGGGAAATGGCCAAATTGAAACCAAAACATCAAATTCCTACGGAGCAAGTTTTGCTCATAAATATGGTGATAATTCAGAGTATTTTGTCAGTATCACCGGGGATATTGATAAAATTACAGGTTTTACTTCCTATTATGGTGACGGCCCCATTAAGGAAATCAACCTTTGGCACTTACCAAATTTAGAGAGTTATCGAAATGGATTCAGCGATTGTCCAGAGGTTTTGAACTTTTTAAATAATCCAAAACTGACGGAAATTGATGTTTCGGTTTGCCACCCTCTGAAGACGATCAAATTTAAAAATAATAATGTAGTCATCTTATTAGATATGGATGGGCCTAATCAAATATCAACAGCAGATTTAGATGAAATTATTACACCTATCTATAACTCAGTAATAGCAAGTGGCAGGATCAATGGGTATATAAGTATAGGTAATATAACTTTTGATGAAATAGTAGGGCCCCCTTCAGAAGATGCTTGGACAAAATTAGCAATTTTGGAAAAAGACTATAACTGGATAATCAATATTGTTTATGATGAGGAAAAAGAAGAGTAAAGAAATTGTACTAACACTGAAGCTCATGCTAAACATTTAAAGCCTCATCCTCCTTTTTTAAACATCTTTTAGCTAATACAAGCAATACAATTGCCAGAACAAATAATAATCCTGCAATTATAGAAATGCTGTAAATGCCTTTTTCAAAATTCTGAAAAGCCAAAACAAATAATGAACTAAGCGTAACAACAAACATGAAAAACATCGGGATTAACAAAAAACCCGCTTTCTTGCCCGATTTTATCATCCAAACCGACACGGCCAATAATGCCAATGCAGCTAGCAATTGATTGGCAGACCCGAAGATTGGCCAAAGTGTAGTGAATTCGCCAGATAATAAAAAAAGAGAAGATAAAACCACCACTACTGTGGTAGATAAAAATCTATTTTGAGTAATGTCTCGAACTTTTTGATTTTCGGTTTCCTCAAAAAATTCCTGAAAAGTAAATCTCGCCAAGCGTGTGCAAGTATCTAAAGTCGTTAAAGCAAAAGCTGAAATCGTAAGCGCCACAAAATTCACGGCCAAGCCTTCTTCAATTCCCAATGATGAAATTACAAAACCCATTCCATCGGCAAACATATTGACGGGCCCATCCGCATTTAAGCTGCTGGCATAATCGGTTCTGCTAATCACCATCACAGCACAAACAGAAATTATAGCCAAAAATGATTCAATCAACATTCCACCATAGCCCACCACTTTTGCATCGCTTTCTTTATTGAGTTGTTTGGAAGTGGTACCTGAAGCTACCAAAGAATGAAACCCACTAATGGCACCGCAAGCCACGGTTATAAATAACACTGGAAATAAATAGCCAATATCTTCACTTTTGAATATAATGTCATTGTCCATTTTTACTTCAGGATTGGCTACTACTACACCCACAATTGCCAATAAAATTAAACCGTATAATAAAAAGCTGCTAAGATAATCTCTGGGTTGAAGTAAAACCGACATGGGGGTAACCGATGCCACAAATGCATAAGCCAGTAATAATCCTACCCAAAAAACATAATTGAGTTCAAAAGGTATGTTGTTTCCAAGAATCACAAAATAATACATCAAGAAAACTCCAATGATGGAAAGCCAAACAAAGGCTGATTTTTTGTGAGCGAATTTTCTATTGAAAAAACCGAAAACCACAGCTAGCAAAATAAAGAAAGCAGAAGTGGAAGCCACTCCAGGATTTTTCACAAAAGTTTTGGCGATGATATCCGCAAAAACAGCAATGATGAGAATTAAGGTGGAAAAACTAAAAATTAAAAAAAGTCTTTTTCCACTTGTTCCGATATATTGATGAATAATTACGCCTATTGATTTTCCTTTATGTCGCAAAGAAGCGACCATACTTCCCACATCATGCACAGCTCCAAAGAAAATTCCACCAATTAAAATCCAGATAACAGCTGGAATCCAACCAAAAGTAACGGCTATAATGGGTCCGACTATAGGACCAGCCCCTGCAATGGAGGCAAAATGATGACCCAAAACTACCAGTTTATTAGAAGGCACATAATCTACTCCATCTGAATGAGCATGAGCTGGAGTAGGTTTATCATTCTTAATATCAAATTTCCTACTAATAAATCGACCATAAGTGAAATAAGCTACTATCAGAATAACTGCCGAAAGAAGTAATAAAAGCGGTAAACTCATATAGATAAAATTTATGGACACTTAAGAAAATAATATTAACAACAAATTTCCGATAATGAAAGTATGTTCGTACTTTTGCCCTGCAAATAATCACAGCTAATTATTTGCATTATGAGCTTAGACACATCCAAATTCGTTTACGAGGCTTTAACATACGATGACGTATTATTGCTTCCTGGATATTCAGAAGTTTTACCGAGAGACACTGACACTTCCACAAAATTAACCAGAAATATAACGCTTAACATTCCTTTGGTTTCCTCTGCGATGGATACTGTAACGGAACATCATTTGGCTATTGCTATTGCATTAGAAGGTGGTCTTGGATTTATTCATAAAAATATGACCATTGAGCAACAAGCGATGGAGGTTAGAAAAGTGAAGCGGTCTCAAAGTGGGATGATTTTAGATCCTATCACTTTGCATATCGACAGCACAGTAGGAGATGCTTTAAAAATTATGAGGGAAAATAAAATCGGAGGTATTCCGGTAGTAGATTCCGATAAGAAATTATTAGGCATTGTGACCAACCGTGATTTAAGATTCCAGAAAGACGGAAAAGTATCGGTAGAAAAAGTAATGACCAGCGGTAATTTAATTACCGCAGAAGAGGGCATTAATTTGGAAGGTGCTGAAGAAGTATTGCAGGAGCACAAAATCGAGAAATTGCCGATCATTAATAAATCGGGAATTTTAATGGGCTTGATTACTTATAAAGATATCCTTAAAAAAAGAGATAAACCCAATGCTTGTAAAGATGAATTCGGAAGGCTGAGAGTAGGCGCAGCAGTTGGAGTTACAGGAGACATCGAAGAGAGAATTGATGCCTTGGTGAAGGCCGGAGTAGACGTGGTGACCATTGATACTGCTCACGGGCACAGTAAAGGAGTGATTGATACCGCAACCCGAATCAAAAAGGCATATCCTGATTTGGAAATGATAGTAGGAAATATTGCTACACCAGAAGCAGCCAAAGCATTGGTGGCAGCTGGAGCAGATGCCGTAAAAGTGGGTGTTGGTCCAGGAAGTATTTGTACCACAAGAGTAGTAGCTGGAGTGGGAGCACCGCAATTATCAGCAGTTTATGAAACTTATAAAGCTATAAAAGATACTGGAGTTCCAATTATTGCCGATGGCGGTATTCGTTTTTCCGGTGATATAGTGAAAGCTTTAGCCGGTGGTGCTGATAGCGTCATGATTGGTTCGCTTTTAGCGGGAACAGAAGAAGCACCAGGCGAAATGATTTTATTTGAAGGAAGAAAATTCAAATCTTACCGAGGCATGGGTTCTGTAGAAGCTATGAATATGGGAAGTAAAGATCGTTATTTTCAGGATGCAGAAGATGATATCAAAAAATTAGTGCCAGAAGGAATTACTGGTAGAGTTCCTTTTAAAGGATTGGTTTCTGAAGTATTGCACCAAATGATAGGCGGGCTAAAAGCTGGAATGGGATATTGCGGAGCAGGAAACCTTGAACAATTGAAAGAAGCGAAATTTGTAAAAATCACCGCAGCAGGAGTAGCCGAAAGTCATCCGCATGATGTGCATGTAACGAGAGAAGCACCGAATTATAGTAGGAAATAAAACTTTAGCACAAGTAGACGCTTGCGCTATTGTTGCTTGCGCCATTTGTAAATAAAATATTAAAAATAGCGTTGGGAAACTGACGCTATTTTTTTGACCATTTTAAAATAACTAATTTTTTGGTTAGATTGTAAATTATTTTTCGATGGATTTAAAAGTGAAAAAGCTTAAAGTTTACAAAATTATGAAACAATCAATCGCACTATTAATAAGCATTTATTTATTGGTTTCCTGTACAGAAAGAGAAATTCAACAAATTGATTTTTCCACAGACTATAAATTTTCTTCTGAAATAGAAGAGCAAATACTAACGGATACTATTCCGTGGAAATATCAAATTTCAGCTGCTGACTTTGCTAAAAAAGGAGATTATAAAAATGCCTTAATTCACTGGGATATGGGAATGCCAACTCAAGATAGGAATTACACAAAATCAGAAATTGATTCTATCAATTCAAAATATTCTGTTGTAAATGCAACGGAATATATTATTCAAGAGGCTCAGAAAAATCAGGTGGTGATGATTAATGAAGCGCATCATAATTCCATGCATAGAGCTTTTACTAAATCACTGCTTCAAAGACTATTCGATAATGGGTACAAAAATCTCGGCTTAGAAGCTTTAGATATTGGGAACAATCTCGATTCAGCACTTAATAGACGCGGATACCCTGTTCAAAAAACAGGCTATTATACTCAAGACCCTCAATTTGGAGATTTGATAAGAGATGCAATAGAGATTGGTTATGAAGTATTTGCCTATGAAAGACTTGGAACTGATTTTGGAAAAAATAGAGAAATTGGACAAGCTAAAAACATACAGAAAGTAATTGAATCAAAACCAAACGAAAAATTTCTAATTCATTGTGGTTTTGCTCATCTGATGGAGGGGAATTATAGCGGATGGGAAAAAGCAATGGCTGGAAGATTGACTGAATATACAGGCATCAATCCATTAACGATAAATCAAGTTGAATATAGCGAAAGAAGTAAAGCAGAATATAACCACCCACTTTTAAAGGCACTTGATATTAAAGAATCGTCTGTTTTGATAGATAAAGATGATAATCCATTAAAGTATGAAAAGGATGAAGCTTGGGCTGACATTGCAGTTCTGCATCCAAATACTGATTACGTTGATGGTAGACCTAATTGGTTATTTGAAAATGGAAACAAAAATATTTCACTAGAATTAAAGGATATTCCAATTGAGTTTCCGGTTATGGTTTTGGCTTACAAAAAAGGAGAAGATATTAATATGGCGGTTCCAATGGATATTACGGAAATAGAGGATAAAAAAGAAAACGCTCATCTTGCCTTAGAAAAAGGAGCTTATGAAATTGTGGTGACTAATAAACTTAAATCGTTCAAATTTGAAAGAGTAGTGGAATAACTAATTCACCAAAATTGAAACTTATACTATCCATCTTAACCCTTTTCATTCTGACCAATTTATGTGGACAGGAAATGGAGAAAGTATATCTCGATAAAAACGACTCTTCTAGAAATTGCTACACCATAATTTACCCAGCAGAGCAAGACTGGAAAGGATACATTATAATTCTCCCAGGCTTTGGACAAAATGCTGAAAGAGTTTTAGAGCAAACCAATTTACCAAAACTAACAGCCCAAAATGGATTGCTTACCATTATCCCAACTTTGCAAGATGGTGTGCTATCTTTTGGTGTGGACAATTCAAGCCAAAAATCATTGGAGAATATAATTCAGGATGTAAAAAACACACATTATCTCGAAGGACAAAACTTTTATATCGGGGGATTTTCAATTGGCGGAAGCGCTGCCATAAAATATGCACAAAATGCAACCGTAAAACCAAAGGCGGTCTTTGGAATTGACCCACCTTTAGATTTTGAACGATTTTATAATTCTAGCAAAAGAGATATTAGGCTTTCCGTTGATAAAGAACCCAGCCAAGAAAATGTTTATATGGTGAAGAGAATAGAAGAAGTATTCGATGGAACACCCAACACAGCATTATCCAATTTCCATAAAATTTCTCCTTATTCATTTTCCGATACCGCCCAATCAGCAGTTAAAAAATTTGGGAATATACCACTCAGAATTTATTCAGAACCCGATGTTCAATGGTGGCTAAAAAAAAGAGATGCAGATTTAACTAGTATGAATGTTACCGAATGTTCAGCCTTTATTAATGAGCTCAATAGACTAGGAAACGAGAAAGCAGATCTTATTTTAACAGAAAACAAAGGGTATCGAAAACCAAACAATTCAAGGCATCCCCATTCCTGGAGCATAGTGGATAATGATGATTTAATTGAGTGGTTATTGGTTAAGGAGTAAAATTTCTTGCACTAATCTTTAAATTAATTTTGTTAGATTTATAGTAAATAGCTCTAATCTAAGGACTTCCTTTAACCAAATAATCATGAAAGCTATAATCCTTGAAAAGTTTAAGAATTACTTCTCACAAATAGATTTCACAAATAATTCTGTTCTGAATGAAATCTATTCAGATCATATAGTTTTAAAAGACCCAATTCACGAAATTCATGGAATTGAAAATCTCAAAGCATACTTCAACAAACTAAATGAAAATCTAATTGAAGGTTCATTTCTATTTACCGATGAATCCATTGTTGACAATAAAGCCTATTTAAGCTGGGAAATGAATCTCAAATTAAAAAGACCGAAAAAGAATGTGAAAGCATCAGGTATTTCAGTCCTAATAATTGAAGATAAAATAATCAGACAAAGAGATTATTTTGATACCGGGGAGCTGTTCTACGAAAACATTCCTGTTTTGGGAGCCATTATCCGAACCATAAAAAAGAAATTGTCGAAGTAGAAACTCAAGTTGATTAATGAAATTTTAAACACGAGTCATTTACTGAAATCCTCAAAAAATAACCTTGGTTATTTTCTTTTGAGTTCTCTTGTTACTTTTGTGGTGGAAAAGTGCTACCTATAATGGGACTAAAAAACATAATTATTTAACCACAAAAGAGACAAAAGAAAACAAAAGGTTTTTCGCTTTAGCGAAAATAATACTCATATATTAGTTTTGAATTTCTGACAGCATGTGCAGACTTGTTTTCACAAATGCAAGAGGAAAAACATTAAATCAATCCCTATAATTTAATCTTCTCATCCCCCAATTCCGTAATAAACAACTTAAGTTTGCATTCGAAATTCTAACAAGAAAATATATTTATGGATAACCCATTATTAAAAAACTTTGATACTCCCCATCAAACACCACCATTTGATAAAATAAAGTCCGAGTATTTTATGCCGGCTATAGAAGTTGCCATTAAAGAAGCCAAGCAAGAAATTGAGGATATCACCTCACAAAGTTCAGCGCCTACTTTTGAAAATACTTTGGAAGCAATGGAATTAGCAGGTGAAAAATTAAGCTCGGTAACTTCCATTTTATTCAACCTCAACAGCGCGGAAACCAATAAAAAAATTCAAGAAGTAGCCAGAGAGGCTTCTCCCATCTTATCAGAATTTGGAAATGACATCTGGCAAAATGCTGATTTATTTGAACGTGTAAAAACTGTTTATAATCAAAAAGATCAGTTGGAGCTCGACAATGAGCAAGCAATGTTGTTGACCAAAACCTATAAAGCCTTTATCCGAAACGGAGCTGATCTGAATGAAAAAGATAAAGCCCGATTTAAGGAAATCACCAAAAAGCTTTCACAGCAGAGCCTTACTTTTGGTGAAAATGTACTGGCAGAGACCAATGATTATGAATTGGTGATATCAGATGAAAAAGATTTGAGCGGATTGCCCGATTCTGCTATTCGACAAGCTGCGAATATAGCTAAAGCAAAAGGCAAAGAAGGAAAATGGGTTTTCACTTTGCAAGCTCCAAGCTTTGTTCCATTTATGGAAAATGCAGATAATCGCTCATTGAGGGAAGAGCTTTATAAGGCATTTATGTCCAAAGCCAATAAAAATGATGAGCGCAATAATAAAGTCATTATTCAGGAAATCGTAAATCTGAGAAGTGAGAAAGTCAGTCTTTTAGGCTATGATTCTTATGCAGATTATGTGTTGGAAGAAAGAATGGCGGAAAGTAAGGATAAAGTACAGAAATTTTTGGATGACCTCTTGAAACAAGCTCTACCAAAAGCGAAAGAAGAGGTAGCCGAAATAAAATCATTCGTAAAAGAACTGGGAGAAGATATTGATTTACAGCGTTGGGATTGGGGTTATTATTCTGAAAAGCTGAAAAAGAAAAAATATGCTATTGACGATGAATTGCTAAGACCTTATTTCAAATTGGAAAATGTGCTAGATGGCGTTTTCCAATCGGCTGAAAAATTATATGATATTCGATTTAAAGAAGTTAAAAATATTCCAGTTTACCATGAAGATGTAACCACCTATGAAGTAAGCACCACTTCAGGTGAACATGTGGCCATTTTCTATGCAGATTTTCACCCGAGAGAAGGAAAAAGAGGAGGCGCATGGATGACCACTTATCGGGATCAATACCGAAAAAACGGAGAAGAATTCAGACCCTTGGTTTCCAATGTCTGTAATTTCACGCCATCTTCACCGGGCAATCCGAGCTTATTGACTTTCAATGAAGTAACGACTCTATTCCATGAATTTGGTCATGCCTTGCATGCCATGTTAGGAAACAGCCGCTACGGCAGCTTGTCCGGAGCCAATGTTTATTGGGATTTCGTGGAACTGCCTTCCCAGATTTTTGAAAATTGGTGTTATGAAAAGGAATGCCTCGATTTATTTGCGAAGCATTTTGAAACAGGCGAAAAGATTCCGCAGGAATATGTTGAAAAAATAAAAGCCAGCAGCACTTATCATGAAGCCTACGCCACCGTGAGGCAAGTTAGTTTAGCACTTTTGGATATGGGGTATTTCAGTTTGGACAGAGAAGAAGCTAAAAATATTGAAAATGTAGCCGACTTTGAAGAAAAAGCCATGGCACCCACAAAATTATTCCCGAAAGTGAAAGGCACATTAATGAGCACCCAATTTGGCCACATTTTTTCTGGTGGCTATGCCTCAGGTTACTATAGCTACAAATGGGCAGAAGTATTGGATGCAGATGCGTTCTCTTTATTTAAGGAAAAAGGCATCTTCAATAAAGAAGTCGCACAATCTTTTAAAGACAACATCCTTTCAAAAGGAGGAAGTGAACACCCAATGGAATTATACAAAAGATTCAGGGGAAGGGAGCCTAAAATAGAGGCACTGCTAGAAAGAGCCGGATTGAAATAAACGGGATAAATTACAAGACCTATTTACAAAGCACTTCAGATTGTCTGAAGTGCTTTTTTTATTTAACTGGAGAAAAATTTATCAAATATTTTGTGGAAATCAGTTCAAAAAACAAAATAATTAAATAAATATTAAAATATTTATATCAAATTTGTTTAATTTAATTAAACGATCAAACCATCATAATATTTGATTGGCAACATTATATTATTCAGTCCGCCACTTAAAAAAAGAATAATTGGCACTCAATTTGATAAACTGACAAATCTAAATCCATAATTTAGTGCTATGAAGAAATTATTTACTATCGTTTTGGTGCTTGGTTTTTTGGCTACACAGGTACAAGCTCAGACAAAAATATCTGTAAAGCCAAAAACAACTAAGGAAACGTCAACAATTACAAGGCCTCAAACTACAACATCTACAAAGGCTCAAGCATCGAATGAGGAGATGAGAATTAAGGGCGAAAAATTTAGTAGAAACACTTTATACCTTAATGTTTTAGGCCCTTCTATTCCTGCTTCTTTTAATTATGAGCGAATTATTACAAAAAACGGACTTATAAATGTTGCGGCTAAAATTGGTGGATTTTATTTTCAGTTTCCACAGTATAATGAATTAAAACTTGCGAATGCCAGCTTTGAATTTAATATGTTGGTTGGTAGGAAAAGTCATTTGTTTGTAATGGGCTTTGGCTGGGCTGGTTACTATGGACAATGGTATTCAAACAGACAAGAAGAGACAAGGAATTATGGTATCCCAACAAGTACATTTGGTATGCATTACCGTTTCCAAAAACCTTCGCATGGTATGTTTTTTCAAGTAGGTTTTAACTCTACTACTCTTTTAGGCTTTGCTTCTGATGATTTAGTGGAAATGGCCATAGGAAATGCTGTGATTTATGGTATGGATTTAATATTTGGAAAGAAACCTTCTTTCACCGTGCCTTCAATCGGGATTGGTTATTCTTTTTAAAGCCTGACTAAGCATAGTTGTTTTAAGCTAAATATTAAAGAGCGTTTCAGGGATTACCTGAAACGTTTTTTTTAAAATCAAATTTCATAGCTTATAGAGAAGTTCTAGATTTACTAAGGTTTTAATTTTGAAGTTTTTATATTTGATAATAAAAATATATCTGAAATGTTGACAGCGGAATGCTAGGCATAATAACTTGATAAAGAAAACCCCACACTATTCTTTCCCTTTAAATCCATCATAAAGTTTTAGTTCGCCCACTTCGGTGGATTCGCCCAATCCATTAATGGAATGATTGATACCTCCATTGAGTCCAGCGAAGGTTGAGATATGTGTGATTACTATGCCTGAATTGTCAGGGACTTCCATTGCATTTTCTAATCTGACATTATTAGAAATAGTTGGCTCACCACGAAAAAAGCTATAAATTCCCAAGCCATAGGCATTGTGATTTTCAACGCTATCCGCAACTTTATAAGAAGCATAGCCAGGCTTTCCATTAACATTCCAAACCTCTAAGCTGGGTGGCGAATAGGGAATTTCAGATTGGTAAAAATAAGTTCTGCCGTATTCTCCATTCCAGAGCGTTTGATATCCTTGGAAGTGCTCATTAAACAAGCCGTAGATTGTGACATGATCCCCATTTACAACAAGGCCGTGCTTATTTTGTCCATCCATCCATTCAGTTCCAATACCGTGATCGGCTCGCCATAACCAAAAATGATCGCCAATTACATAATTGCTATTGATAGTCACGGTGGCTTCGGCTTGACCAACTACCGCACCCCCAACTCGGCAATAGATATCATGAAGAGAAATGGGATTATCAGAAAAATCCTCATCAGAATCCTCTGTTCCAATTTGAATCAGGCTTGGAGATAGTTCAGGACCCGCATCTACCATAAAACCTGCTAATTTTACTCCATGGACATCATGAGTAGCCACCGCAATCACTCCATTTTGAGGAATAAGTGTCGGTAATCCAAGGCCAAAGATTACAGTATTAGGATTTGTGATGCTAAGGGTTTCATCTAGTTCGTAGATTCCTGGTGTAAACAAAATATGCTTACCATCAGCTAAGGCTTTATTAATGGAAGTGGAATTATCTTTATCGGGAAAAGCGATGTGAAAATCAGCTATGGGTATTAGCTCACCCTTCTCATCACGATTTATCCATGAAGGACCAGAAGTATCTCGAAGCAAAGCAGGAACAAATACCGCATAATCACCCGATTCTGTATAAGTCAAAAACGGTTTTTCACGAATTATTGGTGTTTTGTCAATTACGGTTGTGGGTTGAGCAGGCCATTTATCATTCGGAGCACCTTTCACTCCAACAAACACCCTGTTCCAGTTTCCACCTTCCCATGAACCAATGCTTGAATTTCTTGTCATCCACTGCTGTCCTGTGGTTAAACCAGCCCTGCCTTCCACAATAGAATTGGCAAGAACACCACCACTTGCCCAACTTCCTTTATCAAAATTTATATCCCCTGAAACATGCATTCTTCGGTAAGGAGCGGCTTGTGAAACCGCCCAATAAATCATTTCGCCATCCTTCGGGACTACTTTGAAATTCTCGGCACCACGCCAAAACATAGTGGTCACCTTATTGTCATTTGTAGATGAGGTGGATTGTACTGCTCCATTGATGGTAACATCCTCAGGATATCTTCCTAAACCAAGTGCCTGAACATAATAATCGACCGTCACATCTAAATCATAGGTTCCGGGTTTGAATAATAGAGCATAACGTTCTGAGCCAAACTCATTATATTTTTGTTGCTCGTGTAAGGCTTCAAGCGTCATTTTTATACTATCCAAATCCATAGAATCGTCAAAAACGAGAACATTCTTACCAAATATGAAGGTATCTGAATCATTAGAGTCTTTGTTTGAGTCGGAACATCCAGTAGCTATACTTAACAACAGTATAGAGGAAAGTGTGTAGAGGAAATGGCGGATAGAAAGCATGCTTTAGTAATTTAAATTAAGTTTAATGCCAAGTATTAATAATACAATTAAACTACAACAAAAACGAATTATTTAAAACTCTAATTCAATGGATTGTGTATAACAATTTGTAAATTTAGCTTTGTCAATGAAGAAGTTACTACAATGTGGCTTCCTAGATAGTAACAGCTTGATCCCCAAAACCCTCCATAAAACCTTAACCTTCTTAATAGCCTTAGTCTGGCTAATAAACGGACTTGTTTGCAAAGTCCTCAATTTTGTTCCAAGGCATGAGCAAATAGTTGCAAGAATCTTGGGTGATGAAAATTCAAGATTGTTTACCATTTTAATAGGAATTTCTGAAATAATAATGACAATTTGGGTTATAACTAAATTCAAATCGAAGTTGAATGCCATTGCTCAAATAATCATCGTAGCAACTATGAATCTTATAGAATTTATACTTGTCCCTGAGCTTTTACTTTGGAGAAGGTTTAATATAATTTTTGCTTTTCTATTTATAGGTATTGTTTATTATAACGAATTTGTATTGAACAAAAAGTTAAATCCGCAGACCACATCATGAATTTTCTAAAAAACCATCCTTTTGCAGTTGAAACCTATTTCGAAAACTCCATTGTGCTGTCTTATGCAATTGCTAAAGAAGAATTGCAGGACTTGATCCCGGAATGCTTAGAGCTGGATACTTTTGATGACAAATGGGCTTTTGTTGCGGTAGCCATGGTGAATACAAAAGGCTTAAGGCCTAAAGGAATTCCTAAATTTTTGGGTAACGATTTCTTTCTAATTGGTTTTCGAGTGTTTGTGCGCTATACCGATAAAAGAGGAAAGCGATTAAGAGGCTTATATATTTTGAAATCTGAAACCAATAAAAAGAAGATGGCGTTCTTCGGAAATATTTTTACGCATTACAATTACACCACTACAGATATCAGCTATAAAAAGGAGGATGACCAACTTACCATTCACTCTAAAAAATCCGGTTTAGATGTTGTGGTTAATTCCACCAATCAGGATATTAAATTACCTGCAAACTCACCTTTTAGCGATTGGAAAGAAGCCAGACGATTTGCCGGTCCATTGCCCTTTACCTTTACTTATAATGAGGAGAAAAAAGAAGTCTTAATTATTGAAGGTGTCAGACAGAACTGGAAACCACAACCGCTAGAAATTCAAAAAGCAGAAGTAGGCTTTATTGAGGAAAAAGGATTTAAAGATATCCATCTTGCGAATGCTTTTGTTGTGAGCAATATTCCCTATTACTGGAAAAAAGGAAAAGTAGAGCAATGGAAATAAAAAGACGAAAATTTCAGGGCGTTCTCAATATTTTAAGCTTTAACCGTCATTTTTATGTCATAGGATTAATTGTTTTAGCCACAACTCTAGCTGGGTTGATGTTTTTTAAAGTCCCAGATTTTTGGATTTGGATAGTAGTGGCTACTTTTCTTTATGGACTTATTATGCCATTGGTTGTTTCTGCATACGTTTATGATTTTTCAGGTTATTACGATTTCAAATGGTTGAAAAAACTCGATTTAACAGATCAAAAACCAAGACAAATAGTAAACATCAATGCAGGTTTTGATGAAACGAGTTTTATACTCAAAAACAATTTCCCAGAGGCCACTTTAAAAGTTTTTGATTTCTACAATGCAAAGCAACACACAGAACCTGCAATAGTTAGAGCAAGAAAAGTCAGCATGGTATATCCTGATACACTTCAAATAAAGTCTGACGAAATTCCTTTAGATGATCAATCGGCAGATCTTATTTTTTTACTTTCTGCAGCTCATGAAATCCGATCGCATAAAGAAAAAGTAGCCTTTTTGAAGGAATGCCACAGAATTTGCAAGCCAAATGGAGAGGTTATTACAGTTGAGCACTTAAGAGATTTCCCCAATTTTTTGGCATTTACCATTGGCGTTACTCACTTTTTCTCAAGAAAAGCATGGGAAAAAGCATTTAAAGAAGCAGGTTTTTCTTCCTTTGAAGAAAGCAAGTTCACCCCATTCATGTCTATATTTACTTGTCGTCCTTAATGCTATGCAAATCCATTTTCAGATTATCGGAATTTTACTTGTGGCTCTGGCATTCGTTCACCTAATTTTTCCAAAATATTTCAAATGGAAAGAAGATTTAAAGCCATTGTCTTTAATAAACAGACAGATGATGACGGTTCATACCTTTTTCATCGCACTTGTGGTTTTCTTAATGGGCTTACTTTGTCTGACTTCATCTTCAGATCTAGTAGAAACAAAGCTAGGCAAGACTGTTTCACTTGGGCTTGCCATTTTTTGGAGCTTACGCCTCTTAACTCAGTTTTTCGGATATTCTTCCAAATTATGGAAAGGAAAACCCTTTGAAACTCTAGTTCATTTTTTCTTTACTGGGATATGGATATATTTAAGTTTAATATTTTGGATGAATTATTTGAGGTGAGATATCACCTTTAAATCATTAATTTTAAACTTCAAAAACCTTTTAATTTTAGTATCTGACTACTTGACGCATTAATGACATATCAATGACATATTGATTTATTGCAGTTTATATAAGATAGTCATATTCTTGCACGGAATCGACAAATCATGAACCAACCAGAATTAGGAAAAAAAATTTTAGAGTTAAGACTAAACAAAGGGCTAACTCAAGGTGAGCTTGCTGAGATCTGTAATCTAAGTTTAAGAACGATTCAAAGAACTGAATCAGCAGAAGTAACTCCACGAAGCCATACTGTTAAAGTAATTCTATCAAATTTAGGTTTTGATCCAAATCATTCATTTGATGATGCTTCCAGAAAGTACTCAACTTCAAAAAGTCGACTCCCAAAACTTCCAAGTTCTATGCAAGAAAAATTAAGATCAAGTACTATGAAAAAATTATCTGTGTTTTTAGTCCTTATACTTTTAGTGGTAGTAGGATATTTTTATACCAAAGAAAATGAACGTAAAGCTCAAAATATCGAAGGATGGGTTTTAAGAGGAAGCAAGCCCTATAGCTATTCAATTGGGGTAGACAAATCGGAGTATGTGACTGGCGAAAGTAGTGCATTTCTTGAATCAAAAGAAGAGAATATCGAAGGCTTTGGAACGATCATGCAATCCGCTGATGCAAGTAAATATTTAGGAAAAAAGGTAAAAATGTCTGCTTATATTAAATCTGAAGATGTCTTTAATCGCGCTGGCATGTGGTTAAGAGTTGATTCAAAAAACGAGAGAAAAAGACTGAGGTTTGATAATATGTCAGACAGACCTATTGTTGGCGATACGGATTGGAAAAAACATGAAATAATCCTCCCTGTGCCACCGGAGAGCGGGAGATTGAGTTACGGCTTTTTGATCAATGGCACGGGGATTATTTGGATTGATGATATTAAATTTGAAGTTATTGAGTCGCCAAATGTAAAATCCACATCAGACAATAAACCAGAAAGCCCGAAAAACCTCGATTTTGATGATTGAAAATGGGTTTTAGATAATTTCTTAATAATGCTATTGAAAGATTTGATTAAGCTTTAATCAAGCTTCCCCACAAAATCCTCAATAACTTTAGGATAATGTTGGTGCTCCAACTGCTGCACTTTCGCGCTGAGTTGCTTAGAACCCATTTGCGGATGGATGCTGCATTTCGCCTGGAAGATAATTTCCCCTTCATCATACTCATCATTCACCAAATGAATGGTGATGCCACTTTCAGTTTCCTGATTGTTGATCACTGCTTCATGCACATAATGTCCGTACATTCCTTTTCCACCATATTTTGGTAAAAGAGCCGGATGAATATTGATAATTCTATCAGGATATTGAGATGTTATTTTAGGAGAAATTTTTAAAAGGAAACCTGCCAAAACCACCACATCTACTTCATGGGATTTTAGAAAATCCAAAACCGGGGCGCCATCTTCAAATTCCGATTTGGAAAATACATGATAAGCAATACCTGCTTTTTCCGCTCTGGCTGTCACGCCTGCATTTTCATTGTTAGTTAAAATCCCTACGATTTCAATTTCTTTATTGCTCTTGAAATACTGGATGATTTTTTCTGCATTGCTCCCTGATCCGGAAGCTAATATGGCAAGTTTTTTTATTGCGGTCATGATTATAAGATTCTAATTTTTATTACAAAAAAGTCAATTGTTTGATTCTGAAATCCAGCGAATTACTAAAACTTATCTGTAATTGCTTAGTAGAATCTATTTAATCAATTCCTTCCTTTTCAATATGGTTTCCACAAATTTCTTTTCATTCTCTGTTTTAAATACCTTATACGGAAGGTACACAAACTGTGCTTTGGAAAGCACTAATGTAAAAGCTTTTTTCCCTACTTTGGCATTTTTAATTTGATCCCACTTAATGGGCATGCCTTGCTTAGCATTTAATTTTATTAAAATTTGCTGCGAACTGATTTCATAAGATAATCGCTCAAAAAGAATTTTATATTGATCCAGTTGCGTTACCCCGGCAAATTGAATGAGCCAAAAAAGGAAATATAATAGTAAAGCGATAAAAGAACCTATAAACCACCAAATGTTGGGAATCCAGGCATAACCTGAACAAATAGCCAAGGCAATTAAAAATACCCACCACTGTTCTTTGACGATATTCTTCAATCCTGTTTTGATGTAAGTGCCGTTATCCAGCTTATATTTTTTTGTTTTAACAAGCATTGCTGCAAAATATTAATTGTGTAAAATCTGTTTATTAATTTGGGCTCCCCCAAACGGATTGCAAATATATTCGATTTTTATGGTTTCAGGAAACAGCTTTCAAACTCATGTCCAAACTTTTATAAGAATGCGTTAAAGCTCCTACTGAAATATAGTCCACGCCCGTTTCTGCGATGGGTTTTATGGTCTCTTCCGTAATTCCTCCTGATGCCTCCGTTTCACATTTTCCGTTAATTAACTCAACGGCAGCTTTCATTTCTGGGACCTCCATATTATCCAACATAATCACATCCACCCCGCCAACAGCTAAAGCTTCTTTCACCTCATCCAAATTGCGGGTTTCTACTTCTATTCTAAGCGATAAATTATTTTGCTTTAAATATTCTCGAGTAGATTGAACCGCTTTCGTAATTCCACCGGCAAAATCATTATGGTTGTCTTTCAGCATTACCATATCAAATAATCCGAAGCGATGATTTTGTCCGCCACCAATGGCCACCGCCCATTTTTCTGCAATTCGAAAATTTGGAGTAGTCTTACGAGTATCCAAAAGTTTAGCGGAAGTATGTCTAATTAATTCATTTAGATTGTGCGTATAGGTGGCAATTCCACTCATGCGTTGCAAGCAATTCAAAACCAATCGTTCGGCACTCAAAATAGAAACAGCAGAGCCATGCACTTTCAAGCCAATTTCTCCAGCTTTAACTTTATCACCATCCTTTTTGAAAAATTCAATTTTCAAATTTTCATCTACTGCTTTAAAAATATGCTCAGCCATTTCCATGCCTGCCAAAATACCATCTCCTTTAATAATTAATTGAGCAGTATTTTGCGTTCCAGCTGGAATAGATGCCAGTGAAGAATGATCCCCTTCTCTGATATCTTCTGCCAAAGCAGATTGAATAAATCCTTGTATATTTTCTTTGGTTAAGTACTGGTATGCCAATGTTTAAGCTATTTAATTAAAGCTGCAAAGATACGGCTAAAATCTCGCAAAGCCGCTTACTTGTACCGAATTATCGGTAAACCTTTAAGGTTTCGCAAAGGAAAATTTGTCTTTTTGTTAACTATAACACTCATGTCTCTTGTAAAGTATACAACAAATCCTCCGGAGGAGGAAGTAATTTCCACTAGCGGGACGCTAGCAGAAGAGCCCCGATAGAAGGATATGAAAAACTGACCCTGTCGCCAGCGTCCCGTTGGTGACGAATACTAGTGCCTGCGGCACATTCTATTTAAGGTGGGGATGAGTATTCTAAAGTAAATCCGAGAGAACTATCCCCTTCAGGGGATTATAGGGGTGTCAATTGATACACCTAAAAAAGATTGATGAAATTTATTATTTACTACCATTCTCAATCCGTGCGTTTCCCCCCTTTGGGGGTTAGGGGGCCAGCGGGCCTTTCAATACCGAATGCCAAAGCACCACCCCAATACTTACAGAAATATTCAAAGAATGCTTGGTGCCAAATTGCGGGATCTCCAAACAATGATCACTCTTATCGACCACTTCCTGCTCAACTCCATATACCTCATTTCCGAAAATGAAAGCATATTTTTCATCAGTTTTAGGAGTGAAATTTTCTAAGCTTAAACTGTTTTCTGCTTGTTCAACACTTAAAACCTGATAACCATCTTTTTTTAAATCTTCCACCGCATCAAGTGTGTTTTCAAAATGCTTCCATTCCACTGTATCTGTAGCGCCCAAAGCAGTTTTATTGATTTCTCTATGAGGGGGCTGGGCTGTAATGCCGCACAAATAAATTTTTTCAATTAAAAATGCATCTCCTGTTCTGAAGGCAGAACCGACATTATTCATGCTCCTGACGTTGTCCAGCACCAAAACGATTGGGTTTTTCTTGACCTTTTTGAATTCATCAATTTCCAATCGATTTAATTCTTCATTGGCTAATTTCCTCATATTTTATCATCTTTGAAGTGCAAAACTAAGAACATTTCCCTAAAAGCATGGCGAAGACTCAAGAAGCAAAGGAAACCCCTTTAATGAAACAATATAATCAGATAAAAGCCAAATATCCTGGTGCGCTTTTGCTGTTTCGTGTGGGCGATTTTTATGAAACTTTTGGGGAAGATGCCGTGAAGGCGAGTAAAGTCCTCAATATTATCCTGACCAAAAGAGCAAATGGCTCCGCTTCCCATATTGAATTGGCTGGTTTTCCGCATCATGCAATGGATAATTACTTGCCAAAATTGGTTCGTGCTGGACATAGAGTGGCCATTTGTGATCAGTTGGAAGACCCCAAATCCGTAAAGGGAATTGTAAAAAGAGGGGTTACGGAATTGGTCACGCCAGGTGTTAGTTTTGATGATAATGTATTAGAAACAGGAAGAAACAATTACCTGGCATCCATTCACTTTTCAAAAAATGCTTTAGGAATCGCTTTCCTTGATATTTCCACGGGCGAATTTATGACTGCATCCGGAAATGCCTCCTATATTGATAAATTATTGCAAGGTTTTCAGCCATCGGAAATTATTTATTCCAAATCAGCCAGAGATGTATTCTCACAAAAATTCTCTGATGATTATAACATCCATCATCTGGAAGATTGGATTTATGCTTATGATTTTGCCTACGAAAAACTCACCAAGCAATTCAAAACCAATTCTTTAAAAGGTTTTGGGATAGAATCTCTTGAAGAAGGAATTATTGCTGCCGGTGCAATTCTTCATTATTTAGAAGAAACAGAGCACAAAAAAATTGAGCATATTGCCTCTATCTCAAGAATAGAAGAAGAGAAATATGTATGGATGGATAAATTCACCATCCGAAATCTGGAGTTGGTATATCCTCAGCAAGAAGGCGGAATTCCGCTTATTCAAATTCTGGATAAAACCTTGACCCCAATGGGTTCCCGCCAAATAAAAAAGTGGATGGTTTTGCCTGTGAAGGATAAAGCCGTCATTGAAGAACGCTTACAAATCGTGGAGGCTTTTCATAAAAATAATGACTTGACCGAAAGCCTAAGAACTTCCTTGAAATCCATGGGAGATGTGGAAAGATTGATTTCCAAAGTGGCGGTCGGCAGAGTGAACCCAAGAGAGTTGAATCAATTGAAAAAGGCTTTGGGTTTGATGTCTCCTTTGAAAAAAGCTTTAGAAGAATCCGGGGAGTCCGCCTTGAAAAAACTATCCAATCAAATCAATCCTTGTGAATATTTATATGAATTGATTGATGAACAACTCATGGAAGATGCTCCTTTGCATACTAATCAAGGAAACCTGATTAAAGAAGGAGTAGATCATGATTTAGATGAATTAAAGAAAATTGCTTTCTCTGGAAAAGATTATTTGCTTCAACTGCAAAAGCGAGAAATGGAGAAAACGGGTATTACTTCTCTGAAAGTAGCCTATAATAAAGTGTTTGGCTATTATTTAGAAGTGACCAATTCCCATAAGGACAAAGTACCTCAGGAGTGGATTCGAAAGCAGACATTAGTGAATGCGGAAAGATACATCACCGAGGAGCTGAAAGAATATGAGGAAAAAATCTTAGGAGCGGAAGATAAAATGGTGGTGATTGAGCAAAGAATATTTCAATCGCTACTGCAAAACGCCATGGATTTTGTGAGCCCTATTCAGCAAAATGCAAGAATAATTGCGCAAGTAGATTGCTTGCTCAGCTTTGCAGAAATAGCTCGCTCCAATGATTATGTAAAACCACAGATTTCTGAAAGCACCGTTTTAGATATTAAATTAGGGCGACACCCGGTAATCGAACAGCAATTGCCTCATGGAGAAGAGTACATTCCGAATGATGTGTTCCTGGATAATGAGAGCCAGCAAATCATGATTATTACCGGGCCTAACATGGCGGGTAAATCTGCTTTGTTGAGGCAAACTGCTTTAATTGTTTTAATGGCACAAATGGGATGTTATGTTCCAGCAAAATCAGCGGATATTGGGTTAGTGGATAAAGTTTTCACCAGAGTTGGTGCTTCCGATAATTTATCAAAAGGAGAATCAACCTTTATGGTGGAGATGACGGAAACCGCCAGCATTTTAAATAATCTTTCAGACAGAAGTTTGGTACTAATGGATGAAATCGGGCGAGGAACCAGTACTTATGATGGCGTTTCTATCGCCTGGAGTATAGCCGAATTTTTACATAATCACCCGAAATCAAAAGCGAAAACCCTTTTTGCGACTCATTATCATGAGTTGAATCAGTTACCCCATGATTTCCCAAGAATCAAAAATTATAATGTTTCGGTAAAGGAAATTGATGGAGAAATCATCTTTTTGCGAAAGCTGAAAAAAGGAGGAAGTGAGCATAGTTTTGGTATTCATGTGGCACATTTAGCGGGGATGCCCAATCCTGTGGTGTTGAGAGCCAATGAAATCATGCATCATTTGGAGAAGGATAAAATTAGGGACAAAGCCAACCGCAAAATGCATGAGGTTCCCAAAAATAATTATCAACTCAATATGTTTGAAGCAGATCCTGTGCTTACTGAAATTAAAGATTTATTGGATAAGCTGGACATCAATTCCATGTCACCAGTGGAGGCTTTGCTGAAGTTGAATGAATTGAAGAGTAAATTGAAATAAGGAGTTAAAACTAGATGACCATGCCTTTATGCATGGTTAAGCTTTACTATATATTCAGGGGTTCTACATATTCCAAAGTAACTGAAATCTTTTTAGTTTTTAAATACCTCTTTATTGTAATGCTGAAAAATAACCTAGGTTATTTTCTTTTGTGTTCTTTTGACTCTTTTGTGGTGGGAATGTGCTACCGATAGTAAAAATTAACAAATATTACTTTTGAACCACAAAAGAAACTATAGAAAACAAATGGATTTTCGCTAATGCGAAAAATTTAAATTGTAGAAATATGTCTTAATTTAATGAAATTGTAACGCATTCCAGAGTATAGTCCCTCTCCTTATATTGGTTTTCCAAGAGCAAAAACTTGCCACAAATAAATTTAAGCAAAAAAAAAGACTACCAAAATGGCAGCCTCTTTTAACCTATTAATGAAGATCTTTATTTCGAAAAGATGTCAATAATTACAGTTCTGTTGTAAAAACGCTCTTCGGGAAGTTTGTTTTCAAACTGTGATAAGTCTTGGTTCTCACCAAAGCCATAAACTTTAAAAGTGACATCTGACCTTTTAGATTTTGCTAATGCCGCTGAGATGATTTTCTTAACATCTTCAGCTCTTGCAGTTGACAACTCTAGGTTATTGTTTGCATTTCCGATAACATCAGTATATCCATGGATACTTACAGTTCCCCCTTTAGGGATTTGTGGAGTTACGATTTCAGTAAGGTATTTCTCATACATTGCAGTAGATCTTGAATCATTAAATCCATAAACTACGCTGTATCTTTTACCTTGTTCGTCTGTATCTGGTGTCCAAAGTACCATGTGAACGTTTTGATCTTTACGTACAATTTCTCCATTTTTTGTTTCAGCAACCATCGTCACCACATAATCGCCTTCAGCTTGAGTTCCCAAAATTGATTTACCAGGAATGCTTACAGATTCTCTTGTATATGGACCGAATTTTTGCATTTTTCCAGTTCCTTCTTCTTTCACGTCAACATACCAAGATTTGAATGCGTTATCAGAACCACCATTGTTGAACGTGATATAACTGTCAATTGGAGCTTCTTGAGTAGCCTCAATAACAACTGGTTTCAGCATCACATTAGAACCACTTTGGAATTCCATAAGTAAAGCAGGAGAACTACTTTCAATAGAAACTCTACGATCCTCTTGACGAAGAAGCTTCAATTCTTTATCACCACCAATTTGCTCAGATGGATTTTCTGCTTTAGTACGTCCTTCAACACTAATTCTTGAAGGGTCGATTACGAAAATGTTTACCAAGTAATCCTTAATAGAATTTGCCATTTCTTTGGCGTCTTCTGGACCCTTTTCAGATGAACCCACTAAAGTAATATCAGCAGAAGGATTCTTTCCCATACGATCACCAAGTATATTCAACACATTATAGTAAGCAACCATTTGTCTTGCTGAACGACCTGATAAATTCTTAGGCGTAAAAACCTCTAATTGGTCTTCTTTAAAGTTTTTAACCTGATCTTTGTTCAATATCACATAACGCTTAGGTATTTCAGTTGATCCTAAGTCAAAGAACACATAATTAAGAACAGGAAATGTTTCTCTTACCCTACGCTCAACCGGGATGTTTTCCGGAGAAACCACTGAAAAGTTGGTCTCTGGAGCAAGCGGAACTATTGAAGCGACCTCTTTTGGTGAATCAATTTCTTTACCGCGGCCTATTTTTAAAACGATACCTGCTCTAAGAGTCGTATTGTTCCATGTTTCAATTGATCTTGGGTTTTGTCCAAAATACGGATGAAAAGAAGCAAATGGTGAAAGCACAAATTGTGTTTGACGATTTTGCGATGATAGTTCTATATCATATCCAGCGCCAATTTGCATGGAGAGCAACATACTTTTAACATCACTAAACTCGCCTTCTTCAGCAGCCGGAGTTGCTTCACTAGGAAAATTAGGATTTACACCTTGCTGATAGGTGAAGTCTTTTGATAAATTGTAGGCCAATCTTGGACCGCCAAACAGATAAAAACCTGATTTAAATGGTGCAAAACGTAAACTTGGTTCTACTGTAATATAGCCTAGATTAGTTTTTAAATCTGCTGGGCAATCACAAGGCGTAACCACCTGATCAAATGTACCTTTACGACTATCATAACCTGCTTGAAAGATTACCCCAAATTTTGAGCCTGGTTTATAATATTCTATTGATGGAGCAAGAAATAATCCTAATCCATTACCATGACGAAAAGCAGTTGGAGTTGTTAAATCCGCATTCAATTCTTGGGTAGTACCTCTATAAAAGTTGAAGTTTCCACCACCAGCTACACCAAACCATAAAGAAGGTTTAGTATATTCTTTAACCTGCGCTTGAAGGGGCAAGTAAGCTCCTGTAATCATCACGAAGCAAAAAAGCACACTTTTGATGACCAGATTATAAAGAGACCACGCATTGCGTGATCCCTCTTTTAAATTTATTTTAGTTAACATTCTTTTTTTAAGATTATGGTTTTTCAATGATGTTGGTATCTGTCATGACAACTGACCCGTTTCTAGCGAGCATTCTGCCTTCGGCAACTGCTCCAGAATTCATTGTAATTGATGTAAGAGCCAAGATATTTCCTTTGAAAGTAGTACCGTCTCCAATTGTTGCCGAACTACCAGTTTGCCAGTAAACATTTTTGGATTGTGCTCCTCCACTAAGGATCACGTTTCCACCAGCTCCACCCACTGTAGTAAAGTCAGAGGCTACTTGGAAAATCCAAACCGCATTTACATCTCCTTGAGCATCTAAAGTGAGATCACCAGATTGAATTAATAATGTAGAGGTTGACTTATAAATACCAGGAGCAAGTGTTGTTCCACCTAAGTCACCAGCTACTGTAGCTGGAGCAGGGGAAGTCGCACCTTCAACAAAAAGATAAACTTCAACTAGGTCATCTTTGGCTTGTTGTAATGTAGCCGCAATACCAGCAGGCTCAGTATCATCCGAAGCATGAATCGCACCATTTACAACTATTGCAGGAGGGAAACCTGTGATCGATGAACGCACTCCAGGAGTTATCCCAACATTCATATTACGGATTTCACTAAAACCAGAATTATTACTAATACCTACGCCAGCAAATATTCCGTATGTGGCGATTGATTGTAAGTCAACCCCACTTGGGCCTGCAGGAGCAACAGTACTGAAAGTCCATTCAAAATTATTTTCAAGAGAAAGACCAGTATTACTTACAACATCTGTTGTAATGGTAACGGTATAAGTTGTACCTGACATCAAATTATTATCAGGAATAAAGCTTGCTATAGCACCAGTATATTCAATTAGACCAGAAACTAAATTGGTTCCATCACTTACTGTAAATGAAGAGGAAGTTATAGTTAAAGGATCTATTTCCTCACTGAACTCGGCTGTGATTTCTTCTTCAAGAGGTACATCTGTAGATTGGTCTATTGGATTTGTTTCCACTATAGACAGACCAGCATCTTCGGTTGTAAATTCCCAAGTATAGTTGCTTTCTAATGAAACACCGTCAGCGCTACTTGCTTCATTGGTGATAGTTGCCATATAAGTTGCACCGGCTACCAAATCATTTTCAGGAATAAAACTAGCAGTAACGCCAGAATAATCTATCTGACCAGATATTAAGTCTGTGCCATCACTAATAGTAAAAGACGAAGCATTAATCGTTAAAGGGTTCATATTCTGACTAAAATCAGCAGTTATCACTGCATTAATAGCCACATTTGTTGCCTCATTTAAAGGATTGGTTTCAATCACTTCAGGTTTTGTTCCAGCAGTAAATTCCCATGAATAGTTGCCTACTAATGATATTGCATCTGTATTACCAGCTGTTGTAGTAATAGTTGCAGTATATAATAAGTTAGCAGTAAGTTCAGCATCAGGTGTAAAGCTTGCAGTACTATCAGAATAAGCTACTTGACCAGAAATTGATTCTGTTCCATCACTTACTATAAAAGAAGATGCAGTAATTGTTGCAGCATCCATTTCCTGATTGAATTTTACAGTGATCACCTGATTTAACGGTACATTTGTAGCTTGATCCACAGGATTAGTTGCTATTACAACCGGAGTCTTTCCAGTGTTAAACTGCCATACATAGTTAATAGGTAAAGCATTTCCCACTTTATCTTTCACAGTGGTTCCAACAGTTGCTGTATAATTTGTTTCAGCAAGCAATGAATTGTCTGGAGTAAAGCTCATGGTATAATTTTCCTCATTATAAGAGGTAGTACCAAAAACCTCAACATTGCCAATAACACGACCATTTATATTGCTTCCACTTTCTAAAGTAAAGGCATCTTCTGAAATCGTTGCTGGGTCCATTGGGCCATTAAAGGTAATTGTTATCATCTGGTCCAGATTTACACTATTTTCCAGATTTTCAGGATCGGTGGAGACTATTTCAGGACAAATCCCAATCTGCTCCACATTTTCATCCACGCAACTGATCATAAATGCCGTCATAATTAGAGCAAGGAATGATGCAGTAAACCATTTTTTTCTCGTATTCATTTTTGAATATGTTTAAATTGTTTTTTTAAATTTTAATTTAAAACTCGCCTTCATGGCAAGTCTTTCAAGGGTGGGGTATTATTATTTATTCATTTCTTCTTAAAGTAAAATTAACTTCCACAAAGGTGAGAATAGCGTTAGTCTTAATCTTTACACAAGAGATACGAAAGCTTACATATTTCACTGCTTTAATAGAATGGATTCGAATAAAATAGGATTAACAAAAGGCATAAAAAAAGAGGGTGCTTTATGCATCCTCTTTTGTTCAATTAAAATAGTGTTAGCTTTCTTTTTACTTTTCTTGCGTATTGTCGGCTATTTTTTCCAATTGCTGTTCAGACTGCCGATGATAAACCGTTAAATGTGGATATGGTATTTCAATACCGAGTTCATCAAAATGATTTTTAATCCTTCTCAACAACTCTCGTTTCACAATCCACTGTTTTAGTGGCCATGTTTTTATCAAAAACTTTATAACAACAGCAGATTCACAAAATTTATCCACGCCCAACATTTCCATATCCCCAATGATAAGTGGACCAAATTCTTTGTCCTCTTTCATTTCAGCACCAAGCTCTAATAGAACGGTCATAACCTTATCTACATTTTCATTGTAAGAGACTCCAATCTCAAGCATAACACGTGACCAATGGTGGGTCAAATTACTGACATCATTAATGTGTCCATGAGGAATAAAGTGTGTAATGCCTTCAAGATCTCTCAGAACAGTAAGTCTTAAGCTCATATTTTCAACCACCCCTGTAGTATCATTAATTTTAACAACATTGCCCGCTCTGTATTGGTTTTCAAGTAAAATAATAAAACCAGAGAGATAGTCTTTCACCAAACTTTGTGCTCCTAAAGCAATCACCAAGGAAAGAACTGCTGCTCCTCCCAAAACCACGGTAAGATCTACCCCGATCTGTGACAAAAGCACAAGAAATCCAATTAACACCACTAGAATTGTAATAATGCTTCCAGAAGCTAGCTTTAAAGTTTCTAATCGATCAGCACTTTCTGCATTTTTTCTACTTTTTATGAACTTGTTGAGAATGAGAGTAATGGCCCATCTACTCAAAATCCAAATCACAAAAAAAGCAAGAATGATAATTGCCATTGAAGGGAGATTGGTCTTTAGCCAATAAACCACTCTATGTGGGGCGATTGAGCTCTGGAGAAATTCCAGTTCAGATTTTGCACTGTCAACTTCTTCTTCGGCTTTGCTTACTGCTTCAACTATCGGAGGTCTATATGCTTCCAGTGTTTGTATTCTAGCCTTCAATGCAGTCAAAAGCAATGTATCCTGAGTATACCTTCTGGAGGCCTCATGTAAATGTCGCCTAACGGCAGGTTCTGGAGTCTGTTTTTCTAAAAGTTGTTTTAAGCCAGCTGTTGCGTTAGTTAATATTTTTGTTAATTCTAAATCATCATTATGATTTCTAATCAATTGATCTACCAAAAAAAGATTATTTCTAGAATGTGTCAATTCTGCTTTAAGCACTCTTAAGTCCTGAAGGGCTGCGAGTTCTTTTCTGTTTTGTGTCTCAGAATTTGCTCCTACTTGCACAGCCGTATCAGCAATAGAGAGCATTTTTATAACAGAATCTTCACTTATTGGAACCTGACCAGTCGTGATGTAATCCATTAATTCCCTCTGCTTTTCAATTTTGTTTTGAACGAGATTGATTTGCTGCAAGATGATCTGATTACTTCTAAGATGAAGATCAAGTGAGCTTAAAACTTGTTTTAATTTTTCATTTTGATTGGTGAAGTCATCTACACCCAATTGAGAATCAAGCTTTTCAAATTGATTTGTAAGTCCGGCTATCTCTTGCTCAAGCTGTTTGCTTCGACTTTTCATTTGAATGAGCCTTTGATGATCTTCAGAAATTAGTTTTTGAAATCTTATGATGAGTTCTGCATCCGATATTTCCATATTTTTGGATACATTCTTATCTTTTATTTTGTCCTGCGCTGCAAGAGAGCTAATCATCAAAAAAGAGATGAAAAAACAAATCGTTTTTAACATAATAGAGTTTGATTTAAATTTCTCTAAATGTCGTGCCTATTGCTAATACAATAAAGCCACTCAGAAGTAGCTCGTAGTTATATTGAGTCAAAATGTCTGCATTAAAATAATGGCCGATTATTCCTAAAAGTCCTGCCGAAAGGCCGAGTATCCAGGTTAATTTTTTTGGTGCTGAAGGTGCTTTCATATTATATTTTATTAATAGAGTTTAAAAAAAGAAGGACTTCCAAAAGGAGTCCTTCAAAATTATTAGTTTATAGGCTTGATTATTTGTGTTTGAAAAGGTAAAATAAGCCTATTTGTATCCCTCGGTTATAAGCTACTTGTGCATCGTTTTCGTAAATATCTGATAAGCCTACATTATAGCGTGCATCAATACCAAAATTTGAATTAGGGTTAATATAACTCATACCTAAACTAGCCCCTATCTCCATGTTGTTAAAATCATTAGTTCTATCAATTTCAGTATTATTTGTATAGGATTTAGCATTTAACAAAATACCTGCTTGGGGACCAGCAAAAATTCGAAAACCATTATCGAACATATATTGAATTAATATGGGTATGTTTAAATAATTTAGATTTAAATGAGACTCATCACCATTATTTGAGAGTTTGGAACCCTGAGTAGAAAAAACCAATTCAGGTTGTAATGCGAACTGATCGCTTAAATGAAAATGGCCGATTAAGCCTACATTGAAGCCGGGAAGTGACTCGCTATCACTATTATTTTCATTTACAACATTATAAAAGTTAAATCCACCTTTAACACCAATGTTCATATGTTGGGCTTGTAGTGCGGAAGTAGCCATTAAGGCTATAATTACGGCAATTAGATAAATTTTTATGTCTGTTTTTGTTTAATATTTAATGCTCAAATGAGGCATTTAATCAAAACAAAGGTGATGGGAATTTCTGGTAGTTATTTTACAGAATTCAGACTAATAGTTACACATTTCACAGATAGACAATAAACATTTGATGATTCCGATCAAGAGGGTGAACCTGTTAATTTAAATTACTCCTAAGAGCCTAATTAATTAGCCAATTGAATTTATTAACAATCAAATTACCTTAAAGCTTACATATCAATTATGCCAAATTAAATATCAAAAAATTTAGAAAACGAGCTTTTTTACAGAATTTACTGATTAAAAAGAAGGTTTTATTGAATATATATTTTTTAAACTGCTTTCTTTTTCAATTTATCACATTCCCCCAAAATAAATATTAGATGTTTTAACAACTATTTTGACTTAAACTTGTATTTAATGTACCTACATGATTTGACCTAAGTAAAATTGCGTATGGAATGTCAGGATAAATACTTAAACAATTGAATGTTTATTGTGTTTAATGATTCTTATGGAAAAAGTTATAAATATTCAACAAGCTCGACAAATGAAAAAAGACCCTATTGACTTTTTGTCTAAAAACGTTGTGCTCATATCTCTAAGTGAAGATTTTGATGTGCTTTCAGCAAATGATACTTTTTTAAAAGTGACAGGAATTGATAGAGAAGATTTAGGTAAGTTGAACCTTTTCCAACATTTGTGTAGTGAGCTTCCAGAATATATTAATGATGAGTTAAGTTATTTGTTGCGCCAACAAAAATCATGGAATGGGAATTTTGCTTTTTCCACTGTGGATGGAGACTCAGCTTGGTTTCACACAAATATTATTCCCTCTCGAGATGAAGATGGAATTTTTATAGGGTTTAATTTGATGGCTACCGTTGGTAAATCTCAGCAAAGTATGATCACAGAGCAGGAAACCACAGAAAGTTGGATGAAAGCCATATTCAATGATGTAGATGAAGGTAATATTCTAATTAGTTTAGACGGAAGTGTTATCGAATTTAATGCCACTGCCTATGAATTTATGTCTTGGTATACACACAAAGAATTAAGACTAAATGAATACTTACCTCATTATTTCGGGGGCACATTTTCAAAAACCTTTGAAGCACTATTTGAAAAAGCGAAAAATGGACATAAACAAAAGTTTTGTCGCTCATTCAAAAACTTAAGTGGATATGAAAAAATAACCGATATGGAGTTAAAACCTGTTTCAGACTCTACAGAAAACATTATGGGGGTTATATTAAATTCTAAAGATATCACAGAAGAAGTTAATTTAGAAAAGAGAATACGAATATCAGAAAAGAAACTGGATGATATAGCTTATATAAATGCTCATGAAGTTAGAGCCCCATTAGCCTCAATGTTAGGATTGCTTAATCTACTAGATTTTGAAAATGTAAGCAAAGACAGCAAATTAATATTAAATCATTTAAAAAAATCAGCTAACGATTTAGAAAGAATCATTCATAAGGTATCTGAAAATTCTTACTTGACTAAGCCAGATTCCAATAAATCAGCTTAAAAAATTTTAACAAATAGTTATGAAAAATTTATATCTGTTCTTACTTGTGTTTTTAGTATTGTTTCAATTAAAAGCACAAAACCTTGATAAATTGAGAGAACTCTGCATTGATGAAGTCAATTTATCAAAATACAGCGGGGAGCTTTCTCAGGAAGAATTACAAAACCAAATTGCTGCCTTAGGCTTTAGATATATTGAAAATGGTCAAATTAAATATCATAAAGAGCTTATAGTTTATGATTGCAATACAGGGAATGTAAAATTTACCGCGGTTTTCGATCAAAATAGATTAGAAAAAGAGTTTGTTCTCTATGAATCAAAAGACATAATAGCTAAGAAAATAATCTTTTCAAAAAACAATCAATCTCCTAATGTGGATTTGTCTTTAAATTATAAAGGACAAGAAATTCCTGCTTATCCAGTTGGAAAAGCGGAGATTTTCAATGCTGGAAAATTGTCACAAGTCATTAATTTTAAAGAATATGGAAGTCTTCCATTGGTTACGAACTATAATGCTAATCTAAAGAAGACGTCCGAGGGGCCAGCAAATATTTCTGGAGATATTCAAGGGAATTGGAATATAGCTAAAGTAGGGGAATGGAAAAATTTTAATAATGGAAAACTAGCATCCATTTCAATTTATGATAAGAGCGGAAATGAAATTGCTAAGAAACTATATAACAATGGTGTTTTAATTGAGGAGCGCAAAAATTTATCTAATGGTTTGATAGAATTGTCAACTTTCTTCGCAAATGGAAATATTAAGGAAAATGGTCAACTAAAAGGAAATACCAAAATTGGCTCTTGGAAATATTTCAATACTATTGGTGAGCTGAAAGAACAAATAAATTATTTAAATGGAAAAGAGAATTTATTGCTTGTGTTTGGTGAGAATGGAAATTTTATTGAAAGAACCGAATTAGTAAACGATAAGTCAGAACTAACAAAATCACTTCAGAATTTATCTTCAGTATACAAATACCAAAGTTATTACTCAAATGAAAAATTGAAATCTGAAGGGTATACTTCAAACGGTAAAAAAGTAGGTGTATTTGAAGTTTATGATGAAAGGGGGAATCTTAGTGAAATAACAGAGTTTGACATTGAAGGGAATAAAATTAATAGCTTGGATGCCGGTACCTATCAGAAATTAAAGATAAAAGAAAAGCAAATATTCAGAGAATTACTTGTTGCAAAAACCACACATCCTGAAAATCTTAACTTAATAAACAACATTAGAATTTTAACTGATTCACTTAGCATCGATTTTGATAGTTTAATGGCCAGCTATAATTATGTAAAAGATTATGAAAAAAAGTATACTTCTTTAGAATCTGAAACCAGCTCATTTGGAAATCTAGCCAATGAGTTGAATTGGTATGATTCATTATTAGCTGTTTCTCAAGATTTTAATAATGAAGTTTGGGCATATTCCCACGACTTATTCGAAACAGAATTGGCATTAGAAAAACAAAGGGCTTTAAATATAATGGGTGCTAAATTCTCTTCACTTACAGAAAGACATACCTCAATTAAAAAAACATTGTTTGGGGAAAAAATAGTAGTGATGAATGAGCAAGATGAAATTTATGAATTTGTGATGGAAGAATTATACCCAGTTATGAATACTGAAATAAGTACTGCCATAGACAAATATGAAGTGCGTTCTACTGTCAAAGACTTCAGCAACTTATTGAAAAAAGCATCTTCTATTATATCTCAACCAGACGAAAAATTCCAACAATCATTACAAAACACCGAATCTGTTCAAGATAAAAAACAGCTTTTTCTTACAGTAAAATGAAGAGATATTTACTAATAATTCTTATTAGCTTTCCATGTATTTCAATATATGGTCAATATAGTGAAACTATTGCCACAGCCAGACCCGGTGCTGCCAATGGAGCGGGTACTGTAGGTAAAGGGATCTTACAATTTCAAGCTGGTTTACAATTTGATAATGTTAAAGATATCCGAGACTCTTCTAATTGGTCTACAGATAATATATCTGAAAATCTAGTGGTTCGCTTTGGAATTCGTGAGCGCTTTGAAGTTAGTGCAGTTATTAATCACATTAATTCTACCGAATACATTAGTGAAAGTGCTGGATCAATTTTAAGAAAAGGATTTAATACTAGTTTGATCAGAGCTAGGACAAAAATTAATGAAAACATGGCTTTTCAAGTTGGAATTGAAACCAAATTGAGAGGAAAGGATTATCAAATAAATTATATAGCCCCAAGATTTAGAGTAATGTACAATACTAAATTAGGAGAAAACGCAAGCTTAACTACCAACTTGGGTGCATTTTGGAATGGGAATGATAATAAACCTAGAGGGTTTTATGTCTTTAGCTATTCTTTGGCTCTAACGAATAAAATATCTCTCATAGCAGAAAGTTATGGTGATTTTATAAGGACCGGAATTAACAATTTTTTTGATATTGGTTTAGGGTATAATGTTAATAAAGACATGTTAATTGATTTGAACGCTGGTTGGGGAGAAAACTATCCTTATAAAAGCCATTTTGTAACAGCAGGAGTTTCTTATAGAATCATTACTCGATTTAGACCTGAGGAGAAGAAATAAAGATTGCCAAACATGAAAGCTAATGTTGTTTTTTTCTTCCTAATTTGTTTTAAAATGGCGGTTACCGCACAAGATATTCAGCCGCTAGTTTTTTCGGGAGGAAAGAATTTTGTTGGGAAAGATGTGATTCAGTTAGAGTATGGAGTGAATTTTGAAAGACAGATTAACCGTATTAGCCTAGTTGACCAACAACTTTCTCAATATGCTTTAGTAAAATATGGTATTCTCCATAATTTAGATTTTTCGATTAGTTACAACTATGCCAGAGAGCAAATTTTTGTGTCTGACCAAATGAGAAGGTCTAATGGATTATCAAATGTGACTGCTGGATTTAAGAAGAAGTTAGGTAAAAACTTTTCTTTGCAATCAAATGTTGGCTTTTCAAAGGATGAAGTAGGTAGAACGCTGGGAAGTTTTCAGGTTTTTACTATATCAGAACATAATATTGATAGTTTTTTAGCATGGGAAAATAATTTAGGCCTTAATTGGGCAAATGGAAATCCTCAAGCCAACTTAATGTATTTATCAGGGCTTACGTTTACTATCCCTTATCCACTTGATATTATTTTAGAGTTTTATGGGCAATATGGGAGAGAAGCTTGGAATAATTACGCTAACATAGGATTGGGGTACTATTTTAATACTGATCTAATGCTTGAAGCCTATGCTGGTTATGGAAACACACTAAATCAACAAAGTACATTCATTTCTTTAAATTTCTATTGGCGCTTAGTCCCCACTCGCCATACTGAAAAATAAATTTGAAGAACTTCAGCACATTCAGAACTATTTTTTTATTTGATTCGTTTTCAATTTTCAAGATTAAAAAGGGAATAATCCTATCTTTGTACCAACATATATTTAATTACACATTATTTAAAATGGCAGTTGCAGTAAAAGAGAACTTAAAAATCCGAAAAAAAGGCACTTGGAAAAAAGAAATTAGCTTTGCTATAGTCCACTTATTGCCCCTTGGTGCTATTTGGACAGGAGCTACATGGTTCGATTGGACCGTTTGTGCATTTCTATATGTTTGGCGAATGTTTTGGGTCACTGGCGGATATCACAGATATTTTGCCCATAGAAGTTATAATACCTCTCGTTGGTTTCAGTTTTTGATCGCATTTTTTGCGCAAACCTCTGCACAGAAAGGTGCCTTGTGGTGGGCTTCCCATCACCGTCATCACCACAGAAACAGTGATACCTTAAAAGATCCGCACAGTATGTTGCATTTTGGATTTTGGTATTCACATGTAGGTTGGATTATTGGATCAGACTTTAAAAATACTGATTTCAAGGTCATCTCTGATTATAGCAAATATCCAGAATTAAGATGGTTGAATAAAAATTATTTAGTTCCTCCTGTGGTATTGGCTTTAACCGTAATGGCTTTGGGCGGATTAGTAAATGGAGGAAGTGTTTTAGCTATGTTTACTTCTGCTGGTTTTTCTACTTTATTTATCGGTTTCTTTTTAAGCACCATTATTTTATATCATGCTACTTTTTCCATCAACAGCATTATGCACAAATTTGGAAATCAGCGATATGAAACTGGGGATGAATCTAGAAATAGTGTTTGGTTGGCATTATTGACTTTAGGAGAAGGATGGCATAATAACCACCATTATTATGAAACATCAGCCAGACAAGGCTTTTATTGGTGGGAAGTTGATTTAACATATTATGGATTGAAGTTTATGTCTATGATTGGCTTAATTTGGGACTTAAAACCAGTGCCAAAACACATCAAACAATCTAGAAATAAGCAGGAAGCAAAAGAATTAAAAGAGCAATTAAAAAAACAAGTAGCATAATTTTAAAAATTTTCTTGAATTGCTATTGTATTTTAAAAACTGCCTGTTAAATTTGCATTCCCATAAGGGGAAAAGCGAGAGTAGCTCAGCTGGTAGAGCGCAACCTTGCCAAGGTTGAGGTCGCGAGTTCGAACCTCGTCTCCCGCTCAAAACATATTGTAAGTGAGCTTTATTGCTCACTTATTTTTTTGACACATACAAATCATTCTAGCCGGGATGGTGAAATTGGTAGACACGCAAGACTTAAAATCTTGTGAACATTAGTTCGTGCGGGTTCAAGTCCCGCTCCTGGCACAAAAGCTTTCCAGAAATGGGAGGCTTTTTGTTTTTTATGGCTTTTCCACTTAAACTTATTTAATAATAAGTTTAAAAATCTTGGAAGTATTAGCTCGAGCGAACCTACCTGAATATATAAAAACAAACAGGCGCTACCAATATCTTAAAGTAAAGGCATACATCTTCTCTTACCGCTGCTCGCATTTGTGAAGACACAAATGCACCTAGGAAAGCTTAGCGCCATTCTGTAAACTGCTTGTGGGGACGAGCTGCTCTGGTGGGTGGTGGCAAATCAGCCATCTACTAATGCTACACTAAAAGCTTAAATTGCTGCTGAGTAGGAAACTTCAAATTGATTTTATAAATCATTTTATTAAGCTGCTCTCGGTCTAGTTTGTTTTCGAATTTACCTTCACAAGAATTAATGATGCTAAAGGTAAAATCATAGATTTCTTTATAATATACTTTCTTCTCATTATCAACTTCGAGCATTTTCTCTAGACTTCCTAAAAGCTGTAGCATAACTTGCACATCGTTTTGTCCATAATTTCTAACCGGAGTAAAGTTTTGAAACAAAATATCTTCGAACGTAATGGGCATTAAGTAAACGCATACATTCTCCTCCTTATCTTTTATAAATTCTCGTTGCTTTATTAACATCAGTTGAATAAATAATTCCGCCAATAAATCAATTGCTCTTATTGCAGTTCCCGGATCGTTTATTCCAGGGCTCAAAGCTTTCACCGCTATTTCTGATATTTGTCCAAAACCAAATGAAAAATGATCACTTATGTGTTCTTCTGTATAAAGTGTGAAGCAAGCTAAAAGGTCTTCATTTTGCTCGTCATCTAATTCTTTGTCGGTAAGCGCAAAAGGATAATGCTCTACCAAGTAGGTGCCAGTTTTAATTTCCATTTTTACCTTCACTTCATGTTTTATACAAAAATCCATTAAGCTTTGGTATGAGATCCTTTTTAAAAAGCCTGATTTTGAAGCTTTTTGTTTGTACCAATTATCGAAACTAGGCTTTTGCTCTGCAGAAGAATTTTTCTTCTCATCATCATTTTTCTCAATGTCCGATTCCTTGATGGTTTTATAAGTACTCTGCTTAAGATCATTCAAAATATTATCGACCTGAATTTTTTCAGAAATGGAATGGATAAAATAAACGAAAAGACCAAGGCAAATAAATGACAAGATCATGCTGATGAGGATTCCCAAAGAAGGTACTTCAAATTCTCTATCAGGAGCATCAATATTAACAATCAATAATAAACTAAAAATGATAGTGCCCAAATACACTCCCAAAACCATTTGGTGAAAACGGTTGGAAATCAGACCTGGAAGTACTCTTGGAGATAAAGTGGCAGTTGCTCTGTTCAAGACTACCATTACCATCGAAAAACTAAAAACCATTAAAGAAATGATGCTACCGACTATGGTTCCAAGAATTAGTCTGGCATTGTCAGAATTATGCACTAAAGAAATAGACAAACTCTTTTTCAGCCCCATCAGATATTCTGAGTACTCTACCTGAATAATAATTAATGAAAGAACAAGAAATAATATCGACAGCAAAGTTGGATAAAATGCTATACTACTAATTACTCTTAGATATAGCTTTTGCAAATTCCCTATCCATTTTTTCATAATTTCTTCCTTTTCAATTCCTCCACAGAGGATAAGTTTTTAATATTGATAGGTATTGACTGACCATCCTGATAAATTTTTAGCTCAACAATATCTGCAGGCAAATTAACCCCCTCTGTCTTCAACTTTTTAACTACAGTTTGTAATACTGAGCTTTTTAAAACCGTGAGGGAACCTAAAAAATCGAAAGTATTGATCCAGAAAAATATTCTGAGGTTAATGGTGCTTGTACCAAAATCATTGATAATAACAAAGGGCTTAAGATCATCCTTTTGTACAAGATTAGGCAATGCATTTAGGGTTTCTAAAATGGACTTAGTGACTTCTGCCACATCTTCACCATAATCTATACCTATTACAAAATCATGCCGCATTAACCCGTCTTTAGTGTAATTGGTGAGCGGGTTTTTTATTAGTAAAGCATTCGGTATATAAATATCTCGACCGTCATAAGTGCGGATGTGCGTATTCCGAAGTGTCATCTCTTTAACTTTGCCAAGCAAGGAGTTTATTTCAATGATATCACCACTTTTGAAAGGTCTGCTAAAAGCTAAAAAGAAACCTGCGAGGAAGTTTTCTCCCAGATCTTTGAAAGCAAAACCTAAAATTAAGGCAGACACCCCTGCGCCAGCTAGTAAACCACCTGCCGCACTTCCCAAGCCTACTTGTTTTAGGAACACCACAATTCCTATGATTGAAAATATAAGTAAAACAGCCCTCCCGATAAAAACAAGCAGTAATCTATCCTGAACTTTTTTCTTCAGACGGTTTTCTATCAATCTCCTGATAAATACACCAATAAAGATGAAGAATAGCAATAGCACAAAGCCAAGCGTAATTTCAGGTGTTTTCTCAAGGATATTTTCCCAATAGGACTGAAAAGTGGTGATAAATCTTTCTTTCATATTGTAGCAGTAACGTGCTTTAAAGTTAAAAGCTACATAAACCTTTTAAAAATGTAAAGCTGCCAGATTAAGATTAAACGATGTATGCAAATCGAGCTATTGCTATAAGGCTATTCAAGACTAAGAATTATCTTCCCAATATGCTCACTGCTTTCCATAAGCTCATGTGCTTTGGAAGCTTCGGCTAAAGGAAATGTTTTATAAACAACAGGTTTGATTTCGCCTTTCTCAAGTTTAGGCCAGATATGCTTTTTGAGATTTTCAGCAATGGCTCCTTTAAACTCAGTGGAGCGAGCTCTTAAAGTTGAGCCTGTTATGGTCAATCTTTTCACCATCACCTTTTTCATATTGATGGTGGATTCAGCATTTTTCATGGCATTTATTATCACCAATCTACCTTCAGAATTTAAGATGTTAATATTTTTCGCAGTATAATCTCCCCCCACCATATCCAAAATCACATCTACACTTTCCTTTTTTTCTTTGAGATATTCTTCAAAATCTTGCTCTTTATAATTAATGGCTAAATCAGCTCCAAGTTTAATTGCATAATCACATTTTTCTTGGGTTCCAGCTGTAGTAAAAACTTTTCCACCCATGCTTTTAACCATTTGAATGGCCGTCACGCCTATGCCTGATGTTCCACCGTGCACCAAAAAGTTTTCACCTTTTTGAAAATTCCCCCTGTCAAAAACATTGGACCAAACCGTGAAAAAAGTTTCAGGAAGTGAGGCCGCTTCTATAAAATTCAATCCTTTGGGAATCGGCAAACATTGTACTGCAGGAGCCGCAACTTCTGATGCATAGCCTCCACCTGCCACTAAAGCACAAACTTTATCTCCAACTTTCCATTGTTTCACCTCCTGACCAACTTCCTTTATAATTCCTGCCACTTCCAATCCGGGAATATCATCAGGAGCACCTTCAGGAGCTGGATAACCCCCCATTCTTTGAAAAACATCCGGTCTGTTTATGCCGGCAGCTTTCACTTCTATTAAAACCTCACCAGCTTGAATCTTAGGACGCGCTCTTTCTTCTAATTGAAGAACTTCCGGACCGCCAGGATTTTTGATTATGATTGCTTGCATGTTTTTTCAGTTTTAAGTCGTAAGTATTAGGTTTAAGTAAATCTGCTGAGTATAGAGTACAAAGTTAGCTCACAATATATTTAAACCTTATATCTATTGTGAATATATCTAGCTTCCAGTTTGAACTGCGGTACGAACCTAATCGTATCTCAACCTGTCTACTTGAAAACTCGCCAACTTGCCAACCTAGAATGGATACCCTATCCCAAAATTCCAGTTGATATTTTCTTGTCTCCAACTTTTGTTTCCTATTTCAAAACTATCCTGCCATTGGAAACCGTTATCAGTAGGCTTACGAAGTGGAGTGGCTACATCCAAACGGATTACAAAAAATTCAATATCTACTCTTAGTCCAATACCAGAGCCTATAGCCACTTCATTTATCCAGTTAGAGGTGAATTTACCGTTTCTACTATCTTTATTCCTGAGCCATACATTTCCTGCATCTGTGAATACTGCGCCTTTCAAAAAGGAAATAATTGGAAAACGATATTCTAAATTGGCTTCTATTTTAATGTCTCCCGCTTGATCAAAAAAGCTTGTTCCATCTATGGTATCTTCTGGGTGATAATTGCCAGGGCCCAAGCTTCTAATACGGAAGGCCCGAACTGAATTGGGACCGCCAGAAAAATATTGTTTGGAATAAGGCAAACTTACTGAATTACCATAGGGCAAACCAATACCGGCAAAAACACGACTCACCAATCGGCTTTCTTTTCCTATATTTTGATAATTTCTGAGGTCAAAATCGAAGCGAGAAAATTGTGTATAGCTTTGTCCCAAAAACATTTTATCATCTCCAGAAACACCGCCAATATTTTGTGCTAAAGCCAACGCATTTCCTGCAAATTCAGCATTAAAGGAAAAATAGAATCGATTTCTTTTAATATTTCTCACTAGCTGACTCCATTGAAAACTATAAGACATGCCAGGAATAAATTGTTGTTCAAAACTTCGTGCTAAAAATGGATTTCCAGCTTTTAATTTTTTAAAGGCATCACTCTCATTTCCGATATTAATATAGTTGATGGAAATAGGGTTTAGGTTGTGGGTAACAAAAATATTAGGATTCCATTCGAAACCATATACTGCTAGAAAGGAATTGAGATTAAACCACTGAGACCGATTTAGCAAATCGTAGGATAATTTGAATTTGGTTTTGGGAATTGAATAACGAAATTTATCCTTAATCGGAAATGGAGTAACAATTCTTGGGATTATCAATTCGGCTGCAACTCCTGTCTCAATACTATTCAAGCCAGTAGAGACGCCTCCACTGTTGAGCTGAGCTTCGTATCCAATCTTACTTGACAACCTTAGTGCCTCTCCTCCTTTGAATAAATTCCTATTTAAATATTCAAAATTTAAAGATGGACCTACAAAATTATTAGACTTACTTACCATCTGTAGTTCAGAACGAAAAGAGCGTTTATTTAAGGGAGACAAATAAATGTTTGCCGTTAATTGCCCTTTGCTATTTTGCAAAAGACTATCTTCCACATACCGAATGTTGACAAATCGATAGGTTTTTAAGGAATTTAATCTTTTACTCGTATAGCTTTCATTTTCGGGGCTGTAATGTTCTCCTTCTTGTATAAAAAGATACGGGTAAAGTCGATCAGGTCGAAAAAATATCTCTGATTGTATAAATTCCACATCATTTAAAACAACAGTATCTGCACTTTTAATCCCTTCAGAAGTATCAAGTGAATATTTTGGGAAAACATGAATCTCTTTAATTTCAAAAGGTACTAGTGCTAGCTCTGAGGCATCATCTTTTATTCTTAGCTCCATTATTGCCTGATTTTGTTCTTTGGTGCTGAGCGTATCAGCCTCAAAAAGCAAATTATTGGATGTGAAATAATAGTATCCGTCTTTTTTAAGGAAGTCAGATATGTCGTCCCTAGTCTTTTTTAATTTTTCAAGTGAAAAGGGCTCTCCTTTTTTGATTGGGGTTTCATTATCCAAATAATCTTGAATGAGACTGTCCACTTTAAACTCTCCTACTTTGTTATAAAATATAGAATCAATATGTAGACGATTGCCAGGGCTTATTTCATACTCAATAAAACCAGTTTTCTTATTTTCTATAACTTCGTGTTTAGTATTACTGTTGAAATACCCTAAATTTTCCATCCGGTTTTTCATCAGCTTTTTCACACTATTTGTATTTACTTTTTCCAATAAAACCGGTGCCTCTCCAATTTTTTTATTTACCCATTTTGCATAGAAACCTGCTTTGTTACTTTTAACTTTTTGATGTGCCCATAAGCCTATGCGCATTCCTAAAATCTTTTTATTGGGCTGGGGTTTATTCACCTCCTCCAAATCAAGTATTAATTCTCTTTTATATTTAGAACTTTCTGCATCTTTTATATTCAGCTCTCCGCCAGTATATAATCTTTCACCTTCTGCAAGATTTTTAGTAGTTCTGCAGGAAAATAGGCTCACCCCCAGAATGCTTAACAATGCGATATGTAGGAAAATTTTTCTCACTCCTCGTCCTCCTCTGTTTTTTGCCAAAGTTCATTGAACTTCTCAAATTCTTTACTGAATTGAATGGAAACTCCAGTAATGACTACTTGTCCATCTATAAAACCTTCATATTCACTTTTTCTGAACCCCCTCAATTTATAGCGCCCGTCTTCAGTCAGTAAATATTCAACCATAATATTTCCAATGATGTCAGTGGCTTGTTGCTGGCTTCTTTGCTGACCTTCTAAATCTACCTGACTTCCTACCTCAACTCTAAAGCGATCATTAAATAAATTTTTGCTTAAGCTCATCTCTAGTTGAGTTCTGTCCTGTGCTGTTCCGCTTTGGTAATCTTCATAAGAATTTAAGTCTAAATTTAGATTTACCCCTTTCACATATTGGCTGCTCAATTTATTCAACTGATTACTTAAAATCTGACTTGCACTATTTCTTGCAATAGCTTCAGAATTTGGTCCACCATTGCTACTTCCGCTTGGGAAAAATTGATTCAACACTAATAAAGAAAATACTTGTTTATTCAGCCTAGTTTCATTGGTGTTAATGGATTGAACTTGTTGGTAAATATTTCCTCCCAATGCACCACGGCTTGCTTCAGGCATATCCAAACCAAAGGAAATCTCCGGCTTGCTTAAATTTCCACCCACGAACAATTGAACATAAAACGGTAATTTTTGCCTGTACTGAGTCTGTACCTGAGATGAAGCCGAGGAAATTTGATCTTCCATTAAAGTATTCACTGGGGTTTCAGTTTTATATAAAGCCGTTATATCCAAAGTAGCTTCATATGGATCTCCTGACCAACTAATTCTGCTACCTTGCTGAATTTCAAACCTTCTTTTTACCAAATCATACAAGCTTAATTGATAATACCCTTTGTTTACTTCTACGTTTCCATTCAAGCTGATAGCTCCATTTTTCCTCATAGTTAAATTCAAGTCAGTATCACCAGAAACCGTTAAATAATCACCTCTTTTTTCATCTACGATCACCTTAAATTTAGCATTCTTATCAGTATTGATAATCGCATTCAACTCCATTCCGTCAATATCAGCACTTCGTTTTAATTCACCTTCAGATGAAGCAATCGTATCAGATGCTTCATAAGGTTTTGTAAAAGTGACAATACCTTCTTGTTCCACTACATCAATTCGCGTTTCAGGTATAACATAGGTCAAATCAGTTTTTTCATTTAAGCCGACTTTTGCTTGCACAGTTGGTTGGTCAAGACTACCTTTCCATGAAATATCAGCATTGAAAAATGCCTTACCGAAGAATAAATCACTTTCATCTTTAGTGGAGTTTAACAATTGAAAATTTTCGGCTGTCAGTCGTAAATCGAATTTAGGGTTGAGTAAATTTTTTGTAGTGACCGTCCCATTCAATTGCATTTTACTGTTCTGTTCATCCAACAAGGTGAAATTATTGAGCTTAATCACTTCATTCTTTAGATTAATCACTTCATCAGGCAATTGATAGGTCATATTGAGATAAGGGAAGAAAAGAGAAGCCTCTTGAAAATTAAGCCTACCGTCATAAACGAAGTCTTCTGTATTTCCGCTAAAATTAAAATGGCCTGCCAAATTTCCACTAGCCTCTTTTATCAAGCCATCAGAAAAACTCGTTAAAAAAGGAAGGGAAACACTGTCCATATCCAGCTCAAAATCAAATTCAGGTACTTCAGGATTATTATCAAACCAACCTTTACTTCTAAAGCTTACTTCTCCCTTAGAAGAGATATTAAATCCATATCGATTCACTGATTCCTGTTCTGCATTGAGGCTTAAATTTCCCACTTCTTCATTAAAAATATTTAAACTGTCAATTTTTAAAGAGGCTGAAAAGGCCATTAAATTCTGAAGGTTATCCAGTTTTATTCCGCCTTTTATAATTCCCTTGGCGGGGCTTTCTTCTGCATTGATGATGGCAAAGAAGTTTTCAAGCCTAAAATTCTCAAAATTCAACTGAAGTGAAGTAATGTTATTTTCTAATGCAGTTTTCACTTCAAAAAGCTGCATATTTCGCTCAAAAATCATGTTTTGAATCTGTAGGGTAGCCGTGTCAAAGTATATTCTGTTTTCAGGATGCATGTTCCAATCTTTTGCATTTAAGATGAGATTATCGGGCTTAAGTGACCAAAATAAAGAGTCTTGTCTTCTTTCTGCAATGGCATCAACATGGAAAAGACTATCTGCTTGAGAATCTTCAGCAAAGAAATTAAATAGTGCCCGTTCTGGAGTAATATCTGCTTTTAAAATAGTAGGGTAAATACTTAAACTTCCTGAGGTAATTCGTTGAAAGTTGGTGTTTACATGAAATTCCTCTTCTGAATTATTGATGCTTAAGTTTAAGCTATCCAAATTGATATCCTGATATTGAAATTGCGGAACACTAAGTTTGAAATCAACTATCTCTTCTGAACTATTGTAATTTCCTTTTGCATTAATGGGTTTGAAGTTGATATCTAATGGAAGAAAATTCAACAAGTTATGACTTTCTTCTGCCTTTAAGGAAAAGGAAAGACGCATCGGTTTATTAGTGGTATCCACTTCAAAAATTTTAGCTTTCTGAAGTTTTGAAGCTTCCAGATCTGCGAAAGCGAGTTTATCAAAAGCGTGATTCATATTGAGATCGAAAGCGATATTTTCCCAAGTCAATTTAACACTCGCGCTATCTTCGGAATTATAAGCTTGTAAAGCTAAAGGTGTAAAGTAGATACTTTTATTAGGACTTGTAAAATTGGTTTCTGTCAGCCTTGCACGAAAAGATTGATGGAGGCTGTCCATTTCAAAGTTTACAATAGCTTTGGTAGAAGCCCAAACGGCACTATCAGAAATATTAAGCGCTAATAAATCAAGCATTTTGATATCAGCATTTAGATTAATTTTTTGATGAATGGAATCAATGTTTCCAGACGCATCTAAATTAAAATCCACAATAGAATCTGAATAATTAGTGCTGAATTCCAGCTGGCTCTTTACTAAAGAGGCAGACATATTGATGGTATCGAACGGGTTTGCCATATAGCTAAAATTCCTAATGCTGATAGCTGCTTGAGTGTTCATTTTCTCAGGCTGTAAACCTTTACCATTTATGACGATGTCGAGGTCTGCAGTATTGAAGCTTAGGCTGTCTTGTAACCATTTAGCCAGTTCCAAATCCGATAATTTAATGTTTGCCTGATAGCTTTCCGGCTCATTAGAATTAAAATTTCCTTTTACTTTTACTAGGCTAATATCGTCCAAGGTGGCTGATAAATCAGCTTTAATATTTCCTGCATTATACTTTCCACTTCCCGACAAATAAACTTTGTGAGGGTAATATTCTGGATAATCCTTCGGCATGAAATAACGGAAATCAGACACATTACTTTTGAGCTCTAAGTTTTCAAATGAAGCCATTAGCTTTTCTCCGTCTTGCCAGTTATTGAGCTTGGCATTTAAGGCCACTGAAGTTTTATTTCCATACAGCAAACGGAATTGTTGAAGATTAATATCCTTGTCATTTCCATTGATTTTTCCGTAAAGTTTAGCAGTATGTTTTGATAGTGCCAATAAACTGCTGTCTTCTTTTAGTTTAGGAGAAAAATAGAAAGCGTCTTTTATATTAAGAGTTGTAGGTAGTTTTAAGTCAACCCTGAATTTTGATTTATAAAAGCTCCCGGCAAATAATGAATCTATAGAGGAGAAATCAATGATGGCATCGGTTTGTAAAATGGAGTTAGTGGTTTCTACTTTTAAATTGTAAAATTCCGCTGACGTTGCATTAAAATTTATAGCTCCACTTAACTCTTTTAATTCAAAATTTTTGCTGTCTCTAGCAGAGAAGATTAAATTTTCAACGCCTAAATCTTCGGTTATATATTTAGCATTTTTTAAATTGAGTTTGATGTCCTGAAACTGCATATCATCAGGATTGAACCCTTCAGTTTCTTTAATTTTACTCGTTGATTTTATTTCCAAATTTGCCAAATCAAAATTGAAAGTGTTGAGCTTTATATTATAATCTGGAAATTCAAAAGGAGCAGGATTATCCTCACCTTCTTCTTGAGTGGAATCAGAAGCTATAGGTAATCGCATTCTAAAATGGCTGATTTTATTATCGAAATTATCCAGTTCAATTTTATTTTTGGCTAAATCCACTTTTGCATTTCGGATCTCCAATAAATTGATAAGCGAAGACATTTGCAGACTGTCAAAAAAGGTTTCGTATTTTAAATCAATTTCGTTTAAGCTTAGTTTTTGGACATTAATTTTTGGTAAAGTGCTTTCTGTAGAGTCTTCTTCTGAAGGTGGAAATGCTAAACCTTGAGAATAGTTTGCTTTCACATTTTGCAGGATGAATTCTTCAATATCAAAATGCATGCTGTCCAAATCAAAGGTATTTAAGGAAAGCTCGAGTTCTCCTAGCTTTAGATTGGTATTCATTTCCACATTAATATCCTGAAAGCTCAAATCAATATTTTCCAACAGGATTTGGCGTACATTGATAGTGGTGGAGGAAGTAGTATCGGTTTCTTTTTCAGTGCTAGTAGAATCAGCATTTGCAAAGGCATCAATTATAAACTGAAAGTTATAACTGCTGTCTGCTGAATTATTATGGACTCTACCTGTGATGCCGTTTAGCTCCAGGTTTTTCACATCTACATTTCCATCTAAAAGTGGTTTCCAGGCAACATCTGCTAAAATGGAATTGGCATAAATTAAAGTGTCTTGATTGGTATCTTCTGCATACAGTCCTTCAATCTGCGCAGCACCTAGGAAAGTGATATAAAGCCGCTTGATTTCAAATTTGGTCTGCGTTTTTTCGCTTACATATTTGGTGGCGTAATTGGTGATTTTCTGCTGTACTACCGGCAACCTAAGCGAAAGGATGAAAGTCACCAATAGCAATAAAATGCCACCCAGAATATATAATATGATTTTGCCTGTTTTCTTCAAATTAATTTCTAAAGCACAATTTTAGTGACAACCTCAGCTATATCCTAACGGAAGAGTGGGGGATTGGATTTTATTGGGGGATTTTAATGATGAATATATAAGTAATTATTAAAAATTAGCTCTTGCCAAAAATTCCTTTGCTGTTAAAACCGGCAATTTTGAATTTTTAAAATCTTTCTTATTTCTACTGATAATTATATCTACTTGATTTTCAATTGCAGAATAATACTGTAATCCATCTTCAAAATCAGGAAAGCTTTCATCACTTAAAGCAAGCTCGGTTATTTTATCATCTAAACTAACAACCTCTACCAAAACCTTAAACTTCCTAAGAATTGCTCTTGCTTCCTTTGCTGATTTTAATTTACTGAGGATATAATTCGTGTTGGCGAATGTCAAAGATGATATAGCTAGGTTCAATTCTTTCCTATCAGACAAAGAAAATAGTTCTGCTGCATCATTGTAAAACTCTTTTCTTTTAGCCAATAAATCAATTATAATATTCGTGTCAATCAGTAGGCTTGTCATTTATACTTCTCTATTAAATATTGAGCATAAGAATCTTTAACGTCAAAATCATCTTCTAAAGAAATAACCCCACTTAGGCTTTTAACCAAAGGCGTAATCTCCTTTTCTTTTGCAGTACTTTTTGTCAAAGTACTTAAATAAGCTTCAATTAATTTAGAAAGACTCGTATTATTAGACTTCGCATAAATTTTAGCGGTCTCAATAATTTTATCATTCAAACTTAAGGTGAGTTTTTTGTCCATAATATAAATCTTTACGTACAAATATAATATTAATTTACGTGAATTGAAACTGCTTGGTTTAAAGTGATTATGTCCCACTGATTGAGTTTATAAGAACTAGCGGACTGATTGCAGAATTAATCCATTTAATATTGACTCAATCAGTCAATTTTTATTCCTCACTTTTATTAACTTAACACAAAAGAAAAAGAAATGGATTTAGGAGTAAATATAATCGGGGCTTATCATTCTTCATTTGGCAGATTAGAAGACGAGACTTTATACACACTTTATGAAAAAGCGGCTAAAGGTGCTTTGCAAGATGCAGAAATTGAAGCAAAAGCTATTGATGGCGTGTTTGTTGGAAATTACAGTGGAGGAGCTTTCAACCAGCAAGAAAATATTGCTTCATATGGCGTGAATGCTATTCCTGAATTGCGTCACAAGCCGATGTACAGAACTGAAACAGCTTGTTCATCTGGTTCTTCTGCTATTCATATGGCGATTATGGCGATAAAATCAGGCATGATGAAGCGTGTTTTAGTGGTCGGTTTAGAAAAAATGACGGATTTGGATATTGCTGGAGTCACAGAAGCTCTAGCCCTTGCCACTTACTGGCCGGAAGAAGGAAGTAAATCGGTAACAGCTCCCTGCATGTTTGCGGATTTGGCTAAAGGCTGGATGAAAAAATACAATTATTCAGAAGAACAACTCCGACCTTGGTTAGCTCAAATTTCTGCTAAAGCTTATACCAATGCTGCGGAAAACCCATTGGCTCAATTACAAAAAGCTAAATCAGCAGAAGATATACTTTCATTGCCTAATGAAAAAAACCCGATGATATATCAGCCACTTCGATTACATGATTGTTCATTGGTTTCAGATGGATCTGCGGCTTTGGTGCTGGAAGATGCCAGTTTAAGTAGTAGAAAATCTGTAGCCATCAAAAGTTTCTACAGTGCAGCAGATTATTTGGATAGTTTCGGGAAGAATAAATCCGACTATTTTCTGGAAGGAGCAGCTTTTGCAGTGGATAAAGCCTTAAAAGGAGCTGGTCTTTCCATTGAAGATATTAGTCTGGCAGAAGTGCATGATTGCTTTACCATAACAGAGCTTTTATTATACAGTGCTATGGGAATTGCTCCTGCAGGACGTGAGTTTGAAGCCTTGGAAAATGGTAAAGTCTATAAAGATGGAGCATTGCCTGTAAACGTATCTGGCGGATTAAAAGCCAAGGGCCACCCTATTGGTGCAACGGGAGTTGGGATGCATGCTTACATCTACAAACAATTGATGCAACAAGCCTGGGGACATCAAATAAAAGATGCCCAAACAGGCTTAGTGGTAAATATTGGTGGTTCGGGAACGAGTAATGCGGTTTCGGTTTTGGAATCCTTTTAGTTTCACCCAAAAGATAAAACACATGGCCATGATTTTTAATCTCCAACTTTCTAAATCTTTCTTAAGTTTATTTAATTTCGTCCCAATGAAAAAGATCATTTGTACATTTTTTGCCCTGATTATCAGTTTTTCACTAATGGCTAAATCTGGTAAAGTAGTGATTACTGGTGCAGTGCAAAACCAATCTGCGACCACTATTGCTATCACAGACCTTAATAATCAAAAAATTGCCTCAGCAGAACTAGATGACAAAGGCCATTTCAGGACGTCTTTCAAGTTAGAATATGATGGATATTATTCTCTTGACTATGGTCGTAATTCAACATATGTTTATCTCTATCCTAAAGATGAATTACACATCAGCTTCGATGCTAATCACTTTGAAAGCACCCTCACTTTTGAAGGAAAGGGTGCGAATCGGAATAATTACTTGGCTAATAAATCGAAAGTCCAAGCAGAACTCACTAAAGACCTGGAAGCTTTTTATAAGGTGTCTGAGACGGATTACCTTCAAAACCTCAAAAATGTTAAAACCAAACATGAGGCTTCGCTGGCAACCTATGATGTGCAAGAATTCTTTAGAAATGCAGAAAAAAGGGCTTTAGAGTATAATCGCTTGTTAAATATTCAGAATTATAAGACCAGCTACAAATTCTACCTTGGGGAGGAGATTTCACCATCAGATGATTTTTATGCGCCCATTAGTTCTGTAGATTTAGGAGATGAGGAGCAATACAAGAAACAGCCATATTACCGTTATTTGGTGAACTCAGTTTGGAGCGATCGTATTGCGGCTGCCCCTGATGTAGATGGGATGTTGGCTGTTTTGAGCCAAGTGTCTTCACAAGCTGTACTTATTAGTTTGGTAAACGGGTTTTATTCAAAGATCTCTTCCAGTGAAGATCGCGCTAAAGATTATCTCGATCTTATCAAACGAGTTACTACGCACCAACCTTTTATTGATGCGGCAGAAAAAAGATACCAAGAAGTAATGAGTGCTAAAGGCTTAACTAAAGGTGATATTTCTCCAGAATTCAATTACCAAACCGTGGATGGCAAAACCGTTAGTTTGAGCGATCTAAAAGGAAAATACGTATACATCGATGTTTGGGCTACCTGGTGCGGACCTTGCATCAAACAAATACCCTACCTGAAGAAATTGGAAGAACTTTATCATGATAAGAATGTGGTTTTTGTAAGTATCTCTGTTGATAAAGAGAGTGCGAAAAATAAATGGAAAAAGATGGTAGCGGAGAAAGAACTTGGAGGACTGCAACTCTTTGCTGATAAGTCCTTCGATAGTGAATTTATGGATGCCTATGCAGTCAATTCTATTCCGCGTTTCATCTTGATAGATCCTGATGGTAAGATCGTTGACCCTGAAGCACCAAGGCCTTCCTTCCAGAAAACCAGAAAGCTTTTAGATAGATTATTAAATTAGTATTAGATTTTAAAATTTCAGTATTTATACTTTTACTAGGCTAAATGGCTTTCTACCAGTCTCTATTCCTCTTAGGATTTAATAACCCGCAGAGAAACAGTAGTTGGAATGAATGCCTACTTCTACAAACAACTGATGCAAAAGCCTGGGCAAAACAATTGAAAAATGTCCAAACAGGCTTAGTGGTAAATATTAGTGGTTCGGGAACGAGTAATGCAGTTTCAGTTTTAGAAGCCCCCTAACCCAACAACTGGCGGGGAAAGGCACAGATTTAGATAAGCAGCAAATAATAAATTTCACTACTGTTCTTCTTTATACCTATTGCAAAATTTTGATAACTGAAATACATCAATTTAAAATGCAATAGAAAGTCCGCGCCCCCCTCTTAAGACTCTATGATATTTAGTTAAACTTTGAAGCATTTCGTTCGCTATATTCTAAAAAAATAACCAAGGTTATTTTTCTTTGTGTTCTATTGTATCTTTTGTGGTGGAAATTTGATAACGTTGTTACATATTAACAAACATTCTTTTTTAACCACAAAAGATTCAAAAGAAAACAAAAGGTTTTTCGCTAAAGCGAAAAAATCTTAAAGCGAATTTACTTCACATAAGAAATTTGAGTCTGTGGGGAGTGTTGCATTCACACTCGATTTTAAATACTCTCCACAAAATCCGAGAATACTTTCTTATGATGCTCCAAATCCAAATCAGGAGATACTGAAACCCTAGCAATATAATCCTTATCTGATTCTTTGGTAGTTCCTTGTGTGGAAGTTGCAGGAATCGTCCAGTAACAGCCTTTTAGCTGACCATAACTCACACAATATTTACTTTCCTCAGGGATTTCAGTAATCATCATATTGATCAATTTTAGATTTAAAGCTCTCTTATAGTTTTCTCTTTCTTCATCTGTATTCCCTTTGGTAGGAAGATCTAAAGAAAAGACTGAAGGAGTAAAATCCTGTTCTGCTAATTCTTCTGAAACGAAATTGATTTTGGCTGTTGGTAAAACTTCCTTGATGTGATTTACAAATTCCCTAGTATTTTTATAAGCATCAGCAATTCTTTGGTTCATGGAAGGCAATTGTTCAGCTAATATTTCAGTTTGCAAATCGGTAGCCTCATTATCGCAAAGGATCAGATGCTTTTCTATATTTCCCATCAAGTCGGCTGCTTTTTGATTGGATGAAACATAACCTGCCGTACATTTTCCACCGCTTGGGAACTTAGATCCACTCACATAAGAAATAACACGAATTTCAGAAAGTATCCCTTCTTCACTTAGAAATTGTATGTTTGGACAAAAAGTTTGGTCTAAAATGAAAACCGGATCAATGGCATTCTCGCCAGTTGGAGTTTTTCGCTCTTTACTAAGTGCCGCTCTTAATTTCTCCATATCCGGAACCTCTACTCTTGGGTTTGTTGGAATTTCTGCAATGATATAAGGGATAGCACTTTCTTGTGCTACACGATCTAATACTTTATCAGTACTTTGCACCATATCATTATCGCCATCTACTGGAAGGTCTAAGATTTCCACATTAGGAATACATGCCGCTACTCTTCTGGCTTGGTCGTTTGTTCCACCATAGCAATTAGGCGGTACAATAATCTTAATTTCTTTTCCTGGATGTTTTTCTATCGCTTCTTCCACTAAGCCCATCATAATGGCATATTGAACTGAAAGCCCACAATTTCCTAGTAAAGCTTTTGTGTCCGCAGCGGTGATTTTTTTAATGGATTCTAAAACAGAAGATTTATCAGCCTCGAATTTAGTTGTGTCTTGTTTGGTTGGTGTTTGTCCTTGCAATAATTGCAAAGCAGCATAACAATTTTGAGGTGTCATGCTTATTGTTTCTCTTCTTCTCACATGCTGAATTGCAGAAACGTAAGCCTCACTTTGTTCTCCATTCACCAATAAAATACTTCCTAATTGGCTATGGATGCTAAGATAGAAGTCAATATTTTCGTTGAGTGTTACTTTTCCTATTTCATCCTTTTGTGAAATAAAAATAGTACTGCCGTCAAATGCAGAAATGTCTTCTATATCTTCAACTTGCTTTAATTCAAAATTATAGTTGTAAACAGACTTTACAGTTTCCAAATCAAAATAAGCAGGTAATTCACCTGTATAAGCAATTAGCGTGTTCTTTTTATCAAACAGATTTTTTCGTAATACCGCCAAAACGGGAACTGTTCGGGATGAAAAACTGATGACTTGATCCGCTTTAAGATTATTGAATTTAGCAATTGTCCATTCCAAAACGGAAGATAAAGGATGCCCTAATCGAATATAGTCATAAGCAGTAGGCAGCTCACTGAGCTTAGAATAATCTGCATTCTCCTGAGCATATAGCTTTTCAAAACGCTCCAAAAATTCTGTTTTGGCTAAATCTTCCTTATAAATATCCAATCTATGGGTGGTGAGTTTCAACCAATCAGAGGGTACATTTTTTACTACATTTTCTATATAATTCAGGGTTTTGCTATCGTTCATTATCTTCTTTTGTTTTTGGGCGTTTCCGTATAATACTCGTTATATAAATAGATGTTGTGCTAATTTGTTTTGTGGTGCACAAAAGTAAAACAATAAGGGGGAATGCAAAAATTGGGGGTTTACAGAGACGCCATGCATGGCGTCTCCACAATTCATCGCGTCTCTACAATGCACCCAATATATAGCAACCAATACAAATTTTAAAATATTAACAACTAAGAATTAATTTTTAGCCATCATACTGCTCGATTCTACCAGCTTGATGAATTCTATTCTATAACCATTTTCATCTTCTCCTTTTGCACTTTTTGCTAAATCTGCCACTAACTGATAATCACCTTTTTCAAGATAATCAGAATCCTTCAAAAGCATCCCGTAAATAGCTACAGCAGCCGACCAACGAAAATTATCAGACGTTTTATCAAGTGCTTTAATGGTATTTTCTACCGTTTTAACAATTAACTGGCTGACCTCTTCATTCGGAGCTTTGTATCTGAATTTTACGGTAAGTAGCTCATCACCATAACTGGCTTTTTCTATTTTAGGCTTATTTTGTTGGTATTTTAAATCATCAATAGGTTTAAAATAACTATCCACACCTTTTGGGATAATTTCATATAAAGCGGTAACAGTATGACCAGAGCCTAGTTCACCAGCATCTTTCTTATCATTATTAAAATCTTCATTATTAAGCTTTCTATTCTCGTAGCCAATTAATCGATAGGCTGTAACGTTTGCAGGATTGAACTCTACCTGAATTTTAACATCTTTGGCAATGGTGAAGAGTGTCCCTCCAAATTCGTTTACTAACACTTTTTTCGCTTCTAAAATATTGTCGATATAAGCATAATTGCCATTTCCTTTATCAGCCAATATTTCCATTTTTGAATCCTTATAGTTACCCATTCCAAAGCCTAAAACAGTAAGAAAGACGCCTTCTTTTCTTTTCTTTTCAATCAAATCTTCCATGGCTTCATTTGAACTCGCCCCCACATTAAAGTCGCCATCAGTGGCTAAAATGATTCGGTTGTTGCCTTCTTTCATGAAATTTTCTTTCGCGATTTTATAGGCCAGTTCTATGCCTGCACCACCGGCAGTAGAACCACCAGCCTGTAAGTTTTGTAGCGCTTCAATGATTTTGTTTTTTTCTTTGCCTGAAGTAGGGGGAAGCACACATCCTGCGGCACCAGCATACACCACAATAGATACCATATCCTCTTCTCGGAGCTGTTCAACCAACATTTTAAGACCTGACTTCAGTAAGGGCAGCTTATTTTGAGCAAACATAGAACCTGACACATCTAAGAGAAAAACTAGATTGGAAGCAGGCAGATTTTCTGTTGGAATTACCTTACCCTGCAATCCAATATGCACAAGTTGATGTTTTTCATTCCAAGGGGCTGGCGCTACTTCGGTGTTAATAGAAAATGGATCTTGACCACTTGGTTGTTTGTAGTCATAATTGAAGTAGTTAATCATTTCCTCTATCCTCACTGCATCTTTAGGTGGATTTTGACCATTGTTAATAAATCTTCTCATATTAGAGTAAGAAGCGGCATCTACATCTATGGAAAAAGTGGACAGTGGATTTTGGGTAGCTTCCTGAAAAGTATTTTCGTCAAGACCTTCGTAATCCTCGGTGTTAGGCTGATGATAGGATGATTCAGCATCTTCCATGAAATAAACTTGCTCAGCCTCATAGCTTACCGCTTTTCTTTGTGAGAAAAAATTCCGAACAGGACTACTAGTGACTACCACTTCAGATAATTGGGCAACATCAGCTTGCAATTGCACATCAATAACACTTCGCCCTTTAATTGGCACTTCCTTTTTCTCCATTCCAATGTAGCTAAAAACTAATACCCCCTTTAGAGAAGGCACTTTGATGGAATATTCTCCATTTAAATCAGTAGTTACCCCTATGGCGCTACCTTTCAGTAATACATTTACTCCAGGTAAATCCTCGCCACTATCGAAATCCGTGACTTTCCCGCTGATAGTGATTGATTGTGCGGCTAACATAGCAGAACTGATCAAAATCAGACTACTTACTCTTATTGCATCCATTAACTTTTTCATAATCGATAATTTTATGTGAAACATATTTGTAGTCAGGATGCAGCCACTCCATAAATTCCATAAAATTATTTTCAGTTTTTTATTTTTTGAAAAGAAACTAGAGGCAATGTGCAATCAAATAGTCATTTAAAAGACGATAAATCAAACCCGTGTACATGGATAAAATTTTGCAATTTAGTTTTGACTTAAAATGAGAATTCCAGATTTCTGTATTTTATTGAGTTATAAAAAATTAACTTAGCAACTTCCACAGCATCATTGAGTGACAGATAAAAACGACATACAAGAAGAAAAACAATTGCTTGAACAATTCCGAGAATCTCAAGATCTTGATCTGTTGGGCAAACTATATAAACCTTATATGCATCTGGTTTACGGAGTTTGTCTAAAATATTTGAAAGACAAAGATTCAGCCCAAGATGCTGTGATGGCTATTTTTGAGGAGTTAGTGATAAAAATTCCCAAGCACGGGGTAGAAAACTTTAAAAGTTGGCTTTACGTGCTATCCAAAAACCATTGTTTAATGGAATTGAGAAAGCAAAAACGGCAAAAAACGGATAATTTTGATTTTTCAGACCTTGAGCTTATGGAAAATGGGCAATGGAAGCATCATGAAGAAGACTACACTGTTAAGGAAGACAATCTGGAAAGATTGACTGCATGTATCGCGCAATTAAAAAAAGAACAAAAGCGATGTGTGGAATTGTTTTACTTAGACAAAAAGAGTTATCAGGAGATTACGGATAGTACCTCTTACGAATTAAAGAAAGTGAAAAGCTACATACAAAATGCAAAACGTAATTTAAAACAGTGCATGGAACAAAGTGAAGAAAGATAAAAACCATATTGACCCTAATTGGGAATTTAGCATAGAAAAAATGCAAGCTTATGTTAATGGCACTTTAAGGCCTGAAGAACAACATCAAGTTGAAAAATATTTGCTGAGTCACCCTTTTGAGGCAGAGGCCATGGAAGGTTATTTGGAAAATCCAGAGGCACTGCATGATTTGCCAAGCCTTAAAGCTAATTTGCAGGCTAGAACTACTCCTAAGCAAGAACAACGAACAATACCTTTTTGGAGAAAAGCATTGCCTTTTGCTGCCGTCTTTTTATTGCTAATTATTTCCAGCGTACTCATTATTATGTGTTTTCAGCAAGATGAATCATTTACTCCCTTGGCTATTAAATCGGAAGAGGCCATAAAATTTGATGATTACGAAAACCCAGCAAACCCTCCCATCCCTGTTCAAGATGAATCAAGAGAAAAGGAATCTGAGAATCTACCAAAAGCAATGGTTAAAAGTAATGATTCTGAAAGTAAACAAGAAATAGAATTGCCTATCAAAACAGTCGAAGATGCTGAACGCATTGCTCAAAAAGAATCGATTAGTATTGAGGAGGATTTAATTGTATCGGAAACTGCTGTTCCTTATGAAGACAGCTTTCAAGAGTTTAATAAAGACTCGATGGCGGGAAAGGTAGCAGAAATTGAGACCGATCAAAACAAATCTTCAGTAGCAAGAAGTAAAAAGGCCAATGAATTGGCATCTTCTATTGCTCCCACCAATGAGCAAACGGATCAAGGAGATAAGAGAAAAGTTGCTGTCTCCCAAAGGATTTCAGGAGAAGTGCTAGATGCTGAAACGGGAGAGGCTATTCCAGGAGCTAATGTAATTCTCAAAGGTACTTCCATAGGCACTAGCACTGATCTAGATGGTTCCTTTGAGATTGCAGCAAATTTAAACGATGTACTCATTGTGAATTTTATAGGCATGGAACAGCAAGAATTTGTTGTGAGTAAAGAAGCGGAAAATAAAATATTTCTAAACACTGATGTAGCTCAATTAAGCGAAGTAGTCGTTACAAGTATCGGCCAAGAGAAAGAAGAAGACAATACCTACAGTGGAGCAAGGCCTAGAATGGGTTTTTCTGATTACCGTGATTATCTCAAAGATAATTTAAGATATCCTCCCAAAGCACTAGAGGCAGGTACAGAAGGAAAGGTCAGATTAAAATTAAGTATCAGTGCAACCGGTAGCATTACGGAAGTTGAAGTTATAAGAGGACTAGGAGATGGCTGTGATGAAGAAGCAATCCGTTTAATCATGGAAGGCCCAAAATGGGAACCTGCTAAAAGAGGAGATACTCCCATGGAATCAAGCAAGAAAATTTCAGTTCGGTTTAAAATTAATTAAAACATCTTCTTTTGTGGAAAGGCCTCTTAAATTGTAATTTCGTAAAAAATTTGTAGAGACACAATGCCTGTAAAGACGCAATGCATTGCGTCTCTGCCACATGATCTTTACCAAATTAAATCAAATGCACATCAAAAACACCCACCAAAATAATCTTAAAAATATTAATTTATCAATTCCTGGAAATCAACTAGCTACAAGGCCTAAGCCTAATAATAGTATTTTACCGCAAGTAAGTCTAGCGGCTTTTCGTAAAAGCTAAGAGGTGCCCATTAAAATCCATAACTTGCAGACTATTTTTCAGTCGGAATCTGATTATAAAAATCTTTTACATGAATATATACTTAAAAATCGCAGCTGAAATAAAGGCTGCCAACAACATTATCATCACTTCTCACAAATCTCCTGATGGAGATTCAGTCGGGAGTTCTCTTGGTCTTTTACACTTTATTGAAAAGCTTGGGAAAACTGCAACGGTTTGTCATCCGGATCCTGCGCCAAAGTTTTTGCACTGGCTGGATACTTCCTCTTTTTTGGTGATGACGGAACAGCCCGAAGCTGTCACTAAGGCCTTTGAGGCAGCCGATCTGATCTTTTGTTTGGATTATAATGCATCTAATAGAATTGGTTCAGAGATGCAAGCCCTTTTAGAGGCAAAAGACTGTAAAACCATCATGATTGACCATCACCTGGCTCCGGAATTGCCGGCCACTTTGAGTGTTTCGGAAACAACGGCCTCTTCCACTGCAGAGCTGATTGTAGAGCTCATAGAAGAATCAGGCCATGGTGATTTACTTGATCAATCCATCGGCACCCCATTATACTTGGGCATATTAACCGATACCGGGAGTTTTCGCTTTCCTTCTACCACGCCACGAACACATGAAGTATTGGCAAAGCTGCTAGCCTCTGGGGTAGAGCAGCACTTGATTCACGAAGCATTAAGTGATAATAATACCGCTACTAAATTGAGGCTACAAGGATATGCCATGAGCAAAAAAATGGAAATACTAGAGGACTACAATGTTGCGATTATTTCCTTATCCAAGGAAGAACTAAGCGAATATCAGTACCAAAAAGGAGATACCGATAATTTAGCTAATCAAGCCTTATCGATTCAAGGCATGAAAGCGGCTATTGTATTTACCGAACGAGATGGAATCATGAAAATATCCTTCCGTTCAAAAGGCGAAGAAAACGCAGTAAATATACTTGCCTCTGAACACTTCAATGGAGGTGGACATGCTAATGCAGCAGGAGGAATGAGCGAGCTAGGTGTAGAGGAAACAATGGAAAAGATAAGGGGTTTGATTCCTGAATACTTTTAAGTCTAAAAGGTATGATTTGCAAAGGCCTCCGACCTTTCATTTCCTTTTTGCTCAATTCAATTCCAAGATCTTTCTAAGATCATCTATTTCTAATGGTTTGTGATAAAATCCAGAAAGATAATTGAACTGTTTACTTTTTGATATGTCACTTTCATCGGTGGATGATGAAACCAAGTATATTTTCAAAGTCGATAGTTTGTAATAGTTTTGATTTTTTATCTCTTCTAAAAACTCCCAGCCATTTAAAATGGGCATATTTATATCAAGCAAAACAATAATCTCTTTGTTGGAATTCTCTACTTCTTTTAACTTAGCTAAACCAATTTCACCATTATCACATTCTGTAATTTGCAATTCAGGTAGTATATCTTCCAACATTGATGAAACGATCATTCTATAAATAGAGTCGTCATCGATTATAAATAATTCTTTTTCCATTTAATTAGGCTCCTCTTTGATAAAGTCATTTGCTTCTTTAATTATTTTCTTTACAATGTCATCTAATTCTTGGGTCGACTTTTTCAAATGATCTAACCAAGCCAATAAGTCTTTGCTTAAATCCTCTTTATTTTCTAACAGATTAATTATTCCTAATATTCTAGATAAGGGAGTCCGTACAATATGCGACTGCGTCCAAGCTATTTCCCTTAACTTTTCATTAGAGTGTTCTAATTCAAAGGTGTGTTTTTTTAATTGTTGATTAAGGTCTTTCAATAGCTCTTCGTTTTTTGCTTGCTCGGTTACATCTAGCGCTACAGAATTGAAAAGAATGGTTCCATCAGATCCAAATTTAGGTATACCTGAACCTTGGATTATCCGTTTTTCGCCATCTGGTCTTAGAATTCTATATTGAATGGACCATTGGGTCATGTTTTCAATTGACTCTTCGATACTTTTTTTAACGGCCTCCAAATCACCTCCTGCTTTGATTTGATCCCAAACCAAATCAAGGTCATTCATAACTTCCTCAGGGGTATAGGACCAAATTCTTTTAGAACCCTTACTCACATACCTAAACTCATCCGTTCCATCTGGTAAAAGCAGGTATTGAAAAACCACTCCAGGGATATTGTCTGATAAACTTTGTAGTCTGACGTTAGCTTCTTTAAGGTCAGTTATATCCTGAAAACTACCGATAAACTTCACGCATTTTCCCTCAACGTACTCCGGACTTGCTATTACCCTTATCCATTTTTCTTTCTTACTCTTAGATATTATAGCAGCTTCATAATCCAAATAACCCCCTTCTTTGATCGCTTTGAAGATCACATCTGAAACAAATGATTTATGTTCTTCCTTATAAAAATCAATGGCGCGTTCTACACTTGGTACGAAAGTACTTGGGTCCGTTTCGTGCAAACGATGCACTTCATCTGACCAAAACAGGTCATCTTTAATCAGGTCGTATTCCCAGCTCCCAACCTTGGCAAGATTACTTGCTTGTTTATTGAGCTGTTTTAATTTTTTCTCCTCAGTAATGTCCTTAGCCGTGGCGGTAATAACCCCTTCATTCGAATCAGCATTGCAGTACCAGCTGAGCCAAGTAATATCGCCTCTTTTAGTAAGATAGCGATTTTCAAATTTAACGATGGTTTCCCCTGCCTCCAAACGACTTAATTCCTTTGTCGTATTGTCTAAGTCATCAGGATATATGAACTTGCTTAAGTTTTCTTGTAAAAAATCTTCTTCTTTGTAACCTAAAAGGCTGCAGCCAGCTTTATTTATCTTTAGGATTCTACCGCTAAAGTCCGTAAGGCAGAGAATACCTGGGATCGTTTCAAATAAATTATTTAATTCTTTTTCTTTAGTTCTTTGTGGGATAATATGCCTGTCCTTAGCCACCAAATTACTCTCAGCTAAGCTAATCTCTTTTGCGTGGCATGCTACTGCAAAATATTTATTTTCTCCATTAGTTATTGGTTCGAAAGTTATTTGGTAATAGTGAGTTTCGTTTATTTTTTTATTTTCGAATTGCTCCTCTATTACAACTCTTTCTCCATTAAGCGCACGATCATAACATGTTCTCCATGATCTTTTATGATCCTTGCTGATGTTTCCCAAGAAAACAATTTTATTCAATTGCTTTTCTCCCCCCTTCATTGTAAAGCTTTGAAAGGCATTGTTGGCATAGACCAAATGATAATTACTATCGACCATCCAATGAGGCTCGCTAGACTGTTGTAAAATAATATTTGCCAGTTGTATTTGATTCATATATCTAAAAAACCAACCTATTTATAATGACACTATTAAAAAATTAGATATCCCTAACTGCTCAATTTAGTTCTTAAATTATAATTAAACGTTATTTTTTATAAAATAATTAAGTTACCCAATATGTCTCACATAATCAAAACTAATCTATTTAGATGAGGGGGTTTAGTTTAAAGTCTAAATAGATTAATTAATGGCTTAAGCTAAAACATCAAAATCTTTTTAAGTTTACCCTACAAAAGCAAGCTCTAAAAAAGGATCGCATTTATGAAGATAGTAAACGCCCATCAAAATAATCTCAAAAACATAAACTTATCAATTCCTGAAAACCAATTGATTGTGGTGACCGGTTTGTCGGGATCGGGGAAATCCTCTTTGGCGATGGGCGTAATTGCCAATGAAGGATATCGCTATTTTTTGGAGAGTCTTCCTGCCTATGGGCAACAGAATGGGCAATTAATACCCACTGCGGAGGTGGATGACATTCAGTATTTGCCCCCAGTTATTAAGGTGGAACAATCGAAGCGTTTTCAGTCCATCAATGCTACTTTTGGTACGCTCTCCGAATTGACAGCTATCTTCAGAATTTTATTTGCGCGCTATTCCGCTAATGAGACCATGAGCAAATCCCTCTTTTCTTTTAATCATCCTAAAGGAGCCTGTGAGAAATGTCATGGAATTGGTCAGGCAGAATATATTGATCTCGATAAGTTGATCGGAGATGAAAACAAAACCTTGAGGGAAGGTGCCATCGTCACCACCTTGCCCACTGGTTACATTGTGTATTCTCAGGTAACAGTGGAGGAATTAAACAAAGTCTGTAAAGCGCATGGTTTTAGTGTGGACATTCCATGGAAAGAGCTCACGGATGAGCAAAAAGATGTGATTTTAAATGGAAGCGATCGCATCAAAGTATTTTATGGGAAGCATGATTTAGAATCGCGACTCAGATGGGAAGGCTTCAAAGCAAAACCACGTGAAGAACACTTTTATCAAGGAATACTTTCGGTTATGAAAGACATCTTGAAAAGAGATAGAAATAAAAATATCCTCAAATTTGTCAGCTCTGAAACTTGCCCTGATTGCATGGGAGCACGAATTAAACCAGAGCATCTGAAGTATGAATGGAAAGGATTGAATTTTCAGGGATGGATGGAGATTCCACTGCATAATCTATATGCTCAATTGAAAAATCAAGACTTATCAGCAGGAGAAAAAGTATTGGTTGATAAGATTTGTATTCAATTGCATGATTTGATTCGATTGGGAATGGGAGAATACCAATTAAGTACACCAAGTACTGATATTTCCTCCGGTGATGCACAACGAATCAAATTAATCAAGCAAGTAAATAGCAGCTTACAAGGTATTTTATATGTTTTTGATGAGCCATCCATTGGGTTATCAGAAGAATACCAACTCTATTTGCGTCATATCCTAAAGCGATTGATTAGCCGAGGAAATACGGTGATGGTAGTGGAACATGACCTCAATTTTATCCAGTCTGCGGATTGGGTTGTGGAATTAGGACCGGAAGCGGGTGTACATGGTGGAGAAATAGTTTTTAATGGAAAACTTCAGGACTTTTTAAATTCCAATGATATTTCAAGTCCAACATTATCAGAACTGAAAGCAGCCAAAACAAAATTTATCGAGTTACCTAGAACTGAATCTGAAGACAAATTTCAAGCCAAGCCAAAGGGTCTGTCTGTAGTCAGCAGAAAGACGCCTCAATTTCTTAAAATCATAAACAATTTTTGTGAAAAGGAAGAATTAAACCTCCTCACAGTATCCGATCAACCAATTGGCAAAACGCCCCGAAGCAATCCTTCTACTTATACAGGTTTGGCGGATAAAATACGGGATTTGCTAGCGAAAACTCCTGAGGCAAAATCATTAAAATTGGCAAAAGGAGCCTTTTCTTTTAATAACAAAAGTGGTAGATGTGAAAGCTGTGAAGGGGCCGGGGTTATCACGCTTTCCATGAATGTCATGGGCTCGATCAACCAGATCTGCCCAGTTTGTAATGGCAAGCGATTTAAGCCTGAGGTATTACGAGTGCATTGGAACGAAAAAAATATCGCAGATATATATAATTTGAGCATTGAAGAAGCTTATGAATTCTTCTCTGAAGAAAATCAAATCACTTCCATTCTGTCTTTAATGCTGCAATTGGGACTCGGGTATATCAAATTGGGACAACCTTCCAACACTTTATCCGGTGGGGAGGCGCAGCGAATTAAATTGACCAAGCATTTTGCCAAGCCATCAAAAAATACAATTCTTTTACTAGAAGAACCTAGTATTGGATTACATCAGCAAAACGTCAAACAACTACTTGCGGCATTGCATGAATTGAAAAAGCAAACGGCAGGAATTATTTGCTTTGAAAATCATCCGCTTTTTCAATCAGATTGTGATACGCTGGTGGATAATGCACAGAAAGCGGAACCGGTGGATTTCAAAGAATTAGCAGACCAGAAAACCGACCAAATTTCCATCAGAGGTGCAAGAACTCACCATCTAAAAGATTTAGATATCGATTTCCCGAAAAATCAATTATCTGTAGTCACCGGAATTTCGGGTTCGGGTAAATCCTCATTGGTGATTGACACGCTTCATGGCTATGGACTGCAGGAAATGACCAAACAGTTTTCGGCTTATCAACAATCTAGAGTAGGTGTAAATTTCCAGTTTGAAGTAGAGCATATTGCAGGCTTGACTCCAACCATTTGCATCACGCGAAAGGAGAGAAGCTATTCCGAGCGTTCTGATATTGCCAAGCAAACGGGTATAGATAAAATCTTGCGCTTTGCCTTTTCCAGAAAGGCACAATATGAAGGAGAAGAGTTGTCAGCCAGTCATTTTTCCAATAATCATGAACTGGGAAAATGTGCCGTTTGTGATGGTTATGGGGAAGAATTGCTTCCTGATTTGGGTAAAATCGTCTTGGATGAGGAAAAAAGCATTGCCATAGGATTATTTGAGCATAATAAAGCACTGGCCTATTATGGTCAGGCAGGCAGTCAATATATGGCAATATTAAAAGAGGTAGGGCTGGAAAATGGATTCAGCTTGGAAACGGCTTTTAAAGAACTTAGCAATCAACAAAAAAATATAATCTTCCATGGTGCGGGCGATAAAGATTGGAAAGCCAATTGGAATTATAAAACCAAAACCAATCAAGGAACACAGGCAGTAAGTATGAAATGGGAAGGTCTTTTTCACTATCTAAAATCCGAATATTATAAGACCAGGAAGAATAAAAATATAGCACATTTAACCGCACTTTTTGCTCCTGCTGAGTGCAGCCATTGTGAGGGAAGCGGATTAAAACCAGAAAGATTAACTTTTCAAATTGCAAGCAAGTCCATTCACCAAATCAAATCAATGGATTTTAAAAGCTTAGAAAAATGGCTTTCTGCTGATGGTACACTTGATGAGGTAGATCAAAAGCTTATTGAGAAAATAGAACCGCATTTAATCAACACCATCAAGCGAGCAAAACAATTGCATATTGATCATCTTCAGCTGAACCGAAAATCGGCCACACTTTCTGGTGGGGAAAATCAACGAGTAGCATTGATCAAACAGTTAAATAGTCCACTTAAGGGCATCACTTATTTGCTAGATGAGCCTTCTGCAGGTTTGTCAAATGACAATATCCCCGATTTGATCCAAATTCTAAAACACCTGATTAAAAAAGGCAATACGGTGATTGTGATTGAGCACAATAAAGAAATTATATTGGCGGCTGATCAGCTGGTTCAACTGGGGCCTAAAGCCGGAAAGTTGGGTGGATATATTAACTATCAGGGAAGCCCTCAAGATTTCCTGAAAGAACCCGATTGCCATCCTTTTTTGAAAACTAAATCAATTCCAATTAAACTTTCAGATGGAAAGGAATATATTGCTATCCGAAAATTATCGAAACATACGCTTGTCAAAGATGAATTGAATGTGCCGGTTGAGGGTATTACCGCTATTTCAGGAAAATCAGGTATAGGGAAAACCACTTTGGTGAAAGATATCCTGATGCCAAGTATTCAGCAAGGGAAACCGGTAAACTGTGAAAGCATTGAATTTCCTAAAAAATATAAAGAGGTACATTATTTTGAGTCCAAAAAGCTCAGGACATATGCTGCCACTTTATTGGTGGATTATTTAGATCTGCTAAAGGATGTTACCAAGGTTTTTGCAAAAGAAACAGGCCTAAAAGCTCAGGACTTTTCCTATAAATCAAAAAGTAGTCAGTGCCCAAATTGCAAAGGAAAAGGATATGTGGAAACTAGTCTGGATGTAGCCGCCAATTCGATTGAAAAATGTGAAGTTTGCAAAGGACAACGTTATCAAAATCAAATTCTGGAGCATAGCGTTCGGTCGGCATCTATTGCAGATGTTTTAGCAATGAATTTAATGGAATTAAAAGATTGGTTAGCAGAGGAAAGGCCATCTTCAAAAAGCCTCCAATTGATTAATCAACTTGAAAAAATCGGCTTGGCACACCTCCGTTTAGACCAGCCGGTGCAGTCCCTTTCTTCTGGTGAAAAGCAAAGGCTGTTATTGTTGAACTGGCTCCAAAAGCCAACGAAAAACACCCTATATATTTTAGATGAACCCAGCACTGGTTTGCATTATGCGGATATTGATTTGTTGTATGGTATTCTGAATAAGATTGTTGGTAAAGACGGGATGCATGGTGGAGACGCGATGCATCGCGTCTTTACCAATGATATTATAATCATTGATCATAATCCATATTTGTTGGAGATGATTGGGGTTGGGGTTGTGTTGGGGTAAAAACGGTTATTACCAAAACCGATCATCCCGCCAATTTTTGGGGTTATTTTTAATGTATTCCGAAATACGAATAAATGATCGTTTATCACGGATAATATGATCATGAAAACGTTCCTGCCATCCAAAATCAGGATTAATCAATCGTGCACCAACGGTCACCGCAGATTTAAATCCACGCATAATGGAACCCAAATTTTTGGATTGTGGGCCGAATTTATTGGGATTGTGCGTGGGGGCGTGGGTTGGTTTGTGGATGGGGGTAGAGACGCCATGCATGGCGTCTCTACAATCACGGTTCATACCGTTTATCGTATTATACCGATTTTCCCCAATCCCCACAATCCCATGAAAATGATTGGGCATTACCTGATATTCACCCATATACAAATTCATATCGGGTCGTAATTCGAATGATTTTAACCATTCGAATTCTACCATTTTTCCGATATCATTTAAAAACATTTTCTGATTCCTGATTTCACCGAAAAAATGTTGTCTGTTTTTGGTGCAGATGGTTACGAAATAGGTGGCATTGCTGCCATAATCCCAATTTTTTAATCTAGCAGTTGCTATGCGGTACTTGTTCTGAAATTTATGGGACATACTGGTTGAAACTGTTTTGGTTGAAATTTTAATTTCTTTAAAAATGGAGAAAAATGCAATTGGAAAGAAATGAAATTTTATTATTTGGTAGGAAAGAAATGAGGGTATATTAAATCTGTATAATTCTAGAATCAAACACAAACCACTACTTGGGTTATTCCAGTTATTTTTAATATTGCAATGCTTTAAAGGCATGCCTCACAGATTTTTGATTTTAAGGTCTCTGATATTTCATATTTAAAAAAATTCCAACCTATTAAATCCATAAAGTGTCTTTGAAGTATCTTAACCTCAAATAAAATGAACAGAATAATAGCAGTAATGGTAATATTGCTAAGCGTTTTAGCTTGCGAACCGGAAGAAGCAAAAATTTCCCAAGATTGTACTTATACCGCAACGGTAGTGGACTTAGAAGGCTTGGATGGTTGTGGTTTTGTTTTCCAACTTGACAATGGTGATTATTTAGAGCCTATGTGGCGTTGGGGCTGGTGTGCTACTCCACCGCTTCCGAAAGAAGCTACCGAAGATCCATTGTGGGATTTTCAATTCGTAGATGGTCAGCGCGTACGTTTAGGCTTTGAACCTGCCGAAGAAATGGGAAGTATCTGTATGGTAGGAGAACAGGTTTATATTACATGTTTAGAAGTGATTGGAGAAGTAGCTGTTGAATAAACTGCATAAAGCAAAAGCTTGGGCTATGGTAGGCAATTGTAGTTAGTTTCAATTTAGTACAGGTTCAAGCCAATTTATTACCTGGTTCAAGCGTCCGCTTGGACTAACTAGACATTAACCTACTAACCCATCATCCTCTCATCCGCCTTAAAAGCACCACGCATATGCAAGATCCATTGCGATTCATCAAGTGGGGAAACACCTTTGTAGGGACGGGTTTTATCTTCTGTTAGTGTGGTTTTTTCATAGCCATCCAGACTGAGTTTTAGTCGGCCTTTGCCAGAAGTGGTGGCATTGAATTGGATGGCATAATCCATCGCTTCGGCTACCGCAACCCGACCTTTCATGATGAAAAACTCCCCATCAAAAAGAGGACTTTCCAAAGTGGCCCGCATTTGACTTAAATCACTGGAGACTGCCCCAAGATATTCCTGATGCGCTTTGATTTCAAAGGCATACATAGGTTCCAAAAGATCGGTTCCTGCATTTTCCAATCCACGCATGATTCCCATAGGCGTGGCTAATAAAAAGTCGCCCGGGTTGGAGTGTACATTATGTTCTTCACCTTTGATCAATGTGATTTTGATGTCCGTTACTTCATAGCCATGCAAACCTTGTTTCAACGTCCACGGAATGGCGCGCTTTACTTCATTAATGTATTTTTGACTGATATCGCTCGTGCGGACTTTGTTTTCAAAGCTCACACCACTGCCCGATTCTCCTGGCTCTATCAGAAATGTCATAATCGCCCAGCATGGTTTTGGCATCCAATAGCGGACAAAGCCTTCGGCTGATTGAGTAGGCGTTTCTTTATAAATCACTTTTGGCGGAAGGAATTCTGCTTCAATTCCCCATCTTTGGCTTAGGCTGTCTTTCAAGACCTCGGTTTGAATAGGGCCTAGAATTTTGATGTGAAATTCTCTTTCTTCCTTAAACCATTTAAAATCCAAAATGGGATCTTCCAAATTGAGAATCTCTAATGCTTCTCCTAACTTTTGATAATCTTTCTCTTCTACGGCTTTTGCCTCTACCGCCAATACGGCATTACTGATTTTGGAAAAGGAATCCGCGAGTTTTTCATTGCCCAAAATATCTCCCGCCAGGATAATATCAGAAGTGGTAATCAAACCGATTTCTCCCTGATGGAGTTCTGCTACTTGCTCCAATCCACCAGCTTCTGCTTTAAAGATTTGGTTGATTTTAATGTCTTTGCCCATCTCTTGAGACGGAATGCTGTCTTTGGTTTTCAGCAGGCCTCCATAAGATTTGATATAAGCGAGCCTCCCCAATTTTTCGTGGAACTCGACTTTAAAAACCTTGGCAGCTGGCGAAGAAAAGTAATGTTGCGGAGGAGGAATCAGTTTATCCAACTGGTCCAATAACCCATCAATGCCGAGACCTAACTTAGCACTTCCAAATAGCACAGGATAAAGACTGCCATTTTGAATATGTGGCAAGGCTTGCGCCAAAATAGTGGACATTTCGCCTATAGTTCCTTCTAAGTATTTTTCCAAAAAAGCCTCATCACATTCGGCTAAATTTTCTAGGGAATGATCAATAATTGCATGATCTGCATGATCACTACAAGCTTCAAAAGGTACTACATGCACTTGATTGGAATCCGATAAATCAGAAAGATTCAAAGCAAAAAGCCTAGCGTCTAATTCTTTCTGAAAATCAGCAAAAACCTGCTCCGGGAAAACACCATCTCTATCGATTTTATTAAAGAAAATGATGACAGGCAGATTACGCTCCTTCAAACTTTCCCATAAATTTAAGGTATGGGCTTGAACACCTTCTTTAGCTGAAACTACTAAGATCACCGCATCCAAAATGGAAAGCGCCCGATCTACTTCTGCCGCAAAATCAATATGGCCCGGGGTGTCCACCAATTGGAATTGCGTTTGTTTCCAGCTAAAATTAACGGAAGCCGCTTTGATGGAAATCCCCCTGCTTTTCTCCAGTGCCAAGCCATCTGTGATAGCAGAACCTTTATCTACACTGCCTTGTGCTTTAGTGGCACCCGCCTGGTGTAGTAAGCACTCCGTCAAAGAGGTTTTCCCTGCATCTACATGCGCTAAAATTCCTATGGTTAAAACTGTTTTTGCTGGCATTAGGGTACAAACTTAGGAAGTTTGGGAGGATTTTGGGTTGGGGATATAGAATATGTTTTAAAATCAGTCCTAGTGGGGACGATAAATTTTAATAATGTCATTTGGCACAAGTGACACGCTTGCGCCAACAGTGGAAGAATGGTTAAGGAAGATTTAAAACTATATTTTAAATTATTTCTCAGAGGGTTTTAATGGCTCAAGAATTATCAATACATTAGTCTGAAAGTTAGTATTCTTACACATTACTGAATCACCAATGTTAAAATTATTCATCAGCGGAAGCCTTATTTTCTTCACCTTTCTTTCTTTTGCTCAGTCACAAGTCAAATATGAATTAAGTGAACTAAGTTTTCAATCCTCCATGGAGGAAGATTTCTTCAATAATTTGGATACAAACCAATCAAATCTATTTCCTTTTTATTTTACCATTAATGTAGATGATTCTGCTTCTATAAACCAATCAGCCTATCAATTTGAAAGAGAAGTTGAAGATCTAAAAAACCGAAAAATACATAGGAGGTTTTCAAAGGATTTGAAGAAAGTATATGAACAAATCCATGAGAATTTCCTGATTAAATATGAGGAACTGAGTTATTTTAATCAAGTTTTTCAAGACGGAACATACAATTGTGTTAGCGCAGTAATTTTATATTCATTAATGTTTGATGAGTTAGGCATTCCTTATTCCATTAAAGAAACCCCCACACATGTCTATTTAATAGCAGACCCAAACGGTGAACAAATTTTAATTGAAACCACTGATCCAGTAAAGGGTTTTGCAGAATTTTCTAATGGTTTTAAGGAGAATTTTATCAGTACATTATTGGCGCAAAAAATTATAAAAGAGAGCGAAATAAGAGGAAATGATCTTAATACAGTTTTCGAACGCTATTATTTTGGAGGTAAAAGGTTAAATAAATTAGAGTTGGCTTCTTTACAATATTATAATAGGGGAATTCAAGAATTTAGTTTGTCAAATTTTAAAGCCGCTTACACAAATTTTTCGAAAGCTCATTTTATCTACCCAAATGAAAAGACAGAAGAATTATTAAAAATAAGTCTTGTTAGTATTTTAGGTCAGGCGGATTATAGTAATTGGGATGAAATTATACTGCTTCCGAAGCTTGAAAAATTTCTTGGAAAGGAAATCAATATCACTCAGGTAGAAGGAGAAATTGGCAGAATGATTCAGGAAACACTTATTAGCAAAGGAAATTTAAAATTAGCAGATAGTGCGTATAACTACACAATAAACAGATTACAAGATTCTACACTGGTAGATCGAGTTAAATTTAACTATAATTACAATTTAGCAGTTGTGAATTTCAATAGAGGGTATTATAAGAATTCTTATAAAAATGCTCAAATAGCGTATAGCTTGCAGCCAAATCATACTAGCACCGCTCCATTGTTGCTTCAGTCCTTTGCTAAAATTTATGAGAATGAATATGAGATTACAGCTTTAGAAGATTTACAAAATCTGATTGGCAAGTATCCAAAATTGTTGGAAAATAAAATACTTGTAGAACTACAGCAAAACCTATTATTGCAATCAATATTTTTAACCTTACAAGATAAAAACTTGAAGCAAGCAGAAGAATTTAGAAGTAAATTTGAAGAATCTATTAGTAAAAGTGAGATCAACACCTATCAAGCTAATTTATTAGGCAATGCATATTCCATGCTTTGCCTAGAATATTTCCGTAGAGGATATACGTCTAAAGCTCGCCAAATAGTCAAGAAAGGGTTGTCATTCGAGCCGGAAAATTATCAATTGAAGTCAGCGAGAAGCATGTTATATAATTAATTAGAAAAGGCTAGATTTACTTCTTTTTCAACAATTAGAATATTGCCATAACCCGTCATGAACTTGCCAATTATATTGACTTTTTTCATGAAGAAAGTCCCTGGAGCAGGCCTATATATTTCTTCTCCTATCTTTCCGTTTTTAGCCATTCTAGTGGTGTAAGTTTCCAAAACTCCGTTTTTCAATTCCCCTAAATAATAGGTTCCTTTTTGTGGATTTGAGCTAAAATATGCTTGAAGAATATATTGGCCAGTTTTGTCAATATTATCAATTTGCTTTATGACGAGATCCGGATAAGTAGTTACTTTTTCACCGCTCCTATCGTATTCGATCAGGTCTGCTTTTGGTTCCCCATTAACATAGGTCATTTGTGATTGTAGCTTTCCATTTTCCCAATATTTTTTACGCAAGCCGTTCTTCTTGCCATTTTTATAAGGGAATTCCATTTCTAAATTTCCATTCTCATGATATTGTTTTGCATATTGGATTACTCCATGCTTATAGGTAGTGTGAGATTTTAGCTGGCCACTTTCATAAAATTTCTTGGCTTCTCCATCATATCTTCCTGAAGAATCGAGGTGAACATCCGTTCTTAATTTTCCATTTGCGTGATAAGAAATTTTATGATAAGGATCTTCTTCATTTTTTTCTGATGCGGATTTTGGAGCTAATTGATCACATGAAAAAATGACTAAAACAAGAAGTAGTAATAGGTAGATGTTCTTATGCATAGTGCTTATTTTAATTGAATTAACAAAAAAAATAGGGTTCAGTCAAGTACAGTTTACTAGTTTTTTTACTAAATGGTATTTGTTAACGGTATGTTATTACTTCCTTTCGTTTCTGATTAATTGTTGATTGGCATACATGCACTCCGTCAAGGAGGTTTTCCCTGCATCTACATGCGCTAAGATTCCTATGGTTAAAACTATTTTTGCTGACATTGAAGTGCAAACTTAGGAAGATTGGGAGGGTTTTGGGCTGGGCTTGGATAATTTTGTATAGAATAGTAAGCACGCGTTACGAATGCGCGCTAATGGATATAGCCCAAGCGGATGCTTGGGCTAGGTATGTGGTATCATTTACCGTAGCTGTTTAATCCCCAAAATAATACAAAGACCTCCGCCAACCATTCCTATCCATGCCTCTATAGGTGTGTCGCCACTAAATGCTCTACTGATTTGTGAGCCTGCTGAATCATATACATCATACCCCCAAATTGCTAGTGCTACACCCGCAACAATAAGGATTATTCCAATTAGCTTCTTATTCATAGTTCTGTTATTTGTTTACAACATTTTAATATAGTCAATTATCATGACTTATTAATGTAAGCGCTATAATCAGCAAGAGAAAGAAGTGTAACGATATTGAATTCTTAGATTTTAGAACCGAAATGGATTTTTGGTAATATCAAATTAATAGACCGGAGGCTTTTCCTGCGAAACGAAGTAGATGGTACTATTTTACTCTTTCTTTAATTGTGCAATCCCTTTCTCCCAGTGAAAAGCAAAGAGTATTGCTGCTGTGCCGGCTGCAACAAAAAACAAAAAATGCCCTTTTGGACCAATGGTAGATACTATTTGCGGGTCTTATTGAACAGGCATTTTTATAGTTTTAACCAAAGAGCTAATAGGGATTACCTCCACTTGCTTGCCATACATGATGAAAATCACTTCTTTCGTCTTTCCAATCATTTTACCCTTTTTTACTTCTCCATCTGAAAATTGAATAGTAATAGGATCAAGCTTTTTAAGTTGCTTTTTTGAAATTGATCCATACCAATCCGCAGATACGTATAGGTAGGAAATGAGCACTATGAAAAATGTGAAATAGCGAAAGTTAGCAAACCAGCTTTTTTGGTCAAAACCAAAATATACTAACCGCGAATACCACTTGGGGTACTTCCCTTTCCAAGCCACATCTAGCTTGTAAATCAAATAAGTAAACAGCAAAGAAATCATAGTAAAAAGCAAGACTTGAAAATCAGAGAAAGGAGTGATCAGAAAGTCAAATACATCGGCATAATCAAAAATATTAATTCCGAACTCATCATACCTCTGATAATTAAATAGCATCCCAATCCCTACGGCAAAAATATAGGCTACCGTAATGATGGTTTGAAGCTCTTTGATCATTGCTTCATAAGCGTTTTTAATAATTCCTTCGTTCATAAAGTTAAAAGTAGAATTAATTACAAGATTAAGCGGGATTTTATATTTTTAATTTGAGATTCGATGACAATTTCTGATGTCACTTCTCCGCTACTGTAGGCGGCAGCTTTTTCAATTAAGCCTGCTGAAGGACTTTCCAAAACGGTTGCCTTATTGATCTTTCTATAGCATAAGCACAAGCGGACGCTTGCATTATACTATTTCAGTTAGTTTCAAGTTAGCACTAGTTCAAGCGCCCGCTTGGACCATTACGCTGTGCCTAAGGGATATTTTTTGAAAGCATTGCTTAAGTTTTTAATTATCCTTAGCTTCGTCTTATATTTTACATGGGGTGCCAACTGAACGGCTGAGATTATACCCAAATAACCTGATCTAGGTAATGCTAGCGTAGGAATTGTGAAAGCCATTCGAACTTCCTCTTCCCCTGCATGCAAAGGTCATAAATATTAAGTTCGATGACTGAAATTTCAAAAAAGGAAAAATTTGATGTCGCCACCGGTGAATTGCGCAATTGGCAAGGTAGGCAGGAGTGGTTTTTTAACAGAGACGATACCGACCACTACGAGGCCTATTACGAAGGACCTTATAAGCGCCAGGAAGTTTGGCAAAAAAGAACGCTGGAAGAACTCATAAAGAAAGATAGCCGCGTTGAAAGCTTATTGGAATATGGCTGTGGCACTACACGCTTTACAAGATGGTGGCATGAAATAGGGATTCAGGCTACAGGCGGTGATATTTCTCCTTTTATGCTGGCCCAGGGTGTTCACCTCTTCAATGGCGACCTTGTTCTAGCCGATTCTCATCATATGCCTTTTAAAAATCATACGTTTGACGCACTGGCCTTTATCACCACTTTCGAATACTACAAAAGACCAATAGAAGTAATCCGTGAAGCCGCAAGAGTAGGTAAATATGGGATTATCTTTGGGATGATGAACCGAAACACACCCAAATTGGTGCGAAGAAGGGTACAGCAGTTATTTGGACAAAACAATTATTACGTAACGGCTAATTTCTATACGCCTGCTTCATTAAAAGAACTTATTGCTGAGGCGCTTCCTGACAGGGATTATAGCATTCAGTGGAATGCAACTGGCTTACCCAAATGGTTTCCACGTCAGCAGTGGAAGTTACCTTATGGTGATTTCTTTGGTTTATATGTACAATTTAATGATGTGTGATGGCGGCTTTTGATGATCAATTTGGAAAAGTAGATGCTCAGGTGTTTAAAGAGGATTTACTGCATAAATGTGGGGCCAAAAGAGAAGAAGTAATTTGCGGCCCGAGATTTGGCGTTGATACGGCCATAATTGACTTAGGTAATGGAAATGCGTTGGCCACTTCTAGTGATCCGCTATCTCTGATTCCGTCTCTGGGTATGGAAATTTCAGCTCACTTATCCGTGCACCTATTGGCTAATGATATGTCTACTACCGGATTTGCTCCCCAGTATGCTCAGTTTGTACTCAATCTTCCGGTCAGTTTGTCTCGGGAAGATTTTAATTTGTATTGGGGCCACATAGATACGCTTTGCAAAAAAATAGGCATTAGTATTACGGGCGGACATACAGGCCAGATTCCCGGTCAGGAATCTACCATTTCCGGAGGAGGCACCATGTTTTTACAGGCTCCGAAAGACAAAATAGTAAGCAGTAATAATGCAAGAGTAGGCGATAGCATTATCATGACAAAACATGCGGCTTTATCATCCTCTTCCCTTTTAGCCAATGCTTTTCCTAAAACGGTAAGTGAAAAGTGCGGTAAGCAAACCCAAGAAATTGCGGCTAATAACTTTTGGGATCTTTCTGTATTGAAAGAAGCATTAGCGGCCTCCAGCATTCTGGAGCCAAACAAAGAATTGCATGCGATGCATGATGTAACAGAAGGCGGAATTTTAGGAGCATTGGATGAAATGGCGGATGCCTCGGGCTGCGGTTTCACAGTAGAATTAGATAAGATTAAACTGAATGAGGAGGTAAAGCAGATTACTGATTTGTTTGAGATCGACCCCTTTATCTCTATCGGTGCCGGTTCTATGCTGATGGCGGTAAAGCCGGGAAATGAAGACCGCTTGATCCAAGGGCTTTCAGAAGAAGGAGTTGAGGCTTATAAAATTGGAGAGTTTACGGAAGGCTCTTCCAAGCAGCTAGTGCAAACCAATGGAGAGCAGAAGCCTTTTACTTTTGATGGGGTGGATCCTTATTGGGCTGCATTTTTTAAAGCATTTCAAGCAGGATGGAAATGAAAAAACTAGCAGGACTTTATTTGGTGATTGACCCAAGTCAAGAGCACGAAAGCTTGTTGAACAAACTAAAGGCAGCTTTGAAAGGGGGCGTTGATATTGTACAGATTTGGGATCATTGGCCTGAGAATCAGAGCAAGGAAGCCAAATTAAAATTTATTAAGCGGGCTAAAGAATTGGTAATGGATTTTCAAGTGCCAATGCTTATGAATCAAGACTGGCGCTTGGCCTTAGAGACAGGATTAGATGGGGTACATTTTGACCGATTGCCTGCCGATTTTCCAACTATTCAGGCCAAACTGAAAGACCAATATATTGGCCTTACGGTTACGAATGATATGGAAGCCGTACTCATGGCTGAGCAAAATGGCTTGTCTTATATCAGTTTTTGCTCCGTTTTTCCATCTCCTTCGGTTGAAAGCTGTGATATTGTACAGCCCGAAAGCATCAAGAAAGCAACCAAAATCAGCAATATGCCCATTTTTCTTTCGGGAGGAATCAATCAAAAGAATTTAGAGCAATTGAAGGAGCTCCCCTTCCATGGTATTGCGGTTATTTCAGGCATCTTAAATGAAGCCGATCCTGAAGCAGCTGCCAAAAAATATAAAGAAAAGCTACAGTATTAAGAATATAGGGATTGAGATAATAAAAAATTATGCAAAGCAGACTATTAAAGAAAATGTGCTGCCCTTTTGATAAGGGTGATTTGAATATAAGTATTTTTAAACAGGAGGAAGAGGAAATTATTGAAGGGCTTTTGACTTGCTCAGCTTGTCAGCGTTATTTCCCTATTATTTATGGTATTCCAATCATGACCCCTGATGAATACAGACAAAAATCATTGGAAGCTCCGGTCATGAAGAAGTGGGGATTGGAATTGCCTGCTGGTGATCAAAGCTTTCGATTAGATGGACCTACGCATGCAAGAGCTTTGGAGATGGGTGGTGATGAATAAGAGGAGGGTAGGTTAAATGCTTTATGGAACCAGAAAAGTTGCCTAAAATGATTGACCACTATGCATAACATGGCGGGAACGAGGGTATTTCCTAAGATTCTACATGACCTCTTGCAGTCTGCTTCAAGCGTCCTCTTAAACCAATTGCTGTATTATTGAAGCTCCAATTCTTGACGACTCAACTCCAGCTGCTTTGCATTGATATACTGCTGCTTTTCCCCCATAATTTTTTGGAAGCGATCATTATCTTTTAAGTCTTCATAATATGGACTTTTCAGATACTCAATGGGAGGGGAAGGATCATTTTCAGGATTTAAACTGTCTAGCAGGTGTAAGGCTTTTTCTTTTTCTCCTTTGATAGCATAAGCTTCCATAAGTAGACCCGGAAGTGCTGAGTTTTTACCCCCCTCTTTCATCTTCTTTTCCAGGATAGTAATAGTAGTGTCTAGCCAGTAATTAGCGGAATCAATTTTGCCTTCTTCCATTAGTAAATAACTCAAGACATGAGTTTGATCAATATACTCCGATGGATTGAATGCAGGGCTTTGAATCAACTCATTCACATACTTTTTCGCAAGTGTTTGGTCCACATTTAAGGCCAAAACTGCACATGTCGCAGTTACTCTTATGTTTTGTGGGTCTGCAGCTTTAAACTTTCTAATTTGTGTTTTGGCCTGATCAGGCGTGCTGTAGAACAGATGCCAGAGCGCATAATAAAACTTTACGTCAAGGTTATCTTGCTTTAAAGAAATGGCTTTCTGGAGGTAAGCCGCTGATTTAGAAGGCATATCCAACAATAAGTATGTAAGCCCCATGCCAGCAAAAATTTTATAATTTAAAGGATTTGACTTGATGATTTTTTGATAGAGCCTAATCGCTTCCACTTGCCGGTTTTGTCGAATACTAATATCTGCTAAATTCGCCAATGCCAATAGATAATTAGGATTAAAAGTCAGTGCTTTTTGGTATTTCTCCTTAGCTTCAGCATAGTTTCCTTCACAACGGAAGGCTGTTCCCAAAGCCGTCCAAGTTTCTGCTCTTTTAGGTCCTAAAACCGTTGCTTTTTCCGCATATTTTTTGGCAGAATCTGCGAAGAAATTTGTGTAGAACCCCCTAAGATATCCTATTCCATAAGTCTCTGCTAGGCCCGCATAGGCCAAACTAAATTCAGGATCTAATGCAATTGCTTTTTTGAAGAGGTCGGCTGCTTCTTTAAAATTTTCATTTTCATAGGTGTTATATTTTTCCCTTGCTTTCAGATAGATATTGTAGGCCGCAAGATTATCGGTGGGTTTATCCTTTATTTTGGCTTTTTCTGCAGGGCTTAAAGTGGCTTTAAGATTACGTGCTACCTCTTCGGCTACCTGGGTCTGTATGGCAAAAACGTCATCCATTCTTTTGTCATAATTTTCTGCCCATGCCTGCTCTTCAGGGTCAAGCTGCACTAATTGACATGTGATGCGAAGCTGCTCGCCAGCTTTTCGAATACTTCCGGTGAGCAGATAGTTTACGTTCAGTTCTTCTCCTATTTCCTCTACTGTTTTTCCTTCTGTATCATAATCTCGAATAGTGAAATTACTCAAAACCCGTAAGTCCCCAATCTGCGAAATCTGTGTGAGAATATCCTCTGTAATTCCTTTGGCAAAGTAGGCATCTTCTGCGGTGCTCATGTTTTCAAAAGGTAATACTGCAATCGCTTTCTTCTCATCGGTAGTCTCAAGCGTGTCAGTAAAATTGAAGACCCTATCTGCCAATAACAAGATAATCGCAAGCGCCATCCCCCCGAAAATAAAAAAGTTAAGACGCTTTCCAGTTTGCTGATGAACAGAAGCCTCATTTTGTACCGTACTGGTTCGTTGAAAACCGGCAGGCGTCCACTCATAGATATAGGCGAAAATAACCCATATAGGGAAGCCTCCAATCAAGGCATACAAAACATAGCGGATCGCACTATCTGGAATTTTAAAGGCAGGAAATAAGATATCAGCTACTTGTAAAATTGCCCAGCCGATCACTACATAGGAAATGGCCGATTTGATAACATTTCGCCTTTGAAGCTCTTGAAAGAAGTTTGACATCTATAGTGGTTATGTAGCTAAAATCCTGTCTGCAGTAGGTAGAAACCGACTGCTAAACCTTAAAAGTAATATTATTTAAACTGTTTACCAACAGTATATTAAAGTAAACTGTGCACCAAAATATTCTGAAAAGAGAATTATTATATGTAATGAACAGTTTTGGTATATTTATATAGTAAAAGAGCAGGGTTGATTACTGAAAGTAATATAGTGGTTTTAGCGATATAATACCACCCTTATCGCACGTATTGCGTACTAAAAACGCGAGCGAATCAGCAAGCTAATCCAACAATTCTACAGCCAACAATTCTTTCCTAATACCAGCATATTCTTTTGCTGAAATATATTTGTACTCCACAGGATTATCGTGTACATAATCTAATTTCTGCTGGAATATTTCATTACTATCTTAATTTGTGGGAAAGATTTCCATCAATCTTGCCACCTTGCAGAGCCTGTCGGGAACGAGGCAAAGCAGACTATTAAAGAAAATGTGCTGCCCTTTTGACAAGGGTGATTTGAATATCAGTATTTTTAAACAGGAGGAAGAGGAAATTATTGAAGGACTTTTGACTTGCTCTGCTTGTCAGCGTTATTTCCCTATTATTTACGGTATTCCAATTATGACCCCTGATGAATACAGACAAAAATCATTGGAAGCGCCTGTCATGAAGAAGTGGGGATTGGAATTGCCAGCAGGAGATGAATTGGGTCAGCAACTTCTTACCTTTTTCAATCACTTCCAGTCGACATAAATGGGATTATTTTCATTGGAAAAACTATCGAATACATAATCCTCATCAGAATTCGTAAGACTTCTCGCATATAAGTAAAGTTCGCTGGCTTGACTAGAATTATTATAACCGCCAACTATAAATTGTTTAGCACTATTGTAGGTAGGGGTGATATGATCAAATTCAGAAGTAAAAGAGTGGAAATTATTTAAATCTTCGAAGAAATATACTTCTTCGAGTACATTAATTGAGTTACTTGCTCCCAAAACCAAATCTTGAGCGTTGGAAGAGAAATTTACATAAGTAAAATCTTTCACTGAGTTATTTGAATAAATTATTTCGTTATCACTTCCATCATTTGGCTTTTGTATTAATCTATAGGTGTCTGAATTAATGGCACCCATGTATTTTACAGTATAAGCCAAATCTCCTCCAGAAGAAATCGATAAAGAAGTAAACTCTGCAAAAGCATAGTTGGGAATTGAAGGCGAAGTTAATGTAGGAATATCCATATCGGGCCCATAAAAAGATAAAGAATTTCCGTTTAGAATATATAATGTAGAGTCGTCTTCACTCCAGTCGAATGATTTTACATCCGTATAACTTGAAAGTATTGTCAATACCGTTCCAGTGCTGTCGATGATCTCAATCAGGTTATCTTTATTCAAAAAAGCAAACTTTTTTCCACTATGGCTTACAGATATTTTAGTCTTAGTATTTTCAGGAGTTCCAGTAATCTTCTGGGGAATAGACTCAATATCAGCAAGATAATAAACGTCATTTTCGTAGATAAATGCAATATTTGTAATGTCCGGCTTTAATGATTCCTCTAATTGTTCAATATATTCCTTAGAAACAAAAGGGTTTTCTGCCTCACAAGAGGATAATAAAAGACAAACAAAAAAGAACTTTATAGTATTTAGTTTCATTATAAACAGATTAATCAGATAGTTAGACAGCTAATAATTTTATAGGGAATATTGCAAGAGTAAAAGTTTAAAAGAAATAAGTAATCCCTAATCCGTTAGACCAAACTCTATGTGCAATTCCTAATGATGAATTAAAGTTTACACTGGAAGGATCAGAATTACCGATTTCAAAAAAGATATGATACATTGAATGGGCATCAATTGACCAATTTTCATTTAATGCATAATGGAACTCGATAGTTGGGGTTATCCCGCCTCTTCCACTAATAAATGATTCAGTAGAATTTACAAAGTCATCTGAAATAGAGGTCTCATACATGACAAAATAATATCCGGAATGTACTCCAGGCTTAATTTGAAAGTTTCTATTTACTTGTAGATTCCATAAAAAAATAAGATTCAGGGATAAGATTTTATAATCAGAATACTTGGCTGTCCCATAGGTGGTATTACTCGTTAAATAGTAAAATTCCTCTTCTTTAGGACTAAAATTAAAGTAGCCTAATTCACCACCTAAAGTAAGTGAGCCATTCTCTTTAATTAGTCCAAGTTTATGACCTACTGTAGGATTATAGACAAATTTTCCTTCTCCTTGAAAAAGAGCATAGTCTGATGAATATCTTAACCCTAGTTTTTTATCTCTACTTTGAGAATAGCTGATGGTTATCGTAAAAATCAGCAATAGAACAGAAATCGTTATTTTTTTAGTCATTAGATTATAATAACAACTCGTCTTACGCAATAGTCTATTGAAGTAGACAAGTTTTTGATTTTTTACATTAGCCTGCTAAACTACATACTTTCACAAAGGAAAGAAAGCTAAATTCAGTATTTTAGTTTGCGTATACCGTAAAAGTATAGTAGTTTAATGTATATACTATATGGTTATGATGTTTTAAGAGAGTTTAATGTTGAGTGAATCTTTGATTTCAATTCCTTCTTCCCGTCATGCTCCGCATTGTGGCATTAAAAACTTAAATACCCCATCAAATGAACATCTAACAAGACCCTTTCCAACACCAAAATCAATTGAAGAAGAATAAAGAAAATGTGCTGCCCTTTTGATAAGGGCGATTTGAATATCAGTATTTTTAAACAGGAGGATGAGGAAATTATTGAGGGACTTTTGACTTGCTCAGCTTGTCAGCGTTATTTCCCGATTATTTACGGTATCCCGATCATGACCCCTGATGAATACAGACAAAAATCATTGGAGGCTCCGGTCATGAAGAAGTGGGGATTGGATTTGCCAGCAGGGGATCAAAGTTTTCGATTAGATGGACCTACGCATGCAAGAGCTTTGGAGATGGGCGGTGATGAATGAAAGGTGGGAGGTTAAATGGGCTTTTATGGAACCTGAAAAGTTGCCTAAAATGATTGACCACCATGCAGGCATGGCGGGAACGGGGGAGTACGGGTGCTAAATAGCATTTAACTTTTCTAAAAGTACTATATATTTTTTGGCTTCTTGAATTTTAGGTTGATTGTCATAAACAGTTAGAGCTCTAAGTAAAAGCTCTCTTACTTGAATATCTAGAGCATTATAGCAAAGTAAAGAATTTAATTTTCCAGCTATATTTATTTCTATATCTTCAGATTCTAAATTGTCCATGTAATCTTTTACCTCATTGTAGTACTTTTGTTTATTGTAATTCTTCGAATTCCACTTATTCCGACTAGGAAGAAAGAAATTTACATGCATGAATATTTCAGTTTTTCCATCTGTGGTTTCAATAAATGTATCTAACTCTCTTTTTAGGAATATGGAAAATTCGGGTTCAAAAAATTTATAGCTAAAATAAATATTCTCATTAATTACCTTCTCAATCTCACCGTTATTAATGAAAAGATGTAATAATGCTTGCCCATCTAGCCCTGATTCTAAAATGGCTTCTGGGTAAGTAAAATTAGTTTCAAGTTGATGGTTAATGTGAGTTATTCGAGATTCTTTATTATTTGTTTTAAAATCGCCATTGACTTTGTAGAAAATGTCTTGCACTTGGATTTGTGCAAATATGGTATTGTTTCCAAAAAACACAATTAGAATAAACGTAAAAGAAATACATTTAAAAACAGAATTCAACTTTGTTTTGAAACCAATATTCATAAGTACTTTTTTGTCAAAATAATTTTATCGTTACTATATAGCAATTTAAGTATTTGTTTAACATCAATTCCAATTGGGTCTTTGATATTTAATTTAGTTTTGATCAAATTTATTTTCCAATTCCAGTTTATATTCTTGAATCTCCTCAAATTTATTAATACCTAATATCTCGGTTAACCTTAAAAAAGAGATTTTATCTTTGAAATGGAGATATTCTAGCAATGGTTTTAGATATTTTTCTTGCCCATTATACATTCTTCGAAATTGAATTGAATGTTTTTTCTTATTAAAACATAAGGTCATCCAATTACTAGTTCCGTTTTCACTATACGGGTCAAAAATCGGTTGTGCACTTTTAAATTGAGAATAATAATTGCCAAAAATGAACTCTAACTTGTTTATCTGATCGAGATCAATTTTCTGATCATTTATAAATATCTCTGTGCTGCCAAACTTTAGCTGTCCCATCAACTTTCCTTTTAGAGGTTGTATTTTACCCCTCACCACTACTGCCCTAACAAAATAATAAAGCATTACCGTAAACAGAATTCCAGAGATAGCTTGATTAATTGTTTGTGATATTGTAAAAAAATGGTTTAAGATGAGAATTAGTATTGCAAGAATCATAGCAACTATTCCTAGAATATCACTAATCGAATATTGCTTTCTTTTATCGGGAATAAAGATGTCAAATTTTAATTCCATTTATCTAAAAGTTACCTTATTGGGTTGGCGATAATGAATGAAAGGTAGAAGACCACCATGCAGAGGCATGGCGGGAACGGGGATTTATTCTTGAATAGAATTAATTTTATTACTAATATTTAATGAAAGGTAAGAGCTATTTTATGAGTTGCAGAGTTTTCATAATCTATAGATCCATCACCACCTATACCGAAAATTTCAAATTCAATTCCCGCGGAAGTTATTTTTTTGAAGGTAAAGGAAAGTTCTACAGTAAATTCTTTTTTTGGTAATCCCTCTACTGTAGCGGAAACTTTATTCCATTGATCAGCTGCTTCAAAAATTGCCTCAGCAAGCTTTTTCTCAAATAATTTTATTGGATCGTACATTTTATCGATGCTTTTCTCTTTCGCCTCTGAAGGTTTTTCATAGGTATATGTAAGAGTATGAGCTTTCTCCAACTGCCACTTTTTTTCAGCTTTGACAAAAAATGAGAAGCCACCACCTCCGCTACCATTATAACTCGTTTTTAGTGTTATGACCGCCTTTTTGATGTTAAGAGGATTGTCTTTAAGACTTGAATTTGCTTCATTAATGCTATTATTGATAACAGTAACCATTAAATCAAGAGGTAAATTGTTTTGTTCTTTATCTTCTTGTCCTAAAACTTGATGGAACGAAATTAGGGTAACTAATGCTAGTGCGAAAAGCTTTTTCATAGTGCTATTATTTTGGTTGAATAATTAATTATACTAGTAAGATATTATTTTTATTTTAAAAAATAGCATTAAGGGATAAAAAAACAAGGTAGAACCTATTTTTACCGCACCTGTAGTCTTCGGAAATTCCTCCCTTATAGTCAACTTCTATTTTATGAGGGCCTATGATTTCAGCCGTGAATGGCAATGTATCCTATTCAGTATTTTCATCAGCTGGCTATTGGCTTACATCAATTACAAGCTAAGTGAACTCTTCATCACCAAATGGTCAGCCCACCTCAATCAAGTTGACTTGCAAGTGAAGTATAATGAGTGCAAGCTGATAAAAGCTGATTTAGAAGTGAATTTAAATGAGCTTAAGATGAATTTTGATGAATTGAAATCAGTAAATAAATCCGATAAAGAAAAATATTCTCAGGTATTGAAAGAGTTTAATGAATTGAAGGAGGAAGCTGAGGTAATGAGAAGTAAGCTGAGTAGGAAGAAGAAATAAGAAATTAAGATAGCCAATAAATTAATACGGATGTGAAAAGAATGGCAATTACTTTTATCACATAGTATACCCATCCATTCCATTCATATCCGTCATCCGTCTCTCTAAATGGATTTAAAAGGGTTAGGACTTCTACAACTAATAAATAAGACAGAATCATTGCATACCATGGTAAATCAAAATACCATTCATACAAAAGCCAATCTATTTTTTCAATTTCAAAAATAAATAAAGGAATTAACAGGATTAAAGTTGTTCCAATAATATTTGGTATAATACCAGGAAGTTTGGTTTCTAGTAAACCAACTCTTTTTTCACTTACATACGTCAAATTGATATTTGACATGTTCTCGCAATCAACAATTAATAAATGTCCAGGAATATCTTTTGATAACATACGCCCAAATTTAGTTTTGTATCTTCTTGCACTTTGAAGCATGATTTTGTTTAAAGAACTACAATCATTCTCCTTTAACTCATAGTCTACAACAATTCCAGAGTACAATGTTGAATCACTTCCAGTGCCAATTAAAATATCGGCACGAGTAAATAGATGTTTATTTGATCCAGGCTGTATACCTTTTAATTTTTTAAAACTGGTGTGATGTCCATTAAATAAATAGAACCAATAGTTTCTAAATCTTAATAATTTAAATTTGGTATCTATTCTACTTTTCCTGACAGCTCTTCCTAATACTAATCCTGAAGCAATACTGATTGAATAGAGCAGGCCAGTAAATGGAGCTATTTTACTAGCAAATATTTCATTTAATGTGATGGGATATATAGTGTCGTCATCAGGTTTTGTTTCATTAGACTTAATCTCTTTAAAATAGTCTATAATAAAATCTAGATTAATTGTGTCAAATGAATTGTATAATAGTGAGGTTATTATTAATAATATAACTCCTGGAATAGATGAAATAGCAATTAAAGTGATCAAATTATAATTCGACCTAAACTCTTTTGAAAATTCACCATAAAAATAAAGTCTACGAAAAATTACTCCAGGAAAAATAATTAGGAATAGGATTGTTATAAAACCTAAAGATAAATTCATTATAGTTAAATCACTATTTCAGAGTAGTGTTCAGAACTCTGCTTGCTATCTATAAGTTTATTAATTTCTTCCATTTCTTTGGGGCTTGAAAGAATTTTCTCTCCTTTTTTGGAAACAATTTTACTGCTATCATCATGAAATAACGATAAAATTGAAGATATTCCTATAAAACCTAATACTATGATCAGTATGTCAAGGAATGTAACTGAGTCATTATTTTCAGATTTTTTATTCATAGAGGAGCAACTTTATATTTGCAATATTACTAATTTATAAACGCTAAACATAAAATAATAGTTTATTTTAGATGTAATGAAATGGCATTTATTAAAAATGCCCTATTTCTACTTCCATAGCTCCAATCAAATAAGCATATTCCACTTTTTTTATATTACTGTGATTCTTGGCGTTTTCTAAATTTGATTCTATTATTTCTTTACATCTATTTCTTATAACATTTTCCTTAAATAATAATTTCCAAGTGGTAGTAAGTTTATTAATTTTAGACCATTTCCTTTCAGAAAGAAATTTATAAAATAATTCTCTTTGATCATCTGTTGCATCAGGTAAATCTAAAGTTACTAAGGCTCAGTAAGTCATAATAGTTTTGATTGATTTAATTAAAGATATAATTTTGAAGTTGAAAAGTAAATTATTCTAAGAGTTTAACTATTTACTAAGCAACTGATTGTATTCATCAAAGTATTACTTTGTTCTGGCGTAAAATCTTCTTCAACATATCCATCATTAGTCCAAATTCTCATAGTTTCGATTGGCTTATTTATAAACATTTCTAGTTGCTTTTTCTTGCCAAATACACCTAAAAAGTATTGAGTATAATTACCTTTACAATTGAATTTTGCATCATTTACCAATTCCAATCTGGTGCCATCTCGAAACAAGACATTCATTTTATCATCATCATCAATGCAGCTGCTTGCACCAACGACTTGTGCACTAATTATTATAGATCCTCTGTCACTTTTCAATAAATAGAAACCAAATCCGTTCTTACCACCATCTTTTGATACTATCAGTAATTCTTTTCCTGCATATGACTTGTCTCCTGTCATTTTATCTACCTCAACCGATACGTATTGAGAACAATCATCTGAATTAGTAGACTCCGAAAGTTCAGATTCAGATTTTGTATCAACATAGTCCCATGTTCCATCTTCATATAATAAAACCTTTTCACCTTCATTGGTCGTAGCCTCTTTTTGAGCATTTAGATTCGAAGTTGCTAATAGAAGAATAGTGATTAAAGTAAGTAAATTTTTCATAGGTATATTTTTTTGAAGAACAATTTAACTTTTTATTTAATAAGAACGTGCATTTCGTTCAAATTTTAATTGAAAAAATATAATTTCTCACAACTATCGCACCACCGCCAACCACACTTGCACCAATCCAAATAGGCTCAGTAAATTAGCCTATGCTTTTAAATATACCCGTAAAACCTCACGTTCTTAAATTCTTAGAAGAAAAATACCCACGCTAGTCCTCGTTTGTAACGAGGATTCACAAAACATGATGTATCGTCCTAAAATTACTTTACGGTTTAACATTATAGTCCTAATATAACTTTACTACGATTAATAGTCCTAGTATTACTTTACTTTTTCTTTGTAGTAGTTCTTCCATTTTCGTGTTATAGTCTCTTCAGTTTCATGTGCAATGTTCGGTGTTAAGTAACTGCAGCTCATATGTGGTCTAATACCATTATAGTTTTTAATCGCTCTATCAATGAAATTTTTCGCCACAGTAAATGAGCCAAAAGCTTGATTGCATGCAAACTCATGTTTTAAGATACCATTTACCCTTTCCGCTATTGCATTTTCATATGGACTTCCATTCTCTGTCATGCTAATTTTAATGAAGCTGTTATTGAGTATATCAACATAATCTTTACAACAGTATTGTATCCCTCTATCGGAATGATGAGTCACATAGGATTGACCTTTCCGTCTTATTGCCATTTTCAAGGCTTCTATCGGTCCTTCTCTTGATAAGTTTTCACTTAGATAATGACCTAATATTTTCCTTGAGTAAGCATCAGTTAGTAAGCTCAAATAAGCAAAATTTTCTTTTATTTGAATATATGTAATATCACTAACCCATACTTGATTGCTTTTATAAATCTGCTTTTGAGCAATCAGGTTTGGATATTTGCGTAACCAATGATGAGAATGAGTAGGGGTCCAAGCGGACGCTTGAACTAGTGCAGAGCTATCATTGAAATAAAAAAGCAAGAGCGGTTTTTAAAGTAATTGATGCACTTCCACTTAAACCAAAAGAAGGAAGTGATTGATCACCTGAACCGCTAGTGCTTTTATTCAATCTAGAAAGTTTTCTTATTTACTTTCTTTCATAGGGCAAGTTGAAATCCCGAAAGGTGCGTAAAGAGGGCAGAAGCTTATCAAGCTGGTTAAAACAAATACTCCAGCTAATACTAAAAGCACTATGCCTACTGTTCCTGAAATGATTCCTGTGAAATAAAGAACTCCTATAACTGCAGCGATTATTACTCTAATAATTCTATCTGCTGATCCCATATTTTTTTTCATCTTCTTAAAATTTAAATGGTTTTGCTTTATGATAGGATAAAGATAAGTACTGCTCAATTGCTAGTCAGTGACTGCGGTCACCACTCTCCCACAATTTTTATCTCCCCAGCCTTTTGTTCCACTTTCTCTTCATTTTCAAGCTTTTTCAGCACTCGAGTGATCACTTCGCGAGCGGTTCCTAATTCGTTCGCAATCTGGCTATGGCTCATTTTAATGGAATTAGTACTGGTCAGGGCAGATTTCTTTTTCAGATAATCATACAGGCGCTTATCCATTTTGTCTAATAGTAAATGGCTTATAGTTTCCAGTAATTCTGAATATCTTAGATTGTATTGATTATAAAATAATTCATTGAAGTCCGGATATTGATGCAGCCATTCGGGCAAAAGCTGTACGGGAATTAAAATGATTTTTGAATCAGTTTCCGTAGTGGCAAAGACTTTACTTGGGCTGTTTTTCAATGCCGCATTGAAAGTCATCACACAACTTTGAGCAGGTTCTATATAGTACAGTAGTAACTCCTTCTCTTCAAATTTTGAATATACTTTTACTAAGCCATCCAAGACAATGGGTAAGACCTTTACATATTGCTGCGCTCTTAAAATTTCGGTTCCTTTGGGAAATTCTTTGACCGTTGATTCTTGCAGTATCTTTTCAACCAAATCAGGTTTTAAAAAAGACAATATCTTCTTTTCAGATTCCATTAGTTGTGGTTTTTAAGAGGTTCTGTATGCTGCTATAAAGATATTGCTTTTCTGGATAATGTCGAGTAATGAACTACCTTAGCTTGCTTTCATAGCTATTAGCACGCGTTTTGCTTCGCAACGCGCGCTAGTAGGCTTTTCCTGTATCGTCCTCCTTACAAAGGAGGACGAGCGGATCTAAATCCATACTTTTTATCGCTTTTACTAATTGCTTTTACTAAACACATCAAGTAAAAGGCCAATTATAATTATAAAGAGGGGTAACATCGTAGATCCAAAAAGATAAGCAAGAAAGCCTTTAAAATAACTCAGAAATTTATTTTTGTTAAAGAAGTTTCCAATAGCCCAAGTTGAATAAAACAGTGGAATAATCAATGACAAATAGGAGCTTTCGAAACCAGTAATACTTTCCACAATTTTAAATAAAGTGCAAATCAAGCTTACAATTCCAGTTGTAAAAAAAACCAAAATGAATATCTCGTAAATATTAAAACTTGATTTTATAAAAAATAAACTGGTCCATAATCCAATAAAAATTCCCGATAAAATAATAACAATCTCATAATTATCTTCAATCCATTCCAAAGCTATCATTGCTCCATTACTATCAAAATGTTGTGGTGCCCTATCAGTTTTGAGACCTAAAATATTGTGAATTATGATTAAGACTAATGAACTGAAAATTAAAAAAGAAATTGGCTTTACCAGTTTGCTTCTATCGTAATGTAGGAATTCTCGAATGGTATCACCTGGTCTTACAAATAGTTCCTTGATGGTAAATAGTATTCCTTTTTCAAAGATTAAAACACTAACAAATTCACGCCAGATATACTTTCCGTCAATTCTCTCTAAAGTGCTCTGATTTTCAGATTTTTCTAATTCCTTTTTATTTGTAGTATTTTCCATGGATTGCTAGTCGAAGCTGTAGTTAATTTTCAGCCTTCTAATTTTTTCACAGGCAAGCTAACAGAATTACTTCAGTAGTTAGTACTAGTACATTACTTTAGCCAAATAAATAAGGCGAGGTAATGATGGAAGGACTTTTGACTTGCTCAGATTGTCAGCGTATTTTCCCCCTCGCTCTACTCTCGCTCCCCCTCGCGCGCGTTGCGAAGCAAAACGCGTGCATAGCAGAAAAAGACAGTAAGCAGCTAGTTTTTTAAAAATATAATCAGAAGAAGTACTGAGATTATAGAATTTGAAGAGGTGCATAGACACTGTTAATATGCAGATGGTCAGTATATTGGTAAAAAGTATCAATATCCGTCCTAATCCCTCCTAACATGGCAAAAAAAAACTGCTACGCTGAAAAGTAGCAGTTTTTTGTTAGCCTTACCATATAAATATTAAGCGGCCTCTTTGTTCTTAACAATCCAAGCATCAACCTCTTGTTCTAATAAGTTCAAGGGTAATGCCCCGCTGCCTAATACGAGATCATGGAAATTTTTGATATCAAATTGATCTCCTAATTCTTGCTTGGCCTTAGCTCTCAGTTCAAAAATCTTAATCATCCCTATTTTATAGCCTGTTGCCTGTCCCGGCATCACCATATAGCGTCTTACTTCAGCAATGATAGCATTAGCCGAAATCGAAGAATTTTCAGTAAAGTATTTAATGGCGTCCGCTTCTGTCCAGCCTTTTGAATGCAAACCAGTATCTACCACTAGTCTAATGGCTCTCCAAATTTCGTTCACCAATCGACCGTAATCATAATATGGGTTCTTGTATTGGCCCATTTCTTTGGCAAGCTTTTCAGAATATAAAGCCCAGCCTTCTATATAGGCATTATAGAACCCTTGAGTTCTAAACTTCGGAATCCCTTCTAGTTCCTGAGCGATAGAAATTTGCATATGGTGCCCCGGATTCCCTTCATGATAAGCCACACCCTCTAAAGTTGTTTTAGGCATGGAAGTCATATCCGACAGATGGACATAGTATGTACCCGGTCGTGAGCCATCAGGCGTACCTTGCATATAGTGTTGAGGGGCGCCATCTTGCTCTCTAAAGGCTTCTACTCTCTTTACTTCTAAACTTGCTTTTGGTAAGATGCCAAAATAATCAGGTAATTTCTCAGTAATTTCATCAATGAATTTGGTTGCCTCATCCAGGTAGGCTTGTCGGCCCTCGTCTGTATTGGGGAAATAGAACTGCGAATCTTCATTCACAAACTTGAAGAAAGCTTGTAAATCGCCATCAAACCCAATCTCTTCTTTAATTGCTATCATTTCGTTTTGGATACGTTTAACTTCTGACAAACCAATAGAGTGAATTTCATCAGCAGTTAATTCTGTAGTAGTGGAGGTACTTAATCTGTAATTGTAGTAGGCATCTCCATTTTCATGTCGGCTTAATCCAGTAGGTTTTTCCTTGGCATTGGGGATCTCCTTTTCTGTCCAGGCAATCAGTTTCTGATAAGCTGGGCCAAAAGCATTAACTAGAGCTTCTTTTGAGGATTTTTTCAGCATGTCCCCTTCCTCTTTTGTTATTGATTCATCCTCCAATAGTGCATCGATCTTTTTATTCATGTCTTTGAAAATGGCGGTGGACTTTTCACCTTCAGTAAATGGCTGACCATCAATCAAGGCTTTTGCTTCTTTTTGAACAAGTTCTAAAGCAAAACGTGGAGGCAGAATCTCTTTTTCAGCTTGTAACCTGGCTCTGGTTAGTAATTGATCCATGGCAATTTCTATTTTCTCCACTCGACTTATATATGCCTTCATATCAGACAAACTATCCACTTTATGAAAATTGATTAATAAAGTAGGTAAGCGAGTATGCACGGAAGTCATCTGATCAAAAACATATTCCATGGGTTTCCATTTCACTTCTTTTTGTTTTACCTCATTTTTGTATACCCATAAATCATAAGATAATTGTGCTTGCTTATCCAGTTGCTCGTAGTCAAATTTTGTCTGAAGCTCTTCTACTGTTTGCTGCATCCAATTTGCCTCCTCTTCTAATGCTTTCATACTTACATCATCAAGCTGCCCATAATGATCCTTGCGACCTAAAGTAGTCAAAGTCAAAGGACTTTTTTGAAGTGATTCCTCATATTTTTCATCTAACCAAATGGTTAATTCTTTACTGAGGTCATCTTTCTTGGCCGTGTCTTCTTTTTTCTCGGAAGGTCCTTGACATGAAATGGCTGCTATTAGGATTATCAATAGCAGGAACGAGTGTTTAGTTTTTGTAAGCATGAATTGTGGTTTAGTTGTAAACAATTTGTTTTTTTAACAGCACAGGAAACGCTTAGAGAATCAATAGCTTCTAGTGGCTGATTTTAAACAAGATAGGAAAATTATTTCAAAGAATGATTTATTCGTGTGCGAGCCAGTTCACTTCCCCCTCGCGCGTGTTGCGAAGCAAAACGCGTGCGAAGCAGCAAGCTAATCCAATAATTCCACAGCCAACAATCCTTCCCTAATACCAGCATATTCTTTTTCTGAAATATATTTGTACTCTAATAGCAGCTAGTCGGTTCTGCTGTAAATTTCATTTCTATCTAATTAGATCAGATGATTTCCATCAATCTTGCCGCCTTGCAGAGCATGGCGGGAAGGGGAGTATTTTGAAATTAATATTCATGGAGAAAAAATCCATTCTGAGCCATTTCTACAATTTTATGTACAATTAAATAGGTGGCATACATCGTCAATAGGCCAATAAAAAACTGAAGCCTTACGAATGATTTATTGTTTATCTTATGCTCACTTAATAGCTTCCCTTCTGAGTTGATTTGGATAGTGGGTTCTCCAGTCAATTTTTTCAACGCATTTTTCACGATGTATTTCAGTTCATAGATTTTTCCATCTATCTCGATTTTGTGGCTTCTTCCAGTTATAGTCCGTTTTTGACTTACGATATGTTCATCTAAAAGTACTGTTTCTTTTCCCAAAAGGGTCCTGTTAATTTCCAGTTTTTTTCCTTCAATAATTAATTCGAGTAGTCTCATTTTGTTAGTTTTAGCTAAAAAATTTCTGTTGTTGTCTGCGCAAAAAACATTTGCTAAACTTCAAATTCCTTAAGTGTTTCTTCTAATTTATGGATGTGGATGCCGTACAAACCATCCGCCCATTTTACTGTCATATAATAAATCCCGGCTGCCATTAGAAGGTATATAAGGGTGCAGATCATAATGTTAATAGGATTCATATCTAATGAGAATAACTTGAAGAATAAGTCTTCACCGCCCAATTGAATCTCGCCAAGGCTTAAATGCAACTTTCCATTGCCAGTGAATAGAGCAGCTAGAGAAAGTGGTAGGATCAAGCTCCCTGCGATAATTGCAGTTTTATACACTTCCAGCGTAAGTTTCAAATCATGGATAAAGCCCATAACCGTATCTCTACTGCTTCCACTTATGTTGCTTGTTTTATTAAGAAACCAAGTCATTTTAGCGATGTACAATAAAGTAATTAAAGCAGTGACAAATTGTAATATAAAGTATAAACCCTTAGCCATTTGATTCATTTCCAGCACCAAGGGCACCGTAAAGAATACAATGATGATTACCAATTGCGTAATGATTTCACTTCTCATACTCTTCCGAACCTTCTGTATGGGTAGTTTGCTATCTTCTAGTTGCTTAATATTTTTCGGTACTGAAAGGTCTCTCGTTCCTTCCGCCTCCATTTTCTTTTTTATTTCGTCAAGATTCATATCCTTGTATTTTTATAATGTTTTGTAATTTTTCTTTTGTTCTCTTAGTCTTCACTCTGACATTAGATTCTGACAAGCCTAAGTTTTGCGCGATCTCTTTACCGGAGAACCCTTCAACAAGCTGTAGAATGATGGCTTTCTCAATCTTGTTTAGCTTTTTGACAGCCTCATAGAAATGTACTAGTTGCTGGTCTTTATGGTCATCATATTGTTCTTCCGGGATCCCTTCACCATCTAAAAGGCTTTCCTGCCCAGGCTTTCTTTTCTCCTTTTTAAAGAAGACAATAGCCGTGTTTAGGGATACTCTATACATCCAAGAAGACAATTCGCTAGTTCCTTTAAAGCTGCCTATGGATTTCCACAATTGAAGGATAATCTCCTGAAATAGGTCTTGCTGATCTTCAAGATTGTCAAAGTACATCCTCGATACTTTATAGAGGATGCCTTTGTGTTTGTTGATCGCTGCTAAGAATGCTTCTTCCGTGATTTGCATTAATAGCTACTAATTTAAGACTGGGCTAACCGTATATCCTTCTTTTCTCAATAATTGGATGAGGCCGAATTCATCCGTTAAATGAGCGGCACCTACAGCAAACAGATTACTGCCTTTTTCCATCATTTTGGGCATCTGTTGTACCCAATTTTGGTTTCGTTTTACTTGCATAAGTAGTGTGGCATTTTCATCCATATATTCCGGTCTGGTAAGGTAACTAACTGACTCAGTAAGCTTTTCATTTTTATAAGCAGTAATTGCTTTGTTGAAATCTCTTTTGTAAGAATCATGTAGCATTAATTGGTCGTAAGATGATTCAAGAGGATAGGCTTCCTTTACGATAGCCATTTGCTCTTCTATTGTTTCGAAGGCATAAATAGGGATTGTATTTGTTTTGGCTATCTGCATTAATTCAGCTTCAAAGAGTTTTATGTCCGTACAAGGTAACATTTTTGAAATCATTATAGAACTCAGCACCTGAAGGCCGTAAGCATCAAGATTTACTAAGGGCATTCCAACAATGCGTTGTACCAAAGTGTCTAGTTGTTCAAATTGACTTGGGCTTAACTCCTCTGATATCTTTTTAGAAGAAGCCATGGAGGCTTGCATTTTTTGAATTTCAGAACTGTCAGATAAATTAATTTCAACAACCAAGGCATCAACTGCAGCCATCGCAATGTTTACTTTTTCTGGTATTTGAAAGTCGCTGGCACACATCATATGTAGAGTACCCAAGATGTAAGAGGGCTTTTCCAGCTTAGCATGTTCTACTTTCCAAAGAGTGGAGTTTTCTAACGCCATCTCTTGTTGAGCTTGTGTCTGTTGCAGTGTTGCAATAAAAAGTAGGAGGATAAAGATGTTTTTTACAGATTTCATTTTTCTCTTTTTTTAAGTTTCAGTGAGTAAGTATTCAAAAGAGAAAAAATGTTACAGAACTGTAAATAATATTTTTAATATATCACTAAATCCGTAAAGTAATTTTAGGGTGAGACATTCAGTAACAGCATGTCCTTTCGCAATCCTTAAAAAAATTAGTTAATTAACGCCACCTCACCTGGTAAGGATATCTTTCATAGAATGCGTTATCTTCATTTAAAGAAAATCCGTCTTTTCCGTTTTTCTCAGCAATGGCCATTAGTTCTTTGGCTTCCTCCCTTTTCTCCATTTTACTCAGGCACATTGCTTTATAATACTGTACGTCTGAAAATTGGTCGTGAAGGGTTAAGGCCAAATCAAATAATTCATTTGCCTCGAGGTATTTTGCTTGTTCAAATTTGCTGATGCCGTAATAAAACAGCTCTACAGGATGCAACCATTCTTTCCCGTTTTTCGACAATTGTGTTTCATGAATGCTTTTAAACAAGATTTCTGCTTTGTGAAATTCATTGAGTTGAAGATAAGAAAGTGCGATATAAAAATCATAACTATGATCCATGACATGTCCACTTCCAAACCTTTTTTGGTAATCTTTAAAATCAACTATGGCTGCCCTGTATGTTTTTGAGAATATGCATTTCATAAAAGCCCTGTAATCCTGCCACTGTCTTCTGTTGTACTTTACGGCTTTATCAAGATAGGGCATGCCAATTTCATACTTCCCCTGTTTGAATAGAGGCATGGCTTTTTGCTGCCACAGATAAGCAATGGTAGAGTCTTTCGCGAGACCTTTGTCAATCTCTTCCTGCCATTCAGGGGAATAATAGGAATACTTCCAAGCACCTTCTTTCAGATGTTCTTGAATAATACTGTCCTGTCTCTTTTCTATGGATTCTAATTGAGCAGTCGTTTTTGGAGCACTATATTCGGTGGGGCTATCTTCTTGCTGACAGCTGATAAGTGCAGTGCCCGTCAAAATAAAAAATAGCTTTTTATTCAGATTCATAGTTTATCAAATAGTTTGGTTCATTATTCCCCTAAGGGTTTTTGTTTGAAACCTCAGGCCTGCCAAAGTTATATGATTTTTAATCATGATAATAATTGCTTAGCGACTTAAACCTATGACTAGCACTGTTTGCTTCATTTTTCACAGCCCTTCCCTTGTCTCATGCTTTCGAACCATTTTCATGTGTATTTACTCCTTGCGCGCGTTGCGAAGCAAAACGCGTGTGAATAAGCAAGCTCATCCAACAATTCCACAGCCAACAATCCTTTCCTAACACCAGCAAATTCTTTTGCTGAACTGCATTTGTACCCATCAGGATTATCCTCTATTTCAGATTCCACAGGATTAAAATGTACATAATCTAATTTCTGCTGCAATATTTCATTATTGTCTAATTTGATCGGATGATTTCCATCAATCTTAACCTTGCAGAGCAAGGCGGAAACGAGTAGGTAAAGAACTTACTTTCTTATCTAATAGCACGCGTTTTGCTGCGCAACGCGCGCTAGTGGCGTTTGGCTTATTTTCTAGTAGAAATCTTAATTTCTCCATTTATAAATATAGCAATTATGGTGGAGGAATTCCGCATGATGCAATGCATAATCAGTGGTTGGACAAGCATGTAACCACTGATTAGTCCAGCTGGCATTTTGAAGCAAAATACACAGAATAATCGCCTTATTCTCTTTCTGTAATTAAGGCATCAATACTATTTTTAAGTGCTTTGGATTCCCTCACTATCCCTTCATATGATTGCAGCTTTTGATCAATTAGCGTTTCATAAATAATAAGTTTGTTTCTTAAAACGACTAATTCCGATGGGTTAAGAACTTGCATGTTCGTAAAATCCAGATTATTCATATACCAAGGAAGTAATTCTTCGGAAAAAAAATCTACTTGTGATTCTCCTTTATCAATACTCTCCAATGCAAAACCTTCATAAAAATTAGCCAACTCATTCTGTAGAGATAAGTCATTCAGTAAACTTAATTTACCGGAGGATTTCATAGAGCTATAGGTTGCACTTGAGGGTTCATAATTCTGTAGCTCAAAGATGGTAGATAATTGATCCTCATTTCCACTTAAGCTATCTTTCAGTAGGATGTTCAGAAGGTTTCCAACATTTTGTTGATGTCTTTTATTTTCAGGGATTTGATAGGATTCATAGGATTCAATATCGCTTTGAAGATCGGTTCGCAAAGAATTCATTAGAATTAAACTTTCCTCTCTATGTTGATTTTCTTTGGTCCTTTCGTTCATATAAAAGGCTAAGTAAACACCTATTATGATCGCAACGAAATTAACAGAGTGATTGAGCCAGTCGAATTTTACTTTCCTTGTTTTTTTAATTTTTTTAGCCATCTCATAAATTTAACAAATAGTTCTAATTATCGCTCTTGATAAGAAAATATTTCACTCTTGCATTTAATCCTTAAACTCTGGACTCCTTTTTTCCATAGTCGCTTTGAAGGCTTCGCTTAAGTCATCAGAAAGTAACATGGCGGCATTCCAGGTGGCCATATAATTTAGTGAATCCTCCACCGAATGATCACGGCTGTATTTCAATACTTCTTTGGTGCCTCTAATCGATAAAGGAGATTTTGAAGCTATAGTGGCGGCCAGTTTTTTGACACTTTCCATCAATTCATCTCTTGAAGGATAAGATTGATTCACTAGTCCAATTTCTTTGGCTTCTTTGCCAGGGACTTTTCTGCCCGTATAGGCCATTTCGGAAACCATTCCTGGAGAAATTAATTTTGGAAGGCGTTGCAAAGTGCCCAGATCGGCTACCATTCCTAAATCAATTTCCTTAATGGTGAAATAGGCATCATCACTGCAATAGCGCATATCGCAAGCCGCAATAATATCTACTCCTCCGCCTATGCATCCTCCATGCACTGCGGCCAATACTGGTTTCTTGCATTTTTCAATGGCATTAACGGCTTCTTGCAGTGTTAATACTAGCTTTCTTATTTCTTCACTTCTTCTTCCGGCACATTCAATTTTTTGATATTGACTGACCGACATCAGCAATTCTAAATCGATGCCCGCACAGAAATTTTTGCCTTCTCCTGCTAATACAATTGCCCTTACTTCAGCCGTTTCGGATAAAGAATTAAAGAGTTCCTTCAACTCTGTCCATGCTGGCTTATGGAGTGCGTTTGATTTTTCCGGTCTGTTGAAAGTGACGCTCGCTACTTTATTTTCAATTTCAACTTTAAAATACTGAGGTGTAATTTCCATGATATTATGAATAATTGGTTTTATTAAACCAATATAAGCCTTTCACATGGAATGTTGATGGACAATAATGATTTATGCTTTATTGGCCTTTATTTTTTTCATTACAAAAATAGCCACTTGCACTACCGCTAGCACTATTATCCCCACCACAAGGCCGATGAGAAATTCTGTTATAAAGGAAGGCACATTTGGAAGAAGACCATGTAGAAAGTCTAAATTATGAGCAAAAATTCCACCAGAAACGAGAAGTAGTGCGATAGTACCGATTACGGTCAAGCTTTTAATTACTATAGGCAAAGCTTGTACTAGAAATTTTCCTACTTTATCCGAAAAACTATCATCTTCTTCATTTAGGTTGATCAATTTTACCCCAAACTCATCCATTCTAACAATTAGGGCCACTATTCCATAAACACCGACTGTGGCTACTAAAGCGATAATAGACACGACCATAATTTGATTAAGCAATGTCTCATTTTCAACCGTCCCTAAGGCAATAATGATAATTTCAACAGATAAAATGAAATCAGTGACAATAGCGGATTTTACTTTTTCCTTTTCTTGGCTTAATGCCTCTTCTTTAGTCAATTTTTCAACTGTTTCTATTTTCTTTTTGGGTGCTCGATGGAAGAAAAAGGCATAAATTTTTTCAGCTCCTTCATAAGCAAGGTATAAGCCACCAAATAAAAGAATGATATGAATAGCCTCGGGGACAAAAGCACTCAATAAAAAGGCGAGTGGCAAAATGATCAATTTATTCAGCAAAGAGCCTTTTGTGATGGCCCAAAGCACTGGAATCTCTCGTGAAGCCATAAAACCGGATGCTTTCTCTGCATTTACCGCTAAATCATCGCCAAGTATCCCAGCTGTTTTCTTACCCGCCACCTTGCTAAGCGTGGCTACGTCATCCATCAACATTGAAATATCATCCAGTAAAGCAAAAAATCCAGAAGCCATAGTCTATATAATTAAAATTTGGTGCAAGTTAAAAGGTAATCTGAGTAGACTCAATCTACCAAAAGAAAAATTTAAGCTTCTTAAAGATGGCTAGGTGGAGTTGATTATGCAAATAAGGAGAGAAGCTGTAGCCTTAAATTTATTGTCAATCGACTAAGTTCTGTATGGCTATTGGAGTTTAAGCACTGAAAATCGGCCAAAAAAAAAGCCTGCTTGCTACATTTATCTGTAACAAGCAGGCTTCGAAAAATTTATTGTTGTAATTTCTTTAATAAAAGCTCCGCTGCTTTTTTGGAAGAAGCTGGATTTTGTCCTGTAATCAAATTACCATCTTCCACTACATGTACACTCCAGTTTTCACCCTTTGTGAACGTGCCTCCTTTTTCGGCTAGCATATCTTCTAATAGAAAAGGAACTACTTCCGTTAACTGCACTGCTTCTTCTTCTGAATTAGTGAAACCCGTTACTTTCTTTCCTTTTACTAAAGGTTCACCATCTTTACCTTTCACTTCTTTTAAAGCTGCTGGTGCATGGCAAACAAATGCCATTGGCTTGTCTTGAGCGTTAAAAGTTTCAATTAGCTTAATTGAAGTTTCATCTTCTGCTAAATCCCAAAGTGGTCCATGTCCCCCAGGATAAAATACCGCATCATAATCTGCTGCATTTACCGCTGACAATTTCTGAGTATTGGCAATGCGCTTTTGCACTTCCTCATCATTATTGTAGCGTTTTGTAGCTTCCGTTTGGCTGGCTTCCAATTGACTTCTTGGATCAATCGGTGCTTTGCCTCCTTGTGGTGTGGCAATTGTAATTTCCACATTTTGATCCTTTAAAGTATAATAAGGAGCGGCAAATTCTTCTACCCAAAAGCCTGTTTTTTCTCCTGTGTCTCCCAACTCATCATGAGAGGTAAGTACAAAGAGAACTTTTAGTTTTTCCGCTTTGCCTGTCGTCTCTTTTTCCTCTACTTTATTTTCTGCTTGTTTGTTATTGTTGGAATTGCATGCTGCAAATCCCATTACCATTACTGCTAATACTAATAATTTGATATTCTTCATCTCTAATTTATTTTATATTTATTTATAATTTAACAATCATTTTTCCTTTGTTCTTTCCTTCGAAAAGGTCAAGAAAAGCTTGTGGTATTTGGTCAAAACCTTCCCTTATGGTTTCGGTATAATGCAATTTGTCTTGCTGCAACCATTCCGACAACTGTTGAATGGCTTCATTGTTTTTATCAGCGTAATCTGTGACGATAAACCCTTGCATCAGAGAACTTTTTTTGACTAAAAATGGCTGCACACTGATACTCTTGGGTGCTTCGGTATTATTATAAACCGAGATAGCTCCACAGTTAATCGTTCTTGAAAATTTATTGATGTTGAAAAGTACTGCGTCTGAAATCTCTCCTCCCACATTGTCAAAATAGACATCTACGCCACTAGGGCAAGCCTCCGCAATGGCTTGAGTCATGTTTTTAGTAGTTTTATAATTGATCCCTTCATCAAAACCGAATTCTGATTTTAGCATCTCTACTTTTTCGTCACTTCCAGCGATACCTACCACACGCAGACCAAGAATTTTTCCGATTTGGCCCACTATGCTTCCTACTGCTCCAGCTGCACCTGAAACAATTAAGGTTTCTCCTGCTTTAGGTTTCCCTATTTCCATCATTCCATGGTAGGCAGTAAGTCCTGTCATACCTAAAACACCCAAGTAAGCTGATAAAGCTGCTTGATTTGGATCTACCTTCATTAAGCCATCTGCTTTCACTACTTGCTTTTCTTTCCAGGCCAATTCTCCCACTACAAAATCTCCTTTTGAAAAAGCATCATTTTTTGATGCTAGCACTTCTGCTACTACACCCGATTTGACCGGCTTATTAAGCTCAAAAGGCGGAATATAAGAAGGTGCATCGCTCATTCTACCTCTTAAGTAAGGATCGACTGAAACGTATTTTGTACTTAGCAAAAGCTCGCCATCTTGCACTTCAGGAATCTCTGAGGTGGTGATATCGAAGTTATCCAAAGAAGGGCGTCCTTTGGGTCTGTTTTTTAAATTTACTGTATTGGTTATACTCATTTTTCCTCTGTAAAAATTAAATGCGTAGAGAGGGCTAACGAGCAGCTATTTTATGAGTTGTTAGTTTGGCGGTTATTTTGAAAGATTAATCACCACTTTTCCAGTATGCTTTCCTTCTCCAAAATATTGAATCAATCGGGGGATTTCATGGAACGCATAAGGTCCATCAATAACTGCTTTGATTTTACCTTCTGCATATAATTGGTTGATATAGGGTAGTCCTTGATTCGGTTGTAGCGCCAAAAGCAGAAACTTCTTTCGAGTTATAGCAGAGAGTAATCCGCTAGTTAAACCAAAGAGTATTAAATTACCAGCCGTACCGCCTACAGTTACATATTTTCCCTTGGGCTTCAAGGCTTTTAGATAGGCCCAAGTCGGCTGAGAGGTCTTGGCATCCAAAATCAAATCATAGCGTTCGCCTCTTTTGGTGAAATCCTCTTTTTTATAATCAATGACCTCATCATAACCGATAGCTTTCATATTATGGAGCTTTTCGCCTGTATCAACACCCGTTACTTCTGCATCATACATTTTGGCGAGTTGCAATGCAAATGTACCTACACCGCCACCAGCACCATTGATTAGAATTTTCTGACCTTTTTGAATTTTTCCTTTTTCTACTAAACCTTGATAAGCTAGCAATGCAGCATGCGGAATAGCAGTGGCTTCTTCAAAACTCATGGCATCAGGTTTTAAAACCAATGCTTTTTCATTGATTGCTATGTATTCTGCAAAGCTTCCGAAGCCATATTCAGAAATGTCTCCATAAACGGCATCGCCTTTATTGAATTGCGTAACGCCTTCTCCGATATCTTCAATCACGCCCGATAATTCCATTCCGGCAATAGGACGCTTAGGTTTCGTAAGTCCAAATATTAAACGATACACGTAGGGTTTTCCTCTCACCATACTCCAGTCATAATCATTGATGGCGGTTGCTACTATTTTCACCAATACTTCGTGCTTAGCTGGAATGGGGGTGGGCACCTCTTTGATTTCGAGTTTTTCAGGAGAGTTGTAATGAGAACAAAAAATGACCTTCATCTGATACGGGTTTATAGTTTTTGAGCAAAACAAATTACTCATTTAATGAAGATAGCATTTTTTTTGAATGAAGATAAAATTCAGGGAATTGAAATATGTGTGGAATGATGTATTCCTTTAGGATACTAAATTTAAAAATCTGCTTGCAATAATTATTAAGTTCTTATCGATTAGGCTATTTATCTTTCAAATCTTTGATTTCATTTGCTAGAACAGGAATGTTATTTTGAATTATACCCCATAGCATTTCGGGTTCTACTGAATCATAAGCATGTGAAATTATATTTCTTAAGCCAATAATATTTTTAGATGAAGTAATTTTAACATTGGGTTTTATTTCGATTATTTTTCGAATTGCTTCCCCTATAATTTCTAAATCCCTTTCCACAGCTCTTTGGATAATTATATCTGTAGAAAAGTTATGAAAGTTATTAGCAGTTTTCTGTTTTATTGCTTCAATCTCCTCAATCACACTCTCTACATCTAAAATGTATTTGAGAAGTTTAGGCTGCATAAAGATCTACTTTAGATTGATAAATCTCTTCTTTCAATACAGGGTTTTTTAATGAATTTACAGAAAGTAGGTCAACTTTTCGATCTAGAATTTTCTCTAATTTTTCTAGCAATGAAAAATAGTTATCTGCGTAATCTAAAACATCCAAATCTTTAGAGAATTGAACAAGAAAGTCTATATCACTCTTATGGTTCATTGAACCTTTTGCGGCTGATCCAAATAGTGAAATTGATTCTACACTGTGTTCTTTGCTCACAGCAATAATCTCCTCAAGCTTATTTTGAACTAATGCTACCATCTATTCAAAGATAATTGAAAATTTGAATCAATCCTATATTCTGTATTTGCAATTATTAACTAATAACTTGCTTGTATTTAAATTTGGATTGGAAATTTGCAAAATGCAAGCTGACGCTATCGCAGATTAATAAATTTTGACGATGGTTAAAGCATCCACTTCGGATCATTGTTAATCAAAGATCTTATTTAGCTTTAATTTCCATTAAATTGCACTCCATTTACGACCCAACTTAAAAAGCTATGCCAGACGGAAAAAACAGAAATAATATAAAAATTGGTGATGAGGTAGAGATTGTGCAAAAGCAAGATCAGCGAAGAGGTGATCTGACCAACGGATTTGTGAAAAAAATTTTAACCAAATCTTCATTTCATCCGCATGGGATAAAAGTGATGTTGGAAACAGGGGAAGTGGGAAGAGTGAAGGAGATAATTGAGGAGGAATAGTTAGCAAAGAAGTTTTCTTAACGGGTAATAATAACTCAGGCTTCATTGCAAATGAAACAAAGCTTTTTTTCATTTGAATGCTTTAATAGAGCATTGAGTTATTTAAAATGCAAAAAAAAGGTAGGCACTTTACCTACCTTTAGTTACAAGGAAACTTTATAATTACCTTTCATTTACTCGATTTTTTCACTCTCTATTAAGTGCTTCATATGTTCAATTGCATAGGATAAAACATCATCTTTTTCGTTTACATACACATCAGGAGCTATACCATAAGGATCAATTGGATTTTCCTTGATATCAGTTGCCCTAAAGGATGAAGGGAAAACAACTTGAAAACAACCGATATCTTGATAAATGCCATTAAATCCGTCAACTACACCGGCAGTATTTTGACCATAGACCACGACTTTCTCACTTTTATTTGCACGATAAACGAAAGTTTCTCCAGAACTGGCCGTTCCTTCATCAGTTAGAATAATCACCTTTTTTGGGCCTTCGTAAAGGGTGTCCGCTTGGAATGTCCAGTGTTTATTTGGGTTTTTAAAATAGGCTGTTCCTTTATTTGATATAAAGCTTTCATATGTCTTCTTTTCCTGCACAGCATACTCTTCAACGGAGAGACCCTGATTGGCTGCCATAGCCGCTATAATCATTTCAGTATTATATTCACTCAACCAAAAACCATTGACCGGTAATTCAATAGGGCCATTCAGAACGTAAGGTAAAACCGGAAAGTATGTTCCATCATTACCTCCACTATTTCCCCTTACATCAACTATCATAAAATCTGAATTGATAATTTTATTATGATTTGACTGCAATAAACTATCTAAAAAAGAGGGCTCAACGGAATAAAAATCAGGAAGTCTTAGATAGGGTATGTTATCAATATAAGTGAGGTGAAATTCATTGAATTTTGATTGAATTTTGTTTTTAGATTGCTGTTGCTTTACTTCCGGCCATACCTTTTTCCACTCACCTAGTCCTTCCACTTTAAGTGAAGATTTATTTATGAGCTTAGCCGTGAATTTGCTTATTGAATGATCACTCATTAAATAATTGCACTCGTAAGTTCCTCCAGTCCCTAAAGTCAGTTCAAACTTGACTTCTGTTTGTTCCCAATTTGGGTTATCACTGCTCAGAATGACTCCTACGTAATCTCTGCTACGATCAGACTCTGAGGTATTCGGGACAATAGCAACTGTATAACTGCCACTTTTCCAAATGCCAAAGATTGGATTCAAGTTGTAGTTATTTGCTTTATAGGTGTTTTTAAATTGCTTCTCATTAATATTTATATTTTCATTGTAAACTTCCTTTTGACCGGAAGCTATAATGTAAGTGTGGCCATCACGGAAGAAAGTCAAGTATTGTTCTAAAATAGTCTTGCAATCATTCAAATCAACTGTTTTATCTGCTTTATCACGTATCGCAGCTTTATGAGCGTTGTATAATGTTCTGTTTTCATCTGTGACTTTATACATGAATAAAGAGTAATTTTCTTCATAAGCTTTTACTGCTTTTTCAAATACACTTTTACATTCACAATCCTGAGCTTGTAAAGAATACATTGAAATTGTCCACACTGACAATGCCATTATGGTTTTTAAAAATAGGTTCTTTTTCATTTGTTTTTATAAGGTTAATAATTATTTGCTTCTTTAATGATCTTAGATCCACTATAGATCCTGTTTATATAATGACCTTTTGCTATATAATTCAAATTTTTATTCACAACTGAAACCTAAAATCATCTATCGATAGGGAAGGGACTTTGAGGGTTTTGAATAGTACTTTTTTAAAACTAGTGATTTCTTACTAAAATCAAACCTTTGAAATAAAGTTTTTATTTATAAGCAGCAAGTTTTTCTAGCTTTTATGCTATTGAAGAAAGAAGCTTGCGTAATTGTATTCTCTAACTTTTAAGCACTCACTGGTTCAAGCGTCCGCTTGGACTGGTTGGATATCTATACATAATTCCTCGATTACCGAAACGAAATTCTAAAGTCCTAAAAAAGAAAATTTAAAAAATGTGTCTTTTTATAAATGTCTCCGTCATAGGGATGAATTTTAAATATAAAGGAGATGAAAAGAATACACATTATGTTGAACGTAAGTAGCTTAGAAAATGCTAAGAAGTTTTATTCAGCTTTATTGGGAACAGTTCCCACTAAAGAAAAAGACGATTATTTACAGTGGAAGATTGACAATCCTAGTCTGAATCTAAGTATTAAAAGTAATGCAGCAGAAGCTTTTGGAGTAAATCACTTAGGCATTGAAGCCAGCTCAGATAAGGAACTGCAAAGCCTTTACCTTCAAGCAAAAAATGCTAATGTGGCCATGGAAGAAGAAGGTTTAACTAGCTGTTGCTATGCAAAATCACAAAAGTCATGGGCAAAAGATCCAGATCAAAATGAATGGGAATTATTTACCACTTATCAGGACAACCCTGGGTATTATGAAAGTGCTGTTGCATTGAAATAAATTTCAGATATTGAAATATGAAAGAAGAATGTAAAGCTGTTTTTCCAATCTACTTGGAATTTAAGGATGAAATCCAGCGCCATATCCTGAAGAAAGTCAAATCCAAAGAAGTAGCTGAGGATTTGACTTCTCAGTTAGCTCTTAAGTTATATAGTTCTTGTGAGAAACTACATGATGTTAATAATCTGCGAGCCTGGATTTATCGTATAGCCTCCAATACTGTAATTGATTACTTTAGAGATGAGCAAAAGAAACAAAGTCAATCCATATCGGATGATTTATTAGAAGATGAGGATGAAGATTTTGTAAATATTGCAGTGGAGAATTGTGTGTTGCAGCTGTTGGAACAATTACCTGATAAATATAAGGAGGCCGTGAGAATGTCTGATTTGGAAGGTGTAAACCAAAAGAAGATTGCGGAGAAATTGAATATTTCCTATTCAGCTGCGAAAATGCGGGTGCAAAGAGGAAGGGAATCCTTAAAATCTAAGTTCTATGAATGTTGTAGTTGTGTAACAGAGGGATAATTGAAAGAAAAAAGCACGAGAGCAAAACCTTCGTGCTTTAAAAATTTATTGTTATTCCTTCACAATTCTTTTAATCGATTTTTTACCATTGAGGGTAATTTCACAAATGTATATGCCTTTTTCCCATTCGGTAATATCAACTTTTAATTGTTCTTCTTTCGAGCGTGCATTAAATACTTCTTTGCCTGAGAAGTTGCTAATATTTACTGCAACATTATTCAAAATTTCTTCTTTTGAAAAGTCAAACGTCACATAGTCTTTTGCAGGGTTCGGGAAAATATCTACCTCAAGTTCCTCGGTTTCTATTGGGTTAACATCTGCTTTTCCTCTAATAGAATCAAGGGCAATTCCAATCACATCATCGTCTACGCCTATAATTTCTCTTTGACAGCATGCTACTTTGAAGAAAATATCCACCGCATCCCAATTTGGTCCAACCGCCAATCTAAATTTATAGACTTTATTAGGTCGCAATTGATACCCTTGCGGCAAAAAGTCAGTTATATCAATATCATTAGGAGCCTGACCGTTACTTACCCATCCAGAATGCAGAACGTTAATATCTGTCCAATTCATAAGGTCAAATTCTGAAAGCCCAACAAAATAAGCATCCTCGCTGCAACTTGCAGAGCCATCTACCAATAAATCATCTACCAGGCACAATTCAGCTACTTCTATCGGGCCATACATTGAATTTAGTTCCAGCATTTGGTTTGGATATCTGAATTCAGCCGCAGCAGTAGACTCACTACCTATTTCACATTCTGAGCAGTTAAAAACCTGATAATGTGGTTTTCTGTAAGTATGGAAATCAGTAGCCTGATTGCTTTTGTCCCCAGCAATAATAAACTGACAATTGTTAAAAGCAGGTGCCCATGAACCGTTTATATTTCCATCTTCAGTATATAGACGAACATGGCTATTATTAGCATCAAACAATCTTGCATAAGCTTTAGAGTTATCTGTCCATGAAATAAGCAACTGATCGTTAGCATCCACATTCACTTTTACCAACCTTCGGGTACTAACCGTATAAGTATTATTTCCTGAAATTCTTTTAACTCCTGAAATTGCATTCACATAAAAAATATCCCCGTTTTTCCTTAAAGCTACCTGATGTGAATTGTTTTCTCCCAGACTTACTCTTTTAAATCCGCCATAAAAAGAATGGTTTTCAACAACAGGGGAAATAGCAGGTGTAGCAGCATTATATTTATACTTTTTGATTTTCGCTAAATTGCTAGCATCAACACCTCTTGAATAACCAATCAATATATACCCATCTTTATAGTCCATTGAATGTGCCCTAAGTTTGTTAGTTGGAAGATGAAGATGCGTCACATTATCCACTCCAATTTCTCCATTATCGGCAAGGCTATTCTTATAACTTTTAATCTTTAATTTATCACCATCAAAGAGTGATACTAATACATGGTTATTTTCTGTGATAGCTAAATCAAAATAATTACTTGGGTCATATTTGTCTACAATGGTTTGTCCTACCATAGTTCCGGATAAATTATATTTCTTCAAGACAAGTCTGTTATTAGGGCTGTTGTATTGCAAGCCCAAAACATAAATGTAGTTATCGGCTGATATTTTAACTCTACTCACAGTCTGACCTATGTTTAGCACTTGTATATTCTGTACTAATGGTGAGCCAAGATTATCAAATATTGTCATATATGTCCCCGAGCCACCAGCAGATGTACTAGGGTTTTGGTTTCCAAAGGTAACCACCATATAATTGTCATTTAAATCGCTATCTACGTTCCAATGTGGCTGTGAATAGCCGGTAACGGGTGTCGAGGGTTTAACTACTAATTGTGCAAAGCCCGAATTAGCGAATATTAGGGCGATGAAAAGTAAAATGTAAGTTTTCATAATTGTTAAATTTATTGGGTTAAAAATTTATTTAGTGGAGAGATCCCTCTCTCCGGTTTTGATTGCAATCACCCATATATCAACACATCTTGTTTTTGTTACCCTTGTTAGGAATTTATTTCTTAAAGATTGATAGGGTTTTAGAGGCTAAAAAGAGGAGTGTTTTGGAGAAATGGAAACAAAAAAAGCACGCAAATTAATGCGTGCTTAAAGTTTAATATGTTCAATAATTCATGAGACAAATTATTTTATAATATTAAACGGCTACTTTTTAATGAATTGAAATGCGATTTTAAACAGCTTTGCCAGAAGAAAAATAAAGATCCCGTATACTGTGACTTAATAAGAAATTATTAACCCACCGGCTAAAACAAGCCCGTAATCTTCCCCTCTTCATTCACATCAACTTGTTCTGAAGCGGGATGAGCCGGCAAGCCTGGCATTCGCATAATTGTTCCAGTTATAGGAATAATAAAACCTGCTCCAGCTGCAATTTCTATTTCTCGAACGGTGATGACGAAATCTTTTGGTCTTCCTAACAACTTTGGATTATCGGAAAGCGATTTTTCGGTTTTAGCCATGCAAATAGGCAAATTACTCAATTCTAAGTTTTCAATTCTTCGTAGATCTGCAATTGCCTTACTTGCATATTCCACTCTTGTGGCACCATATATTTCCTGGGCTATTTTGGCTATCTTATCTTTTACCGGACTTTTCCAGTCGTATAAAGGTTTAAAATGGGAAAGCTCTGCATTTACGGAATCGATTACTAGGTTTGCTAAACCCAAGGCTCCTTTTCCTCCATCTGCCCAAACATCTGTTGCCGCGGCTTGAATATTTTTTAGTAGAGCAAATTTTAGAACTGCATCAATTTCTTCTTCTGTGTCAGTATTGAATTTATTGATGGCAATAATTGGCGTGATTCCAAATTTCTTCACATTTTCAATATGTTTTTCCAGGTTTGGAAATCCATTTTTCAATACCTCTAAATTTGGTTCTTTGAGTTCTTTTAAGTCCGCTCCGCCATGATATTTCAGTGCACGAATAGTAGTAGTTAGCACCACAACTTTTGGTTTTAAATTAGCGCTTTGACATTTAATATCCAAGAATTTTTCTCCACCCAAATCAAAACCAAAGCCTGCTTCGGTCACGGTATAATCTGATAAAGACATCCCCATTTTGGTGGCAATCACTGTATTAGTTCCTTGCGCAATATTGGCAAATGGCCCACCATGAATAATAGCCGGATTTCCCTCTATAGTTTGAACGAGATTGGGTTTGATGGCATCCTTTAACAAGGCAGTCATAGCACCTTCTGCTTTCAGATCTCTTGCATAAATGGGTTTTTTATCAAAAGTATAGCCGACAAAAATATTTCCCAGTCTATTTTTCAAATCTATTAAATCAGAAGAAAGACAAAGAATGGCCATGATTTCTGAAGCGGCCGTAATATCAAATCCCGTTTCTCTTGGGATTCCATTGGTTGTTCCACCCAATCCTACCACGATATTTCTCAAAGCACGATCATTCAAATCCATAACACGTTTCCAAGCAATTGTCCGCGGATCAATCCCTAAAGAATTGGTCTTGCTTTGCAGATTGTTGTCAATTATTGCCGAAAGTAAATTATTAGCTTTTTCAATTGCAGAGAAGTCTCCAGTAAAGTGAAGGTTAATATCTTCCATAGGAAGAACCTGCGCATTTCCTCCACCAGTTGCCCCGCCTTTCATTCCAAAAACAGGCCCAAGCGAGGGCTCTCGTAAAACCACTGTGGTTTTCTTTCCCAATTGATTTAAGGCTTCGGAAAGCCCTATTGACATGGTGGTTTTACCTTCCCCACCAGGTGTGGGTGAAATAGCCGAAACAAGAATTAAATTACTTTGATCAATCTTGTTTTCATCAATTAAATCGATGGGTAGTTTGGCTTTATACTTGCCGTACATTTCAAGGTCTTCGGAACTTATCCCTAATTTTTCAGCAATTTGCTGAATATGTTGCAGTTTGCTTTTATTGGCTATTTCTAAATCTGTCATATGCTTATTTTTAGAATGCTAATTTACCCCCCTGTACTAATCAAATTTATGACAGAGATCAGGCTATTTGCTGATTTTAATTCACTTTAGTTTTTTCAGTTATTATTTTAAATGTCCTTTCTCCTGCTTCAACCGCTCCATCCATATAACCGGGAAAAGTTGATGCACTCTCTGAACTTGAAATGATTAATTGATTGTTGAAAAAGGATTCCCTGAAAATAGGATGTCCATTATTTTGATGGGGCTGCATAAAAATTTCTTTTGGCCATTTTACATAATCATCTTCTGACCAAATGTATTCATGGTAGCTTATTCCCTTTAGCACTTGCTCACCCAAAATATTTGACAATTGTTGAAGAACTAACTTTTCCCTTTTTTCCTTAGTAATTTCTTTAAAAGCGGGATTCAAAAAACCGCACAAAGCAAATTTATTTTCTTGCTGATTAGAATGATCATAACATTCAATGAAAGGACCATAATTGCTCATGATAGTAGCTGAACTATTATTCTCTCTCCAAAAAGGCTGTTCAAATTCTACGGCTGCTTTTATGGAATCTTCCATCCAGGTCTGAGTATTTTTAGCCGTATGTTGTAATTCTTGAGGTAAAGCTGGAACAAAGTTGATTTGATGCGACCAGATTTTAGGAGGCACGGCTAATATTACTTGATTAGCTCTATATTCTACATTATTATCTGCTGTGACAACTAGTTCTTCCTTTTCCTTTCTAATTTCTATAACTCTAGTATTAAATACAATGTCTTCCTCCTCAAGGTTGCCATATAATTTCTCTATCAAACTTCTGCTTCCCCCTTTTATGCGGTATGTAGGTTCCTGTTGTGGGAGTTTGTATTTTCCATGATGAGGAGAATCAGGGTCATCGTAGTAGTAATATTCACCTTGAAATTGGGAAAATGCAGCGATTTCGAGTTCATTGAGAAGCCGGATAAGATTTTGGTGTTGTCTTCCAAACCAGGTGGCGCCCATTTCAATAGTCGTTTCATTTTCTGTGGTTTTTGTAAATATTCTACCACCTATTTTGTTTTTGACTTCTACTATTTTGAAGGGTATTTTAGCCTGCTTAAGTTTATAAGCGGTTACTAAACCTGACAATCCTGCTCCTATGATTATAATCATTCTTTAAAAGTAGATAAACTATACAGTTTTAAAAAGGTCAAACTTGTCCTGTTTTGAAATGTTTAAATTATAACGCTTCTGAAATCCAAATAGCAAGGTTCTACAATAGTTTATCCGTTTTTTTTAATAAAAGGAATCAACCTTTTGTTAAATTCCTGTGTCTTAATTGAGTATTGAACCAATAATAAGTACCATGAAAAAAATCACCCTTATTTTTCTTACAGCTATTATCCTTTTTGCTTGCAAGGAAGGAGACGAAAAGCCTCCATTTGATAATATAGAATTCTATGAAAATCACGAAGCTGCGAACTGGACAAAAGAAACCGCAAAAGTTCATCTTCAAGGAAAATGGAAATTAATTTATACCTATTGTTGCCCAATGTCTCCAAATAGTGGCTGGGTGGCTGTAGATGATGACCACTTTATATTGGAATTTAAAGGCGATAGTGTTCAGGTTTTTACTGATAACAATCTCGAACAAATACAATATTGGGAGTTTGATGAGCGATATGAAGATGCTTTCTACCTAGAAACAAATGAACCTATTTCAAACACATTTGGAACTATTTATTTTTCTGAAAATTATATGTTTTTTAATGCCTCTCCTTTTGATGGGTCAGATAATTATTTTGAAAAAGTTGAATAGAGACTGCAAAGGATAAAAATTTACTCAACTATTTCCCTCAAAATAAGTTGGGTATTGATATGAGCAATACAAAAACCATCGCTATAACAGGAGCCACATCAGGAATTGGGTTGGCTACTTCTGAAGAATTATTAAAAAAAGGACACCACTTAATATTCTTAGTCCGCAACACGGAAAAGGCCCAAGAAGTAATTGCTGATTGGGATAAAAAAGAAAATATAAGCATCATAAAATGCGATTTGGCAGACCTTAAATCCGTCAGAAAAGCAGGTGAAGAACTCTTGCAGAAAACCGATAAACTGGACGTATTAATCAATAACGCTGGAGGCACATTTAATGAGCGATTGGAAAGCAAAGATGGCTTTGAATTACATTTAGCAGTTAACCATTTGGGACATTTTTTACTTACTAAAATAGCGATGTCTTTACTGGAAAAAAGCAATACTAAAGTAATTAATGTGAGTTCAGAAGCTCACAGAGCTGGAAACCCCAATTGGTCTGATATGAATTTAAAGAAAAAGTATTCCACCATAATGGGATATGGAAACGCAAAATTATACAATATCCTATTCACAAAATCATTAGCAGATAAGGGGTTGACCTCTTACGCACTCCACCCAGGAGTAATCGATTCAGGTTTTGGAGATTCATTGCCAGGCTTCTTTAAGTTGATGTGGAAACTTGGAAAACCCTTTATGAAATCTGCCCGAGAAGGCGCTTCCACTTCCATTTATTTGGCGACAAATGATCTGCCAGCAGATAAAAATGGGGAATATTTTAAAGATCAGAAAGTAAAGAAAGCCTCGCCTATTGCCAATAGCAAAGCCTCAAGAAATAAACTTTGGGAAGAAAGTGAGAAAATGGTGGAGGGGTTTTGAAAAAGCCTAAGGTTTGAGGTGACTCACGCAAAGTCGCAAAGGCGCGAAGACCACGCAAAGTAAAGTTTCTAAAGCAAAAACTTTGAAAAGATTATGGGGTTATATTTGATAGCAAATAATATCTTTAAGGTTCAAATTGAGATTAGAACTTCATGAACCCACCTATTCGAATTCTTCCCATCATTGTTTTCTCTCAATTTTGCTGCACCTCTCTTTGGTTTGCAGGCAATGCGGTGATGCCAAATTTATTATTAGATTTTAATTTGGCTCCGACTGCCTTAGGTAGTCTGACTTCGGCTGTTCAGTTTGGTTTTATCATCGGTACCTTGGTTTTTGCAGTTCTTTCCATAGCGGATAGGTTTTCTCCTTCTAAAGTCTTTTTCTTCTGTGCATTGATTGGGGCAGTTTCTAATTTGGGTGCAGTTTGGGGAGGAAATACTTTATGGAGCTTGATTAGTTTCCGTTTTGTAACTGGTTTTTTTTTGGCAGGAATCTATCCTGTAGGCATGAAAATAGCCTCCGATTATTATGAAAAAGGTTTGGGCAAATCTTTAGGATTTTTGGTAGGTGCTTTGGTTTTAGGAACCGCCTTTCCACATCTTTTAAAGCAAATTACCCAAAATATTGAATGGCAATTGGTCATTTACATCACTTCTGCTTTAGCTGGATTGGGTGGAATTTTACTCTTAATCTTAGTTCCAGATGGCCCCTTTCAGAAAAGAAGCCAAAGACCTGATTTTTCAGCTTTCTTTCAAGTTTTTAAGAAAAAGGAATTTAGGGCATCCGCTTTTGGCTATTTCGGTCATATGTGGGAATTATATGCTTTTTGGGCATTCGTCCCCATTATTTTAATAGCTTATCAAGAACTTCATACTATTACAGAATTTAATATTCCGCTCTTATCCTTCATCATAATCGGAATTGGAAGTTTATCCTGCATAGCCGGTGGATATATTTCAGAGAAATATGGTGCAAAAAAAACCGCTAGCACTTTCCTTTTGCTATCTGGCTTATGTTGCTTAATATCTCCTTTAATAATCCTTTATACTCCAGCAGGGACATTTATTTTATTCCTGATTTTTTGGGGGATGGTTGTGATAGCTGATTCACCGCTATTTTCAACTTTAGTCGCTACTCATGCACCTGCCGAAACAAAAGGAACTGCTTTGACCATAGTGAATTCCATTGGCTTTGCCATTACCATCGTCAGTATTCAGCTTTTAAATATCCTCCGATTAGAAATTAGTCCTGTCTTTTTATACATCATTCTGGCAATTGGGCCTGCTTTAGGGTTGTGGGGTTTGTTTAAGGAAAAAAAGTCTGACGTAAAGCAGAATAATTTTAATTATTAGAGGTAGCTTTTGGGATAATTTGGGTCATCTGCTCCATCAGTAAATTTAATTCTTTAATCTCTTGATAAAATTTTGCAGTTCTTTCTTCATCTACTATACTTTTCAGTAAATCTGGACTAAAAAAGTTTCTATCAAAAGGCTTTCCGAAATAGGCTTTATTACCAATAATTGAAAAATAGATGGTAGGAAATTGATAATTTCCTTGTAAATGACCTTCAATTTTATCGTTGTAGGTTTGCTCCTTTTCCCAATCTGTAATTTTTAAAAAGAAATCCATTAAACCTCCCTCAAGTAAAGTTTTTGCTTTTTCTTCATCACTGCTATAGATTAGAAATTGTTCATCAAAATAGCCGTCACCAGTTTCCACTTTTCTTAAAGTTTGGGAAGTTTTTACATCCTCAATGTACCAATGAGTGTATTTGTTCTTAGCAAATTCTTTCTGGAATTTTGAACCTTTTTGGATAAATCGCTTTTTGTCATTTTCTTCTTTAAAAGAAGGATTCGGTCTAATAATTAAAGAATCTATTATAATTTTTTGAAAATCAGCAACTAAAAATACGCCTTTAAAAATTGCATGACTGATGTCACGCATATGCCCATCCTTGTCCGGCTTCTTAACTTTAACCCCTAACCTCATTTCAGAAAAGCGATAATCTGAAAATGAGTTTGAACCCTCAAATAAATCATCTCCATTATAATACTCTATATTCTCCTGAAACAATTCGCTGTCTTTTATTTCTTCTTTGGTGATTGATTTTTCTGGCTGATATTTCAAATTAGAATTGAAATGATCAATGATAGGAGCCACTATTTTTTCTTTAAATGGCTTTTTAAGTTTCAACATTTTTTTCATTGCAAAATGACTTCCAAAACCCCACCCAAAAAGTGAAAAAACTGGTGCAAAAATGGCAAAGGCTTTTAAAAAATCAGTAAAGCTACCTTCCTCTTGCATGGCTTGCACACCTATTGAAACTAAAAGAGCAATACCCAAAGCGATAATGACACCTTTCTTTCGGTCTTTTTTCATTTTATTTTCAAAAACCAAACGTTCTTTTTCAATTTTCTCAAGTTTGTATTTTAGCTCAGTTTTATAAAACTCCTTAAATTCCACATTTATTTCCATAAAATTTAAGGTAATTGATATGGAGAATAAAAGCAAAAGAAGTTTGATTGGCTTTCTTACTCCTTTAATAGGAGTCTATAAAACTCATTTATCTTAAACTAATTGGAACTTGCATTATCAACAATTCAATGTGAACACAAAATTAGTGTGGTTATTTGATGGAATAATTAGCAAAGTATGAAACCACTTTTTTAATGAATTGGATTAAACAATAACTTAACAAAAGAAATAATTTTAATTACAGTAAAAGTTTTAGTTGCATTTTTAACAAATCAGATGTATCCTTAAACTTAAATTTAAATAAATAGACCAACCTTAAAAAGATGGAAGAAAAGCCAAATAAGCAAAACAGTCCAGGTAAACCTGAAAATAGGCCCGCCAAAAAGCCTTATTATAAGAAAAGATATAAACCTCAGCCAACAAAGAAGAAATTTTGGAGTGCGGATAAAATTGTGAGTTTATCGGCCATGTCGATTGCACTTTTTACTTTAGTGGTGTTGCTATACCAAAGCCACATATTAAATAAACAGTATGAACTAACTGTAAAACAGCAAAAGGCATCCGTTCTCCCATATATTCAATTATTTAATGGAGGTGGTGAGAACTGGTATTCGATAAAAATCCAAAATAAAGGTCTTGGACCTGCCTTTATTAAAGGCTTATATATTAAAGAAGGCGATTCAACTTTCTTTCATTATAATCTGTACAACCTTTATGAGGAACAAAATAGCGACACAGTCTATAGCTATAATTCTGGTTCTATATTTGACGGGCTTGTATTAAGTCCAGGAGAAGAATGGGAGCTTTTTTCAGCTGGAGGCGGTAGCTCTGGTTTAGCTAAAATTTCTAACTTTTTTGATAGTTACTTTGGGAGAGGCTCAAAGATAATTTTCATTGAATATGAGTCTGTATTTGGAGATACATGGATCACAACATCAGGGCTTGAAAACAAGACCAAGGAAGAATATGGAGACTTTGAAGTCTTCTATTATGATGGGTACAAATAATTTTATTACCTATTCTAGATGTAGAAAAGTTGCTCCTTCACCAACTAAATTCCAATTTAGCAGTACTAGATAATAGCATCTAAAATTTATAATATGGAAATAAATTTAGCAGTATTAATCGATGGAGATAATATTCCTTCAGCCAATGTAAAAGAGATGATGGAGGAAATTGCTAAATATGGTAATCCTACCATCAAAAGAATTTATGGCGATTGGACAAAGCCAAACTTAAGCAAGTGGAAAAATTTGTTGTTGGAAAATGCAATAACACCCATTCAGCAATATGGTTATACCACAGGTAAAAATGCCACTGATTCTGCCATGATCATAGATGCCATGGATATTCTATATTCACAAAAAGTGCACGGTTTCTGTTTGGTTTCCAGCGACAGTGATTTCACTCGTTTAGCTACACGACTGCGTGAAGCAGGAATGAAAGTTTATGGAATTGGAGAAAAGAAAACTCCTAACCCATTTATAGTAGCATGCGATAAGTTTATTTACATAGAAATCCTGAATAATCAAGTAGAAGAAACAGAGGATAAAAAATCAAAATCAAAACCTGCTGTAGATAAAGTTACACAAAAGGAAATCAAATTAATTGCAAGCACAATTACCGATGTGGCAGATGATGATGGCTGGGCATTCTTAGGTGATGTGGGAAACCTGCTCCAAAAGAAACAACCTAATTTTGACTCTAGAAATTATGGGTTTGCAAAATTAACACCGCTTATCAAATCCCTTAAAAACTTTGAAATAGAAGAGCGATTTGGCAATAAAAATAATTTGAAATTGGTATATGTGAGGTTAAAGAAGAAGTGAATAGGTGTGTAAGTGAGTAAGTTTTTAAGTGTTGAGGTTTTTAGGTTGACAAGTAAGCTAGATGCTGAGTAAGAAACCGACTTTTTAGCCAAGGGTCTATTTTTTGAGTTTTTTCAGTTGCAAAATTCTAATGAAAAATCAATTTTCATTAGAAGCCTATTATCTACTCTTCAGATGAACTCCCCATTAAAATGTTCGAATTATATCTTGAGCAAAGCTCGGAAACCTCTAGCACCATAATAAGAATCAGCGCCATTATGATAAATAAAGACTCTTCCGAATCGGAAATCTCCAAAGATTGCACCTCCGAGTTTTCGGATATCAGCTGGTGTTTTCAGCCAGCTTGAAGTTTTCTGGTCGAAGCTTTCAAGGCTTTGCAAATGACGATATTGAGTTTCATCTAAAAGCTCAATTCCCATTTCAGAAGCCATATCCAATGCACTGGTTTTAGGCGGATATTTTTTCCTTGCTTCTAATGCTTCACGGTCATAGCAAACGCTTCTTCTGCCTTTTGGGCTTTCAGGGGAGCAATCACAAAAGATATACTCATTTGTTTTTTCATCAAAATCAATAACATCAGGCTCTCCTCCTGATTTTTCCATTTCATTTAATGACCATAACTTATCAGGATTAGCTACTAACTTTTCCTGAATATTATTCCATTCAAGTTTTTTGTGCCTGTGGAGGTTTTCATCAAAGCGATTTTTTAAGGTCTTGATTAAATCTTCCATTTCTTCTTTGCCTAGAGTTTTATTGCCATCCATGAGACTAATTTATAAAATTCTTCTTCATTTTTCTGGTATTCCCTAATGATTGCAAACATGATATCAAGGATAATTTTATTCTCTCTTTAATTAAGCAAATTTAATTTCCGAGATCACGTTCTGATGTTATTTTGTGTTATAATATTATCCGTAGAATTTATTTCTACCTTTATAAAAATAGATTTTTTATGTCTGATATAATTGCATATCTGCCTATCATTTTTGCTTGGATGCTATTTGGTATTCTTCATTCTGTTCTTGCCTCTAATTTGATAAAGGAGAAAATAAGTTTAAAACCCGTTAATTACCGAAGGCTTTATAACATTATTTCTATTCTTGCAGTACTATTTATATTTTTCTTAGGAAGCTTGATTCCTCCGCAATATTTCCTTCCTAAGGGACAGGCTACTAAATCCGTGGGGTTGATTATTGCTACCTTCGGATTTTTATTGGCAAAATTGGCTTTTAAACCTATTAGCTTTTCTCAATTTATAGGAATAAAAGAAGAGGATGAACCCAAATTAATAACCAAAGGTATTTATGCCAGAATGAGACACCCACTTTACACGGCTTTAATTTTAGGCTTAGTGGGTTTTGTCATTTTTAATCCTACTTACACACATTTAGTACACGCAATTTGTATTCTGATTTACCTGTTTATTGGGATACATTATGAGGAAAAGAGATTGATAGCCCGCTTTGGAGAGAAGTATAAGAGGTACAAAGTGCGAACGCCAATGCTTTTTCCTACATCATTTCGTTGAAATTTTATAATATTACTTATAATTTTGGCACTTTTTAGAAAAAAAAAGGGTTTATGCATTTGATTACACTACCGTTTTGGGGTGTTTATCGAAATATTGAGAAAGTAATAGAAAATTAAATTTAAATATTTTAAATTTTATGTGAGCAAACTACATTTGAAGTGTATATTTGCGCCACGAAATTTTAAATTCCTTTATGGAACTTATTCAAAATAAGCATTTTAGTCAAGAACAAATCGATCAGTACAAGGAAGAGTTCGAATCTTCCAAACCTTTTCACCACATCATTCTGGATGACTTTTTGTCAACAGAAACTGCAGAGAAACTTCATAATTTCTTTCCTGAGGATGAGCTTTTCAATAAGCCTAAAAAGGACAGGCATGAGAATAAACTGGAGGGTGATAAGTTTGAGGAATATCCTCGTTTGTTTAACCTGCTGAAAGAGGAGATAGCAAAACCACAGTTTCTGGAGTTTATTGAGAAAGTAACGGGCATTAAAAATGCCTTTATTACTAACGATGGCTTTGGAGTAGGCATTCAAAAAGGAAAAAAAGGTTCTTTTGAGGATGTTCATGTGGATTTCAATATTCATCCTGAGAAAGATGTTCAGCGTAGATTAAATTTACAGCTTTATCTTACGCCAAGATGGAAGCCAGAGTGGAACGGAGCTTTAGAAATGTGGAACGGTTGTGTTTCCAAATGTAAAAAAGCGGTTTCTTGCAGGTTTAATAGAGCGGTTATTTTTGAAGTGAAAGATACTTCTTATTATGGCTATACTAAGCCTTTGGAATGTCCCGATAAAGCGGAAAGAAAAATGTTTTCTGCTACTTTTTATACCAAAAAAGAACAGGAAGACATTAAATTTCACGATACCATTTTCCCAGAGCATCAAGAGGAAAAACCACAACCATCATTTTTTGAAAGTATTAAAAAGGCTTTAAAAGTCGGCTAAGCTAAATATTATGTCCAAAGTCTCAACCACAGAAATCACTTCTGATTCTATTGCATCAGACAATCCTATACATCAAAGATTATTGGCAGCATATGTTTATGCACAACCACAAATTGAAGGTGAATTATTGGAGATTGGTTGTGGAACAGGAAGAGGTTTAGAGATTTTAGTGAATGCTGCAGATCATTATACGGGCATAGATAAATATAAAAGTTTGACTGAGGAATTACAAAAGGAATATCCTCAAGCAAAATTTATTTCTATGCATATTCCGCCTTTGAAGGATATAGCTGATAATTCTTTTGATACCGTGGTTTCTTTTCAAGTGATAGAGCATATCAAGGATGATAAGACCTTCTTAAAGGAAATTCATAGAGTATTAAAGCCAGGTGGAAAAGCAATCATTTCTACTCCAAATAAGAAAATGACTTTGACACGAAATCCTTGGCATGTTAGGGAATATTTTGCTCCTGAGTTAGAGGAGTTATGTAAATCCATTTTCTCAAAAGTAGAAGCCAATGGAATTGCAGGAAATGATAAGGTGATGGATTATCACGATAAAAACCGAGAGTCAGTTAAGAAAATCACCCGTTTTGATATTTTAAATCTTCAATACAGATTACCAGCCCCACTACTAAGAATTCCTTACGAGTTTTTAAACAGACTTAACCGTAACAAACTGGATCAAGCTGATAATTCATTGGTAAAATCAATCTCCGTTGCAGATTATTTTGTGAATGAAAAGGCTGAAGAAAGTTTAGACTTATTTTATACTCTGACGAAATAAGTAAACTCAATTAAACTTCTTTTCTCAAAATTTCCAAAGGCGGTTTATTCACCACCGATCTACTATTCGTCAATCCAATGAAAACGGTTAGCCCTGTAATAGCAATATAGGTAATCAAGACCGCCAATAGATTTGGAACAAATACAGTATCAAAGCTAAAATAAGCAAGTCCCCAAGCGGATAAAATAGCTATAATGATGCCTGTTAAACTTGAAATGCTTCCTAAAAAGAAATATTCCATAAAGTTTATGCGAACAATTTGCTTTCGGCTTGCACCTATAGTTCTTAGTAAAACGGCTTCTTGCATTCGCTGGAATTTGCTGATATTAACAGCACCAATTAGTACAATTACACCTGTTATAATACTAAAGAAAGCCATAAACTGAATCACAAAGGAAATTTTGCCTAATACTTCATCCACGGTTTTCAATATCAAATCTAAATCGATGATGGAAATATTAGGAAATTTACTCACTACTTTTTGTTGGTATTGAGCTGATTTTTCCACTTTTTCATAGCGAGTAAGTAACACATGGAATTTTGGAGCTTCTTCCAGTACTCCTTCAGGGAAAACTACCAAGAAATTGGTTTGCACACGTTGCCAATCGATTTCTCTGATGCTTCCAACATAGCATTGGATCAAAGCACCCTGAACATTAAATGTAAGTGGGTCTCCCAATCCAACTTTCATATCTTCTGCCAATCCATCATCCAAGGAAATGAAGATAGAGTCATTTGAATTTTGAACTTTACCCTTCCATTCTCCTTCTAGAAGCGTTTCGGAAGCTATTAAACTATCGCGATAAGTCACTCTGTATTCTCTTCTAAGCACCCAATTTCTCACTCCAGCCGTAGTGTCTTCACGGATAGCCTCGACAGATTCTCCTTTTATACTGTGCAATTTCATAGTAACTATTGGCACTTCCTGAATAACAGGTAAACTGTCATTTTTGGTTATATCGATCACCTCATCCACTTGGTCGCTTTGAATATCAAAGAGCACCATATTGGGTTGATTCTCACTGCTGCTTAATTTGACTTTATCTAAAAGCAAATCCTGACTCAACATTAATGTGGTAATAAGGGCTGTGCCTAATCCAATGGTGACTACCAAAATTAAGGTTTGATTATTCGGTCTGTATAAATTTGCTAAACCTTGACGTGTTGTAAAAGGGGCTTTTTCTGGAAAATATTTTCTTACTGCCCAAATAATTAATTTACTAACTCCCATCAAAATTAAAGCAGCAACCAACAATGAAGTAGTAAATACAGCAGCTTCCTTAAGTGAATCCAGCTGAATATAAGAAAAACCAAAAACGAATAAAACCACTAGAACATATACAAATCGGCTGGCTTTGGAAGTTTTTCCCCAGCCTAAACTTCTCAATACATTTAAAGGAGAAACCTTACGGATTTGCAAAAGCGGAACTAAGGCAAAAAGCACAGAAGCTAATAATCCAATTAAAATACCTTGGAAAAACGAGCTATAGCTAAAGCTTAATTCTATTTCAAATGGCAAGAAATCAGCAAAAAGTTGAGGAAGAAAATACTGAATGCTGCTTCCGAGCAAAGAACCAATAATTGAACCTATCAAGCCAATGATTGCAATTTGGATTAAGAAAATCCACATTCCCTGTAAAGAAGAAGCTCCCAAGCAACGCAAGATAGCTACTGATTTCACTTTCTCCTTCACATAAACTTGTACGGAACTTGCCACACCTATACAACCCAAGAGTAGTGCTATAAATGCAGTTAGATTCAGAAATCCGGTTAAATCGGAATAAGCATCTCCCAATTCTTCTTTTCTTTCTTCCACATCATCAAATCGGATTTCCTCTTTTTCTAACCGGGGTTTTAAAACCTCATTAAAATATTTTTGATCATCAACTCCATCAGGGAATTTCACATATAGTTTATAGTTGATTCGGCTTCCTTTTTGCATCAAGCCTGTTTCTTCCAGCTTTGAGAACGGAATAAAAACAGGAGGAGCTACGGTTGTGGTGATTGCCGATTGCCCTGGCGTTTTATTGATTTCTCCTGCAATGGAAAATACTTGATTCCCTATTCGAACCGAATCATTAGGACTCACATTAAACTGCAGCATTAAAGACTGGTCTACCAATGCTTTTTCACTTGTATTGTAGTTTTCCGCAGATTCAAAAGGAGTAGTTTCTATTTTACCATAAAAAGGGTAATTAGCTTCTACAGCTCTCACATTGATTAGTCTAGTCCCACCATTTTTCGGGAAATAAACCATACTGGCAAAAGCTCTTTCCTCAGAAAGTTCTAAGTTTTCATTTTGCAGAAATTGATAAAGAGAATCAGTAAATGGACTTCTACTTTCCAGTTCCACATCAGCGCCTAAAAGCTCTTTGGCTTCTGAGTTGATTTGTTGAGTAAGGTTATCTCCAAAAGAATTAATGGCAACTAGTGCAGCTATTCCTAACACTATACTGCTCATAAAAAGAAATAGACGAGAACGATTTCTGCGGCTATCGCGCCAAGCCATTTTCAATAACCAATTTAGTTTTTGCATGAGAATGGTTTTAAGCTTCTTCTGTAGTTAAAGTATCTTTGATAAGTTTTCCTCCTTTGAGCTGGAGGATTCGGTCAGTTCTCTTTGCTAAATCAGGATCGTGAGTTACTAAAACCAAAGTAGTACCTAATTCTTTATTCAGATTAAAGATAAGAGCTTCAATGGTTTCTCCAGTTTCCTGATCCAAGTTTCCAGTTGGCTCATCAGCAAATAATATTTTAGGTTGGTTGGCAAAAGCCCTTGCAATGGAAACTCTTTGTTGCTCACCTCCTGAAAGTTGAGAAGCATAATGATGCATTCTGTCCCCCAAGCCTACTTTTTGAAGCAAATCAACAGCAATTGGTTTAACGTTCTTCTTGCCCAATAATTCCAATGGCACCATCACATTTTCCAAAGCAGTAAGAGTGGGTAATAAATTAAAGCTTTGAAAAATAAATCCTACTGAAGCATTTCGAACAGCAGCTCTTTCGTCTTCAGATAATTTTTCTAATTGCTTATCATCTAGGGTAACTGAGCCTGTTCCGGCTTCATCCAATCCAGCACATAATCCAAGTAAAGTAGTTTTACCGCTACCAGATGGCCCAATAATGGCACAACTGCTGCCCGGTTCTATTTCGAAATTAATATCCGAAAGTACTGTTAATGATTTCTCTCCTGATTTATAGGTTTTACTTAGGTTTTGAACTGCTAAAATATGATTCATCTAAATTTATATCTGCTACAACTTATTGGCAAACGGTTGAAGGGGAAAACAGTTTAAGGAAATTTATGGATGGTAATTTAAGTAATAACCACCCATCAAAATTTAACCTCAACCCATCCATCTAAAAGACTTATTTGCTAACTTATCATTTAAAATAAATTTTATTCAAAATGAAGAAACATATTTTATTATTTATCGGCTTTTGCCTGTTTTTAAGTCCTTCTGCTTTGGCTCAAGAAGAAGAAAACAGTTATGTAAAGGAGAATTATAACAAAGAGGAAGTTTACATTCCTATGAGAGATGGCACTCGTCTTTATACTGCCATATACACACCTAAAGAAAAAGGGAAGCATCCGATCATGATGCAGAGAACATGTTACAGTATTGCACCCTATGGTCCTGATCAGTATAAGCGTTCTTTAGGACCATCTCAATATTTAATGGAAGATAAATTTATTTTTGTTTATCAGGATGTGAGAGGAAGATGGATGTCGGAAGGTAAATTCACCAACATGACTCCTAATATTCCCGGAAATAAGCACAAAAAAGAAGCTGATGAAAGTTCTGATACTTATGATACAATAGAATGGTTATTGAAACATTTGAAAGGAAAAACAAATGGAAAAGTGGGGCAGTGGGGCATTAGCTACCCAGGTTTTTATACAGCTGCAGCATTACCAGATGCTCATCCAGCCTTAAAGGCAAGTTCACCTCAAGCACCAATTGGAGATTTTTTCTTTGACGATTTCCATCACAATGGAGCTTATTTGCAAAGTTATACAGCAGCCTATCCTGTTTTTGGTTACCAAACAGAAGAGCCAACAACAGAATCTTGGTATAGTGAAGCTTTTGCTAGAATGAGAACTGCTAATGCCATAGATGGCTATGATTACCATCTTGACATGGGGCCATTAAAAAACATTACCGAAAAGTTACACTTTGATAATGAGTTCTGGGAACAAACGGTAGAGCATCCAAATTATGATGAGTTCTGGCAGAAAAGAAGTATTATTCCACACTTGGATGATATTGACCATGCTGTGATGACTGTTGGTGGATGGTACGATGCAGAGGATCTATATGGCCCTTTAAATATTTACAAGACTATTGAAAAAACTAGTCCTGATGCTTATAACACCATCGTTTTTGGTCCATGGAGCCATGGTGATTGGGCTAGGGAAAAAGGCTTTCAAGCTGTAAATCATATTTATTTTGGTGATAGTATTTCTACTTTCTACCAGAAAGAAATAGAAAGAACTTTTTTCAATCATTTTTTGAGAGATGGAAAAGGAAAACCTAATTTACCAGAAGCTTATATGTTTGATACTGGTTTGAAAGAATGGCAAAAATTCGATGTTTGGCCACCACAAATCCCAAAAACTTCTTTAGGATTTGCTCAAAACGGAAAACTCTTAATTAATGATGAAGGCAGCAATGAAGACGAGTTCAGTTATGTTTCAGATCCAGCCAAACCAGTTCCTTATACTTCCTTTACGGAGCCTTTATCATTTACGCCTCGTGCATATATGACGGATGACCAGCAACATGCTGCTCGAAGACCAGATGTTTTGGTTTGGGAATCGGATGAATTGGAAGATGATTTAACCTTAGCAGGGGAAATTGCCGCTAAATTGAAAGTTGCCATTTCTTCTACTGATGCTGATTTCATAGTAAAAATCATTGATGTATATCCTGGTGCGCATGAAAGCTATGAGCATAATCCCGAAAATATTGTGATGGGAAATTATCAGCAATTGGTAAGAGCGGAAGTTTTCAGAGGAAGATTTAGAGACAGTTTTGCTGACCCTAAACCATTTGTTCCCAATGAGGAAGATGAAGTAGAAATAGCACTGCAAGATATTCTTCACACTTTCAAAAAAGGACATAAAGTGATGGTGCAAATACACAGTACTTGGTTCCCTTATATTGATAGAAATCCTCAAAAATACGTGGATAATATCTATAAAGCCGAGGAAGAGGATTTTATTAAAGCCACAATAACTGTAAAAGGAGATTCAAAAATTGAGATTGGAGAGTTAGAAACAACACCACAATCTTTACAATTAGAGTTGGACAAATAATTTACAGTTAATACATAATTAGAAAGCCACTTGATGAAATTTTAAGTGGCTTTTTCGTTTCATAGTTTTGGAAAATTCAATTTGAGGTTAGCACTTCAAATGGCGATTACCTATTTTTGATTTATATGAAATAAGCATAAATATTCGAGGGCAAATTTTTATAAATTGACTGGTGCCTGCCAACATGCAGGCAGGAATATTTCTTATGAATTCCATTACCTGTCTCGATTTATCGGGATGGCAACTAAAATCTATCATATACACATGAAATGAGCATAAATTTTAGAATCCTCAACATACCAACCGAGGATGAATAAAATTTTTTGAATTCCATGTGATCATAGACGATAAACATATACACATGAAAAAAGAAAGCAGGCTTAAGTGGGTAATATTGCTCAATGTTATCATTACAGTTTCTCAGATAATCGGTGGAATTGTGGGAAATTCCATGGCATTGATTTCCGATGCCATGCACAATTTCAGTGATGTAGCTGCGCTTACAATAAGCTTAGTAGCAATTGTTTTAGCAAAGAAAGAAGCTACTTACAGCAAATCATTTGGTTATAAAAGAGCAGAGGTTTTAGCAGCTTTCGTTAATTCTGCTTTTATTATTGCCGTAGCAATTTATATAATTGTGGAAAGTGTTCAACGCTTACAAATAACCCAAACGCTTGAAATAAATAATGACTTAGTGATTTGGTTAGCGGGGATTGCTATAATTGCCAATGGATTAAGTGTTGTGTTTTTAGCAAAAGACGCAAAGAATAGCATGAATATGAAATCTGCTTTCTTGCATTTGCTTTCCGATACTTTATTTTCTGTAGCAGTTTTAGGTGGAGGTTTAGCGATGAAATATTATGGCGTCACTTGGGTAGATGGTGTTTTATCTATTTTAATTGGGGTTTATTTAATTGCTACTTCATGGCAATTGTTGTGGAGCTCTACAAAAATCTTATTACAATTTGTACCAGAAGGAATCAACATCCCATTATTGGTTAAGGAAGTTGAACAATTAAAAGAAGTAAAAAACATCCATCATATCCACGTATGGCAATTGGACGAATATACTATTCATTTGGAAGCGCATGTAGATTTAAAGGAAGATTTAAATGTGAGCCATACGCATGAAATTCAGAAAAAGATTGAAGAATTATTGCATACCAATTTCTCCATTGGGCATATTACTTTGCAGTTTGAACACGGTTTAGAGGAAAATAAGAAATTGATTCAGTAATTCAATTCTTAAATTAGACTTAGACTTTTATTTCGGAAAGACCGAAAAGGTAACTCTCTCCAAGACGCAAAGGCGCAACGACCGCGCAACGCAAAAAAAAAATGATAGTTGACATCTATGATTTAGGACTATTTTTCCTTAGGCACTCTTGATAAATACTACAAAGCTTTCAAGCCAAATGAAATATGCTCAGAGGGAGCGGGCGGGAGGACAAAACAGCGGGCCAGCGTTGGGCGAAGCGTTGAAGCATTGTTTTGTCTTGAATTTTTGTTTCTTTTTGTTCAAGCAAAAAGAAAAGGTATAAAAGCACAAAATTTAATTCCGAATGTAAATCTGTCCATTTTTTTGAAATCTCAAAATTGGTGATTTAAAGTGAAATCTGAGGTTTTAGAAATAATGGACAGATTTTTACATTAGCCTAATTTAGACATACTTTTCATTATTCAAGAGAACCCTCCTTAACGAAAACTTTGCGGCTTTGCGAGACATTTTAAGCATCTGAGACGCCTGCATACATTTAGTTATATAGTAGCAAAAGTAAGATTGTACTTAATCCATATACCCTTCCCACCACCCTTGAAAAACAATCAGTGCCCAAATATGGGCGTGACTATCTTCAGGATTACTGGAAAACAGCTTCTTTTTTAGTGCTTGAACGCCTTCCCAATCAAAAACCTCTTGCTTCTCAATTCGCTCTTTGTCCAGCCATTTGTTTTCAATATCTAATTTTAAGTCTTTTCTGAGCCAATCTAATAGAGGAACTTCAAAACCATGTTTTGGTCGATTATAAATTTTTTCAGGCATAATATCTCTGAAAGTATCCTGAAGAATCATTTTCTTCCTTTTGCCATTCACTTTGAATTCTTCTGGCAGGCTGTTGGCAAAAGCTACTAATTCATGGTCTAGAAATGGAACCCGAACTTCTAGCGCATGTTGCATGCTCATTAAATCTACCTTTTGTAGCATATCTCCTTGAAGAACCAATTCTTGATCTAATTGTAAAGATTGATTGATAGATTTAGTGTTGAGAGTTGAAAGCAATTGCTCTTTCCATAAATCGAACCCCTCAAAATCAATGTCTTCTAAAACGGCATTCGATAATAAATCTGTACTTTTTCGTGCATTTTGCAAGCTTGCCAACAACCAATATTGTGATTGAATATCGAGTTGAGAGGCATCAGCAAATTTCTTTAATTGTCTACTTATATTTCCAAATGGATTATTTCTGGACTTGGGTAATATATTCCATAGTGGACGTAATGCGTTAACCATTTTTTCTTTAACTCCGGGGTGCCAGAGTCTGTATAAAGCAGCATGTTTATTATATCCTGCAAAGAGTTCATCTGCCCCATCTCCTGATAAAGCAACCGTAACATTTTCTTTGGTCAGTTGGCTTAAAGCATAAACAGGCAAAGCAGAACTATCGGCAAAAGGCTCGGAAAAACTTTTAAGCATTTTGGGCAAATAGCCATACAAATCATCTAAGCTTAAAGAAAACACTTGATGTTTAGAGCCAATATGCTTTGCCACAGCATTAGCATATTCGGTTTCATCAAAATATGAATTTCCTTTATAGCCAATGGAGAATGTATGCAATCCATCTACTTTTTTAGAGGCAATTGCTGATATGATGGAAGAATCGACCCCACCGCTTAAAAATGTGCCTAAAGGAACATCTGCAACTAATCTTCGCTCAACAGCTTTTTCCATTAAGGCTTTCAGTTGAACTTGGGCGTCTTCATAATTGCCTTGAAAATCCTTTTCAAAAGTATTTTTCAATTCATAATAGGAATTGATTTCAACTGATTTCTTTTTAACAACTGCATATTGACCCGGCATTAATTTCTTTACGCCTTTCACCATGCTCATAGGAGCTGGCAAATAATTTAATTGTAGATAAGTATAGAGAGAATTGGTGTCTATGGTTTTTTCAATCCCAAATTTGAGAATAGCTTTTAATTCACTGGCAAAAATAAAACGGTCTTCATCTTCCAAATAATAAAGTGGTTTGATTCCGTACCTATCTCGAGCTACCAGCATTTCTTCCTTTTGTTGATCATAGAAGGAAAAAGCAAAAAAACCATTAAGTTTATTTAGAGCATCTTTTCCCTCATGAATCAATAATTGCAATAAAACTTCAGTATCAGATTCTGTTTTAAATTGAACTCCTTTGCTTTCAAGTTCTTGGCGCAGAAGTTTGTAATTATAAATTTCGCCATTAAATACTAATTGATAGCGACCATCCTCTGCGGACATCGGTTGATTTGCCTGTGGATTTAAGTCAATAATGGATAATCTTCTATGACCCAAAGCCACAAAATCACCCACAAAAACTTTTTGGAAATCAGGTCCACGGTGTTCTAATGTTTCCGTAGCCAATGAAATATTGGGAAGGTTAAACCTACCAATTTCATTAAATGCAAATACTCCTGTTATGCCGCACATGCTGCGAAGATAATCAATATTTTTTCGATTGGTATCATCAATTTATTTAGGCTTTTTAATGCATTTCTTTTCCCCTAATTGTTCAGGGGAATTGGATCAATTATATTGCGCCTCGCAATTTTTGCAAAAACTAGTAAGTCACTTTTAATTATGAAATTTAAATAATTTATGTTGTCGATAGTAAAAATTGCTGTTATCATTTTGATCGCATTATCATTACCTAAATATGCAAATAGTCAAGTTACTGTTCAAGGTGTTGTGATTTCAGAGAATAATGAAGCAGTGCCCTATGCCACAGTTCGCTTGAAATCAAATGAGGAAAGGGGCACAATCACCAATCTCGATGGCTATTTCAAAATCAATCTTGATTCAGAATCAGATACACTACTAATTTCCCATGTTGGTGAGGGAACATTCATGAACGCCATTTGCCAAACATTGGAGCTTGATACTTTTAGGTTAAGCAATAGGGGGATGGTGTTAAAGGAGATAAGGGTAACCCCTTATAGTATGTTCAATGCAAAAGATTCAGTAACGAAAGCCCTAAAATTATTTGACAGTAATCATTGGCAAGATAGCCTTCAATTAAGTGCATTTTATCGTGAATATGGAGCACAAAATGACAAGTGGGGAAGATTTTTTGAAGCGGATTTAAGCATTCAACATTTTGGATCACTCTTTTTAAATGATGACATTAAAATATCGGTTAATCAGGCCAGAAAAAGCATAGATGAATTTGAAAATACAAAAAGTTCTACCAACCCCCATTTTATACTGTACAGACCTTTAAAATTCAAATTCCTTGAACAAGAATTTGAATATATGGGATTAGAAAGTTATTCCGATAAGTGGGTTTACGTAATTCGTTTTTATAACGACACAAAAGGTAGTGAGTATAAAGGTAAACTTTACCTCGATTCAGAAGATTTATCTTTTATAGAGATTCATGCAAAGCTGTCAGAACGAGGAGCTAATAAAGTTCGCAATAAAGGTTGGGGAAAAATTGATGACCAAATCGTTCGCTACAAAAACTATAGGAGAAAAAATGATATTGTGATTAAATTTAAAGATTACAAAAATAAACAAATTCTTAGCGCAATTATAAATAATGGTATATGGACTGTAGAGAGTAAAAATGCTAAAGTAGTGTATGATTATTCATCCAATTTTTTAGTTACCGGCCTGAAAGAGCAATTTGAACCACTTCAAGAATCTGCCACAATCCCAAAAACCAAAGACTTGTTATCCAAAAATTACGAATATGATGAGTCGTTTTGGAGCAACTACAACCATCTGATTGCGGATAAAAAACAGAGGGAAATTCTTAGCCATTTAACTCCCGTTCGATAAAATGATAAAACCGACCTAAAAAAAACGGATAAAATTAATCGGCTTATTCATTTTGTAAATTGATGATTTCTAAACTTTATTAATTCTCCACCCACAATTCAGGCTTAGCTCCCAAACTATGCAACCACTGACGGTAATATAATCTGTATTTGGCCTGTAGTTCAATGTATTTCATTCTGGCATTGACTAGGCTCATCTGACGGTAGTTTATGAGGAATATACTGCTTTCTCCAATTTCAAACTTTCTTAATTCGGCTTTTAAAAGACTTTCATACTGGATCACAATATTTTGATAAGTCTCTAGCTGTTGTGTAATATTTTCAAATGTGTTTTCATATTGCCTAGCTTTATTTCGAATGGAAAGTTGCTTTTGTTGCAACTCAAAATTGGTATTTTCCAGTTTGATTTCGTTCATTCTCAGCTCACCTCTGGACTGTCTTAAAAATAAAGGCATGCTAAAGCTTAGGCCCCACTTATAATTATCCAAACCCTGAATTTCAGAGATATTACCAGCAGGGTCTTGCAATAGATTATATTCTAAATTCAATTTTGGCTTAAGCTTTTCCTTCTTTAATCGATTTTCAATTTGAAGTCTCTGAATTTTAAACTCACTTTCTCTAATTGCAGGATGCTCTTGTATGAAAATTGGTAAATTAGCCCGTAGGCTGTCTATTTTATTTTGAGAAATATTGTTGATCGCGGATGCTTTCAATTCGGATTCTTCTATTGGCTGCTCTTTTCCCCATAGAAATGAAAATAGATTCAGCTTAGCATTTGCTAAATCAACGGCTAACTGCTGGTTTTGAATAGTCAGATTTTGAAGCTGAATGGAAGCTTCCAACGTATCAATTGCAGGTTTATCTCCTTGTTCATAAGAAGTCTTATAGTTTTGAAAATTATCAGTAGCCAATTCAATAGCATCTTCAATTACTCTTTTTTGATATTGAAATTTGGCAAATTGCCAGTAGTAATTACTTCCTTCCAACAAAATATCAATAAGCAAAAGTTGGGCTTCATTTTCAAATACTCTTCTATCTACAAAGGCTGTTTGAAGTGCAGCTCTTCTGTCATCAATAAATAAACCTTGTAAAACGGGAACGCTTACACCAGCATACCACAAACCATCATTAGGTAAAGTAGCTTCATTACTTAAATACTCGCCAGCTGTCCAGTCATATCCGCCTTGAAAAGTAATTCCAGTCCTTGTTGGTAAGCTAATTCCTGATTCACTATACTGATAATAGTTTTTTTGATCGTAATATTTTTGCTTGTTTTTGGAGAAGAGTTCTGGGTCAAAATTTCCTTTGGCTGCCAGCACGGCAAAATCACCCATTTCTCTTAAATTTCGGGCTTGTTGAATAAGTGGATGGTTTTCCATTACTAATGAAAGGAATTCCTGTTCGCTTAATTGATCTGAAATCAAAGTTTCCTGAGCCTGTAAGTAAGAATTAAATAAAAACAGGTAGCTTATTGAAATGATTATATGTTTTAATTTGCTAATCATTTTTTAGCTTTTCTTTCCAATTTATTTTCTTCACTAGATTGTCCTGTGTTTTCAGGAGTATAAAAATTTGGTGGAAAACCATTTATTTGTCTCCATATCTCATACCATACGGGAACAATATCCAATAATGCTAATCCACTGGTGCCACCGCCAACTCGTAAGGCTTCTGGCCATTCAGGTTCTTCAGGATCTTGTGCAATTAAAACTCTATATTTTCCATTCGAACTGATGAACCGATCTATAGCCACTACTTCGCCTCCGAAAGTACCGTAAGTTACAATCGGCCAACCTGAGAAAACAATAGAAGGCCATCCGTCAAAAATTAATCTGACATCATTTCCAACATTAAAAAGAGGCAAATCTCTTGGCATAATATACATTTCAACTGCATATTCTATATCTGCTGGCATAATCGAAACTAATGATTCACCCGCTTTAATATTTTCACCAATTCCAGTGCTTACAGCTCGAGTAATATAGCCATTTTGTGGGGCTGTAACATAATAAAAACCAAATCGAACTTGGTAATTGGTCAATTGGTTTTCCATTTTTACTACTTCTGCTTGTGCATCTTGCAACATAGATCGAGTACTGAACAATTCAGAGCGTGCTTTTTGAAGCTTATCTGTATATTCATTATAAATGGAATTCAGCTCAATTTTAGCATTCAAATATTGATTTCTACTACTTAGCAATTTGCTTTCCATACTGATTTTTTTGGCTAAAGCTTCCTGATATTTGGAAGTTCTCAATTCTAAATCAGTTAATGATTTTAAACCTTCATCGTAAAGTTCTTTTTGTCTGCTGAATTGTTTTTCAGCAATATTTAAATTGATCTGAGCAGCTTCATAATCAATGCTGTCGGCTTGAATTTTTAATTCAGCTTGTCTAAGGTAGTTTTTAGCTTGTCTCAATTTAAGACCTCTATTTTCTTCAATGGCCTTTATTTGACTGCCTAAGGCTTCAATTTTTTCCTGGTAAAAACCTAAAGATTGTCTTTTAGCAGTGATTTGCTCTTGAGTTCTTTCAAGTAATTGAGGATCAAAATACTCATCTTTTATCTCTCTAATAAACAGAACCGTATCACCTTTTTCTACTCTATCTCCTTCTTGAACATACCATTCTTCTATTCTCCCATCAATCATGGAATTCAATTCTTGGGGACGGTGAGATGGCGAAAGAGCTGTGACTTGTCCGTTTCCACGTATGTTTTGAGTCCAAGGCAAGAAAGAGACACCAAGAAACAACAAAAAGAAAATTATTAACAGGCGTTTTAAAACCTTATCAGCTCTTATTTCTTTGAACAGACCAAAAGATCGGTACTTGTCAGTATTGACCTTATCTTTTATAGAATATGGACTTATGTTAAGCATTTTTATTCAAGCTTATTTTTTCAAACCAATCATGATTTTTTACTCCAGTTCCCGCTACATCATAAAGGACTTCACCATTTTCCATTCCAATCACCCTATCACAATTTTCTAATATTCTCATGTCATTGCTCACCATTATCACAGTTTGTGGATTCTCTTTTCTGCTAAGATATTTTGTAAACGCATGTTTTTTATCTTGGGAGATCATTCCAAATATATCCTCCCAAAGGATAAGCGTTTTATTTCCCAAGATACCTCTGGTCCACAAAATTTGTTGTTTAATTTTCTTTGGGAAGGTTCGGTCACCTGGAAAAATCATTCTTTGATAACCTAAAGGCTCGCTTTCCATGAATTCATCTAAGCCAGTAATTTTGGACGCTTTTTGAATTTCTTCCAAACTGCTCATAGGTGAACCAATACTAATGTTTTCTTCTATAGTGCCTTGAAAAATCCCGCCAGAGCTCATACAGTCACCAATATTTCTTCTTACCTCGGAAATGTTTAGATCTCTAAGAGCAGTTCCATTAAACATTATATTGCCTTTATAATTATTATACCAGCCAGAAATTAATTGCAACATTATAGACTTTCCTGCATTTGAGGAGCCGGATATTCCAATCTTTTCTCCTGATTTTATATCCAGGTTTATATTCTTAAGAAAGGCATGCTCAGAATCTTCTTCAGCTAAATTAATGTCCTTCAATTTAATAGCCATACCATCAGATTTAATTAAGGAATGGCTTCCTGACAAAAATTCTTCTAATGGCTTATCCGTTACAACGGCAATTTTCTCTACTGCAGTCAGCACATCATAAATTGATTCAATTGTAAAAATCATTTTTTCAACTGAATTAATAATAAGAATTACGATAATTTCAGCTGCCACAAACTGACCGATGTTCATTTGCTGTTCAATTACTAGAAAGCCTCCTATCAATAATAATCCAGCTGCTACAACGGCTTTAAAGCCAATCATTAATGAGAATTGATTAATGATAACATCAAAATGCGACCTTCTGGCATTCACATAATTTTCTGTATTCTTGTCGTTTTTTTCTAAAGGCAATTTTGAATCTTCTGCCATTTTAAAACTTTCAACATTTCGGGCAAGCTCCTCTAGCCAATGGGCTGTTTCATATTTATAATTTGATTCTTTTAAACTGGTTTTAAGCCCTTTTGGGCCAGTTAATCGAACTATTAGAAAGATTAACAAAATCAAAAAGAAAGAAAATATAATAAAGAAGGGGTGATAGAAGGAAATTAAGAGTAAAGCAAAAATTATTTGAAAGAAGGCTGTTGAAAAATCTATCAAAATTTTTGAAAGCCCTTTTTGAACCGACATAGTGTCAAAAAACCGATTGATTAACTCTGGCAGGTAAGAATTTTTTACCTGATCAATTTTAAACCTCGGAATTCTATAGGCAAATTCAAATGATGCCCTTGTAAATATTTTTTGCTGTAATACTTCATTTATAGTAAGTTGCCTGACTTGTAAAATACCATTGATAATAATACCTAAAATCACTAAAAAGACCAGGATTATCCATGAAGTACTTACCTGCCCTCCCATTATAAGGTTGATAATAGCTTGAATCCCTAATGGAAGTGACAAGCTGATCAGACCCGAAAAAACGGCATAGACATATATCGTAAAGACAAAGCTTTTTTCTGGCTTTAACAGGTTGATAAACCTTTTGAAAGGATGGACTTTATACGTTTCCGCCATTTTAGTTCTTTAGGTTTTTAAGTATAATCTGGTAAAAAACATTTGATAGTTCGTCATTATCTGACTGAATATCAGACAATGAAGGCATATGTGCTGCAAAATATTGCTGATGTAAAATACCCACTATACTTGTTGATGCCAAAGTATTGGCAAAACTAAATTCGGGGTTAATCTCCAACATAATATCAGCCACGCGTCTGGAGACCTTTTTAAAGGTTAAAAATAAGCCATATTGATTCTCTTTGTCAACTTCCTTTGTTAAGTACGCTTTTGATGATTCGGATATAACAATATTAATAAGTTGCTCAAAATTGAAAGTGTTAATGTTTTTATCTTCTTCAATTGGCTTGCATATTACTTCTATTGATCGCTTTAACTTTAGTTCTGGGGTTGGTAAATTATGGGTATGAAAAGCTAATTGAAGATCTATCCAACTCCAATACCAATTGTAAAAATAGAGTAAGAGTTTATGTTTACTTTCAAAGTAGCGGTAAATTGAACTTTCAGTAGTACATAATGCTTTAGCCAACTTGCCGAAGGTAAAGCTTTCTAAGCCCATTTCATCTATCATTTGCAAAGATTGAGAAAGTATTTTTCTCCCTAATTCAGAAGATTCAGGATCTTTTTGAAAAAGATGAGGGTTAAGCTCAATTTTTATAGAAGATAGTAAGTTATTCACCATTCGTAATTTTACACGCAATATTAAAAGTAATACTACCGAAAAACGAATAACTGTTGTACTTGTTCGGAATTTTTAAAATATTTTTTCAGGATTTAAAATATTGTTAGGGTCAAATACTTTTTTAATGCCTCGCATCAGGTCAAGTTTTACGTCTCCCATTGCCATTTGCATATAAGGTCTTTTAGCAATTCCAATTCCGTGCTCACCAGATAGCGTACCTCCCAACCGAACTACTTCCTCAAAGATTTCCCCTATACCTTCATTCACTTCCTTATTCCAATATTCATCACTTATGTTTTCTTTCATGATGTTGATATGGAGGTTCCCATCTCCAGCATGGCCATAGCATACAGAATTAAAGCCATATTTTTCTCCCACTTCTTTGATGAAAACAATCAATGCTGGCAGATTTCCTCTTGGTACTACCACATCTTCAGCTTTCGTAAGTGAATAGGCATTCACTGCTGGGCTTACATTTCTTCTTAATTTCCATAGCTCATCTTTTCTGGCTTGAGTATCCGCAAATAGCACTTCTCCGCCAGTGTCAAAATCTTCCAACACATTTAGAATGATTTCAGCTTCATTCATCATCACTTCCTCATCATTTCCGTCAAGTTCAATCAACAAATGGGCTTTTATGTGATCTGGTAAATCAACACTTACGGTTTCACCCATTTCATTTTTAATATAATCTTGAGTTTTTACAATAGCATCACGCTCCATAAATTCCATACCTGAAGGTGCAACTCCAGCTTTGAAAATGGCCGCGATAGCACGGCAGGCTTCTTCATTACTAGTGAAAGGAGCTAATAAAGTAACATCTTTTCTAGGGAAAGGTCTTAATTTGAAAACTATTTTAGTGATGATTCCTAAAGTGCCTTCACTTCCGCACATCAATTGAGTTAAATTATAGCCTGTACTGTTTTTCAACACATTGGCTGCAGTCCAAATGATTTCGCCATTTGGCAAAACGACTTGCATGTTCAGAACATAATCACGGGTAACGCCATATTTTACGGCTTTTGGACCGCCAGCATTCTCAGCTAAATTTCCTCCCAAAAAGCAAGTCCCTCTACTTGAGGGGTCTGGCGGATAAAATAATCCCTTTTCTTTAACAGCATTTTGGAATACTTCCGTTATAACTCCAGGCTCAACAGTAGCTTGTAAATTCAATTCATCAATAGATATTATGGTATTAAATTTCTCCATGCTGATGACCACCCCTTTTTTGGTGGGCAAAGCACCACCACTTAAGCCAGTTCCACCACCTCTAGGTGTAACAGGAATCAGATGTTCGTTACATTTCTTCATAATGGCACTAATTTCTTCAGGAGTTGAAGGTTTTAGCACCACATCTGGCATGAAGGAATAGTCTTCGGTTTCATCGTGGGAATATTTAAATTTGTCCTCATCTTGCAAAAAGGCATTTTTTGCCCCTACAATGTTTACCAATTCCTCAAAAATGCTTTGATTTGTAACAGTATCCATGAATTATTTGATTTCTGACTAAGAATTATGCTTCAACACAAATTTAGGAAAATATATTCCATCCAGCTGATTTTATTCCTACTGATTGTGATTTTCCTTTCGGGCTGTGTAACAAGCAAGAAAAAGAAGATCAGGGAAAGAAGATTAGATACCATTATACAAACAGCTCGCTCCTATACTGGGACACCCTATAAATGGGGCGGAGTAAGTCGTTCTGGAATGGATTGCTCAGGCTTATTATTCGTCAGTTTTAAAGCAGGAGAAGTTAATATCCCAAGAGTTTCTAGAGACCAAGCAAAAGTTGGAGAAAAGGTAAAATTCCGACAGCTTGAAGAAGGCGATGTTGTCTTTTTTGCTATGGGAAAAAGACGCAGAAGAATTACACATGCGGGCTTAATTACCGAAGTCAGGGGCAAAAATGATGTACGCTTTATCCATGCTTCTTCAAGCGTAGGAGTGGTGGAAGCTAATATCTATACAGATTATTATAAAAAGAAATTCAGGAAAGCGAGAAGGTATTTTTAGAAATGAATTTTTTCCATAGATTTGCAAGCCGTTGATTTATTGTATCCTGTCAATTGTCAACCGTCTATTTAATTTTGGGGCATTAGCTCAGCTGGCTAGAGCACCACGCTGGCAGCGTGGGGGTCAACGGTTCGAATCCGTTATGCTCCACAAAGCTACTTCGAAAGAGGTAGCTTTTTTAGTTTTAAATCTTATTGAATTAAATAGTTTACATTCCTTATAGAATCAAACCTTACTTTGCTAAAAGCACAGTTGCTTTATATTTTTTTGTTATATTGAATATTGAAAAGGGCTTTTACCTACCACTGTGTTATTTATATGGCAAAGAATAATTCAAATAATAAAGAACACCAGGATTCTGACAGTAATTTTTTACTAGCCCAAATTGAATCCTTAACCAAATCTGGTACTTGGGAATTTGATTTGATAGAAGATAGGTTAAGCTGGTCTGATGGTGTTTTTCAAATGCTGGGTTATAAACCACAAGAATTTGAAGTCACTTTTGAAAAAGGAGTAGAAATAATCCATCCGGAAGACAGAGAACGGGCTACTGCCTTAATGGAAGATGTTTTACAGAATGATGTGGAATACTTCATTGAAAAAAGACTGCTTACAAAAGTAGGGAATATAATTCATGTACGAACAAAGGCCAATGTATTTAAAGATGAGAAAGGAAATCCAATTAAACTTATCGGAGTATTTCAAGACATTAGTGATTTTGTGGAAGCACAAGAACAATTAGCCGAACAAAACACTCTTACTAAAGACATCATACGAAATCTACCATCAGCTTTCTTCCTTTTTAATGAAAAGGGAGAGCATTTATTATGGAACAATCAGTTGGAAGAAATTACTGGTTATAGCCATGATGAAATCGCTTCTCTTTCACCACCAGACCTCTATAATGGTAAAGAAAAAGATAAGGTTGAAAATCACATTAAAGAAGTTTTGGAAAATGGATATACTGAGCTGGAAGCCTGGTTAACTACCAAAAATAATGGAGAGGTGCCTTTATTTTTTACTGCTTCCACTATTCAGTACAAGGGCGAGCTTTGCATTTTTGGTACTGGTACGGATATAAGTAAAAGACTACAGCTGTTACATGAATTGGAATTGCTTATTAGCAATACTGATGAAGCTTTTATGTATATCGACCAAGAGCTAAATGTGATTTCCTATAACCATCAAATGAAAACACATTATGATTTATTATTTAAAAAGGAACTCAAAAAAGGGCTTAAATTAACACAATTAGCAACAAAGGATCAAGAAGAGGAATTAAACGCCATCATAAAACAAGTTTGGAAAAAACAACAAGCAAAGACTATCCTAAAGATTTCACTTGATGGGGAGAAAAGGTATTATGAGTTGAAATTCAAACCTATTTTATCAGAAGAAAATATGGTAAATGGTATATTTATCACCTCACTTAATGTAACAGAAACTCATACAGCCAACATTGCACTTAATAAAAGCCAGCAAAAACTACAACAAGTACTGGACAGTTCATTAGATACACTTTGTATCATTGATGAAGATGGGGTTTTCCAAATGGTCAGCCGCTCATCTGAGCAATTATGGGGCTATAAACCAGAAGAGATGGAAGGAAAGCCCTATGTGGATTTTTTAATAGAAGAAGATATAGAGTTAACCAAAAAAGTCGCTCTTGAGATAAAAGAAGGAAAGCAATACAGGAACTTTGAAAATCGATATAAACATAAGAAAGGTCATGTAGTACCCGTTGTTTGGTCTGCTTATTGGGATGAAGAACAAAAACTTATGAATTGTGTGGCAAGAGATGCTACAGATAAACTTAAGGCAGAAGAGCAATTAAAATTAAGTGAAAGCAGGTTTAAATCTCTAGTTCAAGAAGGAGGCGACTTGATTGGAATATTAGATTTGGATGGAAACTATAAATATGTTAGCCCAACTTCGACCTATATTTTGGGCTTTGAACCACATGAATTTATAGGTGAGAATGCTTTTGATTTTATTCACCCGGATGATAAAAGGTGGGCAATCCAAGAATTTGAAAAACTGGAAAAACAAAAGCATGTACAATTGTCACCATTTCGCTTTAAGCATAAAAAAGGAGGGTGGAGATGGTTGGAATCTCGTTTATCTAATTTACTAAAAGAACCTAGTGTTCAGGGTGTTGTAGCTAATTCAAGAGATGTAACAGAAAGAATTCAGATAGAAGAGAAATTAAAAGAGGGTAAAGAAAGGCTTGAGTTAATCATGAAGGCAGGTTCTGAGAGCATCTGGGATTATGATGTTGCAAAAAACGAACTGTTTTTAGGCGAAGGATATCGCAATAAATATGGTTTCAGTTCTTCCAAAAAGTTAAGCAATTTGGAAATGCATGACTCCCTAGTTCACCCCGATGATTATGATGCTTTCAAAACTGGAATTGAAGCAGCACTTTCCAATCCAAATGTCACTGAATGGAAGGAAAACTATCGTTATAGGAAAAAGGATGGAGGCTATGCTAGAGTAGAAGACAGAGCAGTCATATTAAGAGATGAAAAAGGAAAAGCAATTCGTGCTGTAGGTGCTATTAAAGATGTCAGTCAGCAATATTTAAGCAATAAACTCGATGAGATTGAAAAGGAGTTGATGGAAGGCAGTATTAAAGCAGAAAAATCAATTCAAGAATTGTTGCATGATTATCTAATAGGAATAGATTCTTTATTTCATGGAATGAAAACATCTGTAACATCAATTGAAAAAAACAGACTTAAAAACTTTAATTCACCTAATCTACCAAAAGAATATTTAGAACAAATAGAAAACTTACCCATTGGTTTAAACCAAGGTTCTTGCGGTACAGCTGCTTATTTAAAGCAACAAGTAGTTGTAAAAGATACTCATAATGATGAAAGATGGGAAGGCTATACGGATTTAGCCATAAAATATAACTTTAAATCTTGCTGGTCTGAACCCATTTTTAATAATAAAGGAAGTGTAATAGCCACTTTTGCTATTTACCATGATACCATTAAAAAACCAGAGAATTTAGAGATCAATATTTTTGAAAGAGCAGCAAGGCTTATTTCACTTATTCTTCAAAATTTCACTTATATAAAGAGCATTCAGGAAAGTAATGAAAGATTTAAATATATCAACAAGGCTACCAACAATGCTATTTATGACTGGAATATAAAAGAAGATCAGTTTTATTGGGGCAACAGTTTAACCCGTGTTTTTGGTCACAAAATAAATGAAGGTAGTTTTAGCTTAAGAGACTGGGCTAAATGGATTCATCCAGATGACCTTGATGAGGTATTACAAGACTTGGATATGTTTATGGCAAATCCAGATAAATCCAAATGGTCCTACGAATATCGGTTTAAAGATGTAAATGATCAATTTACTTATGTTGAAGAGGTAGGTTATTTATTAAGAGATGAGAATGGTCACCCCATAAGAATGATAGGTGCTTTAAGAGATCAAACCCAATACAAGCAAGATCAAATAAAAAAAGAACTTCAATACAAGCTCTCTCAGTTCTTTAAGAAAGAAGAAAGCTTACCTAAAATTCTTGATAGATGCATTAAATTTTTAAGTCAATTTGGTGGTTTTCAAGCTGGAGAAATTTGGTTAATGAGCCATAATCAACAAGACCTTCATCTTTCGGCTTGTTATGCAAAAAGTGGTGATAAAGAGGTTTTTTATGATGAGAACACAAAGAATTCTTTCCAACTCGGAGAAGGCTTACCAGGAACTGTTTGGAAAACGCTCAATAATGAAGTCTGGAATGAAATTGATGATTGCTCAAGTTTTATTCGACAAAAATTAGCAAAAAAAGCTAATTTAAAATCTGCCACTGCTTATCCACTTTTTTACCGCGAAAAAATTATTGGGGTAATGGTGCTTTTTTCAGATGAAGAATTAAAATCATACGATCAAAATGTGATGTTTTATAATAATTTAAAACATTATCTGGGAGCTGAAATAATTCGAAAACAACAAGAGGAAGAACTCACACTTTTCTTTGAAAGCGCTCCTGAAATATTAGCAATTGCCTCACCTGATGGCAATTTCGTAAAAGTAAATCCTGCTTTTTGTAATTTATTAGGATATTCTGAAAAAGAGCTTACTTCTCGGCCGTTTACTGAATTTATTCACCCTGATGATTTAATGGACACTATTAAAGAGTTTGGCGATACTATTTCGGGTAAACGGCACGCCAATAATTTTATTAATCGCTATAAAACCAAAAAGGGCTTCTATAAATGGATCTCATGGTTTTCCTCTGATGCTTTTGGTCAAGAAGGCTTTGTGTTCACCTATGGGAGAGATGTAACCGAGATGATAGAATTGCAACAAACTGTTGAAAATGCCACTAAATTAGCAAAAGTAGGGGGTTGGGAATACAATCAGTTAACAGGAGAGCTTTTCTGGTCGCCAATTAAAAGAGCTATTCATGAAGTAACTGAGGATTATATTCCAAACTTAGAAGATGCCATTAACTTTTACCATCCTAAAAGCCGGGGAAAGGTTTCTGAAGCAATAGAAAGAGCAGCTGAATATGGAGAATCATTTGACTTCGAGGCCATTATCATAACCCACAAAGGAAATGAAAAATGGGTAAGGACAATTGGTAATGCTGAAATGAGAGATGGTAAATGTGTTCGACTTTATGGTAGCTTTCAAGACATAAATGATCGAAAAGTTGCAGAGATTCGCCTAGAAAATCTTTCCAATAACATCCCCGGTGTAATTTTCCAGTACCATTTAAAACCAGACGGAAGTGATCTCATGGCTTTCGTAAGTAAACGTTCTACGGATATATTCGGCTACAGTCCTCTAGAGTGCATTCAAAATAATCAAGTTATTTGGAAAGGCATTGAAGAAGGTGGAGACTTACCTCAGCTACAAGATGCGATAATGAAATCAGCCGCCAGCTTAAATAATTGGCATACTAACTGGAGGTATCATCACCCTGATGGAAACATCTATTGGCATGAAGGGTACGGAAGTCCTGCTAGAAAGCCTGATGGAACTATCACCTGGGATTCGATCATTGTTGATATTTCTGACAAAAAGAAAGCTGAGGAAGAGGTACAATTAGCTAACCTAGCTTTAGAAAAGCATGCGCGTGATTTGGAAATTTCAAATGCTGAACTTGAACAATTTGCCTATGTAGCCTCTCACGATTTACAAGAACCACTTAGAATGGTTTCAGGATTTTTAACTCAGTTAGAGAAAAAGTATGGACATCAACTAGATGAAAAAGCCAATCAATATATTGATTTTGCTGTAGATGGAGCTAAAAGAATGCGTCAAATTATTTTAGACCTGCTTGACTATTCCAAAATTGGCAAAACAGAAGAAGAAAATACAGAAGTTGATTTAAACGAAGTTGTCTATGAAGTATGTTTTCTACAACGTAAACAAATGGATGAGCTTAAAGCCAACGTTGAGTTTAAAAATCTACCTAAACTTTATGGACACCCAACACCACTAATTCAATTATTTAGTAATTTAATCTCAAACTCCTTAAAATATAGTCGCCCTGATGTTCCTCCAAAAGTTATTATCAGAGCAAAGGAGTTAAAAAATGAATGGAAATTCTCCATTAAAGACAATGGCATTGGAATTGAAGAAGAATATTTCGATAAGATTTTCAATATTTTTCAACGTCTTCACAATAAAAATGAATATTCAGGTACTGGAATGGGCTTGGCAATCGTTAAAAAGATAATTGAAAATTTAAATGGACGTATTTGGGTGAATTCAAATGCAGGAAATGGAAGTACATTTTATTTTACCATACCTAAATCTTAATTTCCTCTAACTAAATGTAATTTTAGTGATTAAATTCAAGAAATCTGTTTCATACATTTTAAGTAAAATGACATAATAATTAACAAATATTTTGTAATTTTCTAATAGTAATTATGAATATGTCATCTGATATTGTATTTTATATGATAAAAGTCATTGAAATTGAGCAAGTTCATATTTTTACTATACCATTAGAATAAGTAATTTGGATGTAAAGTTTGAAGTCTAAATTAAATGTTTTATACTGTCTATAGGTGCTTAAATTAGAATGTAATATCAATTATTAGAGTGATAGTTCATGCTTTACTATTTTTTATAGCTTTAGGGTTTTAAAGGAATTGTGAAATGAAGGTTAATGTCTAAAAACAAATTTTAATTGCAATTAGATAAATTTAAATAATGAATTATTCCCATTAAATACGGGGCAATCAAAACCTTTATATATAAATATACGCAAATGAAATCTATCCATTTACTTTTAGTAGAAGATAATGAAGGGGATATATTATTAACTCAGGAAGCTTTTGAGGAAAGTAAATTTGTACATACCATGCAAGTTGCCAAAAATGGAAATGAAGCCTTAAATATACTTTTACAAAGGGAAGGATATGAAAATAGTAAAGAACCAGATTTGGTATTACTGGATATAAATTTACCGATTAAAAGCGGTCACGAAGTACTTCAAGAAATTAAATCTGTAAAATCGAAAAGACATATTCCTATCGTTGTATTTTCCACCTCTTCATCTCAAAAAGATATCGATTTAGCTTATTTATACAATGCCAATTGCTATGTTACTAAACCAGTTGAAATAAAAGGTTTTATGGAAGCCATTTCTAGCATCGAGCAATTCTGGTTTAGTATTGCTAGCCTTCCCAAGAAAGTAAAATGATTTTTTAATATGAAAGGGACAAAAAGCAGATATAATGTATTAGTAGTTGAAGATAATCTTGGTGATTATGTCCTGATTGCAGATTATTTGGAAGATACCAATATTATTAAAAAACTTTTTAAAGCAGAAGATTTTAAAAATGCTAAACAGATTTTATCCGAGCCTGAGAATGAAATTGATATAATTTTATTGGATTTGAGTTTGCCTGATAAAGACGGTGAGCCATTACTTAAGGCGGTTCACTTACTTTCTCAAAACAAGCCAATAATTATTTTAACAGGTTATCCTGATGCAGATTTTGCTATTAAATCTTTGGCATTAGGTGCTTCTGATTACCTATTGAAGGATGTTTTAAATAGCACAGTATTACATAAAAGCATTCTATATAATATTGAGCGAAATAAAATATTAGTAAATCTTAGAAAATCCGAACAACGTTATTCCGATCTTTTTCATTTTAGCCCTCTTCCAATGTGGGTTTTCGATCAAGAAACTCTTAAGTTTTTAGATGTTAATGATGCAGCCATTCAACATTATGGATATTCTTATGAGGAATTCCTTGAAATGGATATTACTCAAATTCGTCCAAAGGAGGATATGCCAGCATTGAATAGATCAAGGAAAATGGAAAGGAAACCACATGAGAATATATTTCATGGTGAATTCACTCATTTAAAGAAAAATGGGGAGCGAATAACAGTAGAAATCCGTTCCAATAGTTTTGAGTACAAAGGAAAGAAAGCGCAAATAATATTGGTAAATGATGTGACCGAAAGAAATAGACATATTGAAGCAGTAGAAAAGCAAAATGAAATATTGAAGGATATTGCTTGGACACAATCGCATGTGGTAAGAGCTCCTTTGGCTCGATTAATGGGGTTGGTTAGCGTATTGCGTGATGGAAAAATTGAAGAAAACCAAAAGGAAAACTTTTACGAACATATTCAAAAATCGGCAGAGGAACTAGATGTAATCATAAAGGGGGTTGTGGATATGTCACAACAAATTGAAATTAACAAAGGAGAGGAATGAATATAAAGACATTCATAGTGGATGATGATGAAATTTCCATCATGTTAACAAATCTTTTACTGAAAGACTCTTCTTTTTTTCAGGAAATAGATACTTATTTGGATGGTGCATATGCTTTAGAACATTTAAAGAATGAGTATTCCGAAGAAACAATATATATTATTATTCTTGACATCAATATGCCTCTTATGAATGGATGGGAGTTTTTGGAGGAAATAAAAGCGTTTGTAACCAGAAAAAACACTTTTGTATTTATGCTTAGCTCATCAACTGATAGAGTAGATATTGAAAAAGCCGAAAATATTGATTTAGTAAAAGGGTTTTTTAGCAAACCCTTAAAGACAGAACATTTAAATCAAATTCAGGAGCAAATAAAAATTGAATTATAAAAAAAATGAGAAGTATTAACTTCTCACCTTTTGATAAACCAATTTCTTCTGTTGCTTTTTTGACTGGATGAAACCAGTGACAAAGGGAAATAATATAGCTGAAGTAATTACTATTGTCTGTGCAATAAATTCTATGTTCATTTTATTTTCTTTTAATGTATAATTATTAACGGCTAGAAGTTTAATTTAGTTGACCGTTATGTCTTTATATTTTAATTATATGGATATTGATTTTAAATCAAAAATGAAATGTCACTATCATGAATTCTATAAAAGAAAAAGCAGCCCATTTTTTAAAATTAATTAGCGAAACTAAAATTGAGGAGGCTTTCGAATTATATGTATCTAAAAATTTTATACATCATAATCCTTATTTTAAAGCTGATGCACAATCCTTGCAAAAGGCTATGAAAGAAGATGCCAAAGCCAATCCTGAAAAGGAATTGAAAATTTTGAGGTCATTGGAAGATGAGGATTTGGTAGCGGTTCATTCCTATGTAAAACAGTATCCTGATGATAATGGATTTGTTTTGGTTCATTTTTTTAAATTTAGTGAAGATAGGATTATAGAACTTTGGGATTTGGGACAGAAAATTCCTGATCAAAGCATCAATGAAATCGGAATGCTTTAATCTCTTTAATAATTCAAATACAAGCTTACTACTGAGCATTGCCAAGTCAACACCTCATTTTATAATTAGCAAAAGCTGCTGTTTACACAGCTTAAATGCCTACCTTTGATTTTTAATTTTTCACACCTAAAGTTCCTTGTCGTTTATTCGTTGATAGGAACAATTAAATCCTAAATATGCGATTCGAAGAACTGAATATTATTGCGCCCATTTTAAAAGCGCTAAAAGAAGAAAATTATACAGAACCTACTTCTATTCAAGAACAAGCTATTCCACTTTTGTTAGATAAAAATGACATCATGGCGAGTGCTCAAACAGGAACAGGAAAAACGGCAGCTTTTGCAATTCCTATTCTACAGCATCTTGAAAATGAAAAATCAAATTCAAAGAAAATCAAATCATTAATATTGACCCCAACCCGTGAATTAGCCATTCAAATAGGGGAGAGTTTTACCACTTATGGGAAATATACTTCTATCAAAAATACCGTGATTTTTGGTGGGGTAAATCAAAACAAACAAACTGCTGCCATCAGAAATGGAGTGGATGTATTGATTGCAACTCCTGGTAGATTACTTGATTTAATGAATCAAGGCTTTATTAACCTAAAAGACATTCAATATTTCGTTTTAGATGAAGCCGATAGAATGTTGGATATGGGTTTCATTCATGATATCCGAAAAGTCATTGCAGTATTACCGCCAAAAAGACAATCACTATTTTTCTCAGCCACCATGCCTGACACAATAGTGGAGCTTTCAAGAAAGATATTGAATAATCCTAAAAAGATTGCCGTTACTCCAGTTTCATCTACGGCACAAACCATTCAGCAATACTTATATTACACCAATAAATCCACTAAGAAAGATTTATTATTGCATATTTTAAAAGATCCAAAAATGGATCAGGTTTTACTTTTTGATAGAACCAAACATGGTGCAGACCGAATAGTTAAAGAACTGAAAAAACAAAATATTACGGCTGCTGCCATTCACGGTGATAAAGCACAAAATCAAAGACAAAAAGCACTCAATCAATTTAAAGATAAGGAAATTCGAGTTTTGGTAGCGACTGATATTGCTGCCCGTGGAATTGACATTGATAAATTGCAATATGTAATCAATTTTGATATCCCGAATGTTGCGGAAACTTATGTACATAGAATTGGTCGATCAGGTAGAGCAGGTGAGGCTGGCGTTTCTATTTCGCTGTGTGAACCAGAAGAAAACGATTATCTGAAGGATATTGAAAAGCTGATCAATCAGAAAATCCCGGTTGTGAAAGATAGTCCATATCCACAAACGGACAGTCCTATGACCAATGCCGAGAAGAAAGAATTTGAAAAAGAAAAGCAACGCAGAAAACAAGAATTTTTTGCGAACAGAAAGAAAAACGGTAATAGAGGAGGAAGAAGGTAAAAAAGCTGTTTTTCTTATTTAATACTTTCTAATCTTATTATTAAAATTAAATATACGCTCTCGATTTGTACTTGTACACCCAAGTAGGCATATTGTTATTAAGTTAAAGTAGTTCCTGTTTTTCGTTGTTAACGAAAAACCTATTGTGTTCTGATGTCTCTTTTCCCAATGAATACGGGACAGGTCGTGGTGAGAATTTGCTGTCGATAATGGGAAGAGCTAACATTATTTTTTAACCACAAAAGATACAAGAGAACACAAAAGAAAATAACTTTAGCTATTTTTCAGGATTGCAGTAAAAAATAAGCTTCCAAAGTTTAACATAATAGCCTTGGCAGACAGACGCATATATCTGTTATGAAAATGAAGTGTGACAAATTAAGACTAATCAATTCTGATTTCGTAATTTTAAATTTCAACTCAAAATACTCAACATGAAGCGTATTCTAATTTTCATCTTATTTATTTTTAGTTCATTGTGTTCAAATGCTCAAGAATTAACTACAGCTTTTGAAAAATCTAACGGAACGGAAACCGCTACCTATCAAGAAGGGATTAATTTTTATAAAAAACTAGCGCAAAAATTTCCTCAGATTGATATTAGGGAAATGGGGAAAACAGATAGTGGAGAGCCTTTACATTTAGTAGTTTTTAATAAAGATGAAAAGTTTCGCTTTAGTGAAATACAACAATCAGGTAAACCAATTTTATTCATTAATAATGGTATTCACCCAGGAGAATCTGACGGAATAGATGCTTCGATGATGATATTGAGAAATTGGGCGCAAAATATTAGCCAACATTCATTTTTGGATAGCGTGATTGTAGCTGTAATTCCTTTTTATAATGTTGGTGGAGCGCTGAACAGGAATAGTACGACCAGAACTAATCAAAACGGACCGGAAGCTTATGGATTCAGAGGAAATGCCCAGAATTATGATTTGAATAGGGATTTCATCAAAATGGATTCCAAAAATGCTTTTGCTTTTGCAGAAATCTTCCACCAACTCGATCCTGATGTTTTTATAGATACACACGTGACCAACGGTACCGACCATCAGCATGTAGTAACGGTTTTAACAACTCAGCATAATAAATTAGGCGGGCAATTGGGGGAATATCTTGAAGAAGAGTTTGAGCCTATGATTTTTGAAGAGATGGAAGCAAAAGGCAGAAATCCGATCGAATATATCAATGTAAAAGGAAATACGCCTGAAAATGGATGGACTCAATTTTGGGATGCTCCTCGTTATTCCACAGGTTATACTACTTTGTTTCAAACTTTTGGCTTTATGACGGAAGATCATATGTGGAAAGATTATAAAACAAGAGTAGAGAATATATATGATTTCTTAACCATCGCTGCTGAATTAACGGCCAAAGAAGGAGCTAAAATCCAAAAGTTAAAATCGGATGATAGAGAGCAGATTCTAGAAGCGGACTCATTACCCATCATTTGGAAAAATGATAAGGATGAATTTAAAATGATTACACTTGATGGCTATAGCACAAGCTATCCAGAAAGTCAGCTAACAGGAAATTCATTGTTGAAATATGACAGAAATGATACTTTCGAGAAAGATATTCCTTTCTACAACCATTATAAAGTAGAAAAATCTGTTCGAGTTCCTAATTATTATGTTATACCACAAGCTTGGTTTGAAGTGATCAATAGACTGAAAACAAATGATGTGAAGATGGAAGTGCTAAAGAAAGATACCGTCATTTCGGTTGAAGTTTATCATGTTGATGATTTTCAAACTGTATCCAATCCTTATGAAGGTCATTATCTACATTATGACACCAAAGTAAAATCTTCTGTTCAGCAAATAGCTTTCAGAAAAGGTGATTATTTAATAGACACTCGTCAAAAATCGAAGAGATATTTGGTAGAAACATTAGAGCCTGAAGCTCAGGATTCATTTTTCAATTGGAATTTCTTCGATAGCATTTTACAGCAGAAAGAAGGTTTTTCATCCTATGTTTTTGAGCCTAAGGCCACAGAAATTTTAGCTAATTTACCTTCAGAAGAACAAGCTGAATTTTATGAAAAACAAGAATCAGATTCTACATTTTCATCTAATAATTATGCTCAACTGGACTGGATTTTCAAGCGTTCAAAGCATTACGAAAAATCCCATAAACGGTATCCTGTTTACAGGCTAATGTCAGAATGAAAAAGATTTGGCAAAATCCATTCTTTAAAATTACACTAAGTACTTTGGCTGGAATGTTGATTGGCTATTTTTTCAACAATATTTCTCTTTTCACAGGAATTGGCTTTGCTTTAGGTTTGAGCTACTTCTATATTGCGAAGTCAGATGGCTAGGTTAAAATTAAATTATAGCGAATCCATAGCGATTTTAGGATTAAATCCAGGAGCTTCCCCAGAACAAATTAAAAATGCTTACAGGAAATTAGCCAAGCAATACCATCCTGATGTTTATCAATTAGATGAGGGAGAAAGATTTAAGGAAATCAGTTCAGCTTATTATTTTTTGAAGAAACATCCTGAGCCGCCAATTCAGAATCAAAACCAGGCTCATTCCAGTAATCCTTCAAGTGATTATGAACAAAAAAGACGAGCTTACCATAGAAGGCAAAGAGAAAAAAAAGCTCATGAAGCCAATCAAAATGCTGAAATGTTTAAATGGTTGTTTGTCAGGTTCCGTCTTTTTGTATTCATAATTTTAATTTTTAACTGTCTGCTAGCTATAGATTATTTTTTACCCTCTGTATCCGAGGAAGTGAAAATCACAAAAATCATAACCATAAAAACCATTTCAAAAGCAAAAATGATTTATAGTTACAAAGCGCTGTTAAATAATGGAATGACCTTCAGGTTCAGGAAGGATGAAATGGATAAAGTTGATCTCAATAATCCATTCATTCTAAACAGAACCACAATATTTAAAGAAGGGAGATTTTTAGAAAGTAAGAACGGAGAGGTCAAAATATACATTGATTATGGTTTATTTAGAGTTTTCGGAGGCCTTATACCCTTAAATATTTTACTATTAATTACTTATCTGTTCTTTGTCAAGAATAATGATTATCGATTAACTCTATTTTTAGTTGCACTCATTGTCTTCATTTTTCAGTTGTTTTTGGTTTTTTAAATTTAATGACAAAAGGTGCTCTCTATAAAAAGTGTTAGTTGGCAATTTGGTTACATCATTTTTATACTTGTAGTTAGAAATTAATTCAAACACTTTTGTTCAAGACTTCTCGACTCATTGTTACATTTTTACTTTTAACTCAATAACCATACTTTTAAAGTATTTCTAGTATATCAACCTTATTTTAAGCATTAGGATCATGTCCAAAAAGTTAAAAAAAAGTCAATGGGGGATTAGCCATTTATTTTGGAATTGGGAGTTTAATAAGTGCGTTGATGCTATTCATTGTTTTATTAGTACAAGCCTATAAAGCTATTTTTCTTGGGGATAATTATTCTTGGGATATTTTTCTATTTGTAATTTTTGCAATACTGCTTAGTAGCGGATTAGCATATGCCCTTTTGCAATTAGGCTATAAGGAAGTTGAAAGCTAAGCCTTATGATAGTGCTTTTTTAAATCCGATAGTTTAGCAAAGAGTTCTTTTCCTTCTTCTGTATCATAGCTAACTTTTACTATATCACGTACAGTATGATCCAGTTTTTCAACAGAATCTTTCATATATTCCAATGCAGTTTTATTTACTTCCGATAGATCATTAAAATCGATTAATTGCATTAATCCTAAAATACTAGCAACGGGAGCGCGCACTTCATGAGAAGCTTTGAATGCAATTTCCTCCAGCTTTTCATTATATTTTTTTAGCTGTTCCAGTTGGTTAATTTCCTCTGAAATATCATTATAAACACAAACTACTTCTTCATTAGGCAATTTATAAAACTCCCCTTTTCTCCATGAGTCTATTCGCTCATCTTGATATCGTAAAATAGGAAAACTAGCATGCCCTTTTTGAAAAGCTTCTTCTATGTAATCCGAAAAACCACCGGAATCTGTACCTGGATAAATACTCGAAACTTCCTTTCCTAGAACATCTTTTTTGCTTGTTTTATCTAATTTTTCTGCACCACGATTAAAATCTGTAATGATGAATTTGCCATCAATCTTTTTTATGCCTATTACGCCTTCGTTGATATGATTGAATAATTGTGAAAACCTTCTCTCATGAAAATTTCTCTCTTCTTCAAGTCGAATTTCTTCAGATTTTTCAATCCTTACCGAAAAGTATTCCTTGACTTTTCCTTGATCAATAATCGGAACAATAGTAGTAGCTACCCAATATGTGGATCCATCTTTAGCCTCGTTCAAAATATTTCCTTGCCAAACTTTTCCTCTGCCAATAGTACGCCAAAGGTTTTTAAAATATTCTTTATGATGATATCCGGAATTTACTATGCTGTGAGGAGCACCTATTAGTTCGCTTTCATTGTATTTTGAGATTTTGCAAAATTGATCATTTACATAATTTATTTCTCCTTTAAGATTTGTTGCAGAGATGATACTATGTTGATTAAGTACGTCAAAATATGTATATATTTTATCTTTCATTAAATATTGATTTCAAAATAAATGAATAACAATTAGACTGAAGGTTTGATGAAGTCTTCTAATGCGTGTAAAGCTCAAATTTACATTAATAACCCATTTTTTAAATACCATTTGCTTTAAAAATTCTCAAAATAGTCATTAGAAATTTTAATATAAATCCCTACTTACATTCGCAGTAAACCAATAAGTATTCTTATATTTTCTAACTTAATCTGGATATTCTTACATATTTTCTTTGTGTTTCTAAAAATATCCTCAATCAATATATTCCATTTAATCCCGAATTATGCCTTTAAAAATCAATGGATACCGCACGTATAAATTTAGCGCACACTCAAACGGTGTTTTTATATAATTTCGTACTAGCTTGATTTATGTTTAATAATAATTTGTTTTAATTGCATTATTAAGGTAATAATTCTTAATAAATCATATTTTCACTACTTATATTTGTTTTGGAAGATCAATTAAGGCTCTTTTGTGAAAATTAATTTTAAACTAAATACTTACATTATGTTTTCACTAAAAAGATTAACAAAAAGTGTTTTATCCTTACTGATCACAGCTGTATTTTTCACAGCTTGTACTCAGCAGGATGAAATGAAAATCAATGACCCTGCAGATCTTATTGAGGTAAGTGATGCAGTAAATGGCCAAATTATACCAGGCCAGTACATTGTAACTTACAGTGAAACAACTACCAACCTAACCATGCGCGGATTAGCTTCTCCCGCAGCTAGAAAAGAAGCTATTGTTAGCACTACCAATAATTTATTGGCAGAGAAAAGCATTTCAAAAGAAAATGTTTTAGCTGTTTTTTCTGAAACAGTAAAAGGTTTTGCATTAAGAATGAATGATGCAGAATTAAAGGAATTACGTTCTGATAAAAGAATTGCTCAAATCGAGCCAGACAGAATTGTAACATTGGCTCCACCATGTGGAACGCCTAATGGCGGTCCTTGTGATGGCGATGGTGGAGATGGCGGTGGTGACACTGGTTCACAGTCAACTCCATATGGTATCCTTAGAGTAAATGGTGGAGTATCTTACACAGGTTCTTCTGTTGCTTGGATAATTGATTCTGGTATTGATTTAGATCACGAAGATCTAAACGTGGATGCTTCAAGAGGATTTAATGCATTTACTTCTGGAAGAGATGGTAAAAGCACTGATGATGGAAACGGACATGGTACTCATGTTGCCGGAACTGTTGCAGCTTTAGATAATAATGTTGGTGTTATAGGTGTTGCTGCCGGTGCCACTGTTATTCCTGTAAAAGTATTGGATTCTAGAGGTAGTGGTTCTTACTCTGGTGTTATCGCTGGTGTTGATCACGTTGCTGCAAACGGAAATCCTGGTGATGTTGCTAATTTAAGTTTGGGCGGACCAACTTCTGATGCATTAGATGCTGCAGTTTTAGCTGCTGCTCAAAATGGAATTAAAATGGTATTAGCTGCTGGAAACGAAAGCACAAATGCTAATAATTCTTCTCCAGCTAGAGTTAATGGAAATAATGTTTACACTATTTCTGCAATGGATAGCAATGATAACTTTGCATCTTTCTCTAACTATGCTAACCCTCCAGTAGATTACTGCCTGCCAGGTGTTGGAATCAATTCTACTTGGAAAGGTGGAGGATATAATACTATCAGTGGTACTTCTATGGCTGCCCCTCATGCAGCAGGTGTGTTATTGTTAGGAGGAAACACTACTGACGGAACTGTTAATAATGATCCTGATGGAAATGCTGATCCAATCTTAGTTTACTAAGATGGTTATCAGATTCATTAGAATCAAATAAATAAAAAAGGAGCTTAATTTTAAGCTCCTTTTTTTTTGTGGTCTTTAGATTTGTGTAAATTAACTTCGGTTGATTAAGTCTCTTTTTATCTGTGTATAATCTAGAAAATAAATCAATCGTACACTTAAATTCTGTTGATGATCAGTAGATAATACATTTCTAAAATTATCTGAAAAATTCATGTCTACCATTTTGTTAACTTCCTGAACAGCATCCTTCCAAACAACATTTACAAAACTACCAGGAGCAATTTGCCATGAGTAAACCGCATCAATATTAAATACATTAAAATTCACATCATGCTTTTCATAAGCATCCGAAGCTAAATCTTTTCCAGTGTAAGCTATTGATTCAAGATCACCGTCATTTGTCAAGCTGAAGTAATTAAAATAATCAACTTTATTCCAATAATGCCTTAAGCGGAAATTTAAACCCATTTTACTATTTATGGTATAATTTACTCCCAATACATTTGACATAACATCAATATCCCTTTCACCAAAAACTACTTGTTCAACATCTCCTTCCTCATTTTTAAAATGCTCAGCAAAACCAATAGAACTAAATTGTCTATTGAAATTCAATCCATAGTTAATGGATAACTGGTCATTGACTCTAAAGCGTGGAGAAAAATTAATCCAATAATCAAACTGTTCTCTATCAGGGGCATTCCATATCCCTACTGATATATTACTCATGAATGCTTTTCTACTGTCAGATGAATATTGAAAGTTTGTACTGTAATTCCAAGTTCTAAAATACTTCGCATCATCTACTCTTGGTTCAAAAAAATCAAAGGTCTTAAATGGTCTGTAATTAAAGCGGAGATAGTAAGACTGAAAATCTTTTGATTGTGCCCAAAAATCCGTCCAGGTGCCAAAATCTTGATACAACTTAGGCTCATATAATTGGCTGTAATTAGAACCCATGCGAATTCTGTATTGATTGAAAAGAACTGTAGGCTGAAATTGATTATAACTTACAGCGCCAAAATGGGTTATTTCATTTGGATTACGTAAAAAGCCCATGTCATTCGGATCGTAAGTATCACTTTCAACGTTTCTTCCTATTTCGTATTGGTACTTCCCACTTATTTTGGCAATGCTGACATTATATTTATATCCATCTTCTACAAATCCTTCGGGGTTTTGGATGTTATTATAAGCACCAAAACCATCAATTTGATAAGTATTGCTTTTATCTCTTAATCGAAAATCAGACCCTATTACATTTGCATTGTTCCCTCCATCAAACCGTTTAACATTGGTGTTAATCAAACTAATATTGCTATTGTTTTTCAAGCTTTGATCCACTACCATCACATTGAAATTGGTCAGATCATCTACTTGTTCAAGTCTTTTTTGCTTTGTTTCCTTATCATAAACTTCTGCAAATGTTTTGTTGGTAATGGCATTAAAAAAACCAATACCTAACCCGCTTTTGGTTCTTCCTGTAATTTTAGAAGCATTTAATAATGGAGCTTCAGCAGGTCTAGAAATCAAAGAATCAGAATCTTGTAATTCCACTGAGCCAAATGATTGTCCAACTCTTCGGGAGTAGAACAATCCACCTTTGTTGAAAAGCTCGGTTCCTTCAGTAAAAAACGCCCTGTTCTCCGCATATTGAACTTCAAATGGGCCTAAATTATAAATTAAATTATCAGAAACGGTTTGTCCAAAATCAGGAATTAAAGTCATATCCAAAGTGAAGCTTTCAGTAAGACCATATTTTAAATCCATTCCACCCGTAATATCCATTCCGCTTTCTTTGCCGTGCTTATTGTAATAAGAAGTTATATAAGGAGAAACAGATAATCTCAAGGGAGGTTTAATTCCGTTTAATCCCCTTAATACTCCAGATTGATTCACTAATCCATCAATGGAATTGTCCACATAGTTCCAATAGGAAGTTTCATTCTTGCTTTGTATTTTTCTCATGAAATTGATATTCCAATCTTGCTTTTGATCTTTTGGAAATCGGATTGCTGAATAAGGAATTTCTATTTCAACTTGCCAGCCTTTTTCAGTTATTTTTGCTTCACTTTTCCATACCGCATCCCAATTGTAGTCGCTTCTACCTCTGTTGATGAAAATATCAGTTTGAACTCCCGCGGCACTTACTTTTAAGTAAAATGCATTTTGTCCATTTTGATAAGTATCTAAAATTATTCCAAATTGGTCTGCATTTCTACTATCATCATCCCTGATTCCTAATTCTTGACGAATAGGCTCTCCACTAGTGTCTTCCATTCTTGCGGCAATATAGATTCCGAAATCTGTGTAAGCAGTTTTTATATAAGTCTTTTGTTTAGATTGAGCTCCATTTTCTGGAACAAAAGCTATAAACTGGGCTTCCGTCTCATTTATACCTTGCCAAAATTTGTCATCCAATTCACCGTCTATAGTTGGTGTAATGTCTTCAACAAATTCTGTTTCCAATTCCCGTATTTCTTTTTTTTCATCCTCTTTTGCTTTAATTGTTACAACTGATGATAAAAGTAGTATTAAGAGTAAAAGGATATTTTTAATCATTTCGATAATAGTTTCAATATAGTGATGACTGTAAAATGGTAAATAGAACACAATTTAAGTGCAATAGCATCTGAAATTACACTAAGACGAATTTGGATGTTTAAATGGTAGGGTTTGATGGAATTACATTAAAAGCTTACAGGATCAATAAATGAAGAGGATATGGTTTATTTAATTCCATCCATTTTTTGACGGAAAGTTTCCATCACTTTTTTAATCTTTTCTATTTCGACATATAGGCTGTCAATTTCACTAGATAAAGTTTCTAGTTTTTGTGCATTTTCAGTAGAATCTTTTCTGTACTCAACCAATTTTTCCTCATAAGATTGAATTCTACTATTGGTTCTTTCTTGGCTACTTTGGGTTTTACGCTCATCTTTTTTCAGGCTTTCATATTCCTTGCTTAAATATGATGCTGCTTGTTCCGATTCATCAATTTTCTTTTGAGCCTGATTTCTTCTCATGTAAATATTGAAATCGTAAACAAATTGCTCCATTTCCTTCTGTAATTTTGGATAAATATCCTTCGGGATTCCTTGTGGGTCAATTCCTGTCCAAATAGTGCTCTGCTCTTTGTTTCCTTTTATTTGACTATAGATTAAAACATCTTCAGAATAAACATCTTCTTTAAACAAAGTCTGATAGGTTATATGTGATTGGGTTTCTTCGCTTTTACCAAATGCATCTGCATATTCTTTCCAGCTTTCTTCTACTTTCTCTTTTGAAAATGGTAAGTTTATTTCATAGCCTTCCACATCTACACCTAATAAATAGTGCTCTGTAGCTACAGTTTGATACTGAGCAATTGAAGAATTTATTTTGAAAATAAGTAAAGTAGAAAATATAATAAATCTTAGCATGTTAATTTGATTCTTTAAGCCTTAAAACGTAAATATAAGCAATATGATATAGCAAATTTAGCAACAATGTTGTTTAGTTAAGTCCTATTTTCTTTACCAATAGGCGAAGGAAAAAGCGAAGAGGTTTAATATAAGCTTCACTAAACGATAAATACCCAAGACCAGATAACAAAAATCAAGCCTTGTTTTCATCCACTCTTTTTATTCCAACTTATTTGCTTTGTATGAGTTAAAAATGATTAGATTAAAAGATTATGAAAAAGGTATTAATAACAGGAGGATCAGGCTTAGTAGGAACTGAAATTTCAGCTCTTTTGAAAGGTAAAGGCTATGATGTAGCGCATCTAACCAGAAATAAAAAAGATGACTATCCTTACCAACAATTTGAATGGGACATCCAAAAGCAAGAAATGGAAGAAGAGGCCATTCGCTTTGCGGATGTAATAATCCATTTGGCTGGTGCAGGGGTTGCTGATAAAAAATGGACAGATGACAGAAAAGAAATAATAATCAAAAGTAGAACCGAATCTGCTTCCCTTTTGCATAAAACTATAGCTAAGATGCCAGCTGAAGCTCCAGAGCATTTCATAAGTGCTAGCGCCATTGGTTATTACGGAATGGATACAGGAGATAAATTGATGGATGAAAAATCTGCTGCTGGCAATGATTTTTTGGCAGAGGTCACTATAAAATGGGAAGCTTCAGTGGATCAATTTGAAACTTTAGAAATTCCTACTACTAAAATAAGAATTGGAATTGTTTTATCAGATAAAGGCGGGGCACTTCCTCAATTAGCTCAACCTATTAAACTATATGCAGGTGCACCATTAGGCTCAGGCAAACAATGGATGAGCTGGATTCATATTGTGGATTTAGCTAGATTATTTCTGCACGTTATGGAGAATAAATTAACAGGAGTTTACAATGGTGTAGGCATTAATCCAGCTACCAACAAAGAAGTCACTAAAGCCGTGGCTAAAGCCTTGAATAAGCCTTTAATTTTACCAAATGTACCCTCATTTGCCATGAAATTAATCTTAGGCGAAATGGCACAAATGGTATTGGGTGGCAATAAGGTAAGTGCTGAAAAAACCTTGAATTCAGGGTTTAGGTTTAAATTTGAGGATTTAGATAAAGCGTTGGAGGATGTTTATGGAAGTTAGAATTTACTCCCCCCTCTCAAAAAGCTTCTCTACCAAATCCGAAAAGCTTTCTGGCTCTGAATACAATCGGTCAGAATACACACTTGCCATTAATTTTAAATAATGAGGCTTTTCATCATAAAGAATAAGCTCCAAACTAATGTTACCATATCTTTGATCAATGGGCGGTTCCATTTGAATAGGCGGTTTCAAATAATAAAACTCTTTGGTAATAACTCGGTCTTGTTCAGCTGTTACTTTTCTGTTCGAGCCAGATTGTCTGTATCCTATTGATAAAATTTGTTTTTTGAAGTGTTCCAAAAGCATTTTATAATCTGAGTCAAGTAAACTGCTACAATTCGCTATGGCAAAACCATTGGCTTTATCACTCTCCAAAAGGGCAATAGGGATAGGGTCTTTAATATCAGTTTTCTTCAAATGGTAAGCTCTGAATATCTTATCCAAAATCTCCTTACTCACATCAGAAGCATGCCATTCATCATATGAGTCAAATTCCTGCTGACTTCTCTTCAAAACCTCATTGGTGAGAATTACATTTTTTTTCTCTTTAGGAAATATTTTATTTATGATTTGATCAAAGAATGACATTCAAATTCTATTTTTTAATAAAAGCGAAAATTATATTTCGCCTGATATACTTAACACATTTAAGGATTGAAAGATTAGAAAAATGGCTTTAATCTGAAAAAAATATTAAACCTAATGTCATAAAGTTTTTAAAGCGTAGGCGAAAAAGCTTTAAATCAATTAGTTTTGCATAAAAATAATTCTAGGATAATGTCAGTCAAAAAAATACAATCGGCACTCATTTCAGTTTTTCATAAAGATAATTTAGAGCCCATCGTTCAAATTTTGAAAGATAAAGGTGTAAAAATATACAGTACAGGAGGTACCCAAAAGTTCATTGAAGAACAAGGAGCCGAAGTCATCGCTGTTGAAGACTTAACAAGTTACCCTTCTATTTTAGGTGGAAGAGTCAAAACTTTGCACCCAAAAGTATTTGGTGGAATTTTGGGAAGAAGAGATTTGGAATCGGATAAAGCACAATTGCAAGAATATGACATTCCTGAAATTGATTTAGTGATTGTGGATTTATACCCATTCGAGCAAACAGTTGCTTCCGGAGCAAGCGAGCAAGATATCATTGAAAAAATTGACATAGGAGGGATTTCTTTAATTAGAGCAGCGGCTAAGAATTTTAAAGATGTGGTGATTGTGGCTTCGCAAAATCAATACGCAGATTTGGAAAAAGTTTTACAAGAAAAAGATGGAAGCACGGATTTGAAAGACAGAAAAGCTTTTGCAGGACATGCCTTTAATGTTTCTTCTCATTACGATACTGCAATTTTCAACTATTTCAATCAAGAAGAAACCATCAAGGGCTTTAAGCATAGCATATCTGAAAATAAAACTTTACGCTACGGAGAAAATCCTCATCAGGAAGGCGTTTTCTTTGGTGATTTGGAAGAGCTTTTTGATCAGTTGAATGGTAAGGAATTATCTTACAATAATTTAGTAGATGTAGATGCTGCCGTTTCCTTAATTGAAGAGTTCGAAGGAGAAACAGCGTTTGCTATTTTGAAACATACCAATGCTTGCGGAATGGCTTTGGGCAATTCAGTAAAGGAAGCTTATCAAAAGGCTTTTGCAGCAGATACGCTTTCTGCATTTGGCGGGGTTTTGATTACGAATCAAATAGTAGATAAAGAAGCAGCGGAAGAAATGCATTCTTTATTCTTTGAAATTTTAATTGCACCTGATTTTTCTGCGGAAGCATTAGAAGTATTAAAGGGTAAAAAGAACAGGATTTTATTGAAAAAGAAAACGAATCTTTCTACTAAAAAACAATTCAAAAGCTTGTTAAATGGTGTAATCGAGCAAGACAGAGATTTACACACAGATAGCAAATCAGATTTGAAAGTGGTGACCAAAGAAGCGCCAACTGCTGAGGAGGAAAAAGCATTATTATTTGCTTCTAAGGTATGTAAGCATACAAAATCTAATACAATTATATTAGCTAACAACGGTCAGTTGTTAGCTAGCGGAGTAGGTCAAACTTCCAGAGTGGATGCTTTGAAGCAAGCAATAGAGAAAGCCAAAGATTTTGGATTTGATTTAAACGGGGCGGTAATGGCTTCGGATGCTTTTTTTCCATTTCCTGATTGTGTGGAAATTGCTGATCAGGCAGGAATTACTGCTGTGATTCAGCCTGGAGGTTCGATTAAGGACCAGGACAGCATTGATTATTGTGATGCTCATGGCATGAGAATGGTGACCACAGGCATAAGACATTTTAAACATTAAAAGCGAAACTTTAGATAAATCTGGAAATATTTTCGTTGAACCGCTTAATTTATCAAAGTAATTTGTAAATTTCCAAAGCGTTAATTTTTAAATATATTATATAAGAACATCCATGGGGATATTTGATTTCTTTTCAAGTGACATAGCCATAGATTTGGGTACAGCCAATACCTTAATTATTCATAAAGACAAAATAGTGGTGGACGAACCTTCCATCATTGCCATTGATAAAGCTACTAACAAAGTGTTGGCCATTGGGCGCCAAGCCATGCAGATGCATGAGAAGACTCACGAAAACATAAAGACAATTCGTCCTTTGAAGGATGGAGTAATTGCAGATTTCCATGCTGCCGAGCATATGATTCGTGGAATGATTAAAATGATTGATGGCGGAAAAAGAAGTTTCATGCCTTCTTCTCATAGAATGGTGATCTGTATTCCTTCAGGTATTACTGAGGTGGAAAAAAGAGCTGTTCGAGATTCAGCTGAGCATGCAGGAGCAAAAGAGGTTTACATGATTCATGAACCAATTGCTGCAAGTATCGGTATAGGGGTTGACATCGAGCAACCCATTGGTTCCATGGTAGTGGATATTGGTGGAGGTACTACGGAAATTGCTGTAATAGCCCTTTCAGGAATTGTATGTGATCAATCCATCAGAGTGGCAGGTGATACTTTCACCAAAGACATTTTAGATTATATGCGTAGACAGCATAACCTTTTAATAGGAGAGCGTTCTGCAGAGAAAATTAAAATTGAAGTAGGTGCTGCTTTAACCGAATTGGATGACGGTCCTGAAGATTATGAAATCCGCGGACGTGATTTGATGACAGGTATCCCGAAAGTAATTAAAGTATCTTATTCTGAGATTGCTTTCGCAATTGATAAGTCAGTTTCTAAAATAGAGGAAGCAGTGCTGAAAGCTTTGGAGATTTCACCGCCCGAATTGTCTGCCGATATTTATGACAATGGAATTCATTTAACTGGTGGTGGTGCTTTATTAAGGGGACTTGATAAAAGACTGGCACTTAAAACAAAGCTACCGATTCATGTGGCGGATGATCCGTTGAGAGCGGTAGTTCGTGGAACAGGAATTGCGTTGAAAAATTTAAATCATTACAAAGCAGTTTTAATGAGTTAAATGAATTATTCAATACAAAATATTTTTGGAAAAGGGAATCCTATAAAAGGCATTCCTTTTTCCTTTTTAAAGCGGTTTATTTTTTTGCCTGTAACCCTAAAGGTAAATGCGTAGGTTATTTCAGTTTATTTATCAATACCGAGCTTTCTTTATCTTTCTGCTATTGGAAGTCATAAGTGGTTGGCTGGTAGTCAATCATAATGACTATATCAGTGCGTCCTATTTTAATAGCTCAAGCGCTTTTGCGGGAAATGTATATGAAAACAAGCAAGCCGTGCAGGATTATTTCCAACTCGCTAAAGTCAATAAAAATTTGGTGGAGGAAAATGAGCGCTTAAGAAATCGCCTGGCGGTGGATAGTGTCAAAGTAGATTTAGACTCAGCAAATATTCCTTTTAAGCTTTCTGGTCAATATGAATTTATCACGGGGAAAGTGGTCAATAATTCTGTGCACCGATTCAGAAATTATTTCACTTTAAATAAAGGAAGCGAAGATGGGATTGAAGAGGGAATGGGCGTAATCAATACAAAAGGTGTGGTAGGGAAAATAAAAAGTGTGTCCTCTAATTTCTCCACAGCTTATTCAGCTTTGCATAGCAGCTTGTTGATTTCAGTACTGATAGATGAAACGGAGACTTTATGTACGGCAAACTGGTCAGGCGAAGATCCAACTGAAATTTCATTAGAGTATGTGCCTCGCCATATCAAGGTGAAGGAAGGAATGCAAGTAGTAAGCTCTGGTTATGATGCCATTTTCCCGCAAGGGGTAAAACTAGGAACGGTTAAAAGTGTAGAAATTGATGAGGAAGCTACTTTCTACGATATAGAAGTGGCACTTTCAGCGGATTTCTTTAGTCTGGATTATGTATATGTAATTGGCAATAAGCTGAAGCAAGAAAAAGATTCTTTGGAACAGGAACTGCAAACAGAATATGAACAGTAGTAATAATTTCAAACAGATTTTGATTTGGGTGCTTTTTGTGGCATCTCAAATTATGTTTGCACAAAATTTTGTGTTGTACAACCGTGCTTTCTGTTTTGTATATGTAGGATTTTTGCTTTTGCTTCCTTTGGGAATTTCTCGTAACTACCTTTTGCTCTTAGCTTTTTTCACAGGGCTAATCATTGACATTTTTTATAATAGTTTAGGAACTCATATGGCAGCCATGACGTTGATTGCCTTTCTACGCCCTATATGGTTGAATGCAATTACTCCAAGAGGTGGATATGAAAATGTTGATAGCCCGGCCATTAAAGACCTAAGCTTATCATGGTTTTTGGCATATTCACTTCCCTTACTGTTTTTACATTTAGCAGTAGTATTCTTTATAGAAGCAGGTGGATTTCATATGTTTTTTTATGTGATTTCTAAAGTGTTGATGAGCACTTTATTGACCGTATTGGTGTTGGTGATTATACAATATCTATTTTATTCTAAAGGGAGGTTTTCATGATAGAAAACAGGAAGTACATCATTCAATTTTTAATCGTTTTGGTGGGAATTATTTTCCTGGCGAAATTATTTTCTATTCAGGTAATGGAAAGTCGTTATAAACTAGCGGCTGAAAATAATGTGATTAATAAGGTGGTGCAATATCCTTACAGAGGATTGATTCTGGATAGAAACAATAAAATCATTGTTCATAACACTCCGGTTTATGATATTATGGTAGTGCCAAAAGAAGTGGAGGTTCAGGATACTACTGCTTTTTGTAACTTGTTGGATATCACTAAAGAGGAATTTGAAGCGAAAATCCAAAAGGCTAAAGGATATTCCTACATCAAACAATCCCTTTTTTATCCACAATTGAGCAATGAAGAATTTGCTAAAATTCAAACTCGCTTAGTAGAATATCAAGGATTTTATCCTGTTGCCCGTACTGTTCGAAAATATCCTGAGCCTGTTTTAGCAAACGGACTTGGGTATATAGGTGAGGTAAGTAAAAGACAATTGGAAAGAGATACTACCAATTATTATAAACAAGGTGATTTTATCGGAATCTCAGGAATTGAAGCGGCTTATGAAGAAGAACTTAGAGGAAAAAGAGGAGTAAAATATAAGTTAGTGAATGTTAGAGGAATTGAAAAAGGTTCCTTTAATGATGGTAAATTTGATACACTTTCAGTTCCTGGAAATAATTTGGTTTCCACCATCGATTTGGATTTGCAGAAATATGCTGAATACCTGATGGATGATAAGGTTGGTAGTATAGTTGCCATTGAACCTTCAACAGGAGAGATCTTAGCTTTTGTCAATAGCCCGTCTTATGATCCCAATCTGTTAGCAGGAAGAAATTATAGTAAAAATTTCAGTAAGCTGAATAAAGATACTTTAAAGCCACTTTTTAACAGGCCAATTATGGCGCAATATCGCCCAGGTTCTGTTTTTAAATTGGTTCAATCTCTAATCGCATTGCAAGAGGGAGTAGTTGTGCCTTCCACCCGAATAGTATGCAATAGAGGTATTATTAATTGCCATGGTTCCCATACCAATGAAGATTTGCATGGTGCTATTAAATATTCCTGCAATCCATATTTCTATCAAACGTTCAAAAGAATTATTCAGCAAGGAAAAGTGGAAGGCATGAATAAAGATGCAAGGGTGGGCTTAACTACTTGGAATAATTATTTAAGTGATCTTGGCTTTGGGCGAAAATTAGGAATCGATATTCCAAATGAAAGCTCAGGCATGGTACCTGGGCCTACTTACTATGATTATTACTATCAAAAAGACCATTGGAATTTCTATACCATATATTCTTTAAGTATAGGAGAAGGAGAATTATTGACTACACCATTACAAGTAGCCAATTTAGCTTCTATTTTAGCAAATAGAGGGTTTTATGTTCGCCCACATATGGTAAAAGGAATTGAAACACCCGATTCTTACTATAAACTACAGTATGATAGACTAGATACTGGGATTGATTCTGTTCACTTCACAACAGTGGTGGATGCGATGGGTGAAATTGTAGATGGTACTGCTAGGGTAGCAAGAGTTAAAGATATTGAAATAGCAGGAAAGACAGGAACTGTACAAAACAAAAATAGCTTTGATCACTCTGCTTTTATGGCTTTTGCACCCAAAGAAAACCCTCAAATTGCGATTTCTGTCTATGTAGAAAATGCGGGATGGGGAGGAGGAGTTGCTGCTGCCATCACCGGATTATTGATTGAGAAATACATAAAAGGTGAAGTAGCATCCAACAGAGCTTGGGTAGAAAATTATGTGATGACCAAAGCGTATTTGAATAATTTATGAGAAGACAGGATGGCATTTGGAATAGGGTAGATTGGTTGTTGATAGCCGTATTTTTTATACTGGTTATTTTAGGATGGCTCAATATCTATGCTGTGGTCTATGATGCAGAACAAGAACAAAATATTTTCAGTTTTGACCTCAACTCGGGTAAGCAATTAATTTGGATTGCAGGTTCTTTAGTGATCATCATAGCCATCATGATACTCGACTATAAGTTCTTTGATTCCTTTGCCTATTACATTTATGCTGTGGTCCTGGTTTTATTAGTCTTGGTGTTAATTATCGGTACTGAAATAGCTGGAAATCAATCCTGGTTTGTATTAGGACCTGTTCGGCTTCAACCTTCAGAATTTGCTAAATTTGCAACTGCCTTGGCTGTAGCTAAGTATTTTAGTAGTAATAATGTCCGCCTTGATAGAATTAAAGGTCAAATTAAATCTTCTCTGTTTGTTTTGGTTCCTATGGGCTTAATCATAATGCAGGGAGATGCAGGAACAGCCTTAGTTTTTATCAGCTTCATTTTGGTGTATTACAGAGAAGGGCTCCCTTCTTTTTATGTGATTACAGGCTTGTCGGCTGCATTGATTTTCATTTTGACATTGCTAGTAGACCAAATTTATTTGACAATAGGAGTTATTGTATTGGCTACTATTATAGTGGTGATTAACAATAAACGCCTTAAAAACATAGGGATTACCATTTTGGCAGCTGTTTTAGTAATTGGCGTAATTCAAAGTGTGGATTATGTGATTTCAGATGTATTGAAGCCTCACCAGCAAAACCGGTTGAAAGCATTAGTCAACCCAGATGCTGACCCATTGGGCTATGGCTGGAATGTGACACAATCTAAAATTGCCATTGGTTCAGGAGGCACTTTTGGTAAAGGCTTTTTGGAAGGAACGCAAACCAAATTTGACTTCGTACCCGAACAAAGCACTGATTTTATTTTCTGCACCATAGGAGAAGAACACGGATGGGCAGGAAGCTTTGTCTTAATTATTTTGTTTTTGGTGCTCATGGTTAGAATAATTGTAGTAGCAGAAAGACAAAAATCAAATTTCGCCCGAATATACGGCTATGCCGTGGCAGGCATCTTCTTTTTCCACTTCGGAATTAATATCGGTATGACGATTGGGCTCTTTCCCGTAGCTGGTATTCCATTACCGTTTTTTAGTTATGGAGGTTCTTCGTTATGGTCATTTACTATCTTGCTATTTGTGTTGATAAAGCTGGATGCGCATAGGATGCAAGTTTTGACGAGGTGATTGGAGACAAAGAAACTTTGCAGTCTTTCGATCCAGCGCCATAGGCGCAAGTATTTATCACCATCCAGAGGATGGAGATAGAAAATAATTTTCTTCCGCTAGCGTCTCACAAGTGGAAACTACTACCGCCTCTGGCGGATTCTATTTATTTTTAGGTAACAAATTACTAAAGTACTATGTCAGGCATTAGTATAAATCAAATGCCGCTGGTGCAAGCTCATAGTGCTGGGGAGCCTCCCAGCTCGTACCTCTTACCAAGCCAATTATTGACCAAACCGCTTCTCCACCAACTCCATAAACTCCTGTACTTCTTCTGTTTCCATATCCCAACTATATTTATCGGCAAAGGATTTTTTGACATGGGAGGAAGCTTCTTTATAGTTGTCCATTCCATCAATTTGTTCCACCGCAGATAGAAATTGATTTTGATTGCCTTCAAATAATTCGTTGACAAACATAAAACGCTGGTTGAGGGTCAGCATTTTCATCATGCTTTTTCCGCCACTTTTGGAAAGCTTATCGGCAAGTGTTTGTTTTTCTTTGCTTTGAAGAGAGTCATTCAACATACCTGCTTCCACTTTTTCTTCTTCCAAATAAATATCCGCTAAAGAAAGTGGTAAAGTTTTAGAAAATTCAGCTAAAAGAGGTTGAATATCGGCTGGTTGTTCTTCAGAATTACTGCAAACTTCATTGAACATCTCAAAAGCAGCATCATTAAAAACTACTTTTTCTTTATGTGCTTCAAAATTCTCAATTAATCCATCCAATAGAAAATCATTGAATTTGATGTATTTTTTCAAATCTTTTAAATCGGATAAGCGCAAGCGGCTGTCATCTCTTTGGTTTATTTCCTTTGAATAGAAATCATAGGGAGAGAAAGCTAACAAAACGCTATCTTTGATTGATTCCTTTAATATAGGTTCAAAATGTTCTTTTTTAACATAAATATGACGAGAGAGCGTATTCATGAAATCTTTCATGGCTTTTTTCACCTCATCGCTATGGTAATCGAAATAAGGGCTTTGCAATTTTGCATTCTCTTTTTTCCATTTTCTGAAAAGATTTTTGAGCACCATCAAATTAATTTGTTTGTTGGGGCTCAGCTCTAAAATTTCCTTTCCGCTGATGTGAGATGAATTACTGAAGAAAGATTGACTCAGTTGTTTTGCTAGTGCTTTGCTGTAAGCATCAATTGCCTGATGATTTAATTTGCTCTCCATTATTTAATTTACTTTTTTTGCAATTTATTCTTATGCCTGAAATTGAGATATCCAACCTTTATGAACGCAAGATAATCACTAATAGCACAGAAAAAAGAGCGTTAGAGATTATACACGAAAACTTTATCGATTGGATGCATGCCTGTGGAAAAAAAGGAAGGTGCACCACTTGCAAAATGATAGTGGAGGAGGGAATGGAAAACTTGGGGGAATTAACGGCTGCTGAAGAAAGGTTTAGAAATCAGAAAAGATTGGCGGACAATGAAAGATTGGCTTGTCAGGCGGTAGTTTTGGGTGATATAAAAATAAAAGTAGCGGAACGAAATAAATTTCCGCATATGGAATATTCGGACTAAAATGCCATCTTCCTTTAGGGTACAATATCTAAAGTGTGAAGGTGAATGCTATTTAGTTATGACATATGACAGTACCAAGTTTTTCGCTACAGCGAAAAGCCTTTTGTTTTCTTTTGAATCTTTTGTGGTTAAAAAGCAAAGTTTGTAATCTTTACAATCGGTAGCAATTTCTCACTACGACTTGTCTCGTATTTATCGGGAAAAGAGACAAGAGAGAGAACATAAAAGAAAATAACCTTGGTTATTTTTAGGGTTTCTAGCAAGGATGAGACTTCAAATTCTCATCCTTGGTCGGTGACAAACGGACCAGTAATATATTTAAGACAACGTAAAAGCAAATTATAAAACATGTTTGTAGAACCACATATAGGAAGAGAAGAAGGCGGTAAGGGGAAAGGTTGGATAGAACTGATTTGTGGTTCTATGTTTAGCGGGAAAACGGAGGAGCTTATCCGAAGGCTTAATCGTGCACTTATTGCCAAACAAAAAATAGAAATCTTCAAGCCTAAAATTGATACCCGCTATGATGAATCAGAAGTAGTTTCCCATAATAAAACTAAAATTCGCTCCACTCCAGTTGATTTTGCAGAAGATATATTATTGTTCTCTGGAAATTCAGAAGTAGTTGGGATTGATGAAGCCCAATTTTTTGATGCGGAGATAGTGAAGGTTGTGAATACATTGGCAAATCAAGGTAAAAGAGTCATCATAGCAGGTTTGGATATGGATTTTAGTGGAAAAGCATTTGGCTCCATGCCTGAATTGATGGCAACGGCAGAATACGTGACCAAAGTTCACGCCATCTGCGTGAAATGTGGAGGAATTGCCTCTTACTCCTACCGCCTTAGCGAAGAAAAGCAAAAAGTTATGCTAGGTGAGAAAGATAAATATGAACCGAGGTGTAGGAAGTGTTTTAATGCCCCCTAACTCCCAAAAGGGGAATGCGCACTGAGTTTCTTCAGTTTTTTAATTTGATATTGTATCATTCGATTGAATTTTTGATATAAAAATGAAATATAATAGAGGTAAAATTTATTATTTTCTACTTATGTAAATCCGTGGAGTCCCTTTTGGGGGTTAGCGGGCGCAATAACTTAACCACTAATCCTTATATTTGACAACATAATTCAATGCATTAGAAGAACCATGCTCAAATCAATCTCTTATTTATTACTTATTTTCTTTTCATGGAGTATCTCTGCTCAGGATATTCCAATGGGCAGTTGGAGAAATCATGCGGATTACTCTACTGCTGAAATAACGGCTGTTTTTGATGGTAAAGTCTTCTGCGCTACTAGTAACGGACTTTTTTATTTCGACACCGAAGATGGAAGTCTGAATACTTTAAGTACTACAGATGGTTTAAGCAGTGTCAACATCAGCATGCTGAAAGTGACGAATGATTTACTATTAATTGGCTATGAAGATGGTTTAATGGATGTAATGGATGAAGATTTAAGCATCACCACTTTCAGAGAAATTTATGAATCCGATCTGAGAGGAGATAAAATGATTAATGGAGCAGTATTAGTATCTGATATTATTTATCTGGCTACAGATTTTGGAGTGGTTTTGTACAATTCCAAAGAAAACGAATTAATAAATGCCTTTCTTGATTTGGCAGTGAATGGTGAAACAATCAAAATAAATGATATTAGTACCCATGACGAGAAACTTTATCTGAGTACAGCCCAAGGATTATTGACTGGTGATTTATCGGGAAATATAAACCTAAAGGATTTTCAAAATTGGAATAGAGATTCCATTGATAATGAAGGAACATCACTTTTGAAAACAGTTTTTTATGAGGGAAACCTTTATGGTTGGGCGGAAAATGACAGCGTTTATCAAATACAAAATGATAATTGGGAAAGTATTTATGGAACAGATGCTTCTATTCAGCAATTAAAAGTGGTAAATAATGAGCTTTATTTATCTTTAACTAATCAGATTTTCCAGTTAAAAGAGAGCAAATTTGAATTTGCTTTTACTGTTACAGAAACAAATCAAATCCATGATTTTAATTTTTTCGGGGGTCAGTTTTTCCTTGCTGAAGAAACCTCAGGCTTAATCCGCTATCAGGATGGAGCAACTGAAACTTTAACACCTCAAGGAACAAAAGGTAAAACCCAAAGTCTCCATCAATTAGAACAATTTACTTTTCATTTAGCAGAAAGTACAGGAGGCTTTTCATATTTTGAAAATGGCAAATGGGCATATACTGGAAAAGACACTGAAGGAAAAGACTTACCACTTTTCAGGGATGTTGCTTTAGACCTCATTTCCGGAAATGGTATTTTCCTTAGTGAGGCAGAAGGGTTATTTAGTTGGGACACAGAAAACATCAGCTCACTAAATTTGGGAGATTCAATCATTACGGAATGGGTCAGCTTAGCGGAAAGTCCGCAAGCTAGTTATTGGGCATTGGTAAAAACAGAGAATAATTTATACGCTCTTTTCAATCCTGATACTGGTGATGTTTTAGAAATGAATTTGCCAGCCAAAAATAGAATTAATGATTATTTGATTGTCCCAAATGGAGACCATTATCTTGCCACTAATTCAGGCATTTTTGTTTTCAATCCTGAGAGCGGTGAAGAAAGAAGGCTGAACACCGTATTGGGAAATGGGAATCTGCCGAATAATCAAATTAAGGATTTGGCAATGGGTTTAAGTGGGCAGTTATGGATTGCTACTGAAAGTGGAGTTGCTTTTTTTAATCGCTTTCAAGGTGTATTGCAAGATGAAAATGTGGATGCTTCCCAACCGATATTTGAAGGCTTTTTCCTTTTCGATGGAATTCCTGTTAATCATATAACCATAGATGGAGGTAATAGAAAATGGATGAGTACCCGAGATGGCTTATGGCTTTTTGATGAAGATACAGAACGAAATATCCTGCATTTGAGAAGATCAAATAGCCCAATTGTGAATAATGATATTCAGCAAATGGTGGTCAATCCTTTAAATGGAGAGCTTTTCATAAGTTCATCATCTCAATTTCTTTCATACCGAACGGATGCCACCCGCGCGGGTGCATTCCATACTGATGTGGAGGTATTTCCAAACCCAGTAAGGCTATCAGCTGATAATACGGTTACTATCCGAGGTTTGGCTTATAACAATGAAGTGATGATAACCGACATAGCAGGAAACCTTATTCATAAAGGGAAAGCTAATGGTGGAACATTTTCATGGGATTTAGGGAATTATTCAGGCTTCAGAGCTAAAAGTGGTGTGTATTTGGTTTTTTCTATCAACCCAGATGGGACGGAAACTTACCAAACTAAATTTGCTTTACTTCCTTGATTGAAACGTATATTGGATGACGAAAAATAACCTTGGTTATTTTCTATTGTGTTCTTCTATTTCTTTTGTGGTGGAAATTTGCTACCAGTAGTATATTTTAACAAGCTTAATTTTTAACCACAAAAGGAAACAAAAAAAGCAAAAGCTTTTTCGCTTTAGCGAAAAATTTCATGGTCTCTCCTTGATTTAAGGCGAGCTAAGAGTTTAGCTGAGTTTGTTTGGACTAAATAAATCCTCATATATTTAGACTATCACTTTAATCTCAAAATTCATCTTAATTTGCAATAGAATTAAAGGAAACTAAATGCTTCACAAGACCAAAGGCATAGTACTCGGACATGTAAAATATGGTGAAAGCTCGCTCATCATTCAGGTATATACAGAAAAATTCGGTATACAATCCTATATTGAAAATGGCGTCCGTAAGGCAAAAGCCAAACATAAAATGGCTATTTTCCAGCCTTTAACTTTGCTTGATTTAGTGGTTTATAAAAAGACCAATAGCAGCATCAACCGCATGTCGGAAATTAAAGTGAATCCGCCTTATCGCTCTATTCCTTATGAAATTATTAAATCTTCAATTGGTATTTTCTTAGCGGAGTTTCTAAATCATATTCTACGTGGGGAGGAAGAGGATAATCCTATGATGTTCGGTTTTATTCATGATAGCCTCACTTATTTTGACCAAAAGGAAGAGGATTATATCAATTTTCATTTACAGTTTCTAGCTCAGCTATCTACTTATTTAGGATTCAAGCCATCTGGTGCCGTTGAAATTCTGGATGAAGTTTCGCATTATCATCAGATTAAATTAAGACCAGATGAATTGGTGAAATTGGAGGAGTTATTAGCAAATGATATAACATATGATTTGAAAATCAATGGAGAACAAAGACAGCAATTGCTAAAAATTTTAATTCATTTCTATCAAATCCACAGTCATTCCTTTAAAGAAATTAAATCACTTCGAATTTTGCATGAGGTTCTGAGTTAGTTCCTTCATTTCAGCAAAGCCGAAAACCTATGCAAGCCAAAAGCTTGAGGTAACTCTCGCAAAACCTGTCCCGCATTTTAATCGAGAGACGTGGAGATGCAAAGACCTCTCAACGAGAAAAAGAAAAGGTAAATAGCAAATTTATCACCTTTAAATGATGAGGGAGGTATTCTGCCATAAGTAAAAAACTTTTCCAAAGTTGTGAGCTTTGGAAAAGTTATAATTAATTATTTAACGTTTTCTATCGCTTCTTCAATTCTATGCGGACCCGAAAGTAATTCAAGTGATTTACGATAAGTATTTTCGGCTTCTAAGCATTTTACTAATACATCAGCTACATCCCAACGCGGAATGGAACCAGTTCTTTCATCAGTTCTTTCACCAAAATCAACTTTACCTTTTGGTTCATCATCAGTTAATGCCCCAGGTTTAAAAATCGTATAATTTAAACCAGTCTGTTGCAAATAATCATCTGCTGCTGATTTGGCATTATAATAACTTGCCATTTTTTCAGGCCATTCAGATGGATTAAAGTCAGCACCAAAAGCACTCACCATCATAAAGCGAATATATTTATGTTGAACAGCTAGATCAATTGCTTTGATTGCACCTTGTTGATCAATCGCTTTGGTTTTATCATCACCTGTATGGCCACCACTTCCAGCGGTGAAAATTACTGCATTATTTCCTTCATAAGCGTGACTGAAATCTTTTTCCAGATCACCTATAACTGTTTTGATTCCTTTCTTTTCAAATTGATCTTTTTGTGATTCCTTTCTCACCATTGCGATGGCATCATGCGGTGAATTACTATGAATTTTATTGACTATTTTCTGTCCAATTTTACCGTTGGCTCCAATTACTAATATGTTCATAATTTTGTGTTTATAGTTATCTCATAGTATACGGAGAGAATGGTATAAGTTTAGAAATTTAACTTTTCTCTTAATGATTAAGTTAATTTTTATCATCTTTAGAGTGTAAAACGAACCAGCATTTTTATAACTATTAATTTTTTAAAATGAAGAGATATTCAATCATATTATTTGCTATTAGTTTGATTAGTACAATTGATTTAAAAGCTCAAGACAAACCCGCAGCACTTATAAAAGGAGAGTCCGCTACTGTGAGTGAGAATTTAATAAAGTTTGAGATAGGCTCGCCAAACGGTATAGGAATATCTTATGAAAAGAAATTGGGCCATCATATTTCACTATATAACATCATTGGGCTACGGGTTTTTGGTGGCGGTGGGACAACTTCCCAAGCAATATATGGTGTAAGTCCATGGTATGTTTTAACACCCCAAATCTCTGTACAACCTAGGTTTTATCATAACTTAGATAAAAGGGCAGCAATGGATAAAAATATCAATTACAATTCCGCAAACTATGTGGGATTTACCGCAAGGTTTTACCATCAAAGTTTTTTTTATAGTAATTCAGACAGAATCGGAAATAGTCCTGCTGTATTAGATTTAATGTTATCCTATGGATTGCAAAGAAGCTTCTTTAAAAGATTGAACTTTGACTTGGCTATTCAGCCAGGTATTGAATTTACATCTTGGCAGCCTACATTTTTCTTGGGTCTTAATTTACAATTAGGCTTTATTGTATTTTCGAATTAAAATGATCGGCTTTCAATTATCTTAAAATCTTTATTCACATATTCAACTGATACAAATGGCTGGTCTGCAAAAAGAAATAAATGAAAAATGCATTTAGGCAAATTGCAGAAATAAGATTTAATCCCATAGTCCATCCGAAATTAGCATGTTTTTCATTTCTGTGTACAATCGCAAACCAAATTAAGAAATAGAGAACGGTAGGTGCCATGAATAATAAAAAGGCAATGGCCATTTTTTCAGTGTGGTAATTCAGAAAATAATACTCAAAGCCTAAGGTAGCTAGAAGAAAAGTAACCAAAGTAAATAAGAACGTACCTTTTATACCTAATAATAGAGAGAGGGTATAATCTCCTCTTTTATCATCTTCATTATGCTGGTAGATCTGTGTCATTGGGAAAGAGCCCCATAAAAATGCGGAAGTTAATAAACCAGGTAAAATGACTTTCCATTTCAAAGCTATTTCCCATCCGAAATCATTTATACCCACATAAGCCATATAAAAAGTAAATACTCCTTGGAAAAAGCCAGCAACCATCCAACCTAACCAAGGATACTTTTTAAGACGAACACCAGGGTGGCTATAAGCCTTCGAAGCCAATCCGTAAATAAAGACTAGAAGTGCAAACTCCATACTTATTAGCCATGCCAAAGCAAAGCCTATGAAATCGAAGATCAAACTTGTATAATATAATCCGGTGGTAACAGGAGGTGGCGTTTTTATCAAGCCAATACTACCTTCATCTTTATCAAAATAGGAATTATAAGCATTACTAGCTGGGTAGATGAAAAAATGCAATATTACGAATGTTAAGAGAATTCTGTCCCCTGCAATATTTGGGCTGATTCCTAAAGCGAAGATATATACGGGCAATAGAAAGAAAGAAAAAGGAATCCTTAAATGCCTAAGGATGTGAACAGCTTTTTTCATGGTAACAAAAGTCAAATATTTCGGTTAATATAAACAATCAAATGCTATCTATGCCATACATCAACCTGATTTCTCCTGCCAATCCAGAATTAAACATTACTCAAAATGATATAGCGGGCTTTATGCAGAAAGCCATGCAATTAAACGAAGAGAATAGCCGAAAGTTAAAAGCTGTTTTTAGGATGTCAGGCATACAAAAAAGACATACCGTAATTCCAGATTATCAATTTTCAGATGATAAAGATTGGTTATTTTATCCCCAATTAGATAATGGAAAATCGCTACCTAATACAGCAGACCGAATGCAATTATTTGCAAAACATGCTCTGCCCTTGGCACAAAAAAGCTTAGAGAAAGTTTTTAAAAAGTACAATGCGAATGAATTCACACATTTAATTACCGTGAGTTGCACAGGTATGTTTGCACCTGGACTTGATATTCAATTAATTAAAAATGCAGGATTGAATCCAAATATTGAACGGACTTCCATTCAATTCATGGGATGCTTTGCTGCCTTTAATGCATTAAAAACAGCTCATCATATAGCCCGCTCTGAGAAGGACTCAAAGGTTTTGATCGTTTGTGTGGAATTATGCACCATTCATTTTCAATCTACTTTTTCAGAAGATAATATATTAGCAAACACTCTTTTTGGAGATGGGGCTTCATCTGTAGTGGTTAGTAATGAAAAAACGGAACAAGCATTGGAAATAAAAGCTTTTAGAAGTATAGTGGAAGGTAATTCTGAGCAGGAGATGGCTTGGAATATCGGAAATTTAGGTTTTGAGATGAGGCTAAGTAGTTATGTTCCTGAGGTAATTGCTCAAAATATTGCTAAATTAGGTGAAGAACTAATGGAAAAACTGCAATTAACCATAAAAGACATTAACCATTTTGCCATACATCCTGGCGGGAAAAGGATATTGCAAGCTGTAGAAAAAGGGTTGAAATTACCTGCTGAAATAAATGATTCTGCGTATAAAGTCTTACGGGAGTTTGGGAATATGTCATCGCCCACTGTTCTTTTTGTTTTGGATGAGATGAGGGATAAAATCCAACCAAATGATAAAGTCTTAAGCTTTGCCTTTGGACCAGGCTTGACCATGGAAAGCATGCTCTTAGAGCGAGTGGAATTATGAAAAAAGTTGATCTATCCTATCGTTCGGAAGAAGAAGAAATCATGGATGATTTATCTGATGATAGCCCTTCTCTTTATCGTGCTTTAAAAGAATTGGATATTATCAATCATTGGTTAGGAGGGAATGCGATAACCCTGAAGGCAGTTAAAGAAATTTTCAGATCACAGCCTAACAAAGAATGGAAAATTGCAGACTTAGGCTGTGGGAGCGGAGAAATGCTTTTGAAAATTGCTAGATGGTGTAGAACTCAAAAAATTAAAGTTCAATTACATGGTTTTGATGCTAATCCTAATGTGATTTCTTATGCAGAGGAGCATTGCAAAGACTATCCTGAAATATTTTTTCATGCTGAAAATATTTTTTCAGAGACCTTTAAAAACAGAAAGTTTAATGTATTGACATGCACACTTTTCCTTCATCATTTCCCCCAAAATGATCTTATCAAATTGTTAAAACAGTTTCGTGATCAATCCGATAAAGTAATCATTAATGACCTGCATAGGCATCACTTTGCTTACTATTCTATAAAATGGATTACTCGGCTTTTCAGCAAATCTCCTATGGTGCAAAATGATGCTTGTCTTTCAGTTTGGAGAGCATTCACCAAACAAGAATGGAAAGAGATTTTACAATTAGCAGAAATTAAAAATTACGAATTAGGTTGGCGATGGGCTTTTCGTTGGAAGCTTGTTTTTTGATTTTCTATATTGGAAAATGGATTTTATAATGAGGACAGTAAACTTCCATCGATTAAAATATCCACTCTTCAAATAGCGACCTCTTCTTCATTTAAACTTTCCTATATTAGAATTCTTAGAAAAAGAGATATTTATGAGAAAGCTAATTTTATCGTTATTCATTGTACTGATTCAATTTCCAATTTTGGCACAAATTAAAGATGCTCCTGAAAGAACAGAAGGAGAAGGCCCATGGCCTCAACTAATTATCAGGGGCGTCACCTTAATAAATGGAAATGGTGCTCCTCCTGTTGGTCCTGTAGATATAGTAGTGGAGCAAAATAAGATTGTTGAAATTAAGACTGTGGGCTATCCTGGTGTGGAAATAAATGAAGATAAAAGACCAGAATTACAAAAGGGGGGCAAAGAATTAGATGCTTCTGGTATGTACTTAATGCCTGGCTTTATTGATATGCACGGCCATATTGGTGGAGAAGCTCAGGGAACTCCTGCTGAATATGTTTTTAAATTATGGATGGGTCATGGAATTACCACTATAAGAGATCCATATTCAGGAAATGGGATAGATTGGGTTTTGGAGCACAAAGCAAAATCTGCTAAAAATAAAATTACAGCTCCAAGAATTGTGGCTTATACCGAATTCGGGCAAGGAAGTAAATCGCCCATAAGTACTGTTGAAATGGCCAGAAAATGGGTGCAGGAAAATGCTGAAAAGGGGTCTGATGGAATTAAGTTTTTTGGAGCAAGACCTGAAATCATGCAAGCCGCATTAGAAGAAAATAAAAGTTTAGGATTACGTTCTGCTATGCATCATGCACAAATGGATGTAGCGCGTTGGAATGTTTTGAACTCAGCTAAAGCAGGCTTGACCACCATGGAACATTGGTATGGATTACCAGAAGCTTTATTCACGGACAGAACAGTTCAACATTACAAACTAGATTATAATTACAGAAATGAACAAGACCGTTTTTCCGAAGCAGGAAAATTATGGGAGCAGGCTGCACCGCCCTATTCTGATAAATGGAATGAGGTAATGAATGAATTATTGGAACTTGATTTGACCTTGGATCCTACCTTTAATATTTATGAAGCCAGTCGTGATTTGATGCGAACCAGTCGAGCGGAATGGCATGATGAATATACGCTACCATCGCTATGGGAATTCTATCAACCCAGCAAAATATCGCATGGATCATATTGGCATTATTGGGGTACAGAGGAAGAAACCAGCTGGCGAAAAAATTATCAATTGTGGATGACATTTGTAAACGAATACAAAAACAGAGGAGGAAGAGTCACCACTGGTTCCGATTCGGGCTTTATTTTCCAGCTATATGGATTTGCTTATATCCGTGAAATGGAATTATTGAGAGAAGCGGGTTTTCATCCTTTAGAAATTATGATGTCGGCTACTTTGAATGGTGCAGAAGCATTAGGAATGGAAGATAAAATAGGGACAGTTGAGATTGGTAAAATGGCTGATTTTGTCATTGTAGAGGAAAACCCATTAGAAAATCTGAAGGTGCTTTATGGAACGGGCGCTATTAAATTGACAGAAGATAATGAGGTAATTAGAGCTGGAGGAGTGAAATACACCATTAAAGACGGTATTATCTACGATGCTAAAAAACTGCTAGAAGATGTGAAAGAAATGGTAAAAGAAGAAAAGGAGAAAACTGGCTATGAAATAAAACAACCTGGGATGAAATAAGGCCCATTTATTCTCCCCAGCTGACAAGGAAAGTCCATAGAAATCCTTCTGTTTGCTAAATTGATTATTTCGAGCCTTTTGTTTTTCCTTGTAAACAATAGTGATGAAACATATTATTTACTACTGAATAAAATCTGTGATAATTATCTCCTGGAGGGGATTATAGGGGTGTCGGTTGGATAATATGAAAAATGCTTTAGAAAGAGTCTGCTACTAGTTCAAGCGTCCGTTTGGACCAAGAAGGAAAATCCTAAAAAAATCTGTCAGGTTCACTTTAACCTGACAGATTTTAAAGATGATTGATCAAGGGAATATTCCCATATCAGTATAACTAACCGCTATTCTATCAATTGCTAAAATGAAAGCAGCAGTTCTTAAGCTTTTGATTTTTTTATCTTTTCTTTTTTGATTCATATCATGATAGGCAGTTACCATGGTTTCTTCCAAACCTGAATTTACTAAATCACGCTCGCTTGCTCCTCTAATGATTGAGTCTCTTTGTTCTTGATTAAAGGCATCGCCTGTAGCATTTTCAATGCTATCTACCAAGAACTTATATTTTTCCATGTCATAGCGTTTCTCCAATTTACCAAATGAAACTCTTGATAGGTTTTTCAACCACTCAAAATAAGAAACTGTCACACCACCTGCATTTAAATACATATCAGGTATGACCAAAATATCTTTATCTAGTAGTATTTTTTCAGCTTCTTTAGTAATTGGACCATTAGCAGCCTCACCAATTATTTTAGCTTGAATTCTTGGAGCGTTTTCGCTAGTAATTTGGTTTTCTAAAGCTGCTGGAATTAGGATATCGCAAGGGTATTCCATTATCTCAACAGAATTTTCAATAAACTTTCCTTTACCATAGCCATCAAAAGTTTTATTTGCTGATTGATAATTTTTTAAGGATTCAATATCTATTCCTTCCTCATCCCAAATACCGCCATTCCATTCTGCAATTCCTATAACTTTGGCACCTGCTTCTTTTAAATATTTAGCAGTATAGAATCCAACATTACCCAATCCTTGAATAATGATTTTCTTATCTTTCAGACCTGTTTTTAAGCCTAACTCTTTCATATCATCCTCAACACTTACTGCTTCTCTGATTCCGATATATACCCCCATACCAGTAGCTTCTGTTCTTCCTTCAATTCCGTGTTGGGAAAGCGGCTTACCAGTCACACAAGCTTTAGCATTAATAGCTTCAGGGTTGAATGCTTCGTAAGTATCTACTATCCAGGCCATTTCTCTTGCGCCAGTTCCATAATCAGGAGCTGGTACGTCAATAGCAGGTCCGATAAATTTCTTTTTGATCAATTCAGAAGTATATCTCCTTGTGATTTTTTCAAGCTGCCCAGCATTATATTGTAAGGGATCAATGTTTACTCCTCCTTTGGCTCCACCAAATGGAATATTTACCATCGCACATTTGTAAGTCATCAATGCTGACAAGCCCATTACTTCTTGTTCATTTACCATCTCACTAAATCGAATACCACCTTTAGTTGGAAGCTTATGATGAGAGTGTTGCACTCGGTAGCCTTTCACCACTTGATAAGAGCCATCTTCCAATCGGATGGGGAAGTGGAATTTGTAAATACTGTTGCATTGCTTGATTTGTTCTAATAGTCCTGGATGTAATTTCATATGTTGTGCAGCATCGTCAACGAAACTACACACATCTTCAAACAGGCTATATTCTTCATTATGTGCCATAAAGTGTACTTTTTAAGTTAAAAAGTTTGTTTTTATTATTCTACTAAAGCTAAATATTCTTTCTTTAATTTAGGACAGATTTTATACCTTTCTTCCTTAGTGTCATCGTAAATGGCCTCCAAAAGTTCATAAACTTTTACGAGTCCAATTTTCTCACACCACTCAAAAGGACCAAATGGATAATTAGTGCCGAGTTTCATCCCTAAATCAATATCTTCTCTTTCTGCAGTTCCTTCCTGAACGGTATAATAGGCTTCATTAATAACCATGCAAATTATCCTAGGCGTAACCATTCCCACTCTGTCTTCCACTATTTCAAAATCAGTCTCTAACTTACCGCAGATTAGATTTAATTTCTCTTTTTCCTGTTCATTTTGAAGTGTACATTCTAAAACACTTCTGTTGATAAATGTAGGCAAACCATTAAATCCGAAAACGGTATTTTGGGTTTGATGTTGAAAGATTTGTAAATTTCCGAAAGAGCTCACCGCCATATGGGTGAATATGGTCAAGTCTGGACGTTGCTCATAAAATGTAAGTGCTTCAGGTTCTTCTGCCACGAAAAAATCAAAAACTACATCTGCTTCAAAAAAAGCTTCCTTTGTAATCTCTGTTAAATCGTCAAAAGAAAGAATTTGGTGTTTTTCACCAAATTTTGCTGTGATTTCCTCTTGGTTTTTGGGGTCTCCAACAACAAGTATCTTCATAATTTGTTAGTTTTGAACCAAAGTTAAGGAACTAATCATAAAAAGCGAGATGAGTAAACAAATCATTCAAACAAAAGAAGCACCTGCACCAATCGGACCTTATAATCAGGCAATTTTAGCTGGGGATACATTATATGTTTCAGGACAAATAGCCTTGGACGCACAATCAGGAGAATTGATTAATGAGAATATCACAGAGGAAACCCATCAGGTCATGAAAAACCTTGAAGCTATTCTCTCAGAAGCAGGAATGGGCTTTTCTGATGTGGTAAAATGCAGTATTTTCGTAAAGGATATGGGTAATTTTGCTACAATAAACGAAGCTTACGGCATGTATTTTAAAGAAAACCCGCCAGCAAGAGAAACGGTTGAAGTAGCACGTTTACCTAAAGACGTGAATGTAGAAATTAGCTGTATTGCAATTAAATAATGCAGTTATGGCCAGCTAAATCGGAAATGTTTCTTAGTCCTTTAGGGGAAAAAGAAATCATAAGACGCATGGAGCTGGCCGTAAAGCCTGTGAAATATCAATCCTTCAAAAACCAGTCTTTAGATGATATTGAAGCCGAAGCTTATTTATTTAATGGAAAAGTGGGCATAAATAAATTTGCTATTTCTCAAATAGTAAACAGACCTAATAATTTTTTACCCTTAATCAAGGGTAAAGTAGAAGGAGGTGATAGCGGGAGTTTAGTTCATTTAGAATTTAGCCTTTTTCCTAGCGTTAAGTATTTCCTGATTTTCTGGATCATTTTAATGGTTCTTTTTTCAATCATCTCATTTGCTCAAAGAGATGATTGGTTAACTATAATTTTTCCTATTATTATATTAGTAGCCAGTTATGCTTTAATTCTTTCACGCTTTAATGATGCCTATCACAAAAGCCGAAAAGAGTTGATGCGCTTGATCGGTTAATTTTTTAATTTTATTGTAGTGCTGATGAAAGACTTAATTCGCTTGGAAGAAGCTGCAATGTTTGCTTTATCCATTTTGCTTTTTGCCGAGCTTCCTTTTGCTTGGTGGTGGTTTCCTGTTTTAATTTTAGCACCAGACATTGGAATGATAGGGTATATCTTTGGTGACAAAATAGGCGCTTTTGCTTATAATCTCTTCCATCACAAAGGGATTGCAATTTTAGTGTATTCAATAGGCTGGTGGTTGACTAATGATTACTTATTGCTTTCAGGTATTATTCTATTCGGCCATGCCAGCATGGACAGAATATTTGGCTACGGCTTAAAGTATGAGAAAGGCTTTAAGTTTACGCACTTGGGGGAGATTGGGAAGTAAATTCAAAATAGCTGGTCTATCGCTAGGCCTTGGCTAGTGATCGTTACTTGTGCCTCTTGCACGGAATACAACAGCTTGCTTTAGGAACAAAAGGGGCGTTTCATAGCTAAAAACCCGCCTAAGGCTATCGGAAGGGAGTGCCAATTGGATTATAATAACTAAAAAAAAGTAGCATCATCAATTCTTTCCAAAAGAAATCTCATCAGGCAATTCATTTTCATCATCTTTTTGATAAGGAAAATGAGCAGCTAATTGCTCGCCTGCCATTTTGATGCCTTCACTCAGCCCTGCAGTTAAATCTCCATTTTTAAAATGTGAAAGCATATGTTCTTTTATATCATCCCAGAAGTTTTCAGGCACTTTATTGTTGATTCCAGCATCTCCTAAAATGGCAAATTTATGGTCTTTGATGGCCATGTAGAATAGAACGCCATTGCGCAGTTCGGTTTTGTGCATTTTCAAGGTTTTGAAAATATGGGCTGCATGATCCATTACATCTTCCTTGCAGTGGTTTTCCAAATGCACTTGGATTTCTCCAGATGTGTTTTTTTCCGCTTCTTTAATTGCGTTTACAATTCGTTTTTTTTCCTCTTCGGTAAATGCGTCTTTTGCCATGGTTTAAAGTTAATAAATCTCAAATGATTTACGATGCAGAAAAGCAATAGTTATTATTTTGAGCAATGAGGAAATCTAATTCTTTCATTATTGATATGAGTATAGATGCAATCTATTCAAATAGATTTAGTTGTTATATTGTAATGTAGATTACGGTAATTTAAATTACAATAGCATTTAATATAACTATTATTGTCAAAAAAAAAGGCTTCTGAATATGGTTCAGAAGCCTTAACTTGCCTTAACGTTTTTAATCAAAACTCACTTCAGGAACCTCATCCGCACCTTCATCCGCTTCAAAATAGCCTTTCTTTTCAAAGCCGTACATTCCAGCTAACATTGTTTGAGGAAATTTTCTAATGTAAGTGTTGTATTCCTGTGTCACCTCATTAAATCGTCTTCTTTCTACTGCAATTCGGTTTTCTGTTCCTTCCAACTGATCTTGCAATTTGATGAAATTCTGATTCGCTTTTAAGTCTGGATATCTCTCTACCACTACCATCAATCGAGATAAAGCAGAACTTAATCCTTGCTGTGCTTGCTGAAATTGTTCCAATTTTTCAGGACTTAAATCATCAGCATTTACATTTACGCCTGTTGCTTTTGATCTTGCTTCAATAACTCCTTGCAAAGTTTCTTGCTCAAAATCAGCGTATCCTTTCACGGTATTCACCAAATTAGGAATCAAATCTGCCCTTCTTTGGTATACATTTTCTACTTGTGACCAAGCTCCAGTCACTTGCTCTTCTTTTGTGACCATTTTGTTATACGAACCTGCAAATACTCGATAAAGAATAAAAACAATAACGGCTATTACGCCTATGGTGATTAAAAGTCCTTTTTTCATATTAATTAAATTAAGTTTTATTTTATTCAACAAGATAATCATTACGAAGGTAGAAGAGAAATGTTGATTTATAAATTCATTTTAGATTAATGCTAAAAAATGAATTTTGAAACCTTATTTTTACATCTATTCTAAAAAAGCAAAATTACTATGTTGAAAAAGATTGGCGGCTACAGCATTTTGGTAGTCATACTATTAGGAATTATTTACTTCTTCTTGCCCAATTACGCACAAAAAGCGCTTCTTCATTTAACTGCCAATATTGATGATTATGAAATTTTTGAGAATAGGACAGTAGCTGCAAGTGATCCGCAGCCTTGGGAGAAATCCCCTCAATATAATCAATATGAAATGGGGCGAACTTATCAAGATAAGCTAGATGATTACGAAACCACTGCCTTTTTGGTAGTGAAAGACACAGCACTGTTTTATGAAAAATATTATTTAGGATATGATGAAAATGAAATATCCAATTCCTTTTCGGCAGCCAAAAGTATAGTGAGTTTGCTAGTGGGAATTGCTATTGATGAAGGAAAAATAGAAAGCGTATTTCAGCCTGTTTCCGATTTTATAGAATCTTTTAACGAAGGTGAAAAGTCAAAAATCATTATTAAAAATCTGTTAACCATGAGTTCTGGCATTGATTGGAATGAAGCTTATATGAGCCCTTTTTCCAAAACAACTGATGCCTATTATGGAAATAACTTAAAGAAATTAGTGGCAGAATTAGAGGTTTCGAATAAACCGTCTCAAGAATTTGCTTATAAAAGTATCAATACACAAATTTTAGCTGAGGTATTGGAAGCGGCTACAGGGCAATCTATCAGCGATTATGCTACAAACCGCTTATGGAGAAAAATAGGAGCTGAACATGATGCGCTTTGGAGTTTAGATAAAGAAGGAGGAATGGAAAAAGCATTTTGTTGTTTTAATAGTACTGCCAGAGATTTTGCTAGAATTGGTCAGTTGGTTTTGAATAAAGGAAACTGGAATGGTGAACAAGTAGTACCAGCTGATTATATTGAAATGGCCACCATGCCAGCGCGCTTGATCAGGTCTGGAGAACGCATTCCTCATTATGGTTATCAGTGGTGGATTTTGAACTATAATGGAAAGCAAATTCCATATGCAAGAGGTATTTTAGGACAATATATTTTTGTGTTAAAAGACAAAAATGCTGTGGTTGTAAGATTAGGAAAAAGTAGAAGCAAGCTTTATACAGATGAACATCCAAATGATGTTTATACCTATGTGGAGGCTGCTTATGAACTATTGAAATAGAGAAAAATGGAATTCACGAAAATATTGAGAATTATTTATTGGATCTTGGTTGCCATCATGATTATGGTGTTTTACTATAGTTTGCGCTATGCAGGAGAGCAAGCTATGGAATATACTCTAGTGGCCTTAGCGTTTTGGACAGCTGCTTTTGTTTTGAATAGATATATAAGAAAAATAAAATCAAATGAGGAAGAGTAAAACATGTATTAAATCTTAACTATCCATTAAAAAGATGTAGGGTTTAATTCATCAGCCAATTTAATTTCAATTATTGTGATTTTGGTCAGCAAATCTTACTCAAGAATGGATAGGTGTTACAACACTTATTGAAAACCATCCTCCCAAATTTACCGCTCATCGAAATAAAAAGTACTTTTTTACAGAAAATATATTACAATATGAATATTTGACTTAATTTAGATGTTAAACTAAGAAAATTAAGTTCAATTGAAGAAGCTGGTCCTCAACATTTTAAATGCAGAAGAGCCGGAATCCAAGAGAGTATTTTTATTACTCCTTATGGGTTTCTTTATGGGCTTTTTTGTGTCTGGCCTATCAGTTGGAGCAGAGTCTCTGTTTTTGAATAATTTTAATGAAGAAACGGATTTGCCTTTGGCGATTGTTGTTTCTGGTTTAATTGGAGTAGTTGCTACATACCTATTCAATTATTTTCAATCAAAAACCAGTTTTGTTCGATTAGCAGGTTATACACTACTTGTCATTTTCTTACTATTAATCAGTGTTGAAATAGCCTATTCATACCTTCCTGATGTTTCACCTTTATATTTCATCACTTTTACCTTCGTACTTCCTTTTACTTATTTAATACTTTTAATTTTCTGGGGTGCTTTTGGTCGTTTGTTTGATTTGAGACAATCAAAAAGAATTATTGGTGGAATTGATACAGGACAATTAACAGCATCAATTTTAGCGTTATTGATCATTATACCCTATCTATTAAACAGACCTGATTTTGCAGAAAAGGATTTAATTACCATGAGTGTGATTAGCTTAGGTGGAATGTTTTTATCATTCCTATGGCTCATGAATAGCTCAAAAGAATTTCTGATTAAAGCAGGTAAAAATAAATTTGTGCCTTATCAAAAAGTACTTACGGACAAATATATGCTGTTGATGGTAGCATTTGTTTTAGTAAGTGTTGTAGCCGTAACCTTTATTGATTATTCATTCTTTAGTGTAGCCTCGGCTCAATTTAATGAAAGTAATTTGGCTACTTTTCTTGCTTATTTTAATGGTACTATCATTATTTTCAGCTTCCTTTTCCAAACTTTTGCAACGGATAAAATTATTGCATTATATGGATTGAAAGTTTCATTATTGATCAATCCAATTTTAATATTGATCATGGTGGGTGCCGCTTGTTTAGTTGGTGCAGGTTTTGGTTTCACGCCAGATGATCCTACTTTCATTTTCTTCTTTGTTATCATTGCGGTAAGTAAGTTATTTGTTACTTCATTAAAGGATGCATTAGATGAACCCGCATTTAAACTCTATTTCTTACCCTTAGATGTAGAAAATCGATTTGATATTCAAGTAAAAATTCAGGGCTTAGTGAATGCATTTGCTGGTATGATTGCCGGTGCTATCATTATTTTGCTTAATAATGTAGAGGTTTTCAACCTACTTACCATTTCCATTGCTGTAATCCCTTTATTATTAATTTGGTATTTAGTAACACAGAAATTGCATAAAGGCTACCGATCAACACTTCAAGGGACATTAGTAAGAAATAAGGAAAAAAATAAGGTTGATGAAAATGAAAATTCTATTAGCCGATTGTTACAAAAGCAGGTTAATAGTAAAGAAGAATATAAACGCCTATATAGTTTAAAGTTAATGGAAAAACTCGAACCGGAAGAGTTTTCATCTTTTAAAGAAAAATTTAAAGGTGATATTTCTCCTAAAATGCAGGAATATATAGGGGAAAGAAATCAGGCTTCTTCAGAAGGCTCAGATTTAACTTTAAGAAAATTGGCAGAAAAGGCCTTAAAGGAAAGTCAGTCTAGAGATGTAACTCCTGTCACTTTTGAGCAATTGAGCACTTGGGCCAGGTCTTTAGAACCGGATAAAAGGCTTTATACAGCAAGAATTTTCAGGCAACATGCCGATGCTAAAAACATATTTTTGCTTTTAGATTTATTAAAAGATGCCAATCTAAAAGTTCGGATGGAAGCGATAGAAACTTCCAGAATTTTGAAGCGCCATGAAACATGGAATGTGCTGATTGATATGTTGGATTCAGAAAAATTTGGACATGCCGCTGCTGCTGCATTGGTTGCTGCAGGAGAAGATGTGTTACATCACCTAGAGTCAGCTTTTCATAAATCTGGTCAATCAGACAAAATTAAAATGGCTGTTGTAAGGATAATGGGTAAAATTGGAGGAGAAGAAGCGGAAAAGCTGCTTTTAAAGAAAATTGATTTTCCAGACAAAAGAATAGTATATGAAATGCTGAATGGTTTTGGTTATGAAGATTTCAATGCTGAAGGAAACCAAGCCCAAATAATTATCACATTAATTGAAGATGAAATTGGTAAGACCGTTTGGAACATGGCTGCTCTAACCGAATTACCCAAAGAAGATCGATATAATGTTTTACGGCAAGCCTTTAAAGAAGAAATAGGTCATAATTACGAACAAATTTTCTTATTACTGTCCTTAATTTATGATACCGAATCAGTTTCGCTGGTGAAGGAAAACATACTTTCTGAAACCTCAGAAGGTATTGCTTATGGTATTGAGTTGCTCGACATGTTCATTAATTCTGAATTAAAATCTAAGCTATTTCCTTTAGTGGATGATATTTCAGTAACTGAGAAAATAAAAGCCTTGGAACATTTTTACCCAAGAGAAAAATTTGAGCCATTGCGACTTCTAAACAATATTTTAAATAGAGATTTTAATCAATTATCAAGATGGATAAAGGCTTGCGCACTTTACAATCTAGCCTTTCAAAAAGAATATGAACCTGATTTTGCTGTTATAGCCCACATTTTTAACGATGATAAGTTGTTGCAACAAGTTGCGGCATGGCTGATTTATCATAGGTCTCCAAATAAATTTGAACAGGTAATTGAGCGTGTTGTACAAGAAGACCAAGAGGATCTGATTGATACCATTGCACATAATCAATTAGAAGATGGATTAAATGACGGGTATTTTCTTTTAGTTGAAATTGTAATGTTTCTTAAACAAATCAAAGTGTTCTCACACATCAACGGGGCTCAACTATGTGATTTGGCTGATAATACGCATGTGATTCGAATGAAAAAAGGTGAATCATTGGATTTAACGGATCCTGAAAATAACGCAATTTATGTAATAGCGGAAGGAAAATTCAAATTGGAAACGAAATATGAAGCAGATATAATTTTGGAAGAAAATGATGTCTATGGAGAGTTATTTGTTCCTGAAAAACATCTGAAAGCAAATAAAATTACAGCTGAATCTGATTCAGTTATTTTTCAATTGAATATTAATAATTTCTATACACTGATGTCTAGAAGTCAAGAGTTTACAAATCAAATTTTTACGGCCATAACCCAACATTATCAATCATTAGTATGAGTGAAAAACTGAATATAAATATTTTATACGCTGAGGATGATAATAAACCTATCATGCAAAATAAAGGGTGGGTTAGTTATTTTGAGAAGTTCCTAAACATGATGCTCAAGCAAACCATGAATAGGCAATTTAAAATTAATTTGTTGTCAGATTCTTTGGAAAACTCTACACTCAAAGACGGCCTCTATATTCCTATTTTATCACCAAATTTTATATTGTCAGGAGTCAGTTTAGATAGGCTGGAAGGTTTATTTCTTAATGGCAATAATGAAAAAATCCACGATAGGATATTCCCAGTATTTAAATCCCCATTAGATTTTGTGGATATCCCCGAAAAGCTCAGACCTCTTAGAGCCTATATTTTTTATTTGGATTATGAAAACCACGAACAAGAACTCTCAGACTTTTTCAGTAAAGAAGCTGAAAAAGGATATTGGATGAAAATGGTGGATTTATGTTTTGATATTTATGAAACTGTTTTGAAAATGAGCAATCAAGATGATAAAGGAGATTTAGTTCATAATAGAAGGTCAGTATATTTAGCTGATACTGGACAAGATTTAGCAGGAGCTAGGAACATAATTAAAAGAGAATTAAGTCGACATGGATATGAGGTTTATCCTAAAGGATTATTACCTCATGATTTTTCAGGAATGAAAAAATCTATAGTGGAGGATTTAAAAAAATGCCAGTTTTCTATTCATATGGTTGGAGCTTCTTATGGCTCAATTCCTCATGGTTCGGACTCATCTGTGATGGATCTTCAAAACGGATTAGCCTCTGATCATTACGAAAAGAATCCACAAGGTTTTAGTCGCCTAATTTGGATTAGCCCATCCTTGAAATTTGCTAGCGAAAAACAAAAGTCATTTATTCATAATATAAAAAGAGATGCTAAAGCTTCTCTCGGAGCAGAGGTTTTACAAACTTCTCTAGAGGATTTTAAAAACACCTTATGGGAAGAACTGCTAGATAGCGGACTCAATAAAAAGTTAAGAGATACTTATCCTCAAGAAGATCAAAAATTACCAATCATATATTTAATTTATGATGAGTCAGATCAAAAAGAAGCCGAAAAACTCATTTCTAATATTGATGATCAGCAAGTGAAAATCTTAACCTTGGATAATAAGGGAGATTTAATGGCATTGAGAAATAAACATATCGATGCGCTAAAACAAATGGATGCTGCTATTGTATTCCAGGAAAATGTCAATCATCAATGGGTTTACATGAAATTGTTGGATTTATTAAAGGCGCCTGGCTTTGGAAGATCAAAGCCCATTTTAGGCCGAATGTTCAAGTCGAAAAAGGCAAAAGGTGCTGAGAATGAATATGTTAACCGGTATGAAGTTGAGGTAGATAGTAGTGAAGATTCGAAAAAGATGAATAAATTTATAAAGGAAATTAAAGTTGCATTTGAAAAAACGCAGCTAGAAATAGTAGCAGAAAGCTAAAATGAAGGAGGAAAAGACTACCATATTAGAAAAACCACAGTCGAAATACGGAAAGAAAAACAATCCTTTCCCAGGTTTGCGTCCATTCAAGATTGAAGAAAGCCATTTATTTTTTGGCAGAGAAGGTCAAAGTGATGAGGTATTATTAAAATTATCCAAACACCGATTTGTTGGTGTTATTGGTCCTTCAGGAAGTGGTAAATCTTCATTTATATATTGTGGTGTATTACCCATTTTATACGGTGGTTTTTTAACAGGCAGATCAACAGAATGGGAAGTGGTAGTGACTCGTCCTGGGGCAGCGCCAATTGATAATTTAGCTCAAGCACTTCTCAAAACAGATTTGGTAGATAAGGAATTGTCAGAAGAAGACAAACAAATCAAAAAAACCATAATTTCCTCACTTTTAAGAAGCTCCTCTGTTGGGCTGGTGGAAACCATCATGCAGTTCAAAGGAGATAAAGAAAAGAATTATTTAATATTAGTCGATCAATTTGAGGAATTATTCCGATTTAAGGATTCTTCTAACCTACAATCAGTTAATGAGACCTTAGCTTTTATTAACTTATTAATGGAAGCCATCAATCATGCGGATGTACCTATTTATGTGGCTATTACGATGAGATCAGACTTCATTGGAGAATGTTCTCAGTTTCCAGAATTAACTAGGCAAATCAATGATAGCCAATATTTGATCCCTCAAATGACAAGGGAACAAAAAAGGAGAGCTATTACAGGACCAGTGGCGGTAGGAAATGCTCAAATTGCTCCAAGGTTAACCCAGCAACTTTTAAATGACTTAGGCGATAATCCTGATCAATTACCCATTTTGCAACATGCTTTAATGCGTACATGGGATTATTGGAGCCATTTTAGAGATTATGATGATGAGTCGCTTGATATAAAACATTATGAAGCTATCGGCACTATGTCTGAAGCCCTTTCCATGCATGCGAATGAGGCCTTTGAAGAGCTGGATGATGAACAACAAAGAATTTGTGAGTTTCTTTTTAAAGCTATCACTGAAAAAAGAGGTGGCGGTAGCTATGGAATCAGAAGGCCGACTAAACTCAATGAAATTGCCGCAATTGCGAATACTTCTGAAGAAAAAATTATTCAAGTAATAGAGAAGTTCCGTGATCCGGGAAGGTCTTTATTAACACCTCAATATGGTGTTCCATTGCATAGTCAATCCATTATTGATATTTCTCATGAAAGTATAATGAGAATTTGGAACCGCTTGAAAAACTGGGTGAATGATGAAGCAGATGCGGTAACCATGTATAAAAGATTGGCTGAAGCTGCGGATATGTTTCAACAAGGCAAAACCAGTTTGTGGAGGCCGCCAGATTTGCAATTGGCAATGAATTGGAAAGAAAAGCATAACCCAACTTTGATTTGGGGGCAGCGCTATCACCCAGCTTATGAAAGGACCATTTCTTTTCTGGAACATTCAGCTGAGGAATATGAAATAGAACAGAGAGCGAAAGAACTACAGCAAAAAAGAAGGTTGAGAACTGCAAGGGTTACAGCTTTAATTATGGCATCGGCTGCAGTAGTTTCAATTCTTTTTTTAGTGTACGCATTTTATCAGCAAACTGTGGCAAAAGAACAAGCTAAAATAGCACACGAACAAAAACTGGAAGCTGAGGAACAGACTAAAATTGCTGAAAGGGAAAAAGAAAGAGCAACTACTCAAGAGAAACTAGCAATTGCAGCACAAGAAAAAGCGGTTAAGAATGCTGAATTAGCAGAACAAGAGAAGATAAGAGCAACTAGAGCGGCAGAATTGGCAGCGCAAAGAAGAGTTGAAGCAGAGGAAGCGGAGGGTAAAGCAAGTGCTTCTGCAATTGCGGCTCGTGAAGCGGAAAAAGAGGCTTTGGCTCAAAAAGAGGTGGCTCAGCAAGAAAAAGATAAGGCAGACCAATTGCGGTATTTAGCAATTGCCAATGCCATGGCAGTAAAATCAACCCAGCTGAATGATCCGCAATTGCAAGGACTCTTGGCTCAACAAGCTTATGAATTTGACGAGCGAAACAGTAATTATAATTATGATCCAGAAATTTATGATGGATTGTATTATGCACTTAAAGAATTTAATCATCCCTTAGTTAAAAAAATAGAGGGGCATGAAAAATCAGCTAAAGTAGTACTAGGCGGAACAAGTGATGAAGAGTTTTTTACTGCAGGATCTCAGGGTAGTATTTTGAAATGGAATAAAGTTCAAAATCATTGGCAAGCAGATACTATAGCACCATTAAGAAATAGAAGAGTAGTGAAATCCATGATCTTTGATCAAGATCAAAACCATATTTATGCTGCTGGGCAATTCATCACAGAAAACGGTGAGTCCATCATAGAGAAATATGATCTTAATACAAATTCTAGAAGTCCAGAAATTATTAAAGGTGTAAAAGGTGCATTCGTTAAAATGTATTTCGCTGATGGTAAGCTTTGGATATTGGATGAAGCTGGGAAATCAATCAAAACCATGGAGAATGGTAAAAGCCAAAATCTGTACAAATCAAATGTTAAAATTAATGATTTCGCAGTAGATAAAACCAAGCCTTATATTTGGTTGGCTGCTGATAATGGGGATTTATATCGTATAGATAAAAGCGGGGAAAATGATACCATTATGTATCAAAATGGCCAATCTATTTCAGCAATTACCTCAAAATATCATTTCTTAACTATAGGTGATGTAAATGGAGGAGTTAGATTATTCTCCGACTATGACTTTTCAAATTCAAATTCTTTAACAGGACACATTGGTGGGATAGACGAATTGAAGATAAGTGAAAATGGGGCTGCTATGCTATCAGCTGGTAAAGATAAAACAGTAAGAGTTTGGAATCTGTCTGAAATCACACAAGCCCCCATTGTATTATCTGATCATGGCGATTGGGTATGGTCAACAGATTTCAGTGTGAATAATGAATGGATTTTCTCAGTTTCTGAAGATGGAATGGTGCATGTATGGCCTTATTCTATTGACTTAATGGGAAATCAACTTTGTGATGAATTGGATCGCAATATGACCACCACAGAATGGGCCACTTATGTTGGACAAGATTTGCCTTATGAAAAAACCTGTGAAAATTTAGAAAAACTCTCTGATGCGGCTAATTAAAATTATATTGTTTTCTATCTCCTTGGTAGTTTTATTCCCATTCATTAGTAATGCACAAACTTCCTGTGTTCAAAATTTAAGAGAAGCCAGAAATTTTTATGATGCTGGGAAATTAAATGATTTGCCAAAGTTATTATTAAAATGTATTGACAATGGTTTTTCTGATGAAGAAAAAGTAGAAGCTTTAAGATTAGTTACCCTTTCTTATTTATTTAATGAAGATCAAGAAAAAGCGGAAGCCTCTTATTTGAGATTATTGAAGATAGAGCCTGAATATGAAGTAAATTTAGACTCTGACCCAACCGAACTCATTATTTTATCGGAAAGATATGATACGGATCCTAAGTTTTTCTACGGGTTTAAATTAGGGTCTGCCTTTAACTTAATAGAAATTACCGAATATAAACCTATTTATAATTTAGCAGACAGTGGTAGCTATGAGCCTCCTATTGGGTTTTCAGTTGGTTTATTTTTCCAATATCCTATTAATGAAGAGTTTTCAGCTAATCTTGAAACGCATTATAATTTTAGAAACACGGTACTAAACAGAAACACCGAGAGCGCAGAAGGAAATTCAACCGGTATTCAAAGTATAAGTGAAATCCAGCAATGGGTAGAAGTTCCATTGTTAGTGAATTATAAATTACCAATGGCACAGAACTTTTTATTGGAAGCCACTGGAGGCCCTTCTTTTCACTACCTACTTTCTTCCAGATTAAGTGTACGAGGAGGCCCAGGCAGTGAAATCAATAATATAGACATGATGGTTTATAGAAACCAACTTAATGTAAGCGGTATTTTAGGCTTAAGAGCCAATTTCAAAAGGTTAGGAAGAAACTTTGTGACTGTAGAAGCCCTATATCAATATAGATTTATAGATGAAGTAAATATGAATGTTGATCGGGCAGAACTCAATTGGATATTGAAAGATGCTGTTTATGCTGAAAATCAATATAAGGGTCATGCTCTGATACTGAGAGTAGGTTTACGTTTCCCACGTTTTAATCCGGAATTAATAAAATGAAATATTTAATAGTAACCATATTTTCTTTATTAATAATTGCATTTAGTGCTTGTAATACTGAAGAAGGGCTAGCACCTGCTCCCCAAAATTCTTATATAAAAATTATTAAGGGAAAGGGTACTGATGCTCCATTATCTATACAAGAATTTAAAGGAGGTTTATTGATAGTGTCCAATAGTACAATAGTGAAAGGGGAAAATCTCTCAAACAAAGTACGGATCTTAAGGGTGAATTTAAGTGGGGAGGTCATTAGCGGTAGTGATAAATATTATCCTGAAAACTCTGATCAAAATTGGAATGCCAAAGATGTTGTGCTTATGGACAATGACAGAATTTTAATTGGAGGTACTGTGGGATCAAATGATAGTTTATTTTTCTTAGAAGTAAACGCACAACTCGACTCTGTAAATAGTCAGTATTACAGCTCTAATCTTGAAAATTATCAATTGACAGGCTTGTCTTATGATGAAGCCAATTCTAAAATATTTTTTGGTGGATCAGAATGGACAAATGGTGTTGATGAGTTTACATTATTTGGTGAAATGAATACTTCCGATCTATCAATCGACCAAACTTATAGAAGTAATAAAGCAAGAGCCTTGCCCGCTACTCCTATTTTAGAAGATGCAAGTGGTGGTTTGATTTGGGCTTATAATGCAGGAAATTCTGTATTAGTTAGAAGTAATAATAGAGAGATGCATCAGATTGAAAATACTGATGATTTAAGTTTTGATGGTGCTGGAGATGTAGTATCAAAAAAATTAATCGAGACGGACGATGGTCAAATTATTATATTAGGGGAGCTAGATAGTGAAGGACAAAGGATGTTATTTTTCTACAGGGCATATTCCGGTATTGCCCCTTTCATTTTTGGAGGAGATGGAGAAAATCAATTAAATGGAGTTAAGAAAATTGAAAATGGATATTTAATAGCGGGTTCAACTGAAATTTCTGAGGAAGGCTCTAGTGATCAATTAGATTTCTATTTGTCAAGAAGAACACCAGGTGGAGCAGAAGGGTTTTCAAAGTCTTTTGGGAGTGATGCTGATGAAGAATTGCACGATGCAGTGATGGTCAATGATAAAATTTATTCCATTGGATCTACTGTTATAGGAATAGAAAATACTTTGCTATTGATTAAAACCAATAAGTTTGGCGAATTAGTGAATTAGAGGTTGAAAGGAAATTATAATATGAAGAAATTTTTACTGATATTATTTACAGTCTTATTTATCTGTACAACTGAAAAGCTTTCAGCACAAGAGGTGAGTAGTGTAAATTTAATTGACCCTACTGATACATTAGACGTGTCCATTACACTTAATGCTGAAATTAATACTGATGCTTCAGCGGACGTGAATTATTCTTTTGATTATGGAACTACAGCAGGGGGGCCATATAATACAACTGTTTCAGGCTCAGAAACTGCTGTAAATATAAGTCGTGAAGTAAGTGAAGGACTTACCAGTTTAACTCCTGGTGAACAATATTTTTATAAGTTTACGGCTAGTACCACCTCACCTGCTTCAACTCAATCGACTGCAGAATCTACTTTTTGGACATTATCAACACAACCATCATCGCATGTAAATAACCTAGAGTTAGGGGTTAATAGATTCACTGACAGCATTTACCTTACTTTTGATAGTTATACTTTTCCTGATAATGGTGGGTTTTTATTATATTATAAAGAAGGTACTACACCACAAGATTTAACCGATTTAAAAAATGGTGATAGACCTGAGACACAGATTGCTGGAGCTAATTTAGTATTTGAACCAGACGATACTAAAACTGTAATTGGTACCGCTGGATTAAGCCCTGGAGTTGAATATACATTTATACTACCTATTTATAATACTAATGGAAATGATGATGAAACATTTCATTTTCTAAAAAGTGGAGCCCCAGTTCGAACATATTGGACGTTGTCCGCCCCACCTGCCGGCATAACCACTTTAGGCACTGAAAATAATATAGCGGCTAATTCTGTTGATCTCGATTGGAATGATGTAACGGACGCTACTGGTTATGTAGTAATCTACACTCAGGACCAAAATGCAATTACTACGGAATTAGACAATGTGATAGATGGAACAACTCCAGACAATCTTAATTTCTCCGGAAATGTCGGTTCAAAATTTGTCACCAATAGTCAAGCTACCTTAACAGGATTGCAGGCAGATAGAACATATTATTATTATGTAATCCCTTATGCAGAGGCTGCTGATCCTTCTACGATAAACTATTTTACGCAAACTGCTCCAGAAGAGGGTACATTTTTAACATCCTGTATTACGCCTACAGAAACTGTAAGCAATCTGCAAATAGGAACCGTAACTTCAAATAGTATTCAACTCACTTGGGATGATCCAGATAGCTTAAATGTTCTAGTTGTAGCTCGTATTACAGGTGAAATAGCAGCTACATTAGTTGATGATCAAATATATAATGCCAATAGTAATTACTCTTCTGAACAAATTGGAACCACTGGAAATTATGTGGTCTACAATAATACAGGTACTGGCGTAAATGTGACTAATCTAAGTGATTATGAAGATTATACTTTTGATGTTTATTTATATAATGATAATGGAGAATGTTATAGCTCCAAGGAAATCATAACACAACAGACGAGCTGTGATCCTGCAACCACTTCAGTAGGCGGAGAGCAAGCCATCAATATTTCCTCCAATCAACTTGATGTGGAATGGACTAAAAGTTCAGGGGCGGTAGACGTATTGGTGGTAGCAAGGCTGGAGTTGACAGCAGCTGAAGTTCCATCTCTTAATACTAATTACGATGTAAATTCAAGTTTTGAAGATGGAGGAGGTACAGCCCAAACTGGAACGGGTAATTATGTAGTTTATTCCGGTAGTGGGTCCAGTGTTACAGTTACAAATCTGGATGCTCTTACGGATTATGCATTTGATATATACGAATACAATCCTAATGGTTTTTGCTATAATACTAATGGAGAAACCGTTTTGGCTACAACTGATTGTGCTCCTCCGGATGCCCAATCTTCTTTTAACCCAATTAATGCAGCAGATATAAACCCTCTTACAATTGAGGTAAGCTGGACCTCTGTTTCAGGTGCTGATAAATATTTGGTGGTGGTGAGAGAAGAAAGTCCAGTGAATTTTGAGCCGGTAATAGGTACTCCTTATGAAACAGGTGTGGACAGTGATTATACTGAAGCTGTTCAAGTGCAAGGAGGAGGAAATAATGCTGTATATAATGGAACTGGTAATTCCGTTATGGTTTCAGGCTTAAATATAAATACATCATATTATTTTGCTGTGTTTGCTTATAACTCATCTGGCAATTGCTATGTAACCCCTGCCTCTCCAGGAACAACTACTGCAACAACGGATGGAGTAGCATCTAATAATACCCTGAACTTTAACGGAGGAGCGGCAACTATAAGCTCAGTAGATAATGACAATACAGGTGGAAACTTTATTACGGTTTTAGATTTTGATGCTGTTGAAGGAGGTAATGAAGTAGGTAATGATGGAGTGGATACTAAACTTGAGTATTTTACTTTTTCAAGAGCCGCTGGAGACTACTTTGGAGGTTTAAATATAGCCTGGAGCGATGTTATTGCTGAGGCTAGATTGGTTAATGTGACTAATAACATCACACAAACAAATGATGTAACGGTAAATAATGATAATATTACAGTTGATATTCCAAGCAATCAAAATGATGATAATACTGAAATTGGATTTTTAGAGGAGGGCACAACTGTCAGATTTCAACTTCAAGTCAGGTTAAATGAAGTGATCAGTGCAGCTGAGATTGATAATAAAAATCTGGTATTTGAGTTAGCTCCTGCTGATGTTCTGGTTGAAGATAATTCGAGTACGTTTGATGCGGCTTCTACAACTATTTCTTCCGGAAACGGCAATAATAAAATTGTTGTGCAAGCAACCCAATTTGAATTTACAACAGATCCTCCTGATCCAGTAAATGCTGGTGTAGATGTAACACCACAAGCAGTTGTACAAGCAAAGGATATTAATGGTAATTTAGATCTTAACTATGGTAATTTCACCATTTCAAATGCAGATAATATTCCAATGAATAATTTACCTGCAACACCAAGTTTTACTAATGGAGAATTCGAATTCCCTGCTAACTTTAATTACCAAGGTAGTGGTGATGGCACTTTAACCATAACGGATGGAAGCAATCTTTTTGACGTTTCTTCTATCTCTGTAACGGTGAATCCAACTATAGATTTAACAGAACTTACTGCTGGCTTAAATAATGGAACACTAGAAAGTAGCACGACTGATCAAGCAGTATTAGGTTTTGCAATTGATGTTCTAGGATCTACTCAATTTAATTCTATTGAATTTTCTACTAATATTGATTTAACAAATAAGGTCAGTAATATTCAATTAGTAGGCTCAAATGATAATACTTATGATGGTACAGATGGTGTAATTGCCTCTTCACCAACAGTCGATAATGTGGCCAATACCATTTCTTTTACGGGTTTATCTGAGAGCCTAACTTCAGGAACTTATAATTACTTTCTTGTTTTAGATGTAGAGAATAGTGTAAATGAATTTGACACGCCTGATTTAACTTTAGGATTGGATATTTCAGATATTGGATTAAGTAATTCACCGAATAAAAATGCAGCTAATTTCTCCCAAACCTATGGTTTTAAGGATGTTACCAAGCCTGAAGTAAGTCAAATTACCGCTACCCCTGTGGTTTTGTCGGATTCGGATGACGGAACTGATGCGCTTGAAATCAAGGTTACTTTTAATGAGATAATGGATAATTCCATTATTCCAATTATCTCCTTTCCTAATCCTGCAGAAAATCCTACCAATAGTTTAACTGGCCCTAATGGCAACTCAGGATGGTCTTTAGATAATACTTTTTATACTTTCTATTTCGATTTAACAGATGCAAATGAGTTAATAGAAAATATAGATGTTTTGATTAAAAATGCTGAAGATAAATCAGGAAATGTATTAAGCGATTACACAGAAACTGATTTATTCACTATCGACACAGAAAATCCAACAGCTATAGATATAAGCTTTAATATTGCTGAAGTTTCTCGCTTAGATGATCAATTGGTACTTACGGCCACCTATAATGAGGCTATGGACCAAAACTCAATAGTTAATTTTAATGTGAATGGTACTGCAAACTTAGACTTAGTTTCAAGTGGATGGAATTCAGCAACAGAATATGAGGCTACTTTTACACATGATTTAACAGAAGAAGAAACCCAGAATGTAATTATAGAAGTTGCTGGTGGAACCGATATCGTAGGAAATATTGCCGTTACCGAACAATCTGGAGATTTTTCTATTGATACTCAAAAACCAAGGCTACTTGAAATTGTATCCACAAGTGATAACAAATTATATGGCCCAGGTGATGAAATCAATATCCAACTGGTTTTCGATGAAGATGTAGACGTCAGTGGAACACCATTATTAGATTTAAACTCTGGCGGACAAGCACAATTTCAAAGCGTTGCAGGAAATATAGTAAATTTCAAATATACTGTTGAAGGCGTTAATTCTGGTGAAAACACACTCGGTTTGGATGTGGATGCTTTTGATATGAATAGCGGCACTATTCGAGATTTAGCAAACAATGATGCTGAAATTGTATTACCAGTTGACCCTAAACGACTTCAAGATAATGCAGCTATTCAAGTGGATACAAATCCTGCAGATATTGTAAATGTGACAGCAACTCCAGATCAAGGATTTTTCTCAACGGGTGAACAAATCGAAATAACTATAGAGTTTAATGAGGATGTAGAGGTTACGGGTACACCATTACTGGCTTTAAATTCTGGGTCCAATGCCGAATATGCAAGCGGCTCCAATTCTACAATTCTTACTTTTAATTATACAGTTGAGGCATCTGATGGTGGTGCTATTGTAGATGTTTCCGATTTAAATTATGCAGATATAAATAGCCTAAACCTTAATGGAGGAACAATTGTGGATGCAGTAGGGATTGCTGCTAATTTAGATTTACCAGCGACTGCAAGTGCTAGTTCTTTAAGTGGGAACACTAGTATTACAATCGATACCGAAGACCCTGAATTAGCAAATAATCCTTTCAATCCTACAAATGGAGAGTTTAATGTTTCTCAATCTTTGAATTTTACTATTGAGATGAACGAGCCTGTTTCTGGTCAAGAAACTGCTAATATCTCAATAATTGATAAACAAACCACCACGGTTATATCGGTATTAGATGCAGGAACTGCTTTTACAAATAACACTAGCAATACTTTAGAATTTGATTCTTTTGAAAATCTGTTAGAAGACTCCACAGAATACTATATCGTATTTGATCCAGGAGCTTTAGTAGACCGTGCTGGAAATGAATTTGCAGGGTTTACAGCCGATAATATTTGGTCATTTACCACTTTTGGGCCTGCCAGAATAGATGATTTTTCTATTGGAGCCTGCGTAGGGGAAGTTTTTACAATCCAAGGTCAATACTTTACGGGAGTTAGTAGAATTAGAACGAACATCAACGGAACTACGCCTTTTACAATCTCTACTTTCACCATAATAGATGATGAAAACATAGAGTTTACCGTACCTGCTGGAACTGAACCAGGAACAATTACCTTGGATAAACAAAATGGACAAGCCGGAAATACTGAAGATGCAAGTACTACTTCCGTTGACCCAATTAAGGTTGGGCCAAGCAGCGCTCAGCTAACTTTGGTGAATCCATCTAATTCGGAAATATGCGATATTGATGATTTAGGTAATGAAAATGAAGTGGAATTTACGGTAGATATTGTAGGAGGTTCTGGAGTTTATACACTTGTTTATCAAGTCAACTCTGAAACTCCAATCACCATTACGGCTTATGAAGAAAATCAAACCTTTTCAGTTGTTCCTCCTAATCCTGCAAGTAACAATGTCACCATTTTGTCTTTGACGGATGAAGATGATGATCTTAATACTTGTAGTGCACCTGATTTAGGTGCTGATGTAGAAATTTTGAAATTTATCCGATCTAGAGTTGACGCGGGTGGATTTGAATCTCAAGAGAATGATTATGGAATTATTGAGCTTTGTGGTGCCAATACGAGCATAGTCGATTTTTCTGATCAAACTTTGGTGACTACTAGCCCAAGCATTACAGGAGATGTTCAGCAAGGAACATGGACTATAGATGATGGACCAAGCTCAAATGGAGGTGGGTTTTCACCTGATTTTTCTCTAAAATCTGTTCAAACGGATCGACCCGATACGGTTAAATATTATGCAAGCTTTGCTGATGGTATTAAAGGTGAAATTACGCTAGAACTAACTTCAGATGATCCCGGAGGCTTAAACCCTTGTGTTGGAACTAATGATTTTGTAATCCTTCGATTTGTAGAATCCATTTCAGTAAATACCGATAAAAATGTCTCAGTTTGTTTGGAGGAGGATGAAAACGGTGTCCAATATGCAGTTACAACATTAAATAGCGCAGTTTCAGGAGGTTCAGCATCAGATATTTTGGGAATTGAATGGACTAGAGTAGATGAATTTAATGAGGCAGTAAACCATGATGGCAGTTGGGGCTTTAAAGATGATGAAAATCAAGCTACTTATTCATTGACTTCAAATGCACTTAATCCTATTTATAAAGCAAGTCCTCAGGAAGTACAAGAAGGCCGCTCAACTGTTGAGGCTTTACCCGTTCTCCTATCAGGTGTTGGCTGCGGACCTTTATCAGACCCAAGAGAAGTAAATATTAGAATAAATGACAAGCCAGATCCAACAAAATCAACTGGTCCTGAAATTGTGTGCGCAAGCGAGCAGGAAGTTAGATTTAGAATGAATCCTTCTAGCCCTGGAAACACATTTGAATGGAAGTTTACGGGAGAAGAAAATGAATTTGATGGTTCTGTCAATAGTAATTTAGTATTTGTTAATTTCAGAAGTGTAGAATCGGAAACTACAGACACCTTAGTCGTTCAAGAATTTAATCCAAACACTGGCTGTATTAGCAAACCAGATACATTTTTCATTACGTTAAAGCCATTGCCAATAGCTAATATTAAATATAATTCAACTACCACTATATCTAATAGTGCAGAATTAATTTCTCTTAAAGGAGAAGGCGGAGTAGAAGGGAACTTAGTTGAGGCCACTGCGGATAATGGTCAGTTTACCGGGCGTGGTGTAATTCAAAACAGCAATGGTGATTATTTCTTAGATAGTAGCCAGTTAGGCGTAACAGATATTACGGATGAAGAAGATATACATGAAGTCTTTTTTACTTTTACTAATGAATTTGGCTGTTCTTCTACAGATACGATAGCATTTAATGTCTTTGATGCCGAAAGAATTTTCCCTGCATTAGCAGAACAATATTGTCAATTAGATGAAGCCGACACTATCAGTGTTGATAATGCCATTGTTCCCGATGGATTTATAGTAAGTGCCATTGATGGTCCGGGCATCACAGAATTAGGCTATACCGATGTAATTGTAGGAACGGATACCATTTCTGTTTTACGAGTAATTTTTGATCCTGCTACTGCTTACGAAAATAATCCAGATACAGAAAATCCTAGTTTAATATCTATCACCTATTCTATTGAGGATCCGAATAACGCTGCCAATAATGTAGCAAATGTGGGTGAACAAATTGTAACCGTAAACCCATTACCTGTATTAGAGATTGATGATATTGAAGCTAATCTATGTTCTTATGATGAAAATCTAGAGTTTGAGCCAATTGGCAATAATGGTGACAATTATTCTTTCAATCTACTTAATGAAGAATTATCAGATACTCTTATGTTAGGCAATAGTATCGAGGGCTTTGAAATGAATCTTAAACCATTGGATCAATACCTTACTGATAATAATCAAGATTCGATTGAAATCTTTGTAGAGTATACTTTAACAAATCAGAATTCCTGCGTCAATTCTAGAATATATAATTTCGTAGTATGGAGACAACCCTCTCAACCTGTTTTAGAATCACAAGATTTATGTGTTGTTGACGGTGTTATTGATACTGCCAGGGTTGAATATAATGGTGGTAAACCTGATGAAGAACTAATATGGTTAACGAGTGATGACTTTACAACCGATCCAGATGCAGTTATTGCTACTGGTGATACTTTCGTTCCTGATGCAGATTTCTTTGCCGCTGGAAATACACGAATCTTTTATGTATTCAGATTGAATGTGGATAGTAAAGGGGAAGAAGACCCTTCTTGTGTGAGTTTACCAACTAAAGTGACTTACAGAAGAATAGATAATCCGGGTTTTGAATGGAACAAGTCAACTTTCGGTGATGAAGATATCATTTTCAAAGGCCTGCCTAATCAAACTAATCTGGCAACAGCCGAGTGGACTATTACCAAAATTGGTGATGAAATAGAAGTAGATAAGAATGCTATCACTCAATTAAACGATTCAACTGTGGCAGTAGATTTCAATAGCTACGGAGCAGGGCGTTATAGCGTCAATTTTAATGTTTCTACCGTAAATAGTTGCTCTGCTGATGTAACAAAGGAAATCATCATTTTACCAGAAGCGGATCTAGCTAATGAATATAATTTTGAGTTTGAAAATTCAACAGAAGGTTGGGTGAGCAGTGGTTTTAAAAGAAATGGAGCTGATGCTGATAAAAGGCTTTGGGATTTTGCTATCCCGACTGGCGCTTCCACTTTTGAATCTAACAAGCCGGTTTGGATTACCAATGCTGAAGGTTCATATGAATCAGATATTGTTTCTTATGTGTATTCTCCTTCCATGGATATTAGTAATATAGAGCGCCCTGTTGTGAGTTTTGATCTTTGGATTAATATGGCGGAAGATGAAGACGGTCTTATTTTGGAATATTCTACTGATGGGAAAACAATTGAAGACCCTGAAAAGACCTGGCAAGTTTTAGGTAATATTTCAGATAATGTTTCCTCTGGCTTGGAGTGGTATAATGCTACGGCTATTGAGGCTTTGCCAGGAACGAATAATAATAACCCTTTCGGTTTTGGATGGTCTTTTGAAAGTAATGCAGAAAGCATTGAATCTGTAAACGCTAAACATACCTTAGAGGAAATAGAGGACCGAGACAGTTTGATATTTAGGTTCCAGTTTAAATCAACCTCAAGTGAAAATAATTTTGGGAATGGAGATGGAGCAGCCTTTGATAATTTCAAAATTGAAAGTCTGAATAGAAATGTATTAATTGAGTATTTTGGAGATTACACAAGATCTGAGGATGCTATAGAAATGGAAGCAATCAACACCGAGTTTACTGAAAAAGGTAATTTTGCTTGGATTAACTACAGAGTAAACGAAAACGATCCTTTGTATCAGCAACAATCATCTTCCATGCTTTCCAGAGTATATTATTATGATGCCTATGAGTTTGCAGATCAGTTTGCTATAGATGGTGAAATCAGAAATGAATTCACTGAAGTAGGCGCTAATGATTTAAGTCGTGCTAGATTATTTAGTAGTAGTATCTCAAGGATTGAATTGGATGTATCTCTGGTAAATGAAAATGAATTAGGAATAGATGTTAACTTTCAATCAAATGAGGAGTTAGGTGAAAATGTCAATTTATATGTCGCAATACTTCAAAAAGAGATCAGTGATGGAGCTCAAGGCACCGATCCTACTGTGACTTATTATAACGTTTTACGCAAACTATTGCCTGGCAATAGCGGTATTGAAGTTTCGGGCTCTAGCGGACAACAGACTGTTAATTTCAAAGCGAGTCGTCCATCTGATGAAAATGCTTTGGCCATAGTGGCATTCTTGCAGAATACGGAAACTGGTCAAATCCTTCAGTCTGCTTATTTAGATGGCTTCCCAGAGCTTACATTTTCAAATGTAACGGCTATTGAAAAGGAATTAAGTGATCTAGATATAAGGCTTTATCCAAATCCAGCGCATGATAACTTAAATATCCGCTGGGATATCCCACTTCAGCAGGAAGCTAAAGCTAAAGTGATTGACATAACCGGAAAAATCATAAAAGAATTTAGATTAAGAAGAGGTGAAAGTTTTTATGAGCTGAATACATCCACATTGAAAACAGGCATGTATAATCTAATCCTAACCAATCAAAAAGGGGAACACAAAATGATGAAATTTGCCGTTACTAATTAAAAAGAATTTAAAATTTCGAATTTTTTAATTATGAATGAGTCTAGATTCTAGGCACCAGTTTCCACATCCTGGAATCTAGACTTTTTTCTTCCCACATCTAATCCCATAGCTAACGCGAGCTTCCAGCTCGTGATCCTAAGTTTAAACTTCTCTGTTGCTTAATTTCAATACAATACTAAAAAAATTATATTATATTTTTTGAATTCGCCCCAAAATCCATACTTTTGGATTTAAAATAACTATAAAAACGAACCAAAACATCCCCAGACATTAAACTTCAACCAAAACCATACCCTTCCCGAATACTAGCGCAAATAGTTAGTTCTACTGCAAAAATGCTAGAGCTAGCGCGAGCTTCCAGCGCGTGCTTTAACTACATTTCGAAGCAAATTGCCAGCTTACTCATTTGCTTTCTTTTATCTTTCCCTGCATATACACAAAACTCAGCCGACCCTGTGCAGGTCACCTCCAACCTGATACCACCCTACAGCCTTTACCTTTCGGATTATAGCGATGCCAACCAAAATAAATGGAACATTCAATTATTGTTAAAAGATTTCACCCAGACCAGTTACCAAGCTAAATTAAGAATTACCATTGAAGGAGCAGGTATAAGGTTAAGAACTCGTCAAGGTTACAGCCCCGGCCCCATCAGATTGGAACCTGGACTCCCTTATAAAGTAGATGAAACGGATTTAAGCAACTACCTCAATATCCAAAATATGGAAGTCAGCGGGATCAACCGCAACAAACTGGCTTCCACCCAAAAACTGCCGGAGGGCTTTTATGAGTTTAAGATTGAAGTATTGGATTATAATAGAAATAACAAAGTCAGCAATACAGGGACTTCCATGGCATGGCTGGTGCTGAATGATCCACCCTTATTGAACTTACCTTTTGAAGAAAAGCTCAGAATTCAAGACCCGCAGCAAGTACAATTCCAATGGACTCCCAGACATACTTCCTCACCCAATAGCGCTTTTGAAACCGAATATATTTTCAGGCTTTGGGAAATATGGCCAGAAGGACGAAACCCCAATGAAGTGGTGAGAACCACCCCGCCCCTTTTAGAAAGAACTGTGATGACCACCAGTTATTTCTATGGACTGAACGATGCTTTGCTGATCCCCGGCAGGAGCTATGCCTGGCAGGTACAAGCAATTAATCTTAATGGAAGAGACCTTTTCAAGAACCAGGGCAAGAGCGAAGTGAGATGGTTTAAATATGGAGATGAATGCTTACCCATCACCAACCTGGGGGCAGAAGCCTTAGGCACAGACCGCATCCGCATCAACTGGGAAGGCGGCTGGAACCACAACCGCTACATAGCTCAGATCAGGGAGACAGGAGAAGAAAAATGGATCAGCTATGGAACCAATATAGAGACCAAGGTAATCTATGACCTTCAAGCCATTACCGAATACCAGATCAGGGTAATCCCCAGCTGTGGCGCCATTGAAGGAACGGCAGAAAGCACCCTTACTCTTTCCACCCCCGAGCAAGAATTAAATGATTTTGAATGCGGGGCAGAATCCGATCTCCCAACAATAGAAAACAGGGAGCCTATTGAGCAATTAAACCCAGGAGATCGAATTACAGCAGCGGGCTTCACCGTCATACTGACGGAAGTAATCAAAACAGGTGATACTTATACAGGCATGGGCATGATAGAAGTACCGCTTTTCAATTCAGCCAGAGTGGAGGCCATGCTGAACAACATAAAAGTCAACACCGACAAACAATTGATAGGCGGGAATGTGGAAAGCACCCTCAATCCCAATGGCCCCTTTATTTTGGATGTAGATGTTGTAGGAGAAGAGCTCAGCGAGGAATTCGGAAATGGAGAGGACAACAATGGTGAAAAAGAAGATATAGGTGATTTACCCGAGACGGATATTGACATAGATGGAGAAATAGCGGATGTAGAATATGACGAAGAGGAAGGCACTATTACCGTGACCGATACAGAGGGCAACACCACCGAAATTGATTCCGAAACTGCAGATGAAAACCAGGATGGTAACATCGTGATAGAGGATGATAAGGGGAATGTTTATGTGGTGAATGATAATGGGGAAGTGAGTGGGCCGCATCAATCTAATCCTGATACCATAACAGACGATACGCCCATTGATTTCATGGTGCAATTTAAAGAAAATGAAAATCAGCAATACGGATTTGATTTTAAACAGCATGAGGCCCTTTCATCGAGATATGAGCAAATGCAGATCAATGGGGAGAATTATAGCATTCCTTGGAAATCCATCAAAATGGGGTCAACTGATCCCATTACAGCAGAAATAATTGGCAAGGATGAATTTCCAGACATGATAGGCTTTAGAAACCTATCCTCAAATTTAGCCACTAATCCTTCCGAGTCTCCAACAGAAAAGACCGTCACTATCCAGACAACTACAGAGGAGGAAGAAATCACAGCATATGTGCTGCAGGAAAGCACCAATGAAGAGGGTGAAACGGAAGAAGTAAGCATAACAGTCGGAAAGCTGAAAGTAAAGCAATATGAGCTGATCAGAAAAAATATAGTGTTAGTACCGATCAACAGTGCCCAGATACCTAATGCCTCATTATTACAGGAGGAACTCAACAGTATTTATGGCCCAGCAGTAACAGAATGGGAGGTGAGCCAAGAGAAAGAACCATATGAGGTTCCAGCAGATATATTGGAAACATTAGATGAAGGAGAAAGCGGCATCTTCGCAAGCTTTCCGAAGAACATGCGTCAGTTCAACAGAGAGTTTAAGCGCAGTAAAGATAATTTTGACAAGGATGCCTATTACCTGTTTGTACTAGAAGGCGACTATTCTGATAAAGCGGGCATCATGCCCTTCAAAAGACAGTTTGGCTACATCTTCAAGGACAATGCAGATAACTTCACCAAAACAATAGCCCATGAGTTGGCTCATGGAGCCTTCCGATTAAGACACACCTTCAGCGAGGAAGGCTTTATAGCCTCTAAAAACAGCACCGACAATCTTATGGACTACCGCCCTGATGGCACCGACCTTTACAAATACCAATGGGATTTGGTGCATGATCCTGAAAGTATGATTGGGTGGTTTGAGGATGATGAGGAGGGGGAGATGGGCGATTTCTGCACTCCATTTGTAACTAATTTGTTAGATGATATTCGAACAGTAAATAATGAAAAACCTGATCTAGTTGAAATAAATTGGTCTGGTGAACAAGTTGAATGTGGTATATTTTATGATTTTAAATTAACAAATGATCAAATAATTTCTGAATTAACATTTGTAAATAATGTTGAATCTAATCAAGTTGTATTTGGTAGTGATATTTACAAAAAAGAAGAATATAATGATTTTAATTTTATTTATAAGTTCGGCAATTATGATGTTGTAAATGAGGAAATGAATGAAGAGCTTCCATCAATTTATTCATTTATAGTACCAAAAGAGGATTCTGAAAAGTTCGAAGAATATCTATTTCCTCACTTATTTTATAATAATACGGAAGTAATTGAAAGTAACGAAATAATTATAGAAGTGAGAAGGTTAAAATATAACAATAATCGAACGGTTGGTATTGTAGATGTTGATAATGGTGCTTTCTCAGGTTATACATTGGAGTTGCCAAAAGGTACTAATGAGGAATGTCAAACAGGTTGCACAGTAGAAAGAAAAAGTAATGGAAATTGCCATAGAATACAAAAAGGTAATTATAAATTTGATTTAACCACTTATTCTAACAAAGAAAGATTTATAAATAAATCTTTAAGGGTGTTTAATGTACCAGGAAGAGCTGGAATATTAATGCATCGTGGAGTAAATGCAAGAATATGGTCATATGGGTGTATATTAGTTATGCGAAATGACCCATCAACTGATGCGGATGACGCAAAAAAAACTGAGAGAACAAATAATGTGGATGATAGTGAGCAATTTTCCATAGAATTACATAATTATGTGAGAGATAGAGAAATAGAAATAAAAGCTAATAATCCAGAAATTAAAAACGTAAAGAAAACTTTAATAATAACGGAACAAAATGAAACAAATGGTTAAAAAATCAATACGTTTGTATATAACGTTTTTAGTTTTTATAATTACTGTGTCATGTAATGGTCAAAACATGAGTAATGATGTATTGAAATACATAAAAAACAATTTAAATAGTGTTGAAATTTTCGAACTATCATTTGCCAAACAAGAGTTACTATATTACTTGGAGAATGATACTTCTGGGATAAAAAAATTTCAGAAAAAATTAGAAAATCGATTTGACAGTCGTATAGCTAATTCTATTAAATACATGAATTACAGGCAATTTAAAGACCTTAAAGTTCGGATCCTTAAAGAAGAAGACTTTTCAAAGAAATTTCCACATTCTTATGAATATTTTAAAAATTTAGAGATTCCTGAATTCCCAAAACCAAAAGTGGAAAATTACGCTATTTTTATAAAACAGAATTTAACATTTCCAGAAGACATTGATTACCTATTTTTATATACCTATTTATATGAAAATGATAAAGAAAACTGGAATGAGATTTATAGAAATTCTGTAGTAAAATACAATTATGATAATTGGTTAGAATATGGTTATTCGGAATTTCGAGATTCTCCAAATAATTTAGGTAAACAAATTATCAATAAGAGAATAATCAAACAAATTATCACGGAAAATAAGAATGCAAATAATGAATTAGTAAAAAAAGGATTAAATATGTTAAGTGAGTATTTAGAATGATTTTAAATACTTTTACTATGAAAAGATCAATTCTATTTTTAAGCGTATTTATTAATTCAGCTTTCATCAATGCTCAAGAGTTGCCGTTAGATTGCATGGAAGGAATTTGGGAAATATACAGAGAGGATGAACTTCAGTCATTTTCAGTTAAGAACAACCATAATAGTTTAACATTAAGTTATCTACCTAATGGTAAAGAAATAATGATATCAGAAATAGTAATAGGCTTTTTAGATTATAATCCTAATGAGTTAGGAAAAGTTAATTATAAAGATTTAAAATCACAAGGAGATTATTATGTGGAATTATTTAAAGGTGATATGAATCGAGATAGTGTCTTTAAGGCATTGTATTTTTTAACCCCCGAATATGATGGCTGTGATGATAAAGGGTTATATATTCAAGCAAGAGATTTGATAGAGTATACTCGTTTGGAGAGATTGCCAAGTAGAGCTATTCAATATCTATATCAAGAAGGAAAGAAAGTTGAACGTGACTATATCTCAGAGTATTTAAATATAAAAGTGGCAGAAGTAATAGTAGAAAAGTCTGTTATTTATTCTTCCCCAAATGAACCTACTAAAATGTATTTGGTGTCAGGTGACGTACCTAAAATATTAAAAGAAAAAGATGATTAGCTTAAAATAGAATATTTGGGATCCCGATTAGTTACAGGATGGATATTAAAATCAGACGTAGATTTTTAACAAATTTATTATTTAAAAAAAAACAAAAATTCTAACCCCATGAAAACCCTCCTAACCATAACCCTACAATTCATAACCATTTCTTTATGGGCACAATCACCAGTTGCTACCCTCAACCAATATTTTCAAGAAGCTAAAAATGGCAGCTATACCACAGCACCCCAAAGCCTGTTTGATCAAGAAAATGATTTCAATCAACTACTTTCAGAACTGGAAAAATATCAATCCGATAGCACGGCTCGGATTCGTTCAAAAGCTTATAACTTAAGCAATCGTTTTGCACGTATTTCGGATGCTGAGGCAGTAAAAGAAAAAGCTATTGATCAGCAAATCAAATCATTAAATGATGTGGATAGAGGAATTGCAGGAAATGCAATTGAGGCTATAACTAATTTCAAAAACACCACATTTACCGAAAGCCAGAAGTCCCTAATTTTAAGCCATCTAAATGCTGAAACTCCTCATTTCAATGATTTCGTAAAACTGATAGGATTCTTACAAATCAACTCGGCTATACCAAGACTTGAAAGCTTATTAGTAGCAAAAAAAAGCGCAGTCACAAGATGGAATATTAGATTAGCATTAGCTCGAATGGGAGATGAAACCGCAATCAATTACATCATTAACCGCTTACAAAAAGCACCCATCAATGATGGCTTTGCTTATGATATTGTACCAGGTTTAGTTTATACTCGACAGCCTAAAATATTTGAATTTCTGGAAGTTCAAATCCAAAGTGATAAAGCCAATTGCAGTGTAGCCAATCCCGATAGCAACCAAAAAATCACTTGTGCTTATCGAATAATGGAAGAACTGCCTCATGCTATCAAAGAATTCCCAATCCCTACAGACGAATATGGAGAATTAATGGTGGACGATTATGAAAAAGCATTAACAGACCTGAGAAAATGGTTTGATGAAAATGACACCTATTCCTTTAATAATAATGTTTACTAATTAGAACCTGATAAATTTTAATCCTACATAAGCAGTAATTAGGACAGCTTGTGCTTCCTCTTGCTAATTTAGAGATGGTCATTAGTCATACTTCCAACTCTCGCTTCCATCTCCAAACTCTTTCTACTATATTTGTCAATTAAAGTATAAGCTGAGCCAAGTGGATATCTCAATACCCTTTTTCCTTGCAGGGACACCCTAATTATTCATAGTATAAATATTTTGTCAAATATTCTAAAAGCATCCTGAAAAGAGGTTATTATAAGGGTATAATAGGGCTGAATTTACCGGATGAGTTCATTTATGGCTAACTCCCCCAATTTCGCCCTAAGCGAAAAAGCGGGCTGGAGGGTAAAATGGCGGGCAGGCTATGGCATTTGCGGGAAGTAGCATCATTTTACCTAGATTTTTTGCTTACTTTTTCATCAATGGAAAAAGTATGAATGATTAAGCTAGTATTAAAATTCAAAAATTGGCAATTTATTGCTTGATTCTGCTCTCTGGGACACCATTAAACATTGAAAAAGTGCTTTTAAACCAATAAAGAGAAGTATTCTAATTTTACCGAGGAATACAGGTGTGTTTCCTCTTGCTAAGTGGAGATGGTCATTAGTCATACTTCCAACTCTCGCTTCCATCTCCAAACTCTTTCTACTATATTTGTAAATTAAAGTATAAGCTGAGCTAAGTGGATATCTCAATACCCTTTTCTCACTTTTCAATACTCATAAACATGGAAAAATTAGTTGTTGACGCCTCCAAACCAAAATGGCACATCAATTTGAAAGAATTGTGGGCTTACAGGGATTTGTTTTACATATTAGCCTATCGGGATTTGAGAGTTCGATATGCCCAAACATTTTTGGGGCTACTCTGGGCTTTCATTCAGCCATTGGCAACGCTAACGATCTTCACAGTGGTATTTGGGAAAGTTGCTCAAGTAGAAACAAGTGGAGTGCCTTATCCTCTATTTGCAGTTTGCGGTATGGCATCCTGGTCGTATTTTTCCTTTGTTCTCAACCAATCTGGGAATTCCATCATAGGAGCCCAGGAAATGGTGAAGAAGATTTACTTTCCACGCCTGGTCATTCCATTGTCTAAAGCTTTAGTGGGTTTTGTGGATTTCGCCATTGCATTATTATTTGTGGTGATTTTGATGATTTATTATGGATTTATCCCACCTGCAAATATTATTTACTTGCCGATATTTATAGTCTTAACCATTGTTTCAGCCTTGGCAGTTGGGATTTGGTTAAGTGCCTTAACGATACGCTATCGTGATTTTCAGCATGTTGTGCCATTTCTAGTGCAATTTGGACTTTACGCTACCCCAGTGGGCTATCAAGCTAAGGACGTTATCAAAAGATTACCTGATTGGGGTTCATTTATCTATTATGCGAACCCTATGGCAGGAATTGTGGAAGGCTTTAGATGGAGCCTTTTGGGTGGAGATCCACCAAGCATCTTCGCTTACTTTTCCTTCAGCATCGTCATCCTTCTTTTCATTACGGGACTTCTTTATTTCAAAAGAGTAGAAAAGGTCATGGCAGATATTGTCTAGAGAAACTAGAGGCTTTTCATCTTCTTTTAGGGTGAAGTCAATAGCTGATGCAAGTGTCTCCCTTGTGACTATTTTCGCAGTTGAACATTGGGGTACTAATTTCCCCTTTGGGGATTAAGGGGCTTAACAAGCTAACTCGTCAACCCACCAACTCAATCCATCGAAATCAAATAAATTCCTTTTAATAAACTGTTTGAAAACGTAATTTTACATGTTATAATGCATAGTATGGAATATTGGTTTGCCATTTACACTAAATCCAGAATGGAGAAGAAGGTTGCGGATAGGCTTGCCGATCAGCATATAGAAGTCTATTGCCCAACCCAAACGGTACTTCGCCAATGGTCCGACAGGAAGAAGAAAGTGAAAGTTGCCGTATTTCCCTCTTATGTTTTCGTGAAATTTAATGAGGAGCACGAAAGGCTCAAGATATTACAAACTCCCGGAGTAGTCAATTTCGTACGTTATTTGGGCGCAGATGCTAAAATCCGACCAATTGAAATTGATGCCATACAAAATTTGTTAGGAGAATATGAAGAAGTAAGTCTAGAACCTATAAAAGAAGGAGATAAAGTGCAAATACAGCACGGAGGTATGAAAGGACAAGAAGGTAAAGTAATTTTAACGCAGAAAGATAGAGTAATTGTATATATTGAAAGTTTAGGACTAAGCTTAAAAGCAGAACTAAGCAAAGCGAAGGTCAAGAAATTAGGAAAAGAGGAAGACGATAAAAGTGGGAAATACCATTTCTAATGGAGTTACTGCAATGGTTCAAGCGTCCGCTTGTGCTTGTTTGCAGATACTGAAAAGCTTGTATTGTGGAGATAGCTGGTCCAAGCGGACGCTTGAACCATTGAGAGGATCATTTTAGCACATTGGTCTGACGGTTGAAACCGTCTGACCAATAAAGTAGAAAATAGTGATGAACTTATTATTTTCTACAACTATAAATCCGTGAGACTATCTCCTCCGCTGGCGCGCGTTTCCAAACGCGTGCCCACTATCAACTTGCTAAGTACCAAAACTGGGACTGAAAGGGCGGAGCCATAAATAATTAGTAATTAAGAAGTAGCACAAATTGCTTTACTTTTTTAATATTATAAAGTGTTGCTTTCTTAAATTTTTGGTTAATATAATAGTATTAATATTTCCTTTACACTACTTTAATAAATCTGTGAGACTATCCCTTCGAGGAGATTATAGGGGTGTAAGTAAAAGCAGAAAGCCCTTGCAGCAAAAACAATAACAAAACATGACAGACACCGCCATCAGCGTACAAGGCTTAGGCAAGCATTACATCATCGGACATAAAAAGCAAGGAGAATTCCGCCATGCTTTAGGCGATAAACTTAAAGGTATTTTCAAACCTGATGCTAGTGAGAAAGAAGTTTTTTGGGCACTAAAAGACATCGACTTTGAAATAAAGCGAGGCGAGGCGGTAGGCATTATTGGCCGAAACGGAGCAGGTAAAAGCACCCTCCTTAAAATACTCAGCCGCATAACCGACCCCAGCAAAGGCCGCTTTGAAATAAACGGACGAGTATCCTCTTTGCTTGAAGTAGGCACTGGCTTTCATGCAGAACTTTCAGGCAGAGAAAACATCTACCTCAATGGCACTATTTTGGGCATGAAGCGAGCCGAAATCAAACAAAAATTTGATGAAATAGTAGATTTTAGTGGAGTAGAAAAATTCTTAGATACACCCGTTAAGCACTACAGCTCGGGTATGAAAGTACGATTAGCTTTTTCAGTGGCAGCCCACTTAGAACCCGAAATTCTTATAGTAGATGAAGTGCTTGCTGTTGGAGATGCCGAATTTCAAAAAAAATGCCTTGGTAAAATGGATTCGGTAAGTAAAAATGAGGGACGGACAGTGCTTTTTGTGAGCCATAATATGGGGGCTGTTCAGAATTTGTGTGATCGAGGAATCTTGTTGGATCAAGGAAAATTAATTGAAAATGATTTAATGGAAACGGTTATTAACAAATACAAAAACAGGTTTAGTTTAACTAATGAAGGAAAATTAATTATCACAGACGATATTAAAAGAGAAGGTAGAGGGTTACTTAAAATAAAATCAATAGAACTTATAGAAAACGAAAATCCTGTAGATTTTTTTTCTATAGGAAATAAATCTGCTTTTAGAATTGAAATTGAAAATTTAAATCAAAAAGCAATGCAAAATATTGAATTATCAGCAGGGATAGATGATGCTTTTGGTAATAGGATGACGCATTTCAGTAATAATTTCACAGAACAAAATTTTAGTTTAAAACCAGGAAATAATTTTATTGATATTGAATTCAAAAAATTACCATTTGTGGTAGGAATTTACACACTCACATTACACTTAACACAAAATGGGGTTATTGATGATTGGTTAAGAGGAGTATTCAGTTTTATGGTTGAGAGTGGACTTTATTATGAGAATGGTAGATTGCCCGCTGCTGGCAAAGCACAGGTTTTGGTAGAACAAAACTTTAGACTAATCAATGATTAATTACGAGTCTTTCAAAAAATGGCATAATTCTTTTACCAAAAAGAAATCGAGACCTTGGTGGTATTGGAAAACAGTTCAGATTTTTATGAATAAAGGAATAAAACTTAAGGGTGATACTTTAAGTCTTGAAAACGACCAACTTTTAAAAATTTATAATCAAAATATCTTAACTTCTGAATTAAAGAACCAAATCCAAGTAAGTACAGATAATTTGTGGACTTTGGATGCTGAAACTTTAAATTTCCTTTGGGCTGAGTGTAATATAAATAAACCAAAAATTATATTGGAGTTTGGTTCTGGAATTAGTACCAAGCTTTTTTATCAGTATTTTGCTGAGTACCCTCAAAATCAATTTCTCTTGATTTCTATTGATCAAGATCAATTCTATTTAACAAAAACTTTAAATGCTCTAAGGAGTGATTTAACGAACGTAACACATCATCCAATGAATTTCCCAACAGGGAATAATGGTTTTATGCTGAATCATGAGCTAATTGAAAACATTATTAAAAAATATGGAGAAATAGACTTTGTACTTATCGATGCACCGTATGGAGCGTGGGAGGCAAGGTTAAACACTTTGCCCTCTATTTTGAATTATTGTAAAAAGAATGCTTTATGGTTTTTAGATGATGCATTTCGAGATAGTGAAATGGAAATTTTGAGAAAGTGGAAGGGAAATAATGAGATTAAAATAGAAGGAATAGTAAATATTGGCAAAGGCATAGCAAAAGGTTTTGTAAAATGAAAAGCCCTTTAGTTTCAATAGTTATTCCTACATTTAATAGAGGATCAATAATTAGAAAAACCCTTGACTCAGTTTTATCCCAAACTTATGAGAATTGGGAATGTATTATTGTTGATGATGGTTCAAAGGACAGCACCTTTGAAGTTGTAAAGACCTATCTAAGAAAAGATAGCAGATTTAAATTCTTAAAAAGAAGCAGAACGCCAAAAGGTGCCCCTACTTGCAGAAATATAGGAATAGAGAACGCAAATGGAGATTATTTGATATTTTTAGATTCTGATGATATATTGTTATCGGACTGTCTTAAGGGGAGAACGAAATTTTTTGAAAAATATAGTGACCTATATGAGTTCTTGATTTTCCCAGGGACAATATTTAATATTGTGAATCAAACTATAGCTTTTTCCTCCAGGTTTCTTGAAGAACCTGATGTTCATCAACTGTTACGAGGCGTTGGCGCATGGCAAATAATGGGTCCCATTTACAAAACAGGGTTTTTAACTGAAGAGAAAATACTTTTTGACGAAGAACTAATTCAACTTCAAGACACATTCTTTCATATTGAATGTATCTTGAAAAGTAAAGGTAGATACCTCAACCTAAAAAACACGGTGAAACCGGATAATGTTGCGATAATACGATCCATAAATAGAATTTCAAATTCAAACCATTTTTCAATTCAAAATGAAAATAGAATAAGATTTGGAACTAAATGCTTAAACCTCATTGATCAGACAAATGAGAAATTACTGACCAACCTAAAATCTATTTTTATTATGGGTATTATAACAGCATTTGATAGAAATAAAAAAGAGATAGCTTGGTCAAATCTTATTAGGCTAAGTATGCTGAAAATTTACACCCCAATTGAATTGCTGAGAATTTATTTAGTATACTTTTCTTATCTTTTCAATTTGCAAAAAATAAGAGGATTTTATCAATTTAGGAAATTTCTTTTACACAAATATAAATTGCATATTTGGGGAGGTGGTAAATTAATAAGTGAGGGTACAGAAAAATGTGTTATTCTTGAATTGAAAAGATTAGGTATTGTTAAAACTAACAAAAAACTTAAGTGAAAATTCTATGTGCCAAATACGAAATGCCTAAAGCCTTTTTCATGTGAAAATCTCCTGTTAAATCTTTAAAATTTATATCGAGATAAAATTAAATATCGAAATGAGGAATTCAATCAAATTTGAAAGCTGAACATAAAAGTTGCTCTATTGTGAAAATAAAGATGCTGTATTCCTAAACTATTACTCAAATAAGGTAAATATAATTTTGATATTCAATTACTCATTAACAAAGAATTAGCGGGTGAAATTGAGGATGGGGTCCGACTGAAACTTAAAAGTGACAATGTATTTGATTCCAAAAAATACCTTAGTTTAATAATATCAATTTATCAGTTCATCAAAGAAAAATTGTATCTTGAGAAATAAATCTGTATTTTATGTGGCCGGTATGCACCGATCAGGCACTTCCTTAACTGCTATGTGGTTGGCAACTGAAGGGTTAAATTTTAGTGGGGAGCTCTTGGGTGGCACATTATCAAATAAATATGGGCATTATGAAAATATTCAACTTCTTAATTTTGCAAGTAAAATTATAAAGAGACACGGACATAATGATGATGGATTGAGACTTAAGAATTTCATTCCGATAACTCTTCAGGAAAATAGCATGAAAGAATTTTTATCGATTGTAGGTGCTGCATTACAGAATAAAAAGCATTTCATTTGGAAAGAGCCAAGATCAACTTTACTAATTAATGAGTATAAAAAAGAGTTAGATTTAAAAATACTGGCAGTTTTTAGAAATCCTGACGAGGTTGTAGATTCTTTATTGAGAAGATATAAATCTACATTTCCACCAGCACGAAGAAGTATAATTAATGCGTATAATTTATTAATCAATTTTCATTTCAAGAAGGCCACATTGAAATCTCAATTTTTAAATGACTGGAAAATTTATAATCAACAGCTAATTGATTTTTATAAGGATTACCCAAGTGATATTCTGTTATTTGATATTGAAGATTTACAAAATAATCCACATAAAATTGCAAAGGATGTAAGTGATTTTTTAAACACTAAGGTTACAGCTGAAGGTTTTTACAAAGTATTTGATAAAAAAGAAATCAGTAAAATTAAAAAAGCCCATTTCAAAAAAAATAAAATTTACAGCAAGTTGAGGCGTATTTCAAAATGAGTTTAGCCATTGTTATACCAGCTTTTAAAGGTAAATATTTTAAAGAAACACTACAGTCTATTGAAGATCAAACTTGTAAAGATTTCCAACTATACATTGGAGATGATGATAGCCCCGATAATTTAAGAGATATTGTTTGTTCTACTCTTAAAACAGTACAATATACGTACAAGAAATTTGATAAGAATTTAGGTTCTCAAAATCTAGTCGCACAATGGGAGAGATGTATTGATTTAATAAATGATGAACGCTGGATTTGGTTGTTTGGAGACGATGATGTTATGAGTTCAAAGACGATAGAATTTATCATTCCAGCTTTGAATACTGAGAAAAGTCTAATTAGACTGAACAAAGCTTCTAATATTGAAAGGTTACAAAAAAATAATTTTGGAACAGAGAAACTTAATTTTAAGGACTTTTTAAGAGCTTTTAGTATCAATGAAACTTCAATGTCAGATTTTTTGTATAAAAGAAGTGTTTATTGCAAGGTAGGAATTACTAATTTTCCTGCTGCATGGAATTCAGATATAGCAACTATTCTAAATATCAGCTTGCATTCAAATGGGATTTTTTATTTTAATAGTAAATTGATATACTTCAGAAAATCGGATTTACATATATCTAATCCGAGCAATAATAAACCTGAAAAAATCAAGGCAGATCGTTTATTTTTAATTTGGCTAGTTTCTTTCTTAAGAAAACTAAATAAAAATGAAAAAGATGTTTTTTTTGAAGAGTTTAACACATTGCTTTTTAGAAAGCTGCATATCATATTTAAAGCTCAAAATACAGTATTCTTTTTTATAAAGAACTTAATAATCAATTTTAAACTTTTTGGGCTTTGCAAGGGTGTTAAAAATTTGTTTTATCTTTTAAGATGATATCTGTAATAATGCCTGTTTTCAATGCTGATAGATATGTTAAACAAGCAATTCAATCCATCAGAGATCAAACCTATCAAAGTTGGGAACTTCACATTTGTGATGATGCAAGTGAGGATGCCTCTTGGCAAATAATTCAGCATTGCAGCAAATTGGATTCTCGCATCAATATTTACAGAAATAATGTAAATAAGGGGAAAGTTGCAACAGTAAATTCTCTTTTGCGAAGTTGTCGAGGGAAATATCTAACTATACATGATGCAGATGATTGGTCAGAAAAGAATAGGTTTGAATTGCAACTTAAGACTCTAAAAGAGAGGTCTATTAAAATGTGTGGCTGTTCATTTAATATTGTGAATAAAGACGGTTCGTTTTTAAAACCGGTTATTATGCAATCTAGTTATAGCAAAATAGTGGAAGGTTTAAATAGTGGTAGCCAATTTCATGGGCCTACAATGATTTTTGAAACAGATATAATTGAGGATATAGGGGGATTATATAGAGCATTTTTACATGCTGAGGATGTTGATTTATCACAACGTATAAGTGAGAATTTTGTCACAACAAATTTAAAAGCAACCTTGTATAATTACCGAATACATAAAGATTCTCTAACAAATAGGGTCGATTTAATCGATGATGAGCGGTTTATTAACTTTGAAATTATGCGAATCCTAAAGAATCAACGAGAGAAGTTTGGTAGTGATGTTTTAATGGAGGGAAAAGATTGGGAATATAGAGAACTAAAAAATAAATTAAAACATAAGTACAATAGTAATCCGACCTTGAAATATGATCAAGCAATAGCACGGTTTATTTCTATCGGTTTGTATGGGGCAGCAATACATACATTTTTTATATGTATAAGAAGGCACCCATTCAATCTTAAGACTTATATTACGTTTAAAAATATGCTGTTTAGTATGTATTTAAGACGAAAAGTAATAGTGTAATTCTTTTTTTTGAATTATATGTGGTTTGCAGTTATCAGGATATCTCTTTGTAATTGTTTGTTGATTCATATACTCATAAGAATATTATCATCCACTATAAAAAATTGAATTATATTATAAAAAATGACCTCAAAACAAATTGAATATAAAATAAAGATATGATAAATGTTTCAAAGACATTTCTTCCTGATAGAGCAGAGTATAACAATTACCTCAAAAAGATTTGGGATAGTAATTGGCTAACTAATAATGGAAGTTTATTGATTGATTTAGAAAACAGGCTAAGTAATAAATTAGGTAGTAAGAATTTATTATGTGTAAATAATGGAACAATGGCTCTACAGTTAGCCATTAAAGCTCTTGATTTAAAAAATGAAGTCATTACCACTCCTTTTTCCTATGTGGCAACTGTATCAAGTTTGGTATGGCAAAATTGTGAACCGGTATTTTGCGATATTGATAGCGAAACATTAAATATCGATCATAGGAAAATTGAAACATTAATAACTAGTAAAACCACCGCAATTTTGGCTACTCACGTTTATGGAAACCCTTGTGAAGTAGAAGGAATAGATTCAATAGCAAAAAAGTACAACTTAAAAGTTATTTATGATGCCGCTCACTGTTTTGATGTCAAATATAAAAACGAATCAATTCTTAACTTTGGTGACATATCTGCAATAAGTTTCCATTCAACAAAGATTTTTCACTCAATTGAAGGGGGGGCCCTGATTACGAACTCACATGACCATGCTTATCGTATCAAGCAATTAAGAAATTTTGGCCATAAAGGATATGAGGAATTTGATGGAATCGGTATAAACGGTAAACAGTCAGAATTTCATGCCGCAATGGGTCACTGCGTATTGGATAATTTTTCTGAAATTATTAATGGAAGGAAGAGAGCCTTTTTATATTACGATGATAAATTAGCATGGGAATTTATTAAAAAACCAACTTATAATAAAAATGCTAATAACAATTATTCTTATTATCCAATAATTTTATCCGGCGAAAGTGAGACATTAGAGTTAAAAGCTATTTTAGAGTCTAATAAAATTTTTCCAAGGCGTTATTTCTATCCATCGTTGACAAGCTTGCATTATCTAGATAATCAACAGGCCTGCCCTATTTCAGATATTATTTCAAAGAGCGTCTTATGCTTGCCATTATTTCACGATATCACTCAAGAAGAATTAGATAAGGTGATATTTATTATAAATAACTTTTTCAAGGGATGATCATTATTGGTGCAAAAGGATTTTCAAAGGAACTTTTAACTGTATTGATGAAGAAATCAAATAATGAAAAAGACATCTTCTTTTTTGATGACATTTCTAAAGATCTTGGGGATAATTTATTTGGGAAATTTCCTATTATTAAATCAATTGAAGAAACGAAACACATCTTGGCCGAAAACCCATATTTTGCTCTTGGGTTAGGATCACCTCAGCTTAGGAGAAAAATGACTGATAAATTTGAATTTTTAGGGGGGAAGCTAAAAACCGTTATTTCTCCAAAAGCTGTTGTAGGCATTTTTGGTGTTGAAATTAATCAAGGTGTTTGTATAATGTGCGGCTCTGTTATTACCTCAGACATTAAAATAGGGAAAGGTGTATTAATTAATCTTAACTGTACTGTAGGTCATGATTCAAAAATTGGAGATTTTGTTGAATGTTCTCCTGGAGTACATATCTCAGGTAATGTAAGAATTGGTAATAATACCGCTATCGGAAGTGGAGCGGTAATTCTACCAAATATTAGAATAGGAAATAATTGTGTTATTGGTGCTGGAAGTGTGGTCAGAGAAAATATCCCTGATAATAAATTAGTGGTGGGAGTTCCTGCGAAAATAATAAGAGACATATGAATTCAATTAAAAAACCTTTACTAAGTGTCTCTTTAATTACTTATAATCAAGAAAATTATATTGCTGAAGCACTGCAAAGTATTATTAATCAAAAAGGTAATTTTGAACTAGAAATTGTAATCGGAAATGATGCATCAACTGACGGCACAAAAGAAATAATAGAAAAATATAGAAAAATACATCCTCAAGTTATAAAACCTATTCATCACAAGGAAAATATAGGTATGATGAATAATTTCATAGATACTTATCGTAGATGTTCTGGAGTGTATATAGCCTATTTAGAAGGTGATGATTATTGGACTGATCCTTTGAAACTGGACAAGCAAATAAGCATTTTAATTGACAACCCACTTTTATCATTTTGCTTCACTGATGTAATTAAGGTTGACCGAAATGGTAGAGACCTAGTCAAATTCTCAGACTACAGAGGCTTAGATAAATCACAAATAATTCCACTAAAAGAAATAATAGAAGCTAAAATTAGAAAGATACATATTGGAACTATTCTATCGAAGAGATATAGTTTTGACTTTCCTCAGTGGTACAGAAATGTTTTAGCAGGAGACTTTATATTTACAATAATGCTAGGCGATAAAGGATCTGTTTATTACTTAAACCATGTAACCTGTGCATATAGAAAACATGAAAAAAGTGTTACCAATAGACCTTTCAGCTATAATTATTACAAACACCTAAAGGAAATTTATTTAAAAAGTGATAGCTTTTTTGAAAATAAATATACTCATAATTTTGATAAAGCGATCAACATTCTAAAAGCTCAGTATAATCTGAATAAATTTCAACAAGAGAAAGTTTTTATAATCAAGTTGTGGCGCTTTTTTTTGTTACTTTTTGAGTTGCCTCTTTTATATATTTCATTTCGAGATTTATTTTGGCTATTGCGAAAAACAAAGGGAACTGAATAAACAAAATAATCGAATTGCCATCATTGACGTTAAACACAAAAAGTTTTGACCAGTCATTTATATTTTATAATTTTTTGAAAATACTCCATATCACAAATTGGTATCCTAATCACATTAATGAATATGAAGCGTTATGGATTCAGAAACATATCAAATCATTAGATAATAGGTGTGAAAATTTCGTTATCCATTTTGAAATTTTAGGTGAAAATGGCTTTGAGGTAATCAAAAAGAAGTCAAATAGTCTATGTCAGACAATTATAAAATTGCCCTTTGGAAGTTGGCTAATAAAGGAGTTGACATATTTTTTATTTGTTTTTTATATCTTTATAGTGAAACGAACACACAAAAAATATGACATTATCAACTTTCATGTGGCCTACCCAATGCTCACGTTTTGGCATTGGATTCAAAGATGGGTGAAAAAACCAGTGGTAATTACAGAGCATTGGAGTGCATACCATTTTAATTTTGGGACAAAAAAAAAACTACCTCGAATAAGAAGAATTTTCCAGCAGAATATTCCTGTTATAAGTGTCAGTAATGCTTTGTCAAATGATATTAAGCAATTTGCCCAGAGTAATTTCCCTACATACGTTGTGCATAATATTGTAGATGAAAAAATTTTCTATCCTGATAAAAATTTCAAAAAAGAGAATTACTTCTTTGCTGTCAGTCAGTGGAAACCTCCCAAAAATCCTTTAGTGGTTATGGATGCTTTTTTAAGTTCATCGATATCAGATACTTACCAATTAAAAATAGGTGGTTATGGCGTGTTGTGGAACAAAATGAAAAACTTTGTGATTGAAAATAAAGCAGAAAATAAAATTATACTGTTAGAAGAATTAACATCGCACGAAATAGCATACCATATGAAAAAGTGTAAAGCTTTTTTGCATCCATCTGATTATGAAACATTTTCAGTAGTTTGTGCAGAAGCAGTAAGTTGTGGCGCTTTTGTTATTGCTCCGAATATTGGAGGATTACCAGAGGTCATTGGTAGTAATGGTCAACTTTTGGATCAATGGAAGAAAGAAGATTGGATGGAGGCATTACAAAGAACTTCTGTTTCCCCACCTAAAAGCTCCAAATATATTAATAGTTTTGGTAGAAAGAAAATAGGCTTGCAATATTATAAAATACTTATGCATATTAGTGAGGAATTTAGAAAATGAAGTTAAACTTAGCGTATTTAAGAAGACTCTATTTAAGAAACATACTTGCACAGTACACTAATAAAGTTCCTAAACTTCATGAATAAAATAAAAAAAGCATTTTCAGATGTTTTATGTCGCATAACGACTCTTAATTTTTTTATTTATAAAAAACCCTTATTTCTTAGAACATTATTGTCATTTAAAGAGACAGTTTCGTTTAGCCCAAAATATGATAAACTAATATCACCCAATTTAAATAAATACTTTTTTAAGTTTCTTTTAAATTATACTGAAATAGAGCATGGGGTGATTTTTTTAAAAAAAGTAAGATATATACCTGAAACAGGAATAGTTTTAAAAAACAATAAAGTGGTTTTAAGCACCATTTTGGATTCACTTGGTTATCTGCGAAAATCAAGTGTATTTAAACATTTAGCTCCTTTTTTATTTGGTATAAAATACAAGGAAACACCTGGGGTTTTCTTTCATTTGTCAGGTAATATGACCTACAATTTTTTTCACTTTTTAATAGACTCTTTACCTCGAGTAATAGATTTTTTTGAATTGAAGAAAACTTATCCTGATATAAAGCTACTAGTTAATAACAAGAAACCATTTACAGTACCCTACCTACTTTTGTGTGGAGTAAAGGAAGTCGATATATTTTTTGCAAAACAAAATCTACTTGTTTCTAAATTATTTATAGTTAATAATAAATTTGGAAGAAGCAAAATAAATAATCTATGGGCATATCATGTTTATAGTAAACTTTATTTAGGTAAAATGAAGGAACTCTTGTTTGAGAATCTTGAGATAAATTCGCAAAACTTCCCAAGAAGAAGAGTTTACATTTCTCAATTTGATGCTGGTACTAGAATCGTTAAGAACGAACAAGAGGTCATTTCAATGTTAAAGAACCATGGGTTTGAAACTATTGTTTTGGGCAAATTTACCGTTGCGAATCAGATAAAAATAATTGCCACTTCAGAATTTATAGTTGGAGCCCATGGAGCAGGCTTCACAAACCTAATTTACGCTGATAATTGCAAAATAATAGAGCTTTTCCCTTTTAATAGGATGGTTCAAACTCTGTATCAAACACATCAACTTGGCCAGTTAAATGAAAATTTTCATATTTTAATTGAAGTAGATGAAGCAGATGAAGCACAAAATATTAAAGTAAATGTAAAGGAATTAGAAAAAGTTATATTATTTCATTTAAAGGAACAATTATAGGATTGGATTTTGGAAATAAAAATATTTTAATTATCTCTCCAGAGTCGTGGGAGCATATTTTTGTTTCGAAGCATCATTATGCTGTTCACTTAGCTAAAAAAAGCAATAGAGTATTTTTTCTTAATCCACCATCTGGAAAATTTGGTTATGAAGAAACAGAATTTGATAATGTTTATTCTATTCAGTATAGAGGATTTTTAAAAGGACTCAGATTTTTACCTTCCTTTTTGCAGAAAATTATTATTAGAAAAAAAATCAAATACCTACAAAACCAACTTAAAGCCAATTTCGATATTATTTGGTCATTTGACAATTCTGTTTTTTTTGATTTTTCGTCATTGTCAAAGAATGTGTTTTGTATTTCACATATTGTAGATTTAAATCAGGACTTCAATACAAAAATTGCAGCAAGAACTGCTGATTTATGCATAGGAGTAAATCAAAAAATTGTAAACCGGTTAAGGAAACATAATTCAAATACAATTTTAATCCCTCATGGTGTTCAAATTTTCGGTAATAAGTTTGATGAAATAGATTTAGCAGGGAAAAATAGAATTAAAGCAATCTATATGGGGAATTTATCCATGCCTCATATTGATTGGGAATTATTACTTCAGATAGTTTTAACACATCCATTTGTAGATTTTATCTTAATAGGTGGTGGAAAAAATACAAATTCTAATACAGTAAAAAGTAATGTATTAGAAAAGTCAAATGTATTTTTAACAGGAAAAATTTCAGCTGATAAAATACCCTCTTACCTTAAGAAATCAGATATTTTGTTAAGTATATATGATGAAACATATGCGACCAATTATGCAACCCCTCATAAAATGATGGAATACTTTTCATCAGGGAAAATGATAATTAGCACTTGGATTTCAGAATATGAACAGCAATTTAAAGAAGGAATTATTTTGATGACTAAAAATCAGAATGAATTTTTAAGAAAATTTAATTTAGTTGTAGAAAATTTGGAAGAGTGGAATTCCTCTGATAAGATATTAAAGAGACAAAATTTTGCTTCTAAATTTACTTATGACATGCAAATTGAAAAGATTGAGAAATTACTCCCTTAAATACAGATTTATTAATTTTCTGGCTAATCGTAAGCTTCTAAATGCCTTTAATTTTAAACTGATTTTAAAAAAAAGGAAGGTCATTCGTAAAATACCGATAATGAAAGGTATGGGAAAAGATTTATTGATAGAGTCAGAGCCATGGATGTCAAATTTACTCTACAGGTTAAAAGATAAATTGGTTAATAAGTCTTTTGTGGATGTTGGTGTAAATGTTGGACAAACTCTTATTAAGATCAAGGAAGTTTCACCAACCGTAGAATATGTTGGTTTTGAGCCTAATCCTTACTGTGTAAATTATCTTTTAAACTTAATAGAACTGAATAATTTAAAGAATACTACCATTATACCAGTAGCTTTATCAAATGAATTAAACCATCTAAAATTATTATTGGATAACCAATCTACTTCTGACTCATCTGCAAGTTTTATCAAGAATTATCGAAAAGGTAAATACCATCAAATAGATATCATTACCGTAAAACCAAGTGATCTCACAATTTTTCAGAAAATAGAGATTGGAATAATTAAAATAGATGTTGAGGGAGCGGAATTAGAAGTTTTAGATGGGTTAAAAGGATTAATTTTAAGAAATAAACCTCATATAATCATTGAAGTCTTACCTGTTTATAAAAAAGAAAACATTGAGCGCCTTAATCGCCAAAAAGAGATTGAGAACTTTATTAAAGAAATAAATTACATTTTGTTTCGAATAGATGAAGGAAATGGTGACTTAGTTCAAATTAAAAATTTTGGTATTCATAGCGATTTATCAAAATGTAATTATTTGCTTTCTCCCAAAAAATAAATCAATTGATTTCCATTATCACCCCATTTTACAATGCTTCAAGATTTTTATCAGAGGCAATTGAATCTGTAATTAATCAGACATACCATGATTGGGAGCTAATTTTAATCAATGATGGCAGCACAGATGAATCAAAAAAAATCGCAAAGTCATTTAATGATTCTAGAATTAGATATTATGAACAAAAAAACAAAGGTGTAAGTGCCGCAAGAAATAAAGGCCTAAAGGAAGTTAAAGGAATTTACTTCTGTTTTTTGGATGCAGATGACGTGATGCCAAAAAATAGTTTATTAAATAGGATGAAAGTTTTTAAAACTAATCCTGACACCTCCTTTGTAGATGGCAAAGTAATTAAAATGGATTCAAAGTTAAATATAATTGAGGCTATTTGGACACCTTCATTTTTTGGAAATCCATTTACAGACTTAATACATCTAACAGGGAAATCTTTTTTCGGGCCAACTTGGATGATAAAAAGTGAATTAATTTCTGAAAATCATTTAGTAGAAGGTCTTACACATGGAGAAGAGCTCCTTTTCTATATGAATTTATCAAAGAAAAGTGGCACTTATTCTTTCACAGAGGAACCAATATTGTATTATCGAAACAATCCCAATTCTGCGATGAAAAATTTGAAAGCACTTGAAAAGGGATATCGTTTTATAGAATCTCAAATTAAGAGTTGGCCTGGAGTAGGGAAGTCTGATTTAAGGATATTTAGATGGAAATATAAAAGAGCTATGACATTAGCTTACCTTAGAAAAAAATCAATCCAAGAAGCATTTAAGGTCTGGTTTTAATAATTTTTTAATTTGAGTAATAGAATTCTTTTTATTGGCTATTGGAATTTAGATGATGGCTTAACCCATTCTACTATTTTTCTACATCTAAAAATTCTAAAGGAAATACCAAATGTTGAATATTTACATTTTGTTAATACACAAAGAGAAAAACCTACCAAAAACAGTCTTGATAAAATAAAATTTTTGGGTGTAGATTATAGTCCTTTGTATTCTAAGAATCTTCCTTTTAATTTTTTGAATAAAATTTATGATTTCATCCATTTCCCGAAGTTAATAAAGGAATTATGTCTTAAGCATAATATAAATCTTATAATTAGTCGTGGAGCACCGGCTGGTTCATTGGCTTATTTAGCCACTAAAGAAAATAAAATTCCATTTATAGTGGAATCTTTTGAACCACATGCTGATTATATGAAAGCTGCTGGAGAATGGAAAAGTTATGGATTGAAATATCTATTTCAAAAGTATTGGGAAAAACAGCAAAAAAAATATTCCAAAGCTATAATCACGGTAGCAGAGAATTATCGAAGTCGTTTAATCGTGGAAGGGATTTTAAAGGATAAGATTTTTGTTGTGCCTTGTGCTGTTGACCAAAATATTTTTTTTAAGGATAAAAATTTGGGAGAGGAGATGAAATTAAAACTAAAAATCCCCTATGAAGCAACTGTAGGAGTTTATGCGGGCAAGTTTGGTGGCTTATATTTAAAGCAGGAAGCTTTTCAAATTTTTAAAGAAGCATTTAACCAAATTAAAGACTTTCATTTATTGCTTCTTACAAATACGGATTCATCTTGGTTGAATGAAATGATTCAACAATATCGATTGCCTTCCAACCGAATACATTTCAAATTCGTCCCTTATAATGAGGTGAACAACTACTTAAACATTGCAGATTTCGCTTTTGCACTATACAAAAGTAATCATGTGAGCCAGTTTTTAAGTCCTGTAAAAATAGGGGAATATTGGGCATGTGGATTACCTGTATTAATAACTCCAAATTTGGGGGATGAAATGCATTGGATAGAAGAGGAAGAATTAGGCTTTATTAAAGAAAAGAAAGATTCAAATTATTTTAAGAAGTTCACTGATTTTTCAGTTTCGAATATAATTAATAAGGGAAAATCATTAAGAGGTATGGCAAAAGTAAGTCAAGTTTATAATCAAATATTAAATTGATTAAGAGTATTTACATATCAATTTTTTGCACTGTAATGTCTTTCCAGCTTTTTAGTCAGACACCTACAGCTGATTTCAATTTACCAGCTGATGTATGTTTAGACGAGCAGTTTCAACTGGAAAACACTTCTGTTAATGCCACTAGTTATGAATGGGAATTTTGTTTCTCTGGGTTTGATGGGGTCACAAATGTTTCGGAAATAGGAAATTTAACGGGCGCTGGTAGAATTTTGGCGTTTGATGTGAAAAAAATCAACGGTGAATGGATTGGATTTGCAGCCGGTTACAGTACAAATAAATTATATCGATTTATATTTCAGAATGGGCTTGACATGCCACCCACATTGATAGAGGAAATAACTTTAAGTGCAGGTTTTTTAGGGAGGGCACTCTCAATTGAAATGCAGTACCACCAAAATAATTGGTATGTACTTTTATATAATCGCGATGATGCTTCAATAAAAAGTTTAAATTTTGGGAATAGTATTTTAAATAACACCCCTTCCGAATTTATTTTAAAATCTGGCTTATCCAACAGTCTGGTTAAAATGCAAATACTTAAGGAAGATAACGTCTATTATTTAGTGGTTAACAACCCTAATGGAAGTATTAACATTTTAAATACCAATAATGATTTTGAAAGTCCAATAACAGAAGCAAATACCTTTTTAACTAGCAGCATTTCTGGAGTATCATCTGCTAGGGATGCCAAGCTTATTAAAGAAAATGACAGCTGGTATTCTTTTATTTCGGACTTTAATAGTAAAAACATTTATAGGGCAAAATTTAATCCTGACTTAATGAGTGGGTATCTAGAAGAACCAACAGTAATTGGAACTGATTTATATTCTGGAAATCCAAACAGTATTTTTCTAACTAAATCTGATACGGGGGTTTATCTTCATACTTTAACATTCCAAGGTGTATTAAGTAAAATTAAATTGACCAACATTGAAGCTGCTATTAATGCAAGTGATGTAGAGCCTTATGGAACGTCTAATGTTTATAATGAAGGATATGCTTTAAAATTTTTTAGAGATTTAGGAAAATGGAAAGGAGTTGTTTTAAAGGATAATAATAACCCAGACTCAAAGTTCTTTTTAGTAGAAAATAATTTTCAATGCAATAGTAGCATTATTTATTCAGAAGATTTTCAGCCTACTATTTCTTATTCATCCTACGGGATATACCCGATAAAACTAACAGCTTATGATGCAGATGGTAATTCATCATCGACTATCAATGAAATCACCGTTCAACCTTTACAAGGTGAGACTGTAGCTGATCCAGCTTATTGTGTTACTAACAATATTCCTTTTGAATTTTCAACTTCAGAAAATATTGTTTCTTACTTATGGGATTTTGGGGATGGGAGTACAAGCACGGCCATTTCCCCAAGCCATCAGTATGGTTCAGATGGCGAATATTATATTTCTTTGGAAGTAGAGAGCACTGCTGGCTGTACCAATATATTTTATGATACCTTAAGTATTTTGCCCGAGCCCCAGCCGGAATTTATAACGACAAAAACGGAGTACTGCTCTTTTGAGCCCGTTGCCTTTAGCAATACAACTCCTTTTGACTATGGGGGGAATGTGGCATGGTCATGGGATTTTAATGGAGAAGGGAATAGTACAGAAGAAAACCCAAATTTCACTTTTGAAACTCCTGGCACTAAAATTATAACTTTGGAAGCCAATGTTTTGGGTTGTATTCAAACCTATCAATCCACCTGGGAAATTATAGAGGGGCCTGAGGTGGACTTTAGCTATGACAACAATTGTTTGGGGGAAGCCATTCAGTTTACCAACCTAAGCACGGGAGCCAATATTACGGGCTATCAGTGGGATTTCGGGAACGGGGAAAGCAGTACGGCCGAAAATCCGCAAGTTACCTATGTTAATCCGGGCACTTATGCCTTAAGTTTAACGGTTAGCAATGCCAGCGGCTGTGACAATACAGCTACACAAAATATCCAAATTTTTGAGCAATTGGTGGATAGTATTATGTCGACTGAAGCCATAGAAAACCTGCCTTTTGACCTGGGCATTGACTGGAACAATGATTTTGATAGCACCCAGAACCTTGGCTATGAATGGGAAGTTAATGGTGAAATTCAAACTACCGACACTGCCACTTATACTTTGGGCGAAGGAACTTACGCAGTCAATTTGGAAGTCACAACGGAAAACGGCTGTCTTTTCACTGCCCAGAGATCAATTGAAGTCAAAGTTTCAGAAAGCCCGGCCCCTGATTTTAATTTACCTGTTGAAGTTTGTTTGGGAGAGCAGTTTGAATTAGAAAACACTTCTGTTAATGCGGCACGTTACGAATGGGATTTGTGTCCCTTTGATTTAGGGCAGCAGCATAAAAATGAAGTGGAGTTAATTGACTTTAATTTTGATAACAGTATTGCTTTTAAGATTATTCAGGACGGTGATAGCACTTTTGGGTTCACTTTCGGTCGGAACAACAATAATCTTTATCGATTGGATTATGGTGAAAATCCTTCTTCCGAACCAGGCTTAACTGATTTGGGCAACATTGATGACTTATTTAGGGGTCCCGTAGCTATTGATTTTATCCAAGAAGGGGATGATTGGTATGCATTGGTAACTAATTATGACAACTATGATATTATTAAGTTATCATTCGGTTCGTCTCTTTCAAATACCCCGACTGCGATAAACCTCACTAACTTTGGTCAAATCAGTAAACCTGATGGCATACATGTCAAGCAATATTCTGATATGATTTTTGCCTTTGTAATGAACGGTACCCGTATTACAAGGCTAGATTTTGGCAATTCTATTAATAATACAGTAACAGCAACCAGCATTAATGTACCTAATAGCAATAGGCTTTGGGGCTTAGATATTATTGAAGATAGCGGCAATTATTTTGGAGTTTTATCATCATTTGGCAACAGTAATGTTTACTATCTAGAATTCGGAAATGACCTAAGTTCGACTCCGGCCATAAGCGAGTTCGATGTTAGCAGCTTAGACCTTACTTCTCCTGGTGGTTTGCAATTGATAAAAACTGATGAAAAGTACTATGGTTTTATCCAGTACAGGGCAGGTGAACTGGTCAGATTCAGTTTCGGGTCGTCAATGAATATCAACCCGATCATGCAAAATTTAGGAAGAAAAGAGATCATTCCTCCCACTAGCAATGCTCATGTCCAAATTTTAAGAGACAGCTCAAGATGGTTAGGTTTTACCATGAATTTTGGACTATCTAAATTGTTTAGATATGAGTTTGTAAACGAATGCTCGGCAACTACGGATTTCTCCACAGAAACAAATCCGACTCTCTCTCTCTTCTTAGCAGACACTTACCCCCTCAAGCTAACTGCTTATCACGAAAACGGTAAGAGTAAATCTATCACCAAGGAAATAACGGTAACAGAAAATCAAGCACCTGAAATAGCATTTACCACAGGGGAAAGTTTATGTGTAAGTGCACCTATACAGTTTTCAAGCGAAAGCAATACCGAGATCAGTTCCTATAGCTGGGATTTTGGGGATGGCGATGCTTCCACAGAAGCCAATCCAGCACACCTTTTTAGCAGTGCTGGTGAGTATTTAGTTCAGCTATCCGTAACCGATACGGCAGGCTGTAAAAATCTTTTTCAAGATAGTGTAACCATCTATGCAGAGCCACAACCAAGTTTTCAAGCGCAAGTCCAAGGCAGTATTTGCTCTCAAAAACCCTTAAATTTTACAAATACTACTAATTTGCCTACTAGCGCCACATTCCAATGGGATTTTGGGGATGGAAATACTTCAACAGAGGAAAATCCTGAACATATTTATGCAACCGAAGGAGAATACATTATCAATTTTCAAATTGAAATGGCGGGCTGCTTAGTGGAAAAAACAGACACTATTTCGGTTAACCCTGGTCCTTTGGTCGATTTCAATTATAATGATGATTGTTTTGGTCAGGTAGTTAATTTTGAGAATAAAAGTACTGGCGAGTTCTTGCAAAATTTTCAATGGGATTTTGGAGATGGCACCCAATCCACGCAACTAAATCCTAACCATAGTTACGATTCAGCTGGCACATACAATGTGCAACTCTCTGCTTTTACTAGCAATGGTTGTGATTACACCTTCGAGCAAGAGGTTATCGTCCATCCAATAGCCACAGTAGCCTTCGAATCGGAAGTGGGTTGTGCAAACCAACCGGTGCAATTCAATGAAGAGGTGGTGCTGCAGAAATCCAATATCACCGATTACCTTTGGGATTTTGGCATTTCGGGTACTTCTTCTGATCTGTCCGCTAAAGCCAATCCTCAATTTACATTCCCTACAGCAGGCACTTACCAAGTCCACTTGCAGGTCACTACTGCTGATGGCTGTACTTCCTCAGGCATGCAAACTGTATCGGTCAATGCTTTGCCGCAACCAGCTTTCACTTACGAAGAAAACTGCCTTAACAATCCTATTTTATTTAGCCCTGAAAATACCGACAATATCATAGCTCATTTCTGGGAACTTCAAAATCAGGCAGGTGTTGTTGTCTTTACCGCCCAGTCAGAGAATTTCTCTTATGCATTCGAAAATTCTGGAAGCTATCAATTACGCTATCGTCAACAAAATGAAAACCTTTGCAGCAATTCCATTACGGAAACTATAGAGATCTTGCCATTACCAGAACCGGAATTTCAGGTCAGTAAGATTTGTGCAAACGAAGCGGTTGTTCTCGAAAATATAACTGATTTAAAAGGGAATATTTTGAAAAATTATAGTTGGAGCCTGGATGGGGAAACGATATCCACTGATTTTCAACCGCAGTACACCTTCCCAAATAGTGGAGACTTTCTCCTCGGTCTTCAAGTAGAAACCCAAAACGGTTGTATTCAAAACATAGAAAAAACCATAAGCGTAAGCCCAAGCCCAACAGCCTTTTTCGAATTAGAACAAACTTTAGCAGCATTTCCCTACACCCTCAACCTCAATGCGGAATCAGTAGGTCAGACGACAGTCAGACCGGCCAACACGGATACAGAAGCAAGGTCAGACGCTAGTCAGACCGAGTCAGTTGGTCAACTTCCAACTTCCAACTTCCAACTTCTAACTTCTAACCCTCAAAACCCATCATCCAACATTACCTGGACCCTAAATAACGATACTATATCGTCTTCTGCTCAATTAAACCACACCATCACAGAACCCGGCACTTACCTACTAGGTCTAATTATTACCAATGAAGCAGGCTGTTCCGATACACATTACGAGCAAATCAGAATACGTAAACCTAATTTAGATATCGCATTAAATAATCTGAGAATTACCCAAGATCAAGAGTTCACCAGTTTTATATTAAACATTAGCAACAAAGGAACGCTAGTACCTGAGAGATTAGATTTGGATATTGATTTGGGTAGTTATTCCGTGACGGAAACCATAGAAGAACCACTTTTACCAGAAAGAAATAGAAATGTTGCCCTAAGCATAAAACTGACAGAAGAACAAATCAGAGGCTTAGCTAAGATTTGTATTCGAGCAATTCCGCATAATTCACAGGGAAGTGATAGCAATGAGAATAACAACAGAGTCTGTACTAATATAGAAAGCGGACTGATTATAATGGAAATCTATCCAAATCCTGTTGCCACACAATTCACGATGCCATTGATCATCCCCGAAAATGCCAATGTCGATCTAAGCTTAGAGCAAAGTAATGGCCAAACCGTTAAAACCTATTTTTATGATCTGGAAGCCGGCTATCATGAAATCAAAATAGATAGAGATAATATCAAGCCTGGCATTTATTTCCTCCGCATCCGCTACCAAGGCGAAGAAAAAGTCAAAAAGATTATTTTTCAGTAGAGCACGCTGGGCTTATGAAGCCTAAGGCTTTTGGTGTCTCACGCCAAGACGCTAAGGCGCAAAGACCTCGCAAAGAAATTGTAAAATTTAATTATATATTTATATGAGTAATTGCATTAGCAGTTTAATTATTTTTTAAAAGTTAATATTATTTTTAACGTTGCGTAAAACTTAGCGCCTCTGCGACTCCCAACTTCAGTACGGGACAGGTCTTGCGTGAAAATAAAAAGCCTTAGGCTTTCAGGAAATATTGAAAGAAGAAGCAACCTTAAACAACCAAAACCATGTCCCTAACTGAAAACGAAATCAGCCGATTAATACTCGATTGCAGTTTTAGAATCCATACCGAATTAGGACCAGGAATATTCGAATCTGTTTATGAAGAAGTATTATTTTATGAACTTCAAGAAGAAGGCTTAGAAATCAAAAGACAATTTCCGATTCCAGTTCAATGGAATAATAAAACCATGGAAATGGGATTCAAAGCTGATTTGATTGTTGAAGACAAAGTAATTATTGAACTTAAATCAATAGAGTCATTGCAAGCTGTCCATAAAAAACAACTGTTAACTTATTTGAGATTAAGTGGTATTAAATTAGGCTTGCTGATAAACTTCAATGAAAACCTGCTTAAAAACGGCATCAAAAGAATAGTTAATGGCTTATAATTCCTAACAAAGTATTTAATTTCATTTTTAACGTTGCGTTAAACTTTGCGCCTTAGCGCCTTCGCGTGAAAAAACTCTCGCTTTAGCGAGGAAAAAAAGCCTTTCCGTGCGATTCCTCTGCCAGCTGGCGGGTTAGCGGGCTATTTCATCAAAAACCGAATCAACTTCATACTATTCTTATCAAAAGGAGGATATTTTTTCCTTAGATCGAACCAAGTGCCTGATTTCAGGATGGATTTCTCATTGGAAAATGCCATAAAACCTGCTTTACCATGATAACTACCATTCCCACTATTACCAACCCCACCAAAAGGTAATTCAGGATTGGCCAAGTGAACAATCGTATTATTAACAGACCCTCCCCCAAATCTCACTCTATCCAAGAAATAATTTTCGGTTTTTTTATTAGAAGTGAAAATATAAAAAGCCAATGGGTCAGGATTTTTTTGGATAAAATCTAAAGCCTCCTCATTTGTTTTATAAGAGAAAACAGGAAAAATTGGACCAAAAATTTCTTCATGAAATAAGGAATCCTCTTCCGTAATTCCTTCTATAATAGTCGGTTCTATTTTCCTTTTTTCATCATCAAAAGCCCCACCAAAAACCACTTTTCCTTCCTTCAAGTAGGATTTTAATTTATCATATCTTTTTTGATTTACAATTTGAGCTAAATCTTTGCTTTGAGTAGGTGAAATACCATAAAACTGCATAATAGTAGCTCGCAGTTCATCCACAAATTCATCTTTTATTTTCTCATGAACCAATAAATAATCAGGCGCAACGCAGGTTTGCCCTGCATTAATTAATTTCCCGAAAACTATTCTGCGGGAGGCTACAGTCAGATTCGTCTTTTCATCTATGATGGCAGGTGATTTACCACCCAATTCCAAAGTGACCGGAACTAGTTGTTCTGCCGCCATTTTTGCTATTATGCGCCCAACTGGAACACTTCCAGTAAAAAACACATGATCAAAACGGTTGTTTTCCATCAGTTCTGGCACCACTATTCTGCCTTCTCCCATAATCACAGCCAAAAACTCCTCTTTGAAATATTGAGGAATTAGTTTCGCAACTAAGTTTGAGGTATGCGGGGTTTCTTCTGGTGGTTTAATGATGCAAGTATTCCCCGCTGCTATGGAAGCAATAACCGGTGCTAGCAATAATTGGAAAGGATAGTTCCACGGGCCTATCACCAAAGTCACTCCTTTTGGCTCATAAATAATTTTACTTTTTGAGGGGAAATGAATTAGTCCAGTACCCACCTTTTTTGACTTCATCCATGACTTCAAATTTTTCAAAGTGAAATTGATTTCATCGTACAAAAAACCGATTTCTGTCACATATGATTCAAAATTTGGTTTGCCAAAATCCTTAGATAAAGCCGACATGATGTTTTGTTCATGGGCTTTGATCATCTCTTTCAATTTCAACAATTGAGCTTTCCTGAAATCGTAACTTTTGGTCGCTTGGGTATTAAAAAATGCTTTTTGCGCCTGAAATATAGCTGATTGTTTATCGAGAGGCGTGTTAACTATTGCCGGGGCTTCTATCATTTTGTTTGCTTTACTATCGGTTTAGAACATTCAATTTATCATTTTAATTCTAAATTCGGAAAGGCAGTTGAATTTTAGTGTTCTAAGTAGAAAAGTCCTAACTATTTTAGAATAACGGTCAGACGCTAATTGTCTTGAATTTGACTCTTCAGTAAAAGATGAGTTGAGAATGTTAAAGGAAGATGGGAACCGTCACTTGGCAAACAGTCTGCGTCCACACGGTCTGACGGGTTCTAAAAAGCCATTTGAGAATGGTGAATTTCCTTAAAGCAATAATCTTCAAACAATGCTCTAATTCCGTCTGACCATTTTGTTGCAAAAGGAAGCGAATAAGTTTTGGCTAGGATTTGCTATGTGTAACTGCTGCTGCGAGCTCCCCAACTGCTGCTGCAAGCTTCCCAGCCTGGTGCGAGCTTCCCAGCGCTAGTGCGAGCTTCCCAGCTCGTACTTCGTACCCTAGTTATTTTCCTATCTACTTACTCTCTTTATTGCACTTCCACAGTATCAACAGGAATATAAATCTTAACTTCTTGTTTACCCCAATTTCTTGCAGCCTCTTCATCAAGGCCCATATAGATGTCAATTTTACGGGTCCATCTCTTATTCATCTTATCCAGCACTTCATAGGTGCCGTCTAGCCCTTCAATTTTGACTTCAGAATTATGGCCCAATAAATCTTCTTTTAGAAAGTCTCTCGAAATTGCAATGGCCTTCATGCCTGGCTCCAAAGTGTCTCCCCAAGTGGCAAGCGCAGGATTTCCTTTTTTGGTTTGTGCTTCAACGGAATTATAGGCTGTTGCGGTTACTTGAATAGTATCATATTGAATTATTTGGCTTTGCTCATCTGATTGATTTCCAGAGCTACAGCCAATGAAAATGGATCCAATTATTGTTGTTAAAACTACCTTAGTAAAATTATTCATCATCAATTAATCTATTTTGTTCTACTTATTTAACAAACGAATTTTGATGATGTTCAGATTTTATTATTTCCAGCGCTTTTACCACTGTTACGAGCCAATGTCGTTAAGTTAAGAGATACTGCTCTAGTTTAATACTTTTACACCAGTATGAGACTTCAGAAATGAATACAAATCGCTATTAAAAAAAGGCTAGAAATATTTATTGAATAATGGGTAATAAAGAAACTTTTGCTGTCTTATTATTCAGCGCCAGAGTCGCCAGTAATCATCACCATCCAGAGGATGGCGATAGATAGCAAAGGGTTACGTCCGCTAGCCTCCGGCTAGTGGAAACTACTACCGCCTCTGGTGGATTTTAAGACTATTAGTCCTTATTGAAATAAGTAGGAAAATTTGGTCTGACGCTTTCAAAAAATAGAGTTGAAATACTAAATTTTCCCATTCACTGAAAATTGAATACGAAATTCTAAGCGTCTGACGGATACTATTGTGGTTTACAAATTGAGGACTTCAATTATCGGTCAGACGGTTCCAACCGTCAGACCAAATCTACTTCTACTTCCGGTCTGACCTGCTGCGTTACTGACCTAATCATCCAACACCTATCACCCCACACCCAACCGCTGCCGCGAGCTTCCCAGCGCTGCTGCGAGCTTCCCAGCTCGTACCTCGTACCTCGTATTAATAATTTAAAATATTTCACCAAAGCTGTATCTTTCCTGACCCCTTTGTATTATAGGGGTAAATGAATAGTAAAAAGTGGATGAACTCGTAAACTATAGCGAAAAGTTAATGCAAGAAGCCTCTGAAAAAGAATGGATCGAAAGGGCAAAGGAAAATCCTAGGTGGTTTGAGCCTCTATACGATAAATATTTTTCTCAGATTTTCAGATTCCTTTATAAAAGGCATGCAGATGAAATCGTCACTGCTGAGATATGCTCAGAGGTTTTCTATAAAGCCTTAATCAAAATCAAGCATTATAAAGATAAAGGCTTTCCTTTTTCTTCATGGCTCTACAAAATTGCATTAAATGAATCTAATCAGGCATTTAGAAAAAAGAAATATCACAGAGTCATTCCACTTGATCTATTGAAATCAGAAAATCTATTTGACGAATTTCCTTTAGAAGATTCTCAACATGATGTTGAAGCACTCAAGTGGGCAGTTCAAAGCCTAAAACCGAAAGAGTTAGACATTATAGAACTACGGTTTTTTAATGAGATGTCCTTTAAAGAAGTCGCCCGAGTACTCAACATCACAGAAAATAATGCCAAAGTTAAGTGTTATCGCATATTGGATAAGCTAAGAATTAAAATGAATGTAAAATGAAAAGTCAATATCAAAATATAGAAGATTTACCCAGCTTATCGAATGATGATATTGCTAAGCACAAGAATTTTAAAAATATCTTGGATAAGCGAACGGAACATATCCAGAAGAATCTTGAAACAAGAAAGAAGCTGTTAAAGGTTGGGATTTTTTCAGCTATCATTGGTGCAATAACAATAGGTTTGATTTATTGGAAAGGGCTGTTTTTGCAAAAAGCCGAAACTGGTGCAGTAGAAATAAATAATGTAGAAAATGCTATTTCTTCTAAAGAAGCCCAAAAGCTAGAGTTCCCAAAAGCAGAAAGCGATAAGGGGATCAAAAAAAATGAAAAAGAAGTTCCTAATCCGTCAACAAAGGCAAGCAAACAGCCAAAGAATAATGAAAATGACATAGAGAATAAGCAAACTCAAAATTCCGAAAGGCCGAGTTTCCAAATGGGCTATGAAAAGGCATTTCCAACAGTAGGAATGGATTCATTATCAAATTACTTTAATAAACAGCTAAAATATCCTGAAAAGGTGGATAAAAAACAAGGAATTGAAGGGACAGTAAATGTCATTTTCACCATTACTAAAGAAGGAGATGCTTCAAAAATAGAAATTCAAAATTCTTTGGGAGAAGCATTTGATGAAGAATGCATTAGACTGATTTCAAATATGCCACAGTGGGAACCAGCTGTGCGAAATGGCAAAGCAGTTGATTCAAAAGTGAGCCTTCAACTTTCATTTAATATTGAAAAATAAAGGACAAAAATTATGAAAAAGCTATTAACCTTATTTTACGCCCTAATTTTATTGCAGCCACAATTTACTTCTGCGCAAAATATGCAAAAAGTAGATTCTGCTCAGCTTTCTGTCGAAACCATTATTAATTCACATTGGCTGGATATTGATAACAATGCAGAACATGAACTCATATTGCAATCCAATATTGGAGCAGATAGTACAATTATCACCACTTTCAATTGGGAGAATTTAAGTGAAGACAGCCTTACAACTCCAATTTTCACTGCCTTTCCAATTGGGATTGAAGATCTCGACAATAATAATCAATTGGATATTATTGGATTCACTAGAGATAATTCAAATCAAATATACCTGAGTGTTTTATCTCAAATAGATGGACAATTTGAAATCGGTTTTCAAGAGCAGTTTGAGGGTGTCCAGCAGTTATATATTCAAGATTGGAATAAAGACGGCTTAAAAGATATATTGCTATTGAAAAATTCAGCGGATTCTTTAGAATTGTCAATCTTAAAAAACAGTGGGAATGGATTCAATTCAGAACCTGAATCTTTGATAACATTAAGCAAACATTCCCAAATTAATTTTTTGGATATTAACCAAAATGGCAGAATGGATATTTTGGTTACTTCAAATGAATCCAATGTGCCAATTACGCCCTTAATTTACTCGAACCACATAGATTCAATAGATGTAAAAGAATCAAAACTTCCACAAGCCAATTACAATAGTATTGGACTGGGCGACTATAATCATGATGGCAAACTGGATTTTTTCTCCACCTATAAAAGCAATAATGACGATGCTCAACATGCAGTTTTCATAAATGATAGCATTGATTTTGAAAATTATATTTTAATAGATTCCCCTGCTTTTGAAGTTGAAAAAAGCTTTTTAGCTGATTTTAATGCGGATGGCTTAACGGATATTTTTATAATGGATAGTACAAAGTCTGCAATTATTTATCAAAAGGAAGAAGAAGCTTATGAATTTGGAATAGTAAGTGATTCCATGATGTTGCATTTCAACTTTTATGATCAAAATAGAGATGGTAAGTTAGATATGAGCTCCATCTCAGAAGTAGATAGCACAGGGAATTTCATTTACTATTGGGAAAACAAGACGCTAGAAGAAAATTCACCTCCTTATGTACCCAGCTTTCATATTGCTTTTCAGACTGCCAAAGGAGTCGCTATTGTTTGGAATGATTCAGATGATGATCATACTGCTGCAGATAATATTACTTATGATGTTTTTTTAGGTAAGAATTCATTTAATACTGATTTTTTAGCACCAAATTTTGATATTAATAATTCCAGCAGGTTGAAAACCATGAGAGGTAATAACTACTATGGGAATGAGCTGAAGTTTGATAGTCTTCCTGCAGGAACTTACAGCTATGGTATTCAACCAATTGATAATTCATTGGTAGTTGCTATTCCAGAAGGCAGTTCAGGAGATTTTTGCCCTGTGGAATGCGGTGGCCGATACATAGCATGTGGTGAATTTGAAATATGTGAATCTATAACTGAAAACTTGATGAATACATGCATTGGTAAAACCATTACATTGGGAGATTCATCTGTAATGCGATATTGGTATTCTGAACAAAAGGGATTTTTAGGCACATCAGATACCTTGACATTGGAAGTAAGTATGGGTGAGATAATTTACGCAAGAGATGTTGATTATGTAGATTGTGGGAGCTATCAAAGTTACAAAATTCAAATAATTGATGAATCTGATTTTAAGATTGAGGATATTGTAATATGTGAAGCTGAAGAAGTAGCTTTAAACTTCCCTCAGCAAGTAGATAGCCTAAAGTGGTTTTCTGCAACGTCAGGCTTTATTTCTAATAAATTTTCAACTAGTATTTTCATAGAGAAAAATGAGTTGATCAGCTTTGAAGCTTACTTAAATGGCTGCTTAATTGAAGGTCAATTCTCCATAAATATTGACAATAGTAAAGTAGAGATTACCAATAATACTGTTGAAATCAAGAGAGGCGGAAGTGTTCAATTGAATGCTATTGGAGCTGCAGAATATGAATGGAATCCAAGTCAGGCATTAGGTCAAAACAACATATCTAATCCAGTTGCCTCACCACAAGTCACTACAAAATTCACAGTAAAAGGGGTTTCGGCTCTTGGTTGTGTTACTTATGATTCTGTGGAAGTAAAAGTACTGCAGGAAGCCTTTATCCCTGAATTATTTACCCCTAATGGCGATTCAAAAAATGACAATTTGCGGATTTATGGGCTAGTGGATGTGGCTCAATTTGAATTTATAATTTATGACAGGGAAGGTAATATTGTTTTCAAGACCAATAATCATGAAATGATGAATACTTCTGGCTGGGATGGGTCAAAAGCAGGAAGTAAAGCTGAAGCAGGTATTTACTTTTGGCAAGTAAGGGGAAGTTATAGTGATGGAGCACCTATTCAACTCAATGGGAATCAAAAAGGAAAGGTTTTACTCAGTAAATAAACCGTCATGAAGAAAGCATTCATCACAATTTTTTTGGGTTTAATGGCAGGAAGTTTATTAGGGCAAAATTTCATGCATTCTTTGTATAAATACACTCCTAATAGAGTGAACCCTGCTTTTGCTTCTACTGATGATTATCAGAGCGGGACTTTCATATTCAGAAATCAATATACTACTGAAGATATTGAATTCATGACCTCCTATGCTGAATTTAATCAACCCTTTTTCAATGAGGAAAGAAGATGGTCGGGTCTTTCGGTTTCATTAATGAATGACCAAAGTAATGGTATTGATATCTATTCTTTCAATCAAATAAGTGCTTCTTATGCTATAAATGTTCCTTTGAGTAAATATTCTGAGATGTCAATAGGACTCAATTCAAATTTTCAAAGTAAGACGCTTAAAACAAATCAATTGACAACCGGTAGTCAATATGTTGAATATTTTGGATTCGACACCAGTTTGCCAAGCGGAGAAAATCAGAGCGTTATAAATAAAAATTATATTTCTTTTGCTTTAGGTCTCCATTGGCAAAAGCTCGATCGTTATGGTAAAAGTTTGTTTTCAGCAAGTTATGCACTTCATAATTTAAACAAGCCAGAAAATTCTTTTTACGAAAATAGTAAGAATAGATCTCCATTTTTATCAATGTTAACTGCCTCAGCCACCATAATGGAGAATTATCAATGGCATATCAAGCAAGATTTGCTTATACGCCACGAAGGGCCAGTTACGGAATTAATTACTGGCCCATCCTTTAGCTATGCTATTGGTAATATGCGAACGGAATCAATTAAAACCATGATGAGATATTCTACCGCAAATAATTTTATGTTAGGGGCAGTTTATGAATCTGAAAATATTTCAATAGGAGGGAGCTATGACCTTAATATCCTGAAAAATAACATCAGTAATAATAGCACTTTTGAAGTAATGCTTTCCATCAAAAGACTAAAAAGACCAAAGCGAAAAAGTAATTTCAGATTCAATTCAGAACCCTCTGAAGATAAGGAAAATGATGATGAAGAACAGAAATCTGACAATACGAAAAACAAAAAAGAAGAAGATACTACGGAAAATCAAATAAGGGAAGATGATGAACATGAAATTGAAACTATAAAAGTTAATACTTCAGCAGGAGTTGTCACCTATCTTCCTCATGAATTGGAAGATTTAAGTTATGATTTTCATTTTGACTTTGATGATATCAATCTCAGCAAAGAAGACGAAAAATACATTCGCGAAATGACTGAGATATTAAGGCAAAATGATAGAGTGAAAGTAAAATTAACCGGCCATACTGATGGGATAGGCACAGAGGAGTATAATATGAAGCTATCCTATGATCGTGCTAAAAGAATTGGAATGATATTGTATAAAAATGGAGTGTCTAAAAGCAAAATTAAGTTGGTTGCCAAAGGTGAAAGTGAACCGCTGTCCACTAATGAAACAAAAGAAGGCCAAGCCCAAAACAGAAGAGTGCAAATGCAATTGGTTTATGAATAATTTATTATTTTAGCCTCATAAACTTTAAAATTATGCATGCACAATCACACGAAGTAGATTATAAAATTTTAGGAGATGGAGTTCAACTAGTGGAAATCGAATTAGATCCACAGGAAACTGTAATAGCGGAAGCAGGAGCTATGGTTTATATGGATGACTCCATTTTATTTGAAACCAAAATGGGTGATGGTTCCAACCCAAATGAAGGCTTTTTAGGCAAACTAATGTCTGCTGGAAGCCGAATATTTACTGGCGAGTCCTTATTTATGACGCATTTTACTCATCAAGGACAAGGAAAAGCACATGTAGCTTTTGCAGGTCCTTACCCAGGAACCGTTATTGCCTTGGATTTGAAAAACCACTACAATAATGAGGTGATCGTACAAAAAGACGGATTCTTATGTGCGGCCATGGGAACAAAAGTTTCCATCACATTAAATAGAAAAATCGGATCTGGTTTATTAGGTGGCGAAGGCTTTATCCTGCAAAAGCTCCAAGGAAATGGAAGAGCTTTTGTACATGCCGGAGGAACAGTTATTGAAAAGCAGCTGAACAACGAAACTTTAAAAGTGGATACGGGATGCGTGGTGGCTTATGAATCATCTTTAGATTTTGATATTCAAACCAGTGGAGGCATTAAATCTATGCTTTTTGGTGGTGAGGGAATATTCTTAGCCACTTTAAGAGGTACAGGGAAAGTATGGTTACAGTCTATGCCTATTAGAAAATTAATACAAGCCATAGCGCCTTACAGCAAAAACTCCAGAAAAGAAGGGGGATCGTTATTAGGTGAATTTTTGGAGAGGTGATTTTTTCTTGTAGAGGCAGGGTATGCACTGCCTCTATAAAAAATCTATATCTCTTTTAGACATATTTTATTCCATTTTCTTCTATTTCCGGTCTGACCTGCGGTACTGACCTAATCATCCTACACCCATCACCCAACATCCAACCGCTTGTGCAAGCTTCCCAGCTCGTACCTCAAACTTCCGACTCCTAGCTTCCATCTTCCAACTTTCACCGCTGGTGCGAGCTTCCCAGCTCGGATCCATCCCTAATCCAACTCAAACCGAATAGCCTCCGGTTTTTCAGAAAAATTCAAAATAACAGTGACGCCTGTAATATTTTCTAAGAAAGGTTTCAACACGCTACTGCTCATATTTTTGGCATCTGCCAATATTCCAGACTGAAGAGCGGCATCTTTAATTTGTGCCTCTGCTTTTGCATAGACCTCATCCACAAAATCGGCTGCTTTTTTATTGTCGGAGCTAGTTTTTAAATCATAAAATTTACTATTCTGTAAATTCACTTTGTAATAACAAATTTCAGGCTGGGGTAGATTTACAATCAAGGTATCCTGTTTTAATTCTATATCTTCTTTTTTGATTTTTTGTAAATCAATACAAGCAACGGCTTCTCCTTGAGCAATTAGAATCGCTTTCTGGTCTTGCCCACCTGGAATATAGAAATAACCTAAGTCTAGATAGCGCTTGGCTACATTCTCCATTTCAACTACTTCCTTATAGTTATATTTCACCAGTTCTAATTTGCCAAGCTTTTCTATTTCTTGAAGGACTAAAGTGCTTTCAAATTGACTTTTTTCCGGAGTGGTAAAATCCCCTAATCTTTTGAGCCATAGAAAAACTAAAAGTACTAAGACAATTATCCAGGGAATTAATCGAAGGATTGCTTTAAAGTTCATGGGTATTTATTAAGTTCGTTTTTGCGTTGAGCATCAAAATATAAAAAATGCATTTTAAAGATAGCCTTAATCTACTGAAAAAGATAACTTTTAAAAAAGCGATGAACGCCTTTTTATTATGGTCAAGCTATCATCAATCCAAAAATGCTAAAGTTTCCCGAATAAAAGGAAAACCAATTTCAATAGCTATTGAGCCTACAACTTCTTGTAATTTAAGATGTCCTGAATGCCCCAGCGGTTTGCGTTCCTTTTCACGCCCGGTAGGAATGTTAAAAGCTGAGACTTTTGAGAATATGTTAATGCAATTAAAGGAGCATTTAATTTATATGTTGTTTTATTTTCAAGGAGAGCCTTATGTCAATAAGAATTTTTTGGATTTAGTAAAAATTGCCTCAAAGCATAATATTTACACTGCCACCTCAACTAATGCCCATTTTTTGGATGATGAGATAGCCAAAAAAACGGTGGAAAGTGGTTTGGATAGATTAATTATCTCAATTGATGGAGCTACACAGGAAACTTATGAATCCTATAGAATAGGAGGAAAGCTAGAAAAAGTATTAGAAGGAACTAGAAATGTGGTGAAATGGAAGAAAGAGTTGAAATCTAATACACCACATATTATTTTTCAGTTTTTGGTAGTGAAACCCAATGAGCAGGATATTCCTGAGATCTATAAATTGGCGGATGAATTGGGGGTAGATGAGGTGAAATTAAAAACAGCACAGATATATGACTATAAAAATGGTTCTCCGCTAATTCCTGATAACCCGAAATACAGTCGATATAGAAAATTAGAGAACGGATTTTATGCTATTAAAAATAAATTGTTAAACCAATGTTGGAAAATGTGGCACAGTTGTGTCGTAACTTGGGATGGAAGAGTTGTCCCTTGTTGTTTCGATAAAGATGCCACTCATCAACTTGGAAATTTGAATCGGGATAGTTTTGCTTCTATCTGGACTGGAGATGCTTATCAGGAATTTAGAAATAAGCTTTTAAAATCGAGAAGTGAGATCGATATTTGCACGAATTGTACGGAGGGCACTAAAGTTTGGACAGAAGAGTGAAACAATAAAGCAAATCCGATAGACGTTTTAGTGTAACTGATTTAAAATTATTACATATTGGTCGAATTTGTATTAAAATACTTTAAAATTTCATTTTAATAGTTGAATTTAGTGTTTGGTAAGCTTATATTTACCAATTATTTATATATTGCATTGATATATAAGTGATTAAACAGTGTATATTAAACGAATACAATAACAGGATATGAAAAAGTGTGTGTTTAGAATCCAACATGCCATGCTTGCAGTAGCAGTAGCTTTATTGTTTGCTTGCGGCAGTGGCAACCCGACAGCCAAAGGGCCGGGAGTATTAAGTACGGCAACAGGTCTAGAATATAATAGCGAAGAAGGCTTTCAGGTGGCTGAGTTTCGTGGACAGCCTGATGGACCGAATTTAGTTTATATTGAAGGAGGTAGAACTGTTTTAGGTTCTTTTGAAGAGGATATCCTTCATACAAGAGATAATATTGAGAGAACAGTTACGGTTTCTTCATTTTACATGGATGAAACGGAAGTTGCCAACATTCACTGGCTAGAGTTCTTACACTATGTTCAATTAGATTCTTCTAGAGATTATTATGAGTCAGTAAAGCCAGACACTACTGTTTGGGCTAGAAAATTGGCTTATAACGATCCTTATGTAGATCATTATTTGAGATACCCAGGTTTCCGTTATCACCCAGTAGTAGGTGTTAGCTGGGAGCAGGCTAATGAATATGCCAAATGGAGATCAATAATGGTAAATTATAAATTAGCTGAAGAAGCAGGTATTGAAGTTCCGGCTGAATCAGGTGGTAGAATTCCATTAGAAACAGGTGTTGTTTTACCTGATTATCGTTTGCCTACTGAAGCGGAGTGGGAATATGCTGCTACTGCTTTAATTGGTACGCAATGGGTTGATGAAGTTCAGCTTTATAAAAGAATTTATCCGTGGGATGGTCACTCATTAAGAAACCCTTACGGAAAAGAAATGGGTTACTTCCTAGCCAACTTCAAAAGAGGTCGTGGTGATTATGGTGGTATCGCAGGTAAATTGAATGATGGCGCATTCGTAACTGACTATATTTATAACTATCCGCCAAATGATTATGGTCTTTATAACATGGCTGGGAATGTTAACGAATGGGTATGGGATTTATATCGTCCACTTTCATTCCAAGATTTCGAAGATTTAAATCCAGTTAGAAGAGACGGTACTTTAGATCCTCAAAGTGATTATGACAATGGAGCTAGAGATCCAAACTCGATTAATTCATTAATCAATGATAATATTAGAGTTTATAAAGGTGGTTCTTGGGCAGATGTTGCTTATTGGTTATCTCCTGGTACTAGAAGATTTATAGAACAAGATTCATCTACAGCTACTATCGGATTCCGTTGTGCTATGATTAGAGCTGGTGGAAATAAATAATTGATATTCGTTTAAATTATCTTTAAAAAAGGCAGTCAAATTAATTTTGACTGCCTTTTTTAATTTATACTGAAATTTCATACAAATAAGAGCGGGAATTATCACTAGATTTTTAAAAAGTTATCCTCCGCAACCCATGAATTTCTTGAAATCCATATCTTCAGGTATAATTCCATTTCTTTCCTCGTCTGGTTCCTTTTCAGTGGACTCCTCTTTTTCTTTCTTTAACTCTTTATTTTTTGTGTTAGAGGCTTCTTTTTTCTTTTGGTGGCTTTCTTTTTCCATATAGTAAGATACGATTTCTCAATAAATTAAGTTTCTCATGCTTAATGAATATCTACTGATAGCAGACTAGGAGAAATATTTACTTTGTGAATTTCCTGCCTTTTCGTATCTTTTGACTTTAATAATTCAATCTTATGCTCAGAAAAAGAATTTTTGTTGGCCTTGCCATTAGCTTAGCTCAAATTTTATTGTTTTATGGGGTTTATCAATTACTTTTTTTATTTGAGCCTTTTTTTAGTGATGAAACAAAAAGAACTGTCTTTGAAAACTTATTCCTTGATTGGTTTTTCAATGATTACGTCTTGGTTTTTGGTTTACTAATTGTTTTGCAAAACACCCTCATTATTATTACATGGCGTAAGAATTGGACATTTATCCTCAGAATAATTACTAGTATTCTCCATGCTCTTTTTTGGATTCAAAATATGGACACATTATACAGTGAGTCTCTTATTTTAGGGGGGACTGGTATTTTACTTATTTGGCTAGGTCCTGTTTTTGAAACTATGTTAATAACTGCATTTGGTATCAAACACCCGTATAGAGAAAGAGAATTTTACGAGGATTTAGATCAGAAGAAATAGCTAAGAAGCCTGATCTTGATTCAACTACAAAAGTTAAATTGAAATTCTATCGCTAGCGTCCCGCTAGTGATGGTTACTATTGCCTCTGGCAAAGAATAAATAAGGCCTTTGTATATCTTCTCTGACCAATTATTTATAGGCCATTTTTAAAAACGATTTTATGAGAGATCCTTCAAACCTCAAGCTATCCGATATAATCTAGTTTTTGATTTTTCTCTTATTGAGATGCTGAATTTAAACTTGCTGGCAGCAAAACAACCAATAAAATCCGCCTGATGCAGCAGTAATATCCACCAGCCGGACGCTAGCGGAAGAAAACCTTTTCAGTCTATCGCCATACTCTTGGTTGTGATAGGCTACTGGCGCCTCGTTCGATAGTAAAACTGCTCAATTTACAAAAACATCCTATTACTAAGAAGCCATCTCTTTATACTGCATATTATGTAATTGATGGTAGAAACCACCTTTATCTAATAGCTCTTGATGAGTGCCGGTTTCCTTGATTTCTCCTTTGTCCAACACAATTATTTTATCCGCTTCTTGTATAGTAGATAATCGGTGAGCTATCACAATACTGGTTCTTCCTTTCATCATCTTTTCTATGGCATTTTGTATCATTTCCTCCGTTTCCGTATCCACAGAAGATGTTGCCTCATCCAACACAATAATTTTAGGATTATAAACCATAGCGCGAACAAATGATATTAACTGCCTTTGTCCTACTGATAATGTAGCCCCTCTTTCCATCACGTTATAGTCGTATCCGCCCGGTAGTCTTTCAATAAATTTCCTTGCACCTACTAATTCAGCGGCATCTTTTACTTCCTGAAGACTAATATTAGGGTTTCCTAAAGTGATGTTGTAGAGAATAGTATCTGAAAACAGAAAAACATCTTGCAATACCACTCCTATATTTTTACGCAATGCATATAGGTCATATTCCTTCAAATCTCTTCCGTCAAGCGTAATTTCTCCTTTTTGAATGTCATAAAAGCGGCTCAATAAATTAATAACAGATGATTTTCCAGCGCCTGTGGCCCCAACTAATGCTACGGACTGACCTTCTTTCACCTCAAAGGAAATGTTTTTCAATACTACATCTTCTTCATTGTAAGCGAACTCTACATTTTTAAATGAAATATCTCCTTTAACTTTTTCAGGTGCGTAATCTCCATTATTAGGGATGTTTTCTTTGCTGTCTAGCAAATTTAAAATTCGTGATGAACTTACAATTCCCATTTGCAACGTGTTAAATCTATCAGCTATTAAACGGATGGGTCTAAAGAACATCTGAATATAAAGAATGAAGGCAATCAACATCCCTAATGTAATGCCAGTTTCTACTTCATTTACTACTCCTTTTGCTCCATACCAAACCAATAAACCAATTCCGGTTGCTTGAATTACTTCCGCTACAGGGAAATAAATGGAGTAATATAATACCGAGCGTATGTTAGCCTTTTTATGTTCGTTATTGATCTTTTTAAATTCCTCGTATTCTCTTTTTTCTGCAGTAAAAATTTGTACGATAGACATGCCTGTTACATGCTCTTGCACAAAAGAATTTAGATTAGAAACAGCATTTCGCACTTCATTGAAAGCGACTTTTACTTTCTCTTTAAAAATATAAGTGCTTAAGAAAAGCAATGGTAGAGTTGCCAGTGAAACCAATGTAAGTTTCCAGCTCATGGCAAACATCATCCCGAGGATAAAAAGGATTTGGAGAATATCACCAATCATGGCAGCAAGCCCTTGACTAAAAACATCTGATAAGGTCTCTACATCGGAAACATTTCTTGTTACTAACCTTCCTATAGGAGTTTTATCGAAAAATTTCAGTCTTAAGCTAAGTAAATGACGGTAAAGCTTAATTCGGATATCACGAATAATAAATTGACCCAACCAACCCGATAAATAAGTGTGTCCATATTGCACTATGGCTTGCATAATAAGTAAACCAACCAAAATCAAGGTCATATTAATTAAGCCTTGAAAATCTCCGTTAGCAATTGGATTATCAATTGCTTTTTGAATAACAAATGGTCTGGCGGGAGCTAAAACTGCCAAAGCTACAGTTAAAAACACCAAGAAATAGAAGCGACCTTGATAAGGCTTCACGAATTTATACAAACGCCTCAGCACGTTTGTATCAATAATATTTCCGCTTTTTATATTGTCTTTCTTCACTAGCTGATTTTATAAATAAATGTCTTTAGGATATTGAACTTCTGTTAAAAACAATCCATTTGCCGGAACGGCTCTACCTGCTGAATTTCTGTCTTTAGCTTTTATAATATCTTCAAAATCTTCTATGCTTATTTTGTTTTGCCCCACATCCAATAATGTACCTACAATCGCTCTCACCATTCCTCTCAAAAACCGATTAGCCTTGATGTGAAAAACCAATGATTCTTGCTCTTGTTTCCAAAAGGCTTCAAATATATCGCAGTTAAAGGTAAAAACATCTGTTTTCACTTTGCTAAAACTTTCAAAATCTTGATAGTTCAACAATTTTTCTGCGGCTAAATTCATTTTATCAATTGCTAGATCGTAAGTGAAAATATATGCTTGGTCAATAGCAAATGGGTTTTTTTCAGTCACAATATGATATTGATACGCCCTACTTGTGGCATCAAAACGTGCATGGGCTTCATCTTTTACTTGCCAGACATGCTTTAAAGCTACGTCCTTGGGTAGCATTTTGTTGGCTTTATATAAAAGTTGTTCTGCATCCTTCTGCTCACCTGAAAAATCAAATTGAAAAACTTGAGCCGTAGCATGTACGCCACTATCAGTCCTTCCACTTCCCACAATTTCTGATTTTTGGTTTAAAATAGTGGAAAAAACATCTTCAACTTTTTGTTGTACACCTATTGCATTGGGCTGTTTTTGCCATCCGTGGTAGTTTGTTCCTTTATATGCTATGGTGAAAAAATATCTCATAAATAATGAAAGGCAAATTTAAGGGAATTTATAGGAGGGAAGTAATTTTTATTAATTCTATCTATTGAAAAGTTACTTTCATAGTTTGATTTTCTTCTATGAGCTTACTTATTCACCTTAAAGGTCATGCTTTATTAATTTTTTTACCTGATTATTTGATCTTTTCTAGGGTTTATTATTATAAACTTTTTATAAATAAATATTGGTGAGATGAACACAAAACTAATAATGATAAGCAGCTCAATAATTTTATTTGGATTAGGAGTGGTTTTAACATTTACTCCTGATTTGCGGATAGGTTATTTGGAACTTTCCTCAAGTGAAACATCATTACTTCTGTTGCAAATAATAGGAGCCTTATACTTTGCATTTGCTATGTTAAATTGGATGTCTAAAGCAAATTTAATTGGTGGAATATATAATCGCCCGATAATAATGGCTAATTCATCTCATTTTATGATTGCAGGCTTGTCTTTAATTAAAGGCTTATTTTCTGAGCTTAATTTACCATCCATCCTATGGTTTTTAACAATATTTTACATTTTGTATAGCTTGATATTTGGTATCCTATTATTTAAACATCCTATAAAGGATAACTAAAATATTTAGATTCACCATCTATTTAAATAATGCAAGGGGAAAATAGATGAAGAGGTATTCCTCAGAATAATTCTTTTCCTTATGAACTTAAATTTTTAAGAAAATTAAGTGAGTAGTAGAAATAACAAGGGTGTTAAGTGTAAAATTTAGCAATCATCAATGCAATCCCGAATTAATCGCTACGTTCTAATGCCCGAAAGCATGAAATTTCTTATTTTCGCCTCTGTTATAAAAAAACAAAACGATTTATGATGTCATATCAAAAGATTAACAACATCAGTGGCTGGATTATATTCTTAATCGCTTCTGCCGTTTACATCTTCACTTTAGAGCCTGTAGCCAGTTTTTGGGACTGTGCAGAGTTTATTGCAAGTGCTTATAAGTTACAAGTGCCACACCCAGCAGGTGCTCCGTTTTTCTTGCTGATTGGCCGAATGTTCTCCATGTTTGCTGCAAGTGATGTAGAATCTGTGGGTTTTGCAGTAAACTTAGTTTCTGCTTTAAGTAGTGGATTTACCATCCTTTTTATGTTTTGGTCAATCAATTTGCTTTCTCATAAAATATTAAAAATTAAAGTGGGAGAAGCAAATACTGCACAAACCATAAAAATTATCGCTGCAGGAGCAATTGGTAGTTTAGCTTTTACTTTTTCTGATTCATTTTGGTGGTCAGCTGTGGAGGCAGAGGTTTATGCTATGTCTTCATTCTTAATTGCTTTAGTTTTTTGGGCAATGTTAAAATGGGATTTAATTGAGGATGAATCCACTGAAAACCGTTGGTTAATCTTAATAGCGTATATTATTGGTCTATCAATTGGTGTTCACTTATTGAATATAGTGGCGCTACCAGCTTTAGGCTTGATTTACTATTTCAAGAAGTACAAAAATGTAACCTTCAAAGGTATTTTCTTTGCGCTACTTATAAGCAGTGCAATCCTAATATTTATCTGGCAATTCATCATTTTAGGAGTTCCTAACTTGATTGGTCAATTTGAAATTTTCTTTATTAATTCAATTGGATTACCATTTGGATTTGGAGCCCTTATTTTTGCTTTACTTTTAGTTGGAGGAATTTCCTATGGTATTTATTATGCCATTAAAAAAGAGAAAATAACGCTACACACATTTCTGTTAGCATTTACTTTTATTTTAATAGGATATTCGTCTTATTTTATTGTGATGATTAGGTCAAATTACAACCCACCAATTGACCAAAATAATCCTGAAAATGTGATGACACTATTGTCTTATTTAAATAGAGATCAATATGGGTCAAGACCCCTTTTGCATGGTCAGTATTTCGATGCAGAAGTAGTTTCTCAAGATAAAGGAGATCCTGTTTACAGTAAAGGTGAAGAGGAATATGAAATCACAGATCATAAAATCACGACTCAACATGATCCGAAAAGAACCACTATTTTACCTAGAATGTATAGTGGTGCTCCTGGCCATGCAGAAGAATATAGAAGATGGACAGGTTTGCGGCAGAATGAAAAACCCAACTTTGCCGACAACATTAAATTCCTATTCCGCTATCAATTAGGGCATATGTATTTTCGCTATTTGATGTGGAATTTTGCTGGTAGAGAAAGCGATATTGAAGGAGCAGGTTGGAAAACAATGTTCCAGGATACAAGCGAATTGCCTGAAATCATGAGAGAAAATAAGGCACGAAATAATTTTTATATGCTTCCATTTATCTTGGGTTTAATTGGAATTTTCTTTCAATATCGAAAAGATGTAAAGGGCTTTAGCGTAGTAGGTTTATTCTTTTTCTTAACGGGAATTGCCTTAATTCTTTATTTAAATTCCCCAGCAACGGAACCTAGGGAAAGAGATTATATTTATGCTGGGTCCTATTATGCTTTTGCAATATGGATAGGTTTTGGTGTATTGGCAGTTGCTTCTTTATTGGAAAGAGCTATCAAAAAACCTAAAGTTGCAGGCGCTGTAGCAGGAGTGATTTGTTTGATAGTACCAGGAATTATGGCTTCAGAAGGATGGGATGATCACGATCGTTCAGATCGATATTTCTCTGTTGATGCAGCACGAAATTATTTGGCATCATGTGAGCCTAATGCAATCTTGTTTACTGGTGGCGATAATGATACTTTCCCGCTTTGGTTTGTTCAGGAAGTAGAAGGATTTAGGACTGATGTTAGGGTAATTGTATTAAGTTATTTCAATACCGATTGGTATATCAATCAAATGCGCCAAAATGCATATGATTCTGAACCATTGCCAATAACTTTAAGTGAAGAACAAGTGGCGCAAGGAGGTAAAAATGATTATTTGCCTTATATGGCTAATGCGGGTATTAAAGGTGCAATTCCTATAGACCGCTATTTAAGCCTTATCAAAAATGATAATAAGAGCCTTGAAGTACCCACTTCCGTGGGGAGCTACAATATGTTGCCTTCTAAGCAATTAAGCTTGAATGTTGATACTGAGCATGTTAAAAGTTTAGGTATAATTCCTGAAGATAAAGTGGATATGCTTGTGGATAGGATGGTTTGGAATGTGAAAGGAAATGGATTGGAGAAAAAGGATTTAATGATATTGGATATCATGAATGAAAACGATTGGAAACGACCAATTTATTTCAATACTACTTCCTTAAATGGAATTAAAATGGATTTGAGGAAATATGTAGTTCAAGAAGGATTGACATACAGATTGTTACCAATTGAAAGATATGATGTTCAATCAGAATTTGTCAACACAGAAGTGATGTACAATAACTTGATGAACAATTTCCATTTCACTAATACTGCTGACCCGGATGTTTATTATAATGAGAATTATAGAAATTTCTTCTTGAATCATCGCTCAGTATATACAGCATTGGCTAAATCATTAGTAAGTGAAGGGGATGAAAAAAGAGCTTTGGAGGTAATTGATTTTATTATTAAAAAGATTCCGAATGAAGTAGTTCCTTATGATATGACAGCTTTGGATTATATTCAAGTTTATTTGGCAACAGGAAATGAAGAGAAAGCTAATGAAATTATTAACACACTTTGGGAGCAAAATTTTGAACAATTCCGCTACTTAGTAAATCATGAATTGATGTATATGGGTAGAGAGAGGCAAATTAGTTTTGCCATCCTTAGTCAGATTGTTCAAGTAATGAGACAATACGGAATGAACGAACAAGCAGTTGAGTATCAGGATCAACTTAGAGTTCTCTATGAGAAAATGTAAAGTTTAGAAAATTTGATTTATAAAATAGCTCACAAGCAATTGTGGGCTATTTTTTTTGTGAAGTATTCGCTATTTTTAAAATTGAAAAATTATGGGTGCTTTTGTTAAGTTGATTAGACACCCCCCTAAGCCCCCCTCAAGGGGGGAGTTGCACGGAATTACATTTTCCTTTAAATGTAATTTAACATCACAGTATCCAATTTGATTACTTGATGATAAATGAAAATAGCGATAAACTATATTGTTTTCTAGTGATATAAATCTGTGAGATTGTCCCCTTGAGGGTACTACAGGGGTGTTGTTTGAGAGAATTATGAGGGTGTCTAGATAAATGAAATCTTATTATAGTAAAAAAGGGAATAATAAAGCCCATTTTACCTTACAATTTTTATTTAGCGGAAATCATTCTATTTAACCATTATATTATTAGCTTTTCCCATTTTAGATTAAGAATTTTGCATTTTAATACTCAAGACTATGGCAGCATTTAACAAAAGACCAAAACTCAACGATAAGGACTATATTTTCGGCACACGAGCTGTCATAGAAGCCATTCATTCCGGTAAGGAAATGGATAATATCTACATTGAAAAGGATGTCCGGAATGAATTGGTAAGCGAATTGATGGAACTTTGCAAGGAACGAAAAGTGCCTTATACTAAAGTTCCGATTGAAAAGCTTAATCGCATCACAATGAAGAACCATCAAGGTGTAATTGCGATGGTTTCAGCCGTTAGTTATGCTTCTCTGGATAATGTGATTAATGAAGCATATGCCAAAGGCAAAGATCCTTTAATTTTAATTTTGGATAGAGTTACGGATGTGAGAAATTTTGGTGCCATCGCCCGATCAGCCGAATGCGCTGGGGTAGATGCAATTGTGATTCCTTTTAAAGGAAGTGCTCAAATAAATTCAGATGCAGTCAAAACTTCTGCAGGTGCATTGCATTACATTCCAGTTTGCAGAGAAAACAGTTTGAAAGGCACTGTAGAATATTTACAAAAAAGTGGGTTACAAGTTGTTGCTTGTACTGAGAAAGGGAAAGATTTGATTTACGATACACCTATGGCACAGCCTTTAGCTATCATTTTGGGTTCGGAGGAAGATGGTATAAGTAATGATTTAATTAGAACAGCCGATTTTTTAGCTAAAATCCCTACAACCGGTAAAATTGCTTCTTTGAATGTATCCGTTTCTGGAGCGATTGCTATTTTTGAAGCTGTCCGCCAACGAAGTGTAATTAATAATTAAAGAATTAGTCATTATTAAACAGAGATTTCTAGCATATCTTTAAAGCTTAATTCCTAATTATTAATTAAATCAATTGTCTTTCACTTTAAGTTGTATGGTGGGCTTTTCTTTGGTAGGCTTTTCTTGTTTCTCTTTAATTTGGATGTCGTTCTGTTTGTTATTTTGAGTTTTAGGTTCAGGCAGACGTAATTGTTCATCCAATATTTCTTCTGTAATCATGCGGTTATTAAGCTGGCTGGCATAACTTCTTCCTTTTTTATTCCCATAATCAACAAAAGATCTTCCTGCCCATTCATGCGCTAGAAATAAGTCACCTATTATCTCATACCCAACTGCAATATTATAGGCCATTCTACCGCTTTCTTTAGTATCAGATGTGCTTCTTAATCCTGTTTTCCAGGTAGAAATAGCAGACTCCCATTGGTTTACACTTGCTTGTCTGGCTCCTTTGCTTAAATAGGCATTTTTTTTCGGCTTGGTATAGTAGCTTCTTGAAATCCTGACAGGCATTGGAGCAATTTTGATTGCATAATTATTTCCAACTGCTTGAGCTAAATATTTTGTCGCTTGAGATTTACTTACGAGTTGAGCCAAAGCTTCCTTCAAACTAGTGGCAGAAGCTTCCCAAGTTTTATTTTCAGTATAAATGTCCTGATCAATTACGGTTCTGTTTTTAGCATCATACAAACGAATACCTATTCTGGTATTTCCCACTCCTTCAGCAAAAAATTCAGTATACTCTTCCTCTCTTTTATTACCCTCTTCATCCTCTACAGTTCTAGTGTTTTTTCGTTTTCCATTTGTCACGATAAAATTGCTATCAAATATTTCTATAGCCAATAAACCATCAGTATTATACTTTCTGGTTAATTGATCAACTTGCCGCCAATCTAGCGGTTCAGGAAATGAGCCTAAAATAGTTTGACCCTTTAGTTTTTCAGATGCCAATACAGCATCAAATCGAGGAGAAACCCGCAAACTATTTTGTAAACTGGAAAACATGGTCATCACACCATCTTGATCTTCATTAATCCCTTCTCCTGTCAGAATCCCTTCAATAACGCCAATTGCCTCTTTTTCATATGCAGTTCTATCCACCAATACTATGGATTGAATTTCATTAGGAATGTTGATATCTGCTGGGCGCAAAGTATTGATAGAAACTGATTTCATACAAGATGAAAAAAGTACAGTTGCTAGAATAAAAATGATGTAATACTTCTTCATAAAAATTGTTTTTTTTTCAACAAAAATGAGTTGAACAGAATAAATTTAGCTAATTACCCATAAATTAGCTTTATGTCTGTCAAAAAATTCTTTTCGCCTGATGATGTACCCATTCAAAGGGTTCAATTTGCCGGATTGATATTTGATATCCTACGATTGGATAAAATCCACCAAGGAGCATCAGGAAATAAGTTTTTTAAACTCAAGTATAATTTTTTGGAAGCGGAAAAAAATGGGCATAAAAAAATATTAACTTTTGGGGGTGCTTTTTCCAATCATATTGTGGCAACAGCTATTTCAGCAAGAAAAAGTGGTTTCCAATCTATAGGTATTATTAGAGGAGAGGTAGTAGAAAATCCAACCTTAAATCTGGCGAAAAAGTATGGTATGGAGCTTTACTTTATTAATAGGGAAGACTATCGAAAGAAAAATACAGTTGAGTTTTTAGATGATTTAAAAAGGAAATATGATAACCCATTCATTATTCCTGAAGGTGGTACAAACGATTTGGCATTAAATGGTACTGCTGAAATCCATGACTTTATTCCAAAGCACTATAATTTGATAGCGGCATGTTTCGGTACTGGTGGAACCTTAGCGGGTTTAATCGAAGGCAAAGCCGAGCACCAGAAAATTTTAGGAATTTCAGTTTTAAAGGGAGATTGGGTAAAAGATGAGTTGAAAAACTTAATAGGGAATGATAATGGCAACTGGGATTTGACCACAAAATACCACTTCGGAGGTTATGCGAAATGGAAACAAGAGTTAATAGATTTTATAATTGAATTTTATGAAAAAACGGCTATCCCACTTGATCCTGTTTATACTGGCAAAATGATATATGGCTTAATGATGGAATGGAAAAAAGATAATATCTCATCCGATGATCATATTCTGGCTATTCATTCAGGGGGGGTACAAGGAATTGTTGGATTTAATCAACGCTTTGGATTTGATTTACCTGTAAGGTAGAAATAAAGCTCGAGAATATCCTCGAGCTTTATTTAATCTTCCATTAAGCATCTAGCCATTTCAAAGCTTCTTCCTTATCATTAAAATTTTTCTTTGGCATTCCACTATTTCTGGAAACACCATCTAATTGCATGATGGAGACATTTTTGCTGTGTAATTCTGCCACTTTTTTAACTTCTGCTTTTATAATTTTTTCTTGGGCTTTGGAGTGTACATCTCTTACATCTCCAGGGTGAATGGTCATCTCAGTGGCATCTGTTAATAAAGTAAAGCCTTTCGATAACTTTTTTATAGCTTCATCCCAGTCTTGTAAATATCCGGGAATGTCTTCTTTGTTTCTCCAGAAGCCATTGATTTTTAAGAATGCTCTGTTTTTAGTGATATCTACTTTTAAAGAATATTGCTTGTTTTCTGCAATTGTAATCATATTAAAAAATTTGTTTCAAGTAAATATCCGACAAATGCTTAATTTTGTTTCGCATTTAAAGTTATTTTCGATAACCGATAGATTAAACCGGATAAGTACTTGAATTATATTAATTTAATTTTGATTTGCTTCGGGCTTCCCCTTTTTTTGGGTTACATCAAACCTTGGTGGGTCTTATGGTGGAATGATGCACCTAACCGAATTAAGGTTTTGAAATACTATGGGATTCCTTTTTTATTGCTGCTTATTGTAAGATTATTATTTTTTTTCAATCCGGTCTGAGTACCGTTTGACCTTAGCAGTTCCAAAGGTCAGCACCGAAGGTTCGCCTCTCTATACTCTAAGCTTCAGACTTGCATTTATCCTTACTTCAATACCTAAAACTTTTACACTTTTAAAGCTAGCGCGAGCTTCTTAGCTCGTGCTTACTTCAACTTCTTACAAAGCAATAAAATCTTCTCCACATTCTTCAAAGTTGTAGCAAAAAGATAGTGTTCTCCCCCATCTTTCAATCCCAATTTCTTCTTCAATTGTGCAATCGGCATAGGAAAATTTCGGCTTGCTAAATTCGCTTTCATTTCAGGAATGTATTTTTTCAATTCCTTCTTTTGTACCGGAACCTGATTTTCTATTTTAAATACCCTGCCAGGAAAATCTTCTTTAATTTCATTGGAAGTAAATAGATGAGTATTGGGATGAAGCTTCGAAAGCTGAAAATTTTGAGCCAATTGCTTGAAAAATCCTGCTTTCATCATGGCGGGCGAAGGTTCATATAAATATTGCTGAGGTAATTCATAGTTTATAGAAATCTCAGCTTCTTTTAATTTATTCGCAGTAAATGTGAAAATAGGAGTTCCATTTTCTGATATCTGAACAGCATGAATTTCCGGGTTCTCCACCGCCTCTTTGCTCAATATGTAAAGCAATTCCTTTACTTCTCCTTGCCATTCGATGATGTAAACAGCCTTTACTTTATTTTCAAGTTCAGCTATTGCTCGGCTAATATCCTGCATAGGTGCTGCTTTCACCATGATGTTTTGTGCTTTTTCAAAAAGCAGAGGCAAAAGCTCCACTAAATTTGGACTGCAATCCTCCCATAAAAATACTTTTTGATTGCGGTCTCCTCTTCTGGCAGGATCAAGATATATCCAGTCTAAAGGTTTTTGAAGGTTTTTGAGAAATTCTTCAGACTGCGAATGGTTGATTTCAATTTTACTGTTTAGAACATCAAAGTTATAGTTAGCCAATTTACATAGCTCCTCTTGTTGTTCTACATAATAACTTTCCGCGAAATTTTGAGAGAGATAATAAGTGTCAATTCCAAAACCCCCAGTTAAATCAGCAAAGCTATTTCCTGAGATTAAACTGGCTTTGAATTTTGCAGTAGCCTGAGAACTGCATTGTTCTAAAGATAACTTAGGAGGAAACCAAACTTTTTCAGCGTACCATTCAGGTAATTTTGTTTTTGCTTTTTGGCGAGATGCAATTTGGGAAACAAGTTCCTTTAAAGGTAAATCTGGAAATTGCTTTTGCTTTAAAACCAATTGAGCAGGAATATCCTGCTCATGGTCTTTTATGAATTTCCAATATTCTTCTTTAACGCTCAATTCCATAAGGATGAACTAAGCTGTGTTCAATCATATATTCTGCAATCTGAACTGCATTGGTAGCCGCACCTTTTCGCAAGTTATCCGCTACTATCCACATATTTAAAGTGTTTTTAGCCGATTCGTCTCTTCTGATTCTTCCCACAAAAACCTCATCTTTTCCATGCGCATTTAATGGCAATGGATATACATTGTTTTTAGGATCATCCTGTAAAACAATACCTGGAGTATTCGCTAAAATTTCTTTTACTTCAGCTACATCAAAATCATTTTCGAAAGTAACATTGACAGATTCTGAATGTCCGCCCATTACAGGCAAACGAACGCAGGTTGCAGTAAGTCCAATGGAATTATCACTGAAGATTTTCTTGGTTTCATTCACCATTTTCATTTCCTCTTTGGTGTAATCATTTTCCAAAAACACATCTATATGAGGCAATGCATTCATATCAATTGGGTGTGGATAAACTTTTTCTCCTTCTTTTCCAGCTCTTTCATCCATCAGTTGATCAACGGCTGCTTTCCCAGTTCCCGTTACGGATTGATAAGTAGAAACCACAATGCGTTGCATTTTGTATTTTTTATGTAAAGGAGCTAAAGCCATTACCATCTGAATGGTAGAACAGTTTGGATTAGCAATTATACGATGGTCAATTTTCAATTCATGCCCGTTGATTTCAGGGACAATCAATTTAATGCGGTCATTCATTCTCCAGGCTGAGCTGTTGTCAATTACGACAGTCCCAATCTCTTCGAATTTTGGAGCCCATTCTAAAGAAGTGTTACCTCCAGCTGAAAATAAAGCTAAATCTGGCTTGGCTTCCACGGCTTCTTCCAAAGTGATAACAGTATATTCCTTACCCTTAAAGCTCATTTTCTTACCCGCAGAACGAGCTGAAGCTACTAAAAGTAATTCATCAAATTGGACATTTCTTTCGTCCAAAACCTTTAACATTTCACCACCCACTAAGCCAGTGGCACCTACAACAGCTATTTTCATCTTTCTATTTTTTAAACCTAATTACAAATTCGCTCAGAAATATGTTTCGTTTTATGATTTAGTCGCAAAAATAGTATATTTGAAACAGAACCAAGCCAAAACCTGATGATAAAAAAGATACTGATCCTGAGTATTTTATTGTACAGTTCTTATTTCAACCTATACGCCCAATTACTCCAAGATGATTTTTCGGATGGTAATTTTAGTAATAATCCTGAATGGACAGGAGATACCAATGATTTTATTGTAAATGAATCCTCTCAATTACAACTCAATTTTGAGGAAGAATCCTTGCGTCCTGCTTATTTATCTACTTTAACAGAAAACGGTAATCTCGATGAAAAAGAATGGCGCTTTGATGTGAGTCTGGATTTTAGTCCTTCTAATTCGAATAAAGTCGAAATTTATCTAATCAGTACCACTGCTGATTTGCGAGATTTTGAAATTGACGGGAGTATTCAAGAAGGTTACTATCTGGAAATAGGAGAAAACGGTAGTGATGACGGTATTAGTCTCTTTTATAGAAATGGAGATAACAAAACATTAATCGCTAGGGGAGGAGATGGTGATTTTGCCTCTGCTTTTGATGTTCGCATTCGAGTCAGAAGGGATGCAGAAGCAAACTGGGAAATTGGCATTGACCCAAACAAAGGTGAAAATTTTAGGACCATAGCTACTGGAAATGAAGCTAGTTTTAATGAAACGGCTTATTCGGGTTTTATCTGTTATTTTACTTCCAGCCGAAGTAATAGCTTTTATTTTGGTAATATTTATTTGGGAGATTATGTATTTGACACCATTCCTCCAGAGATTTTAGAATACGAAATTTTAAGTGCAAATGAGATTCAATTATTGTTTTCAGAAGAAATTACCGAATCATCAGCCACGGATATCAATAGTTATCTATTAAGCCCAGGAGAAATTTTACCTTCTACTATTCAGCATAATGAAGATACTGTTTGGCTTAATTTTCAGGAAGGATTTGAAAGTGGAGTTAACCATAGGTTGGCGGTGGAAGGCATAAGCGATTTAGAGGGAAATATACTAGAGTCAGATTCTATTGAATTTTTCTATTTTGAAGTAGAAGAGGCAGAAATTGGAGATGTCATTATTACTGAATTTTTTCCTGACCCAACTCCTGTTTTGGGGTTGCCGGATGAAGAATTTGTGGAGATCTACAATCGCTCTGATAAGTTTATTGATTTAGAGAATTGGGAAATTTCTGATAATACTTCTTCCTCAGGTACATTGCCTTCCTATATTTTATATCCTGGAGAACATTTGATTTTGGCTCCTTCCTCAGCTGAAGAAAGCTATGCGGACTTTGGTGAAGTATTAATTCCCTCTTCATGGCGGGCACTTAACAATGGTGAAGATAGTGTGATCATCAAAAATCCAGAAGGTATTCAAATGGATGGATTGGGATATAATTTAAGTTGGTACCAAGATGAGGAAAAGTCAGAAGGGGGCTATTCCATTGAAATTATCAATCCAAATTTGCCTTGTTTTGACCAAAATAACTGGCGAGCTTCAGAGGCTATTGCTGGTGGAACTCCCGGGAGAGAGAACAGTATTGTAGATTTGGAATTTACGGGTAATGCTCCTGAAATAATTTCTTTCAAAGCAACTTCTCCCACTCAATTAGAAATTCAATTTGACAAAAAGATGAATCTAAATTCATTGTCAAATGCGGAATATATTGTCACTCCTGAAAATGAAATCACAGAAATTTTGGTGGAGGAAGCGTTTGATAATTCGGTAAAGTTAAACCTAGCAAATGAATTAGTAAATCAGATTAACTATGAAATCACTATTAATGAGGTTGAGGATTGCAATGGTAATATTTCTGAAAATCTGAGTTCAGGCCTTTTATATGATATCGTTCCTCCACATTTCGATTCTCTATTATTTCTTTCAGATTCTATTTTGCTTTTGACTTTTGATGAGCCTTTAGACACAGCAAGTGCCGAGAATCCTGATAATTATGATTTATCTCCTCAAATAAATTTACAGGAAGCGCAGCTATGGAGTGAAAATAAAGTTGTGCTGATTTGGGAAAATGATTGGGTAGCAGGATTTCCTTATTTTTTAACAATAAATGGAGTATCTGATTTATCAAAAAATGCTTTAGTAGATTTCCAGCAGCAAACCATTTTGACCAGTCCAGCAAAACCTAGTTTTAATGAACTTATCATTACAGAAATAATGGCAAACCCGAATGAAGATCAGCAATTGCCTAATCGCCAATATGTGGAAATTTACAATCCAACAGACCAACTATTTTCGCTGACGGATGTCAAATTTATGGATGAGCGAGATACGGCTAGCTTAGGCTTAAATTATATTGAAGCAGGGGAATATTTGTTATTGGCTCCAAGTTCTGCTCAAGAAGATTTAAGTCCTTATGCAAGGGTAATTGGGTTAAGCCCGTGGCCAAATCTCAATAATAGAGGGGATGATTTACAATTAATCACAGATGAAAGCATTATCAATCAAGCATTTTATAGAGACAGCTGGTACAAAGAAAATTTCAAATATGATGAAGGCGGATGGTCATTGGAAATAATTGATGTCCGTAATCCTTGTCTTGGATTTTCCAATTGGAGAGCTTCAATTGCTGATGGACAAGGCACACCAGGATTGAAAAATTCAGTAATAGAAGAGAATATAGACCAAAACGGGCCTGAATTGGTAAATGCATTTGCTCCAAATTCAACAGAAGTTATTGCTTATTTTAATGAGGTTATAGCTATCACCCAAATCCGAAGAAATCAATTCAGTATCAGTCCTTCTATTCAAATCGAAAGCGTAGATATGTTGGACTTAAGTTCAGTAAAACTAAAATTAGCAGATGAATTAAAAGTAAAAGTTCGCTATAATTTAAGTGCTAATAACTTGACTGACTGTGTAGGAAACCTCATCAATTCAGATGCTAATCAAGTGAATTTTGCTTTATCAGAACCGCCCGAACAAGGTGATATAGTCTTAAATGAAGTGCTGTACGACCAAAAATCTGGAGGAACTGATTTTATTGAGTTACTGAATATTTCGGGTAAATATATTAACCTAAGCGGTTGGACGATAGAAGGTAATAGTGATGAAAATGTGATTTTGGAAAATGAAAATGTAATCATAGCACCAGGCCAACATTTGGCTTTAACTTCTGATAAAGCAAGCACCCTTAAAGATTATCCCACTTCTCATGTTAAGGGAAATATCATAGAAGCGAATTTGCCTACTTTAACGAATGCAGAAGGAATAGTAAGAGTAGTTTCAGCCAATCAGGAATTAGAGGAATATTTCGAATATTCGGATGATTTGCATTTGCCATTTTTACGCACAGTGGATGGTGTATCATTGGAAAGAATCCATCCTGAAGCGCCTATAAATAAAGCAGATTCATGGAGTTCTGCTGCTTCAGCAGTGGGCTATGCCACGCCTGGAAAAGCTAATTCTCAATTCACCGTGGAAAACACTAGTTATGGCAATATTGAAGCCAATCCAAAGACTTTTGCGCATAATCAGCCAGGCAGAAATTTCACTTTAATCAATTATAGTTTGGAAGATGCTGGTACAAAAGCCACGGTAAAAATATTCGATATGAAAGGCACCATAGTTAACACCTTGGCCAATAATGAAACGCTAAGCAAGACAGGCTTTTTCCGCTGGGATGGAGTAGATTCCAATGGCAGAAAAGTAAGAACTGGCTATTATATAATTTACTTTGAACTTTTCACTGCGGAAGGAAATACGAGGGTGGTGAAGGAACGGGTGGCTGTGGGGTTTTAGTTTAAACCCCTCATCCGCTAGCTAGCGGACGGGGTGGTTGTCTAAAAAAAAACCTGGAATAGCAAGACAATAGAAATATGAATCAGTTTTTAAGTTGGCTTAGTTAATCCACCACCTCACTCTCAATAGAAAAAGTAACCTCATCTTTCATGGCCATTTTTTGTCTGCCGAAGATTTTGTAAGAATCTAATACGCTATAATCTTCAGATTTTTTGAATGTGATTTCAAAATTTCTTTCTGACACATAAAGTGCATTGTTTTCATGGTAACGAGCTTCCAGTTTGGTTACTGCACTGTCATTATCAAAATATACATATAAATATTCTATGCCTAAAGAAGGCTTTCCAGTGGTGTAGCGCCAGATTTTTCCATCGGTTGTTTGCTCCTCAGTGGCTTCATAAGCATCATATAAAGTAGGCTTATTGATGTCAGCCAATTTAAAGACTTCCAGCTCGTTTTTCCAGCCTAAGGAATCAAATTCCATAGTATCTTTCTCCTTTTTGCCATCCACTTCAATAGATTTTTCAATTGTAGGCTGTAGTTCAGTCAGTAACTTGGACTGTTTGTCAATTAAGGCATCCACATCATAATATTCATTGATGGGTTTTTCCCTTACCGCTGTTTCGCAGGCAAAAAAGAAAACTATTATAATCGCAAAAAGAATACTGTTGAGATTTTTCATGTTCTATAAATGAAAATTGAAAGGGGTTTGTTTTATCAAACCCCTTCTAAATTTATTAACTAATCAGTATGTCACCCGTCATTTCTTTAGGAATTTCAACATCCATAATTTTTAAAATAGTGGGCGCTAAATCCCCTAATTTACCATCTTTAATGCTACCGTTAAAGGTATCATCAACCAAAATGCAAGGCACTAAGTTGGTGGTATGAGCGGTGTTCGGACTTCCATCTTCATTGACCATATAATCGGAATTACCATGGTCAGCTATGATGATGGCCGCATATCCATTTTCCTTGGCTGCTTCGGTCACGGCCTGAGCACAACTATCCACCGTTTCGCAAGCTTTTACTGCCGCCTCAAATACTCCCGTATGCCCTACCATATCAGGATTGGCAAAATTCAAGCAAACGAAATCAGCCTCACCTTTTTTCAATTCAGGAATGATTTTATCTCGGATGTCATAGGCACTCATTTCTGGTTTTAAGTCGTATGTAGCTACTTTTGGAGAAGGGCACATCAAGCGTTTCTCACCTTCAAATTCCGTTTCCCTTCCGCCAGAGAAAAAGAAAGTCACATGCGGATACTTTTCAGTCTCAGCAATTCGGATTTGCTTTTTGCCGTGTTTTTCTAAAACCTCACCTAAAGTGTTGACCAAATTATCCTTTTCGAAGAGCACTTTTACGCCTTTGAAAGTATCATCATACTTGGTCATGGTGATGTAATGCAAATCCAATGGCTTCATATCCTGCTCAGGGAATGCTTTTTGGGTTAAAGCCTGTGTGATTTCCCTACCTCTATCCGTTCTGAAATTAAATGAAATTACCACATCGCCTTCTTCAATTTTGGCAACAGGATTTCCATTTTCAGTATGAATAATAGGTTTGATAAATTCATCCGTAACGCCTTCATCATAAGAAGACTGTATGGCATTCGATATGGAGTCAGTCGTTTTACCTTCCCCTTTCACCATGGCATCATAAGCCAATTTTACTCTTTCCCATCGGTTGTCTCTGTCCATGGCGAAATATCTACCCGTAACGGAAGCGATTTTTGCTCCTGTTTTTTCAGCATGTTCTTCAACATCCTTCAAATAAGCTTTTCCACCATTTGGGTCAGTATCTCTTCCATCAGTAAAGGCATGAACGAATAAATTTTGAACGCCTTCATCATGAGCCAGGCTCAACAAGCCTTTCAAATGCCCAATGTGAGAATGAACGCCTCCATCAGAAACCAATCCAATAAAATGCACTTTTTTATTGTTCTTTTTAGCATAATCCATGGCCTCAGCCCAAACAGGGTTTTCCTTGATGGATTTTTCCTCTATTGCTTTATTGATTTTCACTAAATCCTGATAGACCACTCTGCCTGCGCCAATGTTCATATGTCCGACTTCGGAATTTCCCATCTGCCCTTCAGGCAAACCCACTGCCAAACCAGAGGCATCCAGTTTGCTGTTTTTGTATTTGCCATAAAGGCTATCCACAAAAGGGGTATTGGCTTTATCTATAGCGGAAACTTCTTTGTTGGTGGCTAAACCCCAGCCATCCAATATCATTAAGATTACTTTTTTGTTCATGATGTAGGTTTTCTTTTGGAAAAATTTATTCACTCTATCAATACGCTGTAAAGATAGCAATTGTTGAAAAACTGACTAAGCCGTTTCCACTTCTTCCCCAACCATATTAAAAAAGAATGATTTTTCATCCCTCATATTGCTAATTTAAATTGCCATTTTTTGATTTGCTTCTATCTAAAAGGCAATAACACATTTTATTATATCTGCACTTTGTATCTAATAAAAAAGTACTAGAAGAGGTTAAATTTTATAATGCAGTAGATTGCTCTAAATCCATCCTTCCAGCAAACCTTTTTACCATCTGCATAAGTCCTTCCGTAATAGGATATCCCTACTTCATATATTCTTATATCTTTCACTTTTGCTATTTTGGCTGTCACCTCTGGCTCAAACCCGAATCGCTTCTCTCTCAAGTTCAAACTTTTAGCTATAGGTGTTTTTATCAATTTGTAACCTGTTTCCATATCTGTTAAATTAAGATTGGTCAACATATTAGAAAGAAAGGTAAGAAATTTATTTCCTAAAGTATGCCAAAAAAAAAGAACCCTATGGGGATTACCTCCCTGAAAACGACTTCCATAAACAACATCGGCTACACCATCTACAACAGGTTGTAAAAGAGTATTATATTCTTTAGGATCGTATTCTAGGTCGGCATCCTGGACTACTAAATATTCACCACTGGTTTCCTGAATGGCTCTATTTAAAGCTGCTCCTTTACCCATGTTTATTTGCTGGGAAAAATAAAGAATTGTAAGTTCTGGATTATTATTTTGATAAGTTCGAATTGTTTCTTCTGTATTATCAGTTGAAGCATCATTGATAATAATCACCTCTTTTTCAATATTATTAATGAGTTCCACCTCTTTTATCTTTTCTAAAACCAAGGCAATAGTACGAGCTTCGTTAAAGGCAGGTATGATGATTGAGAGTTTATTAATCATTTTTTTCCTTAAACTTTAATAAATAGGTATTGGGCTTTTCTAGTTCAATCACCTTTTGAAAACGCTGAGGATAATTTCTTATGGCTGGAATCAAATATTTATAAGTATTTTTATAAAACTGATCAAGAACTACATAATCAACTTGTTTATCTTCCAAATCTTGAATTAATTCACCGGGATTTTGGTCAAATTTATACCTCATTGTAAAAGTCTTAGCCTTTAAATATAGCAGGGCTGGTTTAGCGCAACTGACCACTGCATCCTGCTTCACGTTTTTACTTAACCAATTGGCGATTTTAAAATAATTATTCAGAGCAGGATAATAGTCAGCCTTTGCTGTTTTGTGGAGGTTCTTAATTGGACCCCAAGCAAATAGTAGAATAAATAAAAGCAATAAAGGCGTTAAAGATTTTTGACCTAAAGCAGATGCGATTCTTTGAAATATTTCATTTATCCCGTTGAGAAAAGTGTAAATTAATATGGGGATAAACGGAACAATAAACCGGACTCCGATCCATACTGATGGCCAAATCATTAATATTCCAAATGTTCCAAGAGTATAGCCAATTAAAATCCATCTATGTTTCCTTTGACTTATTAGTCCTAAAATAGCAATCCCAATCAAGATGCTACCAATGACCCAATCTCCTAGGGTTGCATCATTCCAGTAATCTGGATCGATATTTGGAAATAAGGCTGATGGTATTTCGAAGGTTATGTACCGAGATATATTTTCAAGAACCCTTTCTGCAAAATCTCCAAATCCAGCCCTACCTAAAGCTGGCTGGTACGGATTTATTAGTGAAAGTTGATTCAAGTAAGAGCTACTTTCTGTATGTTGTCCTCTAATAAACCAGGGTAAGGCTCCAACAACTAAAAAGAAGAAACAAATGACCAAGTATTTCCATTGTCTCTTAATGATAAAATGTAAAAAAAAGCCTGCAAAAATTGCCAATCCTAACGACCTGATATAATAGGCAATCAACATGCTTAGTAAAGCGCCAATAAAGTTTAAATCCTTTATATTGTAACCCTTCTCTGATGCCTTGAAAAACAGTAAAATAGATAGTCCACTGAAAAACATAAAAGGTATCTCAGACATCATAATAGAAGAATAATACAAGATATGTGAGTTAAGTAGAATCATTAAAGAGGCAATAAAAGCAATATCTTCATTTAGAAGCTTCTTGAAAAGAAAATAAAATATATAGATAGTCAAAAGAAGAAAAATGCCATTTAATACCTTTATAGAAAAGGTGCTTGCACCCAAAAACAAAGTCAGACCAATAATTGCAGGGTAGCCAGGAGGATAATGATAATTGGGTGGTTTGTTTATGTTTGAAATGTTTACGTAACCTTCACCCTCAGCTAATGCTTTTCCCAAAATGTAATAATAGGCATTGTCGCCCAGAACAGCAATTTTAGAATCAAAGGTATAAATATAAACTCCAGCAAAAACTAATGACAGAATTAATAAGTATAACCATGACTTATACTTTATAGTAATAGGGGGAATATTCATTATTTTTATAAGCGTATATGTAAAAATGATCTAACTACTATTTCTTACTAGAATAGCAGGAGATCCTATTCTTAAGTATACTTTTTATGTCATTCAGGAGTATTTTTAATTTCGACAAGTTAATAAACTAAAACTCTACTTTCAAACAAAAAATTGCGAGCGTTTTAAAAAATTAGATTGGTCAGTGAGATTTAATATTTTTCATTGATAGGCGAGCCAAAAATCTATTTATTAAACCCTACAAATATTATAAGTGCTATCACTATTTCTTTTTAAAAATAAAGAACTTTTGCTGAGTGGAATCTAAAAAAAAGATGTTTGGGAGTTATTATTTGACCTTTGAGGGAATGCATAAACTATATCAATATAAAAGATTAAATGAGGCTTATACCCCAAACTTATAATGTAGATTAGAAATATTTAATCTCTATGATAAGTCATGATTCTGTAATTTCTTCTCCAGCCATATCAAATATAATAGCTTTGGCTTGTTCTATGTTTTCTATATCCTCTATTTTCAATATCGGTCTGCCTTTGTAGTCTTTCATTTTGCACTTTTTAGGATGCGTTTGAACGAAAGTTAAAATCCTGCCGAAGATATCTGAATTGAAGTATTTTTTATTATCCGCAGAAACAAAGTAAGCTTTTAAACTGCCATTTTTAATTAACAATTTCTCAAAACCAAGGCTTTCGGCTTTCCAGCGGATACGTACGGTTTCTATTAAATCGTAAACAGGCTCTGGTATTTTTCCGAAACGATCTTCCAATGATTTTTCAAAAACACCTAATTCTTCTTCATTTTTGATATTATCCAATTGAGAATAAAGGCTCAATCTTTCGGTGATATTGCCCACATAATCTTCAGGGATCAGGATTTCCAAATCGGTTTCTATGGTGCAATCCTGTGCGATGATTTTTGCCTTTTTGGCTAATTCATCTTTAAATAAATCGGCAAAATGGCTTTCTTTCAATTCGGCAACGGCATCATCTAATATTTTATGATACATATCGAAGCCTAAATCGGTTATAAATCCACTTTGCTCGGCTCCCAGCATATTTCCTGCACCTCTGATATCCAAATCTCGCATGGCGACTTTAAAGCCATCTCCCAAATCAGAAAATTCTTCCAAAGTGGTCAATCGTTTTCTTGAATCGGAACTCAATCCTATGGTAGGCGGAGTCAAAAGATAGCAAAAAGCTTTTTTATTGGAACGCCCAACCCGACCTCTCATTTGGTGCAAATCGGACATACCAAACATATGTGCATGATTGATGATAATGGTATTGGCATTTGGGATATCCAATCCTGATTCGATGATATTGGTGGAAACCAGCACATCATATTCGCCTTCAATAAAGCGCATCATCGCTTTCTCCAATTTGGCCCCATCCATTTGTCCATGGGCAACGCCAATTCGGGCATCGGGCACTAATTTGAGAATGATATTACCTACTTGTTCGATATCTCCAATTCGGTTGTGCACAAAAAACACCTGGCCGCCTCTTTGCAATTCAAAAGCAATTGCATCACGCAAAACTTCTTCATTGAAGGTGTTTAATTGAGTGGTCACAGGCTGACGGTTGGGAGGAGGAGTTTGAATCACACTTAAATCCCTTGCGCCCATCAGGCTAAAATGCAAAGTCCTAGGAATTGGTGTGGCAGTTAGGGTCAGTACATCCACATTCACACGGAATTGCTTCAATTTATCTTTTACCGAAACTCCAAATTTCTGCTCTTCATCAATCACCAATAAGCCCAAATCCTTAAATTTCACATCTTTATTCACGATTCGGTGCGTTCCTATCAGAATATCGACTTTGCCTTCTGCGGTTCGCTTAAGAATATCTTTGATCTGCTTGGTGGTCTTAAATCGGTTAATGTATTCCACTGTAACCGGCATTTTTTCCAGTCTTTCAGAGAAAGTCCTGAAATGTTGCATAGCTAAAATGGTCGTTGGCACTAAAACCGCCACTTGTTTATTGTTGTCCACCGCTTTGAAAGCTGCTCGAATGGCAACTTCCGTTTTCCCGAATCCCACATCTCCGCAGACTAATCTGTCCATAGGGTGTGGCTGTTCCATATCTGATTTTACGTCAGCAGTAGATTTTGCCTGATCAGGTGTATCTTCATAAATAAAAGAAGATTCCAATTCGGCTTGTAGGAAGCTATCTTTTTCGCAAGCAAAACCAGGAGCAGATTTTCTTTTGGCGTAAAGTTCAATTAAATCTTTGGCGATGTCTTTTACCTGCTTCTTGGCTTTCTTCTTTTTGTTTTCCCATTCAGGCGAGCCTAATTTACTGATGGTAGGATTGTTTCCTTCTTTTCCGCTGTATTTTGAAATTTTGTGGAGGGCATGAATGCTTACATAAAGCAAATCATTGTCCCGATAAATTAAACGGATGACTTCTTGCTTTTTGCCGTTATTGTCCACCTTATCCATACCTGCAAAACGCCCCACACCATAATCGATATGGGTCACAAAATCACCTGGCTGAAGGTTTTTCAATTCCCGTATGGTGATGGCTTTGGATTTGCTTTGCTTGTCCTTTGTTTTATATCTGTGGAAACGCTCGAAGATTTGGTGATCGGTATAGCAGGCTAGTTTTAATTGTTCATCTACAAATCCAGCTCTCAAAGTATGGGGCAAAGACTGAAATTTGATGAAAGAGTCAATTTCTTCAAATATGTTTTTCAGTCGCTCGGTTTGAGTTAAAGATTCCGAAGAAATGATATTAACCAATCCCGCTTCCTGATTGCTGGATAAATTCTCCGCAATTAAATCAAAGTTTTTATTGAAAGATGGTTGGGGTTTGGCTTGATATTCAAATTCCTGATTGGCTTTTAAATAAAAGCGATTGCCAAATTCTACTTTAATATATTTTTCCAGTCCTTTTTTGAAACTTTCCGGGGTTTCAAACAACATTTCGGGTTCTAAAACCACTTTTGTTTGCTGAGTGCTTTCTAATATTTCCTGAAAAGAATGGGAAGCTTTATCGAAATATTGCTCAAGTACATCTAGGGTTTGCTTATAATCCTTAAACCAAATTTTGGTGTTATTTGGAAGATATTCAAGCAAAGATTCTCTGCTTTCTTCTAATAATTTGGTTTGCACATTAGGGATGATGTTGATTTGCTTAACCGTTTCTGTGGAAAGCTGGGAAGCCACATCAAAAGTACGGATACTATCAATTTCATTACCGAATAATTCTATTCTGAAAGGTTCATCGCTGGCATAAGAAAAGATATCTATGATTCCACCTCGAATGGCATATTGCCCGGGTTCGTACACAAAATCAGTAGGTTCAAAGTCATAGGTTTGTAATAACTCTGCAATGAATTCCACATCCAGATTTTCGCCCACTTTGGCAGTGAAGGTGTTCGACTTTAATGATTTTTTATTGATTACTTTTTCGGATAGTGCCTCCGGATAAGTCACAATAATTTCTCCTGTGGAGGATTTGTTATTGATGCGGTTCAGAATTTCAGCTCTCATCAACACATTGGCATTTTCTATATCATCAAACTGATAAGGCCTTTTGTAAGAAGTGGGGAATAGGAGGGGCTCTTTAAAATCTAAAAGGTTTTGTAAGTCATTTTGAAAGTATGCCGCTTCCTCCTTATCATGCAAAATGATGAGTTGGTTTTGATGATTTAAAAGATGCGAAACCGCAACGGCTATGGCATCCAAACTGCCCACCAATCCTTTAAATTGGATGGTCTGGTCTTCGTTGGGTTTTAGGGAAGCCACCATCGTTTGCAAGATGGCATCATCTTTATATAATTTTAGAAAGTCTTTAATCTTCAATTTATATGCTATTTAAATTTTGTGCTTACTTTTTCGTTCTTATTTCGTAAACACCATGCAAAGGTAAAACAAACTAATGGGAATGGCGCATAGTTCAACTTTCACAGCAAGAATTAACAATAAAATAACTAAACGCATTATAAAGAGTTATGAATGAACAGACTAATGAAATAAGCTGGAACGATTTTTCCAAAGTTGAAATGCGGGTGGGAACTATAGTGGAAGCAGCCAAATTCCCTGAAGCCAAAAAACCTGCTTATAAGTTGCAAATTGATTTTGGTGAGTTGGGCATGAGAAAGACTTCTGCTCAGATCACTAATCTCTATAAATTGGAAGATTTACCTGGCAAAAAGATAGTGGCGGTCTTGAATTTTCCACCCAAGCAGATAGCGAACTTCATGAGCGAATGTTTGGTTTTAGGAGCGGTAGATGGAGATAAAATTAGTCTGCTAAGCGTTGAAAAAGACGCTAAAAATGGATTGAAAATTGGATAAAATAAGCAGATTGCTTTAAAGAAATGGATAAAAATACGAAGAAAGAGGATTTATCATTTTTTGAGAGGGTAGAGAAACTGCACCCATACAAAATGATTTTTATTTTGAGTTTATTGGGTAGCTCATTAATCTTTTTATTTCTTCTTTTTTCATTTTTTATGAGTCTGGGAAATGAAGGACAAACAGACATTGAAATCCCAGCAGTTTTTGCATTAAGCACCGTTTTGATTGGAGCTTCCAGTTTTATGATTCATCCGATCCACAGTCTTTTTAAAACAGAAGAAATTTCATCCTTATTAACTGCCTTGCGATTCACCTTCTTTTTAGGTCTAGGCTTTGCTTTATGTCAGTTTCTAGGCTGGAAAGCTTTACGAGAATCAGAAGTTCTGTTTTCATCCGATGTGTCCTCCTCCTTTTTTTATGTCTTGACAGGCGTGCATGCACTACATTTTTTAGCAGCTCATACTTATTTGGGATATCTAATCCTCCAAACCCAAAGAATTTCTAAAGATCCTGTTCAATATCTGATAGCCGAAACCAATCCTTATTGGCATTTAAAATATGAACTACTAACCAAAGGCTGGCACTTTCTAGGAATTCTGTGGGCGATATTGATATTGAGTTTTTGGGTTTTTCTTTAGCTTAGTCTCTTAGCCCTCAAAGGGGGAAAACGCACAGAAAAACTTTTGATTTTTAATTTAATCTAGTGTCACTTTATTCAATGCCTTACATGAGTTAAAGCTCAGAAGGAGCAAGTAATTCCTAACAGTCGGAGGCAGGAGAAAGAATATGAATTGAGATTATTGGTTTTTGTTCTTTTCCCTACTAATAATAATAGTTAATTCTTCTTTAAATTCAGGAATTACTTTTTCAACTACAGCCCAAACTGCCCATAAATCCACACCAATGTAATCGTGTATCAATTTGTCTCGCATTCCCGCAATCTTCTTCCATTCGATATTCGGATATTTTAATCTAAACTCAGGGTCAAGTTGCTTTGTGGCTTCTCCAATTATCTCAAGATTTCTTATTACGCCATCTTGAATAAGAGAATTATTTAGAAAATCTCTTTCATTAATACTAGATGTATATTCTTGAATTTTTAAAATACAATCTTTTATATGATTTAAATAAATGAGAGGGTTTTTCTTCATTAAGCCAAGGCTATTAAATCTTTTTCAACATAATCTTTTAGGCTTGGATGCAAAGAGCGAGTCGTAATTAAATCAACTTTAATACCAAGTTTTTCAGTCAGTTTTTGCTCTATTCCTATTATCTCTAATAAATCAGGAGAGTTTTCAAAATCAACCAAAATATCTAGATCACTAGTGGAGGTATTCTCTCCGCGAGCATAAGAACCAAAGACACCTACTGATTTTGGGTTATATTCCGCTAGGGTTTGGAGAATAAATTCTTTTTGCTTGACATTAATCATATCATAAATTTAATAAAATTTTAATTATGATGTTAGTCCTAGCTTGCTGATTTACACAGCCTAAGGTCTTTGAAGAATTTTGTTTGTAATGGTTTTTGAATTTTCACCAATTCTGCACATTAGAAATTGCTCCAGAGGAGCAAGTAATTTCCACCAGCCAGAGGCATGCGGAAGTATTTATCATTTTCTACTAAGATAAATCTGTGAGAAAAATTCCCCGCCAGCTGGCGGGTTAGGGAGCTGGAATTATCTCAATCCCCATTTTCCTCATCAACGGCACCGCATTAAAAGTATGGCAAGGAGCATTATGCAATTTGTAATCAAATAATATTTCCTCTCCGCTTACATCACTGTTGAAGCTGTAGTTTTGGAAATTATCTAATTCATCTTCCAGTTTTGCTAAGGATAAATCGTGGGTAGAAATTAAGCCCATGCTGTTGGTTTTCATCAGTTGCCTAATCAAACTTTCAGCTCCTATGTTTCTATCCTCTGAATTGGTGCCTTTTAGAATCTCATCTAGTAAGTAGAAAATCGGGCGTTCTTGTGGCACTTTTGTCATATCGACCAATTGCTTTAATCTTTTTAACTCAGCATAGAAAGAAGAAGTGTTTTCTTCTAAATTATCCTGCGTTCGCATGCTGGTAAATAATTGTAGCGGACTTAATTCGAAGCTTTCAACACAGCAGACTGCACCCATTTGTGCCAATACCATATTGACACCTAATGAGCGCTCAAAAGTACTTTTCCCACTCATATTAGCACCCGTAATTAAAGTTACCGCACCTGGGCCCATCATTTCAAAATCATTGCATACTCTTTCATTATGAGCCAATAAAGGATGTCCCAAATCTTTTGCTCTTAAATCACATTTTGTGTCTAATATTTCAGCATTTTTATAGTTGTCATGTGCAAAAGCAAAATCTGCCATGCTCATAATGGCTTCCCAATCACCAATCGCATTAAACCAGCCTTGAATAGATTTGCCATATTGGTTTTTCCAGTGTATTACATTATTCAAAACCCAATAATCAATCTGCAAAAATGGATTAATTATCCAATACATCATTCCGGCACGAGAATGCATCCAATTGAGAATTTTGGAAAGCTTATTGATTTTTTGCGAGGCTTTAGGGTTTTGAAAGTGACTTTGTAAATTTTTAAATAAAGAAGCTTCCACTTTCTTTTCCTCAGCCATTTTAAAAAGATTTTTATGCTGTTCTAGATGGACTGCAATCTGCTCCGTTTCAGCCTGAAGGCGCATAATGGTTTTCTGAATGGGGATCAATAGCAATATATTGATTAGAAAGCCTAAACCCACAAATGACCAAGGTAAAAACCCAGTGAGTGATAAAATGAAAAAGAGCGATAATTGAAAAAGCGCTATATATGGAATGAATTTGAATATCGGCTTAATTTTCTCCTCTTCAGACTTAGAGAAAAAACTAAAAAGACCTTTTAAGTCCTCATCTTCACCCTTTCCTTCTTTTAAGCGACTTTCTGCCCACCATTCTAATCGCCATTCAAATTCATTTTTGATTTCTTCTACTGCTTCTTGCCTTGTTAAGATTTCTTCTTTGGTGGCTGGATTTTTAAGCCAAGTCGCTAAGCTTTCCTGACCAAAAGTTAAAGCACTTCTATTGACTAATGAAAAAACGGAATGTCTTCCAAATATATCCATGTCAGGAGCGTATTCATGTAAACTTTCATTAAATCGATCACCACTCGGAAGTTTATCTAATTTTAAGTTTAATCGGTCAATTTCCTCATTTAGAATTAAGATTCTATTTCGACTAAGCTCCAGTAATCTTTTTTTCGATTTATGACGATTGACCAACCATCCAAATATTAAAGGAAAGGGAATAAGCACTAATGAGGTAGCGAACCCATCTCTTTCATTGATGAAATAAACAGACAAAACAATTGTGGCTAAAAAATATAATACACGAAAAGTCCCGAATCGATTGGTAAGCTTTCGGTATTTTTCAACTTCGCTTTTGAAAAGATTTATTTTGTTGCTGTAGAATTCAGATTTATCAGCTATGGTCATATTTAATGGCTTTTACTTTAAACCGTAAAGGTAGGGGATATCAGATTTATAACAGCTTCTTTTGCAGAAGAAAAGTGATCGTTTAACAGAAACTAGTGTAAGAAATCTGACAGGGTTTTCAACAGAGGTTTAAATGGTTGGTGTGACACCAAACATGGATTCTAAGTTTTCCTCAGCCAACTTAGAACATTGAGTCCTGTTCTTTAAAGGCTTTTTTTCTTGTGATACAGTGTCTGTCCCTGAGGAAAGCAGTAAACATTAAATTACCAATTTTTGCAGTTCAATACTCTCTTTATCATTCATACTTTTTCCATTGATGAAAAAGTATGCAAAAAATCTAGGTAAAATGATGCTTCTTCCCACAAATGTCAACGCTGGCCCGCCATTTTACCCTCCAGCCCGCTTTTTCGCTTAAGGCGAAAGTTGGGGAGTTAGCTATTAATGAACTTATCACAGATATTTAATCTTATTATTTCCCGTGAGGAAAGCAAGAAAAGTCAAAGTTTATAGAAACAACTACAAGTAAGCCGATAGGTTTTATTACTTGCTATCTATGACTTGTTTATATCTGAAACAAGAAGTAAGATGATCATTCACTAAGCCACAGGCTTGCATATGTGCATAAATGATAGTGCTGCCTACAAACTTAAAACCTCTTTTCTTTAAATCTTTGCTCAATGCATCCGATTCACGTGAAGTGACAGGTGCATCTTTCATTGATTTTAATTGATTGATGATGGGGTTATGGTTGACGAATGACCAGATGTATTTATCAAAGCTTCCAAACTCTTTCTGTACTTCCAGAAATTTCTTTGCATTGATTACAGTAGCATTTACTTTTAATTTATTTCTGATTATCCCTGGGTTTTGGAGTAATTCTTCGATTTTGGATTGATCAAATTCAGCTACTTTTTTTGCATCAAAATTGGCAAAAAGTTCTCTGTAATTTTCTCTTTTCTTTAAAACGGTTGCCCAACTTAAACCTGCTTGAGCCCCTTCCAGAATTAGAAATTCAAAGTGGGTTTGATCATCATGAACAGGCACTCCCCATTCTTCATCATGATATTGAATATATTGATCAAAGCCTAAACACCAAGGGCACCTTTCCTTGTCTTTTGAAATATCAGTGGACATAACTTCCAGCATTAATATCGATAGTAGTCCCAGTGGCGTGATCCATTAAACCAGATATCAACATGGCAATAGTGGGAGAAACATCTTCCGGCTCAGTTAATTTTGTAAGGGCAATATCATCCAAAGCAAATCCTTCTCCATATTGGTCAATGAATGGTTGCGCCATATCAGTTCTTACAAAACCTGGAGCAACAGTAAAAGCTTTAATATTCTGCTTGCCGAAAGCTCTTGCAATTGATTTGGTTAAAGAAACTACTGCTCCTTTGGATGTGGCATAAGCCAAATAATCAGCGGTATCTCCTCTGAAAGCAGCTCTTGATGAAATATTTACAATTCTACCGCCATTTTCCTGTTTTTGAAATTGCACTACACTTCTTTTGCATAATAAACCAACTGCATTTACATTCACATCCATGGTTTTCAACCAATCATCTGTCCATTCAATAGCATTCTTATTTATATCTGATGATAATGCGATTCCAGCATTATTAACAATACCATCTAATCTCCCATCAAAATATTCTAAGGTTTCGCTGAACAATCGGGCTACTTCCATAGCGCCTGATAAATCGGCTTTGATGAGATGGATGCTCGAACCTAATTCTTTTTTAAGCTTTTGGGCAGACTCTTCATTTCTATTGTAATGAGCAATAACAGTAGCGCCACATTCTACTAAGGTTCTGGTGATAGCAGCGCCAATTCCTCTGGTTCCGCCTGTTACTAATATATGCTGATGCGAACAATCAATTTTCATAATTTTATGGAGTAGGGTTATTTCATATCAATTTAGTAAAAATTATATTCTATTGAAGTGTATTAATTAAAATCATTGAGCAGGGTTAGCCTCAAAATATATTACTTCGCCCTCATCAATTTCTAAATTGATTTGTAATGGATTACAGCAAACTTCACAATCTTCAATATAGGATTGTTTTGAGATGCTTAAATCTACTAGCATGCTAATTTCTTGAAAACAATGCGGACAATGGAAAAAATGTTCTTGCATATTTGCTACTATTTTCTAAATGATAAAAGTGCCCTTTGCACCGGAAGCTCCATGAATTTATATATCAATACTGCTAGAATATTTAGACTAACAAAACGGATGATCAAATTGCTGGAAACATGAAAATAGATAAACTCTGAAAAATAGCCTAAATGAATAAGGTAAAAAGCATAAGCCGAATTGCCCAACAGTATCATAACTGGAGTAGATAAAAATTTAGAGAAATAGGTTTTTTCAGAACAAAGCCCAATTAAAAACAGACCGATTGAAAAAGGGAGAAAAATATGGTTTAATACTAATCCGATGGGGTGATATATTCCATATGAATTTTCTGGGTTTTGGAAGCTTGAGATAATAATTAGAATAATGAAATAGCTTATGGCTCCTATAAGTGTTGGTTTAAAATTTGAGATCTTTGAATTATTTCTGTTATGCCATAAATGAGCTATTAACGCTCCAATCGTAAATTCAAAAACCCTTCCGAAAAAGGTATAAATCAATAAAAAATCGAGATCAGCTAGAAAACCATGAAATGAAATTGTAGAAAAGGAATACATTAAGACTAATCCCAAAAGTAAAATTGAAAGCGGCCAGAATACGAAGGAGTATTTAGATTTTTTAATTAATGAAAAAAATAAGGGTACGCTTGCGTAAAACATTAATTGGACGGGAATAGTCCAAGCTTGACCTACATATGAAAATTTAAACTCTTCAAAATAGCTCTGCAGTAGTAAAAAGGAAAGTATAAATGATTTTAAGGATTCCCATTGCCAAACGGCTGCAACTATAAGCAAGAACCAATATATTGGAAGCAATCTAGCTAGTCGTTTTTGGATAAATCTTTTGAATGAAAATTGCCCATCTTTATATTTCTTGAAATAGAGAATGTAAGTTAAAAAACCACTGATAGTAAAGAAAATACCCACATGGAATTCTTTAAAAATGCTGCTTAACCAAACGGTTTTTACTTCTCCCGCAATATGATGTAAAAAAATCATCCATGCGGCAATAATTCTTATACCAGCCAATGCGGGGAAGAAAATTTTATTCTCGGGTTTTTGCATTATCGCGGCAATTTAAGACTAAAACCATATTATCAAAAAAATGAAATGGAGTATATATTGGAATTTTGTAGATTTGAATAAAACAGAATTAAATAACCAACGTTTCGAATTGTATGAAAAAATTAACCTTAACACTCGCAAGTTTATTTCTCATAATTCATGTTTCAAACGCTCAAGTTGGCGATACTTTTCCGGAGATGACCGGAAGCAGCTTAACGGATGAAGAAATTACGGTTCCATCAGCTACACAAGATAAGATGACCTTAATCGGCATTGCCTTTAGCAAAAAAGCAGAAGATGATTTGCAAACATGGTTTCAGCCTGTTTGGGAGAGATTTATTAGAGAAGCTGATCCAAACGCACTAATTCCTGAAATGAAGCCTGATGTTAATGTAGTATTTATTCCAATGTTCACGGGATTGAAAAGAGGAGCTTCTGGCTCTGCCATAAGGAAAATGCAGAAAGATGTTGATGAAAAACTGCATCCTCATGTAATTGTATATAGCGGAAAAATGGGCGATTACGAAGACTTACTAAAAATGGATGAAAAAGATATGCCATATTTTTATGTAGTAAATAAAGCAGGTGAAATTATCTATGCAACATCAGGTAGATCATCCATTAAGAAATTAAATGAAGTAGAGAAGATGGTGACGGATTATTAAATTAGTCCTAAAAAGTTCAGAAAGTATAGGGCTGAATTATACAAACCAAAGAGTGCAATAGCTAATACTATAATAGCAATAAATCCTTTTCTGAACGGAACTTTTTCTTTTTGTAGATTTTCGTTATCCATAATTATGATATTACATTAAGCGCGTCTTTGAGCATAACGGCTTTAACTTCATTTCTATCTCCTATTAATTCACCATCAATTTGTAAAAGCTCTGGCTCCTTGCAATAAATTGTAGCTTCCTCTACCTTATAAATTTCAACATAGGGAGAGTTTTTAATATCACCTAGAAAAGATTTCAAAGTCAAGGAAATTAAGTCCTTTACAGGGATTGGCTTGAAAATGACCAATTCGAAAAAGCCATCATCCATTCTACTGTGGGGATTTATTACGGCCCCTGTTCCATAGCTGGAGGCATTGGCCAGAATAATCATTTCAGCTTTTACTGTTTTTTCTGTTCCGTTAAATTCAATTCTGAATTCCCTAGTTTTTTTATTTATTAAAGATCCGAAAAAAGACCTGGCATAGGATAGCATTCCTCTTTCACCACTTTCTTCAAAATCTTTAATCATTTGGGCATTAAAACCCAGATCACTTAAATGGAGGCAGATAAGTTCGCTGTTAATTTGGATAACATCCATGGACCTTATATTACCTTTCATTAACAGTTCCAGACTTTCATCTATCCCTACATTGACATCTAATTCATGAGCCAAGCCATTGGCAGAGCCTAAAGGCAAAATGCCTAATTGAACTTGAGAATGTAATAAAACTTGAGCCACCATATTAACTGTGCCATCACCTCCGCAAGCTACTAATGTATCTGCTTGATACTCTGACTGCTTTTCTTTTATTTTTTCTCTATCATTTTTACCACATGTATAGAAAAGCGCATATTCCTTCTTATTTTTATCACAAACACTGGAGATTTGTTTTTCCAGATTGGATTTATCATTATGTCCCGATTTGGGATTGATGATAAAAAGTAACTTTTGGGGTTTCATGTTAATTGTATTTGATATTCAATGGTTTCATTGAATCTTTGATTTAAACTAAAATTTAGAAATTATTATACGCACTCTAAATATACGATTTGCCCTCTACTTAAAACGATTATTAGGTATAATTTCTCCACTTAAAATTGTTCCTTTCATGGGCTATGGAAATCAAGGTCTGATTTATCTGAAGGGGGGTGTTTTAGAAAATCGACCAGAATTTGAGACAAAAGCTTCGGATAAGAGAAGAAGGAATTTCAGAATAATGCTTTCACGTTACTTAAGCTCTCCAATTCCTGAAATGGATGTTCAAATTATATTAGGAAAAGAAAATTTCACCACACAAACCGATGAGTTTGGTTATTTCAGTGTTTGGGTGGAGCCAGAACATTCTTTTGAGCCCGGCTGGCATAAAGCTATCTATGTTATTAATGATGATGATAAAGAAATATATAGAACAAGAGGGGAATTTTTGATTGTGGGTCAGGAAGCTGAATTCGGCACTATTTCAGATATTGATGATACCATTTTAGTTTCCCATGCCACTCAGCTTTTTAAGAAGCTTCGACTGATCATGACCAAAAATGCCAAAACACGTTTACCTTTTGAGGGCGTTTCAGAATTCTACCAAAAACTTAGATCCAAGGGAAATCCTTTTTTCTATGTAAGCAGTAGTGAATGGAATTTGTACGAATTTTTGCAAGATTTTTTCAGAATCAGAAAGATACCCAAAGGACCATTCCTGTTGCAAGAGTATAAATCTGGCTTGCGGGATTTACTTTTTACAGGTGGGGGAAGCCATCAACATAAGCAGGATAAAATAAATCGATTGATGACACTTTTCCCTAAATTGAAATTTATTTTGATTGGGGACAGTGGACAAAGAGATACTGAAATTTATCGCCAAGCTTTACACGAATTCCCAAATAGAATATTAGCAGTTTATATCCGAAAAATCGGAAAAAAAGATGATTTTGATCAAAAAACATCTCAAGAGTTTGAGGAAAAGGGAGTGCCTTTATTACTATTGGAAAATACCGAGGAGGCATTTGTTCATGCCAAAAAAATGGGGTTCATTAAAGCATGATCCCATTTCTAAATAATTTCTTTAACCTTTATCCTTCCGGATATAAAATTTAAGTGAGTAGTATAAGCTATTTACATAAGTATTAAGTGGATAGGTAAATTCTTCATTAAATTTCACACTTCTTAGTGGTGAATTGATACCCATTAAATACTTTACTTCAAAACCTAATCTCCAATATTTAACTTCAGCTCCTACCGCCAGGTGGTGTATGAATGATACCATGGGATTCTCTTCTATAAATTTATTGGCTACTTCAATTCGCCTTTTATTGTTTTCAATCCATCTATCAGAGTAAGCAGAGGTGTTTAGAGATTCATCTTTATGGTGTAAATAATGAACTTCATAACCTGCAAACAAACGCATATCTAAACCTCTATTGATATGAAGGGAAGGCAAAATACCTAAAGTGTAATTTTGATATTCTGTAATGAATACGCCTGCTTGAGGTATAACAAATCCTTGTGGTGGGTTATAATCATAAGGGGAAATAAATAAATAACGTTCGAAAGTAGATAGGTCATAGGTAATACTAAAATATGGGATATCCTTTAGTGGTTGCTCAATAAAAACCCCCATATAATTAAAGCGAGGTTCGTAAATTTTCCATATTGGTAAATGTACTTTAACATCAATGTCATTATATCTTCCAGAAATATTATTGGCCATTTGATAATTATACATTCCTACTTTAGGGCCAAAATTCCACTTTTTCTGTGCTTTAATGGGTTTTAAGGATACCAAACAAGTAAGGAAAGTTAAAATCAGTATTAAAAGCTTCGATTTCATTTTAACTATATTTGAAGTTTAAATTAGTTAATTTACATTTATCCCAAAAGTAGCAGCCAAAATTTTTTAATAAATAAAAATGGACTAATGTTAATTTTCATTGAGTAACCTTTATCACTTAACTTTTTTGTATAAACACATTCTTAAACAAAGCGTTATAATCCTGTAATTCACTAAAATTAAAAGAGAAATTATGGGACTTAGAATAGGAGATACCGCACCCAATTTTCAGGCGGATACAACAGAAGGAAAAATTGATTTTCACGAATGGCTAGGTGACAGCTGGGGGATTTTATATTCTCACCCTGCTGATTTTACTCCAGTTTGCACAACGGAGATCGGAAGAACAGCTCAATTGAAAGATGAGTTTGCAAAACGTAATACTAAAGTGGCTGTAGTCAGCGTAGATGATGTAAAATCACATAATGAATGGAAAAAAGATGTAAATGAAACTCAAAACACCTCAGTAGAATTTCCAATTATTGGAGATGAAGAAAGAAAAGTTGCGACTTTATATGACATGATTCATGAGAATGCTTCTGCCACTGCAACAGTTCGTTCAGTTTTCTTCATCGGGCCTGATAAGAAAATAAAAGCAAGTATTGTTTATCCGGCAAGCACGGGTAGAAACTTTACGGAGATTTTAAGAGTAATTGATTCATTACAATTGACTGCTAAACACCAAGTGGCTACTCCAGCAGATTGGAAGTTTGGAGAAGATGTTATCATTACCCCAGCTGTAAAAGATGAAGAAATACCAGCTAAATTTCCGAAAGGGCATACAGTTATTAAACCTTATTTAAGAACTACACCTCAGCCTGAATAGAGAGTCAGATTTGAAATCCAATAAAAAAACCGAAGCTTAAACTTCGGTTTTTTTATTGGAAATATGTTTTGCCTAATTATAAACTAGACAGGTTTTTATCTTTTCATGCAGAATTTTTAACGTATTGATTTTCCTGAACTAACTCAAAATACTCGTCAAACAGTGATTTTGAAATCAATTTACTCTCATTTCCAGAGCCCCATTTCGCATTTATTTCAAATAGTCCGTTGAATGCTCGTCCTTCGTAATTCTCACCTACTTTAAAACCACTTAATCCAGTTTTCTGGTCAGGTAGTTTATTACAAACAAAATTTATTCTATACCTATCCATGTCTAAAAGTTTTTGTAAAACTATACACTAAAGACCAAGATGTGTGCCAAAAGGTTGGGATATATGAATTATTTATCGACCAATTGCTAAAAAATTAGGACGAGTAAGCTAACTAATACAGTCTTACTTCAAAAAACTCATTTCTTTTTAGATTCAATTTTTAGAAATACTATGGGTATAATGGCATTCCCAAATTATGTTGATAATGTAGTAAATTACATTTATTTCAAGCTTGAATAGCTTTATATTTATATACCTTTGCGTGAATGAAATGAGCATAAATATTCAAAGACAAATATATTTCAGTTGGTTTTGAATATTTATCGCGAACCTGTCTTACGTAGGCAGGTTCTCTCATAGGGTATCCCGATATATACGGGGCAAGTTGTGGCCGTTGAAAATAAACTTATACACATGAAATTTAAAGGGCTTTTACTTAAGTTTCTTATTTGGCGTGTTAAACATGTCAGCACCACTAATTTTGTCATTATTACTAGTGGTGTAATTGGTATTATAGCAGGTTTGGCTGCTGTAACACTTAAGGAAAGCGTTCATCTGCTCCAGAACTTTTTAACTCGTGATTTCCAACAGGAATTTGGGAATTACCTATATCTCAGCTATCCGCTTATTGGGATAGTACTTACACTGCTTTTATCAAAATATATTTTAAAGGAAAAACTAGGGCACGGAATAACTGATATTTTATATTCCATTTCAAAAAAGTCAAGTATAGTAAAGCGAACCAAAACCTTTTCAAGAATGCTCACCAGTACGCTTACTGTAGGTTTTGGTGGGTCAGTTGGTTTGGAGGCCCCCATTGTGGTTACGGGTTCAGCCATTGGCTCTAATATCGGGCGATTAGTCCACTTGAATTATAAGCAGCGTACTTTATTAATTGGATGCGGTTCAGCAGGAGCAATTTCTGCTATTTTTAATTCGCCAATAGCAGGTGTGATTTTCAGTATTGAAGTAATTTTGGCAGAAGTTACTATAAGTTCTTTCATTCCACTTTTGATTGCCTCCGTATGTGGTGCTTTAGTTTCGCTTACTTTGCTGGGAGATGATGTCCTTTTTTCATTTAATTTAACAGATGAATTTATTGCAGCTGACACCCCTTTTTATATTTTCTTAGGGATTTTTACAGGTTTAGTTGCCTTGTATTTTACTAGAGTAGTTGGGAAAGTAGAAGGATTGATTAAGAATGTGAAAGGCGATTTGAATCGAGCAATCTTGGGAGGTGTATCTTTAGGATTTTTAATCTTTCTTTTGCCTCCTCTTTATGGTGAAGGTTATGATACCATTACTAAACTTCTTGAAGGAAATGCACAAGATATATTAAACAATAGTTTGTTTTTTGATGACATTGAGTCTTTCTTTTTAATTGTACTCTTTGCAGCCGGAATTATTCTAATAAAACCAGTTGCTACTGCTTTAACTCTAGGTTCTGGTGGTAGCGGAGGTATTTTTGCCCCTTCCTTATTTTTGGGAGGTGTAACAGGCTTTTTGTTTGCATATTTAGTCAATAAGGCTGGAATGACAGATCCTATAAGCCTCAGTAACTTTACATTGGTTGGCATGAGTGGTGTCATGAGTGGGGTATTACACGCCCCTTTAACTGCTATATTCTTAATAGCTGAAATCACTAGTGGATATACACTATTTGTACCTCTTATGATAGTTTCTGCTATTTCTTATAGCACTATTTCCTATTTCGAAAAGTATTCCATGTACACCAAGCCTTTGGTTGAAAAGGGAGATTTAATTTATCATGATAAGGATCGGCAAGTGCTAAGTTTGATAGACTTGAAAAAAGTGATTGAAACTGACTTACTCACGATTGATCCTGATGCCACTTTAGGAGAGTTGGTTGATTTGGTTCGCTTCTCAAAACGAAATATTTTTCCTGTTGTGAATCAAGAACGCGAATTGATGGGGATCGTAACCTTGGATGATATTAGAGAAATAATGTTTGATGAAGAATCTCGAAAAAATATTATTGTAAACACCCTTATGCACAGCCCGCCAACCTTCGTAACAGGCAAAGAGAATATGCGATCTGTTATGATGAAGTTTGAAAAGACGGGGGCATGGAATTTACCTGTGCTAGAAGATGGCAAATATGAAGGATTTGTTTCCAAGTCCAGAATTTTCAATGCATACCGTAAAAAGCTGATAAGACAGCAAATCGAATAATCCGAATTTATTAAATATTACATCTATTACTTTGGTAGTTGTTTTATGGTAAGATTTAAGCTAAGTGATTGGGTTACTGATGCTTGTCCACATTTTGCATTTAACTAAATATGTTTTAAGTTGCTGTATATCAAGCCTATAAGTATTTTATGTGGATAAGTGTGGATAACTTGCGTTAATTGTGGATAAAAAAACCTTTGATAACTTGAATCTTTTTTTTGTTAAATATAATAGTCATTTCTTTCACGAAATGTAAGGTTTTGAGTACATAATAATATGTTACAGTAAATAGAGAATTTATTAAACAAAATAGCACTAAGTAAAAATACTTAGGTTAATATTACCCCATTTTTATCTGTATGAATTAAATGTATACTTTAAGTTAACTTTAGAAGTATTCTTAAATGATAAAAGTTAGTTTGAATTTAGCTTGATGTTGCGTTTTGAGGCGTAATCAAAAATATTAGAAAAGTGCAATTATTGGTTTTTAATAAAACTGATTGCTTCTTCAATCATTCTGTCTTTTCCGTCAATAAAGTCTGTAGAATCTAGCGCTACTTCAATATCAGGTTTTACTCCAAATTCAATATTATTTCCATTTGCATCAAGCGTTCTGGTGGAGGAAAATCTGTAGCGCCATCCATTTGGAAGTTCGTTGTTTATAGGAAGCCCGCCACCACCGCCTGTTTGGTCACCTATTAAGGTAACATTCGGTAAAAAGCTCATCATACTTGCAAAGAAATTTGCTGAGCTGTAACTGCTTCTGTTGATGAGTACTACTATGGGTTTATTAAATTTATATTCTTCATCCCCATCAAATTCAAGAAATTTTTCCTCAGCTTGTGAAAATTCATCATGACCTGGGCCAGTTTTATAAAACCAATCGGCAACTTTAATTTTCTCACCTGCAAATCGATTGGCAATTGTGAAGGCATTACTGATACTTCCTCCACCATTATTTCTTACATCTATTATTAAGCCAGCAACAGGCCCATCTAAACTATTGATTTGAAAACTTCCTGCTTGCTCATTAATCAAAAATTTGAATACTAAATAATCCATTAAGGAAGTACTTACATTGTCTGAAAAGCTTTCATAATACATATAGCCAACTGAGTCTATTATAGTATTATGAAGTGGACCCGAAATCTGATAATCTTCACTTGGAATGAGGTAATTTCTTTCAATCACATCAAAATTGAAATTCGAAGGGTATTTTAAAAACCAGTCCCAATTTCGGGATAAATCGATTCCTGCAGATATATTGACATGACCATCTTCCAGAATAAAAAGCATATCCGCTAATACATTAAACAACTCAATGCTGTTTTTTGCATTAACGGCCTTAGGTCTGAAAACATCTCTAGTTGAATCCCAATCAATATTTTTATCAGCAAAAAATGAATATTTCTCATCTACTGTTTCCCATAAATGATCAAAAATTGCCGCATTTTCGGGTTCAGGCTCTTCTTTGATGAAAAGCCGTTCGCAAGAAGAAAATCCAAAAAATATAAGGAGCAATATGATAAAATGAGTTGATTTCATATTTTAAAGAAAGTACTAATCATGATGGAATGTTCACCTGTTATCATTGGATTTTGAGCTTTATAGCTTTCAAAATTCCAGAAATAATCAAGCCTTAATCCGTTACCATTTTTTAGTGGGTAGTACAAATAAAACTGAGATGACCATTTGAAATAATTGCCAAAGCTTATGATCTCACCGTCTTTCACATAATCCAAAAACTCAACCTCTTCTTTGTTTACCGAAGCGGGAAACTTAGTGGAGGCAAATAATGGGCGGGTAGCATAGGTCAATATTGGAATACTCGTGAAATAACCAAAATTGAAATTTCTATTCCAAAGTTGGAAAGTATTCTCAATCATTAAAGACGGAGCAACTGAAAATCTGGTCTCTATATGCTGACTGTTATTAGTGAAACTAAGATGTTGTCTTAAAGCCCATTTCGCAGACAAATCAAATCCTGGTCTTATTTTCCAGTCCCATTTTTCATCATCCTTCATTTTCCAGTAGTGCTGGTAATGTCCTTCCAGTCTAAAGGTATACATTTCAGCATTGCTAATACTGCTTGATGGGTTGTTAAAATCGAATTTCGCAGAGGATGTATTGATGCTATTCTCCTTTTCTTGAAAGTGGCCTAAAATTACGCCACCTCCAATTCCATTATATAATAAAGGAGAAATGCCTTCGTCCAAAACATTTACATAACTCCCTCCAATACCTGTTATAAAATGTGATTGATTTTTAAAATCATCTACTTTATTTTCTTGCCCTAGTGTAGGTAAGCAATGGATAAAAGCTATACAGCTGAAGCAGAAAATATAGAGCTTATTCAAAATCAACAATTACTTGGTTTTTCAATAAATCATCTAAAGACTCTCTTTTCCGGATGAGCTGGTCTTTTCCATTATGAACCATAACTTCTGCAGGTCTGTATCGAGAGTTATAATTTGAAGCCATGGAAAATCCATAAGCCCCTGCATTTTTTATGGCAATAATATCACCTTTTCTAACCTCTGATAATCTTCTGTCAGTTCCAAAAGTATCGGTCTCACAAATGTATCCAACAACTGTATAAACTCTTTGAGTATCAGATGGATTGGAAATATTTTCAATGTGATGATAAGCATCATACATCATAGGGCGCAATAAATGATTCATTCCTGTATCTAGACCAACAAAAACAGTGGCTGGAGTGGTTTTGATCACATTCACCTTTGAAAGGAAATAGCCTGCTTCAGAAACCAAGAATTTGCCTGGTTCAAACCAAAGCTCTAAATCCTTTCCTCTTTTTTTACAGAATTCTTTAAATCTTTTGCTTACTTCTTTGCCTAGTTCTTCAATATCTGTGGTGACATCTCCTTCTTTATAAGCCACTTTAAAACCACTTCCAAAATCAATAAAATCGATATCTGGAAAATCTTCAGCTGCTTCAAAAATGATTTCCGTTCCCCTTAAAAATACTTCTGAATCTAAGATATCGGATCCAGTGTGGATATGTAAGCCAATCACATTGATATTATAATTATCAATCACCCTTAGTAAATGACGCATCTGCAAAATGGAAATTCCAAATTTTGAGTCAATATGACCGGTTGAAATTTTGGAATTACCTCCCGCCATGATGTGAGGATTTAATCGAATACACACTGGGACAGTATCATGGTAACGATGACCAAATTGCTCTAAAATGGAAATATTATCAATGTTAATCATCAATCCTAGATCAACAGCTTCTATAATTTCATCAATGGAAACACAATTTGGAGTATATAAAATATCCTTGGGATCAAATCCAGCCTTTAATCCTAAATAGGCTTCTTGAATAGAAACTACATCCAATCCAGTGCCATGTTTTTTCATCCATTTTAATACAGAAACATTACTCAATGCCTTGGTAGCATATTTTAGCTTAAGATTAATGCCAGAAAAGGCATCGTTCAATCTTTTGATTTGTGATGCTATTTTATCAGCATCATAAACATATAATGGGGTGCCATATTTTTTGGCGAGTGATGTTAAAACTGTATTCTCCACTGATATATAAATATTAAATTGTTGATTTTAAGCAATAATATTAGATGCTAATTTTGTCGTAAAATTGTTCCAAATCATCGGGTTTACCAAATACAAAAATAGTATCCCCTTTTTTTGGAGTGGTTTCAGGGCCTATTTGTGTGGTTAAGTCTCCATTTCTTTTTAGTCCAATGACTGTAACACCAAACTTATGTCGAATGTTAGTTTCCGCTATCGGTTTATCCGTAATATCGTCATTATCTTTTTCTATATCATAGCAGGCAGTAGTTAAATTGGGGAACTCCTCTGTTAACTTCTGCATAGGATTTCTTTTAATTACGCCTCTTAACATTTCGTAATTATCTGCTCTTACATTTCGAACAAATTCTTTAATTTTTTTCTGAGGGATGAAATATTGATTCAATACCCTGGTAAAAATTTCTACTGAAGTTTCAAATTCTTCAGGGATCACTTCATCTGCTCCTAAACGTAAATTTTCTTCTGTTTCAGCTATGAACCTAGTCCTTACAATAATATGGATAGTATTGCTAATCTCCCTGATTTGTGTAACTATCCGTTTAGTGGCTAATGGGTCAGAAATTGCAATCACTACAACCTTAGCTTTATAAACTCCTAGTCCTTTTAAAACCTCAGCTTGAATGGCATCTCCGTAATGAATAGGCTCACCTAAAGCTTTATATTTCTTAATGGTATCAGGATTCATTTCACAAATCACATAAGGAATGCCTGCGCTTTTTGCTGCTTTAGCCACATTTTGACCATTCAATCCAAATCCTATGATGACAATGTGTTTGTCCAATTCTTCCTCAGGTGTTTCGCTAGCATCTTCTGGATTAGTAGGAAATGAGAAAAACATTTTTTGAGTTTTACTGCCTAATTTGGAGGCCAATTTACTGGCAGCTAATTTATCAGCCAATTTTGGTGAAATACTCATCATAAAGGGAGTAATTCCCATTGTGAATAAAGATACAGAAAGGAAATATTGATAAGTCAAATCAGAAATTACCGCATAAGTGATCCCGACTGTTGATAAAATAAAAGCAAACTCACCAACTTGAAAAATAGAGAATCCTATCCTGTAGGAAGTCCTTCCTGGATAACCTAACATGGCACCTGCTAATGTGGCAATTAAGGATTTTCCAATTACAGTTGCCACCATTAAGCCTAAGATTATAAAAAAGTGATCGGCCACGAAAAAGATATCCAAAAGCATTCCAATTGACACGAAGAAAAAGGATGTAAACAGCTCGTGAAAGGGAAGAATATTGCTTGCTGCCTGATGACTATATTCAGATTCAGAAACAATTAACCCCGCTAAAAAGGCACCCAATGCAAGCGATAGTCCTAATGCTGCACTCAACCAAGCTATTGAGAAACAAATCAATACTATGACCAAAATAAACAACTCTTTACTTCTGGTTTTAGCAATTTGATAGAATAACCAAGGAACTATATAACGAGCACTCACTAATACAAAAGCTATTAAAAATGCTGCTTTTAGCACCATCATGAGGATTTCCATCCAAATATTTTGTGATTCTCCTGCTAAAAGAGGAGTAAATAACATCATAGGTACCACTATAATATCCTGGAAAATTAAAATGGCTAAAATGGTTTTACCATGTGGTGTAGTGGTTTCTCCTTTATCTTGAATGATTTTAAGGACAATGGCTGTACTACTTAAAGAGAAAAGAAAACCAAGAAAAACAGCCGCGCTCCAATCGAAGCCAGTATTGAGAGCAATTAACATTACCAATAAAATGGTACCCACCACTTGAACCGTCCCTCCAATGAAAACTGCCCGCTTGATGGATATTAAGCTTTTGATGGAGAATTCAATTCCAATAATGAAAAGAAGTAGGATTACACCAATTTCTGCAAATACTTTTACACCTTCTGTTGCATCAATTAATTGAAAACCATAAGGCCCTGCAATTATACCTGTAATCAGAAAACCGATAATTGGCGGCACTTTTAATTTACGGAAAAGGAGAATTACAAAAATAGAAAGCCCTAAAATGACTACTATGTCACTTAAAATAGGAATATCTACACTAGCAGCTAATATCATTAGGCAATTAATTTAATTTCAAAATTAATCATATATTTTAAACTTTATGCCCAACTATTCAAAGCTTTCTTTATAATATTATTTAAGTGTGATTAAAACCTATTTAAGACATTATATAAAAATGATGCAAACTTTATTATTACTTAATAGAATAAAACTAATTTAAAATCAAGCAGTCATTCCACCATCAACAGGGTTGACTGTTCCAGTGATAAAACTACTATCATCGCTCCCTAAAAATAACATGAGTTTTGCCACATCTTCATTGCTTGCATAGCGCTGCAACGGAATACTCTGCTCAAAACCCTTTTTAGCTTCAGCTCCTGCTCCTGGTGCAAAGCCTTCTTCCAACGAACGCATCATCCGATTATCAACAGGTGATGGGTTAACAGTATTCACTCTAATGTTATGCGGTGCTCCTTCCAATGCGGCCGATTTCATCATCCCGATCACGGCATGTTTGCTGGTTACATATGGCAATATATTGGGTGTGCCCATCATACCTGCTACTGATGAAGTGATGATGATACTTCCACCATCTTTATTTTCTTTCATTACTGGAAATACATGTCTCAAACCATAGTAAACGCCTTTTATATTTACATTTATTACTTGGTCAAATGTATCCAAAAGATATTCATCTAATGGAGCTACTTTACCTTCTACTCCTGCATTATTATAGAAAATGTCTATACCTCCCAATTTTTCTTTAGCAAAAGCCACATATTTAGCGACCTCTTTTTCTTGGCTTACATCGGCTTTGAAAGTATACAGCTTGTCAGAACCTAATTCCTCTTTGGCATTTTTCAAATCCTCTTCTCTTAAATCCGTAATCAATACTGAAGCTCCTCTAACCAATAATTCCTTGGCAAGCGCTCTTCCAATTGCCCCGCTTCCTCCTGTTATTACTACTCTTTTATTTTTCATGATTATTGTGTTTATACCTTAATTATCAGAACGTTATAGGTTGTTTGGAGTTAGTAAGATAGATCAGATCTTTAAATGATTTATATCAATATATTTGATCATTTTATTGAAAGTACTTTTAGTGTGGAGCAGAATATTAAATTACTTAATTTTGAGTCACTAACTTCTATTTAGCAACCGGCATTATAATCACTCCTTTCTATGCAGAATTCTTATTTCATAAACTTCAAATCAGACATCTCAAATTATGAGTTACCTAATAAATTTACTTTCCCTTTTTCTTATGAACCACATCCGCTTACTGAATTAGCAGCTAATGAATTGCAAGAAATCTTAAGAACTGTAAAAATTAAAAATGAAATCAGCGGTAAGATGTATGGCATTTTAGTGGTACAAAATAAAGCTGGACAGCTAGGCTATTTGGTTTCTTTTTCTGGGCAAGAATATGCTGGGAAAGCTCCTGTAAATTTTGTTCCTCCTATTTATAATAGAATGGAAATGGAAGGTTTCTATAAAAAAGGAGAGGAGGAATTGGTGAAGATTAACCGAAAAATCAAGATGCTTGAGGAAGATCAAAATTTCAACAGCTTGATGCAAGAGCTAAAAAAGCAAACTAAAATCTCTAATTTGGAATTAAAATCAGAGCAAGAAAAGAAGCAAGCTGCAAAAGCCATAAGAAAGGAAAAGCGTGAAGAGGGAATGGTGAATTTAAGTCCTAGTGCTTTTGATAAGTTGGATGAACAGCTCAGAAAAGAGAGCATTGCTAAAGATCTGGTATATAAGAAATTTTATAAAGAATGGAAAAAGAAAATAGCTTCCATTCAATCGAAAGTAGCCGTTTATGAATCTCAAATCCAGCAATTAAAAAAGGAGAGAAAGCAAAAATCCAATAAACTTCAAAAGCAGATTTTTGACCAATATCAGTTCTTAAATGTTTATGGAAAGAGAAAAGGAGTGGAGGAAATTTTTGAACCAATAGGCTATCCTCCATCTGGAGCAGGAGATTGTGCATTGCCCAAATTATTGCAATATGCCTTTCTCCAAGAATACAAACCTTTGGCAATGGGTGAATTCTGGTGGGGAAAGGCCCCTAAGTCTGAATTAAGAAAGGAGGGTAGATTTTATCCTGCTTGCAGCGGAAAATGTAAACCTATTTTAGGACATATGTTAAAAGGCTTAAAGCTCGAAGATGACCCATTATTGCAATATACGGCTGAAGACAAGGTAATCGAAACACTTTATGAAGATGAACAAATTGCAGTTATAGTGAAGCCTGCTGGTTTATTAAGCATTCCTTCTAAAGAAATAAAAGATTCTGTATTAATTCGGATGCAGAATAAATATCCGAAAGCTACGGGGCCGCTTTTAGCGCACAGATTGGATAAACTGACTTCCGGAATTATGCTCATAAGTAAAGATTTGGAAAGTCATAAATTTTTGCAAAAGCAGTTTATGGATAAAACAATCCATAAGAGATATTGCGCATTGTTGGAAGGGAAATTGAAGCAAAAAGAAGGAGAAGTGAACTTGCCACTTGCTGTGGATGAAGATAATCGCCCTATGCAAAAAGTGGATTTTGAAAAGGGAAGAAAAGCTTTAACCAAATGGAATTTAATAAGCCAGAATAAAGAGAAAAGTATGGTGACTTTCATTCCTGTAAGCGGAAGAACCCACCAGTTAAGAGTTCATTCCGCACATCCAGAGGGTTTAGATGCACCTATTGTTGGTGATACGCTTTATGGAAATAAGTCAGAAAGGTTGATGTTACACGCAGAATATATTCAATTCCGACATCCTAAAAATCAGGAAATAATGAGATTTGAAAATAAGGCACCATTTGGTTTATAAATAAAAAAACCCACAAGATTTGAAATATCTTGTGGGTTTAAATTGATTAAATAATTCTTACTCGATTAGAACTTTTATTTGAGTACTTTGATTTCCTGTAGTAACTCTTACTAAATAAAGGCCTTCAATAGCATTATTTAAGTTCATTTCTTTAGCTTCTTGAATTCCGAGTTTATTAAATTTCTTAGATAAAATCTTACTACCTTTTAAGCTATAAACTTCTACGCTATAGTCACCGATATACTCATTTTCAAAAGAGATATTTAATTCCTTGCTATTTTTAAGAGGATTAGGAAACACAGAAAAGCTTCTTGCTAATGGAGAATCATTTGAAGTAATGATATTATTACCATCAGAAAACCCTAAACAGTTATTAATTATTACCGCTACAGAATATTGTGCATCCTCCACCGCTAAGTAAGTTTGTTCAGTTGCATTAGGGATAGTATCTCCATCCATATACCATTGGTAAGCTTGACCTTCGGTTGCCGTTAATAAAACTGTAAAATCTTCGCTTCTTTCCCCAGCAGTGATAGAAGGAGTATGGCTAGCACCAATTGAAATAAAAGCTTCTTTTTCTTCCGTAATGGAAGTGCCAACAAAATCTTCTGCCGTAAGGCTAACATTGTAATTCCCTTCAGAATTATAAACTACTTCATGAGGACCTAAACCACTAGCAGTTTGAGGTTCTGCACCTTCTCCAAAATTCCATTCTAAATCTTTAATTGTACCGATAGATTCATTTCTAAATGTAACAACCGTACCTTCACAACCTGACTGGATATCAGCAATAAAGTCTGGTATCGCTGGACCAGCTTCGGGGCCTGATAATTCAATATTATCAATTGCCATACCTACATCTACTGTTGCAGCATCCGTTAAGAATTTAATCCTGAAACTTACTTTACCCTCACCTCCCAGAAATGAAACGTCTGTATATTTTTTTTCAAATTCGTTAGCAGTATTACCACTAAAAATAGGGACTTCACTACCAAAAACAGAAAGTGGATCACTTATTTGGTTATACCAACCTTCTTCTTGTTCATCATTTAGTTTCACCCAATTTTCTCCACGGTCTATTGTGTATTCAACAATAAATCCATCCCAGTTGTCTTCAAATTGATAATTGGTTTCAAAAGAAAATTCATAGTTTCCAATACCAGTAAATTCAAATTCTGGTGTATAAACATAAGCCTCAGAGTCATCAACATATAACTCATCATTTATGGCAGTCACAAATGCATTTTCACCACTTGCTGTTCCAGCTTTACCTTCTATCGAACTTGATCCTAGGCTGAATCCGCTTCCAGAAATATTAAGAATACTAAAATCTTGATTCTCTCCTTCTAAATTCCCGCCATCTTCAAGAGTGTATGGAATTTGTCTGCTTGGTACCACTTTAATTAATTTTTCTTTGATTTTAGTATCAGTACCATCAGGACTTGTAATCGTTAATGAAACATCATACGTACCACCTTCTGTGTAAATATGTGATGGATTTTCTAAAGTTGATGTATTTCCATCTCCAAAGTTCCATTCAAAAGCAGTTGCACCTTTTGATATATATTCAAAATTTACCTCATCGCCAGGATATGTTAAGCCTTCAGATGAAGAAACAAAATCTGCTGTAGGACTACTTGTTGTGATTTCAAAATCGTCAATAAGTACACCATCAGCTTCATAACCTGCAGCAACATAGTCTTGAGCAACGAAGAAAACGAACCTGAAATTCACTTTATCATTTCCACTAAGGAAACTAACATTATACCTGGCTTCTGTAGGAATAAATGTTGTGTCCCCATCTATTACTTCAATTGTTTGCTGAATCCACCCTGCATTTTCTTCTATAGGAAAAACAGAAGGACTTGATTCTTCTACATTATACCAATTGGTTCCTCTTTGATCATTCGCCTCACCTAATATTTCCCAAGATTGACCCTCGTTTAGGCTAAATTGAACTTGTAATCCAAATGGACCGGAAGAAAACAATCCGTTTGCTTCAGTGAATGCATTTTCCATTAAAAATTTAAAGGATAATTCATGATTTTTAGTATCATCAGAGAAATCGAAGATTGGAGAAATTAATGCACTACTAAGGCTTGAATTAAGTGGGCCAATATTTTCAGATAATTTAGTTTTCCAGACATTATCGCCAGAAGTAGTCTGATTCAATACGTTTCCAGGTTGACCGTACTCCCATAAATTTTCATTGCCTGTAAGGATTATAGAACGAAAGTCATTTTCATTACTTTCAAAGTCGCCACCATTTGCAAGTTCATAAGGAAGAGTTTTGGTAGTAAAATTCAGAATGTTGATTTCATAAAACTTATTCGGAGCATTTGAGGGGGCGGTGTAAATTCTCCCTGCCTTGTCTTCAACTCCCTCAAAGTAATATTTGATATTTGCTTCAACACCTGGGTTAGGGATCTCGGCAGTATAGTTTACATTATCACCTGCACTGGTCATTTCAACTGTTATACTATTTTCAAAATTATCTGTTGAATAAACCAATACGGGATTTAATTCATTATAGCCTGTATCACTAGAAACGGATAAATTGATTTCGAAAGCATCTGTTAGATTATTGGTAACATTGTTTGTGTTTTCATGATTAAGATAAGTATGAACCCATCCCATATCAGCAAAAATGTCTAATGATATACCAGGGTCATGAATTGCCTCACCAGAACCAAACTGAGGAGACATTAAAGAGTTGTCGTCACCTGCTGGATATTCGGCTTCATCTAAATGGGAATAGCTAGAACCTCCGTTCCAATTTGAAGGTGCATAAAGCTGAGGAGTAACACCTAGTGAAGAAACTGATATTGGTCCATTAAAAAATAAATCATTACTAGTAAAAGCATTACCGGCTTCAGAAGTTCCACTTGGAATATCTGTAATCAAAGTACCGTCTCCAAGCTCAACAAAATTAGTATAGATAGAAGCATCATCATTAGAATTTAAAGCCCAGTTTCCAATACCATTTTCAAAAGAAGTTGCACCAGTAAAGCCTAATCCATGACCTAATTCATGAAGCACTATTGAAACAAAATCATACTGACCAGATGGAGGGTCTGCATCAAGACCAAAATAAAAATCAAAGTCACTATTGAAATTGGAATTAATGTCAGCATCACCAGGAGTATTAAGATTGTAACCTGCTATTTTTTCAGCTAAGGCTATAGGGTAAAAAGTATTGCTTTTTACAGCACCAGGAAAATCACGAACAAAATTTGTAGGGCCTGCTGACCCTAAAACACCTTGTCCTAACTCTCTAAAATTAGCATTAACAACTATTTGAACAGGTGATTTTATTAAGGATGCCCAAATATCCACTGCATATTGATAAGCAATTTTAGCTTCTTCATTATCGTCAAATCCATTGTAATTTACAATGATGTCAGCAGTGTTTTGCTTAACGCCACGCGCATTAAATGCTTTAAATTTTTCTGGAGGAGGTACGGAAGTATCATAACTATTATGATCAACTGGACAAATTACGGGATCAAATTTTTTGAAAACTTGTGCATTTGCTGTATTAAATCCAATGATTATGATACAAATGGTTAAGGTTAATATTTTTTTCATAACTTAATTTTTAATTATTTTGACTAAAATTAATCATCTTAGTCCGAAAATGTAACTAAAAATACTTTTTCTTGTTTGTGTAAGAAATCAATAGTAAAAATTAATAGTATGTATAAGGCAACCTTTTTAAGTTTAATATCTCTAATTCTATTTTCCTTTATTTCTTGTAAAAGCAATAAAAGCATGAGCTCACAAAAAGCAGAGGAGATTTTTAGCTTAAATACTACCGCATGCATGGGGCCTTGTCCTGTTTTTGAATTATCTCTTTATGGCGATAAAAGATTGGTGTTTAATGGCAAAGAAAACACAGAAATATCGGGTAAAAAAGAAGTGGTGTTAGAAGATGAACAATTTGAAGCATTACTTGGGATTATAGATGCTGCAGACTGGATGAATTTAAAGGAAGAGTATCGTTCGGATATGCTAGATTTGCCTACTCAAAATTTTAGTTATAATCGAAACGGGATTAGAAAAAATGTATCAAGATATGGCACTGGGCCTGAGTCAATTTCTAATATGAGCGATACTATTTTGACATTTGTAGAAGAGCAAGTATTTGGTAAATAAATACCAATTAATTTGATAGATACTTTTGAGGAAGCTTTTCCTCATCAGATTCATTGCTCCAAAATACATTCATAATATACCATCTGTCTTTTGCTTTCAGTAATTGGATGCTGTTGATGCCCCGTCTTTCAATTGCTCCATTTTCTTCAGTTCGCACAGCATAGGTACTAAAACAATGGGCAATATTTCCAAATGATTCTGTTATTCTGTAGAGCTCTTGTTCATAGAAAGCAGTGCCACCTCTATTTTTCTTATACATATCTACATACTCCTGCGGAGTCCAGTAATTATAGGCCACGTCTCCAGATTCTGATTTCTGGGTTGGAATCAGTTTCGCATTTTCAGAGAATAGATATTTAAACCTTTCCCAATCTCTTTCTTCATCTGCAGAACCTGAAATAACCTCCGTTAAAGCTGTCATAATGGATTCAATGGATTGCACATCTTTTTGGTAATTCTGTGCATAAGATGAACTTGAAATGAAAATTAACAGAAAGTATAGTTTTAAGAATTTAGTCATGGTTTTTGTCAATTATTTTAATCAAATCTGTATTACTTTTTAAAACTGTTTGCAATATATCCAACAAGTTTTCATAGTCTGCTGAAAGCTTTTTGTTGAGTTCCTCTGGGTTTTGGTTTGAGCTGATTCTCATTTTATGAAAAGCTCTAAAACCATCAACCATTTTATGAATATCCTTGTTTTGATCTTTTAGCCTTTTGATTTTATCATCTGAATTATGATTTCCTTTCAATGCATTAACTCGGTCTTTAAGTCCCTGAAAAGGAAAACTTTCTTCAAAAATTTTCAATGGGTTTCTCTCCTCATTTATTTTTTTTGAGGAATATTGTAAATCCTCATTTACTATTTGATGTATATCTATACCGAAATAGTCCGCTATTTTGACCAAATTCTCGATACTAGGCTGTGCTAGTTCCTTTTCATATGATGCAATATTGCCTCTTTTGAGTCCAACTGCTTCTGCCATAGCGGTTTGACTCAAACCCTTTTCAGTCCGTAAATATTTTATGTTGTTCGATATTTTTGTCATATGTCAACAATATTAACATTTTTCCAACAAAATTGTCAATATATGTAACATTATTTAATTAAAAGTGTTATTACAGTATAAGTAATAAATAATAAAAAACTAAATAAAATCACTATGAATAACGGAGTAAAAATTTTGACAGGATTTAGCTTAGGATTATTAACAGGAGCAGTTGCGGGATTACTTTATGCACCTGAAAAAGGAGATAAAACTAGAAAGAAATTGAAAAAGAATGTTGATAAATCTTACAAAGATTCAATGAAGAAAATTGATGAATTGAAATCAACATTAAATAAAGAAATCGATAGCGTTTCATCCAAAGGAAAAGAAACAATCGATCAACTGAAAGATTCAGTTAATTATAAAAACTAATTTCAGCTGATCTTTTAGGGTTTATTTTTATTTAATTAAAACTAAGAAATAAATATATGAGTACAACAGCGGAAAAAAGATATAGAAAATTAGGTTTTGATAAGTCAGAAACGCAAAGGCTTGTTGAAGTAATGAATTCTTTATTAGCAAATTATCATCTTCATTATCAGAAATTAAGAAACTTTCACTGGAACGTTAAAGGTGCAGATTTCTTTGATTTGCATGAGCAATTTGAAGAGAGATATGACATTGCCAAGGAGAGCATAGACGAGATAGCAGAAAGAATTAGAGTTTTTGGACATACACCACTAAGTAACATAAGTGATTATATGGAGCACTCTAATATTAAGGAATCTCCAACAGATTTACCTGCAGAAGAAATGGTTCAAGAAATATTGAAAGATTATCAAATATTACTTTCATATCTTACGGATGCCATGAATGCAGCTATTGACATAGGTGATGTTGGTACTGAAGATATGTTGAATACCTTTATTCAAGATATGGAGAAACATCACTGGATGTTAAGTTCTTTCTTAGGTAAATAATTAAAATTTAGTTTAGGAAAACTAAAGCTGAGTCTTTAAAAAGATTCAGCTTTTTTTATGTGCTGATTTATCTAATAAGCTCTATATAACATAAAGTTTTCTGTTCTTAAATATGGAAATAAGGTAAGTTTTAATATCCTTTTTTTAGCTTTGTAGCCAATAATGAAAACCCTCGAACTGGACATACCGGCAGAAAAGAAAATATATTTCGCTTCAGATTTTCATTTGGGAGCGCCAAACTTAAAAGAAAGTCATCTAAGAGAAAAGAGAATTGTCCAATGGATGGATCAAATTCAAACAGATGCTTCTGCTTTATTTTTAGTAGGCGATATATTTGATTTTTGGCATGAATATAAAAAAGCCATTCCTAAAGGATTTATTCGATTTCAAGGTAAATTGGCAGAATTAGCAGATTCAGGTTTGCCTATTTATCTATTTACCGGTAACCATGATATGTGGATGTTTGGTTATTTCACAGAGGAATTGGGTATTGAAGTTTTTAGAGAGCCTATAACTTTATTAGCCAATAATAAAAAAATGTTGATTGGTCATGGAGATGGCTTGGGACCTGGCGATCAACAATACAAATTCCTTAAAAAAGTGTTTGATAATAAAGTTTGTCAGTGGTTGTTCCGTCAAATCCATCCTGATCTAGGAATAAGTATTGCAAATAAATGGTCTGCCAGCAGTAGGATAAGCAGCAGCACTGATGAAACAGAGAAATTCTTGGGAGAAGGAGAATGGTTATGGGCTTATACAAAAGAGATTGAAAAGCAGACTCATCATGACTTCTATGTTTTTGGACATAGGCATTTACCACTTGATTTAGAAGTAAATAAAAATTCGCGTTATATAAATTTAGGGGAGTGGGTTAATTATAATACTTTTGCATCTTTTAATGGCAAAGATTTTGCATTAGAAAAATTCGATGAAGAATAATTGTCTCCTTTAAATATGATAAGAGTTTTACTTATACTTTTTTTATTTTGTTTTGCACTATCGATTTCCCATGCTCAGGAAAGCTCTAGTGATAGCGTTCAAATAGAAAGCGTTGAAAAAGAAGGGAGAGTCAGCTATCCTAAAAAGTTATTAGTAAATCCTGAATTTGATTTTAAGTTAAAAAAGACAGAAACTGGAAAGTTTACCCTTAGCTTTTACAAAGAAAATGACAAATCAACCACCATTAAAATTTATGATTTAATAGGTAATTTAATAAAACAAGAGACCGTTTCTAAATCAGGGCTATTCACCAAAGAATATGATTTAAGTTATTATAATCCCAAATTTTTCATAGTTGAAGCGGGAAGTTCGGAGTACAATAAAACCAAATCAGTAATTGTAGAATAATAACTTCAATAGCTACATTACTTAAGCTATATAGCTTTTTTATAAAATAGTTCAGTATCAAATAGAATTCTCAATACATCACATTTTATTAACGTCTCCTTTCATAATTTTGGATATACGCTCTACATCATCTTTATATATTTTGGTATTGCGATGATCTTCTCCAAGATATTTGTTAGCCAAAGTGTAAGATTCCTGAAAATACATCTGTGCCATTGCGTAATTTTCTTGCTTTTCGAATAAAATTCCGAATTTATTGTAGAGGTAAGAAGTCTTTTGATGACTTTCATCAAATTTGGTTTCAATTATGCCTTTAGCTCGTTTCAAATATTCATAGGCTTTATCAGTTTCATTTAATTCAATATAGCAATTAGAAATGGATATGTAATCGTCTGCCACATAAGGATGTTCCATCCCGAAATTAGCAGTATCTGCAATTAGTATTTCCTTATATTCTGATAAAGCCTTTTCAAATTTTAATTGGGTGTAATAAATATTTGCCAAACTATATCTAGTGGAGACAATAAAATTGTTATCTGGTTTGAGCTGTTTACTAAATATTTCTATCGCTCTGTTCAGAATAATAGAGGCACTATCATAATTCTTCTTTTTATAATAAACGCCTCCCAGATTACTTAGAGTGATCCCTAAATCAATATTTGCTTTGGAGTCAATTTTCTTTTTTAAACTAATTGATTTTTCAAATGAAGCTATAGCAGAATCGTAGAGAGACATATCTTTAAATAAATTTCCCTGATTATTATAGTAAATACCTAATGCATGATGATGTTCTGGGCTTGTTTTTTGTTTTAGTGTGTTTATAGCTTTTGTCTGATAATAGGATGCTGAATCAAATTTGGATAAATCTTTATAAACAGAGGCGTAATGATTATAAATATCTGCTCTATACATTTCACGAACGTCATTAGTGATGTAATTATTCACTTTATTAATAATTTGAAGGGCAGTATCATAATTTCCTTGTATTTGTTGAGATTTAGCAAATGCTAGTATGTTTTCAATCTTAAATTCTAAAGGTAAATTTCCCTTTGGCTCTTCTATTCTATTTAGCAGCAATTTAAAAACTGAATCTGCCTTTTGAAATTCAGAAAGCTCTCTATAATTTCCTCCGAGCGTACTCATTATTTTTAGCTTGCTGTAGTTATCTATTTCTTTATATCTATTAAGTACTTTTTCAGCTAGTTCCCTAGATTCATTCCATAAATAAACATTTGTGTAAATATTTGTTAAACGATCATAAAGGCTAAGTTTAAATTCTTCATCTTCAAATTTTGACTCAATACTATTTACACTGTTATCCAAAATTTCTTTTATAGTAAGACTTCCTTCTGTCAAATTAGGGTCAGCACTTTTGAAAATATCTAATAGAAATTCATTTGTTTTAATTGCTTTCAGTTCGCTTTCTCTAGCTTTATTAGCCTGATAAGATGAAAAGACAATACCAATTATCATGGATATAATCAGTAATACAGAAAGCAAAATCTTAATCTTATTTCTTTTAATAAATTTACCGGCTAGGTAAGTCCAATTCTGGCTATGTACATTTACCGGTCTAGAGCTTAAATAATTTTCAATCTCTTGACTTAATGCTGAAACTGAAACAAACCTGTCCTCTGGCGATTCATTTAAACAAACTTTAATTATAGAGAGGAGTTCCGTATTAATTTCTTCATCCGCAAACTTGAGGCTTCTCTTTGAATACGTAGGATCTTCTCCTTTTTGAAATGGCAAATCATTTGAGAGTATTAAGTGCAACAAAATCCCCATTTGGAAAATATCTGTAGCAACACTAATGGGCTTTTGTTTTAATTGTTCAGGAGCAGCATAAAAAGGGGAGACTAATAAATGATTTTGTTTTAATGGTTCGCCCATTTTTTGAGCAATTCCAAAATCCAATAATTTAACTTGCCCTTCTTTATTGACTAAAATATTGGATGGTTTAATATCCAAGTGAAGTATTAATCTATTATGAGCATAATTGATGGCATCACAGATTTTTAAAAAAAGCTGTAGCTTTTCTTGAGTAGATAATTCATGCTTTTTTAAATATTCATCAATTGGAAATCCGTCTACATATTCCATGATGATGTAATGGACTCCATTATCTGTAACCCCTCCATCAATAATATGCGCTATAGTTGTATGATTAAGGTTAGCTAAAAACTGTTTTTCATTTCGGAAATTTTCAAAGAAATTTTCTTTTACCTCTTCTGAAGAAAAGCATTTGATCGCAACATTTTGTTCGAATTGCCGGTCATTTCTTTCAGCTAAATAAACCTGACCCATTCCACCCCGTCCCAAGGGCTTAACAATCTTATACTTATCAACTATGTCTCCTTGTTGATAAATATCTTCCTTTTTTTCTTCTAATCCATGGGCAATCCCTTCTTGAAGTTTGTCAAAATATTGGTCAGCATTTTCGGCATCTCGGAGCATCATGAGCACAGTTTGTTTCAATCGCTCATCGTTTTTTGCTTTATTTTCTACATAGTTTTCCCGCTCAGCGACAGGCATTTTTAATGCATTTTGGAAGATGTCTTCCAGTTCACTCCAAGAATAACCCATTGTTTTTAAGCCGTTTTTTTGGCTTGAATCTGACTGTAAATCCAAGCTTTGATTACTTGCCAATTTCTTTTTACGGTGGAGGGTGATATATCAAGTACTATTGCTGTTTCTTCTATGGTCATATTGGCAAAAAACCTACACTCCACTATTTTCACTTGTTTACTATCCTTTTTTTCTAGATCGGTCAAAACCTCATCTAATCTTAACAATTCATCTGAACATTCATCGGATAAATTTATTTTTTCTTCCCATTCTTCAAAACAAAGATGTTGTGCATCCCTACCTCTTTTTATGGCATTTTTTCTGCGTGCTGCATTTAATAAAATATGACGCATGGCTTTTCCTGCTACCCCATAAAAATGGGCGCGACTATTCCAGTTAGCTTCAGAATTAATAATTTTTAAATAGGCCTCGTGCACAATAGCGGTTGTGTTCAATGTTTCTATTCCAAAATATTGAAAACGTATCCTATGTGCTATATGTCGTAATTCATTATAAATAACGGGGAATATTTTATTGTAAGCATTCATATCCCCTTTATTTACTTGAACCAGTAGTTGTGTTATTTCTCCTCGATTTATCATAATATTTCGATAAATATACCAAAAGAACTGTACAAATCTATTATTAATTAAGATAAAATGAAGATATATTCAAAAAAACATATAGAAACAGATGATGTACACATTTCTCATAGACAAGATAAATTTTTCAGTTATTTTAAAAGAAATTTGGAGCTATTTTCTTCTATAAAAAAATGCAGAATAACGTAATTTAAAAATTATTATTATGTGCTCTCCAACCTTTTTTACATTTCTGCTGTCATTATAAAATAAATCGAAAAATATTTTTGTGTTTTAAAATCATTTGAATACTTTCGATCTAATAAATGAATGTTATACCTCTAAATATTGACGCTATAGAATAAACTTTTACCAAACTAAACAAGGTGTTTTAAGATGAATAATCAAAAAACAATGCTAGATGACAGCCAGTTAGTCGGACAGTATATCAATGGTAATGAAGTAGCGTTTGAAGAATTAGTAAACCGCCACAAGTCTAGAATTTTCACAACTATCTACATGATTGTTAAAGATCAGTATGTAGCTGAAGATTTAATGCAAGAAGTTTTCATTAAGGCTATACGAACTTTAAAATCCGGTCGTTATAATGAGGAAGGTAAATTTTTGCCTTGGATCTTAAGAATTGCACATAATTTAGCAATTGATAAGTTCAGGAAAAATAAAAGGTACCCTACCATCGTTATGGATGATGGAAATAGTGTATTCGAAACCCTCGAATTTGCAGAAGGCACATTTGAGGACGCACAAATGAAGAGAGATGTGCATAAATCGCTTCGTAAATTGATTCAGGAATTGCCTGACGCACAAAAACAAGTGCTGATCATGCGCCACTATATGGACATGAGTTTTAAGGAGATTTCAGATCAAACGGGCGTGAGCATCAATACTGCATTAGGACGAATGCGCTATGCCCTCATTAATTTGAGGAAAAAGATGCAACAATATAATATAGCCTATGACCAAAATTTTTACTCATGACGATTTAATCCGATATGTTTATGAAGAAACAGAGCCGGAGGAAAATCGGCAAATCGAACTGGCCTTAAGTGAGGACATGGAGCTCTTGGAGCAATACCATGAACTATTATGGCTGAGAGAGCAAATGGATGAAGGAATGATGGCTCCTTCAGAAAAAACCATCAATACTATTTTAGAATATTCAAAAGCTGTTAATTTGCATCCTGTAAAGGATTAGCAAATGACAAGAAAAGAACGCTACGAAGCATTTTTAGAATATTTTTCAGAAAATCAGCCACAAGCAGAAACGGAATTACATTATGAAAATCCGTATCAACTGCTTGTGGCTGTTATTTTATCTGCCCAATGCACGGATAAAAGAGTAAACATGGTCACTCCTGCGCTCTTTGAAGCTTTTCCCACTCCAGAGCATTTAGCTAATTCACACTTCGATGAGGTTTTACCTTATATCAAAAGTATTTCTTTTATGAACAACAAAACCAAGCATTTGCTAGGCATGGCTAAAATGTTGGTGGAAGATTTTAATTCCGAGGTTCCCGAATCAGTAGAAGATTTACAAAAAATGCCTGGTGTTGGTAGAAAAACGGCTAATGTTATTGCTTCTGTTGTTTATAATCAACCAGCCATGGCAGTTGATACTCATGTTTTTAGGGTGTCCAAAAGGTTAGGTTTGGTCAACAATAATGCTAAAACCCCACTTGAAGTAGAAAAAACCTTAATTAAACACATTCCTTCAGAATATGTGCATGTGGCCCATCATTGGTTGATTTTACATGGAAGGTATGTTTGCGTGGCAAGAAGGCCAAAATGTGAGGAGTGCAAAATCACGCATATGTGTAGATATTTTGAGAAGAATAAGCCTTTGGAAAATAAACTGTAATTATGCATCAAAAAACCATTTTGAAATATTCGGCTTTGGTATTAGGGCCATTACTTTTCCTAATAATCCAAATCGCGAATCCCCAATTTTGGTTTCCTGAAATAGGTTGGGATGTATTTTCCATTGCACTTTGGATGATTGTTTGGTGGGTATTTGAAGCTATCCCGATTTTTGCTACGGCTCTTTTACCTATGGTTTTATTTCCTAGTACAGGGGTGTTTAATCTTACCGCTGCCACAGCTCCTTATGCTAGTCCTATCATCTTCCTATTTATGGGCGGGTTTATGTTGGCTTTGGCCATGGAAAAACATCAGCTTCACAGAAGAATTGCCTTAAACTTAATTCGCTTGACTGGAACAAATGCCAATGGCATAATTCTGGGCTTTATGTTGGCTACTGCCGTACTCAGTATGTGGATAAGCAATACAGCCACAGCGGTTATGATGTTGCCCATTGCACTATCGGTGGTTAAATTATTGGAGGCACATGAAAATACATTTTCAGGATTCAATCGCTTTAAAGCAGCTTTGTTTTTAGGGATTGCATATTCCGCAAATGTTGGGGGTATGGCTACTATCATTGGGACACCTCCAAATGTAGTTTTAGTAGGATTAGTTAAAAGTATTTTAGGTAAAGAGATCAGCTTTGTAAGCTGGTTAATTATTGGCATTCCAACAGTGGCGGTTATGCTAATCATTATTTATCAAATGTTGACAAAAGTGCTTTTCCGTCATGGTATCACTAAAATTGAGAAAGCTGAATTATTTATTAGTCAAGAGTTAAAGCAACTTGGCAAATGGAGTAAAGAAGAAAAATGGGTAGCAGTAATATTCAGTATTACCGCTTTATGTTGGATTTTCAAATCTCAAATCAATTCACTCTTAGGAATTGAAATCTTAAATGATACGGTTACAGCTATGTCTGGTGGATTGGCTACATTTTTAATCCCGCTCAATAAGTCAGGTAAAATGTTGATGAACTGGGAAGATATGAAAAATCTTCCTTGGGGTATTTTAATATTATTTGGAGGAGGAATGACACTTGCCAAAGCAATGGAAACCGCTGGATTTGTAGATATGATAGGAGAAGCGATCAGTCAGTATCAGAATATTCCATTATGGTTATTGTTATTAATTTTAACTGCATTAGCTCTATTCTTAACTGAGGTGATGAGTAATGTTGCGCTTACCACAATAGCAATTCCTATGGTTTTAAGCATTGCAAAAGGATTGGATGTTGATCCATTACTGTTAGCCATACCGGTCGCCATGGCTACAAGTTGTGCTTTTATGATGCCCATTAGCACTCCGCCCAATGCTATTGTCTTTTCCAGTGGCTATATAAGCATCAAGCAAATGGTTAGAGCAGGGATTTTATTAAATATCATTGCTGTGATTGTACTGGTAATTGCTGGATTTTTTCTGGCTCCTTTTGTAGGGGGCTAAAATTTAATAGAAACAGCCGAGGGCTGCTTTTATTTCATCACAAGATCACAAAGAAAAAGACGTTAGCTGGTCAATGGGGTGTTTCTATGGGGTTGAAAATAATCAGCTTTAGCAGTACATTTCATAGAATTCTTAGTGAAATCCAAAGTGAGACTTTTTATTTAATTCATATCATTTTTAGCTAAGATATCATTTTTTTCTATTTGTTTTTCACACAAATAAGCCTTTAAACTCCTTCACTAATTCTTGTTCTTGCTTTATTATTTCAGGCTTTTTGAAAAGAATAAATGCATTTCTCAATTTCTTATAATGATATTCTGTTTCGTACATTACAACGGAAATTAATGGGAATGTGAAAACTGTGATACCCGCTATAATCCAACCTATACTAAAGCCTAATACTATAAAAATCAATAAATAGTATATAGGATACAGAAACATAGAAATCCCAGTTCTTAATGAAATATGCCAGGTAATGTCTTTGACTCCTGCTATTACTTTTTTTTCAATAATAAATTCAGGTATGAAATTGATCACTTTAGCTATTATCCAAAAAGGCAAACCTATTAAAATGCCAATTGCTTTAAATAGAAACTCAACTATTGTTGGTTTTTTAGCTTTAAAATCCTCCGACAGCTTGTTTTTATTTACTTCTCGAAAATAATTATTTGTATTCTCTTTCAGTGAGGATGTTAAATCTTCATTTTCCTGAAGATGATATGCAATTCTATTTACTACTTCATTTTCTGCATGGACAATGGATTTCTTGTTCTCAGCCCATTTCATGGCGTACGGTTTTAACAATGTTCTCACGTGCTCCATAAATTCATATTCTGCATGCCATTGAATATCCACCATTTCGGCTGATATATCTTTCCTGATTTTATCATTAAACTGCTTATTGGCTTTGGTGGGATTTTCCTCATAAACTTTTTGAAAATCGCTTACTTTAAAGGCATCTCCAAAGTGCACATGTAGATCATGCCATCTTTTCGGATGTCTTTCATAATGCAAACCAAAAGGCACTACATTTAGCCCTAACTGAAAATTATTTCCTTCCTCTGCTTGAAAAGCAATTCGGGCGGGGCCTTTTTGAATCGGTCTTAAAAATCTTTTTATCGCATGATTCCCTTCCGGAAAAATCAATAATGGCTCACCTTTCTTAAATAGATCGATACATTTTTTAAATATTTCATTGTTTTGAGCCACACTGCCCATATTATCTTTTTTCCTGTATATTGGGATTAAACGAATGATGTCAAGTGCAATGGATGCCCATTTTGATTTGAATATATCAGCACGTACCAGAATATTGGGTCTTATATTATGCCCAACTTTTACCAAAACTAGACCATCCATAAATGTGTTTTGATGGTTGCTGACAAATAGAGCGGGCATAGAATTTTTGATTTTATCATAACCTGTAACTATGATATTACGATAACTAAAAGCCATACTCACATTCATTAATGTGCGTAAAAAAGAGTAAATTAAAGACTTTACAATATTATGCATCGAATTGTTTTAATATTAAAGCCACAAATATAATGATTTTGAACAGTGTTCAATATGGTAAAAACAAGTGTTCATAAATGAACAGTAAAAAAAGGTAATAGTGTTAAATATGAGAATTAAGCCTGATTTTTAAGTTTGGCATTTATATTGAACTAGAAAATAATAAAAATAGAAAAATGGAAAAGAAATTAGAAAGAACAAGAGAAAGAGTTTTTGCAGGAGTATGTGGTGGGATAGCTAAATATTTTGGTTGGGATGCAGGAAAAGTACGTTTACTTTATGTCTTAATTTCGATATTAAGCGCAGCTTTTCCAGGAATATTAGTATATATTATTTTATGGTTTGTTATGCCAGAAGAAAATTTGAGTTGGAAAAGATAAGGTTTTTTACTCCAAGGAGAAATCAATCATATATATCTTTTCTTCGCCATCAATTTTCTTAACTCTTATGAGAACAAGAATAAGTGCCTTGGGAATGAACATAATTTCCGATGGCATATTTCAAATCTTCTTTAGTGCTTTGTTGGATGGCATATTCAAAGCTAATAGGTTCATGTTTTTTAAAGAACTCTTTTAGATAGATTTCGGCATGGACTTTACTATAATTTCCCGATTCATCTTTGATATTGAGTCCGATATTATCATGGAAATATTGGGACAATTCCTTTGAGCTACCAGCTTTTAGTGCTGAGCGAACATCTGCAAAAAGGGACTCGTTTTGGCCATATAGATCCCCATTGCTAAAGCTTGAAAATAATAGGAGATAGAAAAATTTTATTCCAATTCCCTTCATTAGGATTAATAATTCAATTTAAAAAAGTGAGTCAGCTAAAATTGTGCCATACCTTAAAACTTAATTTATTTTATAATAATAGCTGTTTCCTTTGTTTTTTAGATTGATTACAACAGGATGTTTCAGTGAGGAGGCAAGAAAAATTTTAGCAGGAATGGTGAACTATTTTGGTTGGAAGACGGGATGATTACAGTTAATTACTCTTCGGAGAAATCAATTATATATATCTTTTCTTTACCGTTAATTTTTTTAGCCCTTATAAGAACTAGATAAGTACCTTCGGAATGAACATAATTTCCGATTGCATATTTCAAACCTTCATTAGAACTGCCTTGATGAGCATATTCAAAGCTGATAGGCTCGTGTTTTTTAAAAAATTCCTTTAAATATATTTCAGCATGTACGTTACTGTAATTACCTGATTCCCCTTTAATATTTAACTCTATATTATCATGGAAGTGTTGAGATAATTCTTTTGAACTACCTGCCTTAAGTGCAGATCGGACGTCAGCAAACAGCGATTCATTCTGAGCTTGGGCAAGGTTCAAACTAAACCCCAGTATAAATATTATTAAGAAATATTTTATAGCAATTTCCTTCATGAGGATTTATGATTCTTTTTAAATATGTGAATAAGCTAAAATGATGCCATATTTAACAACAATTTTTTATTCTACTTTAAATCTGGTAGTAAAAAATTAAAATTACAAACGTAATTTTATACAAATTAGCATAATGGATTAGAGTATGCAAAAAGCAATCATAAAATTTGTTTATAAAAGAATTAAACATCCATTTTACTTACTCCGAATATCCAACATTTTACCAATAAGGATGCCTTTATTTTCTTTATATGATGCATCTTCATCACTAACTTTTTTCACGCCCTCAATAGTGAAAAATGCTTTTGGATTGTATTCTTGAATTTTAGGAATCAATTCTTTCAAAACGTTTCTTTTCACAACTGTGAAAATGATATTCACCTTTCCGTCATTACCTGTGGCATCGATATTAGAATACCGATGGTTTTTCTGTTCTAGATAATCAATTAAATTATTTGCAGGTAAGGCAGTAATTACTCTTACTACTACTCTTCCAATTGCCATTTTTTCTTCTACAATTATGCCTATGTAAGTTCCAAAAGCATAGCCTGTAGCATAAGATATGTAACTCACCGGATTATCAATGTGCTTAAAAATTTGACCGATAGCTAATAACCATATTAAGGATTCGAAAAAACCCAAGAGCGGAGCAAGACCTTTTTTACCTTGCATCACTAAGATTACACGCATAGTACCTATGGAAACATCAGCCACACGTGCTAAAAAAATTAGTAATGGAAGAATTACAAAGGCAAATATGTTACTTGAAAACCCTAATTCTTGAAAAAACTCTTGCATAAAAATTCAATTTGAAAGAAAAAACTCAAATATGTGAAAATTAATTCAGTTGGAAAAATGGTTAAAGTATATCATTTAATACTTGATGTAAGAATAGATTAAATCGAAAATATATTTTATACCTTAAGAAGTAAATCTATCTGTTAAATGAAACCTAATATAATATTCTAATTATCAACCGAACAAATAGCTTACTACCTCTCCTAGCTGACTAAAGGTCTTAATTTCAATATTATAGCGAGAAGTATCGACTCCTTTCATACTAAATTTGGAAACCAATATTTCCGTAAAGCCTAATTTTTCTGCTTCTGCTATTCGGTTTTCAATTCGGTTTACTGCACGGATTTCTCCACTCAAACCTACCTCAGCAGCAACGCAAGTTTTTGATGATAATGGAATTTCCTCCAAGGAAGAAATAATGGCCACACATACAGCCAAATCTATAGCAGGGTCTTCCACACGAACTCCTCCTGCAATATTTAGAAATACGTCTTGGATGCCTAATCGAAATCCCCCTCTTTTTTCCAAAACTGCCAACAACATGTTCAATCTTTTGTTGTCATAGCCCGTGGCAGATCGCTGAGGAGTACCATAAGTGGCAGGGCTCACCAAGGCTTGGATTTCAATTAAAAGAGGACGGTTGCCTTCTAAGGTAGCCCCAATTGCGGTTCCACTACTGTCTTTATCTTTTTGTGATATTAATATTTCGGAGGGATTGCTAACTTGACGCAATCCGTTTTGCATCATTTCGTAAATGCCCAATTCATTAGTAGAGCCAAATCTGTTTTTGGTAGTCCTTAAAATGCGGTAAGTAAGATGACGATCCCCTTCAAATTGTAAAACTGCATCCACCATATGCTCCAAAACTTTAGGTCCTGCAATTGCTCCATCTTTTGTGATGTGCCCAATTAGAAATACTGGGATTTTATTTTCTTTGGCAAAGCGCATCAGTTCCGCTGTACATTCTTTCACCTGGCCCACACTTCCTGCTGCAGATTCAATTTTTGGGGAATGTAAAGTTTGGATGGAATCAATCACCAATAAATCTGGACCTAAAGCTTCTACTTCCCTGAAAATATCAGCAGTATGGGTTTCGGTGAGGATAAAGCAATTTTTGGAATCATGCTCCATTCTGTCTGCTCGCATTTTAATTTGCTGAGCACTTTCTTCACCGCTTACATATAGCACTTTAAGATTAGAAAGTTGAAGGGCAATCTGAAGCATTAAAGTAGATTTCCCTATACCGGGCTCTCCGCCAATTAAAACCAATGAACCAGGTACAATTCCCCCTCCTAAAACTCGGCTAAGTTCACGATCGGCTACTTTAATTCTTGCTTCACTCGTGCTTTCTACCTCTTGAATAGCAACGGGTTTATTGGCTCTTTTACTAGATGATTGATAACCACTGGAAGATTTTTCTTTTGTCACTACCTCCTCCACGAAAGTATTCCACTGCCCGCAAGAAGGACATTTTCCAGCCCATTTAGGTGATTCATGTCCGCATTCCTGACAGAAATATGCTGATTTAACTTTTGCCAATTTTGTAATATAGATTAAATATTGGATAAAAATATATGCGAATTTGCACTAAGCAAAGCTACAAGTTTTTCAGTGAGCAACTGAATTTAATTCTTTAAAATATCTTGAGTAATCAATTATAAATTTAAGAATCCTCAATATAGAAACCGCCAATAAGACTGGAAAGAGCCAGAAAAAATTCAAGTTCATAGTTTGTTTGACAATTGGGCTTGGCGCTTGTATTAAGACAAAGATTTCAGTCCCAAATAATTAATGACAAAAATCCAACATGATGGCTACACCAGTCATTCCTTTTCTTTTTCTAGCATACTACATTTAGATTAATTTCAAAGATTTCTTTTAACAAGTATTATCATGGAAAATCAATTTAAAGATAAAGTAGCCATAGTTACTGGTGGATCTTTTGGTATAGGAAGAGCCACTGCTATCCTATTTGCCAAACATGGTGCAAAAGTGACCATTGCAGATGTGGTAGAAGACTCGGAAACTCTCAATACCATCAAAAAATTAGGGGGCACTGCAATATTTGTAAAATGTGATGTGTCTAAAGAATCCGATGTTATCAATATGGTAGAGCAAACAATAGAAAAATTTGGAAGGATTGATTTTGCTTTCAATAATGCCGGAATTGAAGGATTAGCCGCCCCAGCGCATGAATGCACCAATAATAATTGGACTAATGTTATGAATGTAAATATTGACGGAGTTTGGCTGTGCATGAAACATCAAATTCCGCATATGCTCAAGCAAGGAAAAGGCGCCATTGTCAATAATGCTTCTGTTGCAGGGCTTGTAGGTTTTGCAGGAACCCCTGCCTATGTTGCGTCCAAACATGCAGTTGTTGGATTGACAAAGAATGCCGCCTCGGATTATGCCAAATTAGGTATCAGAGTAAATGTGGTTTGTCCAGGTATTATTAAAACGCCTATGATAGACCGATTTACCGGCAAGGATAAGAAAATAGAAAAACAGTTTATGGATATGGAACCTGTAGGCCGGTTAGGGAAACCTGAGGAAGTTGCAGAAGCAGTCATATGGCTTTGTTCTGATGCATCTTCTTTTGTAACAGGTCAAGCACTGGCAGTGGATGGCGGCTGGGTAGCCCAATAATTTTTTTCAGTACTTCATAATTTATCTAAAATTTAAGGTTATGTCTGATTCAAAGAAAATCGCAGTATTTCTGAATCTCTCTAAAGCACAATTTATTGGGAGGTCGGATGGTAATTACACCTTTATAGATGAGGTAATTTCTCCTTACAAAAAAATCAAAAGAGAAGAAGGTGAAGGAAGTAATAATACCAGGTTTGGTTCAATGCCTTTATTTGCATCCAATAATGAAAAAACTAACCACAGTATCTCTCAGAATGAATTAAAATCATACATCAAAACACTGGAAAATAAGCTGTTAAGTTATGATGACATTTTGATATTTGGACAAGGTAAAGCTAAAGACCTTTTGAATAATCATTTAAATGAAAGTAAGCACTTTGAGCAGAAGAGGATTACTTTGCGCAATTCAGATAAGATAACAAAAAGTCAAAAATTGGCATTTGTAAGAGATTATTGGGAAGGGATACATAATGCTTAATTGGTATCTGCATTGGGGCTTGTCAATAAATCTTATGATACAATCTACCAGACATGAAATCAATATTTACAAAATGATAAAAATCTTTTGAATCAGCCATAAAGGTCATTTTTCTACACTCTACTTAACTTTAAATTTACAGTAGTTAATTATTACAAACTCTTAAATATAAAAGCCATGAATTTACTTAGTGAAAAAAAGAATGGGGACTTTTTCCCTACTTTATTGTCAGATTTTTTTGACAATGATCGTGCATTTGGGCCAGGATGGTTAAACTTAGGCATTGACAGAAATATTCCTTCAGTGAACATCAAGGAAAATGGTAAAGAATATAATATCGAACTGGCAGCACCGGGATACAATAAAAAGGATTTCCACGTGACCATTGAAAACGATATTATGACCATTAGTGCTGAGAAAGAAGATGAAAAGATTGAAGAATCAGAGCGCTTTACCAGAAAAGAGTTTAGCAGCAGTTCGTTTAGTAGATCTTTCGCCCTTCCTAAAAGTGTGAAATTTGATAAATCAGAAGCCACTTATGTGGATGGTATTTTGAAAATCAAAGTTCCAAAAAAAGAGGTGGAAAAAGCACTTCCTAAAAAGGAAATTAAAATTGCATAGCTTTTTGAACCAAAAAAAATAGGACTGTTTCTAACTAAATATGAGACAGTCCTATTTTTTTATAACCTTTTCCCATTTTTTGTAATCATTCGGTTACCATTTCTTCTTAAATGTGAATAGGTTGAGATAAATATCAAAAAAAGCAGTGATTTTCGTCATACATCCGAGATGAAATATATACTAACTTCCTTTAATGATAGTAGAAAAATATCTTTCAACGATTTGAAAGAAAGAAGAAAAACCGGATGAAGATACCTACAAATATCGAAAAAATGCTGAACGAAGCTGGAGAAATAGCTCGTTTTAGCGGTCGATTTTTCCAAGAGTTATTTAAGCCTCGTTTTGAATTCAATGAATTTTTAAGACAGTGTTTCTATATAGGCTATATGTCCCTCCTACTAATTGGAGTTACAGCATTTATTATGGGTCTGGTAATCACTATCCAATCTAGACCAACACTAGTTGATTTTGGTGCCGAGGCATGGCTTCCTAAAATGACTGCAGTTTCTATAGTGAGAGAAATTGCTCCAGTCATTACAGCACTTATCTGTGCTGGCAAAATTGGCTCAGGCATAGGGGCAGAACTTGGTTCTATGAAAGTTACCGAGCAAATAGATGCTATGGAAGTTTCCGGTACCAATCCTTATAAATATTTGGTGGTAACAAGGGTAATGGCCACTACTTTAATGGTGCCCCTTTTAGCCATATTTGCCAACGCAATTTCCCTATACGGTGCTTATTTGGGAGCTAATATTCAAGGTGTGGTGAGTTGGGATTTGTATTGGGCTCAAGTATTTCAAACCCTGCGTTATAGTGATGTGATTCCTGCGGTTATCAAAACATTTTTCTTTGGCTTTGCCATTGGTATTATAGGTTGTTACAAAGGATTTACTTCAAAAAAGGGCACAGAAGGTGTAGGACAATCAGCTAATTCTGCTGTAGTGATTTCATCTTTTCTGGTCTTCATCCTTGATTTACTAGCTGTTCAAATTACTGATGTTTTAGGCTTGACTTAAGTCATCTATGGAAAAAATGAAAAACCATATTAAGCTTGATAATACACTAAAAAAGATGATTTCAATAGATGGACTGAATGTATCTTTTGGGGATAATCATGTGCTACGAAATCTAGATTTAACTTTGAATAAGGGTGAGAACTTAACTGTATTGGGTAAATCAGGTTCTGGGAAATCAGTATTAATTAAATGTATTATTGGCTTAATAAAGCCAGATTCAGGAAGCATTAAAGTGCTTGGACAGGAAGTAACCAATTTGGAAAGTAATGAACTTTATGATATTCGTAAGAAGACGGGCTTTCTATTTCAGAGCAATGCACTTTATGATTCTATGACTGTGCGGGAAAATTTAGAATTTCCATTGAGAAGACATGGAATTGAAAAAAGTAAGGAGGAAGTAGATGAACTAGTGAATGAAGCACTGACTAATGTTGGCTTACCTGAAACGGAAGAAATGATGCCCTCTGAACTATCGGGAGGCATGAAAAAGCGGATTGCCTTAGCAAGAACCTTGATTCTAAAGCCAGATATAATACTTTACGATGAACCTACAACTGGTCTTGACCCTATTACAGGCAAAGAGATTAGTCATTTGATGTTGGATATTCAGGAAAAGTATAATACCTCATCCATCATTATTTCACACGATATTTATGGTATTAAGATAGTGGCTAATAGAATATTCATGTTGATTGACGGCATGTGCTATGATGATGGAACATATAACCAGCTTAAAAAATCAAAAGATTCTAAGGTGAAATCCTTTTTTGAATGAGACTACTATGAAAAATCAAAAATCAAAAAACATACGATTGGGAATCCTTGTGTTTATAGGAACAATTCTCCTGATCACTGCTTTATACACCATTGGAAGCAATCAAAATCTTTTTGGTTCAAAAATCAGGGTTATAGCTGATTTTAAAGACGTGAATGGATTGATGACGGGGAATAATGTTCATTTTTCGGGTATCAATATTGGTACTGTAGAAAGCGTTAAGATTTTCAGTGATTCCAGCATCAGAGTTGTAATGGTTATCCAGAAGAACGCACAGAAATATATTAAAAAAAATGCCATAGCAAGTATTGGAACTGACGGGCTAATGGGTAATAAGTTGGTAAATATAAATCTGGTAAATCAACAGGCCGACATGATTGAAGAAGGGGATTTATTAAGAACCATAGAGCCGGTCGCTACTGATCAAATGATGCATACACTCAACCGCACCAATGAGGATGTGGCATTAATAGTTAAGAATTTAAAGGAAATTTCTGAGAAATTAAATAGCGAAAACAGTCTGTGGAGTATTTTGGCGGATACAGTGATTTCCGAAAATATAAGAGAAGCCATTGTAGAAATTAAGTTGACCAGTCAAAAGACGGCCATTATTACTGGGGATTTATCCAATATAGTGAAAGGTATTAGTGAGGGGAAAGGCACTTTGGGTGCCTTATTGACTGAAAGTACACTCAGCAATAAACTTGAACAAACTATTGTCAACATTGAAGAAATCTCCGATAGCTTGGCCTATATAACAGGAGATTTAAAAGTGGTTTCCAGTAAGATACAGAAAGGTGAAGGCGCAATTGGCACATTGCTTATGGATACTGTTTTCATGCATGACCTTAATAAAAGTATGGAAAATATCCGCATGGGATCCGATGGATTCAATCAAAATATGGAGGCTTTGAAGCACAGTATTTTTCTTAGGAGATATTTTCGTAAGAAGGAAAAATAAACTATTTACAACTCTTTTGCTCTTAAATTGAATGTCGTTAAGTATAGACAAATTCCCTTATGCAGTAGTTGATGGATAAGGTGTATTTAACGCTAAACTTAACGACATTACTTTGACTCTAGAATACAAAAATCTCTTTTTCTGAAAGAATACTTTTAAATATCAATTGACATGCTCCTTTTTGCGGTGTTCATCTTTTGTATTTGTAAGCGGAGAGATTCTTCCGGTTAAGTCTTTCACCATTTCATCTAATTTACGCTCATATTCTTCAAATTTGGATTCAATCCTTTTGTCTATGGCATCACTCAAGTCTGTACTTCTTTTGATCATTTTTCTTCGAGTATCCCTTCCCTTTTCAGGAGCGAACAAAACACCTATAACTGCACCTGTGGTAATTCCTGCCACAATTCCTAAAATTGTTTTTGCTGTATTCATTGCCGTATTATTTAATTTACTTTAGCAATCTATCATAAATCAGTAACAATTTCCATGACATCTATCGTCTTTAATAAGCACATTTGTTATTTTATTTAAACTGTACAAACTTTACAATTTGTGCGCTCTGTAGAAGGGAAACCTATACCACTATTAAGTACCTGTTTGCTTTTAGAGCCATCTCTATATAATGTAATTCCTTTGGCTTTACCCGACCACGCCATTTTAAATGCCTTATCAATATCATATTTGCTTGCAGATGAAGAAAGATTGATGGTTTTTGAAATGGCATTATCGGTGTACATCTGGAAGGCAAGTTGGTGTTTGAGGTGGTCTGAAAAATTGATTTCTAAAGCTGTTCTAAAAAGTTCTTTTGTTTCTTTTGGCAGTCCATTGGATTCTTTCAGATTTCCTCTGGCATTAATGCAATTCAATATTTCTTCTGTATAAATGCTATTTGCCTTTAAGTATTCTATCAGGGAAAAATTAATATGTTTAAGACTCCTTTTATCAAGGACATTTCTTTGTTCATAAGCAAGTGCAAACAAGGGTTCAATAGAAGAAGAAACCCCAGCTATAATTGATATTGATCCTGTTGGCGCTATGGCGGTACAAGTGGCATTGCGTAAGGGAAAATCCGGAAAATGTGTGCTTTTTTCCCAGTTTGGAAAAACTCCTCTGGTTTTAGCCAAATTTTGAGATGTCTGCCAGGCTCGATCTTTAATAAACCTCATAAGTTTTTCAGCCAATGCTACTGCCTCATCACTAGCATATGGAATTCCCAATTCAATTAGCATATCTGCCCAGCCCATTACGCCTAATCCTATTTTTCGATTTCCTTTTGTAATTTGCTCAACTTCAGGAATAATATAGGTATTGACATCTATAACATTATCTAAAAATCTAATAGCTGTATTCACTGTATTTTCCAGTAAGTCCCACTTTATTTTAACAGTTTTTTTATAAGGCGAAGCAACCATTTTCGCTAAATTGATAGAACCTAGATTACAGGCTTCATATGGAAGCAAAGGCACTTCTCCACAAGGATTAGTGCAACTAATTATACCAATTTTGGGTGTAGGATTCCATCTGTTGATTTCATCCAAGAATAACAAACCAGGATCACCATTATTTTTGGCATTTCTAATAATGGACTGCCATAAGCTTCTTGCGGATAGTTCCTTTACTTTCTTTCCAGTATTTGGATGAATCAAATCCCATGAAGAATCATGTTTTATCGCATGCATAAAAGCATCTGTAACCCCTACTGAAATGTTAAAGTTTTGCAAATTCTTTCCCGTACTTTTGCTATTGACAAATTCTTCGACATCGGGATGATTAATATGCAATACGCCCATATTGGCACCCCTTCTTTTGCCCGATTGCCGAATGTTTTCAGTCATTACATCAAATATCTTCATAAATGCCACAGGCCCTGCCGCTTTACCGCCATTGGCAACATTATCTCCTTTTGGTCGGATTTTTGAAAAATCAAAGCCTGTACCCCCTCCACTTTTTTGAATTAAAGCAGCTGTTTTTAGACATGAAAAAATTGCCTCCGTATTGTCTTCAACCGGCAGTACAAAACAGGCACTTAATTGTTGATTAGGTGTGCCAGCATTCATTAGGGTAGGGGAATTGGGTAAAAAAAGAAGCTCGTCCATTATTTTGAAAAACTTTTCTGCCCAAGCCAAATTTTGGTTTTCATCTCCAAAGTTTAATTCTGCTAAAGCTACTGAATTGGCTACACGTCTGAACATTTCTTCAGGGCTTTCGCTTATCCCCGTTTCTTCATGCCTAAATAAGTATCTTTCTTTCAATACTACCATGCCGTTATCGTTGATTCTCGCCATTTCAATACCTGCTTTGACCACTTAAAGGTTTATTTCAATGTACTACTAAAGAAATATTTAAAAGATGATTTTTGTTATTGTACTCTTATAATTTTGCCTTTCATGATGACAAATATCATTTAGAACCAAAACAATTGTCATAACATATTCCATAAGTAAAAAATACTTTTGTTTAGAGTATAGAAAAAGTCGTAAATTAGGATAGTTTTTCACATTTGACATGAGGGGAAATTTAAATCAATCATACCGTAACTCCGTAGTACTTTTAGCCCCTGTAATTCTGCTATTCGGCATGTTTTTTTATGAGCTAAGGCCTGGTTATAATCTTATCACAATTGCCTATTTAATTGTACTACCATTTATATTATTATTATCGGGAAGTAAAAAATATGCTGTTTTCATAGGCGTATTAACCACCATATTCATTATTGCTGGATATCTACTATCTGATTTTAATGGAAAAACAATTTTGACGAATAACAGAATATTAGCAGGTATTACAGTCTGGATGATTATTTGTTTTAGTGTATGGTATAGGCATACCTTAAAAAATGAACGGAAAGCCAAAAAGCATTTAAATGCAATATTTGAAAATGCAACTGAAGGTATAATTGTTACCGATATAAAAGGTGATATAAGAATGGTAAATCCCCATGCACTAGAATTATTTGGTTACAATGAAATGGAGTTGAAGGGTAGGAAAATTGAACAATTGATACCAGATCGTTTTTCAAAATCACATATCAAGCATAGAAATAATTTCAGCAATTTCCCACATAATAGGGCAATGGGTGAAGGACTGGAGCTTTTTGGTAAACGGAAAGATGGAACAGAATTTATGGCAGAAATTAGCTTAGGACATTTTAGAGAGAATAATAAGTTGTACGTAATAGCTTTTATAACAGATATAACTGAACGTAAGCAGAATCTTCAAAAAATCAATCGCCTAAATGAAGAGCTGGAAGCTAGAGTACAAGATAGAACCAAAAAACTTTCTGAAGCTTACAAAATAATGGAAGATTCAAATACGGAACTTCAAAAGGAAATAATAGCTAGAGAAATAGCAGAGAAAAATTTAGTGGATAGCCAGCGGTTATATGAAGCTATGGCACGCCACTTTCCAAACGGTATTATTGGCATTATGAACAAAGACATGAATTATTTGCTGGTAGATGGAACCAGGCTATACGAGGAACGACTTGATAAAGCAATTTTTTTGGAAGGGAAAGTATTTGACAATCTTCATACTTCCGAAAAAATTGCCGTTGAATCAGAGCTTAAAAAAAGTTTTAAGGGCGAAACGATCACTTTTGAAGTATTGATTAAGAATAATTTTTATAATGTTAAAGCTGTTCCGCTGCCAGAGAATAATAATTCCATTGATAAAATTTTAATCGTTATTACCAATATTAATACCACTAAACGCAATGAGCTTACTTTAATTAAAAATCTTGAACGTGAAAAGGAATTAGGCAAATTGAAATCAAGATTTGTCTCAACTGCTTCACATGAATTTCGCACACCGCTCAGTACTATCCTTACTTCAGCTTACTTGCTCAAGAATCATAAGGGAAAAGACTATGAGAAAGTAAAGGACTTACATATTCTTCGAATTAATAAATCGGTTAATAATTTAACCGAAATTTTAAACGATTTTCTTTCATTAAGTAAACTTGAAGAAGGAAAAGTAGAAACAAGCTATTCATTAATAGACATAGAATCGTACTTGCTTGACATCAAAAATGAAATGAGTCTTCAAAAACAAATCTCACAATTTTTGGAATATAAGCACAATGGAATTCGCAAAATAGAAACGGACAAAAAAATACTTAGAAATATTGTACTCAATGTATTATCAAATGCCATAAAGTATTCAAAAGAGGATGGGGTAATCCAATTCAGTTCTGTAGTGAATTCTGAAAAATTGATTATTAAAGTACAAGATCAGGGGATTGGAATTCCTGAAGAGGATTTACCCCATATCTTCCAACGCTTTTATAGGGCAGATAATGCTTCCTACATTCAGGGAACAGGCTTAGGGCTTAACATTGTTAAAAAATATGTTGCCCTACTGGATGGAGAAATACACTTTAAAAGTAAATTAAATGAGGGTAGTACATTTACTGTTGAGCTGCCCATAATACCCTTTTCGAATGGTAATCCATTATCAAGAAATTAAATTATTATTAAGATGAGCCAGAAAATCCTTGTAATAGAAGACAATATCGAAATGAGAGAAAACATTTCTGATATTTTGACACTTGCCAGCTATGAAATCTTAACCGCATCGAATGGAAGAGAGGGAGTGGTTTTGGCTCAGCAAAACATTCCTGATCTCATTTTGTGTGACATAATCATGCCTGAATTAGACGGCTATGGTGTATTGCATATCTTGAGTAAGGATAAAAAAACATCGGATATCCCTTTCATTTTTTTAACCGCAAAAGCAGAAAAGGCTGATTTTAGGATTGGAATGAACCTCGGTGCCGATGACTATATTACTAAACCTTTTGAAGGACTTGATTTGCTTAATGTTATTGAAAAGCGTTTGCAAAAAAATTATTTATTGAAAACATCCTTTCAGCAGGGCAGCTTAGGTATAAATGACATCACAGATGAAAGACGTCAATTAAAGGAGTTGAATAAATTATTGGAAAATCAAGCAAGTAAGACGTATAAAAAAAAGGAAATGATTTTTTTGGAAGATAGACAACCCCATGAACTTTATTACCTCAAAAAAGGATTGGTTAAAACTTATAAATCCACAAGAGATGGGAAAGAATTGGTAACTGGATTTTTAGAACCAGGAAGTTTTTTAGGATATATATCCTTACTTAAAAATAAGACATATACAGAAAGTGCTGTAGTGATTGAGGAAGCGGAAATACTCTCAATTCCTAAACAGGAATTCTTAAGTGCCCTTTTTAATAATAAGGAAATTGCAGTTGATTTTATAAAAATATTGTCAAATAGATTATTTGATACGGAAAATCGAATGTTAGAATTAGCTTATTTTTCTATCAGACAACGCACTGCCATTGCTTTACTTCAATTGCATGAGCAGTTTCAAAATTCAGAAAATGAGAATTTCCTGATCACGATCTCTCGTAAAGATATAGCTGATTTAGTTGGAACGGCTACTGAATCGCTTAATAGAACATTGGCTGATTTCAAAGAGGAGGGGGTAATTGAAATCCATCATCATGGAATTATTATTCGGGAAATGCAGAAATTGAAGAAGGCGATTATTTGAATAATTTAAGCCCTTACCGAAGTTTGCTCCATTACTTCATTTATTTTATCAAGAAGTTGCTCGGCCATAGGTTTGAGCAAAGGTCCTACTACCAAATTCATTACTGGGGTAGTTATTCCTCTTCCTTGTAAATGTAAGTGGAAAGACACATCAGTAAGTCTACTTCCGGCCTCTTTTAAAGTGACAGTGCCGCTTCCTTTTACAGGGTGAGTAAGACCTCTCAGTTCAAAGCCCATTTTTTTGCCTTCTTCCCATTCTGTAATGAGTACTTCCATTTTAAATGAATAAGTAACTCCTGCTATTGATGACTTTAGTTTCCAGATGGATTCTTTGTCATTAAGTATCTGATGATTTTGATATCCCATAAGAAAAGGCGCCCAGTTGTTTTGGTCTTTCACAAAGTCCCAAACTTCTTGCACTCGAGCCCTCATTTGTTTTTCATGAACTAATTCGGGCATAGCTTTCTTCTTTTTGTGGTTTCAAATCTGATTTCTGCATAGCAGCATCCATTGCTGCCAAATAAGCAAAGGTCATAGCAGGACCAATTGTTCCGCCAGCACCGCCACACCCAGGACCAGTAACTCCCATAGCTGCATTTCCTACTGCATATAATCCTTGAATTACTTCATCATGAACATTTAAAACTCTGCCATTGACGTCAATTTTAGGGCCGCCTTTGGTGCCAAGATTACTCTTATGTATTTGAATAGCGTAGTAAGGACCCTTTTCAATTTTTCCTAAGTTGGGATTAGGTTGATGGTCTGGATCACCTTGAAATCTATCATAGGTATTTCCACCTCTATGGAAATCAAGATCTACCCCTTTTATTGCATATTGATCAAATTGAATTATAGTTTGTTTAAGTCCATCAGAATCAACACCTATTGTTTCAGCTAATTCTTTTAATGTATTGCCTCTTTTCACCCAATTTGGTGGAGTATCTCCCGGCATTGAGGTTACAAATACATATTTCTCAAAGAATTTACTGTCCAAAATCAACCAAGCAGGCACATTAGGATATTCTCCTTTTACTGGATCAAATACATTGAATGTTTTGCCAACATCATTGTAATTGTGTGCTTCATTTACAAACCGCTTACCATATTTGTTAACAATGATTGTATGAGGTAAAGAGCGTTCAGCTAAGCATAAGCGCATTAAAGGCTTTCCATCATATTCTTCATCAGGAACTTGCAATCCTGGGAACCACCAAGCTTCGCTCATATTGGCCAAATTGGCGCCTACTTCCATAGCCATACTGATTGCTTCTCCTTCATTATGAGGAGGACAAGTGGATATTCCCATTGGAGAACCAGGCAAAAATTGTTTTACCATAGCCTCATTCCATTCATAGCCACCGGAAGCCATAATAATTCCACGATTCACCTTGATGTAGGTGTTTTCACCATGATGATCTGCTCGCAATCCAATTACCCTGTTTTCGTCATCCATAATTAATTGTTTTGCTGAGGTATCTAGCAATGGTTCTACTCCACGTTTTAAGCAAGCTGATAAAAGGTTTCCAATCAATGCCTCCCCATAACCTACTATCCCTTTTTGCAAACGCTCAGAAACTACATCCATATCCATATCCTTAGGATTGCTAAACACTTTCCATTTCATGGCTTCTTCAAAAGTAATAGGGGTAAATCCAAAAATTGGGCTTTTTCTCAATCTACCCTTCCACTTACCAAGTTCATTCGTATCAAATAAACCAGACTCTAAAGATCTTCCTCCATTTGGTTTACCGCCTTCCCAATCAGGATGATAATCTGGGTAGTCTTTTATTAAAGCAAACTTTAAAGGAGTTTTATTTTCTATATATTTGACCATTTTTGGTCCGTTATTGATCAAACTTTTAATAATACTATCATCAACTCTGTCCTCCGCCAGTTTTTTGATATAGGTCATCGCTTCTGCTCGGCTGTCTTTTAAGCCTGCTTTTTTCATATGATGGTTGATAGGCACCCAAATTATACCTCCAGATACTGCAGTCGTTCCTCCAACCTTATCAGATTTTTCGATTATCATCGTATTTGCACCGTGGTCATGGGCAACTATTGCAGCCGTTAGACCAGCACCTCCTGTACCCACTATTAGTACATCGGTCTCAAATTCCCATTTTTTAGGGTGTTTTACTGCATTCATGATTCCCAGGGTTTAAATCGTTAAGTATATGCAAATTGGACATTTAAGGGGGGGGCTGAAATGACAGTGGTTGGTAGTTTCAATGATATTTGTCAGCAGGTGTTTTTTCAATGCGGCTCCAAGGATTTGTGAGGAAACCAGCCAAATGATTCTATTATCAATTAATGTAAACTTTTGAAGGAAGGTAGGTTTTTAGTAGTCTAAGGTAGGTTTTGGCTTTGGAAAGCGCTTCCTTAAGTTTGGAGGAATTTTGTTGTTGGACTGCACTTAAAATTGAAACTTTTGCCCTTATGGTTGCTCTAAAGCATTTATAATAATGTAGTATTTCATAATCCTCTTTAGTCTGAATAACATTAAATAGTTTGTTGTATTTTTCTACAAAATAATCACTCAAATTAGGCTCATCATGTGCTTCTATATCCATACATAGAAATCCAATTTCACTTAATAAATCAATCTGTCTTAAGTTATCATCAAATTCTATGCAGTCAAAAATAACAGGAGGATTGGAAATGAATATATTCCCACAATGGAGATCCCCATGGAGTAATCTTATGAAGCCTTCCTTTCTTCTTTGTTTCATTCTTACTTCATGGGATTCCAAAAACTTATTACTCCATGCAATGGATCTATCAATTAGATTAGCATCCCTTACATAGAAATACTTCAATACTAAAGGCTTTATATCAACAAAACCGTTGAATAATTCCTTAAGATTAGTCAAATTAAAATCTGTTTTTACGATTTCAGCCTCCTGATGTATACTTGAAATTGTTTTTGACAGTTGTTCGATATGTTTTTTGTTAAGCTTATCATCATTAAGCATAACATCCATTTTCTTTTCATTCTGAAGTCGTTTCATTCTTACTGTATAGTCAATGATATCACCATTTCCATCCCCTATAGTCCAATTATTATCTTCTTTGCGGATAGGTAAAACATCCAAGTATATATTTGAGTAGGATTGGTTTAAAAATAATTCACGCATACAATAATGTCTTCTTAAATTCAGAGTAGAAAAATTGAGAAAAGTAAGTTTAACGGGTTTCTTGATTTTAAAAGCAAAGTCCTCATTCAATAGCACCCATGAAATATGAGTTTCGATTATGGAAGCTTTAATCGGTTTTTTACCAAAGCTTCCTTTTGATGCCAATTGTCGTATATCAGACGGTTTCATTTTTTTTAGAATCAATAAAATCTAGAGCTTGTTGCAACATTAAATCGATATTATCAGATTTAGAAGTAAGTCGGAGACAGGGAATATCGATATTCTCATACTCTTTTTTGATTTTTTTGTACACCTTATAATCAGCTTCACTTTCTTTTCGGTGCCCTTCCAGACGTTTTTTAATCAAGGCTTCAGAAGCCTGAATCAAAATACATTTCATTTCTACATTTCGTCTTTTAGCAATTTCCAAAAAAAATTCTCTGGTTTGCTGCAAATAGAAGGTAGCATCTACCACTACTTTTACTTTTCTATCTATTGCTCCTTCAGCAAGATTAGCCAACCACTCATAAACATATAACTTGTCAGTCAAGCTATATTTGCCCCCCATTTTAAGTGTGTTTCTAACTCGGTCACTACTTAAATATTCAGCATTTAAAGCTTTAGCTAAATGTTGGGAAAAGAAACTTTTTCCTGACCCTGGCAAACCCATTACTATTATAATCATAGCTATTAAAGTTCATCTCTAATCAAATTTGGCAAATAATTTAAAATAATATTATGACTCTTATTCCCAAGCATAAAGATTTTTATCACTTCTATCCCAGTATATTTTCTTTCGTTTTCATAACACTAAATCATCTAATTTCATTTCGTAGATCAAATTTCATGTATGAAAGGATTTTAAGAGAAAAAGCAGTATTTCAAGTTGTTTTAACTCATAATTAATGATAAAAATCTTAAGCACATCATGATTTTGTCATCGATTTGTATAGTGTTTTATACCTAGCTTTGATTTAACATAACGAAAGTCTTAATCCCGTATAGGCATATAGAAAATAATGCTCTAAAAGGCTACAAAACTGTTATGTCGAACAACAGAAATAATCTGATATTGGGGAAATAGCCGCTAGTTATGCAAATCATGACAGAATAAAAATTGTAAAAGGTAATAAACTGTCATTGGTTCTTAAGCGGGAAAAATAACTTCCCGCTTTTGTTCTTTAAAGGCTTTAGGTTATGCTTGGTGAATTAACAGATAAACAAATAAATGACGTGCTAGAAAGCCAGTTCATGGGAAGAATAGGATGTCAAGCAAAAGGCAAACCCTATATCGTGCCAATTGGATATGCCTTTGAGGACCCCTATATTTTTGCCCGCTCAAAAGAAGGTCTTAAGATTGAAATAATGCGTGAAAACAACGAAGTATGTTTTCAAGTGGATATAATTGAGAATATGGTGAATTGGCGTAGTGTAATTCTATGGGGAACATATGAAGAGATTTCAGATGAAGTTGAAATCCAAACGGCTACAGATATTATTATGGAAAAAATGGCTCCTGTGATTACTAGCGAAACCCTTAATCCTCAAGGTCAGCCAATGGCTCCTGTAATAGTAGAAAAAGAGAAAAAGGCTATTGTTTTTAGAATTAAGATAACAAAAAAGAGTGGCAGATATGAAAAATCAGTGAATTAGAATTTCTAAACTGCTAAAATGAATTTAAAAATTAATATTATGAAAACGCTGATAATAATATTTCTAGCCTATTTTTTTAGTACTAGCTTGCTTGTCGCACAAGATTTGGATAGTCAGTCAATGAAGATACTTTATGAAAGTCAAGAAGCGGCTGAGGCTCTTTCACTTTATCCTGAACCAATAAGGGGAGCAATATTAGAGAGCACTCGAGAGCCTGCAGTTCTTGTTAAACTAAATGCACTTCAAAATACAATTGGGGATTCTTTCAATTCAACAATAGAATTTTTGGCGGAAGAAGAGCAGAAAAAATTCTGGGAACTGACAAAATATAATGGACTCATTGAAAAAATTGTTGAAGGAGGCCCTAAAAAGGAAAGTGAAATTTCAGCTATTTTATCAGACTATCCCAAAGCTATTCATGCTACTGCAATAGAATTAGGGACTATACATTTCAACATTTTAAAGAAAATAAATATACTTTCTTCGGAAGCACAAAATAATATTGACAATATCCTAAGTGAATATCCTGAGAAAAGCCAAGAAGCTTTCAAAATCTTGCTGAAGAATCCGGAAATTATTCACTTATTAGTGGATAATCTTGGGCTGACTTTACTAGTTGGTGAATTTTATACTAAAGATGCTGCTTTAGTGAATAAAATAGCAGATTCAATTCAAACAGAAGCCTCCAAAAGATATGCCGAAGAAGTAGCTGAATGGGAAGCAGGCTTAGCTGATAATCCGGAAGCATTACGTGAATTTGAAAAATTATCAAATGAATTTGTGGATGAGAATGCCGATATTGAATATGATCCTTTGTATTTAGGTGTAAACCAATCTTCAGAAGAATTAGATGATGCTCCTCAAAAATCGGAAGAAAGAGTAGATATTTATCATCATTATCCTTATTGGTTTGGGTATCCTATGTGGTATCCTACCAATTACTGGTATTGGTATCCTTATTGGTACCACTGGGGTTATTACTATGGGACCGAAAATACAATCATTATTGTGGGAATGCCTTCCTATTTCTTTATGAATTGGTATTTTGCATATCCTTACCATCATCATTTATACCCACATTTTAGTGATTATGTAATTCGTCATTATACACGTGTTCCAAGAATTGATAGAACAGGTTTTAGAACTGCAGTTCGAGAATGGGAGAATAGAAGTTCAAGCCGGGTGGTCAGGGAATTGATAACTGATGATAATAGGCGAGTTGAAAGATTTAAAGAATATGGACGTTTCGAACAAGATTATCAAAGAAGGTTAGAAAAAAGACCTGCTACAACTGTCGGTCGGGATGTATTTCTCAGAAATAGCAGCCGAAAATATCCTAATCTTAACGGTGGAAGCAGAAATACCATTTCAAGCAGAAACTCATTTTACGATAGAAATATTAGTAGATCCACTAGACCCACACGCAGTTATGAAATAAACCGTGCAAGAGACTTCCATCAACGTACTTGGGAAAGGTCAAATTTGAGAATGCAACCAACTATGCCAAGAACTAGAACCTCTACACCTGTCCGAAGAAGCCGCTCAAGTAATACCAGCTCAAAGATCACGGTCAGGGGGCTAATTATATTTTATTCTTCCTTTAAATCAATTTTCAGCCTATCCAAACAAGCTTGAATAGGCGCATACTATTGAATAGTAGATCCAGATAAATCAATTGAAAATCAATTTACTTTAGAGTAGTATTCAATGATAAAATACATTGAAGGTTAAGAATTACATCATATTTATTGATCCTGTTTTTTGCGTCATTTGTTGGTGAGAAATCAAACCACTTTTATAAAGCTAAATCACTGAAAATAGAAAATAATAAAGTAGTTGTCTATAAAAGTGGATTATGAAAGAAAGAGTAATAAATGATTAATTATAATAAGAACAGTTATGAAAAGGATAATTCAATTAGCAGCAATCATGATGTTGTTTGCTGTTTCACTACTTGCTCAGGATCGGGACCAAACCCGACTTCAGGAACATCTTATGATGAAAGATGGCAAAATGTACCAAATTAAAGATCAGGAACAGATTCAATTGCAAGAACAGCTTAGGCTGAAAAATGGAGGTATCGTAAATCCTGATGGCAGTTTTCAATTGCAAAATCAAAAGCAAATGAGACTAAAAAATGGCGAATGTTTGGATATGGAAGGTAACCGTTATGCTTCTCAAAGACAGTTTCGTCAGCATATGCAAAACAGGGAAAAAGCAATGGCTCAAGAACACCTAATGTTTCAAAATGGTCAAATGTACCGTGTTTCGAACAATCAAAAAATGCAACTTCGAGAGCAACTCACTCTTAAAAATGGGACAATTGTAAATCCTGACGGTAATGTAGAATTAAGGGATCGAAAACGACTTCAATTAAAAGATGGGGAATGTCTGGACATGGAAGGCAAACGTTATGAATCGCAAGATCGCTTCAGAGACAAAATGATGAAACGGAATATGGATAGGTCAGATAAGGAAAATATGAAAGGTAAAATGGGAACTCGAAAAGGAAAAATGAATAACTGAGTCCCATTAACAAAAACTGTAACACGACTACATTAATAGGGTAGCTCGTGCTACAGTTTTTCAAATTAGCTAAGCGCTAATAATTAAAAAATAACTTTTTTTTGTTGTCATGAAACTATTGAATAGTATTTTGTTGATCACCTTAATGAACGTATTTCTTTGTATGCATGAGATACACGCCCAATCTAAAAAATCTCATATTCAAGATTCAACATCTGATAAATCGGAATTAAGGATAGGGATTCTATATAATAGTGATTATTATTTCATGGGCAGATCTGATTCAGCAAAGGCACCCTATTTATCACCATCGTTAGGATATTATCACAAGTCGGGTTTTTCTATCCGATCAGCTCTTTCATATTTGACCACTCCGGGAGAGGGTAGGGTAGATTTGACCACTTTTTCTGGGGGGTATGATTATTATGGAAGTCAATTCGCTGCAGGTATTTCCATTTCTCAGTACTTTTTCAATGACTTGAGTTATGTTGTCCAAGCTGAAATGAGCACTTTTATAAATGTACATGGAGGTTATGACTTTTCTGCCTTTATGATTTTTGCAGATGTTAGTTTAGGCTTTAGCGAAGGCACAGATGTGTTTTTTGGTGCAGAAATTACTAGGACATTTTATGCTATAAGAAATAAATTACGAATAACTCCTGCAGTTTATCTCAATGCTGGTTCGCAACAATATTATAATGAGTATTATACCATGAGAAATGAGCAAACAGGTGCTGGAAAGGGTAAAGGGATGGGTGGTGCTTCACAACCGATCCAAAATTCCCAAATTTTAGAATCAGAAAAATTTCAAATATTAGATTATGAAGCCGATGTGCAGATAAGTTATAAAATGGGTAAAATCCGTTTATATGCTGCCACAACATGGACGTTTCCTAAAAATCCCTCGACTATTGTTACAGACCAAGGTACTTATGAAGAAGAACTTAAGAATGGTTTCTATTGGACTTCGGGTATAAGGCTTACATTCTAAAAAGTGTTGTTTTTTTAGCTGAAAAAAAGTACAAAGATGCTTAAAAGGTTAATTATAAGTATATGGTTAATTCTCCACATACATTCACGATTAATCCAATTCCAATAAATTGAGCTTATTTTTTGCTATCCTTAATTCCTCTTGTAAATCATTGATTTGATTGAGTAAATGGTAAATTACATCAATGCCTTCAATATTAATATTAAGCCCATAGTAAAATTGTATTGCGCGCTCAAGTCTTTTTAACTGTTCATTAGAAATGTATTTTTCATCTTCCACCACAATCAATTCAATTAAGCCATTTTCATTTAAGGAGTTAATGAAAGAAACCTCAACATCTAAAATTGAGCAACATTTTTCAACCAGTATTAAATTATCTGAGTCCATTTTCCCTTATTTTTTTTAATTGTTTGAGTAGTTCTTTTTCCTTTTCTGATAGATTTGTAGGTAATTTCACTTGATAAGTAACAAACAAATCCCCGAATTCTTTTTCCTTTTTATAAACTGGAAAACCTTTTCCTTTCAGTTTTACCTTTGTGCCTGACTGAGTTCCTGGGGCGACTTTCAGTTTGACTTTTCCATCAAATGTATTAATCAAAGCTTCACCACCCAGTAATGCGGTATAGAGGTCTAATTCAGCAGTTGTATATAAACTGCTTCCTTCCCTTTTAAATTTGGTATCATTCTTTATTGAAAAGGTAATGTATAAATCTCCATTAGGACCGCCATTTACTCCTGGGGAACCGTAACCATTTATTTTTATTGTTTGACCGTTTTCAATGCCTGCAGGAATTGTTAAACGAATATTCTTTCCATTAATGGTTAGTGTTTGTTTTTGTGATTTATAAACATCTGTTAATTTTAATTGTAGTTCAGCTTTAAAATCCTGTCCTCTAAATTTTGTTTGTCTGGTTCTTCTTCCTCCACCACCACCAAACATAGATTCAAAAAAATCGGAAAAATCTCCTGAAAATCCACCAAAATCCGAATAAGTTTCCCTACCAAATTGAGCTTCTTGATTTTGCTGCTGGCGGGCTTTTTTGAATTCATCTGCATGTTTCCAATCTTTGCCGAACTCGTCATATTTTTTACGTTTTTCCGGATCACTTAAAACCTCATTAGCTTCATTTATTGCTTTAAATTTCTTTTCTGCTTCCTTATTATTAGGATTTAAATCGGGATGGTGTTTTCTGGCAAGCTTACGATAAGCCGCTTTAATTTCTTTATTAGATGCTGTTTTGGGTAGTCCTAAAACTTTATAGTAATCAATGAATTCCATATATCAATTATTAGATTCTTCATTTTTAATATTTACAACCAGCCTTCATGTATCACTATTGTTGTTTTATTGATTCTTATTTTCTAACACTAATAGTTCTTACTCAAGTATTCTAGTTTATACGTGAAAAATCAATACAGGTATTTGAAGATGATGGATAATAGCCTCTGTTAAACTTAATGAAAAAAAGTGTGAAAAATTTGACTTCCTTTCAGGGGCAATTGCAAAAAGATCTGCATCGGATTTATCCATAAAAAACTGAATGCCTCTTTCCTCATTAAATGCATCTACATGATGCTTATTGCACATATTGTCCGGGCAATCTTTATCAAATAAAAGAAGCATTTCATCTATTTCTTTTGTTTCCTTAAAATGATATGGCGTATTGATATATAGTAAATCCATTTTTGCATCTAAATCGGTTGCATACCCTATCATATGTTGAAAGTAAGGCTTATGCTTTTCTTCAAAGGTTGAGGACATGACTATTCGTTTAAATGAATCTCGTTTTAGTGGTTTTTTCACAACTAAAATCGGGATTTTTGTATTTCTAATAACATTAGTGACATTTGATCCCACTACAAAATCTTTAATTCCTTTGTAGCCATGAGATCCCATTACAATCAATTCATATTTATCTTCCTTTATAAATTGTGAAATATTCTGAGTCCCCTCATTATAGACTATTGTTTTTGTTGCTTTTATTCCTTGATCTGTGAACTTCTTTAATAATTCTGTCAATTTAGAATTTGCAATTCCAATTTCAGCCTTTGTTTCAGGAAACATCTTCTCTTTATCTAATGTAAGTTTAACCCAATCTACAGGAGTAGAGATAAGGTGTAAAATTTCAATTTCTGCTTTTACTTTTTTAGCTATTTGTAATGCATAATCAACGGCATTATTGGCAACATCTGAAAAGTCAGTGAGGAGTAATATTTTATTAATTGTTTTCATGTTTTCTAATGTTTTACATTTGCTATCAAACCAAACATGGCTTAAAAAACTCACTACCTTTATTTATTGAAAATCAGACTTCATGAACCCTTGAATTCATCCTAATTACTTTGCCTCTACATCCTGTTTCCATTCTTTTGTTTGTTTGTGATTTTGTGATAGCAAGTAATTATTTAATTGCAGTTCACTCTCAAATAGCCGCTTGTTAGAGGTGTCTTTTGTTTTGTGAGCCGATTGTTTGTTTAAATATTTTTCCATAATCATTTGTGCATTGAAGAAACATAAAGCAGATTCTGCCCCTTGATTTATATTGACTTCATTATCTTCAAGTCCATCATATGAGGCACCATTTTTTGTGTTGTACATAATCTGATTAAGGTGATTATTCCCCAAAAACCAACTGAAGGCTACCTTAAATTGATTTTTATATTTTTGGTTTCCGGTTACTTTATAGAAAAGATCAAGTGTCACTATGGTGGAAACGACTTCAATTGGTTGCTCCCCGTAGAATTCTCTTTCGTTTTTCTTTTTGAACCATCCCTTCTTGGAAACTACTTTGATCTGTCCTTTCATAAAATAATGCGACAAAAGAAAATCAAATGTTACCTCTGCTATTTTTTTGTACTCTTTATTGCCGGTTACCAAAAAGCCATACATCATGGCCTCTGGTAGTATATTATTGGCATAAGAAACGTAGTCCTCATACCAGTGCCAATTTGCTTTAGCACTTAGATTGTAATAATTCAATAGTTTGTCGGATAACTCTAAAGTAAGTTCTTTTATATGCGTCTCAGGATGAACCTTATGGTATTTGTATAGTCCTTTTAGGATATAGGCAATTGCTCTTGGGGAATTTATCTCACCAATCCAACTGATGGATTTCTTCCAAAGAATTTCCGCTCTTAGAACAAAATCTAAAGGAAGTATTTCCCTTTTGCTTAAAACATAGCCTAAACTCCAAAATACACGTCCATATGCATCTTCAAGATTTGATTCTTCATTTTGTGATGTAAAATTTCCATTATAATCTATATAATTTTTAAAATCTGCATTTCCGCTTTGCATATTTTCAATAAATGCCAAATAGGTATAGGCTAATTTTAGGGAAGTAGAATCTCTGTTAAAAGAGTGGTATTTAACTATATATACTAATGCTCTTGCATTATCATCCAAAGTATAGCCAAACTCCACATCAGGTTCGCTTAGTCTTGAAAATTGAAGCATACCAACTTTGGTGGTCATATTGATTATATGATCTAACTTGATTGGAGGAAAGTTGAATCGCAATTCTTCCATTTTATTGGTTAGCTCTCCAAAAATCAAAGCATATTGAATGGCTACGTTTTCCCAAGTAGAGGCATGTGTAGCAATATAACCTCTTTTTCCCATTTCAATTCTTTGCTCTTTGTTTTCTATAAGGTGCAATATTGCATCCCTAAATTCATTTGGATCATCAAATTTCTCCAACAATATTCCAGAATCTTTAATAGATTCCACAGCATGCGGAATAGGGGTTGAGATTATAGGACACCCTCCACTCATTGCATAGGCAAAAGTTCCACTGACTGCCTGATGTGGGTCTTTTGAAGAAAATAAATAGATGTCCGAAAGAGAAATATATTTTAACAATTGATCCAAGGCTAAATATTCATCTATAAAAACTACATGCTTTTCCAAATTAGATTCCTTGATGATATTTTTGAGCTTATTACGGTATTTTTCTCCCTCTCTTTTGACTACCTCAGGATGCGTTTTCCCAATGACCAAAAAGATTACTTCAGGATATTTTTCAATGATATCCGGCAAGGCGTATAAAACAGTTTCTATACCTTTATTTTCACTTAGTAGACCAAAATTGGATAATATGATATTGTCTTTATACCCAAATTGATATTTATTTATTTTCTTTTCCTCCCACAATACAATATGAGTGCCATGAGGAATCACTCCTATTTTAGAGTTTGGGTAGCCATAACGATCTATCAATAATTCTTTTGACCTGTTGGTGAGTACAATTATTCGATTGGATAAATCACCAATAGCTCGCACATTTTTAAGTCTTTTTTCATCGGGAAAGGGCAAAACCGTATGAAAAACTGTTATGATAGGCTTACTCAATGCCAACAAAAAGGAAAGTAAATAATCTCCATATTCACCACCAAACAATCCGAATTCGTGTTGTATGCAAACTAATCCGATATCTGAACGAGCATTTATTTTATCTGCAAGAATGCGATATTCGTCTAATTCGGATGTTTGCAATACATAACTCACTTCATTTGGATAATTAAAATGATTGTGGTTAGATTCTAAGGCGCAGACTTCAATTGGAAGACTATTGCCAAAAACTGTTGCTATTGAATTGATAATATCTTCTGAAAAAGTAGCTATTCCACACTGCCGAGGTGGGTAGGAGCTTACTATTAACATTTTCATTTTTGAGGTTTCCATGATAATATTAGGTTATGGTTGTTTTCTGAGCTCACACAGCAAATCAGTTATATCCAGTTTTGCCACCGCAATATGCTTATCTGCCGCACCATAGTAGAGGTAAAGCTGATTTCCAAATCGGGCATGACCAGTGGGGAAAACGACATTGTTTACAACTCCTTCCACCTCCCAATCTTTTGTTGGAGAGAAAAGCGGATAGGGCAATCGAGCTATTTCAATTTCCGGTTTTTCAATATGAAGCAAGGCGGCTTTGGCATGGTAAATCTTTCCTGTTGGAGATTCTTGTACACCATGATAAATCATTAGCCATCCATCATCTGTTTCAATAGGCGGACCACCTCCTCCTATATAGTTTACTTCAAATTCATCTTTGGGATCTATAACAATAAAATCTGTAAGGTTTTTAAAATACTGCTCCCAAAATGATGGCGTTAAATCTTTCCAATCTTCAAAATAGACAACTTGTATTCCGGGCCAGACTCGGTGTAGCATTACAAATTTTCCATTTATCTTTCTTGGGAATAATACAATATCTTTATCTCTGAGGTATCTGAACTCATCATCGACTAGTCCTATCTCGGCAAAAAGGTTGAAAAAATAATAGTATTTGGGGTTTAGCTTGCTCTGATCACTCTGTTGGATAAATCGTACATAATCTTGATAATTTATATGAGGAGTAATTAGGCCCTTTTTTTCAAAGTGAATAAGATCTTTCGAGATGGCTAATGCTCCCAATGCATTCACCCCATCATACGCGGTATAGGTCATATAATAGGTATCTTCAATTTTAACAATTCTAGCGTCTTCAACTCCATGTTGCTCATACTCAAAATCTCGTTTAATAAGCGGTTGAGTGTATCTTTCGATAATTTTAGATGGCTCATTGGTTTTGGCATAACCAATAGTAGAAAAATTCCCCTCTTGAACAGCTCGATAATAAATATGTACCGTATTTCCATCTTGGTAAACACCAGGATTGCATACACCCATATTTTCAAATTCATTTTCGGTAGGGCTTAGTATTATGCCGTATTTTTCTACAGTTATCATAAAGAGATGGGTTTAAGTTTCTCAGCTTCAAGCATGTTTTCAATGCCCTTAATTAGAGCATCCGGATTAAAGGCAATGCTGTCAATACCCTCTTCAACCAAAAATTTGGCGAAATCAGGCATATCACTAGGAGCTTGCCCGCACAAACCCACTTTTATTCCATTCCTTTTTGCTGCACGAATACTTTCACGAATGAGTGCCTTTACTGCAGGATTTTCTTCTTTAAATAAATAACTTACCAATTCAGAGTCTCTGTCAAGACCCAAAGTCAATTGTGTTAAATCATTGGAGCCTATAGAGAAACCATCAAATAATTGAGCAAATTCATCTGCCAATAGCACATTGCTGGGAATTTCTATCATAACATAGATTTCCAGTCCATTTTCCTTTTGCTTCAGACCATTTATTTCCATTTCAGAAATCACAATTTCTCCTTCCTCTACCGTCCTACAAAATGGAATCATTAGCTTCACATTACTTAATCCCATTTCCGTGCGAACTTTTTTCATGGCTTCACATTCCAATGCAAAGCCTTTTCTATAAAAACTACTGTAATACCTTGATGCACCTCTTAAACCTATCATGGGGTTCTCTTCTTCCGGTTCAAAGTATTTTCCGCCTATCAAATTCGCATATTCATTACTTTTAAAATCACTCATGCGAATAATTACATCTTTGGGATAGAAAGCAGCAGCCACCAAGCCAACTGCCTCTGAAAGTTTATCCACAAAATAGCTTTCACGGCTTTCGTAACCTTTAGTCAATTCATCAATTTCTGCCTTAATTTCTTTATCCAATACTTTTTCATAGTCTATTAAAGCCAGCGGATGAATTCGTATGGTATTGCTGATAGCGAATTCTAAGCGCATTAAGCCGACCCCTTTATTAGGATAATGGCTAAGGTCAAAAGCACGTTCAGGGTCGGAAAGAATAAGCATTGGAGCTGTTTTTGGCATGCCCAATTGACTTAAATCCTGCTTAGAAACCTCCCATTCTAGGAGGCCGTCATAAACCAGACCTTTACCAGAAGCACAAGATACGGTCACAAGCTGACCATTTTTGATAGCCTCCGTTGCATTTCCGCTCCCAATAACTGCGATAGTGCCAAGTTCTCTAGCCACAATTGCAGCATGGCTTGTTCGCCCTCCTTTATTGGTTATGATTGCAGAAGCCCTTTTCAGTATTGGATCCCAATCAGGATTGGTAATATCTGTCACTAATATTTCTCCTTGTTGTAATTGATCACCATCCTTCGGGTCTAGTATAATTCGAGCTTTTCCAGAGGCTATTTTATCACCAAGGGCAATACCTTGAGCAAGTAATTGACTTTTATCTTTTAGCGAATAGATTTCCCTTATTTTTTTATTTTCTTTTCCTTGTACAGTCTCAGGTCTGGCCTGTACTACATATAATTGGTCATTCAACCCATCTTTTGCCCATTCGATATCCATCGCTTTTCCATAATGTTTCTCAATCAAAAAAGACCACTGGGCTAGTTTAATTACTTCTCTTGAGGATAAAGAAAATGTCCTTTGTTGCTCTTCTATGGTTTCAATATTTATTATGGTTTTTTCTGCTGATGCATTCTCTGAGTGCTCAGCATAGCGCATTGTATATTCCTTTTTACCGCAATGCTTCTTTAAAATGGGGTTTAAATGGTTATCAGAGAGAGTTGGCTTAAATACGATCCATTCATCAGGAGTGACTCTACCTTGTACTATATTTTCTCCCAGCCCCCAACAGCTATTGATAACAATGGCCTCCTTAAATCCGCTATCAGGGTCAATGGTAAATATTACTCCTGAAGCGGCTTTATCACTTCTAACCATCTGTTGTATTCCTACTGAAATAGCTACATCAAGCTCAGTAAATCCCATTTCATGACGGTATTTGATTGCGCGATCAGTATATAAAGAAGCATAGCAAGTATGAACTGCTTCCAATAATTGCTTTTCACCACTGATATTCAGAAAAGATTCCATTCGACCTGCAAAACTAGCCGAAGGCAGATCTTCAGCTGTAGCGCTACTTCGAACTGCAACATCTAAGTTTTCAATTCCACATTCTGTTGAAAGTTTTTGGTAGGCCTTATTTAAGCTTTCAATTATTTCTGGTGGAAATTTAGCTTCCATTATTAAATTTCGTGCTTTTTCACCTACAGCTTTTATGTTTGAATAGTTATTAGTATCCAGTGAAAGTAATAAATCATGTAGTGGTTTTTCAAGCTGGTTGACTTTGCAGAATAAGCGATAGGCATCGGCTGATAGTGCAAATCCATTAGGGATGCCAATTCCTTTAGGTGTAAGCTGATTATACATTTCCCCGAGTGAGGAATTTTTACCACCCACCTTGGCAATATCTTTTATGTTTATTTCATCAAAAAATAATATAAATGCTGGATTTGACATCTTTATGTTATTTAAGTAGGCATTAAAACATGATTAAGTAGGTGTAATTTAGAAATCTGACTTTTTAAAAGGAATGACAATTGTTTAGGGATTGAAAGATAGTTGTCGTCATTTTGAGTGATGGTATGTGTTTAGGTTTATTATATTATCGAATTACAATAGGATTTCTTCAACACTTTAATCAGCTGATCTCTTGATTTTTATCATCACTATTGATAGAAATAAGTATTAATTTGAAGCTAGTTAAGCTTCCAAAACGGTCCGTCCATGGTTAGAAATTTTCAAAAAAATAAAGCTTTAAACCCACATGCCTTAAGTATAGAGGAAACCTTGAATTTGTGTGGATGTAAATTGGATGGACTTTCTGATGAGGATGTAAAGGAACTGCGTAACCTTCATGGTTGGAATGAATTGCCAGAGATTAGTGCTATGCCCTGGTGGAAAATACTGCTCAAGCAATTTAAAAGTCTCATGTTTATTATTCTCTTGGTGGCAGCATTAATTGCTTTTTTTGCAGGACATAAGACGGATACCTATGTCATAATAGCAGTAGTTATAATCAATGCTATGATCGGTTTCATTCAGGAATTGAAAGCGGAGAGAACCATATATTCATTAAAAAAGATGGTTGTTCATAAGGCTAGAGTAGTTCGAAATGGAGTTACTTTCATGATTCCTTCACGTGATTTGGTGCCGGGTGATATTATTGTATTGGAGGAGGGGGAGAGTATACCTGCTGATGGTCGTTTGATTGAAGCTAAAAACCTACAATGCATGGAAGCCTCCTTGACGGGTGAGTCTATCCCAATTAGCAAAGACTGCGAAGCTGTTCCAGTAGAGACGGTAATTGCAGATAGAAAGAATATGGTTTGGAAAGGGACTTTTGTAGCATCAGGATATGCAAAAGTTGTGGTGACAAGTATAGGACTAAATACTGCTATTGGGGAAATATCTCGAACCTTAAGTGGTATTAAAAGAGAAAAGACCAATTTCCAGAAAAAGACCAATGTTTTGGCTCGCCAAATGGTGATTATTGCGATCCTGAGTACTATTTCATTATTCCTAGCTAGCTATTTTTCTGGCGATTACGAAATGGATGAAATTATATTGGTTAGCATGGCTGCTTTAGTAGCCGCCATACCAGAAGGATTGCCTGCCATTTTAGCTATTGTTCTGGCGATTGGTTCTAGAAGAATGGCCAAGAGAAATGCAATTATCCGTGATTTCACCAGCGTGGAAACTCTAGGAGCAGTAACAACAATAATAACGGATAAAACGGGCACTCTCACCCAAAATACGTTGACGGTTAAAAAAATTGGTGGGCTTGGCAATTCAGATTATCATGTAAGTGGAGAAGGCTGGTCTCCTGTTGGTAATTTTACGAAAAATAATAAAATCATAGACCCTAATAATGATAAGATTTTATCAAGAATAATTAAAATAGCCGCCATTTCTAATAATTCAGAAATAAAGCACAACATCCAAAAAAATCAATATGAATTGATGGGAGACCCTACCGAAGGGGCACTATTATGTATGTCAAGAAAAGCAGGCTTAAGTTTATTGGAAGAAGATAAGAATCAAAAATTGGATGACTTGCCCTTCAACTCAAAACATAAAATTCGTGCGACCTTACTGGCTAATCGTGAGATTAAAGAATTATTAATCGTAGGTGCCCCAGAAAAAATACTACAACTTTCCACTCAAATTTTAACAGAAAAAGGGGAAGTAAAAATTAGCGATCATGACCGTGAAGCTCTTCACAATAAAATAGAATCTTGGTCGGAAGATGCCATGCGGGTAATTGGTCTTGCTTATAAAAAAGTAAATCCCAATACGGAAAAAATAGATGAGCAAAACTTGGGTGATTTGGTTTTTGCTGGTATAACAGGCATGATAGACCCACCACGACCCGATACCAGGAAAGCAGTTGAAAATTGCAAGAAGGCAGGTATTAGAGTAATTATGGCTACGGGCGACCACATCAATACAGCCATAGCAATAGCCAAATCGGTTTCTATAATAGATTCAGCTGATAATAGTGAAATCTTAGCATTAAGCGAAAAACAGTTGCTACAAATGGATGATCTAGAATTTGATGAAGCTATTAAAAATGTGAATGTATTCGCAAGGTTAACACCTAACGTCAAACTTAAAATAGCAGAAAGACTACAAGCAATGGGCGAGTTAATTGCAATGACTGGAGATGGGGTAAATGATGCCCCAGCTTTAAAAAGAGCGGATGTAGGTGTAGCAATGGGAATAATGGGCACTGATGTAGCCAGAGATGCAGCGCAAGTTGTATTAGCAGATGATAATTTTGCCACTATAGTTGCCGCTGTGGAAGAAGGTCGGATAGTATTTACAAATGCTCGTCAGACCAGTTTCTTTTTAGTGACTACCAATTTTGCTGAAATCACTACGCTTGTCACTTTGATATTTTTGGGATTGCCTATGGCATTAACTGCCACACAGATTCTCTGGCTCAATTTAGTAACAGATGGTATTTGTGATATCTCTTTAGCCACTGAAAAAGGCCATAATGATGTTTTGGAGGAAAAACCAGTAAATAAAAAAGAAAAGATACTCAATAAAATTGTATTGCCATTGATACTGATCATGACCGTTATTATGACATCACTTTCTTTAATTGTTTATTTTCATTACTTGCCCGAAGGGATTGAAAAGGCACGGACTACTGTTTTTATTATCATGGCCTTTACCCAATTATTCAACCTATACAATATGCGCTCTTTGAAAAAGTCTATTTTCAATATTGGCTTTTTTAGTAATAAATATATCAATATTGCCATTTTCGTGTCAATTTTAATACAAATTATTATTATTGAAGTACCGTTTTTTGAAAGGATCTTTGCCTTTCAACCTGTTAGTGCCTTGGAGTTTATAGTCCTAGTAGCCATGGCTTCTTTAGTGATTTGGAGTGGTGAGCTTTATAAATTGGTGAAAGGGAAGTTAGCGTTGGGGAGATAGATTGCTGAAGGGAAGGGATAGGGCAGGTGAATTTACGAGCATGCGTGGCATGGCGGGAACGGGGCTCTATTTCTAAAAATTCTATTTTACTTCAAATAACTCATGCTATTTAAATAGAGCAAATTGAGGACATACAAATTAAACCACAGATCTCTTAATTTCACTTTTGATTGGCAGCTTTTAAAATTGACTTTTACCTTATTCTATATGAAAGTCTAATATAATCTGCATTAAATCAAAGCTTAAGGGTAAAAGAGAAACCCCAACAAAAATCATAAATCCAAAAGACCATTATCATCGCTATCTAAAAATATCATGGCGATATTTAGATAAAAACAATGGATCAAACTCATATTCATCTATTAATAAATCACCTTCCAGTTTTTGGCTCAATTTTAGGTGGATTCGTTCTTGCACACGGAATTTGGACAAAAAGTAACCCTACAAAAATTGCTGCATATAACGTTTTTATAATTTCTGCAATAGGAGGCGTCATTGCTTTTTTAACAGGTGAAGCGGCAGAAGAAACTGCTGAAAATATACAAGGTGTAGCTAAAAATATGATTGATCAACATGAAGATTTTGCTGTTTTTGCATTAGTATCATTAATAGTTCTTGGAGTTGCCTCTATTTTGGGAATATTGATGACACTTAAAAAGTCGAATCTCACTAGAAAAATAGCTTTTGTAATTTTATTGATATCCCTGATTAGTTTCGGATTAGTGGCAAGAACCGGCTATTTGGGTGGACAAATAAGGCACACAGAGTTATCTAATGATACATCAATTCTTTTTGAAAATTCAGAAGTCGAAGATGAAGACTAAATTACGCTGCTTTCTGGGCAGTAATAGTATCCCCGAATTACTAAAAGCTTTCTAAAAGAATGTCAGCGCATCATTTCAATATAAAAGGTTTAAATAGTAAAGAAGTAAGTCTTGCTAAGAAGAAATTTGGGCAAAATAAATTAACCTACAAACAAGAAAATACTATTCTAGATATTGTGAAACGCATTGCTAAGGAGCCAATGGTCATATTATTATTGGTTGCTTCCATTATCTATTTTATCAGTGGTGAGACAGGAAACGGTTTGTTTTTAGTGGTTGCCATTCTATTCATCACTTCCATTTCTTTATATCAATATTCCAGAAGCAAAAATGCCTTAGATAAATTAAAAGATTTTTCTCAACCTTATTGCAAAGTTATCCGCAATGATAAAATTGAAGAAATAAAAAGTGAAGATATTGTTATGGGAGACTGTTTGATGGTTGAGGAAGGTACCTCAATTACTGCCGATGGCACTATTCTCCACTCAAATGATTTTTCAGTAAATGAATCTATACTCACAGGAGAATCTCTTTCAGTTTTTAAAGATAAAGATAAAGAAGATAAATTTGTTTACAGTGGAACTACAGTAGCCAGTGGATTAGCAATTGCGAAAATTACTGCAATTGGCAATGAAACCAAATTAGGGAAAATTGGAACAAGTTTAGAAGGTATAAGCGAAGAGAAAACTCCCTTAGAAATACAGATTAAAAATTTTGTGAAATGGATGGCTATTTTCGGTGCCATTGTTTTTGTATTGGTCTGGGTCATTAATTATTGGCAATCGCAAAATATATTGAGTAGTTTACTCCATTCGCTTACTTTGGCAATGAGTATTTTACCAGAAGAAATCCCTGTGGCTTTCACCACATTCATGGCCTTAGGTGCTTGGCGCTTAATGAAATCGGGTATTGTAGTTAAGCAAATGAAAACAGTTGAGACCCTAGGCAGTGCTACTGTTATATGCACAGATAAGACAGGGACGCTGACAGAAAATAAAATGAGTCTGGCTAAATTATTTTTATTAAAGAGCAATAAAATAGTAGATCCTAATGAAAAGTTAAACGAGGAAGAAAAAGAATTAATTGAATTAGCCATGTGGGCAAGTGAGCCTATTCCTTTCGACCCTATGGAGGTGGCATTGCACCAAGCCTATTCGGATTCAACTAATAATGATAAAAGACTCTATTTCAAACTTATTCACGAATATCCATTAGGAGGCAAACCGCCCATGATGACACATGTCTTTTCGGATAATCAAAATAAAAAAATTATAGCAGCTAAAGGGGCGCCCGAGGCGCTGATTAATATTTCTAATCTTTCTGAATCTGAGAAGAAAGACATTCATTCGGCTATTCAACTTTTAGCTAGAGAAGGTTACAGGGTATTAGGGGTAGGAGTATCCGATTTTTCTGTTGGGGAATATCCCGAAAAGCAACAGGATTTACCTTTTGAACTTAAAGGAATAATTGCATTCTATGACCCTCCAAAAAAGAACATTAACATAGTGCTCGAAGATTTTTATTCTGCTGGTATTCATGTGAAAATCATTACTGGAGATAATGCCGCTACTACTGCTTCTATTGCTAAACAAATTGGCTTTCAAAATTATGATAAAACAATTTCGGGAGAAGAGCTGATGGAATTATCAGAAGCAGAAATGAAAAGTTGTGTTAGGGAGACTACCATTTTTACCAGAATGTTTCCTGAAGCCAAATTAAAAATAATCAATGCTTTAAAATCCAATAATCAAATAGTGGCCATGACAGGCGATGGAGTAAATGATGGACCAGCTTTAAAAGCTGCACATATTGGTATTGCTATGGGTAAAAAAGGAACTGAAATAGCAAAGCAAGCAGCATCATTGATTCTATTGGAAGATGATTTGTCTAAAATGGTTAAAGCTATTGCTATGGGGAGAAAGATTTATGCTAATCTTAAAAAAGCAATTCAATACATCATATCCATTCATATCCCCATAATTTTGACTGTTTTTGTCCCATTAGCTTTTGGTTGGGCTTATCCTCATATTTTTTCACCAATTCATATTATATTTTTAGAATTAATAATGGGGCCGACTTGCTCCATCATTTATGAAAATGAACCAATGGAGGAAAATACCATGCTTCAGAAACCTAAGCCGCTTAGCTCAACATTTTTCAATTGGAGAGAACTTTCTATAAGTATTATTCAAGGCTTGTTTATAACTGCAGGAACATTGTTTGTTTACCAATATTCCGTGTTTAATGGATATAATGAAGCACTTGTTCGTACCATGACTTTCACTGTCTTGATCACTGCCAATATTTTTCTAACGCTTATAAATCGCTCTTTTTATTTTTCCATTTTGAAAACCTTGAAGTACAAGAACAATATGGTTTTGTATATTATTTTTATAACAATATTCCTTGTCGGATTGATGCTTTATGTAAATCCATTTACAAGCTTTTTTGAATTCGAAAGCTTGAATCTAAAGCAATTACTACTAAGTGTATTGATTGGTTTTATCTCAGTAATTTGGTTTGAGCTTGTAAAAGTTTTTAAGAGAATAAAAACAAGTGATGATAAGAAAGAACGGTTTTTAATAGCAAAGACTAATAAGCAGGGCTTAAGTACTTTGTAAATCGGCTAAATAATGAATGTAAGCTGGTATTTTTAGAAAATTCATTTCTAAAAATACCAGCCCTATAATAGCCATGAAACGTTAAATATAATGATGTCAGTTTAAGTATTGAAAATGAAAAAGGAGCTCATACGACCGCTATTAATTGGTTTATTGGTTTTAACAGGATGTAATAATAATTCTGAAACGATAACACCAAAAAAATCTGACATTACCGAAAGTGTTTATGCTTCTGGTATCCTGAAAAGCGTAAATCAATATGAAGTATTCACTCAATTTAACGGTAAAATTGAAGAGATTTTTGTAAGAGAAGGTGATTTTGTGAGAAAAGGCGAACCCCTTTTTCAAATAGAAAATAGCAGTGCTAAATTATCTACAGATAATGCCCGAATTTCTGCTTTTTCAAATGATTATAAACGGAATAAAGAAAAACTTTTAGAGGCTCAAAATGCAATTGAGTTGGCACACAAAAAAGTTATTAATGATTCACTTTTATTTGTAAGACAGAAAACATTATGGCAGCAAAATATAGGTTCAAAGATTGAGCTAGAGCAAAGAGAGTTAAGTTTTGAAAATGCCAAAGTAAATTTAAAAAAAGCACAAGTTACTTATGAAGACCTCAACCGTCAATTAAAATTATCTTCTGTTCAAAGCAAAAACAATCTAAAAATAGCGCAATCTGCGGAGAAAGATTTAACTATTAAAAGTGAATTGGATGGCTTTGTTTATAAAATTAACGCAAAACAAGGTGAACTGGCTAATTCAATGAACCCATTGGCAGTTGTTGGACAGGAAAAATTTCTTATTGAGTTTAATGTTGATGAATTTGATATTGTAAAAATCCGAAAGGGTCAAAAAGTGCTCATCAGAATGGATAGTTACCAAGGGCATATTTTTGAGGCTCAGGTTAGTTTTATTTATCCAATGATGGATGAACGAACCAGATCTTTTAAAGTGGGAGCTATTTTTTCTAAGGAACCAGATGTTCTATATCCGAACCTTACTTTAGAAGCGAATATTGTTATCAATAGTAAGAAGGATATATTAACTATCCCCACAAGCTATTTGATAAATGAATCCTTTGTAATGTTGGAAGATGGCTCTGTTCAAGAAGTAGAAATCGGCTTAAAGGATTTTACCCTTACCGAGATACTTAGCGGTATTGATGAGCATACTGAAATTAGAATGCCAAAAGAATGAAAGTTAAGCACATTTTTGAAATAGCAAGAGCCCTGATGTCGGCTAGGTCAAAGCAAACGATGGTGGCTGCAATTGGTGTTACTTTTAGTGTGGCATTTTTTGTTTCTCTCTTGGGATTTATGGAAGGGTTAAATGCGCTTTTAGATGGTTTGGTATTAAACCGAACCCCTCACATTAGGTTATATAATGATATACGACCATCCGACCAACAGCCTATTGATTTAGATCCGACCTACAAAAGCTACCATAATTTTATCACCTCTGTAAAACCATCCATTGCACGAAAGGAAATTTACAATGTGGAAAATATCCTAAAAAGATTAAGCACTGACACTAGGGTTTTGGGTGTTGCTCCCAAATTAACTGCTCAGGCATTTTACAATTTGGGAAATGTAGAGCTCAACGGCAATATTAACGGGGTAGATGTTGTACAAGAGGCATTGCTTTTCAATTTCGAAGATTATGTAATTAATGGCAACTATATGGACTTAAAAAATCAATCAAATAGTATAATTATAGGTAAGGGAGTTGCAGAAAAAATGCTAGCAAATAAAGGGGACCTCATTCAAGTGACGACTGTGAATGGGGAGCAATTTTCATTAAAGGTGGTAGGCTTTTTTCAGTCTGGAATTGCCGAATTAGATAAAGTACAGAGCTATGCTAGTTTGGCCACCTGTCAGAAATTATTAGGCAAGCCATCCACCTATATTACTGATATTCAAATTAAGCTTCATAAAATAAGAGAGGCGCCATTTATAGCCAAAGAGTACAAGCAGATTTTTAGGGTCGATGCAGAAGATATACAAACAGCGAATGCCCAGTTTGAGACTGGTAGCAGTGCAAGAACCATAATTTAATTTGCAGTAGGCATAGTCCTTTTAATTGTTGCGGGCTTTGGTATCTACAATATTCTCAATATGATGATTTATGAGAAAATGGATACGATTGCTATTCTCAAAGCCACAGGATTCTCAGGGGCGGATGTTAAGAAAATATTTATTGCGATTTCATTAAGTATTGGCGTTACAGGGGCAATAGCGGGTGTTTTTTTAGGCCTTCTTTTTTCGGTGATGATAGATAATATTCCTTTTGATTCTTCGGCTCTGCCAACTATCAACACTTATCCTGTTGATTATGGAATACAATATTATACCATAGCCGTTGTTTTTGCGGTGGCTACTACCTATTTAGCAGGTTTGTTTCCATCACAAAAGGCAAGTAGGGTGGATCCTGTGGAAATCATAAGAGGAAAATAAAATGGTAAATAAAATTGCCTTAGAAGCCAAATCAATATTTAAATCATTTTACGATCCTGTAAAAATTGATGTTTTAAAGGATATATCTTTTAACATCAAAAGGGGCGAGTTTGTATCAGTAACAGGTAAGTCTGGCTGCGGAAAATCAACCTTGCTCTATATTCTCTCTACAATGGATTCAGATTATACCGGTGAACTAATAATAGACAATGAATTGATGTCGGGCAAAACGGAAAAACAATTGGCCTTGGTAAGAAATGAGAGGATTGGCTTTGTGTTTCAATTTCATTACCTACTTAATGAGTTTAGTGTATTGAAAAATGTCATGCTTCCGGGTTTCAAATTGAATAAATTCTCTGAGGAGCTATTAGAAAATAATGCCTATGATCTTTTAAAAAAGTTAGGGATAGAAAAACTAGCAAAGAAAATGGCTTATCAAATTTCGGGTGGGGAAAAACAAAGAGTGGCGATTGCTAGAGCTATGATTAACGACCCACTTATTTTAATGTGCGATGAACCAACAGGAAATTTAGATAGTAAAAATACAGAAATTGTATTTGATATTTTTAATGAATTGGTCAATACTTTCAATAAAGCCTTACTCATAGTAACCCACGACCAAAATTTCGCAAAAAATACCCATAGAACTATTGTGATGGAAGACGGTAGGATTTTGAAATAAAATTTTTAAATCAAGTGAGAGAATAAACATCAGCTTAACGGTTTTCTCAGATTTCTAAGTAATGAAAATCCATTTCCTGCCTACAAATATGGAATCTCGGCTACACTATCTTCAGTAATTTCAAAACACAAAAAAAGGAGTCAATCTGATTGACTCCTCTATATTTTAGGGTTCAACAATAAAGTTTGAACACTTGTTTAATAAAGTTTGAACTTATTTTAGATTTTTGTTTAATAAAGTTTGAACACATTTCAAATAAATTTTAGTAAAGGGATTCTGGTTTAAGGTTGTTTTCCTCCATCCACTTAATAGCGCCTTGAATTTCTTCACTTCTATATTTACTCTTTTCCTTTGACCATTGATATAGTTTGTTTGTCAATGTATTTTCATTAATAATAACATTTTCATCCTTTAAATCTTCCCAACATGCAAATAAAGTAGCTACCAGTTCAACTTTATGAGTCCTTGAGCTTCTAAATGAGTCTATAAGCCACTGAATTTTGTGGTGATTAGTTGAATAATAAGATTTATAAAAATTTTCTTGCTTTTTCAAACCGGGTAAAGGATTATAGACAAATTTATTGTGCGCACCAACCCTTTTTACTTCAAACCATTTTTGCTTTTTGAACTCCCTATCAATACTATGCATAAACTTATTATCCATCGGTCCTGCAGCTTGTTTAAGGTATCTATGTTTTAAATTGTATTTACAAATTTTTTCGCTTAAAAACATTAACTTTTGAAATTTCACATGTCCAAAAGTTATTTCTCCATGCAGCTGTTTAGCTATCTCTCCAGCTAACACTACTCTTCTAAAATACAGTTGCCCTTTTGATAGGTCTGCATTCTTATTTACCTTTTTAGTTTTTTCCTTAATTTGACTTAATGCTGAATTGATTAAACTATCGTAGTCTAATCCTTCCTCAATAAGGAAATTTTTGGCAGAATTAGCTGATGAACTTACCACTTCAGCCATGTCGTGTTTAAATTTCAGGTATATCACCTCACTATTTAAATTTTCCATAATTAGTCTATTAGATAATAGTAATCAGATGTTTTTTAGAGACTCTTTTTAGACTTTTAAGTCTATTGTTATATTCATCTGGAGAGATTTCTAATTCCTCACAAATCTCTGATTTTTTCTTCCCTTCAAAATATCGTTTTTCAAAAATTGAAATTAATGATTTATCATCTTTGATCAATAATTTAATTTCTTTCAATAATATATTGGCATCAATATTTTCATCAATATTCATATTCTCACAATAGTAACGCTCAGGAGCGTCATTGTTATCTTTGAACAGAATAGAATGATTTTCCAACTTAACCCTACTGGAATTATTATGGTTATAAACCAAGCTTCTCAATATGTTATATTTAAGATACCAAATAAAGTTTGGATTCCTTTTAGGATCAAATTTACTTGGATTTTCCAAATGTTTAGTTATTGCATCAACGGCAAGATCCTTGGCAACCTCACCTTTGTCATCTTTCTCAAGATTATTTAGCAAAGAATAAGCATAAGCAATTAGTTTAGATAATACTGGTTCCCAATCAACAGAATCTTCTTTCATATACAAACAATAAAATGAAGGCTTTAGGTTTATATGCTAGTTTGACAAATAAAATTGCCACTTCATGGCAACTTTTAAAAGTTGGTCAGCATTTATTAATGAAGGCTATTTAAAGCCAAATTCTAAAATATAAATTAAATATAAAGAAAAATGAATAAAACACAATTAATTACATTAACGTTTAGAATCGGTTCTGAAACTGAGAATATAACAAACGTAAATTTAAATCAACCACTTTCTGTATCTGTTAAAAAAGCACTTAAAAATCACGGTAGAGAAATAGGTGATTGGATTGTTACCTTTAATGGTAATCAACTTGATACTTCCAAAAAAGTTGAAGAGCTAGGTTTGGCTAATAATGATCTTTTGAAATTAACATTAAGAGATGGCGGAGGTGGATGTAATTAAGGAGACTCAATTTGTAGATATTGAAGTTACAAGAAGAAAATTTGATCGGCAAGTAAATTTATTTCTTGATCATGAAAATGATTATAGAAAGGAAGGTATTATTTGTCTAAGTATGGAGTTTCCTTTTTTTGAATTTGCTTTCTTTTTAACCAAGTATAGTGTTTTAGATCAAATTCAGAATGGCTTTAAAGTAAGACAATACCCTTCTTTCTTATTTGCAATCAGGGTTGACTACAGAAATTATGATTTGCTTCCTCCTTCTATAAAGTTTATAAATCCTTTTGATTCTAAAGTTACGAAACAACTGCCAATATTAGACATAAGAATACATCCAGATCAACAATCAAACTCTAAAATAACAACTATTCAAAATATTTTACTTAAGGATTTGAACGATGACATATTTATATGTTTAAGAGGAAATAGAGAATATCATGAGCATCCTCAGCACAATGGTGATTCATGGCATTTATATAGAAATACGGGTAAAGGAGCCATTAATAATATTCTTAATAGTCTACAGTTATATGCAATCTCAAATTGGAACAAAACTTTTGATGCAATGGAAAAAGGACCTGTAAGCAAATGACAGATTTAGAATCAATTACAAAAATAAATATCCCTATGGATATTATGGAAGATGCATATTTATTTATGCGAAAGATAGGAAGAGATGGATTAGAGAGTGTAGTATTATTTCTGGGTAAACTTGAAGGAAAAGTATTTAATGTCTCAAAACTTTATATCCCTGAGCAAGAGTCTTATTGCACTTCAGAAGGACTATTGTATTATGTTTCTCATGAGGAATTAGATAGATTGGGTGATTTTGCCTACGATAATAAACTAACTCTTTACATTCAAATGCATACTCATCCCGGTAAGGCATATCACTCATTGGCTGATGATGAAAACTGTATTGTCACCAGATATGGAGGCTTATCTATAGTGGTGCCAAATTTTGCTCGCGATAATATCGACACCAAGTTTTGGGCTGTATATCAGCTTGATCGGTTTAAAGGCTGGAAAGAACTTAGCAGTGAATTAGTTCAGTCAACTTTTATTATGGAATAATGGGATTTGCAAAATATTTTGAAAAGGATCTGTTGGCTTTGAACAAATTGATGTCTTCTGATTCGGATAGATTTATAAAAGAAAAATTAAATAATCAACTCATTTGCCTCGAATTCGATGATCAGTACCATAGTTCTTATGAGGCTAAATGTTGTTTGGAGTTACTTATAAGTATAATAGCCAGACTTTATCCGAGAATTAGTTTCAAATGTGATCTTATAGGAGCTGAAAAAACCATTACTAAACTTTCGAAATATGCAAAAAAGATTAATAAAGAAATTGACATTGAAAATGATAAAACTCCAAGCATAATACTATCAACCTGTAAAAAACCAAAACAGCTAAAAGGCGAAATCAGATTTTATCTTGGGTCTGATAATTGGACTGCCCTTTTCTCTACTACGAGACCTCAAAGTTTCGCATTTTCTAAGAATCCGTTTGGTGCTAGCATTGCTGCATGTATAGCTGCCTCCAATTTATTCAGATCAGTGTTTGAAAAGGAACTTAAATTCACAATTGATGATAATGTTAGATTTTCAATTCTAGATCAATATTATGGTGCTAATTTTAATATTAAAACTGAAAATTTAGATTTAGACGAGTTTGACTTAGTTGGGATTGGAGCAATTGGTTCTGCAACCGTCTGGGCACTTTCAAAATTAAAAGGTCTTAAAGGAAGAATTAACCTAATTGATCATGAAAAGTTGGATAAATCTAATCTTCAAAGATATATTTTATTTAATGAGACTGATGAAAATAAGTGGAAAGTAGATGTAGCTAAAAAGCATTTAAACGATAATAAATTTAAGCCTGTTTCTTATAAAAAGAAATGGGCGAACTACATAGGGGAAGATTATAAAGGATCTTGTACATCTAAAATGGTTCTTGTAGCTGTTGATTCAAAAGAAGAAAGAATAAACATACAGAGCAGTCTACCTCAAAAGATTATCAATGCTTATACAGACGACTCTAGAGTTGGGATATCAAGGCATTTAAATTTTATTGAAGACTCTTGCTTGGCATGCATATATATTCCAACCAAAGAAGAAAAAGGTGACTTAACCTTAATGGTTGAATCCTTAAACTTGAAGGGTCAAGAAAATTTTTTATATAAATATTTACAACCTAGTAATAAAATTGATCATGAATTTATTGACAAATATTCCGAGAAAAATGATTTAGAAAAGAATTCACTAAAAGAATATATTGGTAAAAACCTAACTGATTTCTACTCAGAAGTGATTTGTGGTTATAAAGTGCTAGAGCTTAAAGATAGTAAATTGGTTGAGAAAGTAGATGTTCCACTCTCTTTTCAATCTGCTTTGGCAGGAATCCTATTAGCAGCAGAACTAGTCATAGAAAAAAGTGAGTTTAGTAGGAAGCAAAATTTTGATGTAACTCAGTGGCAGATTCTAGCTAAAATTAACAAAGAAAATCCAGGTAATTTCAATTACATTAAAAACCTAAGTAAAAATTGTATCTGTGGTGATTCAGATTATCAAGATGTCTATAAAAAGAAATGGAATATTTAGTCAGGCTAAATATTTTTAACGCAAAGCTACGTTTCTGGCATATTAAAACTGAAATATTTATTACACCTAAAAAAACAAAATGAAAGTATCAATTAAGAGTATCATAGACGGTAATAAGGAAGTAATAATTTTAACTTATGTTGATGAATTCATAAGCTCACCTGAAGAAAAATTATCTTTAGAGAAAAAGTTAAGTTTTCAATTATAGTTTTGCTTATTGCCTATTGCCACCTGACTATGGCTCAAGACACCATTCCACTTATTTTAGAGAAAGTAATGGAGCTGGCAGGGGCTAATAACTTGACCATTAAAGAATATCAGGAACGTCAGGAATTGGCGAATGCTCAAAATACTGAAGCTAATGAATGGTGGCTGCCCGATATTTATGCTGGCCTGCAAACACATCAGCTGGCAGGAGCGGCCATGAATGCGGATGGAGGTTTTTTCCTGGAAGTAGATCGAAGTAATTTATGGAGCGGGATTGGCTTAAATGCAAACTGGGATTTTGCAGATGGCATATTCAAGTCCAAAGCAGCTTCCCTGAAATCAGATGCTTCATCCTACAAAACTGAAGCGGAAAGAAATCAGGTTATTTTAGAAGCTATCAAGGCATATTATGAATTGCAGGCCGCACAGGCAGAGTTAAGCGCTTATCAAAATTTGGTAAGCCAGGCTGATTCTATTGCCAGTCAAATCGATCATCAGGTGGAGTCAGGCTTGCTTTACGAGTCCGAATTACTCTTGGCTAAAAGCAATCGTAATCATCTAAAGGTGGAAATGGCGAATGCCCACAAGCGATTTCTGGAAAAATCTTCCAGGCTTGTGAATATATTAAATTTTAAAAAGGGAATTCAGTTAGTCAGTGCAGATAGCATGATGACTGTTCTTCAGTTTGAAGAAGATTTATTAGTGGAGAGTGTCGAAGGGCATAACAGGGCAGAAATAAAAGCTATAGCACTAGATCTGGAAGCCATCGAAACCGAAAAGAAAACCACTACAGTTGGTCTGCTAATTCCCGAACTAGCAGTAGGTGCTTATGGGTCTTATTTCGGAAATTTATCAGGTAATGTGCGCGCAATGGAACCAAACCGTTTCCCCGAAACCAGGCAACAGTATCCAACAAGGGCACTAAATGCCTCGTTAATGTGGAATATTCCTTTGGGAAGACTGTTTTCCGGTGGAGAGCTTAAAGTTTATAATAGCCGGATAAGCTTAGCAGAAATAGAATCTGAGCAAATGAAAGCTCAAATTCGGGAGGAAATAACCAATGCTCAGCAAAAAATTGATCTGGGAAAGCAGCAAGTAGAAATTGCAAAGGAATCATTGGAGCTTACGGCCGAAGCAGTCGATCAAAGCATTAAAAAGCAGGAAAACGGCACAGCCAAGCCTTTTGAGGTTTTTCAGGCACAGCAATTCTACTTACAGGCGCTAATTGATTATTTGAAATCAGTTGGTGATTACAACGCAGCGCAATATGAGTTGAAAGTGGCTAAAGGAGAAGAACTATAAAAATTTATTCATGGGAGGAGAAAAAGAAAACCTGCCTTTGCTTGAAAACAAGTTAAGTAAAGTCAACACCATGATTTATGTGTGCAGAAATAAAACCTGTAAATTACCTGTGAAAAAGGTGGGGAAAGCCTTTGGGCAGATTAAAAAATAAAACTTTATAAATATCAGAGCATTAAAAAATTATAAATCAAAAATAGGATAATTATGAACAGGAAAGAATTTTTACGTAACTCAGCTATCTTAGGAGGAGCTAGTATACTTCCCTTAAGTACTGCATTTTCACAAAATGTGACTGAAAATGGAATCGATAAGTTGGTGGATAGTAATGGAAACTTTATTCAGAAATCATCCCAATCGATCAAGTTACGAAAAAAAACGCGTTAGATTCTCCAGTGCAAGCTTCTTGGCTTGTGTCTGGACTATCTAAAAAAGGTAGAAAAAACTTATAATAAATTTAGCTTTTAGGAAGGACGCTATTTGTATTAAGATACCTGGTATTTCCCTTGAATGTATATTATTTGTATCCAAATTCTTATTTGCGAATAAACTAAACAGCAAAATAATAGTTCAATAAAATATACTGCTTAATACAAATAGAGATTTGTATGCCATAATGAAGAAAACCAACCGTAAATTAGCCACATTTGGTTTTTGACGGCACGCAAAGTCAAGGCTAATACCAAAAGAGCTTGATTTTCGCCAACATTTCTACAGAATTAAAACCGTATTTTGAAGTTATGAAATTACTCATAATAGAAGACGAACCCCAATTGCTAAAAAGTCTGGAAGATTTTGTTTCCGAAGAAGGGTTTGTTTTTGATTCTGCAACGAGGTTCCAGTCTGCTATGGAGCGCATTTCCCTTTATGAATATGATTACATTATCCTAGACATCAATCTTCCTGACGGGAGCGGTTTTGACCTGCTGGAAACACTTTTTAAGAAAGGAAAGACCGATGGAGTAATTATTCTTTCAGCACGGAATTCGTTGGATGACAAATTAAAAGGTCTCGGCCTTGGGGCTGATGACTACCTTACCAAACCGTTTTACTTTTCCGAACTCAATGCCCGGATAAAAGCCATCATCCGTAGAAAACAATTCAAAACCAACAAACTTGTCCGCTATGCCAATCTGGTTATTGAACCTGACCAGTACCTGGTAGGGATAGACGACCTTGAAAATAATATTTCATTCACCAAAAAAGAATATGCCATTCTTACGCACCTGATCAACAACCATAAGCGGGTGATCTCCAAAGTATCATTGGCTGAATATATTTGGGGCGACTATGTGGACGAAGCACAGAGCTTCGATTTTCTATTCTCACAGATCAGGAACCTCAAAAGAAAGTTAAAAGAAGCTGGGGCACAGGTAGAAATAGACAACATCTATGGAGTAGGTTATCAAATCAAAACATTATGAAGCTGCTTACCTATACTTCTCGCATTCAAATTCTATATTTCCTGATCCTGTTCGGGATTTTTTCCATATTGTTTTACTTGGTACTTAGCTGGAATGTACTTCAAAATGTAGATGAAGTGTTGTACAACCGCAAAGTCAACCTACTGGCTTACCTCCAAGATAATCCTGATGCACCATTCAAAGGAGACAACCCACTGGATGATTTTACCTTTTATCCTATTGAAGAAGCAGTTTTCCAACGAGGCAAAGAAAGCTATACAGATATCCTTATCTATGAACCTGTGGATAATGAGCTGGATGAATATAGAAAGCTAACCGCCTTTGTGAAATTACAGGGCAAACATTACCGATTGGAAATTGTAAAGCCGCACCTAGAAGCAGCTGAAATGATTGGTACAATTGCGATTACACTAGGAGGTTTATTACTGGGGTTGGCGCTTTCATTTTATTTATCTCACCGCATTATCTCCAAAAAAATATGGAAACCGTTTTTTGAAATGCTTGAAAAGCTACGGCATTTTCGTCTCGACAAGCAGCAGTTACCGGAATTATCCACCTCCCCGATAGATGAATTCCAGCTGCTAAATGAGACCATTATGGATCTTGTACTTAAAAACATGGAAGTGTTTGAAAGCCAGAAGCAATTTATTGAAAATGCTTCTCATGAAATGCAAACCCCATTATCTGTTATCCAATCAAGGCTGGAAGCACTCATCGGACAGGCTGAACTCACAAAAGAGCAAGCAGAGATTTTGGAAGGCATTATCGGCTCTACACAGCGCTTAAAGAAACTGAATAAAACGCTGTTACTTTTATCTAAAATAGAAAACCGGCAGTTTCTTCTTGCAGAACAAGTTGACGTAAACACAATTATCAGCCGCTCACTGGAATATTATGAAGAACAGAAAGCTGCCCTTAATATATCGGTGAAAACGAAAACACAAAATAGATTGGTCGCGCAGGGAAATGCGATGCTTACTGAGATCCTGGTGCAAAACCTGCTTAAAAATGCCTTTCTGCATAATGTTGAGGATGGCATGCTAAACATTCAAACACAGGACAACAAACTCATAATTGCCAATACAGGCCACGAAAAGCAAAAGAAAGGACCGGTATTGGAGAAGAACAAATTGTTCAACCGTTTCTACAAGCAATCCGGTAATCCCGATACCTGGGGGTTGGGTTTGGCTATAGCCCAAAAAATCGCTGAAACAAATGGCTGGAGCCTTCATTATCGTGAAGTAGACGACTTGCATATTTTTGAGGTGGATTTCGGGTAATCAGGTTATCCTCCCAAATTTCTACAGATTCCTTTCCGATACTTGTATTTGATAAATCATTAAACTAGTAATGAAGGGAGCCAAAAAACAACTCATACTTATTTTGCTTATATCGTATTTAACAAGTACAGTTGCGCTCTCACAGGTAGATAACAAAGTAACCAATTATCCAAAGATAAAAAGCTACTTCAGTATAGTTCATCCAATTGCTACATTTACAAAGGATGAAAATCACTTTAATTTTAATAATAATTACAGGGTGGGATTTCCCGTTGGCATCAACTTCCTACAAAGTGCTAAAATAGCTTATAGTATAGAATTTGTGCCTACGATTTCAGTTAATGATTGTAGGAGCAGTGTAACCGGCCTGTTATTTCACCCGGGTGTTATCTACCGAAACATCGGAGGTTTTAATTTTTTAAGCAGGCTTGCTTTCAATACGAATGGTCGTTATGGTTTTACAGCCGTTATAAACAAACCAATAATAAAAAAGGAAAAGGTGACCTATTATCTTGCTATACCCATTCCGTTTCGTTTTGGAAATGAGTTGCCTGCCACGGTAAGCTTCGGTTTTCAAATTGGTATTATTTTATAACCTTTTAACTAACAAAAAACAGATTAATTATGAACAGGAAAGAATTTTTACGTAACTCAGCTATATTAGGAGGAGCTAGTATACTTCCCCTAAATAGTGCATTTTCACAAAATGTGAATGAAAATGGAATCGATAAGTTGGTGGATAGTAATGGAAACTTTATTCAGAAATCACTTCCATACAACAAAACATTTTTAGAACCACACATGGATGAAGAAACCCTGCACCTACATTATGAATTTCATCATGGCGGAGCGGTACAGGGTGCAAACAAAGACCTGGAAAAAATTAAAAGCCACTTAAAATCAGGTGACCTTGATCAGGTGGATTTATGGACAAGAAAGTTGTCTTATCATTTTTCGAGCCATGTGCTACATTCTATTTTCTGGACGAACCTGACCAATAAAAAAACAGAACCCAAAGCGGAATTACTGAAACAGATAGAAAAAGACTTTGGCTCATTTGATAACCTGAAAGCGTACATCTCCAAAATCTCAAAATCAGTAGAAGGCAGTGGATGGGGCATATTGGGCTATCAGCCCTATTCACAATCCCTTACCTTATTGCAATGCGAAAACCATCAAAAATTAACACAATGGGGCGTGGTACCTTTACTGGTTATTGATGTGTGGGAGCATGCATACTATCTGAAACACAAAAATAGAAGAGGAGATTTTGTCGATACTGTTTTAAATATTATTAACTGGGATAATGTAGCTGATCGATATATCAGTGCCATTAAACTTCGATAAACAGAAAATATGGTTTTCACAGAAGCCCTAAAAGTACGGCTTATAGTTGCTAACTATTGCTTTACAGGGTTTGCTGTGGAATCTATTGTGTTTCGAAAACACAGGTTTTCATTTTTTAAACCATCTTTCAAAAAAAACTGAATTGGTTAAGAATCTAAATTTCAAATCCATTTTTTCAGATTCTACATTAAATGGACGAACATTGTTTTTTTTTCTTCTATTTCTTTCTGCAAGCTCGGCTTCAATTTCCCAAGCGAACGAAATTAAGGTACAAGAACTAACTTTTAATGAATATCTTCAGCAGGTGCTCCTCCATAACCTCTCATTCATCAGAGAGAAGTATGAGGTTTCAGCAACAGAAGCATCGCTTTTAGCGGCTAAGGTTTATGAAAATCCTGAGCTAGAGATGCTTTCACCTCAATTCATGAGAGAAGAATTCTCCAATTTCCCAGCTAACATCGAATATGAACTGCAAATCCCCATTGTACTTTTCGGAAAAAGACGTTACAGGATTGAACAAGCACGTGCCGAAAAATTAGCTGCAAATGCCAATCTGGAAGATTTTTTACTGCGTTTACGTGCCGATGCCGCGCGTAATTTTATAGAGGTACTGAAGAATCAACTACTGATAGAGAAAATGGAATCTATTCTTGAGCAATGGAATAGTCTTATTCAAGTAAATACGGATCGTAATCAGAATATTAATAGAAGGAGTAAAATCGATAGTCTACAGATCCGCATTGAGACAAGGACTTTCAAGGCCGGCATATTGGATTTAAAAATCAGGTTTACAGAATTAAAAGCCAATACCTATCTCTTGCTCGGTGGTATTCCAAAAGACTCTCTGGTGTTTGACGGAGATTTAATGATTAATCTTCAGATACCCCATATTGACTCTTTACTGAAGAAGCTTTCTGAAAACCGCCCTGACTTGATCTCTGCTTCTTACAAGCTAAATGCTGCAGAAGCCGGGGTGCAAAAGGCACAAGCGAACCGCCTTCCAAACATCAATTTAATTGTTGGTTATGAATATGGAAGTGAGTTCAGGCAACCATTCAATGCTTTTCTTGCCGGGGTGGCATTGCCTTTAAAATTTTCAGGTCTTAATTCCGGAAAATACAAAGTAAGTCTCAATCGACTTGAACAGGCGAAACTATCCGTGGATATTGAATCTCTTGAAGCAGAAACCGAGCTAAGGAAAAGCTGGGAAAAGTACAGGCTGATAAAGCAAAAGAGAACATTATTTGCAGAAAGCATTCTGGAGGACGCCCAAAATGCACGGAGCATGACAATGCAAAAGTACAAGGAAGGACAAGCCTCATTGCTTTCTGTTTTCGAATCGGAAAGGACTTTAAGTGAGATATTTCGCAGATATTATGATACGCTTTCTAGTTACGCTCATTCGATAATTGACCTTTCGGAAGCATCCGGTACTTGGTTTGTCGAATGGGACTAGATAAAATTAGTTTTAAATTTATCCATAATAAAACGTAGATTAGATGGAGAAAAATATTTTTTCAGGAAGGCATGAGACTATAATTTAAATGTTTCTCAAGGCTGCAAAGTAAATGCCTTCAAACTTCATCCATACATTTTGCCAGGTCGATCAAAGACAAGTACTAAAGCAAAAAAATTGACAAAGAGCAGGGAACGAAAAGAAAGCACGGGCATACAACTACCTTTACAATATTTTAAAAATCTGACTAATCCTAAGTTTATTTGCCCTGATAATTAAGTTTCTTGTTATTCACTCTTAGAGCAATAGAAATTAATGAACAAAGCGTGCTGAGAATGACAAAAACTATGAATCCTCGGGCATAACCAATTTGACCATAAGTATCGACAAAAAAACCTAAAAGTGGTATTATTATAAGTGTCCCCGCACCTCCAACTCCTCCTATCCAACCAGAAGCACCACCGACAGCATCAGGAACGTATTTAGGGACTAAGCCAAAAACAGCTGCATTAGCTATACCCATTCCTGTACCTATTATTAGCATTCCTATAAACGAAGAGTAAAAAGCAGATGACATAACTAAAACTAATGCCCCTATAGCCATAATACCAAAACTCATGGCAGCTACAATTTCACCTCCATATTTGTCTGTAAATTTACCTCCAGGCACTCTGATAACAGAACCATAAATCGTAAATATTGCAGCTACAAGTCCCGCGCTCACTATATCCATATCATGAAACAGAGTCCAATACGTAGGAAACCAAGCTGCAAGTGCAGTAAATCCACCTCCAAATGAAATAGAATAGAGAAATACTAATATCCAAGTGCGATAATTTGACGCAGATTTTTTGAGTGATTCACGAGTACTTCCAGAAGGAAAAACATCCTGCTCTAAGTCATTTCCAATGCATTTTGCACGCTCGTCTGTTTCACCCTTCTTTTTCAGTTGAAAATAATAGGAGTCCATTGCAAAATAGGCATATATTAGAGTAGCGAACACAAGAAAAAGAAGCCAACTTAAATATGCAGCTGCTAAACCTATGACTCCAATCAAAACAGGAATGACATAGTTTAAAACACCAGGACCTATATTACCAAATCCAGCATAAACTCCTAGTGCATAACCTTGTCGATTCTTGGGGAACCAATATGAAGTTTGAGGTGCACCAACTGTAAATGTTGCTCCACCTGCACCGCCTAAAACTCCGAAAAAGAGCAACAAAGGAAAAAGACTTGAATCAAATTCGTTAGGATAATAGAGGTAAAGTAATGTTGTAATACCAGTTAGCCCCAATATACTACAGCCGAGAAGAATTAGAAATGGTTTTTTACCTCCCACTTCATCAACCCAAGCTCCAAAGGGTATTCTTAAAATAGCTTTGCTAAGATGCGGAGACGACAGCAAAATTCCAAGCATTGCTCCAGAAAGGCCAAGCGACTCTTTGAATTCCGCTCCTGCGACACCATAAAGCACAATTGTTGTTAAACCTGCAAAAAGGCCAAGGGTTGAAGTCCATAAACCCAAAAAAGGTGTTCCAATTAATTTATGTTTCTTCTTTAGTTGTTGACTCATAAAAATTTAAATTTGCAAAAATGGCAATTTAGGAATAAATCACGTTGTAAAAGCATAATGCGCGCGAAAGGGCTAAATTTAAACGAATTGAATTTTAATAAACATAAAGTTAAACCGAAAGTGAAGGGCTTCTAATCCCACACTACGCTTATACTTGCCGGTTAATACGTCCAGTATAAATCTTTCTATTTTACTAGCATTCTTTGACCGTATAAGATTGCATTATTCAATAGTACTTACCCCTTCATAAACTCCTCAAACTCTTTCTCCAATTCAATCTGAGCAAATTCCTTCAGCTCACGCTTTTCATATTCACCTTTTCCTTGCAAATATTCCTTCATTATGGGAATCACTTTTTTAGAAGCTTCCGCCATTAACTTTTTTGAAATTCTAAACTTGGATTGAACAACAGTTATTTTGTTCGGTTTAGGGTCAATTTTAATTGCGAAAGTATCATGGATTTGCTTCTTTATCTTACGCTGTAGGTTCTGGTTCATAGAAGTTTACTTTAGATATGTAACTTTGATATTATGTCTAAGATTAAAAAAGATATAATAAAGTTAAAGGTTAAATGACTTTTTATTTGGCCAAACCCACTATCTCCACCCCCTTCAAAACCTCCAACCCCTCCAACAACACATTAATTCTCCGAACATGATTCCCCACAACCCCTTTATAAAACGCTAATTGCTCTTTATCATCACCAATATTTTCATACTGCTTTTTGAGTCTTTCCAACTCATTAATCTCTTTTAAAACAGCAGGATCACTAGTCAAATCTTCCACCTTCATTTGCCCATATTTAGAAACCAAAAATGTAGGATAAAACATATTCACAGCAAGATATTCCTTTGGCTCAGTGGTAAATAATTCATGAGCGCTTTTTGCTCCATAAGATTTTAAGATTTCAATTGCCTCCAGTAAAGATTCTTCCTTATTCTCAAAAACTTCATAGGCTGAATAATGAAGTGATTCAATATCGTCTAAAACAGTCTCGAAAGTGTCTGGTGTTATGGAATTAGGATTGGCTCCTAATTCCAGGAATAGGTTTAACCGCTCAGGATCTTCACTTAATGCCAAGGAATACAAGCTTGTAACATATTCATCATCATGAGCATTTATGTTCGCCTTAGCTACTAAAACCAAATAACGTACAATATCATGATTTAACTTGCTGTAATAACTTCCAGTTGCCTGAAATACCGTTTCCTTATTCGAATTTCGAGCATTAATATCAGCTCCTTGCTCAATCAAAGGTTTTATCCTTTCTATAAAGCCTGGACCTCTCTTTAAATTCTCATAGAGTTCGTCATTCAGTGCTGAACCAAACTCAAATTGCGGTGATTTACTTTCTTGATTTTCGAAAATGAATTAAGTTAGTTTTAATACTTTATTGAATTATACAAACTTATACAATTATCAACACTAAGACTAAACCTAAACGTTTAGCCTTCATATAAAATTCATATATTTGAAATCAGTAATTTTAGGATTTAGTCATATCAATCAATTTTTAAATGCCAACACTTAATTGGATAGGAAAAGAAAAGGTAGTCAATCATCACAGAGATGTACCCTTTCGTGTTTTAGAGCATCAATACCACTTTAGTGCCGAAAAAGGCGTGTCTGCCGAATCTTCAGCAGAGGCAGGGAACATGATTATTCATGGAGATAACCTGGAAGCATTGAAGGCTCTCTTACCCGAATACGAAGGCAAAATCAAATGCATCTACATTGACCCTCCCTACAATACAGGAACTGAAAAGTGGGTATATAATGACAATGTGAATCACCCAAAGATTAAAAAGTGGTTAGGAGAAATAGTTGGAAAAGAAGGAGAAGATCTTAGTAGGCATGACAAATGGCTTTGTATGATGTATCCTAGATTGCGGTTACTTCAGAGACTATTAAAGGATGACGGTGTATTTTTTATTTCAATTGATGAAAATGAAATTCATACGATTAGGATATTACTTGATGAGATTTTCGGATCAAATAATTTTATTGAGCAGATAGTATGGAATAAAAGAGTGCCAAAGAATGATAAAGGAATCGGTAACATTCATGAGTATATTCTTCTCTATTCAAAACAAAGTAAACATGACCACCGCTTTACTCAGCTAAAAGAAGGTATTGATGAAATAGAAGAACTCATTCAAAAATCTAAACGGAAGAATCTATCAATTGCTGAAACCGAAACAGAAGTTAAAAAACTATATAAGAAAAACGGATATGACAGAGGAATAACCTTATATAATAATCTTGATCGTAATTATAAGCTATGGGGCAAGATTAATATGAGTTGGCCGAATGGGCAAACTTTTGGTCCCCGTTATGATGTACTTCATCCAAAATCTAATAAACCTTGTAAAGTTCCAGACAGAGGCTGGAGATGGAAAGAAGACACATTTTTAGCAAATGTAAATTATGATGAGATTGAAGAATTACCTGATGGTTCTTATAAATGCGGAAAGATTTGGTTTGCAAAAGACGAAAACACACAGCCCAGTTCAATAAAATATTTAGATGAGGTAAATGACTTTCTTCTTCGTTCTATAATTAGTTTAAAAAGTTCAGGCAGTATTGATCTCGAAGGAATTTTCAAAAAGAGTGCATTTGATTATCCTAAACCTGTAAGATTATTAGAATTATTGCTGAACTCCTTTCAGGATTCAGAATCCATTATTCTCGACTCTTTTGCTGGTTCAGGTACTACTGCTCATGCAGTACTTAACCTCAATAAACTAGATGGGGGCAATCGTAAGTTTATTCTTGTTGAGATGGAAGACTATGCAGAAGATATCACAGCAGAAAGGGTAAAACGTGTTGCAAAAGGCTATGGAGAGGGTAAAAAAACAATAGAAGGTACTGGAGGTAGTTTTGATTACTACGAGCTAGGCGAGCCACTATTCATTGGAGAAAATCAAGAACACTTGAACGAAGAAGTGGGAATCGATAAGATTAGACAGTACATCTGGTATAGTGAAACAAAAACTTCAATTCCCGTCATTGCGAAGGAGGAACGACTGAAGCAATCTCAAAATAAAAAGGCTGAAAGCAAACATTATTTGGGTGAGCGTGACCAAACCGCCTATTATTTTTATTACCATCCGGATGAAATCACCACACTTGACCATGATTTCTTGGCTACCATCAAAACCAAGGCTGAAAAATATGTAATTTATGCAGATAATTGCCTGCTATCAAAAGAGTTTATGGCAAAACACAATATCATTTTCAAGAAAATCCCGAGGGATATAACCAGATTTTAAGTTATGGATTGGATCGAAATACAAGGTTATAAATCAATTAAAGACATTAGGCTAGAAGTGAATCCTATTAATATTCTGATTGGGTCAAATGGCTCTGGAAAGAGTAATTTTATCTCTTTCTTCGAGTTTCTGAATGCTTTGCAAGATAGACAACTTAAAGAATACATAGCGTTAAGAGGGGGTGCAGAAAAGATGTTACACAAAGGTTCTGAAAACACTCATTCAATCAATTTTAGCACAAGTTTTGGCAAAGGCATCAACGGATATAAAGCCACATTGCAGTTAGGTGAAGAACACTTCATTTTTGATACAGAGTATTTGATATACAAAGGAAATGAAGGGAGAAATATTGCAAATTTTGGAACTGAGGCAAGGATAAAAGCTACAGACAATTATAGAGCTAAATATGTGATAAAGCACCTCAACAGCTATAGAAAATACCATTTCCATGATACAAGTAAAAACTCTCCTTTTAGTCAAATGAGTCATGTGGATAATGATCAATTTTACTTGTATGAAGAAGGTAGTAATTTAAGCGCTTTTCTGTATTTTATTCAAAATAACTATCAGATAGTTTACAACAGAATAATTCAAACGATTCAAAGCATTGCTCCATACTTTTCCGATTTCTTTTTTCAACCTAATAAAGAAGGTTATACGCGTCTACAATGGAAAAGTAAATATGGATCTACGATTTACGGAGCCTCCGATTTATCAGATGGAACTATACGATTTATTGCACTTACCACATTATTTATGCAACCGAATCTTCCAAGTAGCATTATAATTGATGAACCAGAGCTGGGCTTACATCCTTTTGCTATTTCTAAATTAGCTGGCATGATTAAAAGTGTAGCAGCTAAAGAGGTTCAAGTTATTTTAGCTACTCAATCTGCAGATTTAGTGAATCACTTCGAACCAGAAGATATTATTACTGTAGATCAAGTTGAGGGTGAAAGTCAATTCAATAGGCTCAAGGAGGAGGACTTGAAACAGTGGCTAGATACCTACAATGTAGGTGATTTGTGGCAAAGAAATATTTTGTTAGGAGGACAACCAAACAAGTAAGTGTATGAAGAGATTAGTAATCATTTGTGAGGGTCCTACAGAACAGGAATTTATAAGAGATGTTTTAGAACCTCACTTTACTTCAAAAAATATTTTTATTCAAACTCCGCTGATAAAGAAATCAGCTGGCGGTATTGTGCCTTGGAAAATCTTGAAAGACCAAATTTTAGGACATCTCAGAGAAGGCAATTCAACAGTCACAACGCTGATTGACTATTATGGAATCCCTGACAAGTTCAAATATCCCGAATGGGACGAATCTAAGTCTATAGTAGATAGAGCCGAACGGATGACATTTCTTGAATCAGCTATGTTAAATCAGATACCAGATGACCTGAGAAACAGATTTATGCCATATTACCAATTGCATGAATTTGAAGGTTTGTTATTTAATAATCTTGATTCATTTGAGGCAACTTTCGAGTCATCAGAATTTAAGGATAAGCCAGAATTAATAAGAATACTGGATCAATATCCAAATCCGGAATTAATCAATGATAATCCTAAAAATGCACCTTCCAAGAGGTTGTATAGACTGATTGATGGCTATAATAAAATAGTTTATGGAACCATTTTAGCCGATAATATTGGGCTAGTAAATCTAAGAGCAAAATCACCTCGATTCAATAATTGGATTACTCAACTTGAAACAATTTAAGCATGGAATTAAAAAGCTACCAACATAAAGTCATTCAAGACCTTGAGCAATATCTGGGCTACGTGCAGGAATACAAGAAAATCAATGTGGCCTTTAATAATTATTGGGAAGACAAGATTGGTCCTTACAACCCCATCACTGGTGAAGGTATGGAGCCCTATAAAAACAATATCCCAAATGCTGCAAACGTCTGTATCAAGGTACCGACAGCTGGGGGCAAAACTTTTATTGCCTGCAATGCACTGCACACTATTTTCAATGCTTTTGGTAGTGAATTACCCAAAGCAGTTGTTTGGTTAGTCCCATGGAGCAATTTATTAAACCAAACTGTAAGCAATCTTAGCAATCCGGAACATCCGTATCGACAACGATTAGACACGCTTTTTAATCATAGAGTAGAAGTTTACGAAAAAAAGGACTTACTCCAAGGCTCAAACTTCAATCCTACGGTGGTTCAAGACCAGCTCACTATTATTGTAATGAGTTTCGCCAGTCTCCGAGCATCCAACAAAGAAGATAGAAAAGTATTCCAGGAAAATGGGCAATTAGCCCCTTTTGTAGCGCAGTACAAAGACCATTCTCATGTACTCGACAACACAGACGAAACAGCACTCATCAATGTAATTAGGAGCTTAAATCCTGTTTTAGTAGTAGATGAAAGTCATAATGCTGAAAGTAAGCTGAGTGTTGACATGCTCAAAAACCTCAATCCATCTTTCATTCTTGACCTAACTGCTACACCTAAGGAAAACAGCAACATCATCAGCTTAGTACCTGCTATTGAGCTGAAGAAGGAGCATATGGTAAAGCTTCCCGTAATTGTTTATAACCACCATGATAAAACAGAAGTCATTAATAGTGCGCTACATCTTCAAAGAAAACTAGAAGTTCTGGCAATAGACCAACATAAAAAGGGTGGAAAATACATCCGCCCTATCGTACTGTTTCAAGCACAACCCAAAACGAATAATGACAATACCACTTTTGACAAGCTAAAGGAGCAACTGCTGAAAATTGGAATTCCTGAGGAACAAATAAAAATTAAAACGGCAGATAGGGATGAACTAAAAGGCATTGATTTGATGGATAAATCTTGCCCTGTTCGATACATCATTACCATCAATGCACTAAAGGAAGGCTGGGATTGTCCTTTTGCTTACATATTGGCTTCCCTTGCCGACAAATCATCAGCAGTAGATGTAGAACAAATCTTAGGGCGTGTCTTACGCCAGCCCTACGTAATGAAGCATGCAGCTTCTTTACTTAATGTTTCCTATGTGCTAACTGCTTCAGCAAAATTCAATGACACACTTCAAAATATTGTAGAAGGCCTACAAGCATCTGGTTTCAGTGAAAAGGATTATCGCCAAAGAGACATAATGCCAGAGGAGGAAAAAAAATCCTCGGGAGGCGATCCCATGGAATCTTTCCTTTTCCCCGAACAACAAGAATCAGATACGAATCAAGAAGATGAAATCGACAAAGACCGTGTTTCTTTCAATCCTGAGTTTGAAGCAGAGACTCCTTCAGAAGATGCTGTAGTAGTTGAAATTGAATCAATGGCCGAAGAGCAAAACAAAGAAATGGAGGCTGAAATTGAAAAACAGCAAAGCCAACCAATTGACGAAAACCAATTCATGGAAATGGGCGATAAAGTAAAAAGATATAAACTTATTGAGCAGCATAGAGAGGTTGCCAAGGAAATACAACTCCCACAATTTTATTTGGAAACGCCTCAAGGTGACATATTTGGCACAGGTGAAGAACTGCTAAATCAAGAAGCACTGTTAAAGAATTTCAAGCTATCAAATGAGGATACCAAAATAGACTTTGACCAAATCTCTTCTGACCTATACAAAGTGGATATTGAAAAAGTGGGTAAAGATGAATACACCCCACGCTTCACAAAAATAGAGGATCAGTTAGTAAAAGATCCAATGGTGGAGTACATACTGGCTAAACCAAAAGAAAACCAAGTAAAAGACATTGCACATCAGCTTATTCAGCTTGTAGGAAATATGTATCCGATCTCTGATCAGGAAATACGCAAATACATAGAGCGTATTTTAGCCAGCCTTAATCCCGAGCAATTGAAGGATATTTTGGTTAGGAAGTATAGTTACGCTGAAAAAATCAAAGCTAAGGTAAGACTACATGCTGATGCTTATGCGGAAGAACAGTTTAACGACATGGTCAAAATCGGTAAGGTTGTGACAAAACCCACTTGGCAATTTGCAGATGCAATTGTGCCTGGCATATTAGGTGGTTCCATTAGCAATTCCTTATATGAGCGTGAAGGCTCCATGAATAATTTTGAAACTACTATCATTACAGATATTGCCAGTATGAACAACATTGCATTCTGGCATAGAAACCTTGGTAGAAGTAAGGGGTTTTCGATCAATGGATTCAAATCTAATCATTACCCCGACTTCATAGTGGTAACCAAATCAGGAAATATCATATTACTTGAAACGAAAGGTGACGACAGAGACAATCCTGATAGTGCGTCCAAGAGAAGATTAGGAAACAAATGGGCTGATTTAGCAGGAAAAAACTATCACTACTTCATGGTTTATGATAAGATTTCACCGGATGATGCTTATAATCGAACCAAAGCAAAAGAGCTCCTTGCTAAACTCTAATAATATAACAGATGCAGAACATCCTCAACCAAAGTCAAAGCGAATTTTTCCTCTATGTAGCCAATACAGAAGCGGTGAAAATTGATGTATTTTTACAAGATTAAACAGTATGGCTTAAACAAAAAAGCATGCAGGATCCGTTTGAAAATGCTAAATAAATGGAAAATATTCGAATCAAATCATCGCTTCAAAAATTTAATGAATCGATAACACCTGTCATTGACGATTTAAAGGAGCTTTACAAAAAGGAAAATAGAAGTGAGTATGATTTGAAAAATGCTATTGAGAAAAGAGATTCTTTTGATGAAAAAATACAGATTGTTTTCGATAACTCATTTACCGATCCTGATAATTGGTTATGGAATAATTATGAATCCTACGGAATTGGTGATTTTTTTGGATGGTATTACATAAAGAGTGGAGATTCAATCCAAGATAAGGACAGAAAGGTAAATAGAGTTTTAAACAACAAAATTGAATTCTTAGAAAAATTCATTGCAGTTCTTTCACATTCAGATACAATTCTTAAAAAGGAGCCCTTAATTAACATCAAAGAACACTCTATTGACGATATCTTATACCTTATACTTTTTAAATTAAATAAACTAAAAGACAAACATTTCTACTCTATTGAATGGATTTTAGCAGGAAATGGAATTGTTTTACCTAGGGGTAAAGATGAATTAAGAGAAGTAATCCATGAGCTTGCCAAATTATATTTTATAAATTCTTCTAATGATGAATACCAAATTACAATCAAAGGCGAATTACAATTAGGAAAATGGCAGAGATCAAGGAAACGAAAAACGGTTAAGGACAGTAAAAATTCAATTGATGAGGTAATGAAAGAACTCAAAATACTTGGTCTTGGTCAAGAAATACTATTTAATGAATTAGAAGAACTCAAAACACTAAGTAAAACATTGAATAAGAAAAACTGGAAGCAATTGGTACAAGGGAAAATCGTTGATCTAACCTTGTCAAAAATAATCAATAAGGAAACGGCTACTTTCATAGTATCTAAAATCTTACCAAATGAAGATTTTAAATACTTATTATCAAAAGGAAGTGAGAACTTATAAGAAAAACATAAGTATAATTTACAGATAAAGCCTCTAATTTTCTGAATTCAGGCGATCATAAACATCTTGATTATAGAAAGTCATGCTTAAGATTTCAGGCTCAGAAATAACCACCGACACTAAATCCGTATCTTCATTTCCATCACTGTAAACATTGAGATTATAATCCTTTTCTAAATTCACATCCATCTTTTCATTTCTGTAGCCGCTATAAAATAAAATTAATCTAACAAAAGAGGAATCCGGATGTGGTTCATGTAATTCTGAGACAAGTCCAACGTACACTTTCCCATTTTTCAAGGTCATCATAACAATCTCTTCTAAAAAATAGCTTCTTAGAAAATCTATTTGTAATGAATTTCCAGTTTTGCGAATAACTTCAGCCAAATACCAATTTTCATTTTCCCTTTTAATCAAATTAAAGGATTTTGTGTATAAGAAAGCTATAAGAAATGAAAGGAGAGCAGGGAAGAAAAATTGTACACTTATGCCGCTGAATAAAATAAAGTGCTCAACTTCGAAAGGGAAAACGCTTTTAAGTGTAAACCATATTGAATATCCACTTAAGAAAAAGATAAATCCTACTAGAAGGGAATTGAAAATGAGTCTTTGTCGTTCAATACGCCTATAAAAATACTTCCACTTAATACACCTAGACAAAAAATAATATCCTCCTAAAAGTGGTAAAAGAAGTAAGCTCCAACTCATCCCTTTTTAAGCTTACTAACAGGCTTTAATCGGTGAACGATTTGCTTAAATCGATCTGATTTAATAATGTCTTTTTGATCAATATAAAAAGTTCCAGATTTAGTAATCTTATACTTTTTTTGATTTACTATTTCTTTTTTGATTTGTACTGCCATTTTATAAAGTTAAGAAACCTCAAAAATATTTAACATCAAATTAGATAAAAAGATTATAAATAGCCAACAATTTTTCTTAATCTCTTACTATTTAAAGCCATCTACAAACGTTCATTTACAAATAGTATTCAAACAGCAGAAAAATATTCGAAAACTATAACCTCCTCATTAATAATTAATTACTATATTGTATAAACAATACAAACCAAATAAAAGGGAGGTACATTATGGGAATTAAAACAGGTCCAAAAAAGATTGCTAAATCAACAGGAAAACCAGACAAGCGCCAAAGAGATAATAAAGAAACACCTGGTAATACACCATCACTCAAGCCACACAAACATAAAAAAGGGGATTAAAAATTCCCTTCCTCAAAACATCAAAGTGATTTAGTATTTTTATGCATTATTTATCACTTTTCAATTCTTTTTGCATAAAATCACTATATTAAACCCACCAACAACCAAAATCAAAGATGAAAAAGATTTTACTCCTCCTTCTATTATTACTTCCATTTTCAGTTCTTAGTCAGGAGAACAGACCCGAAATCCATTGCAAACATTTTTTAGGAGGCTATCCATATGGCACGCCAGAAACAAATGACTTAATCAATAGAGACATCTATGCGCTCAGCAATAATGACGATACAAAATTCGCAGACTGGGTAGCCTACAGGTTAACACCTGATATAATCAATGGCTCAAAGAAAACCCGGGACTGGGAAAAAGACCCATGGCTAGAAGATGATGAAACATTAGAACCCTATCCTGGAGATCATGGCGATTATGATGGGGCATTTGCAGAACTAAAAACACATAGAGGACATCAGGCACCTCTAGCATCATTTGATGGCCATCCTGATTGGCAACAAACAAATTACCTCTCCAACATCACCCCTCAAAATGGCAGTCTAAACTCAGGTGTATGGGCTAAAATAGAAAAGAAAGTAAGAGAGCTTTGCGAAGAAACAGGAGAAGTCTATGTCATGACAGGTCCCTTATATGATGGCGAGTCAATTGGCACATTACCAGGTTCTGATGAAGCCCATAAAATACCAACAGGCTATTGGAAGATAGTAGCATTAAAAGAAGAAGGAGATTATATCAATGCAGCAAGCTTTATATTCGAACAGCAAGACGCTAAAAAAACAATCAGCGATGCCCTGGTAACCATAGATCAAATAGAAGAAAGATCAGCCCTAGATTTCTTCTGGATGTTTCAATCCAACAAAGAAACCGCATTGGAAGCCAATCTTAATAAAGAATGGGCTCTATCTAATTTTGAATAGTTATAAAATTAATTTTGCATTTAATAAACGGCTTGTATATATTACCAATCCCTAAACAAGTCAATGACTTTATAAGGTTTATGGAATCACACAGTCAGGCATGAATTACGAAAGATATTTGGAGAATATCGTAGAAAGAATATATGACAGTAACTTGTGGAAGAACCCAAATCCTGCAAACTCAGTCGAAGAAAAAATCAGTAATGCACGAGCTGCATTCCTTGACAGTTTATATAATTTAGAATAGTTGTGCATAAATCTATTATTACTAGTTTTTTTGAGAATTAATTTACTTTCAACCAAAAATATTTACTTTCATGGAAAGCCAACTTAAAATTATTGCAGTAAACATATTAAATGAATGTCGAGAGCAAGTAAAAAAAAATCTCCAAACCAATAAACCTTATTACTTCTATAGAGATTATGAACTATTGGAGACCGATAATCAAGAAAGACTCAAGATTAATAAAAAAGAGAACGGTAACTTGAGTCCGGAATTTTTCAACCAAAGTTTCTCAAAGCAACCTCAGATATCTATTTCAGCAATTGTGGGCAAGAATGGAAGCGGTAAAAGTGCTCTGATAGATATTATATTGAGTTTAATAAATAATATAGCCTGTAAAATTTTATCTCATTCTGTTGACGCGAATCTAACCTTTGTAAGATCGATTTATGCCCAAATGTATTTTGAACTAGGTTCTTATTATTATCTTCTTGAGCAAAGAGGAGATAAGATTTTTCTTCTGAAATTTTCAGAAAATAAATGGAGAAGCACGGGTTTAAGAAAGAAAAAAGTACTGAGTCTTAATCTTTTTTACTCAATAGTAATGAATTATTCTTTACATGCATTTAATTCTTTTGATTATATGTCAGGAGGTAAAGAAGCTGAAAAGGTTTCATGGCTTAAGGGTGTTTTTCACAAAAATGATGGCTATCAAACTCCACTAGTATTAAACCCCATGAGGGAAGATGGCAATATCAATATTTTGAGAGAAAATGAATTAGCTATCGACAGGTTATTCTCTTTGTTTTTTAATGAGAATATGAAACAAAATGTTCTTTTTACTGAAATTAACGAAAAAAACATTGTTAGCTCTTTATCAATTGAACTTCAGCCTGAATTAGTGAAAAATAAATGGTTGCACATCAAAAAACAATGGAATAATAATAGTGGTACACAAATGCCAGATGATTTTTTCGAAGAATTAAAAAATAAAATAATAGCCTTTTGGAGCTCTAGATACCGGTTTAGACAGTCAACTAAAAAAGATACGGAATATGAAATAGCTTTATTATATCTTGCTTATAAAACTATAAAAGTAAGTCGTTATGATGCATTTGATAATTATGCAGCATTAGCTTCAGAGTATTCGGATAAATGGGATGATAAGAGAAATGAAGAATTAACGGAATTGCTAATTGAAATAGATAATCACAGAAGCCATATCACATATAGAATCAGACAGATTTTAGCATTTCTTGAGCTAAGACACATAACATCACAGAATTACTCAATACAAGAATTTTCAGAAACTATAAGTCGCAGAAAGGATCTCAAAAAATGGCGCTATATAGATTTGATACCACCTCATTGTTTCAGTACAGAAATTAATTTGTCTGAGAAAGGTAAAAATAATTCTCTGTATAAATTTTCTCAGCTAAGCTCGGGAGAAAAACAGTTTGTTTATACAACAAGTTCTATACTTTATCATATAAGAAACTTAAGCTCCATTAAAAGTAATCACAGAAGAATAAGCTATAAACACATCAATATAATCCTAGATGAGATAGAGTTATATTTTCATCCTGAATATCAGAGACAATTTGTTAACCATCTTATTAATAGTATTTGCCAGATGAACTTTAATATTGAAAGCATTAATATTCAACTGATTACTCATTCCCCCTTTATTTTATCGGACATCCCAAAAAACAATGTATTATTTTTAGATAATGGTAAACAGGTATATGATAATATGCAGGAAAATACATTTGGAGCTAATATCCACTCACTTTTACAAAATGGCTTTTTTCTTGATGGTGTACCAATTGGTGATTTCGCTAAGCGTAAAATAAATGAAATGTTTGCAAAACTTCATAAAGGTAAAATTGATGAATATTTATATAATGAGATTCTTCTGGTAGGTGAACCATTTATTAAAAGTCAACTACTAAAAAAATATAATGAACTAAACCCTAATAAAGAACTATTGAATCTTAATGCTGAGATTCAAAAGTTAAGAGATGAAATTGAAAAATTAAAGTCAGGAAAATGATAAAGATAGAACGTAATAATTTAGAAGAAATCATTGACGAATACCTTTCAAGATTACAGCTTACAAATCGAAGAGCCAATTCCAATCGGTTAAAAGAATATTTCATTACAAATTTACCTGATATTATTAAGGCCAAGCCAGAAGATTTTGATAATATCCACACTATATATGGAAGATTAAAAGTAGCCAATCCAGACGACTTTGAGGAATTTAAAAATTATATGATAAACCAATATAAAGTCATGCGTTCCAGTCATGGCCATTGGTTACTTGAACGCTTAAACTTAAGGGCATGTCCTTACTGCAACAGGCAATATACCTTTACAATTAAAGAAGGTAGAATTAGTCCTGAACTTGATCATTTTAAACCAAAGGCGTCATATCCTGAATTAGCATTATCTTTTTATAATTTGATCCCATCCTGCTCTACTTGTAATCACACAAAATTAATAGGTGATATTGATATACATCCTTACTTTAAAGGCTTTAATGATAACTGTAAATTCATATTGAAAACGAAAGAGGGAGAGCAAGCCTCTCTGGATTGGGTTTTAAAAAACGATGTTGAAATTGACTTCTCGAACATAAACAGTAATATAAAAGTATTTCATTTGAAAGAATTATATGAAGAACACTCAGACTATTTAAAGGAGATTATTAGTAAAGCTCAAGCCTATAATGCATCGTATTATGATGGGTTAATCGAGTCTTACAGAGGCTTAGGAAAGCAGCAATCCGAAATCGATCGATTTATTTGGGGTAGTTATCTTGACAATTCGGAACATGAAAAAAGGCCGTTATCAAAATTCACTAAAGACATATTGCAGCATTTGAATATAATACTATAAGTAAGCATATCTCACTATTTAATGGTATTTCTTAAGATATAAATTTAATTTTAATTAAGATTTTACCAAAAAAGCACATATTTATATGTTTTGATTTAATTTTTAAATTACTGCTACTTTGCGACATGCATCCTGTAAACTAAATAAAATATTTGAATTAACAATTTGCTAATTCCTAACTGCTTAACTACATTTGAATCATCTTATCAAGTCAATGACTTTGTAAGGTTTTGGTTGAAATATAAGCGCTGGGTGGGGATCCAGCGCTTTTTTTTGACATTAAATCAAACAAATTCAAATAACTTCTGCATTCCAACCTTTCTCTAAACCAATATAGTGCCGCAGAACTTGACTGTTAAAAATAGCAAATCCGTACAAGCATTAATGCCTCATCTACTTTAATATTGAGCTAGCCTATAATTCAATTGGTAGAATATTAAAAACCCAATCAACTCTAGAGATACTTATGAGCCTTAAATTAGCCATCACAATAATTCTATTTTGCATTTTCCATTTTCCTAGTCTCGCACAATCAAAATTACAGATTCAAAATATTGGTGATTTAATAACAACTGCGAACGATACAATTAAAGATTGTAAAATTGGATATAGAACTTTCGGTAAATTAAATAACGATAAGAGCAATGTCGTCTTTATGCCTACCTGGCATTTAGGAACCAGTGAGGACAATTTAGACTACTTAAGAAGTATTATAGATACAGATGGAAAATACCTAATTGTTGCAGACGCATTAGGAAATGGCATTTCTTCATCTCCATCTAACTATATGAGCTTTCCAAATATAGGTATTCGAGATATGGTAAAATCTCAGCATGAACTTTTAGTGAATCATTTGAAGATTGACCATGTAGAATTATTAATTGGAGTTTCAATGGGCGGAATGCAAGCATTTGAATGGATGGTAGCATATCCAGACTTTATGAATAAATTAATTGCAATCAATGGAACGACAAAAGCATCATTTTACGACAAAGTTTTATGGAACACAACAGTGACTTTGATTGAAGACGCTGGTAAGGACAAGGAGACTTTGGATGATGCAATGAACAGAATAAGTGACATCGGATTGCTTGTAGGCACTTCACCAACGCAAGTTTTTGAAGCTTACGAAAATGAAGATTTTCAAGAAGTCATTTCAGCTAGATACAGTCGGCCTAACAACCCGTTTAATAAATTATTCCAATCTAGAGCTATACTTAAGCATAATATCTACAAGGATAGGGAAATAAGTCCAGAAAATATAGTAGACATTGTCAAATCCGAAATCTTTATTATTACAGCGGAACTGGACCACCTAGTAAATCCTATTTATTCTAGAGAATTATCAAAAATATTGGAATGTGATTATTTCGAGTTGAAAGGATACTGTGGCCACATTGCTGCATTTTGTGATGTCCACTTAGTAAAACAAGCTGTTTCTGACTTTTTAAGAAAATAAGTTACCAGCGAGAACAAAAAATAAATGAAAGTCAGTATCTATCCATTTTCATACTGGCGCTTTCATAAAGATACTCTAGATACAAATTAAAAACAGATTTTCACTTTTAATACAGCCGGAGCAACGACTTTTTTATTTTATTTCAATTTTTTTCTGAATCCTGTAATTTTTGTGCTCCATAAAGTACTAATAAGAAAATTATAAAAATATCACTCTAAAAAAGTTTAAAAACATGGAAGATTTAACAATGCGTATTCAGTCAAAATTTAACAGTTTAAAGAAAAACGAAAAGGTAGCTGCAATTACTATAATAGTAATTCTTGCTGGTTCTCTTTTGTTAAGTTCTGGAATTACAATTGGAGAGGCTTTTTACAAAATCAACCACTAAGTTGTACTACGTCCAATAAGAAAGAGTCTGAAACGGGCTCTTTTTATCTACTCTTAGAAATAGTAATTAACCATTATGAGGAGTTTAATCGATGAATGAAAATGAATTCTTAACACATATCAATGAAAATACGGGCCTGATCAAAAGATTGATCAATATGTATATAGATACTTCAGATGAAAGGGAAGATATGTTTCAAGAGATCTTAATGCGTTGCTGGATATCCAAAGACCGATTTAGGGGTGAATCCAAATTCAGTACTTGGTTATACAGGCTTAGTTTGAATTCAATACTTACCAGCCTCAAAAAAAAGAGCAGACTCACTACTTCTCCATTAGATAAAGAAGTAGAATATATACCTGGAGATAAAAATAATGAAGAAAGCGAAATAAGAAGCAGACTTTACTTGGCGATAAAAAAGCTGGACGACATTGATAAAACAATCATTACCATGCACCTCGATGCATTTACCAATCCAGAAATTGCAGATTTTATGGGAATAAGTGTAAACCACTGTAATGTGAAACTATTTCGTATCAAAAATAAATTAGAAACAATACTTAAAGATAATTGAGCTATGAATTTTGAAAAATACTGGAATCCTGATGATACTACTACAACAAACATCAGCTCGGAAGATTTAAGAAAACTTAAACCATCTAGCAGTGTCCATCCATTAAATAAGTTACAACAGATCATGAGACAACAGGCTTATTTTGGTGCTGGCCTGTTAATGATTTTTCTGTTATTAATATTTGTATTTAGTCATTCTTTATTGACTTCACTATTAATAGCATTTTGCGCATATGCGATCTACTTCTTATTCAGATCATTTCGTATTCTTAAACGGATAAGTCTAATATTAAATCAACCCAATGAAAACATCCTAAAAAAATTGAAATCTCAACATGCGGTAATCAAAGACTATGTGAAATTCAGCGAAATTATCGCTGCATTATTATATCCACTCAGCATAGTAGCTGGGATGATCATTACTTTTTTAATTATGGGCGAAGAAAGCCCAGAAAGTCTTTTTCTGGATCCTTTTCTATTAATCATTTCAATGGCTGCGATAGTCTTATTTGTTCCAATACAATACTTTTTGACGCATAAAATGAATCAAAAAGCTTTTGGTCCGCATTTGGACAGCCTTAAAGAAATGACCGAAAAATTAGAACAGGAATAACAAGTGAAATCTTTAAGTAAAACTTCTATCATTAAAAAAAACAATAATGAAAAATGCAATTATGAAACACACTGGAATCATTTCATTAATTACTGCTTTGTTAATTATCCCCCTGCAAGCCTGCGAAAAAATGGAAGAAATGAACATTTTAGAACTATCTAATAACAGTATTACAGGTCAAGATGGATTTGAATATGTACTCACAAAACATGAGTTTCTGACACCCTACGATTTACCTATAAAAGAACTAAGACTCCAATATGGTCCGGAATCAGAAATAGCCGATTGGAATGATATCAATACCAATTTTAAAGATGACCTTTCGGGATTCCTAAATCAAATTGGTTTATCAGATGATGAAAATCATGAAAGTTTTTTTATAACAAAAGACGGCCAATACGAACACCCGATGAATAGGCATTTCATGCTAGTAGGAAAAAATAATCCATCCAGTTCGGAATTGCTTATCCTTAAAACGCTGGAGAGTTCCTGCTTAATACTTAATACTGGTTTTGACACAGGGAAAGTATTGGTGAAAATCTCAGCGGATCGTTAATTGATTGAAAAAAGAAAGCTTTTAAAAAGGGTGCATATAAAGCAGGCAATCATGCGATGTGCCTTAAGGGTTATCGGTGTTCTAAGATAGGAAAACGTCTCAGTACTCTGCCCTATATGCATCCCTTGAGTAAACAAGCACAAGATGGAAATCAATCCTAGTTGCTTAAAAAGCACATTCAGTTTTCAATTAGTAAAGATGATTAGATTTGATCAAATTAAGAGGCATGTACAGCTTGTGCATATTTTTAGTGATTTAAAAACAATGAACCAATTCTAAAAAGTATGAAAATAGACCACATATTTATTTTCTCTAGTAACAGTGGAGAAGAAGCGAATGAGTTGGTTCAATTTGGTTTATCCGAAGGGAGTAGTCGGATTCATCCAGGTCAGGGTACAAAAAACCGGAAATTTTACTTTGGCAATTTTTTCCTTGAAATCTTATGGGTGGTGAACGAGGAGGAAATTCAAAGCGAATTAACCAGAAGGACAAAACTTTGGGAACGTTCTCAATTTCGGAGAAACGGAAATTCACCTTTTGGTCTGTGTTTGGTAAATTCAGAATTAACGGATGAACTATTCCAGAAAAGCGAAATTTACCAACCTGATTTTTTACCAAAAGGTATGTCGATAGATATACTAACAAATGAAGAATATCCTAGTTTACCCTGGACTTTCAGGCTTCCATTTCGAGGAGAAGGAAAAGAGCATAACGAACCGATTGAACATCAAAATGGCATAAAAAATCTTTCAGGAGTGGAATTTGAAATTCTAACGGAAAAAGGTGGAATCGAATTTAAGAACTATATTCGGAAGAGTCCTATTAAATTGAAAAAGGGAAATAGAACCCATCTAACACTTGAATTTGACAATTTAAGTCAGAATAAATCAAAAGAATTTGAAAGCTTGAATTTGACAATAAAATATTAAAAATGGTTTACAGAAATAGCGAATCGAAAATCAGTTTTATCAGCTATTAGCAAATTCATTCAAGTTTTGGATGCAAAAACTGTTTAAGTTTGAGCAATTCAGGCCTAACCGAACTCTTGAACTTCTATTTAGTGAAGACTAATATCAATATCATGAAGAAACCTGTCATAGATCTACATTGTGACTTATTATATTATTTACTAAATCCAAATTCAAATCTTCATGATAGGGATTTGGGATGCGCAATACCATACTTGCTGGAAGGAAATGTTAAGCTCCAGATAATGGCAATTTTTGCTCTCACTACAAAAGGAAGTCATCATCTTGGGATCAAGCAAGCTGAACTATTTTATGGTTTAAATATTAATAATAGTCAACTGAATTCGATTAAAAATCGAATTATTCCTGAAGTAGATGAGATTGAAAGAATTGGAATGTTGGCTTCTATTGAGAATGCTTCTGCCTTTTGCGATGAAGATTTATCGCTAAAAGAGGGTTTACAAAACTTAGAGGAAATAAAAGGCTTAGTAGGAAATATCACATATATTGGATTAACCCACCATGCCGAAAATAGATTTGGTGGTGGGAATTATACTTCAATTGGCTTAAAAGAAGATGGGAAAACATTAATAGATTATTTAGATAATAAAAAAATTGCTATTGATCTTTCCCATACGAGTGATGCTTTAGCCTACGATATCATCAACTACATTTCTAAACAGAATTTTGATATTCCGATCATAGCCAGTCATTCAAATTATCGACATGTCTTCGATCATCCACGCAATCTACCTGATGAGTTAGCGCAAGAAATTATTGATCAAAAAGGACTAATAGGACTTAATTTTTTGAGAGCTTTTGTGAATAATAGTAATCCAAATGCTCTTTTTGACCATCTTGAACATGCAATCAATATTGGAGCTCAAGATAATATCTGTTTTGGTGCAGATTATTTTTACCACAAAGATCATCCAGATAAGTCAAGAATACCTTTTTTCTATAAAGAACATGAAAATGCTAGTTGCTATCCACATGTCCTTGAGGTAATTGATTCTAAATTCGGCTCTCAAATTACAGATAAGATTGCTAACAAGAATGTAATTAGATTTCTTCATAATCTATGGGAATGATTGATTTAGAAAAGCATTACGTCCTAGAGAATCCAAGGGTGAGATTAAAACCTTTGATGCTGTTAGATGTCCATAATCTATCGGATATCGTGACTAAGGAACAGGGGCTATGGAAATACACGCTTCATGATGTCTCATCTAAAGAGAACCTCCTCAGTTATATTGAAGAGGCAATAGTGAATAGGCAAAAGGGGATAGCTTATCCGTTTAGTGTTTTTGATAAAAAGCTGCAGAAGTATGCAGGATGTACTAGAATATATGAAATAGATGCTTTGCACAAGACCTGTTCAATCGGATTTACTTGGTATGGTAAAAAATTTCAAGGCACTGGACTCAATAAAAATTGTAAGTATTTATTATTTGAATTTGCTTTTGAAGAACTCTTGATGGAAAGGATCCAATTTCGAGTGGATAAGCAAAACATTAGAAGTATAAATGCAATAAAAAGTGTCGGTTGCCAAGAAGAGGGCATATTAAGAAGCAATTTGTACAAGCCCAATGGTGAAAGAAGAGATAGTATGATTTTAAGTATGCTAAAAAGCGAATGGAGGATGACTGCTAAAACAAGATTGGAAGAAAAATTATGTACTTAAATCATATGAAAACCACTCTTCTACTAATTGCATTTAATTTGGTGCTGTTTACCAAAACAAATGGGCAAATCATTTCCAATAATAGCCTTGGAATTGACCATATCTTTATATGGTGTAAGGATCATTCAAAAGTAAAGCAACTTTTTGAATCAAATGGTTTTGTGACGCATCAAGGGAAACCTCACAAAGGTCAGGGTACAGCAGGCAGTTATATCCTAGTGGGTAATATGTATATCGAACTAATCAGCGTTGAAAATCAACAAGAGTTTAATGAGAATAATATTCAGCACAATCTAAAAAGCATGTCTTTAAAACCCGACTGGAAAACTAATAAGGCTTCTCCTTTTGGCATAGGTTTACATCTCTTGAGCAAGGATACTTCACAGCAAGAATTTGAAAGTTTTATTTACCAACAAGATTGGATGGAAGACAGTACTTATTACATGATGTCAAAATCAATCTACACTCATTTTCTGGAACCAGCTATTTTCATTGTCCCCAACCATAAGAAATTTAAGCCAGAACGTTTTACACATCTTTTGAATCATCCAAACGGTATAAAGGAGGCCACATCTATTATGATCAAAAGCCGAAATACAAACGATCGGTCGGAAGCCATGACAACTCTTAACAACTTCGATGCATTTCATTTTAAAATGGGCAAAGAAGAATTGATGACTATAACCTTCGATAATTTTAAAACAGGAACAACAGTAGATTTCAGGCCAGAAATGCCCTTAATAATAAAGTACTGAGATCATTATAGGCTCAATCTTGCGCCAAAGGGCTAAGTCTTGATTTTTACTCGATTAAACTTGTTGTTCAGAAATAATATTACAACTAGATTCTTAACTTAATATTTAGCATTTTAAAACCACTATGAAAACCCAAAAAATGAAACATATACCATTAGTAATCATATTAATTGTGAACGGCTTTATTACCGCTGCGCAATCCTTGCCAAAAAAAATTAGTGAAACCGAATTCACTATTGGAAAGTCTATAAATATTCAATCCAAAATTCTAGACGAAACAAGAAAGTTAAATATCTATCTACCCTCAAGCTATTCGCCTGACAGCTCAAAAAACTATCCAGTAATTTATCTTCTAGATGGTTCAAAAGATGAAGACTTTATACATATAGCGGGCATTGTTCAGTTTGGTTCATTCCCATGGATCAATATAATTCCGGAATCCATTGTGGTTGGAATTGGAAATGTAGATCGTAAAAGAGATTTTACTTATCCTTCTAAAAATGAACTTGACCAAAAAGAATTTCCTACATCGGGGAAGTCTGAAAACTTCATTAGCTTCTTAGAAAAAGAATTGCAACCATTTATTGAAGCTAAATTTAAAACAGACTCATCTAAAACTATTATTGGCCAATCTTTAGGAGGGCTGTTCGCAACGCAAATACTATTCGAAAAGCCGGAATTATTTGATAACTATATCATTGTAAGTCCAAGTTTGTGGTGGGATGATGAAAAGCTATTGGATGAACAAGCAAAGGTTAATCACTTAAATAAGTCTATTTACATAGCAGTAGGAAAAGAGGGAGAAGTTATGGAGCGAACAGCTAAAGAGTTGTTTCATAAGTTAAATCAACAAAAAACAGAGCATACGGAATTGTTCTTTGAATTTTTAGAAGATAAATCTCATGGAGATGCACTACATATAGCTGTTTACCACGCATTTGAGAAAATTTTTAAACCGCTCGAAGAATAACGACTGATTTTTAAATGGCAATCTTCCAGTGTTGTAATTATAAATCATTAACAGCAAGAATCGGGTTTTATTATTTTATGATTGTTAGGAATATTGTTAAAACATAATTGATGAATTCCTATGCAATTTGATTTTGATAAACAGAGCAGAAAAAAGATAATTGAATACGTCTTTGATAAGCTGGAGGATTATTACAGCTCAACCAAAGAGCGAACTACTAACCCAGAGCTAAACATTAAAGACATAAGAGAATCGCTCCTCTCACAAGAATTAGCCAATGGAATACATCCCGAAAAGGCCATTGATCATATTATTAATGGCCTTGAGAAGTATTCTGTCCATACTCCGCATCCTAAATACTTTGGCCTTTTCAATCCACGTTCCAATTACGCTGGAATTATGGCTGACTTAATAACAGCAACATATAATCCTCAATTAGCGGGTTGGAGCCATGCACCTTTTGCAGTGGAAGTAGAAGATCTATTGATTAGAGAATTTGCAAATAAATTTGGGTATCAAACCGAAAGGGCAGACGGTGTTTTTACAACTGGGGGTGCTGAGGCCAATCTTACAGCAATTTTGTGTGCTTTAAATCATAAGTATCCTGCTCTTGCTTCAGAAGGTATGTTTAGCATTGATAAAAAACCCATCATTTTCTGTTCTCAAGAAGCACATCACTCCATTCAAAAAGCTGTAAAAGTGGTAGGTTTGGGCACCAACCTTATTAAAGCAATTCCAATTAATTCTCATTTAAAAATGGATATAGCTATTTTGCAGCAAGAGCTAGAGAAGCTTGACTATTCGGTATACGATCCATTAATGATCATTGGTACTGCTGGAACTACCGGTACAGGTGCTATTGACAATCTTGTGGAACTAAATGAAATAGCGAAATATCATAATCTCTGGTTTCATGTAGATGCAGCTTTTGGGGGTGGTGCGGTATTAAGTGATGATTTAAAGGTTCATTTAAAAGGCATTGAAGACTCCGATTCAATTACTTTTGATGCACACAAATGGATGTCAGTTCCTATGGGTGCAAGCATCTTTTTAACCTCTAAAAATGATGTTTTGAATAAAACTTTCGAAATAAATACAGAATACATGCCAAAGGATGCTGATAAACTCAAAGTGACCCAGCCATTTACACATTCAATCCAGTGGTCAAGAAGATTTATGGGATTAAAGCTTTATCTATCTTTATTAACTTATGGGTGGGAGGGCTATGAGCAAATAATTAATCATCAGAGTGATATGGCACGTTATTTAAAAAGTCAATTGTTAAAAAATGCTTGGGTTATCCGAAATCATACTGATCTTCCAGTGGTATGCTTCACAAAAGAGGAGTTTGAACAAGACCCGAAATTCACTGAACAAATAATGAGCAATATCCTAAAGAATAGGAAATCTTGGTTATCGCTTTATCCCATTAATGGTATTTCTACCTTTAGGGCTTGCATTACTAATTATAATACAACGAAAATAGAAATTGATGAATTGGTGAATGAATTAAATATGGAAGTTGATTCCTTTGTAACTGAAATGCATCCTAAACATTGGTAGAAAGGCAAATTATTGGAGGTGTAGAATTTTTGAATTTAACAGAAGAAGAAAAAGTTTTAGCTTAGTGTTTAGGTCTAATGATATTTAAATGATGAACCACTTTATTATATGGAAAGACATAAGGCTATTTTATGGTAGCCATGCTCGATCAGTCACCCAGCATAGTCATCCCATTATTCAATTTGTTGTTGCTGTCGAAGGTACATTTCAGTCAAAAGATGTAAATGGAAATTGGATGCAGCATAAAGGATTACTTTTAGCTCCTAACCATGCCCATGAATGTGATGCAAATGGAATAGAAATTATTAGTGTAGAAATTGATCCTGAATCAAATTTAGGGGAATGGATTTTAAGCAATCAATTAAAAAGCGATCAAATAATTGAATATCCCTCTACTCAAATTTCAAGTATTGATACAAAAACAATTGTAGGCTTAATAAAGAATGAAAACTGGGCAGGTATTAGACAAATCATTGAAAGTTCTTTAGATTTTAAAAGCGCTGTAGAAACAGTAAATAAAGAGAAGAGAATCCAAGAGGTTGTAAACTATATTAAAGCCAATATCAAGCAAGAAATTACCACCCAACAACTCATGGAAGTGGCTCACCTCAGTGAAAGTAGATTGCTCCATCTATTTAAAGAAATAAAAGGCTTACCAATTCGGAATTATATACTTTGGCACCGATTGCAAATAGTCTTAAAGCAATTATTGGATGGTCAATTACTTACAACGGCAGCTTATGAGGCAGGATTTAGTGATCAAGCCCATTTAAGCCGAACATTTACTAAGATGATTGGTGTCCCCCCTTCTTTAATCGCGAAGAACAGCAAATTCATTCAAGTTTCCTTTCCGCAGTGACTATAACTTTGTAAAAAATTACAAAATTATGAGTAAAAGAAAGAAAATTTCATTGACAGTTATAGTTGTGGCAGTACTAACGATCGGTACTAGTCTAACAACCATTGTGAAAAATTCTGTAAAACCAGAAAGAATTGCTTATGAGCTTCCAAAAAGCAGCATAACAAATAAAAATTGGAAAACAATATTTCAAAATACATCAGCAATCGATCAGTTTAAGGTGCTCAATACAGGTTCAGTTAAAGTTCCATTGGACGGTATGTTAAACACTAAAAAGCTGGAGAAAGATCACAATTTAAGTGATGAAATGTGGGTAGATGTCTTTGTGTTTATGTTTCACCATAAAGAAAAAGGTTGGTTCATGATCAATTCAGGGCTAGACAATACCTTTCAAAAAGATGGAAACATTAAAGGCTTATTAGCTAAAAATTTCATTATTGAATCAAAGCAGCAAGAAGGGCAAAATATTGCATCACAATTAAAGAAAGAAAATAAAGATATAGAAGGTATATTTTTCACCCATCTACATGGAGATCATACTGCAGGATTACCCGAATTAGATTCATCCCTACCAAAGTATGTGGGGAAAGGAGATGAATATTTAGATATTCCATTACTATACCATTCTAACCATTTAACAAATGAATCACAAATTATTGAAATGGATTGGTCAAAAGGTATAAGCAAGGAACCATTCAAACAGGTTATCGACATCTTTGGAGACGGATCATTTTTGGGTATTCATACTCCAGGTCATTCAAATGGTCACTTATCATATTTATTGATGACAGAGGCGGGCCCTAAGCTTTTAACTGGCGATGCTAGCCATACAAAATATGGATTTGAAAACAATATCGAACCTGGCTGGATAGATGATCAAAAAGTGGCTGAAAATAGCTTATCTCAGCTCATAAATTTCCATAAGATGTTTCCAAACATTGAAGTGATTTATGGCCATCAGAAGTAGGTCAATTTTAGATTTTAAAAAGCCTGTATCTTAACAAAATTTATTATTATATATGGAAATATACTTAAAAACGGAAAGACTAGAAATAAGACCGATCAACTTATTAGATGCAGGCTTTTTCAATGAATTGGTAAATACTAAAAGCTGGAAAAAGTACATAGGAGAACGAAATATTTCAACTGTAAGCGAGGCTGAAGTTTTCATTCAAAATATTTTGAAAGATGTTAATCTCAATTACCACGTTTTTGAATTGAAAGATTCTCAAACTCCCGTTGGTATAATTACCTTTTTAAAAAGGGAAACAGAAGAATATCCTGACTTTGGTTTTGCTATGCTACCAGAATTTGAAGGTGTAGGTATGGCCTTTGAGGCTTGTATGGTATTTCTGGAAAAAATAAGAAGTCTGCACAATTACGATAATATAATTGCAATAACTATACCTTCAAATAATTCCTCTATTAGCTTATTAAAGAAACTTGGTTTTGTCTATACAGGTGATATCAAAAAAGAAGGAAATATGCTATCGTATTATAATTTAAAGTAATAATAGTGTTAGGAGATTAATTGAAGTTGCAGAAATCCTTTCGGCTTAAAAGAATTTCCTAGAGTAGTATTAACTATTAAAGGCTAAAGGTACTTTTTAGAAAATTACAATTCAGCAAGAAGTGGGTTTAATAGAAGAATCATAAATACTATTTTGCATTGGTTGAAACTAGAAAATTAATGGAAGTAGAAAATCATTTTGATTATAAAAGGATAGAACAGGCTATTAGCTATATTAGAACCCATTTTAAAAATCGACCTAATTTAGAAGAGGTTGCAGAGCATGTTCACTTAAGTCCTTACCATTTTCAGCGAATTTTCAAAAAGTGGGCAGGTGTCAGTCCAAAAAAGTTCATGCAGTATCTAAGTACCTCCTATGCAAAAAAAATACTAAAACAGAATGAGGTATCGGTTGCGGAGACTGCGTATGAAATTGGCCTCTCCGGTACTGGTAGATTGCATGATCTATTTATCAATATCGAAGGAATGACTCCGGGTGAATATAAAAATGGAGCTCGTCAAATAGCCATCAATTATAGTTTTGCGAAAAGCCCTTTTGGGGATATTTTAGTCGCATCAACAACAAAAGGGATCTGTCATTTGGCATTCTTCAACGATCATACAGAAGCATTTGAACAATTACAGTTAGAGTTTCCAAATGCCATATTCAAGCAAGCTAAAGATCAACATCAAGATAATGCTTTGTTAATTTTTAATAATGATTGGTCTCAAATAGATAAGATTAAACTTCACCTAAAAGGCACTCCTTTTCAGTTAAAAGTATGGGAAACACTGATTAAAATTCCGAGCGGTAATTTATCTACTTATGGTAAAATAGCGAACGAAATTGATCATCCTAATGCATCCAGAGCCGTAGGCACCGCTATTAGTGAGAATCCAATTGCCATCTTAATCCCATGTCACAGAGTGATACGTGCTACAGGAGACTTTGGTGAGTATAGATGGGGTAAACACAGAAAGTCCGTAATAATAGGCCGGGAAGCTGCACAAAAAAATTATCTGAGATGATGCATAAAGACGTTGATTCATCAAGTCTCTCTACATGCAGAAATAAGTTCATCATCAACAAAAACCTACTTCAAGATATTTTTTACAGGCTTTATCGTTAATACCAATAAAACAATGAATACAAGAATAGAAACATATATAGTTGACTCCTTTACCGATAAGCCTTTTAAGGGAAATCCTGCCGGTGTTTGCATTTTGAATGAATCAATATTGAATGAACAGATGCAATTAATTGCAAAAGAATTAGGTGTCTCGGAAACAGCATTTATCATCCAAATTGAAGGACAGAAGAAATACTCAATAAGATATTTTTCTCCAAAAATGGAAATTCCCCTCTGTGGACATGCAACATTAGCAGCATCTGCGGTACTATTTGAACGCGGTCCCGAGATGGAGAAAATTCATTTTGAAAATATTCAGGGTTTAAATTTAATAATTAAAAAATATGGACATTCCATCGAAATGGAATTCCCTGTTTACGATACCGTTCCGCAAAAAGCACCCACTGAACTGCTGAAAGCCCTCGGTCTTAAAGAAATATCAAATAGTGTGTTTAACAAGGAAACCAACATCCTACTGCTAGAAATTGAGAGTAGTGAACTATTAAAAAATTTATCACCCGATTTTGAAAGACTAAAACGCTCTCATCATTCGATTAACGGTGTACTAGTAACTTCTATTTCTCAAAGAGAAGGTTATGATTTTGAATCAAGATACTTTTGGCCTTGGAGCGGAACAAATGAAGACCCAGTAACTGGAGGAACTCATACATTCTTATCCAAGTATTGGAGTACAAGACTGAATAAAATGAAAATGAATTCTTATCAATGTTCTGAAAGAACTGGATTTATGGAAGTCGAACTTATTAGCGATACAGCATTAAGGATAAAAAGCGAAGCTCAAATAGTATTGAAAGGGGAATTAAGACTATGAAGACTGCTGCTAAAATTGTATATGGACTCATAGCTTCTGAAAGCTTTTGGCTAGCGATCTGTCGGGGTGCTGATGGCATCTTTTTTTTTCAGGCATAATCCAGATCCGTTTCGATGAACACCTACATTCTTAGGATGTTTTTTATCATTAATCCTTTATGTGCAAGCGCAAAAAATGACTAACAAAATATAAAATGAGCGGAATTGAAAACTATTTAGGATTTTTATTAGCAGGAATTATTATGAATCTGACACCAGGAGCTGATTCAATTTACATAATTACCCGCAGTGTTGCTCAAGGGAAAAAAGCAGGAATATATTCTGTACTCGGAATCGGAAGTGGAGCCATTATACACGTTGTACTTGCTGCTTTTGGGTTATCTGTAATCTTAGCTAAATCAATTCTACTTTTTAATATCGTAAAATGGACTGGAGCTGCTTATCTTATTTATTTAGGTATTAGAACACTCATTGACAAATCCAACATATTTGACAACGAAAAAACCGAATTTGAAAAAATTGACTTATGGAAAATATATCGTCAAGGATTTCTGACTAATGTGTTAAACCCAAAAGTTGCTATCTTTTTTATGTCTCTATTACCTCAATTCATTAAACCTGAATATGTAAATAGTTCTATTCCTTTTCTAATTTTAGGCGGGACATTTTTACTCACTGGAACAATTTGGTGCTTATTTTTAGCTTATTCAGCATCTTTTATGACAGATACTTTACGGAGTAATGATAGAATTGGAAAAATAATGAAAAAAGTAAGCGGATACGTATTTATTGGATTGGGACTTCAGCTTATATTCAAAAGAAACGGATAAAAAAGCCAGCACATAACATTTACTTACCTCCTTTTATTCTATTTTCACCTACTACTTTTCATATCCCAAATAATGCTACCCAATTTAAAAAACGCATTCAAACTTTCATTTTTTACTTCATATCAACTTGATATTCAACCATCTTGAATTTATGCTTAAATTGTAAATAATAGAATTATACTTTACATTGAATTTAATCTTCTAGTTTGTTTCAATATTTCAGCAATCGAAATTGAAGATCACAATTAGAATGTATTAAGTAATATTTTCTTATCCATGATTAATTAATTTTAGATAGAATTTTATGAATATAGCCCAATATATAAAAAAACATATCGATAAAAACTTCAATGAAGGAGACTTACCCTTCCGCACGTCAAAGAAGAGTGTTACTGTCGGTCATACTTTGTGCGATTTTGGTGAAATTGAAAATTGCATTTACTTTTTGATTGATGGTATAGCTCAAGTCAATATAATGAACTCCAAAGGAGATGTAAGAATAATTGATTTTTTCTTTCCGGAAAACTTCTTTTGCTCCTACACATCTTTAATTCAATCCACCCCTTCAGATGTTCAAATAGTAGCTACAACCAACTGTGAATTAGAGGTAGTTGAAAATTCAGAATTACAGCTTGCGTATAAAAATTCTTTATTAGCCAACAAATTAGGTCGATATGAAACGGAGAAACTCTATTTAAAGAAAGTGAAAAGAGAAAAAGACCTATTAACTAAGACAAGGGAAGAAATTTACTTAGAACTCATTAATAACAAATCTGAGATTATTCACCAACTTCCAATTGACTCCATCGCAAAATACCTTGGTATTCATCCTGAAAGCTTAAGTAGGATTAGAAAGAAAAAAACAAAGTCAAACTAACCTATGTCAGGTAGATTTATTTCGGCTGTGTTTACCTTGCTAACATTTAAAGTTAAATTCATTGGAGATGATATACAAAATGCTTAAAAGACCTTTTTTTGGTCAATTTATGGTAAAATGGAAAAACCCTCTTTCAGCTGAAAAAAAATCAGAATGGCAAAAAGTCTCAACAAAAAGTGATTCAGGAGGGACGCTTTTTGGATTGTTTGCAAAATCGCTTGTTCCTAATGCAAAGGCTACAATAGTACTAGGCCATCCAATGGGAAAGGAAGCTAAGGGCTACTTTCTAAAGAGTGGCTATGCTGATTTCTTAAGATCGAATGGATATAATATTTTAGCTTTCGACCTAAATGGCTTTGGAGAAAGTACAAATGGAAATTTTTCCTACTTTGAGGACATCATTAGCATTGGTCAAAAAGCAAAAAATCTAACCCCTGATTTACCAATAGGATATCACGGAGTTTCACTGGGTGGGCAATGGGCAACAATTTCCTTTGCCGACAACAACCATTGTTATGATTTTGCAATAATAGAAAGTGCAGCAACAACATTAGATGAATTTTGGATTCATTTTCCAATTGCATACAAAGCCTTGAAAATATTGAACGTCCTAATGCCAAAATATCGAAGAAAAATTAATATGGTGGAACGAATTAAAGAAGCTACCAAATTAAAAAATATTTTGTTCATTTATTCGCACTCAGATAACTGGTCACCTGTAGAAATGGGGGAAAGATTCATGAAAAATTGTCCTGTTCCTTCTGAATTGTGGACAGTTAGCGAAGCTAAGCATGCGCAAATTATGAAGTCTGAGTTTGCTGAAAGCTATAAAAAGAAAATAGTAAGCTATTTTGATGATAGCATTGGAAAAGTATCATCCTTTAGTTAACAATACCCCAGGTTAATATGAAAACCAGTAAATTTTATAAACCTGTGTAAAGGGATCAAATTTGTTCTTAGAAATCGCCAACTTCTTGTAGGTTTTAATCGTTAGCACCCGAAAAAAATGAACGAACTAAGTAACTTATTAGAAAAAACAATCGGATTAACAGAAAAGGAATGGGAAGAATTTTCCAAACATTTAATTCGAAAAGAGTATAAATCGAATACTGTTTTACTTGAGGAAGGGAAAACAGCAAAGACCTTGTATTTTATTGAATCTGGACTATTACGAACATATAAAAACTTAGAGGATAAAGAGGTTACCACATATTTCGCTTGCGACAGTCAATTTATTACAGTGTTTAGTAGCTTTTTAAATCAAATAAAATCTTTAGAAAATTTAGAAGTAATTGAAGACAGTATCGTTTATGAATTATCATTTCATAACTTGATTCAACTATACAAAGAATCTTCAAAATTTGAAAAATTCGGAAGAATTTTAGCTGAGAGAAATCATATATGTGCATTAGAAAGAAGTTTAACAATGCAGACAAAAACAGCGAGACATAAGTACTTATATTTTTTGGAAAATTACGATAAGAAAATTGCCCAAAGAGTTCCTCAACATCAAATCGCCAGCTTTCTTGGAATTGCCCCAGAGTCTTTAAGTCGAGTTAGGAAAGAGATTTCTATTTCTTAACAAATGTCAACGTTTAGATATTAGGACAGTCGTTTCTTTGTGTTTTATAAATCAAATATATAAACACAATGAAAATCACAAGAAAAATAACGCTAGCGTTTGCCATAATAATTGCCACAATAGCAATATCCTTTATGGCTATTATGTATAATTCAAGAGCAATAAGTCCAGTAGCATGGAACCCTCCAAAAATGCCAAAACTTGAAGGAGTGCTTGCTGAAAATGAATTGTTAAAATCAACTGAACAGATAGATCTAGATGGTTGGTTTGGTCCAGAGGATATTGCAGTAGACAATCAAGGGAATTTGTATGCTGGAGTACATATTTCCAAAACAGACTTCACAGATGGTAGAGTTTTAAAAATTGATCCGTCAGGAAAAGTTTCTGTGTTTGCAAATTCAGAATCTTGGGTAACGGGATTACATTTTGATAGTAATCAAAATCTTATTGGTGGAGACTTAGAACGGGGCTTGATAAGCATTAACCAAAATGGTGAAATTAAAACTTTAGCTAGTAAAGATGAAAACGGAAACAAGTTCTTAATACCAAATGATGTTGATATTGCTAAAGACGGTAATATATATTTCACTAATACATCATCAAAAGTGGATTTTAGCAATAAGCATATCTGGAAAATATTAATGGAATCTAAACCAGATGGAGGACTTTACAGATACAATCCACAAACTGAAAAAGTAAAGACCCTGATTAATGGAACATATTTTGGAAACGGTGTTGCAGTTTCTGAAAATGATGATTTTGTTTTAATGGTTGAAACGGCAAAATATAGAATAATTAGATATTGGCTTAAAGGTGATAAAAAGGGAACTAAGGATGTATTTATAGATAATTTACCAGGGTTTCCAAATGGAATTTCAAGAAGATCTGACGGAAGTTTTTGGCTTGGATTTTCTACTAAAAGAAATAAATCACTAGATGAAATACATCCAAAACCTATGGCTAAAAAACTAGTTTATGGTCTCCCATCTATATTGCAACCAGAGGCGGTTCCTTATGGGATGATTATGCATTTGAGTAAGAATGGAGAAATTTTAAAAGCATATCACGACACAACGGGTGAGGTCGTAGCTGAAGCCACTTCAGTTGAAGAGCATAACGGCTATTTATATTTTGGTGGAGATGTATCTCCTCATATTTCCAAATATAAACTAGAAAAATAACAGCAACTATATTCGGTTATGGCAAGTGCAATCTGCAGTGCTTAATTGTTACTATTAACACATGAAAACTTAATCCAAAAGGAAGATATTTTAAAACTTTGCACTAACGCACTTGCTTTAACCGATAACTGCTGTCATCAAACTTCAATAACAAATTTCGCAGCTTTTAACTAAGGTATCAAATGAATAGAATCGGACTTTTAATTGTTGGATTAATTTATTTGACAATTTATCAAGGATATTCTCAAAATAATAATTCATTAAAATCAGAGCCAAAATTTAATATAATACAGATAGAACCTGATACAAATTGGAGAGGGTATAAAAGAAATAAAGAAGTCAGCCTTGACTTCTTAAACCAGCTGTTTTTAGATAAAAGGGCAGGGTATGGAAATTTTAAATTGATGAATACATGCTTAGCATTATCAGAATTTCAATCCATTTTCTCCAAATGTGGTTTGACCTGTTTTAAAGATTTAAAAGTTGGCCACATTAATATATGGGATCAATGTGCCAAGTGTACAGGAACCGAACTTGAGGAAATATGTATTGCATTAAATTTAAGGTTGATTGAAAAAATTGAATTTTACACGAAAATTCGTTTTAGATTAACTAAGCAGTCCTTATTAATGCCTATCAGGCTGATAGCTAAGTTTTAATAAAAAAATATTAGATGAAATATCTTAAAAATTTGTGAGTGCGTAAATTATTTTAAAAAAAAACAGAATAAGGATATGTTAAATCATATTCTTATTCTGTAAAATATAATACTTTGTACTTCTTAATACTTCAACTTACAAAAACATTCTTAACAACAATTCCAAATCCAGAATATCCATTTTATAGCAAATGCATATTCAGATCACAAATCTAAGTGCTTTAAATAAACCTCAATTCACAGTCTTCTACCATGCTTAAACCATGCGCATTGCCTAATTTCCCTACATCCCTTCCACAATCCAAAAAATTAGCCAAAGCCCATGGCTCCCTCAGCCGAAAGCCTTTAATTTCCCTAAAGGGTAAATCAAAGGCCCTCGGCTAACCAACCGCACTTACCCGCACAATCCTTCCCTCATAGCTTTTGCTTTTTTTTTGTTAAGCAGATAAAGAGGTAAAAAAGCAAAAGGAAGCGGTCTTTTTGGCTCCCAAGCCAAAAAGTTGTTGTTTGATATACCAGCCGCACGGCCAGGCACTATGGTGTGCTGCCCTTGGGCTGCGGCAAAGGGTCTCGCCAGCATTGGCTTCAGGCTTTAAATAAGTGTTAATTTATAAGGTATTTAAAGCCAAAAGCCAACCCCTTCGGGGCAAGTGCTGTCATGCCCCTTGCAGCTTAGCCCAAGTACATCACGGCAACCTCCCTGGTCTGTTCCTTTAAAATTCCGTAAACTCCATTTAAAAGTAACAGCCCCCGGTTGCCAGAGTTAGGCTCGCCTGCGGGCGCCCCCGGGCTGCGGCTTGTCATGGTTTTTAAAAAAAGCTGTTAGAGTTTATGATTAAAACGGCTACAGCTTTTTTTAACTAAAAACCACGCCAAGCCTTGTTCGCTCCGTTACTCTCCGCTCATTGCTAGCCCCCGTTCCCTTCGGTCACTCTCGGTCTACCACCCGGGGTCGCACTCGCAGACGGCTCGACACACAGCGGATTGCAAACCATTCCGTAAACTCCATTATTTGCAACCGCTCTTCCTGCGTTCACCTGCCCTCATCAACCCGCATGGTGCCTTGATCAAACTGTTGTGCTAATACGATAGGAAGCATTCCACATCCTTTCCCAAATTCCCCACCACCCGTTTGAGGTGCAGCTGTTAGCTGCGTTGAGTTAGCCCCAGGAATTTGAATGAAGAAAGTAAAATCCTTGCTATTTTGACTTTAGCAACATCTATAATTAGATTTTCTTTCTACAGGTCTATTGATGTTGTATTTATATCATGATTTTGGTAAAGTCGATAACTGCAACCAAAACTCTTCTATTTTCAATATTGCATTTAAAAATTCGTCCATATCAAGAGGCTTTTCGACATAACTATTACAATGGTTCTCATAAGCTTTGTTTATATCCTTCGGATTAGAGGAGGTAGTAAGCATAATAACTGGTATTTTCTTTAGATCAGTATCTTCCTTTATTTGTTGTAATATATCATGCCCTGTAAAAATTGGAAGGTTAATATCCAATAAGATCAAATCAGGTAACTGTGAATTTTGGTCATTATTTTTTTGAAATAAAAAATCTAATGCTTCCTGCCCATTTCGAGCAACACTGATTTCCGCTTTAATTTTACATTCTTCAAAAGCATTTAAGGTAAGAAATATATCTCCCTCATTATCCTCAACTAATAAAATATGTGCTTCTTTCATAATTTTTCATTTTTACTTTTCTTTGGTATTGTAAAATAAAAAGTAGACCCTTTCCCTACTGAAGATTCTAGCCATATTTTACCTCCCCATGATTCCACATGCTTTTTAGCAATTGATAGTCCAACACCTGTGCCGGTGTATTTATTTTTATTATGTAGTCGTTGAAAAATGACAAATATTTTATCAAAAAACTGCGGGTCTATTCCAATTCCATTATCTTCCACACCAATCTGCCAATACTCATCCAATTCCTGAGAAAAGATACGAATTCTAGGCTTGAGGTCGTCTTTACTATATCTTATAGCATTATCCATAAGACTATGAATGGTTTGTGTTAATGGAGCAGTATAGGATTGAATGGTCGGTAAGTTATCAATTTTTATAACAGCATTTTTTTCAGCAATTAGTTTTTTCCTTAATACTTGGTAATCTTCTGTAATTTTATTCATGTTTATTTTGACAGGAGCAGCATCAAATTTTCCTGCCCTAGAATATTCTAATAAATCTAAAATAATCTTCTTCATACGCTTAGCCCCATCAGTTGCAAAATAAATATACTGCAGTGCTTTTTCATCTAGGCTATCCTCGTATTTTTTACTCAATAGATCCATAAAACTTGAAACCATGCGCAAAGGTTCCTGTAAATCATGAGAGGCGATATAAGCAAACTGCTCTAATTCTTCATTCGATAGTTCAAGCTCTTTAGTATATTTTTTTAAGGAGCTATTGAGTTCTAATAATTTTTGTTCAAAGTTCTTACGCTCAGTAATATCTGTCATAGCCCCTAGCATTCTAATAGCTTTCCCATCACTATTACGAACAATCAAAGCACGGTCTTTAACAAATACAATTTTATTTTGAGCATTAATAACTCGATACTGTGTTTCCAATCGGTCACATAAAGGATCATTTAAACAATTATTTACAGTTTCCTTTACATAATCAAGATCTTCTGGATGAAATTTATCTTTCCAAAATTCTTCCTCGGAAAGTTTTTTTGCAGTATCGTTGCCAAAAAAGTTGTCTATTGCTTCTGACCTATAAAAAGTATTATTTTCAATATCCCAATCCCAAATAGCATCATTGGTGGCTTCGGTCACTTTCTCAAATCTTTCATTAGCTTTTTGTAGCCGAATATCTGCTTCCTTTCTTAATGAAATGTCTTTAAAATAAATAGTTAAGCCTTCATCAGAAGGGTAAGCTGTTATATCAAACCATTTCCCAATAGTTGAATAATATTCTTCAAAAGTGATTGACTCATTGGTTTCTACAGCTTTATGGTACTGCTCATAAAATACAGTATCAATAGCATCTGGAAATACATCCCACAAATTTTCTCCTATAATCTCTTCTCTTTTACGCCCTATAAATTCCTCAGCAGCTTTATTCCAGTAGGTGACGATCCAGTTTTTATCGATTGCAATAAAAGCATCTCCAATACTTTCCAATATTGTGTTTTTCTCTTCATATGCCTTTCTTAAGTCTTCCGCAGCTTTTCTTCGATCATCAATATTTTTGAAAAAGGATGATAACCCAGTCCTAGATGGGTAAGCATTTATTTCATACCATTTTCCATCGCCAGGAAAATAATATTCAAAAGTTTCAGGTGTACCTGTTTTGGTAACCTGATGATAAATCTTTTCTAGCGGTGTGTTAATTGAACTAGGGAAAATTTCCCATATACTTTTCCCAATTACATTTGCCGCTTCTAATTTCAATAATCTTTCCGCTGCTTTGTTAAAATATGTGAAATTCCAGTGGTTATCCAAGGCATAAAAAGCATCTGATATACTGCCCAATATTTCACTTATTTGAAATTCTAAAGATTTAGCTTTATTAATATCTTGAAAACTTCCGAATATTTTAACACATGAGCCTTGCGTTCGTTCACTTTTACCTATACATCTTATCCATTTTTCCTTTCCTGATCCCGTTATAATGAGCAGCTCTTCATCAAATTCTTTCCCATCCTTTATTAACTCATCAACCGCTTTTTGTATTAATTGCTTACTTTCTTCAACATAAAACTCAAACCCTCCTGTTAGTGACGGGTTGTAGTTGTCATCAACTTCTAAAATATCTTTAGTCATCGGTGACCAATACATGGAGTCCTCATTTTGGTTGACCATCTCTAGTTCCCAACTGCCAATCTTTGCCATTGATGTTGCCTGTTCTAAAAGCTCTTCATTTTTGGCTTCTTGGGTGATATCTAAAATCACAGAATTAAAGGAAATCGATCCATCAGATAAAAAGTATGGAGCGCCATAACCTAAATGAGTTCTAAATTCACCACTCGGTAAAACATACTTCCATCTCGCAGTCCATTTTGATTTTGACCGAATGGATTCTTGAATACTTTTCTGTACCTCATCGAAATTTCCCCCCGCTTTAATTTGATTCCAGACTAATTCATTGTTTTGAACTATCTCTTCTGGTCGAAAACCCCACACTTGTTTTGCACCATTCGTTACATATTTCAATGTGTCCGTTCCATCAGGTAACAAAATATATTGAAAAACTACACCAGGTAAATTATCAGCTAAAGATTGCAAACGCACTTCTGCTTCCTTTTGATCATGAATATCCTGAAAACTACCATAAAGCCTTTTGCATTCTCCATCTATTAATTCAGCTGTACCAATAGCCCTCACCCATCGCTCATTTTTATTAGCAGTAACTAAAATAGCTTCAAAATCAAAGTCTAGCCCGAATTCAATGCAATTATCCCTACATGACTTAACCATTTCACGAAAATCCTCTCTGTAAAAATTAATTACGCCATCTATTTGTGGTACAAAAGTTCTTGAATCTGTTTCATGCAATTGATGAACCATGTCAGACCAAAATATCTTTTCTTGTAAAACATCTATTTCCCAGCTTCCAATTTTGGCAAGTGTGTTAGCTTGTCGGTTCAATTCCTTAAGCTTTTTTTCTTCTGTTATATTTTTTGCTGTAGCATAAATCAACCCCTCCTTTACATCTGAATTACAAGTCCAGCTTAACCAAATAATACTACCATTTTTGGATAAATAACGATTTTCGAATTTAATTGAGGTTTTTCCCTTATTTAATTTTGTAAGCGCATTACTTAAAATATTTTGATCCTCAGGGTGTGAAAATTCAACAAAATTACGATATAGGATTTCTTCCTCTGAATATCCCAATAAATGACAACCTGCTTTGTTCATTTTCTGAAACCTCCCCTTAAAATCAGCTAAACATAAAATATCAGGGACAGCTTGATAAAGATGACTTAAATCATTCTCAAGCTTTTTTCTACTTATTTCTGAGCCAATAAATTTCTGAAATTGTTCAAATATCTTTACATACTTTTTTAAATATGAGATTTCGTTTTGAGTACCGATCACAAGCACTCCTATAACTTTTTTATCAAAGAATAGTGGTATTCCTAGTACTGTTTCAATACCAGCTTTCTTGGCAGCTTCTTTACGAACAAAATCTTCATTAATATTAACATCTTTCCAAAGAATGGATGTTCGTTTTTGCATTACCGTGCCTTGTAATCCTTCAGCAATAGAAGTGGATTTTACGGCTTTGCTGTTTTTATAAAAAACATTACCAAAACTGGTCCTTACATGTTTGGCAATCAGTTGGATTTTAGAATTTTCAATATTAGGTATCCATATTTCTACAAAATCGAACTTACCAAATTGATTTACAGTTTTACATAATTCCTTAGTAGAAGTGGTTAGGTCATTTTCAATTTTAAAATTCAAGCTGATTCTTCCTAAAAGTTCTTTTTCTATCTCTTTAAGCTTTTGTTCAGTTACATCCCGCTCTATTGCCACCCAATGGGTGTACCAGCCGTTTTCGTTAGCAACTGGCGAAATAGTGAAATTGATCCAAAATTCTTCCCCGTTTTTTTTATAATTTAAGGTAGTAACTTCACAACTTTTCCAATTACGTAGTGCCTTTCCTAGCCTGGCTAACTCCTTTTTGTCCGAATCAGGTCCTTGTAAAATTCGTGGCGTTTTCCCAATTACTTCCTCTGCTGAATAGCCTGTCATTTTAGTGAATGCTTCATTTACATAAATAATTCTAGGACCAGGCTCATCTAGGGGTTCTGCTTCAGTAATTAAAATTGCATCATTCGTATTAGTTACTACACTCTCCAGAAGTTTTAATCTTTGTTCTTCATTTTTACTTTGCGTTACATCTTGAACAGTACCCTCAAAAGCTATAGGCTTTCCCTTTTCATTTTTAATTAATCGACCCAACTCATGCACCCAACGTATGTTCCCATCTGGCAAAAGAATTCTGTGCACAATTTCATGATCTTTTATCCCTGCAAAAGAATCTTGTTGTTCTTCATCAAAAGCTCTTCGATCATTGGGATGGATAGTTTGGTAAAAGCTTTCATAATTAAGCTCAAAACTATCCCGCTCTCTACCCCAAATCCTGTAGACCTCATCAGTCCATGAAAGAGTATTGGCATCCAATTCCAACCTCCAATAGCCAAGATTAGCTATAGCTGTGGCAGCTTTTAATCTTTCCTCAGATTCCTTTAGTCTTTTAATGTAATTTTGCTTTTCAGTCACATCTTGACATGATACAAGCATACAATTCAGCCCTTCATATTCAATTTTCAGTCCGCTAACCTCCATCTGGATTAGTTCGTGGTTCTTTTTATAATGACCAATTGTTCCAAAAAAAATGTTACTATCTTTTTCTTCTAATTCTGTATGTGATTTCTTTACTTTCTCAAGTTCAGTTAGAGGTATTAAATCTGTTAAGTTTAGGTTTAAAAATTCTTCCCTTAAGTAACCATAATGATCTAAAGCTGCTTGATTAACATCTTGAACATGAAAGTTCTCCAAATCGTAAATCCATGAGGGTATAGGATTGAAGTATAAGAAATTGTTATTTTCGGAATTAAGTTTACTCATACTCAAACTTTAAAATTGCTGCACTTTTATTAATGTCGAGAAATTCTTGTGTTATTCATATCATTTCTAATTAATATCTTAAGAAAATATAACGCTCTAAATAAAGGTAAATACATTTCTTTACAGATCATTCAAAAAGGATTTATTTATTAATTGTACTAAAGTACATGAAAAGCATAGTAACATGCTTTTACGACAATACATTATAGTCCTTCAGAAGAAGATTTCGAAAGCTATTTTTCACCATATTTTAAAGATTGTATAATTCAGTTTTATTTTTCACCAATTCTTTTCTAGAATAGAATTAGCACTTAAGTAAATAACTTTTGAAGCTTTTAGACTACTGATATGATTGAAATGAATGATTATAGAACCTTACCTTGAGCCTTTTCATAATAGAGATTTATGGCTAATGAATAATTATAATCTGGCAGTGGTGAAGTGTAATCATTGAACCGTAGAAGTGTAATAGAGATTAAAAAAAGGCGAGATAATTTCTCGCCTCTAATGGATTGCATCAATTTTCCAGATCTTGAGCTACCTGATAATGAAAGTAGTAAAATTCTTAATGTTATACCAAGGCTACTAACTTAAAAATTACTAATAAATAAATTACTAATTTTATTGTTACTAATTAATTTATTAGTAATCCAGTCAAATCAATTACCAAAAGTGCTTTTAACATACCTAAAAGAGAATTCTAATTCAATTACTCTCCAAAGAAGCAAAAAAATAAGAGTACTTCACTTCTAATTTATCGAGTATCAATAGTAAAGTTTTAACGGATGGGCTCCTCAGTCCTCTTTCTATTTTACTAATATAGTCTTCATGTAAATCCAAAATAGAAGCCAATTGCTCTTGGGTAAAGCCTTTTGATTTTCTTAAATGTGCCAATTGTTCTCCTATTTTTATGTCAATATCCACTTTGTAAAAGTAGATTGAAAAGAAATCCCAGAACACAGACTATTTGTGCGGATTTAAAGATTTATCCTTATATTTAGATCGGAATACAGCTATTTCTGAAATGAGTCACTTAAGAAGAGTACTAATTAAATATGGACCCCGCTTTAATGATAAGGGGTACTTTCATCGATACGTATATATGTCGAATCGAGATGAAACTATTACCAAAGCACTAATTGAATTAGATTCCGGTGATTTAGAATTGATTGATTTGCGGAGTGTAAAGTTTTTGGATAGACCTGAAAGATAGAATCTAATCTAGATTTGGGGAACAATTTTTGATCCTATATCATTTTGGCTTAGGGAGTAAAACCAAAAAGTATTCATAAATTAACTTTACTATGAATAAATACAATGAAAAACGGCTAAGAATCATGAAAATCCTCAATCAAAGGCAGGAACAGATCTCTAAGATTGAGATTGGTCTAAATGATCTCCACAATGACGTCAAGTTACTAAAAAAGGATTTCAAAGATGGAATGGACTCTTTAGCTGAATGTTTTTTTGACTCAGGAAAAATCAAATCTACAATTGATAAAAAATTCAATAAGAAATGAACTTTGAAGAATCAAATAAGAAAATCAAGAAGTTTCGTTCAGCATCAGAATTAAAACTCCAACAAATTAAACAACATTCTAAATTGATTGACGGAGCTTTTAAAGAACTAAATGGTATTACTGAAAATGATCCTGATATTGTGAGTGGAAGAATTAATAACATTAATAGTCGTTTTTATTGAATGTGGATTTAACTTTTAAAAATAGAAAATCAATCAATTATATTTATTGAGCTAATGAAAATCCAATTTGCCTCTGATCTCCATTTAGAATTCATAATGAATAAAGCCTTTATTGAGAAATATCCCTTGCAAGCTGAAGGTGATATTTTAATATTAGCAGGTGACATTATCCCTTTCAACATGATGCATGTTGCAGATAACTTTTTTGATTATGTTTCAGATAATTTTGAAATGACCTATTGGATTCCTGGCAATCATGAATATTACCGATCCGATATAAATGACAGAAGTGGGTCATTTCAGGAACATATCCGAGATAATGTTATTTTGCTAAATAATAAATCAATTCAAATAGGGAATTACAGAATCATATTTAGCACACTTTGGACTTATATTGGAACTCAATATGCAAATGAAATAAAGCATGGTATGAATGATTTTAGGGTGATTAAAGACGATGGATTAAGCCTTAGACCAAAAAAATATAATCAATTACATAAGGATTGTCTTTCATTTATTCAGAAAGAATTAAAAGATTGTAATGAAGATGAAAAATCAATCGTAATAACACATCATGTTCCTACTAAATTAAATTACCCATCAAAATACAAAGGCAGTGTATTGAACGAGGCCTTCGCAGTTGAATTGAGAGATTTTATAATGGAATTCAAACCTGATTATTGGATTTACGGACATCATCATTCTAAAATAAGAGATTTTCCAATTGGGGAAACTAAATTGATGACCAATCAATTAGGATATATTGATCTGCAAGAACATGAAAGTTTTAACAGGGAGCAGTTGATTTTTTAATGTTTGCTTACCCATACTTTATATAATTTCAATTTAATCAAAATTTTCCGCTAACCAATATTTGAACAATGGATCTGCGAATTTGATAGTTTTATCTGAAATCGTATAAATGGTGCCTTCCTTAAGTAGCGAATTTTTGACTTTATCGACCTTGGCTGAATATTCCAGTCCACTTTTTCGAATAAAATCTAAGGAGTATATCTTTTTACCGTTTGATTTTGAGAGCGCAACTAAGAGGAGTCTCTGATTTACATTATATTGGCTCAATTTCGATTTGTAGCTAGCAATATATCTTCTAAGAAGTATTTCAATACAGTTTTCTACCCATTCATGGGAAATAATCTTCTTATTAGATTTTAAGACTTCTGAAATGAGGTACTCAGTGTAGCTCAGATTACCTTCAGTTACATCCAGAATTTTAAAAATCAAATCCCTATCCATTATCTTACCGAGCTTCTCAAAATGATTCGCGATGTAATCTGAAAATTCATCCACTGAAATTGACTCCAAATATAAAATGTGGCCAAATTCATAAAGAACGCTATTCTTATTTTCAAATAGTTTGTTCATTTGGTAGATATGAGATCCAGAGATGCAGTAACTAACATGATTCTGTCTTGTAGTAATCTCATGGAATAAGTCTAAAAAGGACGGTTTGATCTTATTCCATGACAATACACTTTGAAATTCCGATAAGCATATCAATAAATCAATTTTTTTCTCCTTTGCTATCCTTTCTGGTAGATTTAAAATTGCTTCCTTTTGTAAGATATTAAATGGTGCATTGCTAGTCGGCACTGAAATTTTATCACCGCCACTTTCGGTGGCTTCAATGATATAAGATATTTTCGAAGAGGACATTTTCCGCAAAGAAGACTCTAAAGAATCTTTAAAAATTGCTTTTAGGCTGTTTAGAATTACAGTAGCATATTTGCATAGAAAATCATCCTCTGAGACTGAAAAAAGCATATTTAAAGAAATGGACACGATTTTCTTTTCAACTGACGCTTTTTGAATTGAGTAGTTGATTAAAGTTTCTTTACCGAAGTTGTAAGGCGAAATTATTACTACATTATCAAATAAGCTGATCCTTTCTATTAATTCAGTCTTTTCGTTAATTAAAGATACAAGGTCGTTTTTCATCAACTGGATAAAAATTAATAACTGGAGGTTTAATAGTACTTACAATTAAATGAGAATTAAAATAGGATACCACACAATTCAACTTCTTTAGAGATAATCTACTAAATACTAACCCATAAGTTAGTAACTAGAACCTACGTTTCCAAAATCTTATCCTTTCCTTCAACCGGAAAACCAATTCAATCTGATTTCCAATATTGATTAGACAATTATTTTTGGAGAAAACTAATTTATTTTTTCTTCCCAAATAATTTATTCATTTCTTTAATCCCCTCTAAAGGAAGTTCTTCATCTATTATAGCATCAACTACACCATCTAGTATATCTAAATATCTTGAAACCTCAATTAAAACCACTAGGGAAACTTTACCAGTTGATTCTAAGCGGACTATTGTTCCTCTATCATAGCCGGTTTGAAAGGAGAGTTCTTCCTGCGTAATGCCCTTGAATTTTCTTCTGTCTTTTAGTGCTTTACCGATTCTTTGAAGAATTTCTGTATTTGAATAGAGTTTGTATGCCTTTGACATAATTATTTTTGTTGTATATATACAACAAATTAACGATATAAGGGCAAAATGTTGTATAAACACAACATTTATTAACTCATGTCACCACCACAACTTTAAAAACACTTTTGGGAAAAGTGCAAGACCTTTCATTACCGTTTCTTCTTCCTCTTTATTCCAATCATGGATTCCTCCGTCTCTTTCAATCAGTTTCATAGCTTCTAAAAGGGTATCAACATCTTGAACTTGCTCTTTATCTCGGTCTAATCTTTCATTCGCTAGTTCTTGAAACCTTTCCAATCGGGGAATAATGAAACTAGCAATGGTGTGATCTAAGCCCCATGTTTCGCTGTCATCAAATCCTCTCTCCATTCTTTGCTTAATGAACTTCTCTTCTCTTTCGTCATCTTTTTCTGTAAGGGAAAAACAGATATTGGGAATGTTGAGGTATTTTATGTCAATTGGTTCGGTTTTCATAGTTGATGATTTATTTTAGAATGAAAAATCGATTGAATTGTAACGACTGAATGATAACACTTGAATTACACTTAATCCCAAATGCTTTACAATTTGAAAAACATCTGTCCTTTCAATAAATAAAAATAGCATAAAAAAAGACGAGCTATTAGCTCGCCTTTAATTTGGTCTTGTTTTTTTCTAGATCTAAGACCCCCATAAGTCCTAAAGATAGTATTTGCTTTTGAGAAAACAAAAACCTAAAATATAGATCAATACCGTGTTAACTTATTGTAAAAGTTTTAACTAGCCTAGATTTATTTTTAAGATTAATCTATTCTGGTCAGTTAACTAAGGATTACTTTCCGAACAACCTTCTCTTTTCCTTGATCCCTTCCAAAGGAAGTTCCTCACCTATCTATTGCATCAACTACACTATCCAGCATGTCTAAATGTCTTGAGATTTCAATTAGAACCACTAGGGAATCCTTACCACTTGATTCTAAACGAACTATTGTTCCTCTATCATAGCCCGTTTGAAAGGAGGGTTCTTCCTGAGTGATACCTTTGAATTTTCTTCTGTCTTTAAGTGCTTTACCGATTCTTTGAAGAATTTCTGTATTTGAATAGAGTTTGTATGCCTTTGGCATAACTATTTTTGTTGTATATACACAACAAATTAACGAAAATCAGGCAAAATGTTATATTTATACAACATTTATTAACTCATGTCACCACCACTGTTTTAAAAACACTTTAGGGAAAATATCAATTTGAAAAACTTGTTAGGAATAACCAAATTCGTCAGTAAGAATGTAAAATCATCAGACAGAATATCATTTGGTTTATGACCCTTAATAGCGATCCAAATTATTTATTTTTTTAATCTAATAATTCACATACTTTTCGATTAACTCCTGTGTTTTTAGGATGTATTTTATAATTTATCTCCTATATTTATTCCTCAAGTTCATCTGCAACCAAAACCTGCAAATATTCAATCTTTCATTTTTTGGTTACAAGGACAGTGAAGTTGATATATTATTAATGTAGTTCATATTATATCAACTATTTTGGGATAGTTACATTTTATGTTTTTATTTAATTGGCATTCATTACGATAAACTTTGATGATGAGCGATAGTCAAGCACAAGAGATATACGAATATTTACAATCTGAACTTAAGAAGTCTGATTTAGAAGATCTTCATGATGTTGCATATAATTATGCCTCACAAGAAATTACTTATACGAATGAAATTTTCCTAGACAAGTACATAACTCGCTTAATTAGGTTATTTGGAATATACCAAAAGGAAAATGTGAGAAAGATCAATTTTCGTATAAACGAGAATGTTGATATTCAGAATGGAAAAGATTTTCAAGGATTTGAAGTTGAATTGACCGATAATGAAAGAAGGCTGAACCAAATACAAACGATCAATTTTTATGATATTCCAGACTTTACGAAACTTGAACAGGGCATAATTGAATTACAAAAGGTGATTAGAAGGAATAGAGATAGAGGAATGGATAACGGAATTAGTTTTTGATGATACAAACTGAATTAGATAAGCAGAAAAAAAAATTAGAGAAATTGTTTGGAGCCTATCGGTCATCAAAGAATCAGATTATTTCTAGTAAACTGACTAGGGGAAAAATATATGAGGCTTTTGTTTTATCCAAGGTATTAGAATCATTAAATAAAACCGAAAAACTCTTTATAGTCTTAAAGAATGACAATAGCTACAAACTAAAGTCTTCTCCAAGTGCCGTTAACAGAAAATATCCGAGATTTGATCTGTATAAAACCAAATCCGATTATGAGTTATATCCAGATAATGTTATTGCTGAGATATGGACAGATGTGGAATTTTTGACTCTAAGTTACGCTTCAAATTCGAAAAGAAGACATCCAAGCCGTGGAGAATATCATGAGTTGGATATTCTTATAACTGCACCAAAAATTCGTCATGGTCATAGACCTACCCACGAACAAGTATACTTAGGAATCGAATGCAAAAATACGAATTATAAAAAGAGCTATTTAAGAGAAATTTTAGGCGTTAGAAGAGAACTAAGTCTTATATCCAATCAAAAACATAAAACTAAATTTCAGTATTGGCCTAGAGTTTCTATAAATGCAAAGCCAGCTTCTTGTTTGATGGTTTACTGTATTGATAGTGATGTGAACAAATATGATGAATCTGGTAAATTACATTCGATAGATTTTAAGCACCAAATAATATGAGCGAATTCTAACATATGCTGAATGAATGCGAATTTATAGATCAGGAATATTTCTTGGAAATTTAAAACTTCGCTACATTTAATAAATTTAAAACAAAAAGAGACTATGCAAGAGTAGAATTTTAGGGCATTCTAATCCCTACTCATCATAGCTAGGCTTTATTAACAATGTATGAAAGAGAATGAACCAGAAATTTTAGATTACACTGGAATAATTGGATATCTTGCCCAAGAAATGGGTGACCGATACTGGTTTCCCTTATATCAGTATTTGTCAAAAAAACCTGAGTTATTAAAATCCTTTACTGGTTTCATTTTAAACCATGAAACAATAATTATTCATCTTGGAAAACAACATATTGCAATTGAATATACAGGCAAGGAAAGAACTGGCAAATTGAACAAAAAAAGCACTACACATTTTTATGTAATGATCACACCTTAGGTGAAAAAGACTTTTTTGATGAGGTTATAGGGTTTAAATACGATGGTACTGCTAACTCATTTAAACTCCCCTTACCTCCTTTTTCCGAGGACTTAATTTTACCATCAAACAAAGGGTTTGATAAGCTTAGAGAACTAAAATGGAATTTCTCTGCTCAAGATGGGATCTTAGGTTTTAACAGCAATGGTTTTATGATCCCAGAGAGACAATTCTCAAGAATTGTCAATGGACTCTTTTTTGACGCAGATGAAAATGGCTTAAAAACTAGGCATATTAAATGGATAGATTTCATTCCAGTTTCTTATGATGATTCTCAAGAAGGATATGATTCTTACTCAATCAATTTTGGTTTTTATAATGAGCAATTGATAGAACTTGATGCACATTATATTTATCCCCTGCCTGACCAAGAAGATTACAAATACACCAAACTTCCACAGTTAAATCGTTTCATTGAACTTACTGGGAACTCTGAAACATCAGAACCTGAAATAACCAGATTCTTGGAAATAGATGAAAACAAATTCATTCTTACCATGGGATTTCTAGGAAAAAAGGTTTTTGGTCAGATAAAGTGTGAGTGGCAAAGTGAAGAAAGAGATTCTATAATCCCGGATTTTTTTATTGAGCGACCTAATGGCTATTCTGACATTATTGAATTTAAACTTCCCAACTTAAAAGGAAATTCAATAGTAGGTAAATGCAATAGAGGGACTTTTTCTACCGAAATTAACTCATATATATCTCAAACAAGGAATTACAGAACCTACTTTGAAGATCCAAATAACAGAAGATGGGTAGAAGAGAAATATCAAATTAAAGTACATAATCCAAAAAGAATTCTTGTAGTTGGACGAAGATGGAACTTTAGTATTGATGAATGGAAAGAAATAGAAAGTGATTATCGTGAATTAGAGATACTAACGTTTGACGATTTAATTGGCGGTGTGATGGCTCAATTCTACATGTAAATGTTCTTAAAAACGCTAAAAATGAATATGCGATCAGAGCGATTCGCAAAGGCTTGTGTCATGGGATATTTTACCCGATATTTAAAACGTATAATTAACAGATGATATCTGGTCATTACTACACATAAGAAAGAAATTATGGACACAATTTTCATAGATACCTCAATTTTTGAGGCTAATAACTTTTTGGAGAGTAAAAGAATAAAAGAAGTATACAAATTAGCAGAAAGAGAGGAAATTAAAGTAGTGCTACCGCAATTAACTTATGATGAAATCTTAAACCGAATTACAAAGAATATTAATGAAGCTGGGCAACAGTTTAAAAAATATAGAAATGACACTCGAATTTTAAGAAATATACCTTCTCTTTCAAGCAAATTTGAACCTTTCGATACTATACAACTTAAGAAAGAGCTTCGTGACATCATGAGTGACAAATTAACGCAGTCAAATTTTGAAATAATTGATTATCCAACTTTAAACATCGGAGATATCTTTAAAAGTTACTTTGAAAAGAAGTTTCCCTTTAGTTCAGGAGGTAAGAAAAGCGAATTCCCAGATGCATTCGCATTGAAGACTGTCGAAATCTGGGCAGAAGAAAACGGAGTTAAAGTTTTAGCATTTTCAAAGGATAATGATATGCTAAACTACAAAAGTAATCACCTTGAAATTATTGAGGACTTTGATCAGTACCTAAGTGATAAAATAAAACTTATAGAAGGCAATAAACACCAAAAGCGTTTGGATCAAATTGAGGATATCATTTTTAATGACTCTGAAAACTTGCAACTTGAAATAAAGGAATGGGTTGAGCGTCAACTTGATGATGATTCAAAGTACTATGAATATTCTAATCACTATGATGTTCACGATGTAACAATACTTGAGGTAGAAACTGATATTGAAGAGTATGGTATTACTAACATATCAGAAGATTACATATCCGTTGAACTGAAAGTTTGGTTAAACTATCGAGTGGAAATCATTATAGATGATGAAGAATATATGTATAAAGATGAGGACACTAGGGAATGGAATTTTATGGAAACGAAACCAGTCATTATTGATGAAATACGATACATTGATATTGACGTAATTTTTAGTATCGTACCTGATGATGATACTGTTTATGAACCTGAAATAGAAGAAATAAATGGTGGAAGACCATTGAATATCTAAAATCGTGTTACTTTGGATAAATAGGATTTTATCGGTCATTTACTTTGACAATATTTGGAGAGTCTAAGGTCAGTCAAAACAGTTTATGGGTACCAATAATTCTGGACTAATCGCTTCAATGCTTGTTTTGGGAAGAATGGGAGCTTGCAATGAAATATTAATGAAATCGACAAAAATTAGGGGTGTCCCATTAATTGATGCTTCTACATCTTGGAAATATTTTAAATGAAAGATTCAGTATGATTCTGAAAGGGCAAATTCAAATGTTTATTTAACCAACTTCATGCGTGAGCTTAATATGGTGTGATTCTGGCTCCATATTATCACTTTTGTCCGATCCATTTTCAATTCTTTGAATTTTTTACTTCTAATCATCATTTAACCTAAATCATTAGCATGATCGGATCTAAATAGTCATCTGACTCATTAGTAAGAAGGAATTTACATTACGTATTATCCATATTTACCTTTAATAAAGTCTCTAATAATAGATTGAATTTCATCCTTTTGCTTCTGTAGAATGCTGAATTTGATTTCAATCTGAATTAATAATTTTCGAAGTACTTTAACTGGATTCCTTCTATAAATTAAAACATACAGAATAGGGACAATCAATTTTAGTCTTATTTCTGGAAGAGAAACTGAAGCATACAACATGTAAAAGAAATCAGCTGACACTTGAACAGAAGAATCTTCAGAACTAATTGAAAAGTCTAAAGTTTTAATTGCGAGATCAAAAGGGGGGATTGGCTGATAACCAGCTTTTTCAGCACATTTCATCAATATTTCAGAGTTAACTGGTAAATACTTATAACCTAAACCAATTAGTCCCACAATTTCTTCATCAAATAAATCAAGACTAATTGTACCCGTCTTAAAACTAAAATTAAGTAAATCGTAAGTGGGAAAGCTTTTTACTTGATAATCTTGCAAAGCTATTGCTCTTAAAGTTTCTTCTTCTGCTAAAAAAAGATAACCATGTTCCTTTGCAATTAGAATTGAATCAATAAAAGGTTTGCCTATTGTTTTATTTAGAGTGTCTTTTTTTGATGCGTTCATTGTAAGTGCTTCATTACATGGCAATATTTCACAATTATTTTCTGCCCAAGATAGTAATCCCTGATAATGCTTCTTATTATTTTCTATCTGTTCTTTTGTAACTTTCTCTTTAATATATTCACCTTTTTGTTTACCAACTAATAAATATCCATCAGATCTGAATCCATCTATTTCTCTGACTAATTCGTCAATACAATCAATTGTTGAACGGGAGAGCACTTTTATATTGGGGATTACTTCAAGTAATTCTAAATTAGATGTTGAAGCTAACGTTAAAAGGCTTATAATATCAATGACGATACCAGCTTCTTTATCTATGAGTTCAGTAGCTAATACAAAATTCCTTCTTAAAGAAATTTTAGTATGCAGTCCTAGTTCATGGTTACTAATAACATATGACCAGAATTTTATGGGGTTTTCACCTTTTAATTCCGAACAGGCTCCAATAGTAAATAATCTTTGTTTATAATAATGGCTAAGCTTGTTATCAAAGTTTTCCAATTGATCGAGGGAATCGAAAATAGGTTTTAAATCTTTTCGTATATCTCCAGTTTTTCCTGTATTAAAAACCTTAAACCCCTTTGAAGTTGGGAATCTATTTTTTATTAATTCTATACTTTCTTGATAAGCGTAAACATATTTACTTAGAACTCCTACCACTTCAAACCTTTGAGGTTCCCCGATACCTTGGTCTATTTCTACTACATTCCCAGTTCTAGACCCTATTAAAGATTGAGCAAATGGATCCGTTATTAAAAGCTCTTTTGTAAAGAGTTTCTCAGATTCATTTAAAATATAATAGGTTAAAATCTCGTCATTCTCATTTTTGATTTTAACTGCGGTATCAATGTTAACTTCATCTGTTTCTGTAACATGCTCGGCAAGTTGGTTGAATTCAGAAACTAGCTTAATATAATTTAAGTGAGCATCAGGATTATTATAATTGTTTCTTCTATTTTCAAATGCTATACTTAGACCTCTTTTTAGTTCGCCTACCAAAATATTTAAGTAAGCCAATTGATGTTGAATATCTAAAGGTAAGACACCCAAGATATTTAAGCTGTCAAGGATTTCTTTTACTTTCTTATTTTCCTTTATCTTATAATAAAGGAGTGCCAATCGGATTTGAATTCTTTGATCGTCTGGATATATGTCCAAATACTCTTCACAGACGTCAATTGCCATTGATAAATCACCTATTGATTCATATATAGTACTTTGCATATCCGCAATTACGTCTATCGGACTATTTTTCGATCTTATTACTTGGCATAGTTTAAGCGCTTTACCTGTTTCGCCCGCATGATAATATGCCATTAATAATGTCCTGCTTAACTCCGTGTATATCTCAGGATTAATAATTGGCTCTAATATTTCAATTGTCTTGTTATGCTCTTCTAGTATTGAATACTGAAATGCAAATTCTTTGATTTCTACGTGACTGGAAGTATCGTTCAAATATTCATAGCCTTGTTCTAAAATTTTTAAAGCCTCTTTTTTGTCATTTAATTTTATAAAGACTTTAGAAGCTTCAATATACCCTCTTAAATATTTTGGATGGTCTTTGATTGTTAGATAACTTAATTCTTTTGCTTTGTTAATGTTGTTTGAAGCTAAATAAGCTAAAATTAAATTTCCTTTAGCGTGCACTTTTGATATTTCACTTATATCATCATTTAAGATATTTTTGAGCGTGAGTATTGCATTTTTGAAATCATTTTTTCTGTGAAAGACGCTTGACCTAAAAATATCGATATTAAATTCATCTTTATCATCCTCCGTTTCATATGTTTTCAGTTGGTCAAATAAATCTAGAGATTGATCTAATTTATCCATTTCAAAAGAGACAATAGCTAAATGTCTAATTGCAAAATAGCTATTATCTGATTCTAATTTAGCCTGCTTGATATCTTCATAAGCTCCTTCTATATTTCCAAGAAATTTTTTAGCAATTCCTCTATTAATTAGAATCCACGATCTAGACTTTCTTAAATCTGAATCTTTAAATTCGCTCCATGATTCCGAAAGTAATTCAATACAATAATTAATTTTATTTTTTGTTTCATTATCTATTTGATTAGTCAAAAACAAAGAAGGATTTGTGACAGATTCAAGTATAGTTGATGCCAAAGATGCTTTTAAATCTTCTTTATTTTTTACTGCAAGCTCAGTCGCATTTTGATACCAATATATTGCTCCTTTAAAATCGTTTTTATGCCTTGCAAATCCACCCAATGCAAATGACACTTCCACTGTATCACGGATTTTTAAAGGTATTTTAATTAAGAGCTCCTCCAAACTAAGATTTTCAATCTCGGTTTTGATCAAGGCGACATAGGCATTTGAATTATCTGGATCTAGTAAGATGGTTTGATTTATTTTTTCTCTTGCAGCTTCAGTTTTACCTAGAATAGAGTATCCCAAAGCTGCAAATCCAGCAGCTTTAGCATTCTTTTGATTATAATTAAAAGCTTCTATAAATGAATTTGCTGCTTCTTTAATATTGTTAAGATCCAAATGGCAAATACCAATATTAGCAATCAATTTATACTTTTCAATTTCATTAAGCTTTTCCCATTTACTATTTTTAAAATCATTAAGAAGTTTCAAAGCGGCAATTTGGTTATTTGAATCCCTTAATTTTAAAATTGAATTGATTTCATCAACATAATTGCTTTTTGTGATATTTTCTTCTTGATGTTTTGATAGCAATAGTGATTTTAATTCATCTAATTTATCATTTTGTAAATTCTGCGTTTTAATTATAGTTATTGTATCATCTTTAATACTTTTAAGGTCGTTGAAAATATTAATCAATGTTCTTTCTTCAACTCCAAAGGTTTCGGAAAATTTAGATTCATGATTTGATTTAATTTCACGTAACTTTTTAACAGGAAATTTCTCAATATTATTGGTTTTGATATGATGTCTATAGCATAATAATATTAGGTTATCATGTAATCTTGCTTCCTCATTACTTATGTTCTCGTTAAATCTACCGCCTGGCATTGCGTCCTCAATATGACATACTTGTGCAATAAAGTTTTGATCCTCATCTATTAAAGGATGGTCACATTTTGGAAAAGCACACCTATTACCTGATTTTGCAAATAATGCCCTCAAGGTTTTAATAGTAGGAGCTAATCTTTTAGGTGTTTCCTTATTGCTCATCTTTTGGCTAGTTTGAAGTGTGATAAAAAGGTAAAAATAAGTTAATGAACTTTTTACTTTACTTATTCCTTCTGAATCACTCTAAAACTCTCTAATCCAGCCTCAATATTGTCAATGATTTCATCATAAGAATACTTTCTCCATCTGCCATCAGGGTTTTCTTCTGACCAGGTTTCTTTTAAATAAAACTTCTTTGAGTTTGGACAATTTAGATACTCCCCAACAACTATACTTAGTCCTGCCGATAAGTTTACTTTGGATTTATCTTGCACCAACCACCCAGCACCCATCAGCATTTGATCAATACGGTCTCTGGCAATTTGCTCAGGGTTTTGGTTGGCTGTTGCAGTCATTTATGGATTAAATTGATAGAATAATGACTTAAATTAAGGGAAAAATTCTTAGAATCACATAATATGTCCGTATTATTCGATGAATCTGATGAAGATTTTGACAATGGTTAAAATTGATACTTTAAGATTACTAATCATATTTTTCCTCAAGAAGGAAGCTATGCAGCAAAAAAATCTTTTAAATTAGCAACTAATTTAATCTGTACTTTTTCGTAATTTTCCTGATCCTCTGATTTTTTTGATTTAAGACCTCTTGGATGTCTTATACCCCAATGCCTACTATAATCTGCCAAGTATTGAGCTGGCCAAACGCCTCCATTTGCACTCATTTTTAAAATGACTTTTTCTAAAAACTCTTCCTTTTCAATATTTTCAACATCTTCAAAAACCAAAGTTGAGATATATTTCCCATCTGAAGAATCCACTTCTAACAAAAAAAATGGATCAGGATCCGTTACTTCAATAATTAAGATTTTTCGTTTCTGTCCATTTATGTTAGAAAATACAAGGTGTTCAGGAACATCTCTGATTTCATACTTGAAAGATAGATCAAAGCCATTTGCAGTTATTTCAAAAGCCTTACAAAAGGTGAATAATCCATTAGGGATTTTAGAGTAATCAAATTCCTTAAAATGTAGGTTTGATTCAAGCTTGGCTTTAACATTATTAACATCAAATGATTTTCCTCCAAAACTAAATCTCAATTCTTTGTTAGGAATATTTTTATTGTAGGTATTTGATTTCCTTGGCTTCCTATTATTACTTGCGCTTCTTTTATAAACAATTTTCGGTCGTTTTTTTACAAAGTTATTACCAATGCTTATGGGTATTTTGGATCTTCTTTTTTGCTGATTGTGACCTTTTTTACTAACATCTGGGAAGATAGGAAATTCATTTTCCAATCCTTTTTTCTTTTTATCAGAAGGATCTTTAGCAGATTGAGTCTTGGTCAATTCGGGAAGGATTACTTTTATTACTTCAAATGGTAATGTCTCATTTATGTCAATATCATTTATTTGAAGCACTAAATTGAAATGTGCGTATTTTTTAACGCACACATTCATCTTTACATCTTTTAAATTTAATTGGCTGAACGAAAAGTCCCTTTTTGATATAGTTGGACTGAATTTAATATCATCCCAATATTTTTTTACTGGTTTGCAAAACAAAAGGTAAGCAACATTGAAAATGAAATTTTGATTTTTTAATAAATTTATAGGAAGAAAATCATTAAACTGTAGTATTAATTTTTTTTTAGAATCCTCTTCTATTATTTCACAGTGATCCAAGGCAATTTCTAAAAATTCATTTTTAAAAATGAATGAACCTATTTCACTAGTGATGAATAGTAATACCCGAAATAGATCGTAACAAAAGAAAGCATAATATTCCCCATTATGTTCTATTCGATATATCATTGATTCATTATATAATATTCTAGGATTAGAAAAATCAAAATCTCCAGTCTTTAAATCCCTGAAATTAATGCAATCACCTTTTCCAAAATCTTGAAAAAGTAAATCTTCTTTTGGAAAGGCATTAGGGTTTAATTGTTCAAAATTTTCAATTTCCCCTCCAATTAAAATGTTAGGAGTCCTGTCAACTGGAAAGTATTCTTTTTGATAATAAGGTTTTATGCCTAGTTTTTTGACTTCGGTTTCCAACTGCCATTGATCATCTGAAAAGACTGCATTTGGTACTGAGATAACTTCAAATGCCATAATTATGCAGTTTTAATGAATGATTGTCTCGATAATTCAAAAGTTCCATTTACAATCCCTTTAGCAATTTGAATTAATTCATAGTTAAGGTATTCTTTTCTTATGCCTGCTTTTCTTAAGAGTGTCCAGTAAGTAATTTGGGTTTTTTCGTCTTTCATTTCTAAAGCAGAAAGAACAAGTCTTTTTTTTCTATGAAAATACTTCGACTCATGAATTTTAGATAAGTATTCTTCGCAATTTTCAAGCTTCTTTTGATTGTTATAAAACATTTTTTCTTTTTTCACCATTATGAGAAGTAAGCTTTTTGTAATCCTTTTTTTTGGATTTTCTTTCAGAGCATTTGACCTTGCTATCTTTAATTCTTCAAGAATTTCAAGGTCCCTTACTTTCCAATTAATCCTTAATTTCGAAGTTGGCTGAGATTTATAGTATTGCTGTTTTTGTAACCATTCTTTACAATTCCGATATAAAAATGCAAATAGGGTAGGTTTCTTTTTCCTTAGTTCAGTAATCCCAGATTTAGGGTTTTTTCTAATATGCTGTTGCCAAATTTCTTGCTTTTTCTTCAATACAATTTCATGTTCAGAATTACCTATTACTACAATAGATTTAAATCTATTGACCGTCTTGGAGTCACAGCCTAACATTCGGGCAATAGCTCTTATACTCATTGTTTTCTCCACCAAAAGTTGATTTAGTTTAGAATGCCATACGGGGCCATATTCTTTTATTCTAACAAAATAGTTATGCTTACTAGCAATGTAACTATAAGTATACTTATGCCCGCAATTACATTCAACCACTGTAATTTGCCTTTTGGATTTATTGTCAATGTGTCTTGAAAATGTAGTTTGGATAGACTGATTGTAATGCTCACATACTTTATTTAAGCAAGGGTAATTTATATTTTCGATTTCATTGATTTCCAGACTTCCATTTTTTGTTTCTAGATATTTGAAAAAATTATGAATTAAAATATGTCGAGAGGGGTCGAAGCCCTTTCTGTGTTTTCTAAATATTCCTTTTAACCAACAAGAAGGATTAACCAAATTTACTGATGACTTAAATTTAGCCAATAAAGCGTTGTCATATAATTCATTAAAACTTTCATATAACCCCTGGATATCTAATTGATTTGTGTTTTTAACTAAGCCAAGTTTAAATAATTCCTTACGATAGAAGAAAGAATCATCGGCATCAAAAGTATTTTGCTTTCCTTTCAACAATTTTTCAATATCCTTACAAATTTTAAGGTATTCAGTAGATTCATTTTGTTCAATTAAGCTAAATTGATCTAGGTGGTCTTCAAGAAATAAAAACTCATGTTTGTTAAAATGAACTCTACTCTTATTCAATTCTAGTAAATATATATTGTGTTGAGTGCAAATTTGTATTGATGGGATTTGATGGGTTCTTCTCAAGTATGGTGATATATTTTCAGATTTATCTTCTTTAACGCACAAGGGGCAATATCTCGGTGATTTTCCAGCGGGGAAAATCCCAGCGTTAATTCCGATCAGTGTATGAATATCTCCTGATTTACTTAACATGGAATGTCTAACTTTCTCAGCTTTGGTTGGAGTTAAAAATGACTGATAATACGGGAAGAGGGTGTTATCGGCCAAAATCATTTCAACATCCTTATCAAACATTTCTAGGTTGTGTATTAAATGTTTTAGTCCGCTAGGAAGATCAAGCGTTGCACTAATAGTTTTTCTGTCAAAAAGATTCATCATTAGATGCTTGGGACCTCGACTTCCGGAAATTTTTAAATATCTGGCAATCACACTGTATAGAATCTCATCAGGATATGTCTGAGGCCAATAATAAAGCATTTTTTACAAGCTAAATTTTTCAAAGTCGAAAATATCCCCAAATTCCTTTACTTTTTGATAGGTTTCGTCTTTATCTTCACAAAATAGATTAGCAAAGGTATTTGCAGATAGTACTTCCTCTTCCTTATTAATATCCTTCTCTTTACTTGCAGTATTAGTTTTTTTAGGTTTCGATGTGAAATCTAAGATTATTTTATCTGCTATTTCTTGCGCACTTAATTCCTTATTTCTGTCTAGCGTTTTTGTTACCTTACCTTTGAAAAAATTTGATGAAATCTTTTTCTCGACTAATATATTTTTTACTTCTATTGATCTGTAATCAGTGTAGTCAATTTCTTCTATTGGGAAATCATAATTACTTTCATTAATTTTTTCTTTCCGCCTTATTTCAAATAAAGGCTCATCGATATAGAGCCTTTCCTTAATGACTTGATTGATTAAGGAAACGGTAATTTTCTCTTTATTATAATCAAAAGCCATATGATGCGCAATTTTGAAAATTTGGAATGCGCGTGCATAGATGCCTTGAGAATAATGATAAAATAATCGCGGCCAATCGATATTCTCATCAGCTTTCTCCTTTGTATACTGATAAAGGAAGAGGCGTTGAATAAATCTTTCCCACTCCCTGTCTTCTGGTTTAGGGTTCCATTCCAAAAACCCAGCTGCAGTAAATCTCCTAATTAGCTTATCATCATCTTTAAATATTGAAATACCGTCTCTAGTCCCTACAAGCATGATAGGAATATCTAATGTATTATCTAAATTTAAAAAGAAGCGAAGCATTCTTTTTTCACCACCACTTTTTTGTGCATCCAAATTCTGTATCTCATCTACTATTATGATTCCTATATGATGCTTAAGGACTAATTTAGATAAAGCGTTAATTCTGTCACTTTCGCTATCTCTTTTCTTACAGAAATCTTTTTCATATGTGGAATCACCCAAAATTTTATCGAGTTCTACAAAAAAATTTCGGCATAGGTCTTTTAAACTACCATCCTTTGGACATTCTACCTTTACAATCGGGATTTGAATAAAATTCTCACATTCTAAATTCTTATGCAATATTGCTTTAGGGAAAGTGCTAATGGCCAGATTTACTGCTGTTGTTTTTCCTATTCCACTTATTCCAAACAAGGAACAACTGTTGCTTACTGCAACTTTTGCTGAAAGGTCCTTTATTTGTAATAGATCTCTATAATCTCTGATTACTTTTTCTGTGGTGTTTTGCTTAATAGGGTTTCGAAATGAATAACTTGTAAAAAGTGCATTGACAATCATCTGGTAAACGTCCCAAATTCCATAATTGGGCAATACAAAATCTCTTTGTAATTGGCTTAAATAATCTCTTCTGATATGATAAGGTTTTCCAATTGCTTCTTCTCTAGTGTGAATGGAGTTTCTTGCACAATATTGGAAGTATTCTTTAATGTCATTCAGCCTTGGTAAGGCTTCAATCAATGGGTGATCCTCAAAATCAGGATTGTCTGACTTTACATAAACTGCTTCATGTATATTACTCATTGTCCATATTTTTATAAATATCATCTAAAATATCACCAACATCACGTTCTATTCTTTTATTGTCTCTTGATGTATTGATATCAATGACTTTTGTATCTGAATTAGGCTCTTCAGTGGATTTAAATTCTTTTTGTTTTCTATCGTGTTCTTTTTCTCTTTCCCTATTGTAGCCCACCTTGGCTTTACTAGTACTTTTTTGTCCTTTAGATTTTCTTTTTTTGTCATTTTCTTTTTTGAATGAATCGGCCATATCCAAAAGATTCATGCTCCCAGAATCTCTATCATGCTCTTTTTCTTTTTTTACATTCTTTCGAAGTTTGTTAAAAGCTCTAATTTCTTTTAAACTTTTATTAAGTAGTCCTGGGTTTTTCTGCTCATTAATGCTACATTTTATAATTTCATTGTTGAAGAAAAGATTAATGGTATTCATATTATTCGGATTATATGAAATATCATAATTTAATTTGACTTCTCCTGTTTGTTGCTGTATATTCCGCAAATCCTTATGAAGAGGCGTTTCGTACTTGATTTTTTCAAACTCAAGATCATGCTTATTTAGTTTCCCTACAGCTCTTGGTAGCATTAATTCTTTGAGATTTGAGATATCACTTGACCGAAGTAATCCTGTTCTATTTTTCATTCCCCAATTCCAAACTTCAATTGGCGATGGATCGACTAGCCCATCCTTCATCATTTCAGGAGCTAAAGGATATTTTTTCAATGAACATTTATGATTGTAATTAGCCATTGCAACTGCAATCATTGCAGTATATTGCTTTAAAGTGTAAGTCGCAGTTTTTCTAGCTTTTTTAGTACCTCTTCTACCCTCAGACGCATTTTTATACCCAATTTCTTTTGGGAAACATTTTAAATCTTTGTGATAGATTTTAAAAAAATTTTCAACTAAACCTTTTAAATCGGCTCTGTAGGCTTCTTTGTTCTCAATGTCAATACCCAGATCAATTATAATGTTATTCGAATTACGACTAACTAATTCTTTTCCATTATCTGTAACAATTTGATATGGAAGGAAATTACTAGGATAAAACAAACTAGTTGAATCAACATCAAACTTGTTTAAAGTACCAAGAAGCATATCATTGGCAAACATTGAAAAACCTTTGAAACAGTAATATAAAGCCGAACTAGCTTCGTGATAAGATGGGTTTTCTAAAGTGACGTAAATTCCAGTGCATAGTCCACTAAATATATCTGCAATGAAATATACAGTAGGACATCCAATTGGTTCATTTAAGTCAATTTCGGATACAATTTCCACGTCAGAGGGGGTAGAATCTATCTGAAAAATACCAGGTCCGAAAACGCTGTTATAAGAAGATCCGGGTACCAATCTATGGTCTTTATCTCTTGACAATACCCCCTTTTTTATTGCCAATTTATCACTGCTTGATAAATTTTTGGTACCCCAATAATAGAATTGAGTTAAACTTGGGTAATCTTTAGTTTCCTTATTGTCAAACTCTTTTTTATATTTTAATCTGATGTAGTTTAGATAAGCTACTCTTAAAGTGCTTCCTTTACCTTGAGGTCGATTTTTTATGTAAGCAGCTTGAATTTCCTCCTTTATTTTTTCTGTTATTTTAAAGGCATTTTTTTGTTCTATTTGTCTCTCTTTTCCTTTTCCGCCAGAAAGGTAGTATTTCGGTAAAATTGCATATTTTGTCTTGCCATTTCTCCAATAATTAAAAATATTTCTCTTAACAGTATGTCTTGAGACATTATACTGTTCTGAAACCTCTTTGCACTTTTTATTCAAATAGGAAGTTTCAAAAATATTAGGTTCATCTGTGACAAGATCTTTTATTTGCTCCCAAGATTTTTCCCACCTTTCTAAGGTTTTATCTTTTAATTCTAAAATTACTTCATTAAGGATTGTGGTATTAAAATTTGAGGGTGGGTTAGTTGGTTCTGTATAGTTGTTTTTTGTAAGCGAATCTATATCCAGATGTTCAAGTTTATTATGTTCTTCGCTTAGATTGATTAATACGCAAATATCTAATTTCAAATCAAAGTATAGAACTTTATAGAAATTGGAATTATGCTGCAATATCTGATTTACTAAGAGCTCCATTTTTTAAGATTTTGATTTGACTGATTTGAACATTTTCTGAAAAGATATTTTGGTTTAAATCTAATTGAAAAATCCCTTTCGCAATCAAGACTTTAAAAACCATAATTGATGTACCTGTATCAATTGATAAATCTTCATCAATTATCTGCGCAACTTCTAATAAAGAATGATTCCTTAAGTTATTTGAAAATTCGTTGACAAATGAATAAATGGCATTAATAGTATCGAATGGTATGGGTTCATTTTTAAAGAACTTCAAACTATCGTGTAATGCATTAATATTTTTAATGTAAGATTTGGATGGAGGTATTTCTTTTTCGGTGCACAGTTTCCATACAATGCCTTCTCTATTCCAGTATTCTTTTTCTACTTGAAATAACTGCATTTGCCTTTTAGTTAAGAATTCAGTAGGCTTAAAAGTCACTGCAAGTTCTGTCCTATCTGCTAATCTAATTAGAAAATCAGTCGTTAGTACGTGGGGTTCCTCTGACTGTCTTTGTTTTATATTAAAATATTTAAAAATGTCTCTTACAGTTTCTAATTTCAATAGTGGAAATTGTTCCCTAATATCAATAATATTAGGATTTAAATCAAAAACTGTAAATAAGAAGATTTCGTAACTGGAAAGTAAATGGTGAATTCTTGGAACTGTTATTCCAAGTTTTCTGGTATTGTTTCCTAGTTTCTTCTCGCGCTCTCCTGGAGAGGTGTAGATGCCAGTTTTTGGAACATATTCTGTTGCTTCGTACCACGGCTTATAATCAATACCTTCACCAACACCGTAGTTATCTTTAATTTTAGTTTTATATTTTTTAGGAGCCCCCATTTTGATAAATTTTTTAAAGTTAATATTTTGTATTGATGTTCAAACTATTGTAAACAGAATATCAAACTTTATTAAACAAAAAATATATTGGAAAGATGCTTTATTCAAACTTTTAATGCAAAAAAAAACTCATCGATTTAAAGAGGACATAAAAAAAGGCCATTTAAGGCCTCTTTTATCTAAAATCGTTGTTCAAACTTTAATAAACATGTTCAAACTTTATTAAACTTGTTCAAACTTTAATACCGAACCCCAATTTATTGAAAAAATATCTATCAAACTATTATTCCACAGTCACGGACTTCGCTAAATTCCTAGGCTGATCCACATTGCAACCTCTCATCACTGCAATGTGATAAGAAAGCAATTGAAGTGGAATTGTTGAAACCATTGGCATTAAAACTTCATGTGTACCCGGAACTTCTATAGTATGATCTACCATGCCTGGTATCAGGGAATCTCCTTCTGATACAACAGCTATTACTTTTCCTTTCCTGGCTTTTACTTCCTGAATGTTGGAAACAATTTTGTCATAAGAACTATCTCTAGTTGCAATAACTACAACTGGCATTTCTTCATCAATTAAAGCAATTGGTCCATGCTTCATTTCAGCAGCTGGATAACCTTCTGCATGGATATAGGAAATCTCTTTTAATTTTAGAGCACCTTCTAAAGCTACTGGGAAATTATATCCTCTACCTAAATACAAGAAGTTTCTCGCATCTTTATAGATTTCAGCAATCTTTTTAACCTGTTCATCCGTTTTTAAAGCTTTCTCTACCTTTTTCGGAATATTTTCTAAGTCAACTAAAATTTCTCTATAACGCTGTTCTGCAATTGTTCCTTTTCTTAAAGCAGTCTTTAAAGCAATCATGGTTAATACTGTCAATTGAGCTGTAAAAGCTTTTGTACTAGCAACCCCAATTTCTGGTCCTGCGTGAGTATAAACCCCTTCATGAGAAACTCTTGATATGGAAGAACCCACTACATTACAAACGCCTAATACAATAGCTCCTTTAGATTTTGCTAATTCCATAGCAGCTAAAGTATCTGCAGTTTCACCAGATTGAGAAATAGCAAATACAATATCACCTTCGCGAATAACAGGATTTCTGTATCTAAATTCTGAAGCATATTCTACTTCAACAGGAATTCTGCAAAATTCTTCAAAAATGTACTCAGCAACTAAGCCTGCGTGCCATGAAGTACCACAAGCTACAATTACTATTCTTTCAGCATTTATAAGAGCTGTAGCATAATCTCTTATCCCACCCAATACTAATTTGGCTTCATCTGCAATCAATCTACCTCTAAAGCAATCCTTGATAGATTTCGGTTGCTCAAAAATTTCTTTCAACATGAAATGTTCAAACCCACCTTTTTCAATGGCTTCCAATTCCATATCAACTTTCTGGATATATGGAGTGGTTTTAACATCTTTAGTATCCCTTATAGTGATTTCGCCATCTTTAATTAAGGCAATCTCATAGTCATTTACATAAATAACTTCGTTGGTGTATTCTACTATAGGTGTTGCATCAGATGCTAAGAAAAACTCATTTTTTCCTACACCAATTACTAAGGGACTTCCTTTACGAGCAGCAATTAATTGGTTAGGATGATTTGTTGACATTATAACGATGGCATAAGCACCAATTACTTTCGTCAAAGCTAATCTTACCGCTTCTTCCAAAGTGCCATCATTGTTTTTATAGATATCTTCTATAAAATTGATGAAGACTTCAGAATCAGTTTCACTTTTGAAAGTGTAGCCTTTGTTTTCTAATTCTGTCTTTAAAGAAGAATAGTTTTCGATAATTCCATTATGTATAATGGCTAAATCTCCACTTTCAGAAAAATGAGGATGGGCATTTTCATCACTTGGAGCACCATGAGTAGCCCATCTTGTATGGCCAATACCAATAGTACTTTTAGTGTTTTTATCTTTTAAGAACGCCTCAAGTTCTGAGACCTTCCCTTGCTTTTTATATACATTAAGAACATTATCATTCATCAATGCAATACCTGCACTGTCGTAACCTCTATATTCTAATCTCTTTAGTCCCTTAAGTATGATTTCAGATGCATTCTGATGACCTACATATGCTACAATTCCACACATATTGTATTTTATTTAAAAGTGGTATAATATATTTTTAATTTGATATTTTCTTTGTTTACCAAAAAGCTATCGAAGTTTCCGATATTTATTTTTGGTGTCTCAATAAATGGATCAGAGTTTCTTAAAATAAATTGACCCGTAAAAATAATCCTATTTTCGTCTTCCCAAAAAGAGGGGTCATTATAAATTTCTTGAAGGAAAAAGCTGATATCCCCTCTAATAGATTTCTTATTGTCGTCATAGTTTAAGCTTCCAGGGAATCTGCCACCATTTGGGTTGGCGATTGCTCCATTTGAATTAAAATTATTTTGGATTGCCCAAAAATCCTCTCCTTTTTTAGAAAAATTTCCTTCTTCGTTTAGGATGTAGGGCACCATATTCTGAATAGGTCTAAATTGTTCGGAGCGATTGTCAACTACATTAAAACCTTGATCTTCAATTGTTAATTCCGCCTTATTGATTTGCATGTAATCTACAGTATCAATAAAAGATAGATAAGGATCTAAATTAAGTGTCGGACTTATTCCTAATAAATTATTAAAATATGCCTTACTCGGATCAGTTAATTCAAAAGTTTTTCCTTCGTTGTAATTATTAGGTATTAAAGAACCAGGTTGGAAATCTATATGCGTAAAGCTTGATCCAACTAAATTAAATCTTACGCTCTGTAATGTATCTGCAGTTGGAGATTGGTAGATTACTTCAAAATACGAATCACCACTAGCTAAATTAAAAGCTTGTAAATTATTTTGTCCTGGTTCAACTTCTAATTTAAAACCCTTTAAGGAATCATAAGTATCCTCTAAATTCAGGTCTTTATTTCTTGCTAGATTTAATAATTTTTCTCCCAGATTATCTTTTAAATTAATAAAACTGGGAATTGTATCAATTGGATTTAAAAAAGTATTTTCGTCAATTGAAACTATTTCGTCAGTATTTATCTCGTCATAAATAGTATAATTCCCATCTCTAAGTTGAAGAATATTATCTAATTGATAAAGTTTAAATTGCTGAGAATTATTATAATCATTTCCGTAAAAGTAATTGAAATCTAAGAACAGTTTAGTTTCTATTACTTGACTTCCCGCTTTCACACTGTCTCTTATAGCCTCATTATCTAGAAGTGCCCCAAAATATGCCTGAGCAGAAAAGTCACCGATTTCTGGGCTGTTTTGGTGTCCAACAAAAACTTGCCTTCTAGAACCTTCATTAACATTTGTAGAACTAATAAGCAGAGAATCGAAAGCGCTATGTTTAACCTCAAGAGGGATTTCTATATACCTTATTTCAGTATTATTTCCTCCAGGAACTAAATCACTTTCTACTTCTATAGGTTCTTCACATGAGGCGGAAAAAAAGGCCAGCAGGAGAGCTGGCCCTGTAATAATTGAGGTGGCAGTATTAACCTGCCAATTCTGTATATAAGTTGAAATAGGATTCTTCAAAATCTTCTCCTTTTTCAATGGTGTCAACTTTCTTTTCTTTGTCGAATGTTGAAAATAATTCATCAAGGTTTCCTTTAAACTCATCACCTGCTTTAATAACTGCATCTGCATATTCTGCACCGATTTTTATGAACCCTTCATAATCGGCTGATTCTAGGTTGGACAACATGCTATCTTCTATATCGAGCATTTTTACCTTGTCCACCAAATCTGTCCCAAATTTATGAGAGAATTCTGTATTATACACAGTAAATACAGATTTTGCATCTTTAAATATTGGATCGTTTTTATAAGTGGTTTTTAAGTACATTGGAATTAAGCTAGTCATCCAGTCATTACAATGCACTACATCAGGCGCCCAGCCTAGTTTCTTAACTGTTTCCAACGCTCCCTTACAGAAAAATATTGCTCTTTCATCATTGTCAGGATAAAAATTATTCTCCTTATCATGGAATACAAATTTACGCTGGAAGTAATCTTCATTGTCAATAAAATACACCTGAAGTTTAGCATTAGGGATAGAAGCTACCTTAATAATTAAAGGTTTTTCTTCTTCTCCCACAGAGATATTGATTCCTGAAAGACGCACTACCTCATGTAATCTGTTCTTCCGCTCGTTAATAAGTCCGAAGCGAGGTACTAAAATACGAATCTCCATACCTCTTTCCTGCATGGCTTGAGGGAGCTTTCGTACAAATTCTGCTACTTCTGATGTTTTTAAAAATGGATTGATTTCATTGGCTACGTAAAGAATTCGAAGCTTTGACATATGCTTATTGGATTTGATTAATTCATAAACGAAGCACAAAAATACAAAAAAATACTCACTTTCCATTATTTTTTTGATTAAACAGCTAGATTTGTTCCGAAACTTTATAATTTAGCGCTTTTTTTATGATATCAACAGGCTCAATTGCTGAAATACAAGCCCTTATCTCAAAATTTAAATCAGAAGGTAAAAAAATAGGCTTCGTTCCTACTATGGGGGCTTTGCATGATGGGCATTTGAGTTTAGTAGCTACTGCAAAAGAAAAAGTAGATATCGTGGTCTGTAGTATTTATGTGAACCCTACCCAATTCAATAATCAGGATGACCTAAAACAGTATCCTCGAAACATAGAAGCTGACAAAGGTTTATTAGCGGAAAATGGTTGTGATGTTCTTTTCTTACCTTCCGATGAAGTGATGTATGCAGGAAGAAATACAATAAAATTTGAGTTTGGAGATTTGGATAAGGTAATGGAAGGGAAATTCCGCCCAGGACATTTTAGCGGAGTAGCTTTAATTGTCTCTAAGTTTTTTAATATCGTACTTCCAGACTATGGTTTTTTCGGTCAAAAAGATTTACAACAATTGACTATCATCAAGAAACTGGTGGAGGAATTATTTTTTAATTTAGAAATTATTACTGTGCCTATTAAAAGAGAACCTCATGGTTTGGCGATGTCTTCAAGAAATGAACGCTTAAGTAAAGAAGATAGGGAAAAGGCAAAAATATTTTCTATTGCTTTAACAGAAGCGAAATCAATATTAATGGAGAAACAATCTTCTGAAGCAGCAAAAAGCAAAGTAGAATCACTCTTTGCTAACCATAAAGCAGAATTAGAATATTTTGAAATTGTAAGCGATAAAGATTTACTAACCAAAACAGAGAACTACTTGGCGCCAGATACCGTTCTGTGCATTGCAGGGTTTATGGGAAATGTGAGATTAATAGATAACATGTATTTAAGTGGAGTCTAATAATTAAGGATTTATTATTTGGTACTGGATATCAAACAGATATAAATTTATATCAGGTAATTGCCTAATAGGCTCTATTTAATTTCATAACTTTGCACCCCAATTTGAAGAGTATAGTATGTTAATTGAAGTTTGTAAATCAAAAATTCACAGAGTAAAGGTTACTCAAGCAGAATTACACTATGTTGGAAGCATCACCATCGATGAAGATTTGATGGAAGCCTCTAACCTTATAGAAAATGAAAAAGTCCAGATTGTGAACATCAACAATGGTGAGCGATTGGAGACTTATGTCATAAAAGGAGAGCGAGGCTCTGGAATGGTGTGCTTAAATGGGCCAGCTGCAAGAAAAGTGCAGGTTGGTGATATCATCATCATCATTGGATATGCACATATGGATTTTGAAGAAGCAAAATCATTTAAGCCTTCTTTAATTTTCCCAGATGCAAATAATAAACTTCCCTAATCATTGAGAAAAGGACTTCAATCATTTCTTAAATATACGCTTTCATTAGCAATAGCAGCCTTACTATTTTGGTATCTCTATAAAGATGTAGATTTTAATGAGATGATGGAAAGATTCAGAAATGCGAATCTGATTTGGATATATCTTTCTATCGCTTTAGCAATGTTTAGCCATCTTTTGAGGGCTTGGCGCTGGAATATGTTATTAGAACCAATGGGTTACCATCTCAAAACCTCCAGAACTTTTTTAGCTGTTATGGTGGGATATCTTGCGAATTTCGTAGTCCCTAGGATGGGAGAAGTATCTAGATGTGGGATTTTGAAGAATACGGATAATGTTTCTGTTAGTAGAGGTTTCGGGAGTGTGGTGACTGAGCGAATCTTCGACATGATTTGCTTACTATTAATAGTTGCATTTACACTTATAATCGAATTTCGTAGATTGAAGGATTTCTTTTTAAATCTCTTTTTAGATAAAGCTACAGGCTTGGAAGAAAACTTTCTCACATTAATGATAGTAGGGGTCACTTTTTTAATAGGCGGTATTGTGATTTTCTTTCTTTTAAAAAGAAATCAGGCTTTTTTAAGGAAAAACAAGTACTTCAATAAGTTAACGGCTTTTCTTCGTCAATTAGTGGAAGGAATTACTTCGGTTAGAAAATTGAAAAAACCTGGATTGTTTTGGATTACCACTATAGGGATTTGGGTGTGTTATTACTTTATGACCTACGTGATGTTTTTCAGCATGGAGCCAACTTCCAATCTTGGGTTTTCAGCAGGCTTTATTTTATTAGTATTAGGAGGGATTGGCATGGCCGCTCCAGTTCAGGGCGGAATAGGGGCTTTTCATTATTTAGTAGGCGCAGGATTGTTATTATATGGAGTGGCTGAAAAGGAAGGAATAATTTTCGCCTTCATTCTGCATACCACTAATTCTATTGCTATTATCGTAGTAGGTTCTATATCTTTGTTTATAAGTATGATTATTCCAAAAAGAAATTCAAATCAAGCCTATGCCAACAGCTGATAAAATATTGAATTTAGAAGCTTTAATCAAAAAAAGACAGGAGTGGAAAGATCAGCAAGTGGTGTTTACAAATGGCTGCTTTGATATTTTACATTTAGGGCATGTTGATTATTTGGAAAAGGCGGCTTCTAAAGGCGATAAATTGATTGTAGCACTAAACACAGATGCTTCAGTCAGTAAATTAAAAGGTCCGACAAGACCTGTGAATAATGAGCAAGCAAGAGCTAGAATTATAGCAGCATTATCATTTGTAGATGCCGTAGTATTTTTCTCGGAAGACACTCCATTATCTTTAATAAAACAACTTATACCCGATATTTTAGTAAAAGGTAGCGACTATAATATTAGCAACATTATAGGGGCAGAAATCGTAATGGAAAACGGTGGAAAAGTCGAGACAATTGAATTGGTAGACGGATATTCTACCACCAATATTATTAACAAAATAAACCAATAGAATAAAATGTTCATTTTAGTAATTATTATAGGATTCGGCATAGTTAGTTATGCGGTGCAATCCAAATTGAAGAATAAATTTAAAAAATATTCCCAAATAAGGTTAAGTTCAGGCATTTCGGGCAGAGAAGCTGCTGAAAAAATGTTGAAAGATAATGGGATACACGATGTCAAAGTAATGTCTGTTGCTGGACAGCTAACTGATCATTATAACCCCTCTAATAAAACTGTTAATTTAAGTGAAGAGGTTTATAATAATAGGTCAGCTGCAGCGGTGGCAATTGCTGCTCACGAGGTAGGTCATGCGGTACAACATGCTCAAGCTTATTCATTTTTGGAATTGCGGTCGGCTCTGGTCCCAATACAAAATGTAAGTGCAAAAATCATGAACTTTGTTTTAATGGCTATGCTATTTGGTGCTTTTATTCTTAATGGTCTTATCAGTCCTCAGATAGCATTAATGGTTATTATAGGTTGCTATACTATTTTCACACTTTTTGCTTTTATCACTTTACCAGTAGAATATGATGCAAGTAAAAGGGGATTAGCCTGGATGACAACTTCTGGAGTGACTACTCCACAAGAACATGATATGGCAAAAGATTCATTGAAATGGGCTGCAAGAACTTATTTGGTGGCAGCTATTGCTTCATTGGTTACATTGTTATATTACATACTGATGTTTCTAGGCATCCGAGATTAAATGTATTTTTCCTATATTTGCAAAACTTTTGCAGGAACACATTGTTTTTGCACTGAAACGACAAAAAAATAATTTATAGATGGATTTTCAACTCACTGAAGAGCAGTTAGCGGTTCAAGCTGCTGCTAGAGATTTTGCACAAAATGATTTATTACCTGGAGTAATCGAAAGAGATACTCACGAAAAATTTCCTGCAGAGCAGATTAAGAAAATGGGAGAATTAGGATTCATGGGAATGATGGTGGATCCTAAATATAATGGTGGCGGAATGGACACTGTTTCCTATGTATTGGCAATGGAAGAAATTTCCAAAATTGATAGTTCTGCGTCAGTTGCCATGTCCGTTAACAATTCATTAGTTTGTTGGGGATTAGAAAAATTTGGGACAGAAGAACAAAAGGAAAAGTATCTTAAAAGACTAGCCACTGGTGAAATTATTGGAGCTTTCTGTCTTTCAGAGCCAGAAGCTGGTTCTGATGCTACTTCTCAAAGAACGACTGCAGAAGATAAAGGAGATCATTATTTAGTAAACGGAACTAAAAACTGGATAACTAACGGTAACAGTGCGTCTGTTTATTTGGTAATTGCCCAAACCGATAAAGAAAAGGGACACAAAGGAATTAATGCCTTGATTGTTGAAAGAGAAACTGAAGGTTTTGTAGTAGGGAAAAAAGAAGAGAAATTAGGCATCAGAGGTTCTGATACGCATTCTTTGATGTTCCAAGATATGAAAGTTCCTAAAGAAAACAGAATCGGTGAAGACGGTTTTGGTTTTAATTTCGCAATGGCTACTTTAAATGGTGGTAGAATTGGAATTGCCTCTCAAGCATTAGGAATTGCATCAGGTGCTTATGAGTTAGCTTTAAAATATTCTAAAGAAAGGAAAGCATTTGGTAAAGAAATCAGTCAACATCAAGCTATTGCTTTTAAATTAGCTGATATGGCAACTCAAATAGAGACGGCACGTTTGCTTTGTTTGAAAGCCGCGTGGTTGAAAGATCAAAAGCAAGATTTTTCTCAAGCGAGTGCAATGGCGAAATTATATGCTTCTCAAGTTGCAATGGATACTACAGTGGAAGCAGTACAAGTCCACGGTGGATATGGTTTCGTTAAGGAGTATCATGTTGAGCGATTGATGAGGGATGCTAAAATTACTCAGATTTATGAGGGGACATCAGAGATACAAAAAATTGTTATTTCAAGAAATATCTTAAAATAATTAAGATTATCGATAGGATTTTTCTTTTGGATTTAAAGCGGAAATCTTAAAATAATTCAATAGTTACTTCGTTATTACGCACAACCTTACATACTATTTAGGGTTGTGCGTTTTTTATTTGTTTTGATATAAAGCTATTATTCATTAGATTTATACAATTATTGAAAACAATACTTTTACTTTTTACAGTTAATCCATTCATAAAACAAGAAAATGGAAGATTACAACAAAATCATTGAGTCTTTGGGCGTTAAATTCGTCAAAGCAAAGAATATTAAAATTCAAAAGCCTGTAACCGTAAATAACCTCTATGAAGTAGAGAACAAAGTTATTTGGGTCAATAAGGGAGAAGTGCTGTTGGGGGAAGAAAAATTACTGGCTAAGGAAGGTGATTTTGCTTTTATTCCTGGTGGAAAAGCACATCAAATCACCTACGGTAGAGGTAGTCAAATCGAAACCATTACCAATGATAAATTCATAACTGGCAAGGCGGAATATTTTAATTCCATTAGTCATGATGAATTATTAATAGAAGGTGGAGATAGCTTTAGTTATATTTCATTCGAAGCGAAAGTATTCGATTCTGTTAACTTTTTCGCATCACTTGACATTCCTCCATTCATTTTCAGTAATGATACCATCAAGTCATTACACGATAAGGTTTTTGAAGAATTAAAGAGCGAGGAACCAGGCTCTGACCGAATGGTAAAAGTCCTAACGGAATATTTACTAGTTGAATTATTTAGACATATTGTTCGTAACAAATTATTTGTTGAGCAATTGGCTACTAATAGTACTTATTTTAAAGATCCTCGTTTAATTGACATCTTCAACTATATAAATGAGCACTTAGGTGGTGATTTATCCAATAAGAAGCTTGCTGAGGTTGCTAATGTGTCGGAAGATTATGTTGGTCAATATTTCAAAATGCTAACAGGTATTAATCCTCAGGATTATATCGAGTATCAGCGAATGGAAGAAGCGGTTACCTTATTGAGAACTTCTAAGAAAAGCATCAGAGATATTGGACATGAAGTTGGATATAAAGATACTGCATACTTCTGCCGAAGATTTAAAATGATGTTCGGAATTCCTGCAGGAAAAATGAGAAGAAGAGAATCTTTAATGAACGTTTAAATAGCGCCTATTTGGCAATTAAACGATAAAGGTTTATACCTCCTTGATATTTAGATCAACTGAATAGATCTGCGTATTTAATTATTAGATTCTATGTAATTTTTGATTGAGCAAAATCTTTGCTTCAGTCATTTCTATCAATAATTGTGGGTTTTGCTCTATGGCATTACCCACAACTATCACATCAGCGCCTGATTTCCAGGCGTTTTTTGCTTTAGCTACGGAATTAATACCACCTCCAATTATTAATGGAATATCAACTGCTCTTTTAACAGAAGCAATCATTTTTTCACTGATCATTTTATCAGCTCCACTGCCTGCATCCATATAAATAAGCTGAAGACCTAATAATTCACCTGCAATGGCAGTGCTTACTGCTATGTCACTTTTGTCATGAGGGATAGGATTCGTATTGCTCATATAGGAAACTGAGGTTTTATTGCCGCCATCAATAAGCATATAGCCTGTAGGCCAAACTTCCATTTTACTTCTTTTCAAAATCGGAGCAGATAAAACATGCTGACCTATCAATAAATCAGGATTTCGACCTGAAATCAAAGAAAGGTAAAGGATAGCATCAGATTGCAGATCGATATATTGATTATTTCCTGGAAATAGAATTATAGGAATATCAGTGGCAGATTTAATATCAGCTATACAACTGCTTAGAAAATCAGAAACAATCAGACTTCCGCCTACAAAGAAGAAGTCTACTTCATTTTCGATCGCCATATTGACCAAGCGCTGTAAAGAAGCTCTGTCATGAACTTTATCAGGATCAATGAGCAAGGCAAAAAATTTCTGTCCGTTTGCCTTTTGAGTTATAAGATGGTTAAGCTTCTTCTTCTCTGTCATTAGATTTTCTATTTTCCAACTGACTTAAAAATTCCAGAATTTTATCTCTTGCTATTGCTACCAGAATTCCGCCAACCTCTGCTTTAAGCAAAGTCATAATACCACTATTATTACTACTTTCATCCCTTCTTATAATAATTCGGGGGGAGTCATCATAATCGCTTTCATCCTCATGTACTTCCTTATAAACCTGAGATTTTCTGTTTTTTTTGCCTCCTCCTGTTATAAGCTTTACAGCTTGGTAAGCTAAAAAAACTCCTCCAGCAATCATCAAAGCGTTTTTCCCGAACTTTTCAGCTTTACCTGAATATTCGCTTAATTGCTCTGATAGATCTTTTTCATATTTCTTGCTTCTCTCTAGTAGCTGATCTTTATTACTCATGCTTCTTGAATTTAAAAATTAAAATTACTCCACTTTAGTTGATTTGTTGATGGAATCACTAAATACTTTTTTCATAAATTTACTGTCCTTCAATAGAATGAAGATGATGGTCAGTAACAAATATCCTAATGAGACTATTCCAAAACCATAAACATAGCTTTCCATAATTTCGGTTAGATAAAAAGCTAATGTCAAACTGGCAAATAGAATCAACAAGCTTATGGTGGATACCACTAAAAGTAGCGGCAAAAGTTTAGCTAATTTCTCTGCTACTTTTTCTTCTATTTCCTCTCTTATCATTGCTATACGTACTTCTAGCAATTTTTGTAATGATTCTATTATTTTATCTAGTCCCAAAAGTCCCATCAGTTTACTATTTTTCACAACTTTAAGTATTATTTGATTCCTAAGTTATATAAATTTCAGTTCATGTTAAATTTACACGTTAAAATAATTATAAAGATTAATGCAGCTTATAGCAGATAGCGGTTCGAGTAAGACAGATTGGCGACTTATCATGGATGACAATACCATTGAACAATTCAAAACAAGTGGTATAAATCCTTATTTAATATCAGAGAAAGAGCTTATTGAAAGCTTGAGAGTTGATTTTAAGGATAAAAATCTTCAAGATATAAATGAGATTAATTATTATGGAGCAGGTTGTGGTCAACAAAAGAATAAAGAAAAAATAAAATCGGTTTTTAAAGATTTTTTTAAATGTGATCAGATTTCTGTGGAAGATGACATGCTAGCCGCAGCAAGGGCAAGCTGTGGAAATGAAGAAGGAATTGTTTGTATTTTAGGCACGGGCGCCAATGCTTGCCATTATGATGGGTCAACTATTTCCGAAAGAATGATTTCATTAGGTTATGCTTTAGGAGATGAAGGAAGTGGTAATTTTATTGGGAAATTAACGCTCAAAGCTTATTTGGAAGATGAAATGCCTAGCAAACTAGCTGAAGAATTTACTAATGCATTTCCAGAAGTCAATTTAGATTATGTGCTTGAACAGATTTATCAAAAGTCTTATCCTAATCGATTTTTTGCTCAATTCTTTCAATTTTCTTTAATACATCAAAAGGAAAAGTTCTTTTTTGAGCTAATTTCAGAATCATTTCAATTATTTCTGGAAAAATCCGTTTTGAAATTTAAGCAACATCAGAATTTACCAATTCATTTTGTAGGAGGAGTTGCTTTTCATGCTAATTCCATCATGAGAATGGTATTAACAAAAAATAATTTAACAGCAGGTAATTTTATGGAAAGCCCAATAGCAGGCTTGACACTTTATCATAAAAATCAGCATTCATGAGTATTACAGAATCAGAATCAAATTTCAATAATCTAGAAAATCTATCCATTGGCGAATTGCTTCAAGGGATCAATCAGGAAGATCAATCCGTTGCGCATTCAGTTCAAAAGGCGCTTCCGCAGATTGAAAAAGCATTGGAAAAGATAGTAGTTAAAATGAAAGCTGAGGGGAGATTATTTTATATCGGAGCCGGCACAAGCGGAAGGTTAGGAATTTTGGATGCATCTGAGTGTCCGCCTACTTTTGGAGTAGGACATGATAAAGTAATAGGCTTGATAGCAGGTGGAGATAATGCCATCCGAAAGGCTGTCGAATTTGCAGAAGATGACAGAACTCAAGCCTGGAAGGATTTGAAGGAGTATAATATTACTGAAAAGGATTTTTTAATTGGCATTGCTGCATCAGGAAGAACGCCTTATGTAATCGGTGGATTAAAGATCGCTCAAGAAAAGGGAATTGGAACTGCTTGTATTACTTGCAATCCTGATTCGGAAGTAGTGAAGGTCTCTGATTTTCCTATCGAAATCCCTGTTGGGCCTGAGTTCGTGACAGGAAGTACTAGGATGAAAGCAGGCACTGCTCAGAAGTTAGTTTTGAATATGATTTCTACCACAGCTATGATTCAATTGGGGCATGTAAAAGGCAATAGAATGGTGGATATGCAGTTAAGTAATGATAAATTGGTGGATAGGGGCACTAAAATGATTATGCAGGAGCTTGAAATTGAATATGAAGTAGCTAAAAAGCTATTGCTGAAGTATGGATCTGTTAGGAAAGCTGTTGAGGCTGGGAAAGAGTGAAGGCTTAGAATTGGATGTAAAAATAGCTCCGAGAGGGTCTTTATTAAATGAATGATTTATGTCCCCCATTTTGGTTTTAGCACCAAAACTTTACCGACTTTAGAATAAATCAAAAATTTCTAAAACTTTTTTACCCCAAAAACCATTCTTAAAACTTATAACTTTAAATCTATAATTTAGTACTGCAAAATGCACCACATCGAGCCCTACTACAACTGGCTAAAATATTATGATTCCTCATCTGATGAGCATTCTCCTTTTCATGGAAAGGAATATAATTATGAGCTTTATACTGATACAATCTATGGCTATTATATAGATCCCGCTTGGGATCCTATTGGTTCTGAAACACTTTACATAAAAATCTTATACGCTAATTATGATGATGGGATTGCAGTAATTGAAATGATAGGGGAATGGAATGATACTTTGCACAATGACATCATGCATCTGAAAAGAAATATCATTGAACATATGTTGTTGCAGGGAATCAACAAATACATTCTAATAGGTGAAAACATCTTGAATTTTCATGGCTCGGATGATGAATATTATGAAGAATGGTTTGATGAAGTAGAAGATGGCTGGATAGTAGGTGTGAATTTTCGAGATTTTGTTTTGGAAGAATGGGCCCAATATAATGTGGATACATATATTAATTGCGGTGGACAGTTTGAGCATTTAAATTGGCGAACTTTAAAGCCTCAGGTTTTTTGTGAAAGAGTAGAAGAGCATGTGATGAAAAGATTGGACTTCTAATTTTTTATCAACCCTTATTATTTAACCACTATAGACGTGAAAGATCAGCCAAAGGCTGTTTTCTTTTAACCACAAAGATTACAAAGCTTTTCAAAAAGTTTCACAAAGAAAATAATATATAATGACAGCCTAGGGACGTCATTTTTTGCTTTTTTACTTCCCCTATGTTAACAGTCATTAATTTTATTGAGTAATTTGGTATGTCAGAGAGCCTAATAATAGCTTTAGCTGACACTTAGTGTTCCTTTCCCGATGAATACGGGACAAGTTGTGAAATACTTATAGAATCTTTGTGGTAAAAGTTAATGTAGCCTTGGCTACTTTTAGTTTAAAATGGTGGTAGAGAGCAAATGTCTTAAGTAAACGACAATGAACCCTACTCAGGAATAATCATCGCCATTTTATGGACTAAATAATATTTCCCTGATTTTACTTCCTTACATCTTACCCGGGTTCTTCGAGTTTCCTGCTTTTCAAATAACCTGTTTTCAAGCATAAACTTTTCTCCTTGGCTTAGTTCTAACAAACTTATCTCATCAGGATTTGCAGGGTCGTAAGCTTTTAGTGCTTTTGCCAATGGGATATCAGACAAAGATGCTGCTTTTGGGTTTATCATATAGAAATTTAATGCCTTCAGAATATTTTCAGGAAAAATTTCTGCTGTTTGGAATGGCAACATCAATTCCTTAAAAGCATTTTTCCATTCCTTTCCGTGAGGCGAAACCCTTCCTTTATATTTCTCAAACACCCAATGATGGGCTACTTCATGCACATAAGTAATTAAAAATGAATATGGATTTAAGTTTTCGTTTACTGTGATGATAGCCCAATCTTCACTAGGTTTTTTCCTAAAATCACCCAGTTTACTATTTCTAGCTTTAGCAATGACAAAACGAAAAGGTTTTTCTTTCCATAAATTAAAAGCCAAATCAATAGATTTTTCAGGAACAAAGCGGCTAATTCTATGATGTATTTGTTTTTCGTACTGCGTCATAAAGTGTTCAAAATTAAGGAGAAAATCTTGTAAAATTAGCTTTTAATTAACTTAATGCATGATTTCAAATTCATACAACTAAATTTTTCTCTTCCTATTTCTTTTGTAAATTCCATTTTAAGCTGTAATTTCAAAGCCCTTTAAAGCTTAACTAAATTGTAACAGGGCTGTAGCTTGTAAAATCGCTAATATTTTTTAACATCATACTCTTAACCATTTTAACTATGATTCAAATTATTCCATCCATCGCCATCAGAGACGGTAAAATTATTAGGGTTGAAGGCGCAGATATTGCGGGTGCTAAAGTGTATGATGATTCGCCAATAGATGTAGCCAGAAAACTGGAAGATAGTGGGATAAAAGTAGTCCACATTGTGGATTTGGATGGGGCACATAGAGGCTCTCCAGTGAACTATCACATCTTGGAAGCCATTCATGGTTATACGGATTTAGAGCTCGATTTCACCGGAGGAATCAATACGGATGGTGATATTAGCAAAGCTTACGAATATGGAGCAGATTATATCACGGCCGCAAGTATAGCTGTGGAAAGAAAAGAGCTTTTTGCTTCCTGGATTGTCTCCTATGGAAGAGAAAAGATCACTTTAGGCGCAGATGCTTTAAATGGAAAAATTGCTTATAAAGGATGGATGCAAAATACTGATATTGACATCATAGAACACATCCGATATTTCTATGACAGAGGCTTGAAATATGTAAAAACCACCGATATCAGTAAAGAAGGTTCTTTGGCTGGCCCAGCATTCGATTTATATCAAAGTATTTTAGATGAGTTTCCTGATATATGTGTATTAGCCAGTGGAGGAGTGCGCAATGTAGATGACATCCGAAAGCTAAATGACATGGGTGTTTTTGCCGTTATTTTTGGTAAAGCCTACTATGAAGGAAACATCAAAATTGCTGACCTTAAAGAGTTTTTGATTTAAGATTTTCATAGCAAATTCAAATTTTTTTATTAATTCATCTGAGAATTAAGGAGTTTTCCTATCCTCTTAATGAATATTTCATGTCGATATGTTAAATGTAGAATTATACGTTTAATAAACGTTTAAATCTACGGTTAGTGATTTAAAAATTCGTTTAAGTCTATTATTACACCCTTTGTTTCCAATTAAATTATTAGTATGTTTAAAACTGTATAATAGATATATAGTCACCAGGGGGTGACTATATTCAATTGTTATCAGCAATACCACTACTCACTAATGACAAAGATTAGAACAATTATATTGCTCCTATCCTTTTTTATCTTTGAACAATCATTTGCGCAAGAAACATTGACAGGAAAGGTTTTTACAGTCGGCTCTAAGACACATTTCGATAATTATAAGAAGTGTGACTTCTATTTTGAGTGTGATTGCTGTAGCGGGCAACTATTATTTCCAACTCAGTCAAGCTATATATTAATCAATGACTGTATGTCGGACTTTGTGGTAACCAAAGGAACATACTCAGTTGCAGATAATGGCTTGACTCTACATTCTGACGGACATAGAATTGAAGTAAATTATAATTGGGAAAGAGAGATGAACCCAGATGCTGAGCCAGCATACTTTGTAAAGGATTCTATTGTTAGCGAATATCACTTAAACTTTCAATTCGATAGCTGTCAACGAAGAATATTGGTCAACTACAAGGATGATGAAACTTTCATAGGGTTAGAAACTGACAAAAGCGTTTCTGAAGAGATTGTAAAACTCAAAAGACATGGACTGAAAGAACTATTAGAACTCGAATAGAAGCTGATAACACTATGTAAAAACCATGCGCTTCAGCAGTTTCAGGAAAGCAAAGTGGTTAATTCCCGCAATTTTTGGCTGACGGCATCATAGCCTACTTAGAGCTTTAGCAGTCAAGGCATTCAAGTTATTGGTAGCAAAGTAAAAATTGCTATCTTCATCATCTTAATAAATAGTGGCGCACGGATTTTTACACGCGCCCGTTGGCAGTAATAACATCATACTACATGCAAGATGAAATGAATATTAAAAAAAGAGCGAAAGTACTTGAATTTGCTCTTAGTGTAGAAAGTAGTATTACAAAACTGGTGCTTTTATTTTTAAATGTTAGTAAAGAAGATCTAAAAGCTTTAGGAAATAAGAATTCTAGTCTGTCATTTAAGAATAAAATTGATTTACTTTTTGACATTGGAGTACTTTCGAAAGATGAAAACCAAAAACTTCTTCTATTAATGGAGTTTAGAAATCAGTTTTTGCATAACATCACTTGTAATTCATTTTGCAAAGCTATTGAGCTACTAGGATCAGATAGGGCAAAAAAGCTTTTGACTTTTAGTTGTTCTGATTTTGAAAATAATCTAGAAAATCAATACAGTCATTGCTTCAGTCAACTTCACTTAGATTGTTTACAGCTTATACATACCAAGTATGAAATAAAATACCAAAAGGTTAAACAAAAGCGAGAAACTATCACGGACATAATTGACTATTCAAAATATATAATTGAAAAGGACACAGAATTGATACTTAGTTTGTCAAAAAAGTTTTCAGAGATGTCGAATAATGACAGCGAAGATTTAAAGAAATTTAAAAATCAATTGAGTAAATTCATAGAATTGACGCAAACAGAATTAACTAAAAGTAGCGAGTTAAAATTATTAAGGGAGGTCGCATTTGACAAAAAGAAAATTAATGAGTTGCTTAATTAAGTTACCTCTATCGACACTGCTTTAGATTTTGAAAATCTCACAAATAGTATAATTTACGGACATAAATCGTAAACTGTTGAAAATTTAAGACAAATGGATATAGATCATAGCTTTCTTAATTTTGAAAAGTCAATAAAAAAAGATCACCTTGAACAAGTCATTCTTTTCCAATTTGAAAATTTTGAACTGGCAACTCAAGAATCTGTTGATAACCTAAAAAAAGAGTATCAAGACGCTAAAAAGCAATTTGAGTTGGTAGGCAACAAAATTACTGACGTTGACGAGAATAATTATCATAAAATTACTGATGAGGAATGGGAGAGAATAGATGAAGTTAGCCAATACTATCAAGACATGGACTTTTCAAGAGAATATCTAGAGTCTCTTCTTGAAATGAGAATCATGTATTTATTCAAAAATATAGAGGTAATAATGAAACGACTAATTAAAATTGCCTACAGTGATGTAAATACAAAAGATTTTTACAATTGGGAGGCAATGAAATCATTTTTCAAAAGTAAAAGCATAAATATTACCACTTTGGAAGGATATAATGATTGCGTTGATTGTCAGAAATTAAACAACTCAATAAAGCATTCTGATACATATAGTGATACAATTTACAAAATCCCTGAAATGAGTGATCACGAGGAACTATTACACTCTAAGTTGGAAAATTTCTATAGTAGGGTTAAACCAAAAATAGAGTTGTTTGCGAAAGAGCTGAAGGAAGCCATAAAAAATGATCTTTACTCCTTTAGTGACGAAAGAGTAGCGAAAATTGCTCAAGAATTTAAAGATCGCATGGACAGTAGTACATTAAAAAAACTTATCCATAAATTAGAATAAAAAAATACTGCCAACACTAAATATAGGTCATTGGGCAAATAGTGCTAAAGCTGAAAATGATTACATTTAAGAAAATATGTAGCGTTTTGGTAGTTTGGAGCTTTGAATTGCCCAACGCCCTATATTCTTAACGTTGAAATGAATTACTGCCATGTTCCGAACATTAATTATTATATCTATCATCTTAACTTTATCATCCTGCGCTGATAAAGAAAATCAATTATTATTATCCCAGACTAAATATCTTGATTCTCGAATTTCAGAGGTGGCAAATAAGTTGGATGAAGAAGTTGAAGCAACTAATTTTAGATTAGAAGGAGTACGTCTCAAACATCGAAAAGACAATTTAAAGAAATCATATGATTCAATATCATTTCTATTAAAAGACAATGAAATAGATTTGGCGAAATCTAAGACAAAGGAGCTTATAACAACTCTAAATACTACTTCCGAAAGTTATAAAGTATTGGAACAAAGTTTGAATCAGGTGACTGAGTCGAACAAAGTAATTTTTAGCAATAATTTGGCGCTTATTGTAGTTGAAACGATTCAATCATATAGAAAACAGTTTGATGATCTTTTTTATCAATATGATGCTGTTCATCCAGTTTTATTTGATGAAACACAATGTCTTAAAGCAGGTCAAAAGTATGAGGGAGAAATAATGATGGTTGCAATGAAATTATCAACCGAAAGGGTCTTTGAAGCAGATTATCCAAATGATAACCAAGGCTTTATAAAACTTCCCGTTTCTCAATCACTTGGGGGAAAATTAGTTATTGATAATTTACAGCCTGGTCAAACAGAAATTAAAGTCAGAGTTACAGAATCTCATCTAAATCAAAAATTAATGTTTGAGAATACAGTGCTACTGGAACCAAAATAAACTCATTTCAACATTCTGTATAAATCATGGCTGTTAGTAGGTTAATGAGCCTTTTGTTCTTTGTAGATAGCCCGTCAATCCGCACCTTAGATTTACGATATTGTATTATAATAAGAAAGGAGGTAGAATAGTAAACCAGTCAATCCGCTAGATAAAATCTAGAATCCTTATAGGTACTATTCTATTTTTTAAGTACTCAAAACCTCAATAAGATATTAGTCTCGACTATTAAGGTCATTAGGAGTGTACTTAATCCCTTTATGTTTCATCCTTAAAAGTAAATCTATGAATTATTCTAATTTTATTGGTATTGATATTAGCAAAGCTAAAATTGACATTACTACTTTAAACACAGATGGTGAACTCAATCACTCAGTTTGTAAAAACAACTCTAAAAGTATTATTGTACATTTAAAGTCACTTAAAAGAAATGGCTTTGATATTGAAAACAGCTTGGTTTGTGCAGAGTTTACCGGACTTTATATTTTCTCCTTAGTTGAAGCTTGTAAAGCTATGGCTATTGATCTGTGGATTGAAAATGCTGCTCAGATCAAACACCGTTCGGGTATCTCTAGATCTAAAAATGATAAAATTGATTCTGAAAAAATAGCCATTTATGCTTTCCGATTTAAAGACTTAGTGAAATTATATAATAGAGATGATGAAGTTATTGAAGAACTCAAATTTTTATTAAATGAAAGAGATTTAATCTTAACAGACAAAACTAAATACACTGCTCAAATCAAAGATCAAAAAGGACATGTCCCTGACTCTTTCTACAAAAACAAAGTCAAACGATATAAGGCTATTATTAAAACGCTGGTCTTGCAGCTTAAATCCATACAGGATCAGATTGATCACCTCATAACTGACGATGATAATCTAAAGCATCAGTTTAATCTATCTACCTCAATAACTGGAATAGGAACACAAGCAGCAATACAAACTATTGTGGCTACCAGAGGATTTAAAGACTTTTCAGACCCAAGAAAGTTCGCTTGTCACGCTGGTGTAGCTCCTTTTCAATTTATGTCTGGTAGCAGTTTAAAAACCAAAGCAAGAGTTTCTAAACGTGCTAATAAAAAATTAAAGCAAGTCTTTCATATGGCAGCCCTTTCAGCCATCCAGGTTGATGGGGAATTAAGAGATTACTACACTAGAAAAGTGGAAGAGGGAAAAAATAAAATGCTAGTTTTAAATGCGGTTCGGTCTAAACTCATTCATCGATTATTTGCGGTTATTCGTAACAATAAAAAATATGACAAAAACTACCTGAACTCTCTTGCTTTATCCATAAGATAAGGATTGACTTATTGATGAAAATTAATTTAATAAGCCAATCCTGCGGATTGCCTCGGTAGTAAACTGAAATTTTTATACTTTTAATCAGCCACGAATTTATACAGTGGCGTTAGACTCAATTCAGAACATGAAGTATTTCAACCCATTGACACTTTTTTTAATTCTTTTTCTTGCTGCATGCACAACACCTGAACCTAAACAGGAACCAGTGGTTTCGAACTCTGAAGCTTTTGAAGAAAAGCCTGTAAGAACTTACTATTACATACCAGGAGATGTTGCAAAAAGATATTCACTCGAACGAAAGGTGCAGGTCATTCAAATTGAAGAAGCGACAACACAAAAAGCTGCTAAATTCTACTTGAATGAGCCAACTCAATTACGGATTAGAACTGTTCAACTGGCGGACTATCCAATTTCAATACAGGAAGTCAAGAACGCTGAAGTTGATACTTCTAATATTGAAAACTTCATAGTAACTGTGACCCCAACAGATTCTGCATTTCAATTTTCAGTATATCGGGATTTCAGTGAGCGAAATGCCATTTTTTCTAGAATAACATACGACAAAGAACGAGATAGCTTAGTTCACAGCGCATTTCTTATGAAAAAGGAAATGATTGAGGGAATTCTCAAATTCAATGTAGAAAAAGAGTCTAACAAAAGATAAAAAAACATAGGGTTATTCTGCAATACGAAAGTTCATCGGTTTCTGGAAAACCCGCCAAGTATAACTTAAATTTAGGAATCGGTATTGGCTCGTAGGAGAGGAAAGCAAGGTGCTATTTTACTCCCTACGTTTTTTATCAAGACGCTACCATCAGAATACCTAAATTATTGAAATCACTTATTCTACTTACAGCTTTATTCATAACATCTCTAACTGCAAATGCTCAGCAGGAAATAGAATATCCTATAATAACGAAAGAGCAAAACCTCAACTGGCTTAAGGCTTTTATCAATAGTGATTTAGAAACAGAAATCAATTTAATTCATGATCGTATTATTTCAGACACATCAACAATTGAAATATCGACTCATAAGAGAAAGGGCGATAAAATAATTTCTCATTGTAAACCTTTTTATTTTGTGACTTTTGAAGATAATGAACCATTAAATTTAAGTATTAATCTTACTAGCGATTTTGTACTAGATTTTATTGATTTACTAACAATTGAAAATGTAAACCATATAAAAGTACTTAACAACGATTATACAAAAGTTCGTATGAATGCTTTTTATGGATCACGTGGAGACTGTGGAGTAATTCATATCGATGCTTCAAACAGAAAATTTTACGAATATGTAAATGATTTAAGGGCACGCTAGAAAAGTGATAATGAGTTAAACCGCACATAAAAAGGAAAGAGATATTCGCTCAATCAGAATTTTCAAGTTATTATTGGGCTTTACTAAATAAAAATCTCCTATGAAAACTAATGCACTTCTAATCTTATTAATTGTTTTAGTTTCCTGCGAGGGAAACAAAGAGCATGATTCTGATGCATCTAATGAACCAATTGCTGATAATTCAGAACTTATCGAGATTTACGAAAACGATCAAGGTGACCGACAAACCGATAATATTAATTGGATGGAAGTCAATAGAAGGGATAGTTTAAGAAGAGAAAGAGTGTTTGAATTACTCGATTCGAACAAAGTTCGTACCTCAAAAGACTATCAACACGCTGCGATGGTATTTCAGCATGGTGGAGATTCTTCAGCCTATGCAATGGCTGTGAAGTTAATGGAAAAGTCAATTGAATTGGACTCAACTGCAAACAAATGGTTATTGGCAGCTGCAACTGACAGATATCTTTTAAGCATAGGCGAGCCTCAAATTTATGGAACACAGTATCAGAAAATGGGGGACAAGCCTTGGAAATTAGGTGAGATTGATACCACTCAGGTGACTGATGCTGAAAGAATTGAATTTGGAGTAGAAACTTTAGCTCAACAAAGGGAAAAAGTTAAACGCATGAACAACAGATAAATAACAGAATCAACAATTTTGAATAGAATCAGTTTTTAAAATGATTTAAGCTATACAGATTATCATAAATTATATACTTTGAAAAAAGTCGATTGTCCCTTAGCTGTCAAATATGGAAAGATTATCTGGTTTAATAATTGGGTGCCTTCTATTACATCTTTCTGTTTAACTGAGATATTTTTATCTATATAGTTAGCTGAAAGCCAAAAATCTCCTACAATTCTCAAATTTTGAAATAGATACTTGTATTCATTATCTATAATTTCTTCACGTATTAGTTTGGCGTTAATCAAAGCTTGAATTAAACTTTCAAATTGGTGTTCACGCACTTTCATCAATTTTTGATAATGATTTCTTATCATATCATGATTACGATTTATATAAACAAAATCAAGCATGAGAAATCGGTATTCATAAAAGCAGGACAAAGTTACGCTTGGTATTTCAAATAGTAACTCAAAGGAATTTTCAGTAAGCAATTCTTTTTCAAACGCATGATCCAACTTACTTACTAAATCCAGATAAAGCGCCTCTATAATTTCTTCGCGTTTTTTGAAATGATAAGTTAAATTTCCTAAGCTTATTTCCATATCCGCAGAGATATCCCGTAATGAAACTTGTGAAACCCCCTTTTCATTAAACAAGCTTAAGGCACATTTTAATATTTTATCTTTTGTTTTGTTCATTGCTAAGAAAATTATTAGGACAAATGTACAAATAATTACTTAGTACGATTGTACTATTCGTTATTTATTAGTACGTTTGTACTACATCTAAAAAATTGTTATGAAAGTAGATATAATTGGTGCTGGAATATGTGGTTTAACCACAGCAATCGCTCTTGAAAAACGAGGATTTCAACCTAGAATTTACGAACAAGCAAAAACGTTAAAGCCAGTAGGAGCTGGAATTATTTTAGCCAGTAATGCCATGCAGGTTTACAGAAATTTAGGTTTGGAAGAACAATTGAATTCTAATGGAATCCCGCTAAGTGCACTGAACATTACAAATGATAAACTGAAAGTTATCTCTAAAGTAGATTTGAATTACTTTAGAGATAAATATAATCTACAATCCATAGCCATTCATAGAGGAAAGCTACAAGAAGTTTTATTAGACAACTTGAAGCAAACTGAGATTCATCCTGACCATCAATTAAAAGATTTAACAAAAGAAAAGGAAGGCTATCAACTTAAGTATGAAAATGGGAAATCAGTAAATTCTTCTTTATTACTGGGGGCAGACGGCATTCATTCTAAAGTAAGAGCAGCTTTGTTTCCCAATAGTAAGATTAGAAATATGAAGCAGCTTTGCTGGAGAGGTGTCACAGAATTTAAATTACCCTCTATTTATAAAAGTGAATTAAATGAAATCTGGGGAAGGGGGGATAGATTTGCTTTTGTTCAATTTAGCGAAGATAAAATATATTGGTATGCAGTCAAGTCGTTTGAGAAAAGCGAAAATGAGTTTTCAAGTGATAAATTGAGTTTATATTTTGAAAAATATCCGCCTATCGTCCAAGAAATCATCAAGGCAACAGCGTTTGATACCATTCATGTTACGGTTATGGAGGATTTAGAACCTATAAAAAAGTGGCATGATGAGTTTGCTTGTCTTATGGGTGATGCAGCACATGCTACCACGCCAAATATGGGGCAGGGTGCTTGCCAATCCATTGAAGACGCCTACACATTAGCGGATTGTTTAGCAAATCAAAGTGATTCAAGAGCTTTTGCAGCATATCAAAAATTACGAATGTCCAAGGCTCATCAAGTCGTTAATCAGAGTTGGCAAATAGGTAAAATTTCGCATTGGAAAAACCCGATCGGAATTGCCTTTCGAAATAGCATATTAAAAATAATTCCAGAAAAACTGAATCTAGTCCAGTTAGAAAAATTGTTCCAATTAGAAAGAAAGGTGTCATGAGTAAAGTAAAAGACGAAATCACGCCAGCAGAATATTTGGAAAGAGGATTGCTCAATCAAATTGATTTTTACGACACATTTTCGACTACAAATAAGAAAGACAATTTGGAGGAAATTGCGCATTTGATATTGGATAATCCACCCAAATGGATAAAAAGCTTATTTACTTTGAGAAATAAAATAGCTAAATTAATCGGCTTAAAGACTGAAAAGCCTGCTGATTATAATGAACGTTTTGAAGTTGGTGGATATATTGGGTTTTTCAAAATATTCTCTATTACTCAGAATGAAATAGTGTTAGGTGCAAACGATTCGCATTTAAACTTTAGAGCTATTGTTGCAAACAAAATTGAAGATTTACATAACATTAAATTCATAACACTGGTGCAGTACAATAACTCAACCGGAAGGATTTATATGAGTGTTGTAAAGCCCTTTCATCGCCTGGTGGTAAAAAGAATGGTGAAAAATGCTCATAAGTTGAAATTCGAGATAAAGTAATGATGTATAGAAAAATAGCTTAAGAGAAGAAAATCCGCAATTTGAAATTGTTAAATTTTGTATCTTGAAAGTCAATTGAAGAATTCACATAATATAACCAACCAATTATGAAAACGATGACTTGTAAACAATTAGGTGGAGCTTGCGACAAAGAGTTTACGGCAAATTCTTTCGATGAAATTGCAGAAATGAGTAAAAATCATGGTATGGAAATGTTTCAAAAGGGAGATCGGCCTCATATCAAAGCAATGAATGAAATGCAGGAAATCATGAAAAACCCTGAAGAAATGATAGAATGGTTCGAAAAGAAGCAAAAGGAATTTAAAGCGATGTCTGAAAACGTATAGATAAAATAAAGTAAAAATCTTCAATCAGTTTCTAGGAAGCTGTTTAGCTTTCTAATCAAAAAAATGAATAACCTTTCAATAAGACAAGCCACTTTTCAAGATATAGCTGACTTACAAAAAATCAGCAAAAAAACCTTTTTTGAAACTTATGCAGCTGGTAATACGGAGGAGGATATGCTTCAGTATTTGGATGTAGAGTTTGCTACAGAAAAATTAAAAGTGGAATTGAATAATAAGAACTCGAAATTCTATTTTGCAATTCTTATGGGTGAAATTATTGGCTATATAAAAATCAACTTAGGTGAATCCCAAACTGAGAGTATGGCTGGGAAGTCACTTGAAATACAACGGATTTATGTGCTAAAGGAATTTCAAGGACAGAAAATTGGCAAAGCACTATATCAGAAAGCAGCAGAAACTGCAAAGCAAAATGAATTAGATTATTTATGGCTTGGCGTTTGGGAAGAAAACCCAAAAGCAATTCAGTTTTATGAAAAAATTGGCTTTGAAGCTTTTGATAAACATGTTTTTCAACTGGGAAGTGATGCTCAAACCGACATTATGATGAAGCTACAATTGAACTGAATATTTATATTAGTTTTTCAACTCTTATTTTAAAAATAGATCAAAGGCGAATATTGTCAGGGTTAAGTGGCTTTTCTAAAAGATTTTTTACGTAATAATGCTCATTGGCCCGTTTAATGTCATTCGGATCCAAAGAAGAAGAAATCATATAAATAGTGGTATTGTGTTTAACAGTATCAGAAAGTTTATCATAAAGATCCAAAAATTCAAAGCCGTTTATTTCTGGCATTTTAATATCAAGAAGTATACAAGTTTTTTCACTTTGCACATTTCTTTTTAACCACGCAATACCTTCCTGAGCACCTTCTAACTCAACTATTTTATGATTTGAATAAGAATCTTCAAGTAATAGCCTGGTAATTAACCTATCGGTTTCACTATCATCAATGATTAAAAACATATTTTATACTAACATCAAATACTATTTTATAAATCTTACCTAATAAAAATGGCAGATTTTCTTTAAACATAAACCGGTAAATTAACAGTAAATACCGTTCCCTTCCCTAACTCGGAATAAACGGTAATATTGCCATTCAGTTTTTCTAAAGTTTCTATTACAATGTATAAACCCACACCTGTTCCTTCCGTGCTATGCTTTGTCATATAGAACATATCGAATATTTTGTCTTTATTGGTCTCAGATATCCCAATCCCATTATCCTTAACAGATAATTGAATTCTATCTCCTTTTTTTATTACACTGATTTCAACAATATTCTTTTCCTTATTAGGGTCTTTATATTTTATGGCATTGGAAATAAGGTTGCTCATAATTATATCTAACCTATTTGGGTCAGAATAAAAGTGATTTATTGATATGTCTGTTTTTACAATTGAAGAGGAAGAGAAATCATACATGTATTTTAATTGATCAACGATTTTGCCAATTAAATCTTTAATATCAACCCTTTCTATAATTAAATCTGCTCGCTTATTCTTTGAAAACGAAATTATTTGTTTGATAAAATCATCTTGCTTTTCTAGACTTTTTTCCAATAAAGAAAAATACTGATTGACTTTATCTGGGTCTTTTGCAAGTTTTGTGACTTTAATCAGGCCTTTTAAAGAAGTGATGGGTGCTCTCAAATCGTGAGATGCGCTATAAACGAACTTATCAAGTTCAGCATTTGTGTTTTTAAGTTCCTTATTCTTTTCAGTTAATCTTTCCTCTGAGTTTATAAGCTTACTTATAATGCGCATTGAAAATACACTGGCTCCTCCTACAATCACAATAATTAAAAAGGTATTTACCAGAAAAATAAGATCTCTTAATTGTCTGGAAGTTTTTCCCAAGCTTTTTAGAAAATCAGTTTCTTGTATAGTTATTTGTATCCCTTGTTCAAATATCCGTTGCTTAAAATCATCTCTATTTGAATCATTTAAAGTGTCGTTTAAAATTATGGACTTAGCTTCATTGCCTAAGTTAAGATGTTGAACTAATATGGAATCTGCTTTGGTCCAGCTTTTCAGCGGGTCTTGTACAAACTGCATCGATTGAAAACTTGTAAATAACCAAACCATATCCTCAACATCATCTGGGTGATTTTTACCATCAATTAATTTTTTTTCTGCTTTTTCTTTATTTCCATTCAGTAAGGCTATTCTTGCTTCCCTATCACACAAAGGAATATTCAGATTTTCTTTAAAAAATTCCCAATATTCTTCATTTTGTGTATCAATATACATTAACAAATAGCGTGAGGCATCTTTTTGTCCTTTGGAGTAATATGATTCGCCTTGAATGTAGGCTCGTACCCCAGAAAGGACTCGGATGGTGTAATAATTCATGATAAGTAAAGAGCCACTCACAAAGAAAACTATCAACAACATATAGCCATTCGATTTTGCATCGAACAGCCATTTCTTAATTCTCTGTAAGAAATTATGCTTTTTCATTAACCTGAAAATTTATCTACAAAAGGTAACAATTATATTTAGTTTCATTGTATTCATTTAAAGAAACCAATGAAGAAATATAATTAAAAATATAGTTTTGCTAAAATATCAATTTATCATTTTCAAATCTGTTTTAGGCTTGTCATCAATGTCAAATATCCAAAACCTTAAGAAACATTTGGTGTTTTACTTTATCAATTCCTTGATTAATGATTCCATAAAATCAACAAATCAAGCTAAATTGGCAATCTCGAATAAAATATTTCATGAACGCAATTATTATAGGAGCTGGAATTGGAGGAATAGCCACCTCAATACGTTTGGCAAAGAAGGGTTATAAAGTAGATGTGTACGAACAGAATAGTTACCCAGGAGGGAAGCTTTCAGTTTTTGAACAAGATGGATTTAGATTTGATGCGGGACCTTCATTATTTACTTTACCAGAACTGGTAGATGATTTGGTAGAATTACAAAACGAAAACAGCAATATTGAATTTCCTTATAAAAAATTAGATGAATCATGCCGATATTTCTGGGAAGATGGAAAAAGAATAACAGCTTATACTGACCCTGAAAAATTTGGAGCAGAAGTAGAAAAAGTTTTTGATGTCCCCGCTAAAACTATAACCGATTACATTAAAAATGCTGAGTTCAAATATGAAAAATCTGCTCGCATATTTTTAGAAAAATCACTTCATAAAACCTCCACATTTTTTTCAAAAGAGATTCTGCCTGCCTTATTGAATATCTATAAGTTTGGCTTGTTCGAGAGCATGAACCAAGTGAATCAACGGAAGTTAAAAGAGCCAAAATTAGTGCAGCTTTTCAATCGATTTGCTACTTACAATGGTTCTGATCCTTACCAGGCTCCAGGAATATTAACATCCATTGCGAATTTAGAATTGAATCGTGGTACTTTTTATCCTAAGGCCGGTATGTATCAAATTACAGATACGCTTGTGAAAGTAGCTGAAAGTTTAGGCGTGAAATTTCACTATAATGCTGGAGTAGAAAAAATTAAGGTTGAGGAAAAAGAAGCGAAAGGCGTGATGCAAAATGGAGAATTTGTTCCGGCTGAATTAGTGGTGAGCAATATGGATATTTACCCTACTTACAAGAAATTATTAAGTGAAGAGAAACAACCTGAGGCTATTTTAAATCAGGAAAGAAGTAGTTCTGCATTGATTTTTTATTGGGGAATAGATAGACAGCTTGATGAGCTTGGCTTACACAATATCTTTTTCAGCAAGGATTATCAAAATGAATTTCATCATATTTTCAAAATGAAATCCATTGCACCCGATCCAACAGTTTATGTAAATATCACTTCCAAACATACTCCTGAGGACGCACCAGAAGGAATGGAAAATTGGTTTGTAATGGTGAATGTGCCAGCTAATAATGGACAGGATTGGGATAAATTAATTCCCGAAATTAAAGAGTCGGTATTGCAGAAATTAGAGCGAATGCTGAAAGTTGGTATCAGTCAACATATAAAAACAGAAAGCATATTGGAACCTAGAACAATCGAAAGTAAGACTTCTTCCTATCAAGGGGCACTGTATGGAAGTAGTTCTAATAATCGATATTCAGCATTCCTTCGTCATCCCAATTTTCATCAAAAGATAAAAAATCTCTATTTTTCAGGTGGAAGTGTTCATCCTGGTGGAGGAATTCCATTATGTTTGCTATCCGCCAAGATTATTGACGATTTAAGTCCTTCGGTAAAATGATTAAAACTCAATCGGTCTCCTTTATTCAAAATATAAAATCTCGTCCTCTTATTGGTGGAATAATTATCACGGCTTTTTACTTTTTTGGGATTGTAGGGATTCTATCTGAAAGCAAAGATTGGTTTATTGAAAAAACGGCATTTAATCTTTCCTTATCTTTTTTGATTTTAATTTTATATCAGAAAAAATATTCTCTAAGCTTATTATGGGGATTTCTATTCTGCTATTTAATTGGCTTTTCAGCAGAATATTTAGGCGTAAATTTTGGGTTGATCTTTGGAGATTATATCTATCCTGCCACTTTGGGGCCACAATTGGGTGGGGTTCCGGTAATTATCGGAGTAAACTGGTTTTTGATCACTTTTTGTGTGGCTTGTATCATTTTTCCTCTTAAGCTTAATGTTATTGTTAAAATACTTTTGGCAACTTTCATCACCGTTTTAATTGATTTCATGATTGAACCTGTAGCAATGGAATTGAATTTCTGGAATTGGGAAAACAATGAAATCCCTATCCAAAATTATGTAGGCTGGGCTATTATTTCCTTTTTAATTTATAGTTTTTATGCAATTATTAAATTGCCTCTGGAGAATAAGATAGCGTTGGTTTTATTGGTTTGGCAAGTTGTGTTCTTTGCTTGTTTGAATTTGTTTTTGTTGGATAATTTAATTTGAAGACCAGCTATATAAGAAGATAGGTACTGTTGTAGAATTGCTAATCAACACCTCTGTAAAGCCTCTAATGCTATTAAGTTAAACATATTCTACTAACAAGTTTTTCGCTTTAGCGAAAACTCTATTGTTTTCTTTAGTATCTTTTGTGGTTAAAAAGTAATGTTTGCTTGTTCTATTATCAGTAGCACATTTCCACCACAAAAGAAAAAAGAGAACACAAAAGAAAATAACCAAGGTTATTTTTCAGGATTATATTGAAAGTTGAGGCTTTATAGCTTAACTAATAGCATTTATAATTCCATTTTGGGGAATTAAAGTGGGCTTTAGTCCACCAAAAATTTCTTACTTATCATTTCATTCCCATTTTTAAGTTGTAAAAAGTAAAGCCCAGTAGATAGACTTTGAATGTTAATAGATGATTCATCATTTTCAAATCTTCCTACTATTTTCACCCTTCCACTCATTTCTAACACTTGGTAGCTTAAATTTTCAGTTGCTTGGTCATTCCATTTTATGTAAATACTTTCTTTGGCAGGATTAGGATAAATTTGGAACTGATTTTTCGTATCAATTTCTAATTCATTTGCAGTAATATTGCTTCCCAACTGATTATAAGTATTCAACACTTGATTCTCCCCCTCTTTCACAAGGTAAGCGCGAAGTCTATCACTATTGGGAAATTCTTCCCTACCGTTCTCAGTCTCATTAATACCAAATTTGAATTCAATGGCTGAACCAAGGTTAAGATCTGCTAAAGCAAGTGTATAAATTCCATCATGATCTTCATCATTTAAAATCTGTTCTTCAGCTCCCATAGCATTTTCACTTGAAATTAGAATCACTGATTCTGAATTTGGGTCAAAGCCTTCATTTTCAATTAAATCATTCATATCCACCATAAATTCAACCGATGTAGTGGTTTCTTCAGCTGTCATCAATTTATAAATATGAGTTGAATGAGCTTCCATTTCGGCTATTTCCAAATTGAAGCTACCACCAGAATTGATGGTCGAACTTACTTGATTTCCACTGAGCAAATCTACCAATTGGTAACCTCCAGCAATTAAACTGGAGCTTGATGAATTCAATACAACATTGCTTTTGTTTTCACCGGTCAAATTAGCAACTACAATAATTTGTGCTTCATTTTCTTGTCGGATAAAGCTAAATATAGAGTTGTCAGATGAAGTGATAACGCTGTAATTTCCTGTTTTCAAAGCTTGTTGGGTATTTCGAGTTGAAATCACATCTTGGTAAGTTCTCCAGAGAGACGTAGGTTCTGTTTGTTGGTCAGCCACATTCTTATCGGGATAATCTGACTCTGGTGCACGCCATGGGCTGCCAGTTGTAAAGCCGGCATTGGAAGTATTGCTCCATTGCATTGGCAATCGGATATCTTCATCAGGCTTTTGACCTAACATTCCAATTTCTTCCCCATAATAGAGATAAGGAATCCCTGGCAAAGTTAATAGTAATTCTGCTGCTTGCTTGGCTTTGGCTTGATCGCTATTTAAGACATTCATCACTCTGTCCATATCATGGTTGGTCAAAAATGTCCCAAACTGTAAATATGGATAGCTGCCCATTACTTCCTGTGATTTTGAAATTAAACCATCTGCATTTTCATTACTGACAGCAGCGATAATACTATTTGCCAAGTCAAATTCGAAAACATAATCTAAACCATCATTACCAACATATTCTCTCGCCTTATTTGTGGAGGTCCATGCCTCTCCAACAGAAAATGAATTTGGATTTATTGCTTTATAATGTGATCTGAAATCTTTCCAAAACTGAAAAGTCTCAGGAACATCTTCCAAGCCTTCTGTTGTTTCATAAATATATTTTACGGCATCTAAACGGAAGCCATCCACATTCATTTCTTCCAACCAGAAAGTGGAAATATCAAACATTTCTTCCTTTACTGCAGGAGTTTCATAATTCAAATCTGGCATTCCACCCCAGAAAAGACCATAATAATAATCTCCATTGCTTTGGTGCCAAACATTTTGCCCCCAAGGACCACTTCCACCCGGGTTGGTATCTTCCCAAACGTACCAATTTCTTTTTTCACTTGAAGAGTTTTTAGAGTCTCTAAACCATGGGTGTTCACTGGAGCTATGGTTCATCACATAATCAATGATTACTTTTATGCCTCTTTCATGAGCTGCTGCTATAAATTCCTTAAAATCCTCATTAGAACCATAATCACTCTCAATTTCTCTGTAGTCTATCACATCATATCCATGATAGCTGGGGGACTGATGAATAGGCATTAACCAAATGCCATTAACACCTAAATCAAGATGAGTTGCAGGATTTCCATCATTTAGGTAATCCAATTTTTGAATTAATCCCTGAAAATCACCAATTCCATCACCATCAGAATCATAAAAACTTCGGACAAATATTTCATAAAAGACCGCCTCATTCCACCAGTAGGTATCCGTATTTCCTATGGTGATGAAGTTTTCAAATACTTTAGTTTCTATTTCTCCATCAGCATTTTGAATTGTAAGACTCACATCAAAACTTCCTTCATTGGCATAACTAACCACAGGATTTTGTTCTGTGCTAAAAGTGGGAGTACCCCCAGTAAAATTCCATTCCCAAGTAGTAGGATTACCATTTGATAAATCTGTGAATTGAATTACTTCGCCTGGGATAGCGAAATTTGAAGAAGCCGCAATATTTACCTGAAGTACATTGTCGGGAACCTCATCATTGTACCAAAATTCTATCACATCATTTTCTTCAATAGTGAAAGAACGGTTAGAACCACCATTTGGAAATTCTTCAGTACCACCCCAACTTCCATTTATTCTAGCTTTTAATTCAATTTGCTGACCAATATTAAAAGATTCAGTTGCCGCATAAATCCCATCACTATCATCATCATTTAAGACTAAAGCGGGACTTCCCCAATCATTAAATGAACCCGCTATATCAACAAAATCTGTATTTGGGTTAAAATTTCCTTGAGTGATTTGCTCATTCATATTCACTTGAAATTCTACCGTGGTAGTCTGAGATAAAACAAGTGATGGCAGAATGAATAAAAAGGATAAAACAGATGTTTTTAGAAATGTCATAAATCAAAAATACTAAAATATGATTCAATAGCAGGTTGATTGAGTCAAAATAATGGATAAGCACCACCTCTTCTGAAAGCGGAAGTGTTTAACTGAATTTTTCCTCCCCCTTTCATATATTTTTTCTTTGCCATATGAAAAAGTTGATTGATCATATCAGCTTCAGCTCCCTGTCCTTTCATTCTTTGTCCCCAATTGGAGTCATTTACTTTTCCTTGATGAAGATTCTCAATTTGATGCCATACTTTTTCAAATCGATCAGGAAAATAATTCTCCAGCCATTTTTTGAAGATTTCCGCTATTCTGCCATTCAGTCGAACCACCGTATAACCTGCATCAGTAGCTCCATTTTCTGCAGCACGTTTTATGATTTCAGGAATTTCAGTATGGTTTAAACCTGGTATAATTGGAGCATTCATAATAGAAACAGGAATTCCTTTTTCACTCAAAATTTTGATGGCTTGCAGTTTTTTTATGGAGGAAGCTGTTCTGGGTTCCAGAACTGACCTGAGCTTTTCATCCAAGCTTGTAATTGATAAAATAACGCGAACCAAATTGTCTTTGGCTAAATCTTCCAATACATCCAAGTCCTCTAAAAAGCCCGTGTTTTTGGTGATGATTCCCACAGGATGTCGATATTTTGCCATTACTTTTAATAGACTTCTCGTAATCCTCAGCTTTCTTTCCAATGGCTGATAACAATCTGTATTGCCGGAAAGCACTATAGGTTTCACTTTCCATTTAGGATTTAAAAGTTCTTTTTCAAGTAATTGAGGCGCATTCTTTTTAACAATAATTTTTGATTCGAAATCTAGGCCTGCATCCCAACCCCAATATTCATGGGAATTACGGGCATAGCAATAAACACAGCCATGCTCACAACCCTGATAGGGATTTATGGAATATTCCATGCCCACATCAGGGCTGCTGACTTTATTGATGATCTTTTTCGGAAGTTCGTAAAATATTTGAGTGGTGGGTTTATCTAAATGAGTATATTCATCCACGCCCTCATCCCATTCCGTAGTAAATTCTTGTTTAGAAAATGAATTGGAAAGCTGTTGTTGAGCGCCTCTTCCTTTTATGTGTTGAGATGAATTCACATCGCTAAAATACTAATATATTTAGCTAATTACTAAATGAAATAGCTTTAAATTTAAGTAAAATATTCTAAAAAAAGATAATTGCATCGTAACTTCAACCCTCAAATTACAGTAAACTACTAGCATGAAAAATATATACTTTTCTATCATAGCATTATTCTTGGCAACTTCTGTTTTTGCACAGGATGAAATACCTTCAAGACCAAATCCACCCAAGTTGGTGAATGATTTAACAAATACCCTGAACAAAGGAGAGCAACAGCAATTAGAGCGAAAACTTGTTGCATATAATGATAGCACTTCTACTCAAGTTGCTATTTTAATAGTGCCTACTTATGGTCAATATGATCCTAATCAGTTTGGTGTTGAGGTTTTTGATAAATGGAAAATTGGTGAGGCTGGTAAAGACAATGGTTTGTTGATTACCGTTGCCATGCAAGACAAAAAAATGTTTATCAATACCGGCTATGGATTGGAAGATGTAGTGCCTGATGGAGCAGCCAGCACCATCATTAATGAATATATGAAACCTGCGTTCCGTAACAATAACTATTATAAAGGATTGGATGAAGCTACTACTATAATTTTTGACTTGGCTGCTGGGAAATATACGGCTGATAAAATAGCAGATAATGATGCAGGCAAGGGAATTGGATTAGGTGCTTTTTTAATATTTTTCTTTATCATTATTACGATTATTTCTCGTATTCGCAGAGTAAGAAATCACCATATGGGAGGCGGAAGCATGGGTATGCTAACTTTGATGATGCTTTTAGGCAGTGGCGGCAGAAGCCACGGTGGTTCTTTCGGTGACTTCAATTCCGGAGGAGGTAGCTTCGGTGGTGGAGGCGGTGGTTTTGGCGGCTTCGGTGGCGGAATGACCGGAGGCGGTGGTGCTGGTGGAAGCTGGTAATCCTAATAATCAAAACCCTTTTACTTTAGCGCTGTTGTAAAAACATCACACAACATTTTTAATAACCTTCATGCATAAATTTTTAATTGTTTTCGCCTGCATTTTAAACTTAGTTAGCTTTAGTAATGCACAAGAAATCAAAAATGACTCTATTCTTGAAGTAGTAACGGTGACGGGTTTCAGTAAAGGAGAACAAATTAACAAGCAATCGGCTCCTATTGCTTATTTAAGCCCAAAAGAACTGGAGAAATTCTCACCTCATGACCCAGTGATGGCTTGGAACACTTTGCCTGGCGTCAATCTAGAGCAAAGAGCTATTGCCAGCTATCGAGTAAGTATAAGAGGAAGCTCCATCCGCTCGCCTTTTGGAGTGCGTGATGTTAAGGTTTACTGGAATGGTTTACCTTTTACGGAAGCCAATGGCTCAACAGCTCTGAACTTACTGAGTAATACGCAAATGCAGGAATTGGAAGTAGTGAAAGGCCCTGCAGGAAGCTTATTCGGAGCAGGTTTGGGAGGCGTTATGCAAATCAGCAACTTTCCGTCTCAGCAAGAAAGTCCATTACAAATTCAAGTTTCAGGTGGAAGTTATAATCAATTAAATGCCGGGATAAAAGGACAAATCGAATCAGGAAAATGGACTACCTTTTATGCAGTTGATCACCAACAAAATGAGGGATACAGAGATCATAATGAATTAGATAGACAGAATTATCAACTTTCTTCACGTTATCAAATCAATGAAAATCACCAACTGGATTTCCATCTTTTGTACAATGATTTATTCTATGAAATTCCAGGAGGTTTAACTGCTGAGCAATTTACAGAAGATCCAACTCAAGCTCGGGCAGGTAGTGCACCTCAAAATTCATCCATTGACCAAAGGACTGTGTTTTATGGAGTTGGCTACACTAGTTTTTTTGGCGAAAACTTAAGTCAATCTACTCATATAGCTGGCACTTATACATGGTTTCAGAATCCTTTTATTTTGGATTATAAGGAAGATCAAAACAGAGAAGTTGCTTTGCGGCATCAATGGACTTATGATATGAATGTAGATGCTATTGATTGGCAGTGGGATGCCGGGTTGGAATGGCAATATGCGGATAATTCCGCTAATAATTACGGAAATGTGGATGGACAAAAAGATACCATCCGTTTTGTAGATGATTTAAATATCGATAGAAAATTTTTCTTCTTGCAAACTCAAATCGGTTATGAAAAATGGGAATTGACAGTAGGCCTAAGTAGTAATCTGCTGGAATATGATGTCAACAGAAGAGTAAATGCAATTACAGAACCATTTAAATTCAATAGAAATTTTGATAATGAATTAATTCCAAGAATTGCTTTAAAGCATCAGTGGTCTTCCAGTAACATGACTTTTGCTTCTTTAAGTGAAGGTTTTTCTAGTCCGACTTTAGATGAAATCAGAACCAATGAAGGCAGTATCAACAGAAATTTACAGGCTGAAAAGGGCAGGACTTATGAAATTGGACACAAATATTATGGTAAAAGAGTGCAATTGGATGCCACATTTTTTTATTCTGCACTACGGGAAACCATTACCTCTTATACAAATGAGGATGGAGTATCGCTTTTTAGAAATGCTGGAGCTACTAATCAAACAGGCACTGAATGGGGAGTGAATGCAAATTGGTATGATAACCAGCAAGGATTTATTAACCAAATCAACAGTAGAACGAGTTATAATTTTTATCAATTTACTTTTGATGGATATGAAGATGATGGAATTGACTTTTCTGGAAACTTATTAACAGGTGTCCCTCAACATACTTTTAATCAAACCCTAAATATTGCTATGTTGAAAGGATTGAATTTAAATCTTCATTACCGTTTCGTAAGTGAAACACCCTTAACTGATGATAATGAAATATTTGCCGATCCTTATCACCTTTTAAATGCGAATATTGATTTCAAAGTGCCTGGTTCTATAAAATTGAATCTTTTCGGAGGAATGGAGAATATTTTCAATACCACCTACAGTTTGGGCAATGATTTAAATGCATTTGGTAATCGGTTTTTTCAGCCGGCTCCTGGGAGAAACTTTTATTTGGGTGCAAAGTGGAAGTTATGAATTAATTGAAATTTGATTTAATAATGGTGGATACGATTATTTGCTAAGCTCCCACAACTTCAACACTGTTTTCCAATTTCTTGTGGTAGCTTTTACTATCAGCTTCCTCCTGTTTTCCTCGCTGAGACACCATAATTACTCAAAGAGTTAATAATTTTAGTCAAATGATAAAAATGTGTTTAGAAACAGGTTAAATAAGGTTATATTGATAAATTCATTAATAGCTAATTCCCCCGCTTTCGCCTTAAGCGAAAAAGCGGGCTGGAGGGTAAAATGGCGGGCAGGCGTTGGCAATTGTGGGTAGTAGCATCATTTTACCTAGATTTTTTGCATACTTTTTCATCAATGGAAAAAGTATGGATGAAAAAGCTAGTATTGAAAAGCAAAAAATAGCAATTTAATACTAATCATGCTCTCTGGGACACCATTAAACAATGAAATAGTGCCTTTAAACCGATAAGATGCACTATTTTAGTTTTGCCGTGAAAAAAAAATGTTGTCATTGTGGTTTTAGCTATCCTAATTATTTACTAAGCTCCCAAAGCTTTAAAACTGTTTTCCAATTTCTTGTGGTCGCTTTTACTTTTAATTTCTTTTCAAAGAAGTCATTGGTTAATTTAGACTTATGGTAACTTCCTTCACAATAAATAAATGCATTTTTCCCTATTATTTTAAATTGGTCAGGTGAATAATCGAATGATTCAACTAAAGCCAAGTTATCTTTATCAGGCAATTCATTTAGGAAAGTGAGATGTAATTTATTTATATCAGCATCAGCTTTGTAAAAAGGGTTTTTGGTAACCGCATTTTCTATTTCTTCTGCAGACAAAACAATCACAGGAACTTCGAAATCAAATTTTCCCAAAATGGCAGTTTCAATTCCCTCTGCTATTCCCTTATTTTGATGCTTATCATCTATCTCAAAAATAAGATTTCCACTTTGTATATAGGTTTGGATATTGAGATAGCCCAAATCCTGCATTAACATTTTTAAATCAGCCATTAGGATTTTTCTTTTCCCACCAACATTGATCCCCCTCAGAATTGCAATTTTTGTTTTCATCATTGTGAATTTAGTCATTCTTATAATAATTCATCTTTAGCTTAAGGAAGATTTCACCTATTCTAACAGAAGTAAGTAATTCTTCTTTCTTACTGTTTTATTTTGGTAGAATTGCTTACCTTTTAATAAATAAAACGAAAGATTATGCATTTCTCCTACTTCGTACAACAGAAACTTAAATTAGCTTCTGCTTTAGCTGTAATTTTAATTATAGTACTGGTCAATAATCGCTTGCAAAACAATAATTTAAATGAATTGGGAGATACATTTGGATCTGTTTATAAAGATAGGCTATTAGTGGAGAATTATATTTTCAAAATGGCTAATGCCACCCAAGAAAAAAAGTATTTACTTACGCAATTTGATTCAAAGGATGACCAAATCATAGAAAATGAGATTAACACTATAAATGTAATAATGGACTCATTAATAGCTGATTATCAGAAAACCTATCTTACTATTAATGAGAGTACTATTTTTAAAGATTATCTTCAAAACAATGCGCAGTTAAGAATTATGGAAAATGATCCTAAACTTCAGTTTTCACAACTAACGGCATTATATGATCAAAATGTGGAGCTGCTCAATGATCTTTCCAAAATACAGATGAAAGAAGGGGAAGCCTTGTATAATAATTCACAATCAATAGTGACAAGCAATGCTAGTATTTCCTATTTAGAATTAGGCTTACTGATTATACTTGGTCTGATTTCGCAGGCATTAGTTTTTAATTCAAAATCTCTCAACAGCATATTGAAAAAAGATCAAAATGATCTCCCTTTAAACTAATCTCAAATAAAGTTTTTACTGTATTCCAACCCTTTTAAGAGTTTGGTTGTCTTTGATATAGAAGGTTTTGGTTGAAATTGAAATCTTTCTGTGGATGGCTGGTTACCGTTCATAGTTTTATGGTTGTAGGCGAAAAGGGTGGTAGCAATACTACCCTTTTCTATTTTACGACCAATTTTATTCTTTATGATACCAAAAGTTGCTTCTAGGTCTGTTTGCTCGCTCTTCCTTTGACCTTCTATCAAAAATGCCGTTATCAAAAAAAACTTTATAAGAGAATGATGGTATAACTGGAAAAAAGCTTCTCTGGTATAATTTCATCGGTTCCTGAGAGAAATCAAGTTGTCCTAATGTAAAATCATCATTGTTATTAACATGATAATAATTAAAATAGGGATTTTGGCGATTATAAGCATTATAGATTGAAAATGACCAAATGGCTCTATTTCCTCTTTTTGTAATTTTATGGTAATTGAATCCTAAATCAAGCCTGTGATAATCTCGCATTCTATCTGAATTTCTTTCTCCATAAATTAAGGTTTCTCTCTCTATTTCAGGATTAAATGGGTCTGGTGTATTTCGAAGCCCAATGGCAGGAGTAAAAGGAAGACCTGTCTGATAAGTCCAATTAGCAGAGAAATCCCATTTTTCATTAATCTTTGTGCTCAAGTTGATGTTGAAAATATGAGGTCTGTCATATTCATACACATAAGGCATTCCATTATTGATTTCAGGAAATTGGTATTCCGTTTTCGATAAAGTATAAGAGGCAAATCCCGTCCATTTACCTTTTGATTTTCGCAGCATAGTTTCCCATCCCATACTTTCTCCTGTTCCTCCGCTTGTGATTTTGTTTTTCCAGTTTGAATCTCCCAGTACAGCTGCTATGCCTTCTTTGTAAGTAGTTAAATTATTCAGTTCCTTATAGTAGATATTGCTTTCTAATTGCCACATATTTTGCTGGAAATTTGCTTTATAGCCCAAAGAAAGCTGATTTGATCTTGAAGCAGCGGCATCTTCATCAGCCGGAATCCAAATCTCATTTGCGCCAATATCTCCAGTTGTGTAAAGCAAATGTGCGTATTGGCTTGCACTGGTAAAACGTGCTAATAGCCATTGATTAGTAGTAACTCCAATTGCTAATTGCCCTCGCTGCACAAAGTCAAAATCTGAATACCTATCATTCTGATAAAAGTTAAATCTGCCCCCAACTTTTAAAGAGCTATTTTTCCAGAAATCTATGTGCTCATCAAAATAAAGTGCGCCTTCTAAAACAGGAATGATTTCATTTTCGGTAATAATATTTTGTGCGTTCGTACTGTTTGGCTGATGGATTTTGTAAGATAATTGTGCGCCAAAATACGTAATTAGGGAATTGCTATTAAAATATTTCCAGTCAGATTGCAAGCGGTTATCGATCAGAGAAGATTGAAAACGGTTGTCAAACGTAGGTTGGTTATTATCTTCATCTTCATAATAAAAACTGTTGTTCTTTAGGCGATAACGAACCACCGAAAAACTGTTTTCTCCTACTAGTTTTGAATTGGGTTTATATTTCCATTGTACAGCTCCCAGCCAATTACCCCAAACGGTCTGCAATCGTGTTTTACCTACTGTATTGGGAATAGTTGAAGCAGATTCCGCCCATAAATTTAGGTAATCATCGCCTTGATAAAAATTGGCTGATAAGGTATGCTTATCATTCAAATTATAAGTGAATTTTCCATTGATATCATGAAAGCCATAAGCAAAAGTGAAGTCATTGCCCTCAGAAAGTGTAGTCCCTAATGCCATTAATCCATCAATCATCGTTTTTCTTGCACTTAGCATATAAGTTGCTTTTTTATTGAGCGCAGGCCCTTCCACCATAAGGCTAGTGGCCATGGGGCCGATACTGAAATTCCCTTTAAATTCTTCGGCATTTCCTTCATATTGCGAAAGGCTAATAATGGAAGATAATTTACCTCCATATCGGGCAGGAAAACCATCTTTATAAATTTCCATGGAATTAATCATATCTGGATTGAAAACAGAATAAAAACCCCCTAAATGATTGACATAAATTAGAGGTATGTTATCGATCATGTATAAGTTTTCACCTGGACTTCCACCTCTAACGATCAACTGACTACTTCCTTCATTCTGCGCAGTAATTCCAGGGAATAATTGAACTGCTTTTAAAACATCTGGAGCCGCACCTATAGTGGGAATATTATTGAAATCCTTAGATTTAAGCTGAGTCATGGGCTGGAAAACATCTCTGACACCCGTCACTTTAACTTCTTTTAGATCCCTATTCATCTTAAGATCAATGTATATATTTTGGCTACTTTCATTTACTAATAGCGTCTGACTTTTGTAGCCCGCATAAGAAATTCTTAGAGAGTCATTACGACTAGCATTTAAGCTAAAATAGCCATTATGGTCACTAATTGTTCCTTTTTTAGTTTGGAGATTGATAATATGAGCCCCAATTAATTTCTCTTTCCCTGATGCATCCCTAACGTATCCCGAAACATTAACTTCCTGAGAGAAAGCATTCTCGCAGCTGATTAATATAAATAAACTTAAGCAAAGGGTTTTAATCCAGTTCATTGGTCAAAATAGTTTTCGGTTCCAGAAGGATAGATGGTGTCAGTTTTTACAAAGGAATAGCCTGCATTAATGCCATAGGCACCTTCAATATTATTAAAATTGGAAATAGCCGCTTGGTTTCCTGAACCTATGATCGGATAGCGACTGTTTTCGTATTGATAGTTCTGCTTTAGGAACTCATAATACGCTTCATTTAGTGTCCATAATTCAACCACTAAAGGAACGACTTCAGAAACCCAAGGCTCATCATTACTTCTAGGAGCAATACCAGCAGTATAATTCATTAAGACTTCCTGACTGTTTCCAGTCATTAACTCATTGGAGAATAAAGGAAAAGGCACACCTTCATTTAACAAAATAGGATCTTCAATTTTAAAGATTTCGAATCTGTTATCATCTTCAAATTCATAATCATAAATTTTTAAAAGACGAATATTTACATAAAAATAGTCCTTTGATGGATTATTTGGGACTTCTATTTTAATGGCAGGATGACTTACCCCTTCATCATCAGTACCAGCCACATCAATATGTTCGATATTCAAAATAGGCTGAGGAGGCGGTATGAGTTGATTAAAACTACTTTTAAGTTCTCCTAAAGCATCAAAAACCTCAAAGTGATAATCTTTAGACGTTTCAATCTGTTGATTCAACTTGTATGTGGCTGAATTTTCATCATATGTTAAATTAAAAGTTTCATTCTCAACCATTAATTGAACAACTGCATCTTCAACTGGCGGATTTCCTTCACCATTTACGGACGTTGTTTTGGTTATTTCTACTTCTATACTATCCCCCGCAATCATTATATTGTTAATAATCCAATCATTATCAAACTCAGGGAAATCATCCTCCAATAATTTTATGCAAGAGCTAAAGCAGAGAATGCTTATAATAAAGCAGGTAGAAATTAATTTATTCATCATCAAAATTTTATACTTAAGCCATATCTGAATTTAGCAGGCGATCTGTAACTATATTCTATAAAAATACCCCAGTGTTTATAAAGATGATAGGCCAATCCTCCACCTATATTATAAAAGAAATAATGTTCTTTTTGTCGAAGTGAATAATTAGGAACTGGAGAATAGCGTCCTCCTACTTTTGCATTGATATATAAATCTAACCGAAAACGATGTCCTTCTTTGAGGAAAAGCTGTAATGGATGGAAATTGCTTTGGACTCCATAATTAAAGGCTCGTGCGGAACCTTCAACAAATCGAGGTGCATCAGGCGGTGGATTAACCCATTCGTAAAGGTAAAAATCAGGATGTGAGGCTAAATAGGTACCTACTTCTAAAAATTTTGTTACCCCTCTATTATATTCTGATTGAAAGAAATGAGAATTTTGGAAACCGTAATACCTGAAAAAGCTATGAGAAGCTTTGATATTATTCCTTCCTTTCAAGCCATTTTGAGCATTAACATCTTCAAAGGAAACAATGAGAAAGGTAAATATTAATAGGGTTGAATATAGCTTTTGGTTCATAACATAATATAAACCTGCAAGCTAAACGATTTATTGTGAGACTTAGGTAATTAGTTGTTGGAAATTTTAAAATATTAAAAATCTTACAGGCATTTAATTACCTGTAAGATTCAAAAATAATGATTACCAATCCATTGGAACTTCCATCAGTAACATCTCAGAATTTGCATTTGCTTTGATGTTTACTTCCTCCAAATTGAGTAATCCAATTCCATCACGCTTTTCCAATTTTTCCCCACCAATTTCAATTTCTCCTTCTAGTAAGAATACAAACAATCCATTATCCTTCTTCTTTAATTCGTAAGTTTTATCAAAATCTTTTTCAAAATCGGCTAAGTGAAACCAGGCATCTTGTTGAATCCAGGTATCTAATCCACTATCTTTCGGTGAAACCACCATTTGAAAACTATTTTTTCTATCTGCCACAGGATAATGCACCTGACCATATCTAGGTTCTATATTTTCCTTATTAGGAAATACCCAAATCTGTAAAAATTCCGTACCAATATCCTTATTTGGGTTAAATTCTGAATGCATAATGCCTGTTCCACCAGACATTACTTGTACATCTCCTTGCTTAATTGTAGCATTATTGCCCATGCTATCTTCATGAGCTAAATCTCCTTTTAAGGGGATAGAGATAATTTCCATATTGTCATGCGGATGTTTTGGGAAACCTGTTCCGCTTGTGATTTTATCATCATTTAATACTCTCAGTGCCCCAAAATGAATTCTATTTGGATCGTAATATGATGCAAAACTAAATGTATGATGGGTATCTAACCATCCATGATTGGCATGTCCTCTTGATTCTGCTTTATAAATAATTTTTTCCATTATATCGAAATTATATGTATGTACATGTAATTACGTAAGAATTGAAAAGTTGTGACAATTATTCAAAAAAATAAATTGGAAGAATCGTAACTACTAATGAATAAAATTAATTCCTCACCACTTCCCGTCCAACTACTGCACCTTGAAGGTGTTTTCATCTTCAAGGTTTTTGAGATTTCAGAGGGTTATCACTGTGAAATTTTAGGGGGTGTTATATGAGATTTTATAAAACATATTAGTTAATTCCAATCAAATAAAGAAAGATTCGAATAGGATTTACTAGGTTGACTTTATTTTATTAATACTTCTATTTATTAATTTTTCGAAATCTGCTTGGCAAAACAATATTATTTATAATTATTATTTTATAATTTTAATGATTCAGAATAAAAACCATAAACAATGAACATGTATTTAAGATCAATAGTATTTGTAGCCGTATTGGCAGTGGCCGCGTGTAGTCCACAGAAGAAAGAAGAAGAGAACAAGAATTCCGAAGCATTTGAAAAAGCTCAAGAAGAAGTGAGAGAGCAAATTTCAGGCGTGGTAAAAGAAATGCCGTCTCCTTCAGAAATTCCTTACTTATTAATGGAAACAGGTGCTGATTTCAATGAAAGCTTGCTCCACAACGTGAAAAACGTAAGTAATTACAGTCAGAACAACGAAGCTGCTGTAAACTTAGGAGTTTATGCGACAGATGTTGCTTATCTAAGTGCTTATGAGAAATCTCAAAAAGCTTTGAATTACTTAACTGAAATCAGACCATTAGCAGATCAACTGGCTTTATCTGGTTCATTTGATCCTCAAACTGTAGAACGCTTTGAAGCGAATCTTTCTAATACGGATTCATTAGCAATGATTGTTAATGAAGCTATTAATAATGCAGATGATCATTTGAGAAAAACAGATCGTCCTAAAGTTGCTGCTTTATTATTGGCAGGTTCGTTCATAGAAGGACTATATATTGCAACGGCATTAGTTGAAAATTATCCTAATGAGCTTCCTGATGAAGCCAGATCATTAATTTTGATTCCTTTGGTAGATGTTATCATCAAACAAGAAGAGCCATTGATTGATTTAATTGAATTGTTAAAAAGTGTAGATCAAGATGATTATATCAAAACTTTAATTAAGGATTTGGAAGGACTTCAAGCAGAGTATAAAAAATTAGATGTTCAAAAATTGATGGATGAAGGTAGAGGCGGAGAATTATTAGAAGATGAAGCTTTAGACAACATTACCAATCAAATGGGTAAAATCAGAGATGATGTAACCGGATGATTTCTCATTAAAAATTCATGCTAAAGAAGGGCTGATTTTCAGAGGCATTGCCTTTACAATCGCCCTTCTTTGGTTTTGATCCAATCCATTCTGTATTCATTAATTATATTAATATTCTTTGCTAAGCCATGAGTGAAAATTTATTAAAAGCCTTACTGGAATTGTTTGCTATAATTGCCAAAGAAGGTACTGTTACGGAAGACGAGCGAGATAATGTAAAAAAGTTTCTAAATGAAACCCTTTCTGAAGAATCAGCAGAACGCCATCTTAAAATGTTCGATGAATTTGCTCATTCAGATGAAGGCACTGGTAGAGATGAAAAAATAGCCCGTATCTGTAAAAAAATAAATGAAGAATTCACCTATCCTCAAAAAATAGTTCTTGCCCTTCAACTTATAGAGCTCATTCTCGCAGATGGAGAAATTGCAGATGAAGAAACAGAAATCCTTGATTATGTAAGCGAGAAAATTAAACTCCCAGCAGAAATCATTGCCTATATTCAAGCCTTTGCCCTAGCAAAAAATATTGAGGACTTTGAATCCGATAAATTCCTGATAGTTGCGGAGAACAATGATATGGTTCCTGACCCTACCTATTTTATTCAGGAAGAGCATTTAGACGGCTTTGTGGCGATATTAAAGCTCTCTGGCACGGAAATGTATTTTGTGAAAAACTTAGGGAATGCTCAGTTAAATATGAATGGTATTCCATTAAGAAAGAATGCTATTACACTTTTCCCTTCAGGTAGTACTATAAAAGGCGAAAAATCACAAACCATATTCTACAGTGATGTAGCTAGCCATTATAAAACAGATACTAATACTTCTAATATCTCATTTGTTGCAGAAAATATCAGTTTTACTTTTCCTAATGGGCACAAAGGACTGCATAATGTGAATATAGCAGAAGACAAAGGAAGATTAGTGGGATTGATGGGAGCTTCTGGCTCAGGAAAATCTACTTTGTTGAATGTGCTGAACGGAAATGAAAATCCTTCTGAAGGTAAAGTTGAAATTAATGGGATTAATATTCATAAAGATCCTGATGCCATTAAAGGAATAATTGGTTATGTTCCTCAAGATGATTTACTGATTGAAGAATTAACTGTTTATGAGAACCTTTATTATGCATCTAAGCTTTGTTTTGATGATAAATCAGAAGCAGAAATAGAAGAATTAGTTTCCAATACATTGGCTTCTCTTGGGTTATCAGAAACCAAGCATTTGAAAGTAGGCTCACCTCTAGATAAAACCATTAGTGGTGGCCAAAGAAAAAGGCTGAATATTGGCTTGGAATTACTAAGAGAGCCTTCAGTGCTTTTCGTGGATGAACCAACTTCGGGGCTTTCATCAAGAGATTCAGAAAATATAATGGATTTACTAAAAGAACTAAGCCTAAAAGGCAAAATGGTTTTTGTGGTGATTCATCAACCATCATCTGACATTTTCCGCATGTTTGATAAGCTTGTGATTTTGGATGTGGGTGGTTTTCAAATCTATTATGGCAATCCTGTTGAAGCCGTTCTTTATTTTAAAAACCAAATTAATACCATTGACAAAGATCAGGCGGCTTGTATTGAATGCGGAAATGTAAATCCTGAGCAGATTTTCAATATCATTGAGACCAAAGTGGTGAATGAATATGGAAAAGCCACGGATGAAAGAAAAATAAGTCCTAAAAAATGGTTTAGCCTGTTTGAAAACCAACTTAATATTCCAAAAGTCAATAACCCAGATCCTTTACCAGAACCAGAATTAAGAATACCAAATTGGGCAAAACAAGTTGGACTATTTTTCCGAAGAGATTTTAAATCCAAATTAGCAAACAGGCAATATTTACTAATTAATTTACTGGAAGCTCCTATTTTAGCAATGCTTTTGGCTTACATTATCAGGTACTATCCTGAGAATGAAAAGAACGAATATTTATTTATAGACAATCTTAATATTCCTGCTTTTTTCTTTATGAGCATTATAGTAGCCCTATTTATGGGACTTACTGTAAGTGCTGAGGAAATCATAAAAGACAGAAAAATATTAAAGCGGGAATCCTTTTTGCATTTGAGCAGAAGCAGTTATTTATTCTCAAAAATTGGAATTCTTTTCCTTTTTTCGGCTGTTCAAACTTTTACATATGTCATAATAGGAGATTTGATATTGGAAGTTGATGGCATGAGTTTAACTTATTGGGCGATACTTTTCACCACCGCTTGCTTCGCCAATATGTTGGGATTGAATATTTCCTCAGCTTTTAATTCAGCCATTACGATTTATATTTTAATCCCGATTTTGTTGATTCCACAATTAATTTTAAGCGGGGTGGTGGTGAAATTTGATAATCTCAATCCACAAATAACTACTCCTGATCAAGTGCCACTTGTTGGTGAATTGATGGCTTCTCGTTGGGCATTTGAAGCTTCAATGGTAGCGCAGTTTAAATCCAATGAATATACACAGCCATTCTATGAATTAGAAAGGCAAATGGCGCAATCGGAATATAAAACGGTTTATTATTTACCAAAGCTTAAATCGAAATTGATGTTCTTAAAGAATAATTTAGATAATAGAGAAGATCCAGAATTTGAACAAGCGGTGAATTTATTGAGGAGAGAAATAGGATTGGAACTTGACGTGGTAGGAGAAGATAAATTTGATGCCTATCACAAATTGACTGTGGATAAATTTGATAATTGGACGGCTATTAAGACAGAATCCTTTTTAAATACTCTGGGTAGATTTTATAATAACTTCTTTAATGAAGCGAATAACAAAAAGGAGAAAGCAATCTTTATGTTGACTCAAAGCCCTGATAAGAAAAAGCAGTTCGAATATTTACGGGATAACTACTATAATAAAACAGTAGCCAATTTGGTTAAAAACACCAATGATCCAAATAGGATTATAGAGTATGATGGAAGGTTAATTCAAAAAATCTATCCTGTGTTTATGGAGCCTCAGCCAGATCATGTGCTTGATTTCAGAACTCAGTTTTATGCTGGTGAGAAATATTTTGCAGGCTATATTTTCAATACTTTGCAGTTTAATTTAGCTGTTATATGGTTGATGAGTATTATTTTATTTGTAACGCTTTACTATGATGTGTTAAGGAAAATTGTGACTTTTAAAAAGCCTTTTTGATTTAACCACAAAATTAAATGAAGATCACGCTAAGTTTCACAAAGGAGAATTAAAACAATTTAGCGTAAAATCAATTAACAGATTATGAAAAACATACTACTACTTAGCACATTTATCCTTACAATATTTGCTTGTCAGCCAACCGAAAAAACGGAGGAAAAGCAAGAGCCCACAAAAGAAGACTCAACTTCTTTCGATGCTACTAAATCAGATCAAAAGGCTGTTGAGCTTGCTGATAAAGTAATAGCAGCTCATGGTGGGGAAGAAAACTGGAATAATACTCGATACATCGCCTGGAATTTTCTAGGAGCTCGTGATTTGATATGGGATAAATACACTGGCAATGTACGAATCGATTTTCCAGGTCAAGAGTCTACTTATTTGATTAATATCAATCAAGATACAGGTAGAGTGAAAATTGGAGAAAGAGAATTGACGAAAGCTGATTCTTTAGCTAAATACATTGAAAGAGGAAAGCAAATTTGGGTGAATGATTCTTATTGGCTGGTTTTCCCTTTTAAATTAAAAGATCCTGGTGTGCAATTAAAATATGTTGGACAAGACACTACCAAAAATGGAGAAGAAGCTGAAGTGATCAGCCTTACTTTTGAGAAAGTAGGATTTACTCCTCAAAATAAATATAAAGCTTATATCGATCCTCAATCTCATTTATTACTGCAATGGGATTACTTTAGAAATGCGTCTGACAGTGCTGCTAGTTTTCAAAATGTTTGGACTGATTATCAGGAATATGGCGATATTATGCTTTCATCAGGCAGGGATGAGCGAGAACTGGGGAATATTAAAGTAGCGCAGGAATGGGATGATGGTGTTTTTGAGGAGTTTTAAAGTAAAGCTGTCATCCGATAAAAATCATATAAGCTAATTCTAAAGGCTTCTTTAGCGTCAGTATTAGGAAAAAGCGGAGTTTTTTTATTCCCAATTGAGATAAAAAACTCCACTTCTTCTGTCATTTTGTTGTAGAGTTTGGTAACAAATAGCATTTCATCTCTTCTTCGATTTCCTTCTAATTTGATCTCTCCACTATTTTCAGATTCCAAGGCTTTCCATTTTACAGTTAGTCCTTCTTTTTTATAACGCTCTGTCATTTCTATTATAGGATAAACTCTATTCACTCGCCAATTCACAACTAATGTGACATTGAAATAAAAATCTGTTGTATCTTCTTGTCGGTCTTCATGCCTGTAAATTCGCCAGCCACCTTCTTCCATCACTTCCAAATCATATTGAGATTGTCTCATATTTCTGAAAAATATGTAAGCATCATCAGTATAACTGAATCTTAGCTTTTCCAACTCTACCTTTTTGGAAGTATTAACCGAGCAAGCCATGCAGGATAAAAAGAAAAGTAAAATAAATTTCTTCATGCTAAAGGAAACTGAAAATAGGTATTCAAGTTTAAATTTAGCTTATTTTTTCGCCCTATAACCTATTGGCACCATGGGCTATCCTTAGATATAGCTATTTTAAATAGCTAAAATTCAACTAAATACAATAAACTTAAAGAAATCAGGATTCTTAATTAATAAATCTGAATCATAAACTAAATAATTAGTAATTTAAAAAATCATTTATTATAATTGCCCTGTAACTATAAAGATTCTTATCACCTTAAAACAAGAAGCTTGAATTTATGGAGTCCACCACCGCTATTTTAAGCATAAAAGATTTATCCTTATCAATAGGAAACCAACATATTTTGGAAGACCTCAATTTTACAATGAATAAGAATTCAATTTTGAGTGTAATCGGAGAAAATGGAAGTGGCAAAACCTCCCTTATCAATATTTTATCAAAAACTTATACCAATCATAAAGGCATAGTCCGCCTTAATGAAAAGAATATTTTACTCTACCCAAAATCTGTTTACAATCAGATATTGGGCTCATTAATTGGTAATGCCTGTGTTTATCCTCATTTAAGCATAAAAGAAAACTTGATTTATGTGGCTAAACTTTACCAATTAAAAGAAAACAGAGTGTCGGAAATACTGGATATTATTGATTTATCCGATGAGAAAGATAAAAAAGTGAAAGCCATCTCGATGGGGATGAAACAAAGGCTTGGATTAGGTATTGCTTTTCTTCATAAACCAGAACTTATTCTATTGGATGAGCCTACCAACGGGCTTGATCAAGCTGGGGTGAAAGATTTAATAGCCTTGATAAAAAAATTAAATCAGAATCATGAGGTTAGCTTTCTTATTGCAAGCCACAACTTTGATTTTTTAGATAAACTTCAGCCTGAAATCCTAGCCCTTAAAAAAGGGAAGGTTGTATTCCATCAAACCTTAAAAGCAAGTAATGAACCGCTAACTATCAATTCTATTTATAATGAATACTGTTAATCAACTAAACACTCAAAAAACACTTCTTCTTACTGAGTTCTATAAAATCAGAAAATACAAGCCTCTGTGGATTATTTTTGGAATATTAGTGGTGCTGCTAACTGGTATGTTTATCAATCAAATTAATCTAAGTGAACAGAGATTTAATATGATGTTTGGGCAATCAGGTTTTTCAAATAAATGGCTTTATGTGTACGATGGTTATATTTCTATATTGTCTTTTTTACTTCCTTCTTTAATTGGTTTGATTGTCGCAAGTTCCATTTATATGGAAATAGCTGCCAATGGGTATTCATTGCTAAATCGTTCGCCCTATTCACTTTTTAATTTTGATGCAATAAAAATCTTAAGCTTAATCCTTATCTCGATACTCTTCTGCTTGATTGCAGGCTTATTTATTATACTATTTTCAGAACTCACATTTATTTTAAAGCCGGAATTTCAAATTGATCCTGAAAAACGTTCTCACTTCTATTTAATAAAGTTTATACCTCGATATTTCCCTTATCTTATAAGTCTTTGTGCTTTCTATTATCTGTTATCATTACTAATTAAAAATTTCACAGTTTTTATGAGTTTGATCATTATTCTGCCTTTATTAACAATGTTGATAATCCCGGATGTTTTTAATCTTATGATCTATCCATTATATGAAAATAGTATTTACTATTCAAATGGAAATCCAATTCGAATGCGTTTACAATCATTCCCGAGTATTGATTTTCATAAAATAAACGTACTCTACATCATTATTTTTTCATTATTGATATATTTTATAAGAGAGAAATCAAAGAAATAGGGGTTTATGTAATCTTAATAGATTTGGATATTTCTTTAATGAGCTCCCAAGCCCGTTCCAAATGATCTTTTTTCAAATCGGGATGACCGCCTACTAATCTTAAGGTGTATTTTCCATTTAGTTTGGTGTGGGTGATGAAGATTTTACCGGTAGTATTTATGCTTTTCAATAATTTCTCATTGAATGTATTCAACTCTTCCTCATTCATTTTGCGATCATTATATCGAAAGCAAAGCAAATTAACAGAAACTGGAGCCAGCATTTCAAAATTTTCAGATGCTTCAATGTCAGTTTTCAACCATTGTGCCCATTCGCAATGATTTCTTATAATAGTTCTTAAATTTTCTGCTCCAAAGCTTCTCAACATAAACCATAATTTCAAGGCTCTAAATCTTCTGCCTAGCTGAATATGCCAATCACGATAATTATTTACCTCATGATCTAAATCTGTTTTTAAATATTCTGGAGTTATGCTATATGCTTGAGTTAATGATTTTGGATCTTTTACATAATATAGACTACAATCAAAGTTTACAAATAACCATTTATGCGGATTAAAAACCATGCTGTCTGCCAATTCCATGCCTTTGCTCATCCAACGCATTTCAGGACAGATCAATGCTGCACCAGAATAGGCGGCATCCACATGAAACCAAAGTTTATACTTTTGAGAAATAGCTCCGATTTCATCTAAAGGATCTACAGCCGTAGTGCCGGTTGTGCCCATTGCACCTAAAACAAATAATGGTTGAAATCCTGAGGCAAGATCATTTTCAATTGCTTTCTCTAACTCCTCTGGAATCATAGCGAAATTTTTATCCACTGGGATCTTGACCAGGTTTTCATAACCAAAACCGGCTATTTTCACATTTTTATCTATGGAGCTATGTGCTTGTTCGGATGCATAAATTCGATATTTCGGCATGCCTGCAAAGCCTTTTTCATTGATCTGAAAACCAGAAGCTTTTTCTCTGGCGGTTATGAGCGCATTAAATGTACCTGTGGAGGCAGTATCTTGAATGGAGCCAGTCCAATCAGTTGATAAGCCTAACAAATCGCGCATCCATTCCATCATGCGATCTTCTAATTCGGTGGCAGCTGGGGAGGTAAGCCACACCATTCCTTGAGTGCCTAAAGTACTCATCAGCATTTCACCTAAAATAGAAGGCTTACTTTTTGATGCCGGAAAATAGGCAAAGAAATTTGGGCTTTCCCAGTGGGTGATGCCGGGCATAATTTTATCCTCAAAATCTTTGAAAATCTTTTCAAATTGCTCTGGTTCTTCAGAAAAGCTTTCGGGAATTTTAGCTTTAATATCTCCTGGCTTTACCTGAGCCATAACCGGATATTGTTCTACATTATCTAAATAATCCGCCATCCAATCAACCATGGAGTGGGCATGCTTTCTAAATTCGTCTGAGGTCATAATAAAACTTGCTATTAAAGGTCTAAATTTAAAGAAAAACGAACTTGCTTAAACTACACATCCTGAAAAATAAGCTCATTACTCAAAATCTTTCCTCAATTTATATTTATGATTAACTTAAGCCCTTAAATTTGTTCTATGAATTTATTCAAAACTATTATTCTGTCTGTTGTCATCTCTATTTTATTTTTGGCTTGCGAAGCGGATTATTATCCTAAACCCAATGGTTATAATAGAATTGATTTGCCCGATCATGAATATAAAGCTTTACCCGATTCATTTCCTTATAGTTTTGAGTATTCTGCTCATGCTAAAATATTACCCGATTCATCCTATAACAGGGGACGATATTGGTTTGCCTTGTTCTATCCAGAATTTATAGCTGAGGTTCATATCACTTACAAATCTCTCAATAATAATCGAGATAGCTTAAGAACCAATATTGATGATGCATATAAATTAACAACAAAACATCAAATCAAAGCTAGTTCCATACAAGAAACAATTTTAATGACCCCAACTGGGAAAAAAGTCTCGGTAGCCGAATTGAAAGGAGATGTACCAAGTCAGTTTCAATTTTACACTACCGATTCCACTGAGAATTTTCTGAGAGGAGCACTTTATTTTAGAACCGCAACAGAAAATGATTCATTGGCGCCAGTCATCGAGTATGTCAAAAAGGATATAATTCATAGTTTGAATACTTTAGAGTGGGATTAAGATGACCTCCTTTTTCAAAACACCCATAGAATTTCTGAAAGGGATGGGGCCACAAAAGGCAGCCCACATCAATAAGGAGTTAGGAATCTTCACTTATGCCGATTTATTACAGCATTATCCTTTTCGATATGAAGACAGAACGAAGTTTTTTAAGGTAAGAGAGCTTCAAGGAGAAATGTCCAATGTACAAGTAAAGGGACAAATTCGATCAAAGCAGTTGGTAGGTGCTGGACGTAAACAACGATTGGCAGTACAATTTGCAGATGAAACCGGTACCATAGAATTGGTTTGGTTTAGTGGGATTAATTGGATCAGCCCTAAATTAAAAATTGGGGTAGATTATGTGGTTTATGGTCAGCCAAAGCGCTTTGGAAGTAAATACACTATGGCGCATCCGGAATTGGAAGTGCTAACTCCTGCTGTTTCACAAAATGAATTTCTTCAACCGGTTTATTCAACATCAGAAACTTTAAGAAGAAAGTATTTAGACAGTAAAGCGATTTTCAAGTTTCAGAAAACTTTACTAAAAGAAGCTTACAACAGAATCCCTGAAACACTTCCAGCTCATATTTTGCAGCAGTATGGCTTTTTAGCAAAGAAAGATGCCGTGGTTCAAATTCATGTGCCCAAAAATCAGCAGTTGCTTCAAAAAGCTCGATTCAGGATGAAGTTTGATGAATTCTTTTTTATGCAGCTTCGGTTGTTGATGCAAAAAAAGGTAAGGCTGGAGAAATTCAAAGGTCAATTGCTGCAAAAAACTGACCTACTAACTGAATTTTATCAATCTCATTTACCATTTGAATTAACTGATGCTCAGAAGAAAGTAATCAAAGAAATTTTTGGAGATTTCAAGAGTGGCAAGCAAATGAATCGCTTACTGCAAGGCGATGTGGGAAGTGGAAAAACTATTGTTGCTTTTATTTCGGCACTTATCGCTATTGACAGCGGGGCACAAGTTGCCTTAATGGCACCTACTCAAATTTTAGCCAATCAACATTATGAAGGCTTAAAAGAATTTGCAGATAAAATTGGGGTTACTATTGCTTTACTTACAGGTTCTACCAAAACCAAAGCAAGAAGAGAAATTCACGAAAGTTTGAAGTCGGGCGAGTTAAAAATATTGGTAGGAACTCATGCACTTTTGGAGGAAGTAGTTCAGTTTCAAAATTTAGGTTTAGCGATTGTGGATGAACAACATCGCTATGGCGTAGCACAAAGAGCACGTTTGTGGAAAAAGAATGAAAATTTCGTACCTCACGTTTTGATTATGACTGCCACACCAATCCCTAGAACTCTGTCCATGTCAGTTTATGGAGATTTGGATATTTCCATAATCGATGAATTGCCAAAAGGTCGAAAGCCCATCAAAACTATTCATCAATATGATGCTAACCGACTTAAATTAAATGGATTTTTAAAAAAGGAAATAAAAAAAGGCAGGCAAGTTTATGTGGTTTATCCATTGATTGAAGAATCAGAAAAGCTGGATTTGAAAGATTTAATGGATGGCTATGAAAGTATAGCAAGGGCATTTCCTGAATACCCGATCAGCATTGTGCATGGAAAAATGAAAGCTGCTGATAAAGATTTTGAAATGGCTCGATTTGTAAAAGGAGAAACCAAAATAATGGTGGCTACTACTGTAATTGAGGTGGGTGTGAATGTGCCGAATGCGTCATTGATGGTAATTGAAAATGCGGAACGTTTTGGATTAGCGCAATTGCATCAGTTACGCGGAAGAGTGGGGCGTGGTGCTGAGCAATCCTATTGTGTATTGGTAAGTAGTTATAAATTAAGCAAAGAAGCTAGAACAAGGATTGAAACTATGGTTCGTACTACCGATGGTTTCGAAATTGCTCAAGTAGATATGAATTTAAGGGGGCCAGGTGATATGATGGGCACTCAGCAAAGCGGGCAATTAGATTTATTGATTGGTGATTTAAGAGAGGATGAACCCATTTTATCCATTGCAAGACAAAGTGCACAGGCAATAATTGCTAAGGATCCAAATCTGGAAATGGAAGAAAATAGCTTGATCCGCCAGCAAGTTGAAAATCAGAAAAAGAAGAATCTTAATTGGAGCAGAATTTCATGACACTCGCTTAATGTTTGGAATGGTGAGGCCGAGGGAAAAACATAAGAGATAACAAAAGGAAAGCCTAAGGCTTTTCTCTTAACCACAGAGATTCTCTAAGTATTTCACAAAGTAACACAAAGGAACAGCTAAAGCTGTTGTTAGGCTCTCTAATATACGAATTAGCTCAATCAAACATATATAAGGTATGTTTGATTCCCTTTTAGATAGGAATTCATGGTAAAGAATTATAATATTTGTGGCCTTTGCGAAATCCTCTGTGCAACTCAGTGGTTAAAGTACAAGTAGCCTTTGGCTACCATATGTTTTCTTCTGAAGTTTTGTGGTGGAAAGTGATCAGTTTATCTTTTTATATTGAATTTCCTGATTTTTAATTACATTTGCATCCCTAAGAATGAAAAGGAAAAATAACATAAGGTCAATTAAGCAATCAGGCAGTCTAATATTTGGACTGGCAATGGCTGTATTGTTATTTTTTCAGCAACCTTATGTTGCTGATATTTCTGAAAAGGTTGAGAAAACAGAGCAAAGCGAAAAAGAAAAGCCACAAGCGGAATATCGCATGATGGCTTACGATGTGCTTTTGCCAGTAATGCAATTCAATTTATTCCATTCATTTGATTTGTTGTTAGAAATTCCTAATCCCAATACAGAGGATTTCACAATACTTGAATGCGTAGAAAAAGCTTATCAAAATTACTTTTATACTTTATTTAGGCTCATTATATCACCAAATGCGCCCTAATATAGTAAGTTAGTCATTTCAAAATTTTGATCTCTTCAGATCATTTATTCAATCAATTTAATATTAATTAAACATATGAAACCGTGAAATTCCATGGTTTTATAAAATCACTTCAAATACTACAATTAACATGAAAAACAAAGGATTTATCGTGTTCATGACAGCAATAGTTACATTATTATGTATCTATTATTTGTCATTCACATTTGTTTCAAACGGCATAAAAGATGATGCCACAGCTTACGCTACTAATGCGGAAGGAAATATTGATTATTCAAAAAGACAGAGTTTTTTAGATTCAGTCTACAATGTTCCTGTTTATAGCCTTTTAGGGGTTGAATTCACCTATAAGGAAGTTCAAGACATGGAATTAAACTTAGGTCTAGATTTACAAGGTGGTATGCACGTGACTTTGGAAGTTTCTCCAGTGGATATCATTAAAGGATTAAGCGGTAATAATGGAGATGAAGCATTAATTAATGCATTAGAAACTGCAAAAGAAAGACAGAAAACTAGTCAGGGCTCCTTTGTTGATTTATTTTACCAAGCTTTTAAGGAACAAAACCCTGACAAGAAATTAAGTGAATTCTTTGCTACTTCTGCTAACAGAGATAGGATCAGCTTTCAAACGGAAGACAGCGAAGTATTAAGAATTATTCGTTCAGAAGTTGATGATGCAATTGATCGTTCTTTTGAAATCTTAAGGACTAGGATTGATAGATTTGGTACTTCTCAACCTAATATTCAAAAACTAGAGAACACTGGTAGAATTCAAATTGAATTACCAGGTGTTGATAATCCTGAAAGAGTAAAGAAATTACTTCAAGGTGTGGCAAAGTTGGAGTTCTTACAAGTTATTGAAATCAATGAGGTATCTGAAGCGCTTTCTGAAGCGAATGAAATATTAGTAGCAGAACAAAAAGCCAATCAGAAAAATGAATTAGGTTCTGATGATTCAACTGAAACATATCAAGAAGAAAGTGGAAATTTAGCAGACTTATTGCAAGATGAGGAGACAGATACTACTGCTACTGAAGGACAAGAGGCTGATACAACCACAAATGCTAATCTTGATTCATTGGAGAATTCACAAAATGTTTCTCCTTTGTTCAGCTTAATCAAAAGTCAATATGGATTGGTTTATGAAATAACTGATACATCTAAAATTAATGATATCATTCAAAGAGAAGATATTCAAGCTTTATTCCCAAGAAACACAAGACTTTTATGGGATGTAAAACCAAGAAAATTGGATGATGGAACTGAGCTTTTAGAACTATATGTAGTAAGAACTCAAAGAGGAAACCAAGCATTATTAACAGGCGAGGTAGTCAACGATGCAAGACAAACATTTGATCAGGGAGGTCAGCCGGCTGTTGATATGAGCATGGATCCAACAGGAGCTAGAAAATGGGCGAAAATCACTAGAGAAAACATCAACAATAGAATTGCTATTGTTTTAGATAACTATGTGTATTCCGCACCAAGGGTAAACCAAGAAATCCCAAATGGTAAGTCCATTATTGAGGGAAATTTCACTATGGAAGAAGCTAAAGATTTAGCTAATATCTTGAAGGCAGGTTCTTTACCAGCTCCAACTAGAATTGTGGAGGAAGCAATCATTGGTCCAACTTTAGGTAAAGAAGCTAGAGCACAAGGAATTATTTCTATTGTTGCTGGTTTGGGTATGGTATTGATTTTCATGGTTGCCTATTATTCTAAAGGTGGTTTGATTGCTAACATAGCTTTAGTTTTCAATATCTTCTTTATTTTAGGAATTTTAGCCCAATTGAATGCGGCATTGACATTGCCAGGTATTGCTGGTATAGTATTGACAATTGGTATGTCCATTGATGCCAACGTACTAATCTTTGAACGAATCAGAGAGGAAATGCGAGCAGGTTCACCATTATTAAAAGCTATTTCTTCTGGTTATTCAAAAGCTTATAGTTCAATTGTGGATGCTAACGTAACCACTTTCTTAACTGGTGCTATTTTATATTGGTTAGGACAAGGACCTGTTAAAGGATTTGCTATTACCTTAATGATTGGTATTGCATGTTCATTTTTCTCAGCGGTATTTATCACAAGAGTAATTGTAAGTTGGATGAGCAAAAAAGGTGACCAAAGTAAGATCTCATTTGCTACTCCATTCTCTAAGAACTTATTGAACGATATCAATTTCAACTTTATGAGCAAGAGAAAAATGGCTTATATAGGTTCTGGAATAGTAATTACAATTGGTATTATATTAATGGTTACTAAAGGATTGACATTAGGCGTTGATTTCACCGGTGGTCGTTCTTATATAGTGAGATTTGCAGAGCAAGTTGAAACTACTAGTCTTAAAGTAGCTTTAAATGGAAAACTGGAAGATGCTGGAACTGAAGTGAAAACTTATGGTGCCAATAATATCCTTAAAGTAACTACTTCATATTTGGTAAATGAAGAATCAACAGAAGCAGATAATACAGTTAAAACTAAAATCGTTGATGGTATAGCGGAAGCAACCGGAATGAGTTACGTGGAAACTGAATCTGCAATGGGTGATAATGACTTTACCATTAGCGGTTCTTCGAAAGTGGGGGCAACCATTGCCGATGATATTAGAAACTCATCTCAGGAATCCGTAATATTTGCATTAATTGCAATCTTTATCTACATCCTAATCCGATTTAGAAGGTGGCAATTTGGTTTAGGTGCTGTTGTGGCCTTGTTCCATGATACTCTATTCGTGTTGTCAGCATTTGCCATAGCAAAATTACTGGGCTTCTCATTCGAAATCGATCAGGTATTTATTGCGGCTATCTTAACAGTTATTGGTTACTCCATTAACGATACTGTGGTAGTGTTTGATAGGATTAGGGAGACTTTGGGTATTAAATCGAAAGCCACTAATGAAGAAACTTTCAACACGGCAATCAATAATACGATAAGCAGAACTGTAATGACTTCCTTAACTACGTTATTGGTAATTTTAATTCTATTTATTTTCGGTGGAGAAGTATTAAGAGGATTCTCTTTTGCTTTATTGGTTGGTATCTTAGTAGGTACGTACTCTTCTATCTTTATTGCAACTCCAGTTGTATTAGATTTAGCGAAGAGAAAAAAGAAAGCAGTAGAAGCTTAATAAGTTAAATATTCAATATTGTTTTAGTTTAAGTCCGATTTCTTTCTCCGCCAACTGGTGGGGAAAGAATAAGGATTAAGCTTGATAAAAGTCAATAAAAAAGCCTTTCAGAAATTAATCTGAAAGGCTTTTTACTTTTTAAGCTTATTTAAACTATGCTAGAGCCTCTTCTGGCTTATCTTCATATTCAGATACTGGAATACAACTACACATCAAGTTTCTATCGCCATAAGCACTATCAATTCGGCTAACACTTGGCCAGAATTTGCTTTGACGAACTGATTCTAATGGAAATACTGCCTTTTCTCGTGAGTAAGGCAATTCCCATTTCTCTGCTAATGCTACCGACATAGTATGAGGTGCATTTTTCAATACGTTCTGCTCAGCATCCGCTTTTCCGTCTGCTATTTCCTGTATTTCCTTTCTAATAGAAATCATAGCAGTACAGAATTTATCCAATTCCATTTTGCTTTCACTTTCAGTAGGCTCAATCATCATTGTACCTGGAACTGGGAATGAAACAGTAGGAGAGTGATATCCATAATCCATCAATCTCTTAGCTATATCTTCTACTTCAACACCAAATTCTTTGAAAGCTCGACAATCAATAATCATTTCGTGGGCAGCACGTCCTTTTTGGTTAGTGTAAAGCACAGGATAACTACCCGCTAATGATTCCTTAATATAATTAGCATTTAATATCGCTAACTGTGTAGCTCTTTTAAGCCCTTGGCTGCCCATCATGGAGATGTAAGCGTAACTTATCGCTAATATGCTTGCGCTTCCCCAAGGTGCTGCTGAAATAGCCGTAATAGCTTGGTTTCCACCAGTAGGTACTAAAGGATTGCCCGGTAAGAAATCTTCTAAATGTTCTGCCACACAAATTGGTCCCATACCTGGTCCGCCACCACCGTGAGGAATACAGAATGTTTTATGCAAATTCAAATGACAAACATCAGCTCCAATATTTGCAGGAGAAGTTAAACCCACTTGAGCATTCATGTTGGCACCATCCATATAAACTTGGCCACCATTATCATGAATGATTTGACAGATTTCTTGAATACTTTCCTCAAATACTCCGTGAGTTGAAGGGTAAGTTACCATCAAGGAAGATAAGTTATTTTTATATTCTTCCGCCTTAGCTTTTAAATCATCCAAATCAATGTTTCCTTGATCATCACATTTCGTAATGATCACTTTCATTCCAGCCATAACTGCACTTGCAGGGTTAGTGCCATGTGCGGAGGAAGGAATAATAGTAACATTTCTATGATCGTCCCCTCTGCTTTGGTGATAGGCTCTGATTACCATCAAACCGGCATATTCTCCCTGAGCACCTGAATTAGGCTGCAAAGAAGTAGCAGCAAATCCGGTGATTTCAGTCAACATATTTTCCAACTTAATGAACATTTCTCTATAACCTAGAGCTTGTTCTTTTGGAGCATAAGGATGAATATGTGCCAATTCTGGCCATGTGATTGGAATCATTTCGGCAGTGGCATTTAATTTCATGGTGCAAGAGCCCAATGAAATCATAGAATGCACTAAGGATAAATCCTTATTTTCTAGCCTTTTGATATATCTCAACATTTCGTGCTCAGCATGAAACTGATTAAAAATCGGGTGCTCCATGAATCTGCTTTCACGAATCAATTGCTTTGGCCAGTCTAATTCTAATTGATTAATTTTATCTTCAACAGAATATTTATCAGCATCCTCATCCACTACCAAAGCGAAAATTTCGATCAACTCTTTTATATCATGAATACGAGTGGTTTCATTTAATGCAATCGAAACAGTATGTGTTCCGCTTAAATTAAGATTGATTTTTCTTTCGTATAATAAAGAGTGAAGTTTTTCTCTTAATTTTTCAGACTCAAGCTGAATTGTAATAGTATCGAAGAAATTTTTATTACTTACTTCATAACCTAAGGATGTAAGGGCATTAGCCAATAATTTAGCAAGAGAATGAGTTCTCACTGCAATTTTTTTCAATCCAACAGGACCGTGATAAACACCAAACATACCAGACATGATGGCTAACAATACTTGAGCAGTACAAATATTAGAAGTTGCTTTTTCTTTTTTAATATGTTGCTCTCTAGTTTGAAGCGCCATTCTGTAGGCTTTATTCCCTTCTTTATCTATAGATACGCCAATGATTCTACCTGGAACTTGTCTTTTGTAAGCCTCTCTAGTAGCAAAATAAGCGGCATGTGGTCCACCATAGCCTAATGGAATTCCGAATCGTTGTGATGTACCTACTACACAATCAGCTCCCATTTCACCTGGAGGAGTCAATAAAGTTAAAGCCAATAAATCTGCCCCAATAGTGGAATGGATGTTATTTTCAGTGGCTGCTTCAATGATTGGTTTAAGATCATTTACTTCACCTTTTAGGTTTATTTGTTGAGCATAAAATCCGAAAATATCAGGATCTGTTACATCTAATTGAGATAAATCAGCAAACCTCAACTCAATTCCCATCGGATTAGCTCTTGTTTTAAGAATATCGATGGTTTGCGGGAAAGTATTTTCATCAACAAAGAAAACCTTAGCAGATTTTTTCTTTCCTTTTCTTAAACCGTAGAACATACTCATAGCTTCAGCAGCAGCAGTACCTTCATCTAAAAGAGAAGCATTTGCAATTTCCATTCCGGTCAAATCAATGACCATAGTTTGAAAATTAATCAAAGCTTCCAATCTACCTTGTGCAATTTCAGCCTGATACGGAGTATAAGCAGTATACCAACCCGGGTTTTCCAAAATATTTCTTTGAATAACTCCAGGTGTATGCGTATTGTAATACCCTAACCCGATGTAAGACCTAAAAATTTGATTTTTCTGAGCAATCTCTTTGAAAGACTCTAAAAATTCAAACTCAGTTTGAGCCTCAGGTAGGTTTAAATCCTTCTTAAGCTGAATAGCTTTTGGGATGGTTTCATCAATAAGATGTTCTAAGGAATCGGCTTTTACCGTTTTCAGCATCTCTGATATTTGCTGATTATCCGGTGCATTATGCCTCACATCAAATCTTTCTTGGTACAGCGGGTTTAATTTCATAATATTAGAAAGTATCTTTAATAAATATTTTAGATATTCACGTACTGTTTCGTGCCACAAAAGTACAATATATTATTTAGGAATTTTGTTCAATAAACAGTAAAAAATTTAAATAAATTTACCTTTAAACCCTTAATTATGAAGACTTTTTTCTCCACTCTAATCATGAGTTTTATGGCTGTCAGTCTGTTATCAGCTCAAGTAATGGAAAAGCAAGCTAGAAAGTATGCCAAAACGATTACACATGAAGATTTAACCGAGCATTTAACCCTTTTAGCCTCTGATTCTTTAGAGGGCAGAGAAACTGGGAAAAAGGGACAAAAAATGGCAGCTGATTATCTTAAAAATCAATTTGAGTCATTAGGCTTAACAGCTCCTGTTGATGGTTCTTATTTTCAAAAGTTTAATTTATATCAAACTTATAGAGGAAAGGCTGAATTGGTGGTGAATGGTAAAACTGTTCAGAACCTTGATCAAATGGTTTATTGGGCAAATGTTCCTTTTGAAAAAAATAAAATTGATTTAGTATATGTAAATAAGGCTCAAGAAGAAGATTTAAAAAATATAGAGGCAGAAGGTAAATTTTTAGCTTTTCAAGCTGAAGGGCAATTCACTCCAACATTAAAAGTTATTGAAGACCTTGGAGCAAAGGGAGCAATTATTTTTGCAGAAGACAGCAGCAAAATGGACATGGTTTTGCGTTATGGGAAATATTACGCAACTCATGGTTCTTTATCTAGAACGGAGCCTTCAAAAGAAGGGTTAGCTAGCGTAGTGCTGTATAATGAGTTAGCGGAGGATGTTTTTGGTAAACCAATTTCTGAATTGAAAATTGGAGATACTGCTTCTGCTGAGTTGTTTGCAGAAATAAATACCGAGATAATGGAAACTGAAAATGTGTTAGGCTATTTGGAAGGAACTGAGAAGAAAGAAGAATTAATTGTTCTGACTGCACATTATGATCATGTGGGCATTCAAGATGGAAAAGTATATAATGGCGCAGATGATGATGCTTCTGGAACAACTGCTATTTTGGAAATAGCTGAAGCATTTGTGAAAGCGAAAGAAGATGGACATGGCCCTAAAAGAAGTATTTTATTTATGCCAGTAACTGGTGAAGAAAAAGGTTTATTAGGTTCGGCTCACTATGCTGAGAATCCTGTTTTCCCATTAGAAAATACGGTAACGAATTTGAATATAGATATGATCGGTAGAGTTGATTCTGTTCATATGGATGATAGAGAATTTGTATATTTGATTGGGTCTGATAGAATCTCAACTGAATTACATGAAATCAGTGAGGCGATGAATGCAAATTACACTAAATTAGATTTAGATTACACCTATAATGCCGAAGATCATCCTGATAGAATTTATTATCGATCAGATCATTGGAACTTTGCAAAAAATGGTGTTCCGATCATCTTCTATTTTAACGGGACTCATCCAGATTATCATCAGCATACAGATACAGTGGATAAAATTGAATTTGATTTATTAAAAAAGAGAACTGATTTAGTATTCTATACTACTTGGGAAATAGCAAACCGAGACGAAAGACCGGCAATAGATCCTGAAGAGGAAGAGGAAAAAGAAGATAATAAAGAGTAAATAATAGCACTATGAAAACCAAACTATCAACCCTTGCTTTAATACTTTTAATAAGTTCTTGTGGCTTAGTGGAAGTATGTACTACTTGTACTGAACAAAATGATGATGTCACTACTGAATTTTGTGGCTCTCCTGATGAAGTACAAGAATATGAAGATGATTTAAAAGATCAAGGTCAAGCCTATGATCAAGACTGGGTTTGTACCGGAAGTTAAAAAAGCTTAGGTATTATTAATATTAAAAAAAGATAAGCTGGTTAATTCAACTAGCTTATCTTTTTAACGAATTTTCTACTTCTATTCCTTTTTGTTGAGCGATAGCTTTTATTGAGTTTTTCAATTCTATTGAAGTTTCCTTGCGAGTTTTATAAGGGTAATATTGCAAGCCAGCCTTATCCTTTATTCCAATTTTATATTTACCGAATTCAACTTTCTTCACATCATCCCAATTAATGAATTCAGATTTTTTAAAAACACTTGTTTTGATTTTCATGACATTTTCAGAAACAATGAAATGCGGAGCATACTTAGAAGTTTTGGATTGAGCAATACTAGCTTTACCCAAATAAAAAATTGCTATAGCGAGATACAAAAGTGGTAGCAATTTATCAGCAAAATTTGATTCTGATTCATTTAATAATTTAGGTATAATAATTATAGTCATTGCTAGAAATAAGAAACCCGCAATGAAATTAAAAATCCTACCATTTTTTTCTGAGATATCTGTCCTGCCTGCGCCTAAATTTATTCTTTTTCCTTCTACTTCTAATTGTGCTTCCATCGGTCCTGGAGAATAGTTAATAGTTCATCGTAAATATCTGAGGAGCAAGACATTATTTCTCTGCCATAAATGAAATCATCATCACCATTAAATCTGCTTACTTTGCCTCCTGCTTGTTGTACAATAAAGGCTCCGGCCGCCACATCCCATTCATTCAGATTGTATTCAAAGTAGGCTTCATATCTTCCACAGGCTACATAGGCTAAATCAACGGCAGCACTGCCAAACCTTCTTAATCCGTGGCTGTTTTGCATTAAATATTTTAAGATGGATAAGTAATCATCCATCTTATCAAAATCATTGTAAGGAAAACCTGTAGCTATTAAGCTTTGAGATAAGTTAATATTCTTTGATACTGATATAGGTTTACCGTTTAATTTAGAAGATTCACCTTTCACCGCTTCAAAACATTCATCTCTGTTAATTTCCAGTACAATTCCGGATACAATCTTATCATTTTGTTGCAAAGCAACGCTGATGGAATAAACGGGCAGACCGTGAACAAAATTGGTAGTGCCATCCAAAGGATCTATAATCCAATTATATTCTTCACCCTGCTTATTTGAAGTACCTTCTTCAGCAATAAAACCTGATTCAGGGAGAATTTCTCCTAAACCTTCCACTAATCGTTTCTCGGCCTCCTTATCCACATAGCTGACCAAATCATTAAAGCCTTTGTGTTCTACTTTATCGGTATTGAAATTTTCGGATTCATTCCTTATAAACTCGCCAACTTCTTTAACTAGTTTTATGGCTTCTTGGTGGATGCTTGTTAATTTCATCAGTTTAATTTTATATTTATATAAAATCTATTGTGTTCTGTTAATTCTTTTGTGGTTAAAGTTTAGCTTGAAAAGTAAGCTTCTATGTTATCTCAAGTAATAAGTTGGGCTTAACCGTTATACATTCATTTTTTTAGTTCTGTAAAGAAGATTAAAGGACTTAAATGCAAAATATAATACAATTGGCAAAACTGCTGCATGCATGGCTTGTGGTAAAGTATAGAAAAAGCCTAAAATCATAAATTGAGCAATTCCAAATATCGCATAAAAAACTGTATGCCATTTTTTTGCTGGTTTTTTGAAAAGTATAAAAGCTAAAATCACATTCAGAGGAAAAGCCCATATAATATTCCAATTATTGACGGTGGCTACGTGGTCTGATAAAAACCATAAAAAGAAGATTAAACAGCCTACAAGTCCTGAAATGACAAATAATAATCTATTGAACCAAACATCGCTCAGATTAGATTTATGATGTCTAACGCTTAGGAAAATTCCAAATAGACATAGGAACCAAGTAATATATTCAGGAAGAATTTGAAAACCTAGCTTTGCTTCCTCTTCTTCTGCTTCATATATAATGATTTTATCCTCAACTATAGGGTTTCCATTATAAGTGGCTTCATCAAAATGTAACATCAATAAATCGGGAAGGAACATTTCATTTCTTTTGTCCGCAATTTCATCTGTGGGTTGGCCCAAAACCAGATCGATTCCGAAATCTTGCCAAGGTTTATTGGCCAAATAAATGTCTAGATATTCTCTGAATGTAAGCCCTTCCGCATCTCTTTCCCAAACCAAACCATTTCCCAAAACATCTTCTAGTAGATCTCTGAATCTAGTGGAACAATTATCAAAGAAAAAATCGTATTGATAAAATCTGTTTTCGGGTTTTATATTATTTAAAAGGAAGTTGTAAATTTCATTTTTCTGAGTTAAGCTTAAATTGAGCTTTTGTTGAATAACGGTTCTTTTTTCTGCTTTAGCGGAATTTACTAGGTAGGATAAACTTCCAGCCGAAAGCATATAGTCTAGCTTTCCTCTTACAAACTTCATATAGAAACCAGGTGTTTCAAAATCAAAAGTTCCATAATTGAAAACTACACTTAAGCCTTTGCTTTTATCTTCCACCCATAATGCCGAATGCCCGAAGCCAGAATAAAGTTCGTCACCAGGAGCTACGGTAATCAAACTCATTTCAGCATTTTCAGATAATTTGTTTTGTGCGAAAGCTTCAAATGAAGCAAATAATAATAATCCTAATAATAATCTTTTAATCATGATTTAGCATTTAAAACCAATACAATTTCTCCTTTGGGGGGAGTATTTTCAAAATGTGTAATCAAGCCTTCCAATGTATCTGTGATAGTTTCCTCAAATAACTTTGTAAGCTCTCTTGAAACAGATGCCATACGATCTTCTCCCATAGCCTCTGCCAGTTGTTTTAATGTTTTGAGTAAACGATGAGGCGATTCATAAAAAATGATCGTGCGATCTTCCTCCCTAAGGTTTTCTATTCTTGTTTTTCTTCCTTTTTTGTGAGGTAAAAAACCTTCAAATATAAATCTATCATTTGGAAATCCTGATTTGATTAGGGCTGGTACTAAGGCAGTAGCTCCTGGGAGGGATTCTAACTTAATGCCATTTTTCAAGGCTTCTCTAGCCAATAAAAAACCCGGATCAGAGATTCCGGGTGTTCCGGCATCGGAAATCAATGCCATTATTTTTCCAGCTTTTAATTCTTCAATTACTTGCTCTACCTTTTTATGCTCATTATGAATATGAAAACTCTGAAGCGGCTTTTTAATATCATAATGCTTTAGCAGTTTCCCAGAAGTTCTTGTGTCTTCTGCTAGTATTACATCAACATTATTCAAGATACTAACTGCGCGATAGGTCATATCCGCCAAATTGCCAATAGGGGTGGGCACCAAGTAAAGTTGAGTTTCTGATTGCTCCATCCCCAAAATTAAAGATTTTCTAAACTAATTTATCAATTTCCTCCGCAAGCTTTCTGTTCTTTTTCGGTAATGGTGTTTCCCTTATCATGAGTAGTCAATTCAAAACTCACTTTATTATATACATTTGACCAATTCGGATGATGTCCCATTTTTTCTGCAATAATGGCTACTTTAGCCATAAAGCCGAATGCTTCAGTAAAGTCTTTAAATTCTAATGTTCTCTTTAGTGTATTGTTTTCTTCTTTCCACATAATGTTTTGCTTTTATATTTGTAACCGCTGTGAAAATGATTTGTTACATTAACTCCATTGATTATAAAGCAATAACCCCTTTCACCTTATTGGTCTCCATGTACTTTTCAATAATCTGTTCAGCAGAATTCGCTAATATTTTAATGGTCAAGCTCACGTATTTACCTTTACTCGAAGGTTTAACAATTATCTCATGATTTTCAAATATATCTTTAATTTCATCCTGCTTGTCTGCCTCAATGATGAATTTGAACATATAAAGACTAGGCCATTCTGAAACGGCTTCCAATTTTTCTCTGAAAGATTCGATATCTTTTTCTTTACTCATTATTTAAATAATTATTATCACAAAAAAAGGGGCTAAAAAGCCCCTTATAACATTAAGTATATAATAAAATATATGAATTCTAAAATTTAATTACACTAAGATTAGTCATTTGATTCTGATTTTCTAGTTGATCCAATGATTCTCATGTAATTGCCAAATAGGCTCTAATTAATAGAATTTATATCTTTCATCTACTATATCAGCTTTTTCTTCAATTGCAGATTTAATTGCAAAGGAAACATTACTGCTTCTGCTTTGCGCTAATTGCTCTTTATAAGAAGCATAATCTGCTATTTCTGGTGCTGGTGTTCTATTTAGAACTTTTACGATTACTATACCATTATTTGCCTCTAAAGGTTGCGACTGAGTATTTAATTCCAAACCGAAAATAGTTCCTATTACTTTAGGTGCTTGACCCACATTTGGAAGTGAATTGGAAGAAATATTAACATCAGTAGCGCTGTAAACATTTGCATCGCTTCCATAAGCAGCAGCTATTTCATTTAATGAACCTGACAGACCAGATAATTTTTCTTTAATTTTTTCACCTTGCAATTCTTTTTTCAATTCTCTGGTAACTAAAGCTTTAACCTCGTTAAAATCAGAAGTTCCTTTTTCAGTTTTGTTAGTTAAAACTGCCACTACAAAATGTGTGTCTGTTTCATGTACATCAGATACTTTTCCAACAGTAGCATCAGTAAACGCCCATCTAACTAAAGGTCTTGCCGAACCTAATGTTCCAATTGTTCTTTGACTAGGACTCATTTTACCTGAACTTCTTACCCTATAATTATTTTCTTCAGCAGATGCAGTGAATTCTGCATAACTGCTATTTGAAGCTGCAAATAAGTCTGCTTTTCTATATAATTTATCTCTAGTAGTTTCAGTCGGAATAATATCTCTGTGAATAGTAGCTATTTTATAAGTTTTAGCTGTTTTTTCTTCAGTTACATTAATGATATGGTAGCCAAATTGAGTCTTGATAAGCTTATTTATAACACCTGTTCCTGATTTAGCGAAAACAGCTTCATTAAATTCATCTACCATTTGTCCTTCTTTGAACCAACCTAAGTCACCACCTCTAGTAGCTGAAGGTCCATCACTTAAATCTTTAGCTAATTCTGCAAAATCTTGACCACTTAAAGCTTTTTGCAATGCTTCTTGTGCTTCTTTCTTTGCCTTTGAATCTGCTTCATCACTGTCGTCCTCAGCCTCTATTAAAATATGGCTTGCTTTCACAGATGAAACAGTATCATCATAAATTTTAGAAGTTTTATATAAGATATAAGCACCATTTTCTATGTATGGGCCTATCACATCACCTTCTTTTAAAATATTAGTGTTTGATGCTAATATTTTAGGAAGCTGAGCTATTGGATATGTTTTATAAGAATTGCTTCTGTCAGAATTTACACGAGCATAAGCTGAATCATCTTCCACTTTCTGAAATTCTTTTTTAATTTCCTCGATTTCTTCTTTTATGTAAGTAGAATCCTCTCCAGACGGAAGTAATTCAAAGCTCACATAACTTATTGTTCTTGTCGCATCAGATTCGTATTGATCTTTATGCTCATTATAATAGCTTTTTAATTCTGAATCAGATGGAGAAACTAAAGAATCTGCAATTACACTGTAATTAACGTATAGATACTCTACTTCTGCGCTTTCAGTTTCTTTTTCATAAGCCCTTTGAGCTTCAGCTTGTGTAATGTAATTAGAGCTAGCCAATAATTCATCATATTTAGTTCTGGCTCTAGCAGGAACCAATGAAGATTCAAAAGAATACCACTGAGCTTGCTGTTCGGCAGGAGCTTGAGCAATATTTCTTATGATATTAACCACTTGCTCTTTATTAAATTCTCCTGTTTCAGGATTTGTGAAGTTCTGTCTTACGATAGGACTGATGTTATTACCTTGAACCATATCTACTAATTCCTCATTAGTAACCTCAAGACCTAATTCATCATATTGCTCTTGAAATGCTTTCTCAATAATAAGAAAATCCCATGCTTGTTGACGAATAGAAGTCATTTCCTGATCAGAAGGTGCACGGCCGTTCCCAGCTCTGAAATTGTTCTTAAACTCTTCAACTTTACGCTGATACTCAGGTAAGTTGATAGTTTCTCCAGCTATTTCACCCACGTCATTGGATCTCCCGCCACCTAAAAGCATTGAGTCGGGCCCAAGCAAATCAGTTAGCAAGAAAGCTAAAATGGATAATCCTATTAGGGCGATCAATACCGACCCCATTTTTACTCTTAATGTATTAAATACTCCCATGTTTGTTTATTTCAAAGATTCGCAAAATAATAGTATAAATGATTAATATCAAAGTGATTCCATTTATTACTTTTAGCTTAATTTGGGTTTGTGATAATTAATTTAACTTGATTGATTCTGTTTTCCTCCATACTATCAATCACAAATCGAAAAGGAGGGCTACTTACTTCCTCTTTTAATTGAGGGAAATTTTCTGTTATTGATAGAATAAACCCCCCTAAGGTGTCATAATCGCCTTCAGGTAGATTTAAATAATATTTGTCGTTTATATAATCTATTTCTAATCTGGCACTGAAAATAAATGTATCGGCAGAAACTTGCTCTTCTACTAAATCTTCATCATCATGTTCATCCTGAATCTCACCAAAAATTTCTTCAATAATATCCTCTAAGCTTACAATGCCAGAAGTACCTCCAAATTCATCTACCACTAAAGCCAAGCTTTTGTGCTCTTGTATAAATTGGATCATCAATTCATTTGCAGGCATAGTTTCAGGCACTATAATTATTGGCGTAAGAATTTCTTTGATAGTGGAAGGTTTTTTAAATAAGGCAAGTGAATGGCAATACCCAATAACATCATCAATCGTATCTTTGTAAATAAGAACCTTGGAATGGCCGCTATCATTAAAAGCATCCTTTAATTCCTCAATAGTGTCTTCAATATCTACAGCAACTACCTCAGTTCTAGGAATCATACATTCCCTAACTTTAATAGTTTTGAATTCTAGCGCATTATTAAAAATCTTCTTATCTAATTCTACTTTGCTTTCCTGATGGTCTAGTTGGACTGTGTTTTTTACGAAGTGATCCAAATCGGTTAATCCAAAAACAGGCTTATCTTCCTCGTATTTTAATCTCAATACATATTTAATAAATAGCTTTGATAAACTAACTATAAAAAATACAATTGGATAAGTGACATAATAAATGAGCCAAAGAGGTAATGCAAAAAATGATAATAAGCCATTTGGGTTGAGTAGAAATATACTTTTAGGTGTGAATTCTGCTATAAACAATACGAATATAGTAGAGATAAAAGTTTGGGCCAGTAAAATGAAGATATCATTTTGAAAGAAAAGAGGGAGATTACCTATTAATATTGGTTCAATCATTTTGGCCATATAGATACCATAAACCACTAATGAAATGGTGTTTCCAATAAGTGTTGTTCCAATAAATGAAGACGGCCGTTCTAAAAATTTTGAAAGAATTTTACCTGAAATAATTCCTTGTTGGCTTTGTAGCTCTATATGCAGTTTATTTGATGAAACGAAAGCAATTTCTATTCCTGAAAAGAATGCAGAAAAGAGTAGTGAAATAATAATATATAATAAATAACTGCTTTCCATTATTTTTTTGAGTCCGGTGTTTGCTGCTTTTTTTGTTTAAGATATCTATGTAAAAGTAAGAGACTTATGGATAACATAAAAATCCAATAAGAATATTCGAATCCAACAGTAAGGGATTGATGTATACCGATGACAAAGAAAGCAAAAGCTAAGCCGATAATTATAAAATTAGGCTTAGGGTTTTCGGTTGAATTTTTATTATTTCTATTCTTTGGGGACATTTCGTTTTTTAAGGTTCTTTTTTGTAGTAGTGTCTTTCTCTATTCCCATTTTTTGTTCTTCTTGGGCGCTAGAATCTTCTTTTAAATAGATGGTTCCACTCGGGTTTAAAATTCTATAACTTGAAAAATCCTGCTTAGCAACAAGACCTGTACCAGTGGATATTTGATCTTCAGATTGAATCCGCACAAATTTATCTGTATAAATTTCTTCTTTCTGTGGTTCCCATAATAATTCTTCTGAGTTCATTTTTCTGGGATCTATATATCCAATCACCTCTACATCACCTTCTGCTTTATAAATGTCTGTTTCTTTTGTATAATAAGCGGAGTTTGCTTCTAAAGTAGAAGACATGGCCCCATCAGTTTCATAGAATTCAATAAATATGTCATTAGGGAATTCTCTATCGCCATTTTCAAATTCATACTGTTTGGTAGCTTTCACAATCACCCTAACTACTGCAGAATCAGAATATATTATTTGTACGGTATCTGCCTCCATTGTAGGGCCAGAATATTCTTCAAATTTCTGTTTAGATTCTAAACCTGAAGAACATGATTGAATAAAAATTATAAGTAAGGAAAAATAGAAATTCTTCATAGCACAAAAATAAAAAAAGCGGTCAAGATATTATTAAATCAAGACCGCTTATCTTTTAAAAGATGAATATTAGTCCCTGATTCGGACTTGGACAGTTTCTCCTATCCAACATCCAACTTCTATTTCATCACCAATTTCATAATCGTAGTTAAAGATATCTTCATTTGAAGGGAATTGCTCTTTAGCTACTCCCATTCTGTTAGCGTCTCCACCTTTTTGATACATGTCATAAGCAGCAATATAAACCGCTCTATCTTTTACCACATCTTGTCCACCTTTACAGTCTTGGAAACTTTTTAAGTATAAATCACCAATTAAAGTATAAGCTTCTTTTCTAGATGGATCTGACTCTAATGCATTATAAGCATAAGTTCTTGCTTGTGATTTATTTCCTTGTTTAGAAGCGATATCTGCAAGCTCTATTTGAACATCTGCTTTTTTGATGTTATCTTCAGTTAATCCTAAAGCTTCTGAGAAATACTTTTCAGCACCATTTAAATCTCCTTTTGCTTTCAATCTTAGAGCAATCATTCTAGCTAAACCGAATTCAGGAGTGTTTTTTTGTACTACTTTTGCTGCATCGATAAAAGAATCAGATCCTGTACAACCACCAGCTAAGGCCCATTTTACAATTTTTTCAGCGTCTTCAACTTTTCTACCGTCTTCGATGAATTTAGGGTGTAATTTTTCATCAATAATATTACAGTCAATAGTTACGGATGCGTTGAATAATTTCTCAACATAATCTCTGGCTTTCTGAATACTTTGTTTGCTTTCACCATTAGCTTCCATTTCATCCAAAATTCCTTGGATCTGATCATAAATTCCTATGATATCTAAATCAGTTAATGGCCCACCAGTTAATTTGTATCTTCTAGCAGCATCCATATAATAAATAGTATTGGAAGTAAAGCTTTTGGCGCCTAACATTTCGATTGCTTCTTTCTCAATCTCATATAAGTCTTTATATTTATCCTTTCTTTCTTTCCATACATTATAAGCATCATTTGCTTTTCTGTTGGTAACATTTTCAACGTCATTGAAATATTTCATTCTCAAATCGTATAAAACCACAACAGAGTCTTGAATATTTTTTTGCTGCTGGCCTGTTGTAATCTCTGCCAGATTTTCATATACCTTCACACCTTGAATATAAATAGAAGGGTTTAAGTCTGGAGTCTCTTTTAATAACCAGTCTAATGGAGGTTTTGCTGCTTCATATTTTTCTGCAGTAAGCATATCCGAATAAAGCGCATTTTTCTCAATTGCTATTGCTTTTTTATCCGAATCTTCTGGCCAGTTCCAACCTTCTTGTGCAAACGTTAAGGCTTGAACACCAATTAAAACTGTTAATGTTAATAGAATCTTTTTCATCTTTCTTAAAATTTAATCAAACTGTCTTCGTAAAAACCATCTATCGTTAAAAGTAAAACTTAAATTAAAATTCAAATAATTTTCTTGAACTAAACTGTTTAACAAGGTCCCTCTTTGACCAACCTCAAATGCTAAATTAATATTTGAAATTTTAGTTATCGGTAAGGTAGTACCAAAAGTAATGCCAAAAGAATTTATTGAATTATTATTGATAACGATTGGGCCGTTGGAAATGTTAATACCGGCTCTATAAGTAACTCTTTCAAAATAACGTGTACCTGACTGGACATTAGGTGTATATTCAGCGCCAACGTTCATTTTTATTTGCTCTACATAATTACTTTCAAAATTTCCAAAACTTTGATATTCTCTCCAGTCCTGATAGGTGAAATCTGCCATTATTGCCCATTTATTTGGGCTCATATAGGATATTCCACCACTGAATTTCTGAGGTAATGTGGTAGTGCCCTCTAAACCAGAAGTTATAAAAGATGAAGAATCATTTAACTGAGTAACTGGCGTTTCAGAGGAAGTAAGCAATTGTAAATAAGTATTTCGAGTTGTATTTAAATTAGCTTCTAAATCATATGTTAGACCTAAGGATAGATAATTTTCCCCTAATTTCTTTGTTAACTTAGTTCCAAATATAAATGAGAAATCAGAAAAATTATCTGTGTTTTCAGCAGATACTAGATAAGGAATGGAAACTGTATCTGCTCCATTAATTATATCTTCGTAGATTGTTCTGTCTGTTAAATTACCAAAGTTGTAGTTTGCTTCAACTCCAATGGCTATATTTTTATTAATATTCCATCCATTCGATAAACTGAACTGTGAAATAGTTCCGCTTCCTTGATAACGTGTTACTTCAGCTTGTGGATCATTATCAGCAGATCTCCTTCTTTGTAAAATTTCGTAATTTTTAGAGCTTAATGGCTTTAATGAAATTGATATGCCATATTTCCCAGGTACTATTGGGAAAGCTAATGATACGTATTTCAATCCACCATTTACCTGTCGAAATCTAGTTACTTCATCATTAATATTATTCTGACTGATGCTAAGACCTGCTTCAAAGGAACTAAATCTTTGACTGCCTAATAAGGCTGGATTTAAAACAGGAATAAACCAGGGGCTTTGATAAGCAATGCCTGCATTTCCCATTCCATTATTAGAAACAAATCCTTTTTCTGACAACAAACCCATACCATAAGCTGAATAAGGAGAGATCAGCTCTTGAGAATAAGATGATGAAATAAATATGATGGATATTATACTTGCTATTAAGCCCGTTTTATACTGGTACATTATATCGTAAAATCGCATTTAAACCCACTAAAACTAATTCAGGGATTGCAAAGATGGTAGCTTTTATTTTAGATTCAAAGAATTTTGCATCTCCTCCGGTGATTATTACCTTAAGCGGTGCATATTTGCTTTCAACTTCTTGAATATAAGTATCAATCTCAGCTCGAATCCCATGGACTACACCACTTAGCATAGACCCTTCTGTGGAATTGGAAATCCAATCATCCACTTCCTCAGGTTTAACCAACGGTAAACGAGCCGTAAAATTATGCATGGACTTAAAACGCATATTCATTCCAGGAGAAATTGCGCCTCCATGATAAGTTTTTCCTTGTTCAAGAAATTCATAAGTAATACAAGTCCCTAAATCTATCACTAAAACATTCTTATTAGGATGTAATAATTGAGCACCTGCCACAGCAGCTAATCTGTCAAGCCCTATGGTTTTGGATTTATATTGATTTTTGAAAGGCAATGGCGTCTCAGTATTCAATAGAATTGGTTTTTGAAGCGAGGGTAATTCTTCTAAAATTTTATCATAGGCAGTATTAACACTGGAAATTATGGTAGAATCTATTTTTTTAGAATCTAAAAACTGATTGAGCTCATAAAGTGATTCAAAAGTTTTGGTAGATTCTAAGCGGTCTTCCTTAAAAAAACCTATTTTAGTTTTAGTATTGCCTACATCTATGGCTAAGTTCATATTTCCTATATTAAAAATTAAAATTAAATAATTTTATGCAAAAGCACACCTATAATGCTATTGGCTTAATGTCCGGAACTTCCTTGGATGGACTGGATATTGCATTTTGTAAATTTGAACTTTTATCAAATCAGAAATGGGAATGGGAAGTTTTAAATTTTGATACAAAACCGTACCCTGAAGATATGAAATCTAAATTAAGTGAGTCTATAAAACTTAATGGACTAGATTTAAATATTTTAGATGTAGCGTTAGGGAGATGGATGGGAGAGGCTGTTAAAGAGTTTATCACTGAAAATAAATTAAAAGTGGACTTCGTAGCCTCTCATGGTCATACTGTTTTTCACGTTCCTGAAAATCACTTGACTTTGCAGATAGGGAATCCAAATTTTATTCATGCTATTACAGGTTGTCCTGTTATTTCTGATTTTAGAACTTTAGATATCGCAAAAGGTGGTCAAGGAGCACCTTTGGTGCCAATTGGTGATGCACTTCTATTTAATGAATATGATTTTTGTATTAACCTTGGAGGAATAGCTAATTTATCTTACCAAAATGAAGAAAACGAGAGGATTGCTTATGATATCTGTGCTTGCAATATTCTTTTAAATAGGCTTGCTAATTTAAAAGACCTAGAATACGATGATAAAGGATTGATAGCTAAATCAGGAGAGGTCATTAATTCACTACTAGGAGTATGGAATGAATTCTCCTTTTTAAAAAAGAAATCCCCTAAAAGTTTGGGGATAGAGCAGATTGAACCGGATATCCTTTCTAAAATCGACCAATCTAAATACAGTTTGGAGGACATGCTTGCTACTGCTGTTGAACATATAGCAACTCAGATTCATGATGTTCTGGTTTCAGCTAAAAAAGGGGGTAAAGTTTTATTGACAGGTGGTGGAGCATTTAATCATTTCTTGATTGAAAGACTTCAATCCAAGCTAGATCATAATTTTGAGTTTGTTGTGGCTGATCAAAAAATTGTAAACTATAAAGAAGCCTTGATTTTTGCATTTTTAGGTGTTTTAAATGTAAGAAATGAATGGAACACTTTGGCTTCAGTTACCGGTGCTCATTCTAATACAGTATCTGGTCAAAAGCTAGGCGATATTTGAAATATATTTTTGTAGTTTTGGCGCTTTGGAAACATAGATGAAGAATTTTAATCAAAAAACTTTTACGAACCGACTAAATTGAATAAAAATGAAAGAACTCTTAGAGAAATTTGAGAATAAACGACCTGAAATAGTATTTGAATGGAAAGATCCTGAAACAGAAGCAGAAGGATGGGTGGTTATTAATTCACTAAGAGGCGGTGCAGCAGGCGGAGGAACCCGAATGAGACCAGGGCTCGATAAACATGAAGTTGAATCCTTAGCTAAAACAATGGAGGTGAAATTTACTGTTTCAGGACCTGAAATTGGTGGGGCTAAATCAGGTATTAATTTCGATCCTAATGACCCTAGAAAAAAAGGAGTTCTAGAAAGATGGTATAAAGCGGTTATTCCTTTATTAAAAAACTATTACGGGACTGGTGGTGATTTGAATGTGGATGAGATACATGAAGTAATTCCTATTACAGAACAATATGGTTTATGGCATCCACAAGAAGGAGTTGTAAATGGTCATTATAATGCAACTGAACCAGAAAAAATCAAAAAGCTTGGACAATTAAGACAGGGCGTTATTAAAGTAATAGAAGCCCCAAATTACAGTCCTGATATTAAAAGGAAATATACTATAGCAGATATGATCACCGGCTACGGGGTTTCAAAGTCAGTTGAACATTATTATCATATTTGGGGGGGTAACTTAAATGAAAAGAGAGCTATTATTCAAGGTTGGGGAAATGTAGGAGCTTCTGCTGCTTATTTCTTGGCTCAAGCAGGAGTTAAAATTGTAGGAATTATTGACCGAAATGGTGGCTTAATCAATACTGACGGTTTTAGTATGGATGCGCTCACTGAATTATTCTTAAATAGAAAAGGGAATGAATTAATTTCTGATGATTTAATCCCTTTTAAAGAAATAAATGAAAAGATTTGGTCTTTGGAGGCTGAAGTATTTATTCCAGCAGCAGCTTCAAGGCTCATTACAAAAGAGCACTTAGATGAAATGCTGGATTCTAAACTAGAAGTAATAGCTGCAGGAGCAAATGTTCCATTTGCAGATAAAGGAATATTTTTTGGGCCAATTGCGGATTATGCTGATAATAGAGTAGCTGTAATTCCTGATTTTATTGCTAATTGTGGAATGGCTAGAGTTTTTGCTTATTTGATGACCACAAACGCAGAAATCACGGATGAAGCTATTTTTGAGGATACATCCAGAACAATTGAAAGAGCTCTCCGTAAAACGTTTGAGGCTAGTAATTCGGATGTTAATATTTCAAAGACTTCTTTTGAAATCGCCTTAAGTCAATTAATTTAACATTTAATTAATCAAATCCTCTTAAGTATATTTATAGGAAACTTCCTAACTTGAGGACTCTTGAAAAATCATTTGCATGAGAACATCACTATTTTCTATTTCAGCAATATTTTTGACCTTAGTATTTACCACTATTTTTGTTCCAAAGTCTTTTTCCGCGGAACCTAATACTTCTACTGAATTAGTGGAAGCAGGTAGCAGTCAGGAAGGACATTCTGAAAATGTAGATAGTGAAGAAGAGGAAAGTCATTCGGCTCCGGCTTGGACGGTCATTCCTTTCGTGCTACTGCTTTTAATGATAGCAACAGGGCCATTGTTTTATGAACATTTCTGGCATAAAAACTATCCTAAAATTGCAGTGATTTTGGCAGTATTAGTAGTGAGCTATTATTTATTTGTAATTCACAATGTGCATAGTCCTGTTCACGCTGCATTTGAATATTTTCAATTTATTTCTTTGTTGGCTTCCTTATATATTGCTTCAGGTGGTATTGTTATTAAGGTGAATAAAAAGTCAACACCTGTTGTGAATATTGCCATGCTTTTGATAGGTTCAGTTGTGGCTAACTTGATTGGAACTACAGGGGCATCAATGCTTTTAATTCGCCCATTCATTCGTTTAAATAAAAACAGAATAAAAGCTTATCATATTATATTCTTTATTTTTATGGTCAGTAATATTGGAGGTTCTTTAACCCCAATTGGTGATCCACCACTTTTCTTAGGGTTTTTAAAAGGGGTTCCTTTTTTCTGGACACTAGAACACAACTGGCCAGCTTGGATATTTGCTCTTTCAATATTATCGGTAGCCTTCTATTTTCTTGATAAAAGAAATAAATCAGGAGTTGAAGAGGATGAAAATGAAGTTTTTGATAATAAGATCACTATCACAGGGAAAAGAAATTTCATTTGGTTGGCGGTGATTATCGTTTCTGTTTTCATTGATCCTAATGTTTTCTCATGGGTGCCTGGCATAACTTATGATGGTCAGGAATTCTCATATATTCGTGAGATAATTATGCTTAGTGTGACCTATCTGTCTTATAAATTTGCTAAGGATAAAGTGCATGAGCTTAATGAATTCAGTTTTGAGCCAATTAGAGAGGTTGCATTTATTTTCGTGGGTATTTTTGGTACTATGATGCCGGCATTAGACTTAGTAGGAGATTTTGCAAAATCTGAAACTGGAGCTGCTTTAATCACTCATAATACACTCTATTGGGGAACAGGTGTTCTTTCCGGCTTCTTAGATAATGCACCTACTTACTTGAATTTCTTAGCAGCGGCTATGGCTTCACAAGGGGGGAGTATTTCTGTATTAACTGAAGTAACTCAATTTGCAAATGGGGGTGTGTTTTATGACTCAGTTGCTGATTTGACAGCAATTTCAATTGCAGCAGTTTTCTTCGGAGCTATGACTTATATTGGAAATGGACCTAACTTCATGGTGAAATCAATTGCTGAACAGGTTGGTATTAAAATGCCGTCTTTCTTTGGTTATATTATCAGATTCTCTATTCCTTTCTTATTGCCTTTACTACTATTGGTTTGGTTGTTGTTTATTAGGTAAAATAAATTTCAGGTATAAGAATTATTAAACTTTTACAAAAGAAAAGTACAGTAGCATTTTCTTTAGTTTATTTAAAATTTTGGGTACTGAATCCATCCAATTTTAATGATTCTGTGTCTATGATTTAACTAAAAAATGCTGAAATGAAATATCTGCTTTTACTTCTTGTTCCATTTTTTCTTTTCAATTGTAGCCAAGATGAAATTCAAGTTATAAAAGGTGATTTTGAATTCATTTCTGAATATTCAGCCTTAGTAACTGTAGGTGGCATTGTAGGTGTAAGAGAACGGACTTTTGAAATAGGTGAAATGTATAAAGGAGTAGATATAGAGGAAGATTCTATAACCATAAGAATAGCTGAGCATACAAGGTTAAATGACGATTGTCCTAATACTTCGTGCTATCAAGAATTCTTAGAAGTACCTCGCGATTTTCTGAAATTAGTAAAGTAATAATACCTAAACTCCTCAGAAAAGTGCTTTATATTATAACTATAAATTCCTTTTGGATGATTTCCAACTTTGATGGTCGTAAAATCTTTGTGTTAGATTAGAAGGAATTAAACTCGCTTAAAGAAAGAATCCACAAATTCCATTTTGTTGAACACTTGTAAGTCTTCTACTTTTTCGCCTACGCCAATATATTTAACAGGAATTTTAAATTCTTCGGAAATGCCAATTACAACTCCGCCTTTGGCAGTACCATCTAATTTTGTAATGGCTAAAGCGGTAACTTCAGTGGCTTTAGTAAATTCTCTAGCTTGAATCATGGCGTTTTGCCCTGTTGATCCGTCTAATACTAATAAAACTTCATGAGGAGCTTCATTCACAAATTTCTGAATCACCCTTTTAATTTTGGATAATTCATTCATCAAATTCACTTTGGTGTGTAACCTTCCAGCAGTATCGATGATGACAATGTCAGCTTCTTCTTGAACGCCTTGTTTAACGGCATCAAAAGCTACTGAGGCAGGATCGGTATTCATTCCATGGGAAACGACAGGGACATCGACTCGTTCTCCCCACATTTTCAATTGGTCAACTGCAGCAGCACGGAAGGTATCTGCGGCACCTAATATTACTTTCTTGCCTTGTTTTTTATATTGAGCTGCTAATTTACCGATTGTAGTAGTTTTGCCAACGCCATTTACACCCACAACTAATAAAACGTATGGTTTTTTGATGTCTTCAGGTAGAGAAAAGTCTTTTAAATCTTGAGTATTGTTTTCAGATAAAAGCCCAGCAATTTCTTCTCTAAGGATTTTATCTAATTCACTTGTGCCTAAATATTTATCACGCGCAACTCTTTCCTCTATTCTACCAATAATTTTGACTGTAGTATTTACCCCTAAATCAGAACTGATCAGAATTTCCTCCAATTCATCCAAAACATCTTCATCAACTTGAGATTTACCGACTACGGTTCGTCCAAGTTTAGAAAAAAAACTTTCTTTAGTTTTTTCCAGACCTTTGTCTAGGGACTCTTTTTTTTCTTTGGAGAAAATCTTGAAAATACTCATTCTTTTATGGTTTAAAGGTAATGGTGGTTAGAGGCTTACAATAATACGAAATTAAAGCGCTAAAGTAATTAAGAAAAGAAAAGAAACAGAAGTGGGTAAACAAAAAAAGTCCCAAAAGAGGGACTTAAATCAATTTAAACCTTAAAAACTGTAATTAACTTTTAAGTGCCTCTTTGGCCATATCCAAAGGTACCATTTCCTCACGGAAAGAATATCCTCCGTTTTTTGACTTCACCGCTTTGATTACTTTAGCGTAACCTTTAGCATCTTTATCTTTTAAACTTGCTACTACTTTCTTAGCCATGATTACTTAATTTCTTTGTGAACAGTATTTTTCTTCAAAATTGGGTTGTATTTTTTCAACTCCAATCTTTCTGTAGTGTTTTTTCTGTTTTTAGTAGTGATGTAACGAGATGTACCCGGAGCACCACTTTCTTTATGTTCAGTACATTCTAAAATTACCTGAACTCTATTTCCTTTCTTAGCCATTGTGCTTTATATTTTTGAGCAATAGAAAATTATACTAATACATTACCGTTTTCACGTGCCTTCTTCAAAACTGAAGTGATCCCATTTTTATTAATGGTTCTGATTGCGCTAGTAGAAACTTTTAATGTAATCCACTTATCTTCCTCAGGAAGGTAGAACCTCTTCTTTTGCAAATTTGGCAAAAACCTTCTTCTGGTTTTATTATTTGAGTGTGAAACATTGTTTCCCACTTGAGGTCTTTTTCCGGTAATTTGACAAACTCGTGCCATATCTATCTAAATTATTTTTGTTGTCGATTTCAAATTGGTCTGCAAATATCGGCAATATTTTGATAATCACAAACCTTAGCTTAAAAATACGTCCTTATTTTTTTTGATTTGCAAGGGATTGCCGTCCCATTTTGTTAGATTTACATTTTAAGAGAGTGCAATTTACGAATTTTTAAACAACAAAGCTATGATTGAAGAAATCAAGAACAGTCAACAAGCCATTGACATGGAGAATAAGTACGGAGCTCATAATTATCATCCCCTACCTGCTGTATTAGCCAAAGGAGATGGTGTTTTTCTTTGGGATGTAGAAGGAAAAAAATATTATGACTTTTTATCTTCATACAGTGCGGTTAACCAAGGCCACAGTCATCCAAGAATTTTAGAAACCCTTAAGAAACAAGCAGAGACTTTAACTTTGACTTCAAGGGCTTTCCACAATAATATATTAGGCCCTTTCCAAAAATATATCACAGATTACTTCGGTTTTGATAAAGTGTTACCCATGAATTCGGGTGCAGAGGCAGTGGAAACCGCTTTGAAAATCGCCAGAAAATGGGCAACTGAAAAAAATGGAGTAGCTCCAAATGCAGGTAAAGTAATTGTTGCTGAGCAAAACTTCCACGGTAGAACGACTACTGTAATTTCGTTCTCTAGTGATGAAACTGCCAAAAAGAACTTTGGACCATATACTCCTGGGTTTATTAAAATACCTTATAACGATACGGAGGCTTTAGATAAAATATTACAAGGAGAAGATAACATTGTTGGATTCTTAGTAGAGCCTATTCAAGGTGAAGCTGGCGTTTATCGTCCAGATACCGATTATTTAAAGAAATGTAAAGAAATATGCCAAAAGCATAATGTGTTATTTATTGCCGATGAAATCCAAACAGGAATTGCTAGAACAGGTAGTTTATTAGCTGTTTGTGGTGATTGTAGTTGTGAAGGACATTGCGAAAAGCAATCAACTTATGTGGAGCCTGATATTTTGATTTTGGGGAAAGCTCTTTCTGGTGGGTTTTATCCGGTATCTGCTGTCTTAGCAAATGACCCGATCATGGAAGTATTAACTCCAGGAACTCATGGTTCTACTTTTGGGGGAAATCCTTTAGGAACTGCCATTGCTGTTACTGCTCTTGACGTGGTGAAAGATGAAAAATTAGCTCAAAATGCTCGTAAACTAGGACAGCTTTTTAGAGACAGAATGCAGAAATTTGTTGATAAATCTGAATTTGTGAGCTTGGTAAGAGGAAAAGGGTTATTAAATGCCATAGTAGTCAATGATTCTCCTGACAGCTCAACTGCCTGGGATATTTGTATGGCCTTAAAAGAAAATGGCTTATTGGCTAAACCAACTCACGGAAATATTATTCGATTTGCTCCACCTTTGGTAATAACTGAAGAGCAGATCAATGAATGCTGTGACATCATTGAGAAAACGATTACTGAGTTTAAGAAAAAGTAATCTTAAAATCATCTCAAAAATTAAAAAGCTCGGAAATAACTTCCGAGCTTTTTTTGGTTTAATTAAAAAATCTTAGATCATAAAACCGGCCCGGTCTATTAAAGAGCTTCCCAAAACAAGGATTTAGTGTTGCAATGATTAAAATTTTCTCATTAATAAAACTTTAATCTTACTCTATTGAGTTTGTAACTTGTTCGGATCACCCATAGTCGATGAAAAACGACTAATATCTAATTATTTTTAAGTAGTTTATCTTTTGCTGACTTTATGTTTAATTTTATTTAAGTGAAAAGCTGCATTTTCTCTCCCCATTCTAACTATTGAACCTTCGCCAAATTTATCCAGTGACAATTCATAATAGTTATATACGTAATTGGATGGTAATATGAGTCGGCATATTTGATCATTGGAATTCTTAATACAGACTTTTATTTCTTGGCCATTCGGTATATTCAATTGAATTGAGTCATACCTTACTAAGTCGTATTCATTGCCCCCTATTTTAAAAAACAAAGGTGCTTTATACTGTCGCCTTTTAACTCTATAAAATATAACATTAGTTGAATCTTGAGCCAACGCACTATTAAAGCTATGTGCTCTTAAATTATAACTATTTACTATAGATTTTATATAATCTGAATTGAATTGGAAGTAATCTGAATTCACTTCATTAAATGCAATTTTATCATCTGCAACAAATTCTTTAAGATTGGCAATCTTTTCTTTCTTCTTCCTTGGAATCCCTCCACGATAGAGTACTTTCTTAAAATCACCATTTTTTTCCAGATATACATGCTCTGTACTTGTATTGATGTTACCATTCGGACTGTAAATACTATTATAATCTACTTTCCGATAATATTTTATTTTGCCCTCTAATTCTCTCTTGTATAATTCATAGGTGTTTTTACCTTCACCAATAGGAATAAAATAATAAAAGGAGCCTTCATAAGTATTATAATAATAGTCAATTTCATCAATTTGATATTCTATTTTACCTTTGAAAAATGGTTGTGAGGTTATAACCTTGTTGTATTTGGCTTTAACTGAATTGACAATAATCTTTTCTCCATTTTTGGTAATCAAGTAATCTTGAGCAAGACTAATTTGGGAGACAAAAATTACATATACTATTACTAAATACTTTCTCATTATAGTAAACTGGACATTTACGATTATTCTAAATTGCTAAAGTAATTAATTTAAACGAAATTATTTTGAGCAAAGAAAAGCTATATGTATAACCAACGCGCGGTTTCTGCCTCTAAAGCAGATATTCACAATCTCTTCAAAAACCTTGATAGATGACTTATTGATTAAACCAACCCACGGAAACATCATTCGATTTGCCCCTCCTTTGGTAATTACTGAAGAGCAAATAAATGATTGCTGTGAAATCATTGAGAAAACGATTACTGAGTTTAAGAAAAAGTAATCTTAAAATCATCTCAAAAATTAAAAAGCTCGGAAGTTACTTCCGAGCTTTTTTTGATTGTTAGCTATATATTTTGTTATTCATTATCTGATCGAAAAATGTAAAACCTTTTATCTTAATCCAAATCTTCTAGCAACACCTCTACAGCCTTTGCTAATTGACTGTCTTTTCCTTCAATCAATTCACTTGGCATATTTTTAACTTTTACATCCGGCTCTAATTGTTGATTTTCTAAATAATTGCCATCCATATCCGTAACGCCTACTTGTGGAATACCAAATACTAAATTAGGATTAATCTGTCTTTCCCACCATACGGCAGTGGTAGTACCGGGAACGGGCATACCTATAATTTTACCAATATCAAGTGCGCGATAAGTCACAGGAAAGAAATGTGCATCAGAATAATTACCTTCTCCCACTAAAACGACTGAAGGTTTTTGCCATTTACCTTGCGGTTCCGAACCAATATGTTGTCCACGAGGCATTAGTTTTACATATTGCTCACCAGATAATAGGGTAGCTAAATCATCGTGTAACCACCCACCGCCATTGAAACGGGTATCTACAATTACGGCTTCTTTATCGTTATATCGTCCTAATAATTCGGAATAAACTTCTCGAAAACTAGAAGAATTCATACCTCTTACATGAACGTACCCCAAGCGGCCACCTGATAATTTTTCAGTAGCTTCTCTTCTTGATTTCACCCATCGTTCATAACGTAAGTTGTTTTCCTCGTTTAAACTAATGGCTTTTATTTTTACCGTTTTAGTTTGGTTGGATTGCGCTTCCTCTATTTCCAAAACTACCGTTTTACCAGTTTTGTGATTAAGTAATGGAAGATAATTATCATTTTCTGATATAGTTTGGCCGTCTATCTTCTTAATAATGCTACCTACACTAATCTTTTCACCACTGATAGCTAAAGGTGATTTGTCCATAATTTCAGCAATTTTTATACCTGCACCCGTGTAGCTTAAATCTTCATAAATACCTAAAGCAGCTGTTTGATCCCCTTTATTATCACTATGGTAATAACGGCAACCAGTATGTGAACCATTTAACTCACCCAAAAGCTCTGACATTAATTCTGCGAAATCCCTGTCATTATTAATGTGTGATAATTTTGGTTGATATGCTGCTTTCATACCTTCCCAATCTACACCATGTAAATCCTTTTTATAGAATTTCCTTACTACTTGTCGCCACATGTGCTCAAAAATATAAGCGCGCTCTGCATTGGCATCTAAATACATTTCTGCTGTGTATGACACTCCTTTGGTTTTGCCATCAGCTGTTTTTACTTGAGAAATACCTCCGCCAGCCATCACATAAATATTTTCTCCTTTTTCATCCATCACCATAGCGGCATCTCCTCCTTTAAAATTACCAATGGTTTTAGTGGATTTCTCACGGATATTCAATTCCCATAAATCCACACTATTGTCCCTAGAGGCTAGATAGTACAATTTTTCACCATCTGGTGAAACTTTCATCCCATTGAGAAATGATGATGAAATAGTTAATTTTTCGACTCTATCTTCTAAGTTATCCCATTCAATTTTTACAGGATCTATATCATCTTCCTTTTTAGATTTCTTTTTATCATCATTTTCAGGCTCGTCCTTCTTCTCTTCTTTCTCTCGTTCTACCAATAAATCATATTCATCTTTGCTTAGCTGAGCACGATCAAAAGCTTCCTTCGTAAGATACATGGCGTACACATCTCCTTGTGAACCCCAGCTTCCATGAGATCGGAATCCTTCTCGATCTGAATAATAGATAAGTGCTTTGCCATCTAATATCCATTGTGGACCGCCTTCAGCATAACCGCTTTCAGTTACATTTTTTACTTCTTGAGTTCCATCAGCTTTAACTAATCCCACTTCGGGAACCCATCTTTTTTTATCAAGAAATTCTACGGCAAACCATTTACCATCTGGTGACCAATCATAATATTGATCTCCATCAGAATAAGAATAATTTTTATCTCCAGGTAAAACAGTGCGTGACTGACCGCTAGCTAGATTTAAAACTTTTAATGTGGTTCTATTGCTTAAATAAGCTACTTCTTTCCCATCCGGAGAATATTTAGGCTGGAAAGTTTCTTCCTCCTTGGCTAATAGAGCTTTCTCATTTAGTAGTGTAGAGGCGTGAAAATAGGATTCTTCATCATCTTTAATTTCAGTTTCGTATATATTCCAACTCCCATTTCGTTCACCTGCATAGATTAGTTTTTTGCCCTCTGGGTGAAAATGTACTGAACGCTCCTGTTCTGGAGTATTGGTAATTCGTTTAGTCATTCCACTCTCTGTTCCGGTTACAAAAACTTCTCCGCGGATAATAAACGCTATCTCTTTTCCATTTGGTGATAAGGCCATTTCTGTTGCACCTGAGCTCATTTTCTCGAGCTGTGTAACAACTTCTTGCTCATATGGAATTAGAACATTTACTTTTTCTGGTGTTTCTCCTTCCTTCACGGTATAAATTTCGCCATGATAGGTGAAGGACAAAGTCCCTTCTTCAGAAATACTTAAAGAGCGTAGAGGGTGAGTTTCGAAATTTGTAATTTGAACCGCTTCTTCTGAACTACCTGGTTTCATTTTCCAAACATTAAAAGTTCCGGATCTCTCACTTAGGAAATAAATGTGTTCCTGATCATCTGACCAAACTGCTTCTCTATCTTCCCCTTCAAATTCCGTTAATTTTTTGTGAGATTTATCTGCAGGATTATACTCCCAGATATCTCTAGTAATGGAGGAAACATGATGCTTTCTAAAATAATCCTCATAGCCTTTTAAATCCATATAAAGCCATTTATTCCCTGTTTTATTAACTGAAACAGCCTCCAAAGGGATTGGGATTTGCATTTGAGGCATGTCACCCTTTAAGTTGACACTATATAATTGAGAAAATCTACCATAAGGAAACTGTGAGTTATCAACATTCATTTTCCTTCCTGAAGTGAATAAAACTGATTTTCCATCAGCAGTAAAGCTTTCTGGTAAATCGTGGTTGGAATGGTGGGTTAATCTGTTAGCTTTTAAAGTTTCAGTAGAATATAAAAAGACATCAAAATTTCCATGCCGGTCAGAGGCAAAGGCTATATGTTTTCCATCTGGAGACCAAATGGGTTTATATTCATAGCTATTATTAATACTTATTGGAATGGCTAAAGGCTCATCTTTGCTGACCGAATAAATATTTCCTTTATAAGAAAATGCTATCTCTTTTCCATTAGGTGATATGCTGGCATAACGCATCCATTCTGGTGTATTTTGTGCCATAAGTGCTGATGACAGCATACAGAAAATTAGTAGACTGAATATTTTTTTCATGATTTGCGGATTATTTTATTTGATAAGTTAAGATAGTGATTATTTTCTAAAGCAAAATGCTACTTGTGAAGAATGGTAAAGTTTGCTTTTAAAGTGTATTTATCTGGAAGGAAATACAGAAGGAAATTATTTTTTAACTTAAATAACATAAGATAAGTAACACCTAAAACCAAAAAAGAATAAACTGATACTATGGTATTAAATCCGAATGGGGTCATTTTAAGCTTTAAATATATTTCTGTTAGATATGAAAAACTACACCTACAATTAGTTTCCTTTCTTCAATCCCCTTAATTTTGTATAAATTTTAGAATCATGTCCGATAGATACAACCAACGTGGAGTTTCTGCCTCTAAAGAAGATGTTCACAATGCCATCAAAAACCTTGACAAAGGACTTTTCCCACAAGCTTTTTGTAAGATTGTACCCGATCACCTAACTGGGGATGAGGATTATTGCACCATTATGCATGCGGATGGCGCAGGTACAAAATCTTCATTGGCTTATATGTATTGGAAGGAAACTGGGGATATTTCGGTCTGGAAAGGCATTGCTCAAGATGCTATCATCATGAATATTGATGATTTACTTTGTGTGGGATGTACCGATAAGATATTATTATCCTCTACTATTGGAAGGAATAAAAACTTGATTCCGGGTGAAGTAATTTCTGCCATTATAAATGGTACAGAAGAGGTTTTACAAATGCTAAGGGACAATGGCGTGAATATTATCAGTACAGGCGGGGAAACTGCGGATGTTGGGGATTTAGTAAGGACTATTATTGTGGACAGCACCGTTACGGCTCGAATGAAAAGAGCAGATGTAATCTCGAATGATAATATAAAAGCCGGACACGTGGTAGTAGGTTTGGCTTCTTACGGTCAAGCAACTTATGAAAATGAGTACAATGGAGGAATGGGTAGTAATGGACTGACTTCCGCCCGTCATGATGTATTTAGCAAGGAATTGATGGCTAAATATCCTGAGAGTTTTGATCCTTCTGTTCCAGATAATTTAATTTACACAGGGTCAAAAAAATTAACTGATAAAGTAGATCGGGTAGATTTGGACGCTGGAAAACTAGTTTTATCACCTACACGAACTTATGCACCAGTCATTAAGAAAGTGTTGGAAGAACAGTCAGGTAAAGTGGCTGGAATGGTGCATTGCAGTGGTGGTGCACAAACTAAAGTGCTTCATTTTGTGGAGAACCTTCACATCATCAAAGATAATTTATTTCCTACCCCAACTCTCTTTAAAATGATCCAACAAGAATCTGGAACAGATTGGAAGGAGATGTATAAAGTTTTCAACATGGGGCACAGAATGGAGCTTTATGTGGAAGAAAAAGATGCGCAAAAGATTATCGATATCTCCGAATCTTTCAATATTGATGCTCAAATCATCGGAAGGGTAGAAGCTTCAGCTCTAAAGCAAGTGACGGTTAAGAGTGAGCATGGGGAGTTTGTTTACAATTAAGAATTTTTAATTCTATTCAAAACTAAAAACTCAAAATAAACTAAGAATCCAATCACTATTATTTCACCCATAAAATATAGCAGCCCTACAATGGTGAGTTGATGGGATAATGCAATGATCAGAACTGTTGTAGCGACACAATACAATAAATTTGCAATGGCTATTGCTTTCAAAAATGGCTTCCAGTTTCTTTTGAGCATAAAAAAACAGCTAAAAGAATAAATACAAAATACTACAGCAATTAAGGATAATGAAATCAATATTTCTCTAGGCATTCCAATGTATTCCTGAAATGTTGTGAAAACTATTCCTAAAATTAAGGCAGTAATGATTGCCCCAATAGCATCAAGCAAAAATATTTTTAGAGGGGAATCGAGTAGTAGACTTTTCATTTAATTAATGTTAATTGCTAGTTTCATACTCCTTTCTCATCCATTCAAAAATAGGCTCATATAGCTCTTCAATTTTAGGTTTGTCTTTGCTCTCGTATAGTCTGATTAATTCTTGATTGAATTCTCTAAATCGAATGAATTTTCTGTTTTCAGTAATGAAGTCAGTAGGATATTGAATAATCGTATCCATATTTTCTTCGCTATAAGTATCCAATGCATATAAATTAAAAACTCCCCATGTCATATACTCATTAAATGTACTATACTTGGATGGGTAAGAGCCTCCGTTTTGACCGTTCCAGTTTTTATAGTCATCCATAGCCTCATCCAGCTCATTCAAAAATTGGTCTGTTACAGGATTTACATAATTGTGGTCTATTTCTGTAAAAACTATTCTTGAAGAAAGACTAGAAGCGGTTTCAAATTCTTTAGGTGATAAGTTCGCTATATTTTCTCTGGGAGCGCTCACAAACATAAAAGTTTGATCCATGCTTCTATCGGAATTCGGAAAGCTTGTTGTACTATGGAATCCACCAGTTAATGGCGAAAAAATAATCCGATAAGATTGATACTTAGATGTAAATTTCTTTTCTAACCAAGTCTGCATTCCCTTAAAATCGCAGAGTTCATTATAATTATTTATTAACTTACTGTAATAGCCTTTATGCTCTTTATAAAAGTCCTTAAAGTTTGATTTTTTGGCAAAATCCTCAATTAAGTTAGTGTTAAGTGATGGAAAGAAAACAGATGTGCTAAGAAAATACTTTGTTGCCGGATTAATATTTATGAACCCATTATCAATCAAGGAATTTTGATTATCAATATCAAGACCTAATGAAAGCATTCTTATTGCATGCTGATTATTTCCATAAGGATTTTCTTCAAAGGCTTTATTTAATTTCAGCACCAAATCATGATTTTCAAATTCTTGGAAATGGTTTCTAAAATCTTGGTAGTAGCTACTACTGCTTTTAATTAAATTAGGATCATTTTTGAAAGTTCCTGTCAAACTGCTGGCAATTTGCATAAGCTCATAAACCTCAGGAACTTCAACTACTATTTTATCCTGATATTTCTCTTTGATATTCACAGTAGGATAAAAAATATTCATTGTCTTTTTTTCGACATATCTAGGATTTACTAAGTAGATTATACCGAAAACAACAACTATTGATACGAGCCCTAAAACCAGCCATAGAAATAATTTAATTATTTTTTTAATCATTTTTACTTGTTTAAACTTTAGAATTAGTAACTCAAAATCGTAAGGAAAACCATTCCAATCAGGGCTAAAATTGCATAGAGTGGTAGCATAAATTTGAGGTATTTTTCATAGCCAATTTTCACCAATCCTAAAGATGCTAAAACCAATCCAGTTGGGCTGATGCTATTGAATAAACCATTTCCTAGTTGATAGGCATTTACAATTACTTCACGACCGATATTCACATTGTCAGCAAGCGGAGAAAGGATTGGCATCGTCAGTACTGCCATTCCAGAACTCGATGGAATGAAAAAAGTTAAGCCTTGATAAATGAAGAAAAGCACATTCACGAATACTCCTTTATTCATACCGGTTGTAAATTCACTGGCATAGAATAGAATGCTATCGCTGATCAATCCATCGGTCATAAGGATGGTAATGCCTCTTGCCAGTCCAATGATGAAAGCAACACCAAGCAAATCGCCAGCACCTTGAATAAAGGAATTAATAAAGGCACTTTCTTTCATTTTGGCTATAAAGCCGATCACAATAGAACCTGCAAAAAATACAGTAGTCATTTCTACAAACCACCAATCCCATTGTGATACTCCCATTATCATGATAACAAAACAAGCTGTGAAAATCATTAGAATTGCACGTAATCTCAAAGTAAGCGGTATGTCATTACCTTTACTTGCTTCATTTATGTAAGTTAAAGATTTTGTAGAACTGGCATCTACTAATGATTTTTCAGGGTTTCTTTTTACTTTCCTTGCATAAATTAGGATATAAGCAATGGTCACGGCCATACAAACCACATAAATAATCACTCTTCCTTCAAGGCCACTCGTCCAGCTAATGCCGGCTGCATCTGATGCAATGATGGTGGCAAATGGATTTACCGTGCTGCACATTACGCCTATGGCCGAACCGAGAAAAATACTGGCGAGCCCCACCATAGAATCATAGCCTGCTGCTATGAAAATGGGTATCAATATGGGATAAAAAGCTAAAGTTTCTTCAGCTAATCCAAATGTACTTCCTCCCAATGAAATTAATAAAGTGGTGAAAATGATTAATAAAAATTCCCTGCCTTTTAATGCTTTCGATAGCCAGCTCATTCCTGCATTGAATGCTCCTGTAACATTCATGATCCCTATCATTCCCCCAATGATTAAAACCAAAAAAATAATATCAGCTGCTTCTATAATACCTTTTATGGGTGCAGACAAAAATTCAATTACTCCTTGAGGCTGGGAGGGTAGTTGCTGATAAGTATTGGGAATACTGATGGGTTTATAGATTGCCCCGCTCGTAAATTTCTCCAGCGGTATTTTGATGTTTAATTGCTCTAAACTAGCTTGAGTTGCGGGTAAATTATAACTAGAATCTTGGTTTTGGATGCTAAACTGATCTGTGGTTGATTCATAACTTAGCGAATTATAGCTACCAGCTGGAATTAGCCAAGTTAAAATAGTTACTAAAGCTGCAATGATTAAAAGAATACTTTGTGCCGCAGGAAATTTCATGTGTATTTTATTGTTATTAGTTTACCACAACTTGTCCCGTATTTATCGGGATGGAATCTTTGATTATAAATTCATCTTCGGTTGGTGTAAAATTCGAAGCTGAATTTTTAATGTCGATTTCATGAATATTGAATTGATGAAGGCACAAATATAAGAGTATTCATAATAATTCAACCCTTAGTATTTATTATTCGATTTCGCTTAGTTATGCTTTCCTTAAAATCTTATCAATCTTCTTACCTTTAGCTAATTCATCCACTATCTTATCAAGATAACGAACTTTTTGGGTTAGCTTATTTTCAATTTCCTCCACTCTGTAGCCGCAAATTATCCCAGTAATCAGCTTAGCGTTAGGATTTAAATTAGCTCTTTGAAAGAATTCCTCAAAAGTAACTTTCTCATCAATGAGTTTTTGCTGCATCTTTTCATCAAAACCGGTTAACCACTCAATGACTTGATGCAATTCTGCTTTTGTTCTGCCTTTTTTCTCCACTTTTGTGACATAATGTGGATATACTGAGGCAAAGGTCATTTGAGCCATTCGTTCATCGTGTTTGGGCGTGGTTTTCATGTGGTATTTTCCTAAGAATGAAATTAAAATACTAAGTTGATCTCACTTCCTCTAAGTTATAAAATTCAGCCCGTTTTTGTTACGCTCTTTTGTAAAAATTAAGATTGTCAGATCGCTTGTCTTTTAAATCTATTATCTGATTTTTTTCACAAACTTTTCAAAAGTTTTATTACTATTGTTTAATACAGGACCATGCCCGAAACAAATGATTTTTGGATTTAACTCAGACAGTTTTATTAAAGAATTAATGTTTTCTAGTTTGTCAGAAGTAAATAAATTAGGGGGTAGGTGCAAACCTTTTATAGTAGTCAATAAATTCATATTGGTAGCTACATCACCCATTATTAAAACACCATCTTTTTCTCTGAAAAAAGAAATATGCCCAGAAGAATGACCAGGCGTTTCGATAACTCTGAAATTCCCTACGGAGTCCTCATTTTTTAATGTTTTAGATACTTTATGACCTGATCCTGCCCAATATTTTTGTTGGAAACGGGCAATAACATTAGTGTTTGAAGGATAATCTTTGGTTGCGAAACCTGATTCTGTTCTTGAAACTTCCTTTTCATGGCAGTATAAGGGTACTTTAAATTCTTGACAGATTATGTCACTACAACCTTGATGATCAGGGTGGGCATGGGTTAAGGCATGACTATGAATGGGGACTTCATTCACACATTTATTAATCCTTTTATAGGAAGCTTTTATTCCTGAGTCAATTAGTACTCCTTCAATTATGTAACAGTTTATACTGTTTCTAGGCATTAAGGGAATGTGGTAAACATCCTGAGCGATTTTTTGCATTTTATCTTTTTTGCAAATCTACCGCTGCTTTTAGGCTACAAAAAGGACATTTGTCCTATGATGCTGAAAGAAGAGTATCTTTTCTAACTCTGCTTAGCGTCCTATGTGTAACACCTAAATAAGAGGCAAGATAACCGATTTGTGCCCTTTTTATTATTTCAGGTGAGTTATAATGCACATGAAGATATTTTTCTTTCGCTGATTTATTATTAAGGTTTCTGAGATGTTTTTCTTTTTCAATATATTCTTGTTCCATCACCCAAGTTAAAATGGATCTCCAGGATGGGAATTTTTCTAACAGTTCATGAAACTGGTTGTAACTGATTACTAATAAATCGCAATCCTCAATAGCTTGAATATTGATTTTTGAAGCTTTTTTCTGGCTAAAGCTTTCATAGGAAGTAATAAACTGATTTTCAAATTTGAAACAAGTCGTATTTTCTTCTCCATCTAGTTGAATAGAAAAATTTCTTACACCCCCTTTTAAAATATACCCTATTTGATTGCATATGCTTCCCTCAGTCACAAAATAGTCACCTTTTTTAAGTCTAGTGTTTTCAAATAAAGAAATGGAATAATCAATTTCATGTTTACCCAATATATTAAGCCGAGTTAAAAAATCAGTCATTTTAGTAATTTGCTAATTCAATTTATGCATTAAATCTAATAATAGTGAGGAATAAAAACAGATTAATTATTTAAATTGAGTTGAAAATCATATGATTTATCTACATCCTCATATTTGTACTTGATTACTTTTGGAAAGGAATACCAAAGCAACTTTTTTATAGCTAGTTGCGACCGGACTTCCTCTTTACTTTTCTTTGAAAGCTTCTCGGAAGAAAAATTTCCATCACAAATTTTGGAGTATCTGTTGAGTTTTGCGATTATTCCAATGCTCATTATATGCAGAGAAAATAACAACTCATCTTTTTTCTTTTGATCAAAAGGAGTTTCCTTGATCAGAGAAAAGGCAATTGTTTTTTGTTTGTCAAGGTCTCTAGCAATCGTTTCAAGATCCGATCTTGTGCTGGCAAAAGTACGCAGACCTTTTTTTAAATCTTTATAAAGATCTTGTGCGTCATTACAATATTGAATATATCCACCTAATTCGTATAGAGCCTTTTTTTCAATTTCAGTTATTTCTCCGGTTACTAACGAACGAATATATAATAAAGAATATCCACATTTATTCTTACATATTTCATCCACTTCCTGTTGAGTAATGGAGGGATTAAATTGTTGTTTACTTTTCAATTGAGCATCAAATATTAATTCATAATATTGAATTACTCTTGCTTTTACCTCTAGCTCAAGTGAGTTTATGAAACTATGATAAAAGAGTGCATATAATTTCTCAACTACATCGGTATATTGATCTTCCGTTTTTGGATTTTTGAATTCCTTAATCTTTTCTGCTTTCATCTCAACATCATCGATAATGAAATCACACATTGCTCCCAAAGCGCCACTTAGTAAGTAGGCTCGTTTTTGCTGCGATGTGGAAGTTCGACCTGATATTTCATTAAATTTTTCGCAAGCGTAAAGACACTCAGCCATATACCATTGTAGCTTCAATTTAAAGTTCGAAGGGATGTTTTGAGCAGTCTCTAGGTCAAAAGAGTCCGTCAAATTATTTATAATAGCTTTTGCTTCACGATGATAGCGTGAATTTACATTGTTGAACTTTCTAAGATCTGAAACCGATTTTATCAAACGAAATATCAAGTTTACATTTTTCAATTTCTATAATTTATTTAGGATGTTAAGTATAGAATTAGTGTAAAATTCACCTTGTTGATTTAAGGTATTCGAAGTAATATACTTTAAACTTACTGCGAATTTCTTAAAGATACTGAAAAGTCAATTATTTCGACATAAAGCAATCAATTCTGTGACTTATTCAAATTTAAATAGGTCTGGGATTTATACAAGTATCTGCAAAAAATGTGTAAGAGATAATGCCTCCAGTCTAAATATATTTGTCAACAGGTATAAAGTAAATTTAGTAATTCTAAAAAAACATAAGATGGATTTAAAAAATAAAGTAGTACTTATAACAGGAGCTTCTAGCGGGATAGGAGAAGCAACAGCAATGAAATTGGCTAAAGAAGGTGCTTCTGTAGTATTGTGTGCACGGAGTGAAGATAAATTGAATCAATTAAAAGATAAAATTGAGAAGGATGGTGGCAAGGCATTAGTGGTAAAAACCGATGTCACAAAGCCTGCTGATTTTGAAAAAGCTGTTTCTCAAACTCTGAAAAAATACGGATCTATTGATGTATTGATCAATAATGCGGGTTTGATGCCTTTGTCTTTTGTAGAAAAACTCAAAACCGATGAGTGGGAAAAGATGGTCGATGTCAATATTAAAGGTGTACTCAATGGAGTGGCTGCTGTATTGCCTACCATGCGCAAGAATAAAAGTGGTCACATTATCAATATGTCGTCTTCGGCAGCGCACAATTACTTTCCAGGCGGGGCAGTGTATTGTGCCACTAAGGTCGCAGTAAAAATGTTTTCCGAAGGTTTAAGAAAAGAGTTATCTCCTCAGTATGGTATAAACGTGACATCCATAGAGCCAGGTGCGGTAGATACAAGCTTGTTTGAAGGCATTACTGACGATGATATTAAAGAAAAACTGAAAGGAATGAAGGAAATGACCAAAATGGAAGCTGAGGATATCGCAAATTCTATATTCTATGCGTTAAATCAGCCTGACCGAGTAAATATTAACGATGTATATCTGATGCCAACGGAACAAGGATAATTAGTATGAACCTTAAAACATAAAAAAATGAGTGAAGTAGGAACCAAAGAAGCAATAGAGACCACCAACCCATCAACAGGCAGGAGTCTCGACCACTATGAATACATGACCAAGGAAGAGGTGATAGAGTCCATTTCAAAATGCCACCAAGCCTTCAAAACTTGGAAGGAAGTCACTCCTGAAAAACGTGCTGAAGTGATAAAAGCGATAGGTATAGAATTAGTCAATGCTAAAGAAGAATTGGCTCAATTGATGACTGATGAGATGGGGAAGACCCTAAAGCAAAGTAGACAAGAGGTAGATTTATGTGCTGCCATTTGCAAATATACTGCTGAAATCGGACCTAAGGAGCTGAAAACAGAAGAGCGGGATATGGTAAATGGGGAAAGAGGTCGCGTATCTTATGCGCCTGTTGGTGTGATATATGGTATACAGCCTTGGAATTATCCTAGCTATCAAGTGGTCCGATATTCAATAGCCAATCTGATGGCAGGTAACTCGGTATTATTAAAGCATGCTTCAAATGTGACAGGTACAGGTAAGTTATTGGAGCGAATTTATTCAAAAGCAGGTATTCCAGCCGGTTTGTTTACTACCTTGGTGATCAGTCATGATCAATCTGATGAGGTAATAAAAAATAAACTGGTAAGAGGAGTAACGCTTACAGGAAGTCCTGAGGCAGGAAGAAATATAGGGCAGAAAGCGACCGCTGAGTTGAAAAAAACGGTTTTGGAATTGGGTAGCAATGATGCTTATCTGGTTTTTGAAGATGCTGATATTGATTTAGCAGTAAAAGCTTGTGTAATGGGGCGTATTTACAACAATGGAGAAACATGCATAGCTGCAAAACGCTTCATAGTAGTTGAAAAAGTGTATGAAGAATTTCGAGAGAAATTTGTGAAATCAATGAGAGAAGTAAACATGGGTGACCCTAATAATGAAACTACCGAATTAGGACCAATGGCACGCGAAGATCTTCGTGATGATATCCATGAGCAAGTCTTGAAAAGTGTCGAGAGGGGAGCTGAAATAGCTTGTGGTGGCAAAATGCCTGACGGAGAAGGATTTTATTATCCTGCTACCGTTTTGGAAAATGTACAGCCTGGACAGCCAGCTTACGAAGATGAGTTTTTTGGACCTGTAGCTTCATTAATTAAAGCCAAGGATAATGAAGATGCCATGCGAATCGCAAATGATAGCCATTTCGGACTAGGTGGAGGGATTTTCTCCAAAGATGAAGAAGCTGCTATCGAAATGGCAGAAAGGCACTTTGATACTGGAATGGTATTTATCAATTCCTTCGGTTTAGCCGATCCTGCAATGCCATTTGGTGGGGTAAAAAATTCGGGTTATGGCCGAGAACACGGTGGATTCGGATTAAAAGAATTTGTAAACATTAAAAGTGTTATGAAAAGGTAATATGGTTTTATAATAGCTTGTTGCTGAGGTAGTTTATTTTTCTTACATAGAAATGGTCTCAATTCTACACCTTACAAAAACCTTCTTGTTTTACCTGATCAAATTTTATATAAATATCCACCAACCATTCTTTAAATAGTTGGTGGATATTAAAATGGTATGCTGCGTATCTTCTCTTTAGAGTTGATCCACTAATGTTGATAATGGATCATCTTGTGATTTTAAGCCTAATATAATCAATATTTAATTAAGCCATATTAGACTAAAAATACATTTCTATTTGAAGGTTAGTTCGTTTTTTGACTCTAGTTTTTAGTTAGGATTAAAATTTCCTGGGCATTTAACACCCTATTATAAATTCTTACCTCGTCTATAGCACCATTGAATGGGGCACAGGGTCCGGTTGAACAATGCCCAATGCCAATATGGAATGGATTCTCAGATTCCTGAAAACCACCGCAATTAACTATGCCCTGCTCGAAATCTTTTTGATCATTTCTGACTCCATCTATATAAAGTTTAAAGCCAGAAGGATTGAAAGTACCATCCCAAGTACCTACAACATGATACCATTGATTAGCTACTATTTTTCCGGATGCCGTTTTTCTCCCATCATAATCATTTCCGTTCGTTGCATAGAAAATAGTAAGCTCTTGATCTTCACTTACTCCAAAAACGAATCCTATTCGCTCTAGACAATTTCCTTCAATACCCGTCCCGTTGTAATTGGAAATAATTCTTACCGTACTTCCCACTTCAGAAATATTAATCCAAGCAGAAAAAGAAGTGCCTTGACTAAGATTTTCATCAATTTGATTCGATGTTTCTATGTAATCGTTCAAACCATCGAAACTGAAAGCTTGATTTGCTTGTTGATATCTATCGCTAGTGGCTGAGGCGCCATTAATTGAACCATTAAATTGATTGTCACTTTCGTCTTCTGCATTGCCAGAGAATGGATAATATGCTATTAAGCCATTGGTTGGTAAAACAACTACTGTTTTTGTTGCTGTTCTTCCCTCTGGCTGAAATTCTGAACTTACTTTAAGTGAAACTTTATATACTCCATATGAATCATATGAAACTGTTGGATTCGATTCTGTTGAACTTGCTGGATTTCCACCTTCAAAAGTCCATTCTAAATTGGATGATGAACCTGTAGACAAATCAGTAAACTGAATTTGATTGCCTTGATTAATTATGGAGTCATTAAGATCAAATTTGGCATTTAAAGATTCTACTACAGTAATAAAACTGGACTTTATTTCTGTATCACTTACACTTTCATTGGAAGCAACTAATTTAATATCATAAACTCCAGATGTCTCGAAAATCACAGTGGGGTTTTGATCTGTTGATGTGTTAATATTTTCACTTCCAAAATCCCATTCCCAAGCAGAAGGATTGTTTGTTGATAGATCCGTAAATGTTACCGCTTTTCCTTCCAGAATGGTAAGATCTGAGGCTGAAAAATTAGCGTTTATTTGTGGTAAACTTTCTTCTTCTGGTTTACATGAACTAAATAATAAAACTATGAATGAGAGGTAGGGGATGTATTTAATCATTATTGAAGTGTTTTTAAAAATTAATAAAAGTAAGTAATGTGGATGGATAAAAATTAACTTCCTTCCATAAATCGAAGTAAAACTAATGCTTTTTTAATCTTATTAAAGAATAGGTGAACAGTTCTATTGATATTTTCCAATATATTTAATCATTATCAAATGATTAATATCATAATCTACTGTAAGATTATATATATGAAGTCTAGATAATTAAGTGGTAGGAGTAGTTTTATTTAGATATCTGAAAAAATGACATAATATTGGATAAATTAGAAAGGAGCAGTTTATTTTCATTGTTATGAATATGGGTACTTTTGATTTTGAGAATGCTAAAGTGGTGAAGATTTCACATTTGTCAATTACTAAAAGCAAGTCAAAAAAAAATAGGATACTACCTATTCTTAAAAGCTATATTTCCCATCCCTACATCAAGTAAAAACTCTAAACTTTCTTCTGGATTGTCAATATAGGCTTGATTTCCGAAGATATTATGACCTATTTTTTCAAAATTTTCAGCCATTCTAATATTACAAAGAGGAGAGTTATTTATTCTGATAATTACGGGGATTTCTTTTGGTGGAAGCAGTATATTGAGGTTTCCTGCTCCAACTGAAGCTGTTACCCTACTGTTCATTTTCCAATCTGAGCCGCAATCAATGGAGATCGTGCCAAAGCCTACTTCTGCAATAATTTCTTTAGCCAAAGCATAATTCAAATCTTTCACTTCAATATTGCCAAAATTAACTTTCACAAAGAAAGTATCCATGGCAATGCTATTCATGATAGCCTCATTATAGGTGAGTTTTACATCTGCACTAGCGGACTTGATTTTTAGTCTATCAACTGCTAGTCTGCTTAAATCTACATTTGCTTCACCCATTAAAAAACTCAAATTCAAATCAAAAGCTTGATGTTCCGATAAATTAATTTGCCATATATCATGAATCTGTTCTGAAGAAGAGAAGAAGTTACTAGCGACTGATTCAGTAAAATTTAAGCCCATATGGCTTTTGCAGGTGAGTTCTGCATCCACTTTTTGTGTATTTTGTAGCTTCTCAATTTTAAAGGAGCTAGCTGCCACATCATTTTCGCTAGCACCTAATATTAATATTGGCTCATCAGTATCTACTGCATTTAAAAACGATTTTCCTGCTTTGGTTGAAACTTTTAGTTCAATTTTATCTATTCCTTTCGATTCCTTAAGCTCAAAATGCTTATGTAATTCTTGTCCAACTACTGTTGAGGCAAGAAAAGAAAGGGATGTGAAAAGTAATATATTCTGTAAAGCCTTAGCCATAATGGGACTTTTACGGAGCGCTTGTTCAATAGGTTGTTGCTTAAATAAAAAAACCACTACTCTTTTTAGAATAGTGGTTTAAATTAATGTTAAAGTCAGATTGCGCAAGCGTCCGCTTGTGCATTATTAAGGATGAGGGCTTAATTAAAAAACTCTTTCACTCGATCAAAAAATCCTTTGTCAGCTTTTGTAGGACTAGGTTTGAAGTTTTCTGATGCTCTCATGCTTTCCAGCATTTCTTTTTCGTTATCAGTCACTTTCTTTGGAGTCCATACATTCACATGAATTAACTGATCTCCTCTGCCATATCCATTTACATCACCAACTCCTTTGCCTCTTAATCTTAATATTTTACCTGATTGAGTACCTGTTTCGATTTTGATTTTCACTTTTCCGTCTATGGTCGGAACTTCAACGGTAGTGCCTAAAACGGCATCCACAAAGTTTACATAAAGGTCATAAATAATATTATTACCATCACGCTTCAATACATCATGTTCGATTTCTTCAATCAGGATGATTAAATCTCCTGCTGCTCCACCCATAGGAGCTTCATTCCCTTTGCCTGACATGGATAATTGCATGCCATCCGTTACGCCTGCAGGAATTTTCACACTGATTACTTCCTCTTTTGATTGAAGACCAGTGTTGTCTACATGAGGTGGTTTTTTATCAATAAATTTACCGGATCCATGGCAAGTAGGGCATGTGCTTGCGGAGACCATTTGCCCCAGCATAGTATTAGTAACTCGTCTCACCTGACCAGAACCGCCACAAGTTTCGCAAGATTTGTAGGTCACTCCATCTGCTGAAACTAATCGGTTTACTTTGATTTTCTTCTCAGCACCGTGAGCTACTTCTTTTAAATCTAGTTTAAGTTTAATTCGAAGGTTAGAACCTCTTCTGCCTCGGCTTCTACGACCTCCACCGCCTCCACCAAAGAAGCTTTCGAAACCGCCACCTCCGCCACCACCGAAGATGTCGCCAAATTGAGAGAAGATATCATCCATGTTCATACCTCCGCCACCAAAGCCGCCTGCTCCGCCTTTCATGCCTTCATGACCAAATTGATCATAGCGTTGACGTTTTTGCGGGTCACGCAATACTTCGTAAGCCTCTGCCGCTTCTTTAAATTTATCTTCTGCCTCTGGATTGTCAGGATTTTTATCAGGGTGAAACTTGATGGCTACTTTTCGGTAAGCCTTCTTTATTTCTGCTTCCGAAGCACCTTTGCTAACACCTAGTATATCGTAATAATCTCTTTTAGCCATCTTATCTATATTCTAATATTTAAAAAGATATTTTTTTGATTTGATATTGTTGATCAAGCCCAATAGCTATCGGGAACAAAAAACATCTTGTATAATTGCCTATTTAAGGTTATTTATTCTCCTATAACTACTTTTGCGAAACGAATTACCTTATCATTCAATAAGTATCCCTTTTCTACAACATCTACTACTTTCCCTTTCAACTTCTCATCAGGAGCAGGTATTTTGGTAATAGCTTCATGAATTTCAGGATCAAATTCGATTCCTGGCTCATTATCCATTGCTTTTAGTCCTTTATTGCTTAGGGTCTTCTCAAATTTATTTTTGATTAAAGAAAAGCCTTCTTTCAATCCGTCATTTTCAGATTGATCTTCAAAAGATTTTTCAGCTCTTTCGAAATCGTCCATAACGGGTAAAAGGTCTGAAATAACTTCTTCAGAAGCTGTTTTCACTAATTCCAATCGTTCTTTGGCATTTCTTCTTCTGAAGTTTTCAAATTCAGAATAGAGTCTTAAGAATTTATCTTTTGACTCTGCCAGTTCTATCTCTAATTTCTCGAAATCTGACAATTCTTCATCTTTAGCCTGCGCTTCTGCTTCAGCAGTTTTTTCTTCCTCAGATCTATTGTCCTGAGTTTCTTCTTCAGGATTTTGCTCGTCTTTTATATCTTCCGCAGTTTCTGCTTCTTTATTCAAATCTTTTTCGTCTAATTCTTCTTTAGCCATAACTATATTATGTTATTCTATTCTAATTTCAGCATAGTTGAACAAGGAGTTTGCCAAATGGTAGTTCACTGACAAGATGACATTTAAGGTTTAAGCTCTTTTTAATATCTATTTACTTTTTCAAAGTTGATTTTGGTTTAAAAAAATCTATTGTGTTCTGTGGTTTCTATTGTGGATAAAATTTAGATGGATGTATTTTTTCTCACGAAATAGGCAATAGAACATAAAAAGTAATTTCCAATAGCTAGTAGAAAGGATAAAAAGAAAAGACCTAAAAGTTCAACTTAGTAGCATTAATGAAGCTTTAAGTGATTGTTGTATAATGATAAAACTGAAAGATTGATAGGCTTTATTAAGAATTTATAGCTTTCCATATCATGTCTTTAAGCTCGTTAATATTGTATTGAGTTAAAGATGAAATGAAAACATGCTCTAAATCTTTTGGTAATTCTTTTTTGAGTTCTTGCATTAATTCCTCATCCATCAAATCCGATTTAGTGATGGCTAGCAATCTATTTTTGTCCAATAATTCAGGATTGTATTCTTTCAGCTCATTGATTAAAATCTGATATTCCTTTTTGACGTCCTTGCTGTCGGCAGGAATCATAAAAAGTAAAATGGAGTTTCGTTCGATATGTCGTAAAAAGCGGGTTCCCAAACCTTTCCCTGCTGCTGCACCTTCAATTATTCCAGGGATATCCGCCATCACAAACGACTTGTGATCACGATAAGGAATTACTCCCAAGTTTGGAGTTAAGGTAGTAAAAGCATAATCTGCTATTTCAGGCTTAGCTGCTGAAACTACAGAAAGTAAAGTGCTTTTTCCGGCATTCGGGAAACCTACTAAACCAACATCAGCTAATAATTTCAGTTCTAGAATGATCCACTCTTCTTTGCCATCTTCACCTGGCTGAGCATAGCGTGGAGTTTGATTTGTAGCCGTTTTGAAATTAGCATTACCTAATCCACCTCTTCCTCCTTCCGTTAAGATTCTTTCTTCACCTTCTTCCGTTATTTCAAATCTGATTTCACCTGTTTCAGCGTCTTTGGCAACTGTTCCCAATGGAACTTCTAGAATAATGTCTTTGCCATCAGCACCTGAACTTCTGGCACCACCACCATTGGCACCGCCATCGGCTATTACGTGCTTTTTATATTTCAAATGAAGTAAAGTCCAAAGTTGGGTGCTCCCTTTTAAAATAATATTGCCACCCCGGCCGCCATTTCCACCATCGGGCCCGCCTTTGGGTACGTGCTTTTCTCTACGCATAGAAACAGCACCTGCACCTCCTTTACCGGAGCGAGAGCAAAATTTAACATAATCAATAAAATTGGGATTGGCCATGGGACTAAATATTAAGGCGCAAATTTAGTTTAATTTAAGCAGGAAATAAAAAAGCCGACCTAATTTGAATAGGTCGGCTTCAGTAAAATTGGATAAATTTTATTTTAATTTATCAATTTCATTTGAAATTTTACTAAAAATCTCATCTATAGTTCCTACTCCATGGATTTTAACGTATTTACCTTCACCATCATAATAGTTGGCAACTGGTAAAGTTTCTTCTTGATAAACCTTAATTCTATTTTCTATTTTGGCTTCATCCTGATCATCCGTTCTACCAGAAGTCTTTCCTCTTTCTTTAATTCGTTTTTTTAATTCCTCTTCAGGAACATCCAACGCAATCATTCCGGCAATTTTTTCGCCTTTTTCTTTCAATAAAGTATCCAAAGCTTTTGCCTGCGGAACTGTTCTTGGAAAGCCATCAAATATATAACCACTGCTGCTGGATTGGGTCTCTTTGATTTTTTCGTCTACCATACCAATCACCACTTCATCAGGTACCAAATTCCCCTCATCCATGTATTTCTGAGCTAGTTTTCCTAAATCTGTTCCTTCTCCTAAATGCTTCCGAAATAAATCGCCAGTAGCAATATGAGTTAATTTATATTTATCGATTATTTTTTCGCTTTGTGTGCCTTTTCCCGCTCCGGGAGGGCCAAATAATATAATATTCAACATGATTGTAATTTAAATAGAGCCTATTAGGCAATTACTCCAATAAAATTTATAACTGTTTTATAACCAGTACCTAACAATAAAATTTCTTGAAATTAATTGTTGGTTTTGGTATAAATGAAAATCAAATATAAAAGATTTATGTTTAAAATTGTTACATTTATCTTAATTGATAGATTTCCTTAAGTTCTCTTCCCCATCCTTCATAATCTAGTCCGTATCCCACAACGAATTTATTAGGAATTTCAAAACCTACAAAATCAGGCTTGTCGGCTTTTTCTTGGGCATCAGGTTTATGCAATAAAGTGGCTACTTTAATGGATTTCGTACCTAAATCTTTAAAGGCATTCATCAGATGCTCTAAAGTAGTGCCTGTATCAACTATATCTTCTAAAATTAAAATATCTCTTCCAAATACGTTCTCTTTCAGCCCCAATATCTCCCGAACTTTTCCTGTAGTTTTTAAAGCTTCATATGATGCTACTCGAATAAAAGTTACCTCCACAGCAGTATCAATTGTCCGTATTAAATCAGCTGTAAACATAAAAGAACCATTTAGCACACTTACCAAGAGTGGTTTTTCATCTTTATAAGACTTACTGATTTCGGTTCCAAGCTCCTTTATTCTGCTGTTGATTTCTTCAGCTGATATGTATGGAATAAATTCCTTATCTATAATCTTGATCATTTTTATAATTCACTCATTAAGAATTTGTACATAGCCACCATAGCCTCAATATCTTTTTTATGGACCTTTTCATCTGGAGAATGGACATTATCTTCTGGTGCCCCAATGAAACACCAGTCGATAGGGTAGGGGGAATCTTGTAATTCTCTACCGTCACTTCCTCCGCTTGCTTCTACTTCCAGTTGATAAGGAATTCCTGAATTATCCGCCATATTTTGAATCATTTGAACAAATGATTGTCTAGGGACATTACGGTCTCTCATTGAAATGGCTACTCCTTTTCCATGTTTAACTCCCTCAGTTACCCAAGTGATGTCTGAAATTAAGGCTTGGTGAATACCATATTGCTCAACCATAAATTTTGCCAAAAAGGGCACTGTTCCACCTCCGTGTTCTTCATAAGCAGAAAAAACGATCATGCCGTTTTCTAAGGTTTCTGCTAGTTTAAGACAATTGAAAACACCTAATCTGTTATCTAAATAGCATGATTGGATGTGTTCTTCAGTTTCTCTAAAATCACATTCAAAAGTTAGGCTAGCTCCTCTATCGATTCCTCTTCCAAATTTATAAAAGGTTTGATTTTCTTCATTCAGTTCTAAATCGCATGCGATAGGACCCAATGAATCCTCTCCTTTTAATTTATAACCATTTTTAGCTTCCGGCCCACCGATTGGTATAAGTTGATTTTCATAACGAACAGTAAAACCTACCGAATCCATATGAGCAAAAACTGCTGTTGTTGGTTCTCCAAAAACCAGTACAAGACAATCTTGGAAATCCTCACCGTGATGAAGCTTTGGTTGTACTTTCCAATCGGATTGATTTTTCTTAATATAGTTGAGCAGGAAGTTTTTCACCATATATTCTTCTCCTGAAGGAGCATGAATACTGCATAGTTGCTGTAGTAGTTTGTAATCTATCATTGGTGCAAAGTTAAAATCTTTTAAGAGTAGAATTGAACTTCTGAACCGGATATTTCCATTTTTTAATTTTTTTCTTAAAAAATAAAATTATATTTAGGTTTTGACTCCAAATAATGTCAACCTACTACCATAAATGTATATTTTAAATAAAGAAAATAGCATTGCAAACCATTTTTTAGCGGAATTGAGAGAAATCGATATTCAAAAAGATCGCTATAGGTTCAGGAGAAACCTTGAGAGGATAGCTGAATTATTAGCTTATGAAATCTCAAAATCTCTTTACTATCAAAATAGAGATATTCAAACACCTCTAGAAAAGACATCTGTTGCCTTAATGCATGATTTCCCTGTTTTAGTGAGTGTTTTAAGAGCAGGATTACCATTTCATCAAGGGTTTCTTAATATATTCGATCATTCAGATTCGGGCTTTATAGGAGCTTATAGGAAACACACAGACGAAACTAATTTCACTATTGAAATGGGTTATGAAGCGCTACCTCCATTGGAAGGTAGAACTTTAATTTTGGCTGATCCAATGTTAGCTACTGGTCAATCATTAATCAAAGCTATTGAACATATAAGGCAAATTGCTAAACCTGAATTAATTATCATTGCAGCAGCCATAGGCACACCGGAAGGGGTACAGTTTATAAATGATAATCTCACAGGAAATTATGACATATATTTAGGTTCCTTAGATAGAGAGCTTGATGAAAATGCTTATATTTTACCAGGGTTAGGCGATGCCGGAGATTTAAGCTACGGACAAAAACACACTCGTTAATTTATGCCTCTATCTAACACCATATTGCTCATAGTTGGTTTGGCGGTACTTATTTTAGGAGGAGAGTTATTGGTTAGAGGTGCTTCAAGAATTGCTTTAAGATTAAAAATGTCCCCTTTAGTGGTTGGAGTTACTATTGTGGCTTTTGGTACTTCTGCTCCTGAGTTATTGATTAGTATTCAGGCAGCACTTGCTGGAAGTCCAGACATTACAATGGGGAATGTGATTGGTTCTAATATTTGTAATCTCGCACTAGTATTAGGAGTTACTGCTCTAATAGCACCCATTCCTGTTAATTCTGATTCCATAAAAATTGATTGGCCTATGACCATGGGCTGTTCTTTATTATTATATTTCTTAGTTCAGGAAGGGTATGTGAATGATTATGAGGGTATTGGATTTGTATTACTTTTGGCTTTGTACTTGTTTTTTATTATTAGAAGATCAAGAAAAAATCACATAAGCCCTGAAGAACTTGGGATTGAAGTTGAAGAGCCAACTCCTGCTTCAAAGAAGAATATGATTAAGGATCTTTCCTTAATTGCAATTGGTGGAGCTGGGCTGTATTTTGGTTCAGACTGGTTTGTGAATAGTTCCAAGGATTTAGCAATTTATATGGGAGTCAGTGAGCGTATTGTTGGTATTACAATCGTAGCATTAGGAACTAGTTTGCCAGAATTAGTAACTTCTGTTGTAGCCGCATTTAAAAAAGAAACCGATATGGCACTAGGAAACCTAATGGGATCTAATATTTTCAATATTCTTTCCATATTAGGTATAACTAGCCTGATATCTGAGATAGAAGTAAGTGAAGTAATAGTTAATTCAGATATGATATGGATGATGGGAATTACCTTACTCATATTACCATTTATGGCTTTAAATAAGATTGTGGACCGTTACGAAGGGCTAATATTAGTTGGGATTTACCTTTATTATACCATTACAGTCATATCATAAAGTGAATCAATCATTTTCTTCTTCATCAGGTAGCATTTCTATATCCTGAATTAACACTTTTTTAGAAATGTTTTGACCTGTTAGTGTAGCTGCTAAACCTCCCATTGCAGTTTCTTTATATTTCGTTTCCATGCTTTGCCCTACTTCACCTAAGGCATCTACACATTCATCAACTGGAATAACACCACTTACATTGGATAAAGCAATTTGGGCAGAAGAATTGGCTATAGCTGCAGCACTTGCATTTCTTACTACGCAAGGCACTTCCACAAGTCCAGCAACAGGATCGCAAACTAAACCTAACATGCACTGAATGGTAATGGCAACTGCATTAAATACTTGATCAATATCTCCACCTAAACAATAAACAATTGCCCCAGAAGCCATTGCGGCTGCACTTCCTGTTTCAGCTTGGCAACCTCCAACAGCGCCTGCTAATGAAGCTTTTTGTTCAATAATTAAAGCAATTCCAGCACCCACTAAAAGCCCTTCTAATATTTTCCTATCCTCTAATCCGTGAATTTCCTGTAGCGTAAACATGGTGCCTGGCAAAATTCCGCTAGCTCCTGCGGTAGGTGCAGCTACCACTCTCCCCATACAAGAATTCACTTCTTTTGCAGCTAATGCTCTGGCAATTAATTTCTGGAAATTAGGATCTAAAACTGTTATGGGATTTTTATATACCTTTTTGGCTCCATTATTAATCATTCCAGATCGAGATTGCATGTCTTCTTCCAGTCCAGTTTTTACGGCATCTCGCATTACATCATAGGCTTTTTGCAAATTTTCCCATACGAAATCTGCATCTTTTCCCTTTTGATCTTTTTCATACTCCAATACTGGTTCAAAAAGTTTAACACCTTTCTCCTCGCAGTATTCTTTCCATTCCTTAAATTCACTAAAAAGTATTGACATAACAGTATAGATTTAACCTAATCCTTTAATCGGCAAAGAAACGTAAAAGTTTAGCATTATTATAATTCAGAAGCATAATATGAATGTATATTTGCAATATGGAATTAAAAAATGATCTGCTGCTGAGAGCAGCAAAAGGTGAAAAAGTGGAAAGAACTCCTGTTTGGCTGATGAGACAAGCTGGAAGGATACTACCCGAATACAGAAAAGTCAGAGCGAGTGTTAGTGGATTTATTGAATTGGCGCAAACTCCAGAATTAGCAGCTGAAGTTACTATACAGCCTGTTGACATTCTGGATGTGGATGCTGCTATTATTTTTTCCGACATTTTAGTGATCCCAGAAGCTATGGGATTGCCGTATGAAATGGTGGAAAAAAAAGGGCCACGTTTCCCAGAAACGATCAAATCAAAAGCCGATGTCGAAAAACTTCGAGTTGCCGATGTGGAAGAAAGCCTTTCGTATGTGACGAAAGCTATTGAAATCACTAAGAAGGAATTAAATGGCAGAGTTCCATTAATTGGTTTTGCAGGTGCTCCATGGACTATTTTTGCCTATATGGTGGAAGGTTCTGGTAGCAAAACATTCTCTAAGGCTAAGGCTATGCTTTATACAGAGCCGGACTTATCTCATCAACTTTTGAGTAAGATTACGGATAGCACTATTGCTTATTTAAAAGCTCAAATTAAAGCTGGAGCAGATTTAGTGCAGGTTTTTGATAGCTGGGCAGGAATTTTATCCCATGAACAATACAAAGAATTTTCTATTCCATATTTACGGAAAATTGCTGATGCCATACAGGATGTTCCTAAAACTATCTTCGCTAAAGACGCCCATGCCGCTTTTCCTGATTTAAGCAAGCTTGATTATCAAACCATCGGCCTGGACTGGACGATGAATCCTATAGAGGTAAGAAAAGCCGTTGGAAATAACAAAACTTTACAGGGAAATCTTGATCCATGTGTTTTGTATGCTGATAAAGAAACGATTAAAAGACACACCGTCAGAATGTTGGAACAGTTCGGTTCGGACAGACATATTGCCAATTTAGGACATGGTGTTTATCCGGATATTAATCCTGATCATGTAAAATATTTTATAGAGGCAGTGAAAGAATATAGCGTTAAATAAAGGCTTTTGGAAAGGTCATGAATTACCGTGATCTTTCCATCACTTGTTTTTCTTTCCATGGAATTCTATAGGTCAGATAATAATTGAATGTCCATCTGTTTTTAAACTCCGCTCTTCCAAATCCGGGTATATCATAAGATCTGAAACTAGAAGCATCAAATAATTTGCGGTTCAACTGGATTCTAAAAGTATAGCCCATATATAGGTTTTTTAAAACCATTACTCTCAATCCGGTTGTCATTTCAAACCATCTTGCACTTACTGTCTCATTATTTAAGCTTTCTTCATAGGGTCCGTAAATTGGGCTAGTCATATTGGTCGTTAAGCTTTCAGAATAATTTGCTCTTGCGTACCGTAATCCAAAAGTTAAAGTATTGTAGTCAGGATCAAATTTTAGAAAGTTAGCTTCTAATCCAATCCTGAAATAATTACCATCATTGCTATATTCAAAGTTTTCACCACTAATTTGGTATTGATTTATACCGTAAGACCCAATTAAATAAATTCTATGAAAATCAACATCAGCCTGAAATTCATATCGCTGGCGATTGTTGCCAAAGGCATTTACACCTAATGCCACCAAATCAGTTCCAATCCTAATCCCTGTTGGAATAAAGAAAGATTTAGGCACTTTTGGTCTTTCAGGCTCTACAATTTTTTGTTCAGCTGAATCAACTTCTGCATTACTTCCAGTTCTTTGCCCGAATACGGAAAAGCTGATGAGACTAAAAAATAAACAACTTAATATTAGGCGCATTTATAGTCCTTTTTAATGTATCATTTACAATAACTAAAGAATCAAATGTTTGATAAGCAGTATCCATGCCAACAAACTCGAAATCAACTCCACATTCAGGAGAATCTACTCTATTCAATTTTTCATAGGTGAAGCGAATCGTATCACCATATTTAACAGTGTCATTAGCATTATTAATAGAATAATAAAAAAAGAAATCTGTTTGATTTTCTACAGGGCTTAATGGTAATCTGAAACTTGAAATAGAAATACTGTCTTTATATCTAAAGATACTGTCAGTTTGTGGGCTGATAATACTGTCAAAGCTCACATTTTTCGGTGCTTCTTCTAAATTAGCATTAAGTGTTACAGTGCCAAAGGTCACATAATCCACGTTTATGCTTCCACAATTGCTATCAACATCACAAGCAAAAATGCCTGCGATTAATAATATTACTAAGCTTTTTTTGATAATTGATTCCATTGGGGTGCAAAGATATTATATATTCTGACAAGCTAAACGAGTTAGGCAGGAATTGATTGTAATTCATCACATCTGAAAACAATTCCTATAATATTTGATTAACTTTGCATCTTGAAACAGGAGCTGTTGTTGAAAGGTGGATGATGTGCTTTAGATTTTTTGAATTAAATCATAAAATTTGATGTATACTGTTTTAGATATATTTTAAAGAGGAGAAAATTTTGAAGACGAAAGGATTAAAGAAAGACAAAGTTAATGTGGTCACACTAGGATGTTCTAAAAATTTAGTGGATTCCGAAGTGATGATGACACAATTGAGAGGCAATGATATTGATGTTACGCATGAATCAGATAAAGATGATTCTAACATCATAGTAGTCAATACCTGTGGGTTTATAGATAATGCTAAGCAAGAATCTATAGATACTATTTTACGCTATGCAGATGCAAAAGAGGAGGGTATAATTGAGAAATTATACGTAACAGGATGTCTTTCGCAGCGATATAAAGATGATTTAGAAAAGGAAATTCCGCAGGTAGATGCCTTTTTCGGTACTATGGAATTGCCAATGCTTTTGAAGAAATTCAATGCTGATTATAAGCATGAGTTAGTAGGGGAAAGAATAACTACTACCGCCAATCATTTTGCTTATATGAAAATAGCAGAGGGTTGCGATCGCCCTTGTTCTTTTTGTGCTATTCCGATTATGCGTGGAAAGCACGTGTCTCGCCCAATAGAAGAATTGGTGAAAGAAGCTAAAAATATGGCCAGAAATGGTACTAAGGAGATCTTGCTTATTGCTCAAGATTCAACTTATTACGGATTGGATATTTATAAAAAAAGAAACTTAGCTGAATTATTAAAGCAGCTTTCCGATGTGGAAGGAATAGAATGGATTCGATTACATTATGCTTTTCCAACTGGTTTCCCTGAAGATATTTTAGATGTGATGGCAGAACGAGACAATATCTGTAATTATTTAGATATGCCTCTTCAGCATGGCTCCACTAAAATGCTGAAAATGATGCGCAGAGGAACTACTCGTGAAAAACAAGAGGCTTTAATCGAGCGAATCAGAGAGAAAGTGCCTGGAATTGCCTTGAGAACTACTTTAATTGCTGGTCACCCAGGAGAAACTGAAGAAGATTTTCAGGAGTTGATGGATTTTGTAAGGAATACAAGATTTGACCGTTTAGGTGTTTTCCCTTATTCTCATGAAGAAAATACACATGCTTTTAGTTTTGAGGATGATGTTCCGGATGAAATCAAACAAGAAAGAACCGATGCCGTAATGGAATTACAAACTCAAATTTCTCAAGAATTAAATCAAGAGAAAATCGGTAAAACTTTCAAAGTTTTGGTAGATAGAAAAGAAGGTGGATTTTTTGTGGGTAGAACAGAACATGACTCACCTGAAGTAGACAATGAAGTGTTAATTGATGCCACAGAAAGCTATGCTAGAATTGGAGATTTCGTTGAAGTAGAAATCACTGATGCAACTGAGTTTGATTTATACGGTAATTTGAAATAACATTAAAATATGAAGGTAGCGTGTATTGATTTTTCAGAAACTGGTCTTTTTGCGCCAATATTTACTGATTTTGTACAACAAAAAGAGGAGCTTAAAAAATTCTATCACCGCTACCCAAGCCTTGAAAGTTTTGAAGGTCAAATTCAGGAGAAATCCCAACATAGCATTAATAGAAAGCAGCTTGTTCAAGTGTTAGAGGCTCAATACGCAGAAGTTTCTAAAGTTGAGGAGGCTGTTAAACAAAATATTGAAAGTCTGGGTGATGAAAAGACTTTTACCCTTACAACTGGTCATCAACTTAATATTTTTACCGGACCATTATATTTTCATTTCAAGATAATTACCGTCATAAATGCTTGTAAGCAATTAAAAGCCAAATACCCTGACTATAATTTCGTTCCCGTTTACTGGATGGCTTCTGAAGATCATGATTTGGAGGAGATAAAATCTGTTCAGCTGGAGGGTAAAAAATTTAAATGGAATACTGAACAGAGTGGTGCCGTAGGTAGAATGAAAACGGATGGTTTAGATGACTTAGCAAATAAAATTAGTGGTGAAAATAGTGTTTTTCATAAGTCTTACGCTCAATCTGCTAATCTAGCTGATGCAGTTCGTGAATATGTAAACACACTTTATGGTAAATATGGCTTAGTGGTGCTTGATGCAGATAATGCTAGCTTAAAAACAGAATTTAAAAATATTATTCAGGATGATATTTTACATAATTCTGTTAATAAGTTGGTTGAAAATTGCTCGGCATCTTTAGATGAATTAGGCTATAAAACCCAGACCTATCCCCGAGAAATCAACTTTTTTTATTTGAAGGATGGATTAAGAGAAAGAATTGTAAAGGAGAATGGGGAGTTCAAGGTATTAAATACCGAGTTGACTTTTACTGAAGAAGAAATAAAATCAGAAATTGAAAATCATCCTGAAAGATTTAGTCCTAATGTTGTTTTAAGGCCAGTATATCAAGAAGCAATTTTACCTAATTTAGCCTACACGGGCGGACCTGCAGAAGTAGCCTATTGGATGCAGTTGAAGTCTGTTTTTGAATCATTTCAAATCCCTTTCCCTATTTTATTGCCACGAAACTTTGGAATGATTATCCCTAACAGGATTCGGCATAAAATAAAAAAACTGAAGTTAAATAAACTTGATTTGTTTACCGAAAGGGAGTTGTTGAAAAAGCAAATTACAAAAAAGATTACCGCTCAGAAGTTGAATTTAAATGAAGAGCGTAAAGAATTAAAGGCAATATTAGAAAATATTAAGCATTTTGCGGGTGAAGTAGATTTGAGTTTATCTCAAATGACAGAAGCTGAAACTGAAAAGATTAGCAATTCGCTAAATAAAATTGAAAAGAAAATGTTAGCTGCAGAAAAGCGAAAGCATTCTGATAAAATGCGGCAAATCGATGAGATAAAAGATTTTTTATTTCCAGGCAATGGGCTTCAAGAGCGGAAAGAGAATTTTCTAAGCTTTTATATGGCTGATCCTAAGTTTATCAGAAAATTGACAAAGTCTTTTAATCCTTTTAATTTACAATTCCATATAATGCGATGGGATGGATAAAAATACTTTAAGAAAAGTTTATTTAGAGAAAAGGAAGTTTTTAAGTCAAGCTGAATATGAAAGAAGAAATCAGCTGCTTTACCATCGTTTAATTGAATTTCAAGAAATACACCAGTTTAAAAGCATCCATACATTTATCCCTATCAAGAAAAACAAGGAGCCTGATATCTTTCCTTTCATCCAATTTTTATGGAGCAAAAAACCTAAAATTGATATCATTACAGCAATTTCCGATTTGAAAAATCCTGTTTTAAGTCACGTAAAAATCACAGAGAATACTACTTTTCTAGAAAATAAATGGGGGATACCAGAACCACAAGATGGTACTCCTTATTTAGTTGATAAAATTGACTGTGTTTTAGTCCCAATGGTGGTGGGAAGCAAAAGCGGACACAGGATTGGCTATGGAAAAGGCTATTACGATAGATTCTTACAAAAATGTAAAAGCAATACCAAGTTTGTCGGTGTAACATTAGGCCCCTTGTTAGAAAGTAATGTTTATGCTAATCAATATGATATCCCTATGCATAGTATGATAACGCCTTTTGAGTTGCATGATATCAGCTAGCTTAATAATTTAAATTTAATTCAATAGAGCCTCTTGTTGTCTTCCAAAATTCACTGCTATTCATTCCGGAATAGTAAGAGTGAAATATATTCCTAAATAGTTTTCTTTCTTGTTTTAGTCGTTTAGTCATTACTACATCTATTCAATTTTTATCAAAGTAATGTAATAATAATATTAAATAATGTAATAAATATTACACGATAAATTCTTATAAATCATCAATTACCAAATGGTGTCAGATATCCTTGTAGTAGTATGTAATATTTATAAATAAAATGAGTTTTAACTTTTTTAATTCGTTTGCGTAAAATACTGATAATTAATAAAATAAATTTGTACTGTGAATTTATACATATGATATTAGATGTAATATATAATCTAATAATTATGTAAAAAAATGATGATACATATGATTTAATATTAGTAAAAATCAGTATTTTATTAGAAAAGTATAAAGATATTCATTGATAATGTGAATAATATCGTAAAATAAGTTACATGAATAGGAAGCACACGATTTTGATAGTTGAGGATGATGAGCCAATGAGATTTTTATTGGATGTTTTGTTGAAAACTGACTATGAATTGATTTTTAAAAATGATGGTTTGGCTGGAATGAAATGGCTTTCTAAAGGGAATATCCCTTCCATGATTGTTTCAGATTTTAATACGCCAAATATGAATGGCTTTGATTTCTTTAAAAGTATTTCAAAGAGTGGTATGTTTTCCGATATACCATTTGTTTTTATAAGCAATAGGTCAGAGGAAGCTTTCAAGAACAGATCCCTTTCATTAGGCGCGAAGGGGTATTTGCAAAAGCCTTTTGATCCAGAGCAGTTACACATTACACAGTTTATTGAGCGGAATATTTGAAGAAATTGAACAGTAACACTATGGAAGCTATACATAACCATTCGACCAATGAGATTAAAGATTTTTCTTTAACTAAAGATAAGGTGTTTAATAAGAGGATATTTTACATAAGTAATGAGGCTGCTAATGAGCCGAATTTGAATATGTTTGCTCGAGTTGAAAAATTCACTATCGACCAGTTGATTGTTGCCATTGAACAAGCTACTTCAAGCAATACGCCTGATGTAATCATATTTCATACAGATTATATTGACCCTATCTTCTTTATAAACTTAAGTAAGATTGGTCATACAGTTCGTGCCTCGAATAATATTATTCCCATTATCATTGTTTCAGATAAAATCGAATTTGAAACTAAAAAGAAGATCTTAAAACTGGGAGGTGATGATTGCTTTCCTATCAATTTCGAAGCAGATAAATTAAATTATTTAATTGAATTTCTGAAAATATTTAAAAGGCTGGCTGAGGAAGAAAGCATTCCGAATGAAAATATCTCTGCCTATAAAATCGGATTTGCTAAATCATAGGTGGATTGCTCGAATTCTAATGTTAACTCTTACATTCGAATTGGTGCTTTTGAAAAATCGTATATATCACAGAATAGCTGCAATTCTATTTCTAGTTATGATAATATGGATGAACTCTAGCCAACAATTAGAACTAAATTAAAAAATTTCAAATAATAATAAAGAAGCATATATCAATATGATCTTAGTTTTTTGAGGTGGAAATTGTAAATTACACCACAATTATTGAATTTAAACGACATAGTGGGGTTGAGCAGAAAGAAAGATTAGTGCTCTATTAATCCCAATTTTTATAGCTTTAACGCTACACCATAACCACCAAAAACCATGAGAATTCTAATATCTATATTATTTTTCCTTGTAAGCATTTCAACTTACGGTCAGACCGATAAGATTTCAGGAATATTGGATGAGATAGATGCTAAAGAACATTTAAACGGGGTAGTCTTAGTGGGGCAAGATGGACAAGTTATCTTTCAGAATGCTTATGGAATAGCTAATCGATCATTCGGGATTGAAAATAATCTGGACACGAAATTTTTAATAGGATCACTTACAAAGCAATTTACTGCAGTTTTAGTTATGCAGTTGGTTGAAAATGGTCAGCTAAGTCTAGATGAGCCCATTACAAAATATCTTCCAAACTTTAAAAAAGAAACTGGAGACAAAATCACAATAAGGCACTTGCTTACTCACACTCATGGTATTCCGAATGCAGACTTGACGGACAGGTATAAACCAATGACAAAGGAAGATTTTGTTAAGAAATATGGTGAAAAAAATTTAGAATTTGAATCTGGTGCTCAATTCGAGTATTCCGGAATTGTAGGATATTATTTAATTGGCGTAATTGTAGAGAAGGTAACAAGTAAAGATTTTGCCCAATTGTTGCAAGAAAATATACTTGAGCCTCTAGATATGAAAAATACCGGTTACTATTCACAAGATACTATTCAACAAAACTTAGCGACAGGCTATATTCAAAAAGAGAATAGTTTCTTAAATGCTCCTCACTGGGACATGTCTCAATCATTTTCTGCTGCAGGAATGTATTCTACCGTTGGAGATTTATTTAAATGGGACCAAGCCTTAAGGGGAACTCAATTAATCTCAAAGGCGAGTTTTAAAGAAATCTTTACACCCTTTAATGATGAAATAAGATATGGCTTTGCTTGGTTTATAAACGACCCTGAAATAAGTGGCAAAAAGCGGCTATTTGCTGGTCATAATGGTGGAGCAAATGGTTATAAATCTCAAATTATGAGAGGGATAAATGAGGATTTGGTTGTTATTTATTTGTCGAACAGTGATAAATATGTTGAGATTAGATATCCTATTATTGAGGCTTTATTGAGCGAGGAAAAGTAAGAATGATGCTTAATTATAGGTACGAATAAAGTTGATTTTAATTATAATGTGCTTTTTATTAGTTTGCATTCTTAACGCTTTCTAAACCCATTTATCAGAGCCAGTCAATATTAATAAACTACAACTTCATGCAAAGATTAGTATTAACAGCAATTTTAATAAGTTTCGTTTTAACAGGATTCGGGCAACAACAGAATTCTGAAATTGACAAAAAAGACCTTAAGAGAATAGTGAAAATCTTGGCAGCGGATTCCCTTGAAGGAAGAGGAATCGGCACGGAGGGACAAAAGAAAGCCGAGAGATTTATTTCTGACACCTTTAAAGAGTTGGGGTTAAATACTTTTAGTGAAAGTAGCTATCTGGAAGAATTTGAAGTGAAGCAGAAATACTGGGGGGAAGTCTATATTGAAACCCCAAATGCCAAACTCACAAATTTTGAAAATATGGTATTTCAGGGAAATGATGTTCAAAATGAGGAAATTGAAAAGGAAGTAGTTTTCGGTGGAATGGGGACGGATGAGGAATTAAATAAAATTGAGGTGGCTGACCGCTTTGTTTTAATTTTCATTGATAACCTTAGAGCAGGTATTAAATACAAAAAAAAGTTAGCAAAAAGGAATGCTTTTGGTGTGATTTTAGCAAATCCTGAAAATGACAAACAATTTGAGTCGATAAGACTCACACTAAAAAGTCATTACTTAGCAAAAAGACATTCTCTGCCCAGAGAGAATAGGACAAAGAGTAAAATTGCCGAATGGGATACCATTCAGTATGTCAATGGCATACTTATCCCTAATTCTCAAGTAAAAAATATTAGTGGTTTATCTATCAATCAATTAAATAGATTAATTGAACAAAATAAAATAGAAGATGCTCCAAAGATAAAAGTAAAAGCGAAATTTGAAAAAATAGAAAACACTATTAAAACAGCTAATGTTGTCGGGCTGCTTACAGGGAAAACTGACAAGACCATTGTAATCAGTGCGCATTACGATCATTTGGGAAAAATAGGTGATCGGTTCTTTGCAGGTGCTGACGACAATGCCTCTGGAACTGCCGCCTTATTAGAGCTAGCTGAGAGATTCTCTAAAGCAAGAAATTTGAATTATAATATCATGTTTTTGGCAACTTCTGCCGAAGAAGCTGGACTATTAGGCTCAGAATATCACGTAAATAAGCATTCTTTCAATCCTGAAAAGATAATATGCAACATTAATATTGATATGATTTCTAGAAAGGACGACAAACATTTTGGTAATAAATACCTTTATTGTATTGGATCTGATCAGTCCAAAGCCTTAAATGAACTTATGATTAAAGCAGATAATGCATATGATAAGTGTGAATTTGATTATTCCTTAAATGATTCAAGTGACCCATTAGGATTATTTACAAGATCTGATAACTACAACTTTTACAAAAAAGGAATCCCTGCTATCTTTTTTCACTCTGGAATACATAAAGATTACCATAAAACTACTGATACAGCTAACAAAATAAATTATAGAAACTTAGAGCATAGAGTGAAACTGATAAGTCAAGTAGTTGAATTATTAGAAAGCGATGGGCTCTAAAAAAATGACCAACAAAATATATGAGTAAGTTGGTTTTTATCATTCAGGAAATTATGTAGACACTAGGGAAGTCTGAAAATAATTAATTGGTTATATTATGAATGTGGCTTTAATATAAAAGAAGGGAGATTGCATATGTTTAATAGTTATCACAACTGTTGCATTGTAATTGATATCTAAAATAATAATAAAAACCACTTTACATCAATTCTAAAAGGTTTTCGGATTGGAAATCATATTATTTGGATATTTACAAGGAGCGAAAATGGGATCACAATTCGTCTTTTAAAATGCTGAAATAGATTTAGCCGAATAACAGGGCTTAACATTTGAAAGACAGAATGATCTTTTCAAAAATATTGAAATATAAAATTAATACACTAAGCACATTATTGGATACTAAAATTAATAGTTTTCTTTGTAATCATTAAGGTTTGTACATTACTTGAAAACTGGTAATTATTTCAGAATCCTTTACAAATCTTATATTTGAATATTAAATCCTCAGAAATACATCCATGAACAAAAAAATAAATTACATACTATTCAGCTTCATATTGTGTTTAAGCTTTGCTTGTAACACTACAGACTCAACACCTTCCACAGCTGAAAAATTAGCTCAAGAAGTTACCATTTATAGAGATATCTATGGAATCCCTCATGTGAAAGGCGAAACAGATGAAAGCACCATTTTTGGTTTTGCTTATGCCCGTGCAGAAGATCAGTTTCATAAAATTGAATTGAAATTCATTCAGTCGATTGGAAGATTAGCAGAAATTGAAGGCGAAGCTGGAAAAAGCAATGACGTTCGGATAAAAGCATTCGAAATTGAACGGCTTTCAAAGGAAGAATACAAATCTTTAGATCCAAAAATCAAAAAATTGTGTGATGCATATGCAATGGGCATAAATTACTATCTCGAAAACAATCCTGAAGTAAGCCCTCGATTACTGACTCATTTTGAGCCTTGGTTTATTTTGGCAGAATATAAAAACAATGCCTTTGCTGGATTGGGTCAAGTGCGTGTGAATGATGATATGATTGTAGAATATTTGATGGATGATATTAAAAGTATTGGATCAAATGCTTTTGCTTTAGGTAAAGGGAAAACCAAGTCAAATAATGCTATACTAGTTACTAATCCTCACCTCAATTATAATGAAGCTTATGAAGTACAATTGACAAGTGAGGAAGGCTTGAATTTTTATGGAGTGGTTGGCTATGGCGCAGGAATTATTCCTGTGATGGGACATAATGAAAATTTAGGTTGGGCTTGGACAGTCAATCGCCCTGATGTAGCCGATACTTATGAAATTCAGTTTGATCACCCTGAGGACTCTTCTCTTTACAGCTTTGGAGAAGAATATTTAGAGGTGGAATCTTACCAGGATAGCATGAAGATTAAGACTGATTCAGGTTTTACATATCAAAAAATAACTTTCCGGAAAACAATTCACGGCCCAATTTTATCCGAATCTGAAAGTGGTAAGCCCCTTAGTATAAAACTGGCGGGACTAGAGAAAGGCGGCATGCTCAACCAACTTTACCAAATGGCTCTGTCGGAGAACCTTGAATCATTTAAAGACGCTTTGCGCCTCAATTCACTTTCTGTACATAATATTACCTATGCAGATGACCAAGGAAATATATTCTATCTGTATAACGGCATCATACCAAAGCGCGATACTTCTTTAAATTGGCAACGCCCCGTGGATGGAAGCTTGAAGAAAAGTCAATGGCAAGGCTACCATAGTTTAGAGGAATTGCCACAGCTCTTAAACCCTGATTGTGGATATATCCAAAATTGTAACAACGATCCTTTTGAAACGACCACCAATGAAAATCCTAATCCAGACGATTATCCGGATTATATGAAATATTATGAGATCAATACGAATAGAGGCAGGAGAGCTAGGGTGATGTTGGATAGCATGCAAAATGCTACAATTGCATCTCTTGAGTCCGCTAAATTTGATACCTATATCCAGAATGCAGACGAAAATTTGCAAGCTTTAATGAAGGAAGTGATTGAAGTGAATAGAGAGGATCCAGAAAGAATTGCTAAAATTGAAGAACCCTTGAAATTACTACAGTCCTGGGATAAATATAGCAGTAGTGAGTCTGTGGAAACTTCCTTATTTTATATCTGGACTTTCAAACGCTTTCATCAGAGAAGAATAGGTACTAAATTCTACAACCTGGTGGCTTTTGAAGAAGCCATAGAAAAACTTGAAAATGAAAAAGGCTCGTGGAAGGTGAAATGGGGAGATATCTACAGACACCAGCGCACGCTAGACCCTGAGCAATATAGTTTTGATTCACTTGAAACCAGTTATCCCATTAGCGGAGGGATTTCAATAACAGGAATCATGTTTGCATCCTCGGGTGATTTTGAAGGTCATTTACCTGACGTAGGGTTGAAAGGATTAAATATTAGAGCACACTCGGGCGATTCTTATGTCTCTATAGTTGAATTTGGAGAGCAGGTAAAAGCCAAATCCATTATTCCTTATGGTGTAAGTGACCACCCTGAATCAGATCATTATGATGATCAGGCAGAACTATATGCCCAAGGTAAACTTAAACCAGTCTTTTTTACGCAAGATGAAATTTTAGAAAATTTAAAGGCGGAATATAGGCCTGGAGAAATGAAATGGAGATAGGTGGGGTCTTCATTCGTTATCAGAAAATGGGTTGATGTGAGTTTTGAAAGTTGGGAATTTTATAGAATTACAGTTCTGTCTTTATCCTGATTAGAAAAAAATTATACTTCATATTGTGATTTTGTATGCCTTTTAAATACAATTTAACTTTTCTTGGCCTTTAATTATATGTTTATGCATATAATGAAGCAATTTAGCAGACTTTGTTAAAGAACGGAGGAAAGAAGTTAATCTTACTCAAGAAGAATTTGCGGAAAGTGCAGGAGTTGCACTGACTGTAATCCGAAAAATAGAACAAGGAAAAACCAATATGAATCATGATAAGGTTAACCTGGTTCTTCGCATGTTTGGACATGAGTTGGCTCCTGTAAACAGTAAAGAACTGAATAAATGAGACAAGGAAAAGTATTTTATAAAGATCATTTGGCAGGTATCATTACTGAAACCAATGAGGGTGAATATGTATTCCAATATGAGGCTCAATACGTAAAAGATCATCCGAATGAATTTATCACTTTTACTATGCCTATTTCGTATAAACCTTATGCTGAAAAAAGTCTCTTTCCATTTTTTGAAGGGGTATTTCCTGAATAATGGTTATTGGGTATAGCTTCTGAAAATTGCTTATCAAGATGCGATGGATGAAAGATATCAACAATTAGAATGATAGAATTAAATATAAAATGAATTGTTGATGATATTAAATTGTCCTTGTTTTAAGTCATTACCTAAATATTATCGAAACTTAATATAATTTTGCCAGTTCAATGAACTGAATATTTATAAGTGTTTTAATAATGTCAATTTCAATAGAAACAGTAAGGGTCGGAAAGGATTATTATTTAATTAATTATGGAGAGGTGCATGAGTTTAGAGTAACCAAAGCCACAGGTCACAAAGATTTTGTATGTAAAGACTTAACCACTCTGGAAGAATTTAATTTGAGCGAGCTTACTGCATACGGGAAAGGAAAAGATTTTGAATTTTATGGATTGGAAGACTAAACTCCTTCATGTAATTGGAATACTTTTCGTATATTTTTTTCTGTTTTTTGATTCATTAGCATAAGTAAATAATCACCTTCCTTTATATTGAAATTATCTGACGGGTTTTTATAGACTATTCTTTCCCCATTATCAATTCTTACCAAGCCTAATAATATAACATTCTCATTTTTCTTTAAATCATAAAATGCTTTGTCATATTGCTGTCCATTATAAGGATTTGATTCTAAAACCTTGTATTGTTTCATGTCATAATCAGAATCAGTAGTAGGGAATGCTAAAATTTCTTCTGAAAATAATGCTACGTCTGGCTCAAACATATAGCTAGCCAATAATTGGCTTGCAATTTCATTTCGAGAAATAGCATGAGTCACGCCAGCACTCATAAAAGTCTGTTTCAGATTAGAGTTTTCAAGTGTGACGGTATAATTTAAGCCTTCATATTCTTTTTTGAGATTCAGGATATAAACTAATTTTTCTGTATCGTCTTCTAAATTTATAAAAACTGTACTGGATTTTTTGATATTAACTTTTTCAAGCAATTCGAAATTTTCATAATCACTATATAGTATAAATAAGTTCTTCTCTTGATAGAGCTCTTTTAATAGGTCTATATTCTCTCTATTTTTAGTGACAATAGCTACTTTTCTTCCAGCTTTAATGAGCTGATCAATCACGGTTTTACCAAAATTTGTCCAACCGATAACTACTATGTGATTTTTGAAATCTGTTCCGTACATTCCTATTTTCTTATTTTCCTTAATATTCGAAATAATTGATGATACTTGACCTATCAGTAAACCGTAAACTCCTAAACTTAAAAAAATCAGTACGTAGCCAATAGCTCTGCCTCCGGTTGAGGTAGGAACCAAGTCACCATACCCCACTGTGGTTAAAGTAACAATAGAATACCAAAAGGCATCCGATAGGGTGTCTATTTCCCCTTCCTCGGAAAGAAGCTCAAATTCAAGCAAGTTAAATACAAGAAAAAGGAAGACTCCTAAAAAGGCTAACAGGTAATATATTAGTCTTTTATAACTTCTAAAATCCATTATGTAAGTTTAAGCCCAATTACTAATATGTCATCTGTTTGTGGGTTACTTCCTCTCCATTGAATAAAATTATCTTCTAATTGATCCTTTTGTTCGATCATACTTAATCCACCAATCTTTGTGAGTAAATTTCGGAAATTCTTTTTCATAAATTTCTTATTTTTTGGGCCGCCAAATTGATCTTGATAACCATCCGAGCTTAAATAGATTATATCGCCAGCTTCATATTCAATTTCCTTTTTTGTGAAGACTTTGTTTTCCTGTTGAGTACTACCCACACTAAACCTGTCAGATTTTATTGCCTCAATTTTATTTTTTCGATATATATAAAGAGGAATTTTGGCACCTGTGTATTCTAGCTTCTTTCTTTTTTTGTCTAGCATTACTAAACTTATATCTAAACCATCTGTATTGGCATTTTCTAGTTGTTGTTGATGTAAATTTTGCTGTATTTTCTGGTCGAGTAAAGAAACAATCAAATCAGGAGATGTAATGCCTGTTTCAACTACAATTTGATTTAAAAGTGAATTTGCCAGAACAGTCATAAATGCTCCAGGGACTCCATGACCCGTACAATCAACCAAAGCAAAAGCAATTTTATCTTCAATGCGTGTGAACCAATAAAAATCACCGCTGACAATGTCACGAGGTTTTAAAAAGATGAAAGAATCAGGCAATACTTCTTTGATTGTTGGAAGTTGTGGTAATAAAGAATCTTGAATTTGTTTGGCGTATGTGATGCTGTCGGTAATCTGCTGGTTTTTATCAGCTAATGCATTTCCTTTTTCAGTTAATTCTTCTTTCTGGGTTTCTATTTCTTCTTTTTGTTCCTGTATTGCAATATTCTGTTCGTTTAATGCTTGATTTGCCCTGGTTTTCAGTTTGTTTCTATTGTAAAGAATAAGGATTAAGATTATAAGTAAGAATAATCCTGCACTAAGTGCAATAATGAAAAAGCTTCTTTGTTCTGCTTGTAATTCTTTTATATTGTTATCTCTCTGTAATAGACCTATTTCCTTTTCCTTTTTTTCAATATTGTATAAAGCTTCAATTTCAGCAATAGCCCTAATGTTTTCTTCCTTAAATTTTCTTTCTGATTCTAGCATGAATAACTTCATGTAAATCAATGCATTATCTTTGTCTCCCATTTTGTCGTATAAACGCGATAATTTTTGGTAAGTATCTTTCAATATGCTGGAAGAATTGATTTTTTGAGCAATAGTAGAGCTATTTTTTAATTCAATTATTGCCTTTTGATAATTACCTTTATTAATATAAATATCTCCTGTCTCCAGTCCAATTCGAGCTTCTAATTCAGGCATATTTTGTTCTTTCGATAGAGATTTTGCATTTTCAAAGTATTGTAATGCGTCATTGTAAACATTTTTACTTTGATATATTTTCCCAATATCAAAAAAGGAATAGGCTAAACCGGTTTTATCATCCGCTGCTGAATCTATTTCCATAGCATTTTTAAAGCTATATAAAGCACTGTCTATTTTCCCTATAGCCAGGTAATAATTTCCAATATTACTATGAGTAGTGGCAATATTGTAAGGTTCTCCATTTTCTTTTGCTAATTTCAATGCCTTTAAAAGATAATCCTTAGATTTTTCGTAAGTCCCCATTTCTTGATAAATGAGTCCAATTGTATTGAGCGTAATCTCCTTTCCTTGCGTAATTTGTAATTCCTCTTTTATTTTTAAGGATTGAATACAGTGTTGGATAGCTAAATTATAGCGTTCCATATAAGTATATATATCACAGATTAAAGCTAATAGATTAGCTTGTTGGGCTTTGTTTTCCAGATCATAAGCCATATCTAGTGAAGATTCAGCAAAGTTTAAGGCAGTTTTATACCGGTCTCTTAAAAAATATATATTGGCTAAGGATGTAGAGGATTCAAGTTGGCCCAACTTGTTTTCGTTATTATGAAAAATCTCATAAGCCGAAAGTAAGTGTTGTTCAGTTTTATCAAAATCATCAATTAAATAAAAGTAGTCGCCTAAATAATATTGTCCCCAAGCATAACTATTGCTTAATGTGTCAGTTTCAGATAATATAATAAGCTCTTCGGCATAGAGCCTCATTGCATTTGGATTGGAATTTCGGTAGGTCTTACAAAGTGCTATTAATATTTCTTGTCTTTCGTTTTTGGATAGTTCGGTTGACAATAATTTTTCTAAACTATCAGGATTTTGAGCTGATAAAGCTGTGCAGAATATGATAGATATGAATAGAGGGAATAGAGTTTTCATATAAACTCCAATATAACAATAATTACTTTTATTTGTATAAAATAAGTAGGTTTCAGTATTGAATTGAAAAACAGTTCCTGAAACATCAGGAACTGTTTGGTAATTTATTTAGCTCCCGCTTTAATTTCATCCACTATTTCAGGATTTAATAAAGTAGAAGTATCGCCAAGATTGCTGGTATCTCCTTCTGCAATTTTTCTCAATATTCTACGCATTATTTTACCAGAACGTGTTTTTGGCAATCCTGAAACTACTTGTATTTTATCTGGCTTGGCTATAGCTCCTATGATGTTTCGAACCGTTTCACTTATTTCATTGATTAGGTTTTCTTCTGTTCTATTTTCTAAATCACAAATCACATAAGCATAAATACCCTGTCCTTTTACTTCGTGTGGATAACCAACTACAGCCGATTCAATTACTTTTGGATGTTCATTAATGGCATTTTCCACTTCAGCAGTTCCCATTCTGTGTCCGGATACATTGATCACATCATCCACTCTACCTAAAATTCTGTAATAACCATCCTCATCTCTTTTCACACCATCGCCAGTGAAATACATATTTTTATAAGTAGCGAAATAAGTGTTTTTACATCTTTCATGGTCGCCATAAGTGGTTCTCAGCATGCCCGGCCAAGGGAATTTCATGCATAGATTTCCTTCTACTGAATTTCCCTTTAGTTCATTTCCATCTGCATCCACTATCACTGGCTGAATACCTGGAAGTGGGAGCGTAGCATAAGAAGGTTTGGTAGGAGTAATGCCAGCTAAAGGAGAAATCATAATGCCACCCGTTTCGGTTTGCCACCAAGTATCTACTACAGGGCATTTTCCTTTCCCCACATGGGAATGATACCAGTGCCAGGCTTCTTCATTAATAGGCTCACCAACTGATCCAATAACTTTTAATGAACTCAAATCTCTACTATCTACAGGGTCAGTTCCATGTGCTTGTAAGGCTCGAATAGCAGTAGGGGCAGTGTAAAACTGATTCACTTTGTATTTATCAACAACATCCCAAAATCTTCCTGCATCAGGATAGGTAGGAATGCCTTCAAACATAACTGTTGTAGCTCCTGCTAAAAGTGGTCCATACACAATATAGGAATGACCTGTAATCCATCCGACATCAGCCGTACACCAATAAACATCTCCTTGGTCATATTGGAATACATTTTCAAATGAATATTTGGTGTAAACCATATAACCACCGCAAGTATGCACTACGCCTTTAGGCTTTCCAGTTGAGCCAGAAGTGTAGAGAATGAAAAGCATATCTTCAGCATCCATGGTTTCAGCTGGACATTCTGTTGATTGACCTTTAATGGCATCTTCCCACCAGATATCCCTTCCTGATTTCATTTCAACCTCTTCACCAGTTCTTTTAAAAACGATAACATTTTCTATGGTTTTAGTCTTTTCTAAAGCTTCATCTACAACGGCTTTCACAGGAATTGATTTAGCACCTCTGAAATTCCCGTCTGATGTTAAGACCATTTTTGCTTGGCAATCATTAATTCTATCTGCTAAAGCATTGGAGGAAAAACCTGCGAAAACCACAGAATGAACTGCTCCAATTCTGGCACAAGCCAACATAGCTATGGCTGCTTCAGGTACCATAGGCATATATATAATGACTCTATCGCCTTTTTTCACTCCCTTTGCCTTCATAGCATTAGAGAATTGATTTACTTTTTCATAAAGCTGACGATAACTGATGATTTGATTTTCATCCCCAGGTTCATTAGGCTCCCAAATGATAGCGGGTTTATCGCCCATGGTGAAAAGGTTTTTCTCTAATATATTTTCCGTAATATTTAATTGGGCACCTTTAAACCATTCAATTTTGGGCTCTTCAAAATTCCATTCTACCGTTTTGTCCCATCTTTTTTTCCAGTGAAATGAATCGGCAATTCTCGACCAAAACTGCTCTGGTTGATGCACGCTTCTTTGGTATTCGTGTATGTACCCGCTGAGGGTATGAATTCTATCACTCATAATATATCAATTAGCTATGTCTCAAAATTATTTTGAACTTAATTTAGTAAGATTTAGGCTAAAATGAAATTGTGATATGGGTTTCGGTGGAATGTTTATGTGTATGTTGATGATTTAATATTTTTGCGATGCTATTTTACCGTGCTGGTTAGTACATCCTTGCTCGGACCCTCTAAATCACCCCGCCAACTCCTCATGCAACTCCATCACTTGCTTAATAACTGACTTACTTTCATCATTATAAATCACATAATCCGCTAAGTCCATTCTCTTCTCATCTGAAAATTGTTTTTTCATAATAGCCAAAACACTTTCTTTGGTTCTTTGCGGATCTCTTTCTAAAGTTCTTTTCAGTCTTAACTCCTGATTTGCATGCACGTTGATAGTGGCATCTAATTGTTTATAAGAGCCAGTTTCAAACAATAAAGCTGCTTCTTTTAAGATATAGGGTTTGTCAGCATGTTGAGCGCACCACTTTTCAAAATCTTTACCAACAGCTGGGTGCACCAGACTATTGAGTAGTTTTAGTTTTTTATCATCACCAAAGACTTCTTTGCTCAGATAATCTCTGTTGAGTTCACCATTTTCGAAATAGGCTTCATCTCCAAAGTGATGAGTTATTTTAGCTTTTAATTCTGGGTCGTTTGATTGCAACCATTTAGCTCTATAGTCGGCAGGATAATTAGGGATTCCCAAGAGTTGAAAAACTTCGCAGATTAAACTTTTACCTGCTCCAATTCCACCAGTTATCCCTATTTTTTTCATTGGTCGTTGTAATTGAACTTGACAGGTTGAAAGGTAATTTCCCTATTCCTTAATTGGTGAGGGAGCATTTTAGCTTCTGGCAAAACAGTAGAATCTGAAGCTTGGATATTATTAAAATCAACAAATAGTTTAATACTGTCTAAGTTATAATTTCCAGCCAATTCTTCTCGAATTTTAAAATTCATGGTAGCTAGGCTATCTTGAAAATTATATGAATTAGAATCTTCAGGAGCATTAATTTTTTCAAATGGAAGCATTAACTCTTGTTTGATGAATTTAGCCACTGAGAAATCAATTTTAACTTCCACAGGGTTTCTACTAACAAGGCTGGAGCCAAATGTAGGTAGGTAAATTTCTTTTGAAAAGTTACTTGAAATATTCTCTTCTTCAAGATCGATATTGATAGTGTTAGGTATTTCTTTAACAAAACGCTCTGGACCAGAAAAACTAGCAGAATCATGCGAGAGCCTGATTTGAGAAGTAATTTCATAGCCTTCAGCTAAATTGATTTTTGAACTATCAACTATCAATTTTGATCGAGTTGATTTCATTGAGTCAATATCAATTTTAAGGGTGTCATTTTCTACGAAATTCAATTGAATTTCAGTCATTTGATCAGCAATAAGGCTATAAAGTGAATTACCTAGAATATATTTCGTTTCTACTGGGTCTTCCAAAGGAACTTCGACTGGTGTAATTGTAAACCAAAAAGTTTTTCTAAGTAAATTCCATCCACCTCCACTAACATTGATACTTACTTTTTTAGGAAGTTCTTCTACTTCCACAAGTGCTGAATCTGGGTAAGTGAATTTTATGGGATATGTAATCCGAGTTGAATAATTATCGTTAAGCGCATTGAAAAACCAAAAAGTGGTAGCTGTGACTATGCACAAGACTACCACTTTAATAGTTTCATTTGATTGAGGCAATAAGTAATTGCTCAACCATTCCCATATTTTTTCAAATTGCTTCAATAATTAATTATTTTTCTTGAAGTTTTTTACTTTGTTCTAGTGATACAGCTGATTTTTCAAAAATCATTTTGGTTCCTTTATCAATTTCCAAAATAATTTTATCCTCTTCAACCTGAAAAACTTTTCCGTGCAAGCCACCGATGGTAACTACACTATCTCCTTTTTTAATTTCAGCAATAAATTTCTTTTGATCTTTTTGCTTTTTCTGTTGCGGTCGGATCATAAAGAAATAAAACACTAAAATTATACCTCCAAAAAGGAGTAATTGACTCATCCAAGCGCTATCATCACCTGTTGTTGCCTGAGCTAAAATAAATTGTATCATTAATTATTATTGTTTTACGGGTCCAGCATTTGTTTTATCAGCCTTAGGCTCAACAAATGCTTTGATTGTTAAATTATTTGTAGCTGGCCAAGTGTTAGCAGTAATTCTTACCACTTTGTTATCCTGGTTTTTCTTGCCTCTTGAATTATACTTCACTTCAATCTCACCTTCTTCACCTGGTGCAATTGGCTTATCTTTTGGATAAGAAGGAACTGTACATCCACAAGACGAAGTAGCGTTTGAAATAATCAAAGGAGCTTCGCCAGTATTTTTAAATGTAAAAACCTTTGTTACTACATCACCTTCTGTAATCTTACCAAAGTCATGTGTTTTCTCTTCAAATTCCATTGTTGGCAAAGGCCCTTCAGGTTTTTCATTAGCCTTTTGTAAAGTAGGTTTCTTTTGATCAGAAACGGCTGGCTGGATAGTTGAAGCAGTGCCTCCATTTCCTTCTAATGCAGCTACTCTTCTCTCCAGATCAGTTACTCTTTTTTCAAGGTCTCCTGAACAAGATGCTAGTGAAAGCAAACCTGCTGCAAAAATTGCATAAAATATACTTTTCATAATTTATTTTGATATTTAATTTAAAAATTGAATTTATTATTGATCTTTTTTCTTGATTTGACCTAATAAATCGTCAACATCAGTTAATAACTGTTCAGCCTTTTCTTTTGCTGAGTTAACAACCTTCTCGCCATCACTACGGGCAGCGCTTAAGCCTATTTCTTCTCCATTAGAAATATCATTCAAAAGATCTTCTAACATTTCTTTGTATTTACCTAAGCGATAAGTCAACTTGTCCCTTGTGTTTACTCCTGTGTCGGGCGCATACAAAATACCTGCGATTGTACCTGCTGCGGCTCCTGCTATGAATGCGAATAAATTACTTCCTTTGCTCATGTTTTTTTCTTTAGCTGTAAATATACGGTACTTAAAAAACGATTCAAATGTACTGCAAAAGTTTTTTTAGTTCTTACGAATATGGAAATGCTTGGTTATTTATTGTCAATTAAGCCTCTTCCGCTTTTTTTGATTTCCCCATCCTTCTCCAACTTTGCAGAGATCTTATCTAACATTCCATTAACAAATATCTTGCTTTTTTGGGTGCTGTAATTTTTTGAAAGTTCAATATACTCATTAATAGTCACTTTAACTGGTATGCTTGGGAAATTCAACATTTCACAAACTGCCATTTTTAGAATGATCATATCTACAATAGCTATTCTTTCTGTTGCCCAATTTTTTGCAAAATCCGATACAATACTCTCGTATTCATCATCATTGCTGATGGTGTCTGTGAAAAGATTCTTAAAAAACTCACTGTCATCTTCCCAATTTGCAGATAATTCAATTAATTCTATGTGTTGTGTATCTTCATCTATGGATTTAATGGTTTTTTTCAACATTGATTTTAATGCTGATTTATTCTCTTCCCAATACAGATCACGCTCTGCCATGAAGTTTGTAATGGCTTCACTTTTTAAGATTATTTGTCTCGAGATTTGATCCAAAACCAAAACATCTTCTTCAAAACTTGGCTTATTTAGTTGAGTATATTCTTTATAGAAATCTGCTTTTTTAAGTAAGTCTCTAAACCACTCCTGAACATCCAATTCATCATCTTTCCAACTTATGTCAAAGCGAATAAATTCATTTTGTAAGGCATCATTTTCATTAATGATTTTGATGGCTTTATTATGATAAAGATTAAGTTCACTTTCGAAAACTTGTTTTCCATTTTCAGCTGATCTCTTTTGTCTTTTTTCAATATCCTCTTTGGTGAGTTCTGAAAATTCAACTAATAGCTTTAGAGATAAGTAGTAATTTTCTAAAAGCTTATTGACAGCCTCTAACATATCTTTCTTTATAAAAGACACATCTTTTTTGACATTATTTCTAAAATAATCTATGGCATTACTAACTGCCGAACGCACTTCAGGATTGGTGTCCTGTTCTTCTTTTATTTGTTCTGCACGATAATTACTTTGGAAGATTTTTTTAGCAGTTTTTGCGTTTTGTTTGAGGAGTACTTTGTCTTGCACCTCCATAGAATTAAGGTCTGGAGTGAAGATTTCTTCAATATAATCTTTTGCCAGCTCAAAATTTGCATCTTCGCACTTTTGAACGGCATAAAGTGCTTGCATAACTTTAATTCTTAAGGACCTTCTGTTCAGCATAAATCAGTAATAAAAAGAACGGTAAATAAATAAAATGGGAAGACAACTTCTGCCTTCCCTGCAAAATTAATAATTCAAAACTTAGTAAGCTAATTTTACCTTACCCATATCAGCCATGCGCTTATCAGCAATTTCAATGGCTGCTTGGTGAGAAGATATCCCCTCTGCTTCTGCTTTATTCAAAATCTCTAAACATTTGTCATAGATTTTTTCAGTTTGCTCTAAAGCCAAAGGTTTATTATAATTTTTCATCAATTCTGGGAAGATATTAATGATTCCACCAGCGTTTACTAAGAAATCGGGTGCATAATAAATGCCTTTATCCATTAGCATTTTACCATGTCTTTTCTCATCAGCTAATTGATTATTGGCAGCACCAACAATTACATTCGCCTTCAATCTTTGAATAGTGTCATCATTGATTGTAGCACCCATTGCACATGGAGCATAGATATCAGCATCCACATCATATATCATTTCAGGCTGCACTACTGTTACATCGTGCTTATCAGTTACCCTTTTGATATTGCTTTCATTGATATCTGTTATTGTAACTTCAGCTCCTTCTTCCATAAGGTGATTTACCAAATAATGGCCTACCTGACCAACTCCTTGAACTGAAATTTTCTTTCCTTGTAGACTGTCAATTCCATAAGCTTTATTTACAGTAGCTTTTAAGCCCATATAAACGCCATATGCAGTAACAGGGGATGGATCTCCACTACCTTTCATAGATTCTGGCAATCCCATTACGTGTTTTGTTTCGTATGAGATGTTTACCATGTCAGAAGTATTCATGTTCATATCTTCAGCTGTGATGTACCTACCACTTAAGCTGTCAACAAATCTTCCGAATCTTCTAAGAAATGCTTCATTCTTTAATTTTTTAGGGTCTCCAATGATAACTGCTTTTCCGCCACCTAAATTCAAACCTGAAATAGCAGCTTTATAAGTCATCCCTCTTGATAAACGGAGTACATCAATCAATGCTTCTTGATCATTTTGATAAGTCCACATTCTTGTTCCACCAAGTGCAGGCCCTAAAATGGTATTGTGAATTGCAATAATGGCTTTTAAGCCTGTAGGTTTATCATAACAATAAACTACTTGTTCATGCCCCATTTCAGCGATTGTATTGAATGCTGAAAATGTTTTTTGAGCTTCTTGTTCATTTAATTCTACCATCTTGGAATTAATTTAATGTCTTTAAGTCGTTTCCTGTTTTTCCCATCTTTTCGGGAAATTCAAGCGCAAAAATAACGGAATTATTCCTGCAAATCAATTTTCTTGAAAATTGTATAAATCTAATATAACGGCCACAAATTTAAATTTTAGCAAAATGATGATTCTACTTTAAGCTCCTATGTAAAATTTAATATTGGAAATAGCGAAATGACAGTATTTTGTAAATCGTATTGTTTTGATAAATATTTTAAATCTATTCGATAAATAGGTTTAAAAATCAAATCAATCCGTAAGTGGAATTGTATATTTGCATATAATATTTTCAAATTTGTGGGAAAGCATTTGCTTTAAACCATCTACTTTATCAAACGTTGTTATTCCGTGCAAGAATTAAAACATCTTAATAAATATCTTTTAAAGTATAAATATCTGTTGCTATTGGGTATCATTTTTATGATTGTGTCCAATTTTTTTGCAGTGTTTCCCGCTCAAGTAGTGCGATATGCTTTCAATTTAGTGAAAGAGAATATTGAAATGTATCGCATGTTCGAGGGCTTTGATTTGCAATCCAATTATTATGAGATATTTGCATCGGCTATATTAATATATGGGGGGATTATCATCCTTTTAGCATTGGGAAGGGGATTGTTTCTCTTTTTAGTGAGACAAACCATTATTGTAATGTCACGCCATATAGAGTATGATTTGAAAAATGAAATTTATAATCATTATCAAAAATTACCCTTAAGCTTTTATAGAAGAAATAATACTGGTGATATCATGAATAGGATATCAGAAGATGTAAGCAAGGTTCGTATGTATTTAGGACCTGCTATCATGTATACTGTAAACTTGATAACACTTTTCTGCATCGTTATTCCTATCATGTTTTCAGTAAATGCCACACTTACCTGGTATTCATTAATTCCCTTACCGTTTCTTTCCATTAGCATCTATTTTGTAAATAATTTGATCAACAAACGCTCCGAGGAAATCCAGCAAAGCCAGTCTCAATTATCAACATTAGTGCAAGAAGCTTTTTCAGGAATTAGGGTACTGAAATCATTTGTAAGAGAAGATGATTCATTGCAGAACTTCACGAAAGAAACTAATAACTATAAATTCAGAGCCCTTAAGTTGACTTTTATACAAGCACTATTTTTTCCGCTTATAATGGGTATGGTTGGTTTAAGCGTAATTTTGGTGGTTTACATTGGAGGTGTTGAAGTAATGAACGGTGCAATCAGTGCTGGAAATATTGCTGAGTTCATAATTTACGTCAATTTATTAACCTGGCCAGTAACTTCCGTAGGATGGGTAACTAGTATAATTCAAAGAGCAGCGGCTTCTCAAAAGCGTATAAATGAATTTTTGGATACAAAAACCGAAATTGTTTCTCATAAAAACTTAGAGAAAGATATAGTTGGGGAGATCCTTTTTGACAAAGTGAGTTTCACCTATCCTGATAGCGGAATCAAGGCCTTGAAGGAAGTGAGTTTCTCAGTTAAGCAAGGGGAAACATTAGCTATTATTGGAACTACAGGATCGGGTAAAAGTACAATTGCAAATCTTATCACTCGAATGTATGATCCTTCTGCAGGCAAAATTATGATAGATGATACTCCGATTGCTGATTTCAAAGTTGAAAATCTAAGAAGCCAAATTGGCTATGTTCCTCAAGATGTATTCTTGTTTTCGGATTCCATTCGCAATAATATCAGTTTTGGAAGTTCAGGCTTAAGTGAAGAGCAAATTTTAAAGGCCTCAAAAGATGCTGATTTGCACAATAATATTTTAGATTTCCCTAAAGGTTATGATACTGAATTAGGAGAAAGGGGAATTACTTTATCGGGAGGTCAGAAACAGAGAGTTTCCATAGCAAGAGCAATAGCTCGCGATCCTAAGATTATGATTTTGGATGATGCGCTTTCTGCTGTTGATACTAAAACGGAAAACGCTATTCTTAATGCATTGAAGAAAATAATGGCAGATCGTACTAGCGTTATCATCTCACATCGGGTGAGTTCTGCAAAATTGGCTAACCATATTATTGTTTTGGATGATGGAAGGATAGTGGATCAAGGCACTGAAGAAGAACTTTTAGGCAAAGAAGGCCCTTATAAGGAATTATATAACAAACAATTGCAAGGAGAAGCTGTTGAAAAGGATTAAAGCAAATGCATTGCGTTAATTTGAATTCTCTTTTAATTTTCCGATATTTGAGGTAGATAAAAAAGCAATGGAAACCACAGTTAAAGCAGAAAGTATTTTGAAATCCAATGGGTTGCGTAAAACGCAGATTCGATTGGAGATGCTTCAAATTTTCATGGATTCGAAGCATGCTTTATCTGTAAATGATATTGAGAAAGACTTAAAATCGAGCCATGATAGAGTAACCATTTACAGGGCATTAAATTCTTTTGAGGAGAATGGTATTTTGCACCAAACCCCAGACCCCAATGGAAATATGCGTTATGCCATTTGTTCTGATAGTTGCCCTGAGCACGTTCATCAAGATAAACATGCACATTTTATTTGTCAAGAGTGCAATCAAACTTACTGCTTGGAGGATGTGAAAATTCCGGATGTTCAATTAGAAAATGGATATCAATTGAATAGCATAAGTTATACAATGAATGGTGTTTGTAAGGAATGTCAAACAGCTTAATTCTGTTCTAACAGCCAAGTTTCAGCTTCTTCTGCATCCTGAAAAATTTTAAAATCAAATCCTCTTTTTTGACAGATAGAAGCCCAAAAGCTTCCTATTTCTTCAGTTCTAGGATTAATGATAATAGCCATTTTAACCTTTCTGAAATCGGTTAATTTCAACTCAAAAACTTTCAGCAAATTGAAAGCTTCATTATGTGGCATTTTGAAAATGGTCTTGGTATAATCTAATAGAATCAATTCTTTTTTCGAGGATTGAATTGCATTATGAATTTTTTCAGCATTGCTTAGAACAACCCCAAAATCAGAGCGGTCTCCCTGACTCGCAACTTTCAGATAGTGTTTTTCTTCACTTATTTTAATAGTCTTGTTAAAAAAATTCCCCACAGTTGAGTTGATAGTAATTTTATTGAAGTGCCAAAATTAATTATATTTTTTGGATTTTTTTGAGATCGGCTGTCAATTAAATGACAGGTGTAACATTTTTATAAAAAAAATCAATCTGTCTTGATTCTGTGAACTTACTTACCTTATACTCCGGTTAAAAGTCCCGAAAATCGAAACGATGATTAAGGTTGTTTAAACGAATTGAGCGCATTTATTTTGTGAGAATTTAAATGGGAGATTACAAAATATCCTTAGTGTTCAATTTTCAGTTTCTGTAAATAAGGAAATGCTCTTTCAATTTCTTTTTTTGTAGTTAATTCTTGAGGTGTTCCGTTGATTATGTTTTCTCCACAATTGGCTAGCCAGAGCTCATCTGACATTTTCAAAGCCATCTCCACCTGATGAGTGCTCATTAAAACTGATTTTTGTGTTTCATTCACTAATTTTCGCAATAATTCCATAACAGCAAAACGATTATTAGCATCCAAATGGACAGTCGGTTCATCTAATAACATTAATTCTCCATCTTGAGCCAAAGCTCTGGCTATCATAGCTTTTTGTAATTGGCCATCACTTATTTCAAATATATTGGCATCTTTCAAATAACCAATTGCACATAAATGAATAGCGTCTTCTACTTTTTCATGATCATGACTTCGCAATTTACCTGTCCAATTTGTGTGAGGATACCGACCCATTTCTACCAATTCTCTTACATTAAGATTTCCTCCTTGAATTCTGTCAGTCAACACTAAGCTTATTTGTCTGGCAAATTCCTTTCTGTCATATTCTGTGATATTTTTTCCTTTGAGCAGGATATTTCCAGATAAAGGTTTTTGGAGATTTGCAATGGTTCGAATTAAAGTACTTTTCCCTACTCCATTTGCTCCCAATAATGCAATGAATTTCCCTTTTGGAATATCTAGATTAAGATTTTCCATCAAAATATTATTCTCTTGACCATTTTTGTAGCCAACAGAAAGTTGAGAAAGGGTCAGTATTGAATTGAGATTATCCAAAATGCTTGCTTATATTTTTTCTTCTTAAAATTAACCAAATCACTACTGGTGCACCAAAAAGTGAAGTTACTGCATTAATAGGCAAAATTAAATCTATGCCTGGCAGTTGAGCAATTAAATCACAAATCAACAAGAGGCAAGCTCCTAAAAGTAAAGTAGCCGGTACTAGAATAAAATGATTGGAGGTTTTAAAAAGAATTCGACTAATATGCGGAACGGCTAAACCCAAAAATGCGATAGGACCACAAAAGGCGGTGACAACTCCTGCCAAAATACTAGTCGAAATGACTAGGAATAATCGCACATATTGAATTCTTAAGCCCATACTTTGAGCGTAATTTTCTCCCATCAGCAGCGCATTTAAAGGTTTAGCTTGCCAATAGCCTAATAAAATCCCGATGAGGATTACAGGAATGAAAATCTGAAGTTCTTCCCAACTCAAATTACCAGTAGCCCCGAAAGTCCAAAAAAGGAAGTTTTGAATGTCTTCTGCAGTACTGAAATATTGCATAATGCTAACAATAGCTGAGGTAAAAGCGCCAAACATTAAGCCTACTAAAAGGAGGGACATGCTGTCTTTCAATCGAACGGATGTCAAAACTACCAAAAGTAATACAGCTGAAGAACCCATTATGGAAGCTATTGCCATTCCCCAATAGGCTAGTGCACCGTTTACTCCAACACCTAATAAAACTAAAAGTGCCACACCCAAACTTGCCCCTGAACTGATTCCCAATACAAAAGGTCCCGCCAAAGGATTTCTGAAAAGTGTTTGCATTTGTAAGCCTGCAAAACCAAGGGCAGCACCAGCAAACATGGAAGTCAATGCTTTGGGCAATCGATAAGAATTAATGATATGATAATTCGCACTATCCTTCAATCCATTTCCTATCAGAATATCAATAATTTCCCCAAAAGGAATTACTACTGAACCTAAACTTACAGACAGCACAAAAAGCACTGCTAAAAGAGGCAATAACAATAAAATCAGTTGATATTTAGTCAGTTTTTTCAAGGTTTCAATGGCTGGAAATAAGTGCTTTCTTCTTCAGGTATTAATGAAGGATGCAATATTTTAATGTAGTCTTTCAGGATTAAATCAGGTCGCAAATAACCTGATTCCAAAAAATCATTCGCTCCGTTTTTATTAACTCTTTTAGTGTAGGAATAAACTTTATCATTTTCAAAGGCATCAAATAAAGCATATTTAGTATTGCTGTTTTTCAATTCTTCCAGACGAGTAAAGGATGCTGCCCCAATCCAATAATCAGCTTTTTTTGCCTTATCCAAAACGGATTCAAAACTTAATTCTAGGCTTCCAGTTTTTTGAGAATCTGACCATAAATAATTTCCACCTGCATCTTCTATAAATTTAGCAGCATAACTTTCTCCACCAGGAACATACCAAACATCACCGTACATCACTCCCGTCATAACAGAAGGGTTTTCATCTGTTTTTTCTGCCAATTTTTTTATAGCTAAATAATTTTCTTCAATACTTTTAAAAATACTATCGCCTTCTTGGTATTTATTTAACAAAACGGCTGTTAGTTTTAACCATTCAGCTCTTCCTAAAGGACTATTTTCCAAATAATCAGCATTTAAAATCACAGGGATTCCTGATTTTTGAATTGGTTTTAATTGCTCAAAGCTAGTACCCATAGTGTACCCCATCACCAAATCTGGTTGTAAACTCATTAGGATTTCAATATTTACTCCGCTTTTTTGTCCAACATCTCTTAAACTTCCTTTTTCAACTAATTTTAGCAATGCTTCTTCATATATATAGTGTGTGCCTGGAAAACCCACAATCGCTTCGGTTTTGCCTAGCGCTGTGAAAGCTGGTAAATGATTGGTAGATAGGCAAACCACTCTTTCAACAGGAATTGAGATGTGCGCATCTGCTTCTACTTCTGGCTTATTATTTTTGTAGAAAATGTAAGTGAACTGAATGCTGTCCGAGCTGGCAGCTTGCATGACATTTACTTTATAGTAATCAGTAAACTCTTCAATGCTTAAGTTTTGACTATATTGAATCAGCTCTTTCCCATTTTGAACTTCTGATTGTTTCTTTGGGGAATCACAAGCGATTATAAATAGAATTGCAATTAAAAGGTAGGGTTTAATATTTATCTGTTTAATTTTTTGCACGAATTTTTCTGTTTGGTAGAATATTTAGTCAATTCAGTGAGCGTTCTCAACCAATAAGTCGATTATTGATCGCAAAATTAATGAAAATGACGGGTTTACCTATTCGGATATATTTAGAAGTTGCTTAACTACTACTATAAAATAAAACATGTCCACTGGCATCTTTGACGCAAAAATATATCGCGAGCTGCAAAGTTTTCGCAAAGAGCACTTTTTTGTAATGTCTTTTGAAGTTCAGTTTTTAGCCAAAGTCTTACCAGAATCTGTCTGGAAAGACTGTGATGGTTTAAGATTACAAACAACTCAGGTTTGAATGAAACCTTTATAAAGGAGATAAATTCAAATATATTTGCAATTTTTGCATTTCAACTCAGTTAAATCCTAATAATGAAGAATATAGATGTTTGCTTAACGCCAGATCTTTTGCACCAATATGAATTGGAAAATAAGATAGTAGTGGTGGTGGATATATTGCGTGCTACCTCTTGCATGGTGAGCGGATTGGCAAATGGAGTGAAAGAAATTGTGCCGGTAGCAACTTTAGAAGAATGTAAAGCATTACAAAATGATGGATATTTGGCTGCAGCCGAAAGAAATGGAAGTAAAGCAGAAGGTTTCGATATGGGAAACTCTCCTTTTGAATATATGGATGAAAAAGTGAAAGGAGAAAAGGTAGCAGTGACAACTACAAATGGAACTCTTGCCATCCACAAAAGTTTGGCAGCAAAAGAAATTTTGATTGGTGCATTTTTGAATTTAGATGCAATAGCCAATTATCTTAAAAACAAAGAGGAAGACATTATAGTATTATGTGCGGGCTGGAAAGGAAAATTTAATTTGGAAGACACTCTTTTTGCAGGGGCACTTTGTCATCAGCTGAAAAGTGATTTTGAATTTGCATGTGATGCCCCATTAGCCGCAGAAGCGATGTATCTCACAGCCCGAAAAGATATGATGAAGTATATGGAAGATTCTTCTCATGCAAAAAGATTGGCAAAATTAAATGTTAAAAAAGACATTGCGTATTGTATTCAGGAAAGCATTTATGATGTAATCCCATATTTATCAGGAAAAGCTTTGGTGCCTTTAGCAGTCTAAATAAGTCTAAAAATAAAAGCTTAGTAAAAATTCTTTTTAATAATGATGATAAATTATAAAATTAGCCAATTGATATGTTAAAAACTGCTTACTCACCTTATTGGCTTATTTTATGTTTGGTTTTAGGCCTTGTTTATGCCTACATGCTTTACAGCCGTAAAAAGGAACCTTGGACTCCTGTTTGGAATAAGGTGCTTTTTGTATTACGGTTTTTAGTAGTGAGTATTATAGGTTATCTTTTTTTAGAGCCCTTTTTAAATATTCAAAAAACAACATCCGAGCCATCCAAAATTATTTTTCTTTGGGATGATTCTGAATCCCTCAGTAAAAGTGAAAATGATTTGCAAATTTATTGGCAGGAGTTACAACAATTAAGATCCGATCTGGAAGATAAAAAAGGAGTTGATATTCCAATTTTAGGGCTCAACGGTAACGTTCTATCGGAAGAAGACAGCATTAAAAATGATCGAAAAGAGAGTCCCCTTAATGCAGCAATTAAAAATACAGGGGAGAGTTTTGATAATAAGTTGATTTCTGAAGTCATTCTTTTTTCTGACGGGATCTATAATCAAGGTATTTCTCCCGACTATTATGCATTTCCATTTCAATTATCCACTGTTGGATTGGGAGATTCTACCCAAAAGAAAGATGTGGTCTTACAGCAAATTAGATACAATAAAGTAGCTTATCAAGGTAATCAATTTCCTGTAGAGGCAGATATTTTACATACTGGGTTTGAAGGAGAAAATTCACGAGTGAGTTTGCGAAATAATGGGGAAATTATAGCGCAAAAGTTAGTGGGATTTAAAAATGAAAGAGAAGTATCTACTGTTCAATTTTTAGTGGATGCTGAAAAAACAGGCTTTCAGGATTACACAGTGGAGGTAGAAATTTTGGAAGATGAATTCAATACTCAAAACAATTCTAAAAATGCCTACATCAATATAGTAGAGGGAAAAAAGAATATTCTTCTTTTGGCACCTTATCCACACCCCGATATTAAAGCACTTTCTGCAGCAATCGATGGAAATGATAATTATGATTTCACCTTAGCGATTGATGGGATTAGTGAAGAAAATGTAAAAAAATTAGACGAATATGATCTGGCTATTTTATTTCATCTTCCCAACATAAAAAATTCTTTTGATAGCGAGATCAGAAAATTGAAAAATGCTGAAACCCCACTATGGTTTGTTACAGGCTCCCAATTGAATTTCAGAAGGCACAATGAATTGAATGAATCGGTTGATTTAGTGCCATCCTCAGAATCTGATGAAGCCTTTGCTTATGTCAATACAAATTTTGAACTGTTTGAATTGAGCAATGAGCAAGAAGAAATATTAGATGAGTTACCTCCTGCCTCAATGCCTTTTGCAAAACATAATTTTCATCCATTGTCAAAGGGATTGTTCATGAAAAAAGTAGGAAATGTTAAGACGGAAGAAGCTGTTTTTGTTTTTTATAATAATGATGAAATCAGGCAAGCTACACTATTGGTTCAAAATTTCAGGATTTGGCGTATGGTAGAATATCTAAACACGCAAAGCCATGATTTTTTCGATGATTGGGTGATGAAAAGCATTCGATATTTGACCGCAAAAAATCAAAAAGACAGATTCAAGGTATTCCCTAAAAAGGAAGCTTTTTCAGACAATGAGGAAGTTGATTTTCAGGTGGAGATTTACAATGAAGTATATGATCGTATTTATGGAATTCCTGTCAAATTAGAACTGAAATCTTCAAATGATAGTATTTACAATTTTGAGTTCACTCCTGATAGGTTAAAGCCTGATTTTGTGGTGGGAAATTTACCTGGGGGAATTTATGAGTATAGCGCTACTACCACTATTCAAGATAGAGCTTTTGAAAGTGTTGGACAATTTGTGGTTGAAGAGTTTGATATCGAAAGCCAGAATCTTCAAGCTGACTTTGACCTCTTAGCAAGAACAGCACAAAAAAATCAAGGTAAGTTTTTTTATTCAAACCAAACCGATGATTTGAGAGATTACTTAAATGCTAAAGAGTATCCAAGGATTTTAAGTGGAGAAAGTGAAACTGTTCCATTAACTCAAAACATTATTCCTTATTTACTGATTTTTCTTTTAGTGATCGGGGAATGGTTTATTAGAAGATATTTTGGATCATATTAAAGCTGTTGCTTTGTTGATTCAATTAAAACTGATAAAAATCATAGTTCTAAAAATATTTTCAAAAATGATCTAAAATGATCAGAAATTTAAGTGATATACGCATAGCTAAACCGTAATTTGTTTTTACATTTAGAAAAATATCAATAAAATGGTTTAAATTTTAAATAATCACTTTAAAATATAATAGCTAATCCATTGGTTTTTAATAAAATATAATAATATTGCAATCAGTATAAAGAGGTAAGAATAAAATGATGAGAAAAATATTGAGTGCAGTCGTTGTTTTGGCTGTCATGTCGCTAGCTTATTTTTACACATTTGAGTACAATTCAATAGGCGAAATTCATAAAAAAATTGAGGTAAAATCAGATTCTGTATCTACAGAACCTTTACAACTTGCACCTACTATTTTATATGGTATGGTAATAGACTCTTTTCAAGTAGAGGAGCATGCCGTAAAGCGTAATCAAAGTATTTCTGATATTTTATTAGCCTATAATGTATCTCATCAAACTATTTTTCAATTAGCTAATCTATCAAAAAATGTATTTGATGTTAGGAAAATAGCTCCTAACAAAAAATATACAGTCATCTATCAAGAGGAAGATTCTTTTCCTTCAGCTAGGGCATTGGTTTACGAGCCCAATCCTGAAGAATATGTGGTTTTCAATTTGAAAGACTCCATGAAAGTATATGTGGAGAAAAAGCCTGTTACTATTCAAGAAAAATCAATTAGTGGAACTATTCAATCTTCATTATATGAAGAAATCCTGAAAAATGGAGGTACTCCAGAGTTAGTCGATTTAGTGGCCGATATGTATGGATGGCAAATTGATTTCACCAAAATATATCCTGGTGATCAATTTAAAGTGCTTTATAGAGAAAGAGTAATTGAAGGAAAGGCTGTTGGAATAGAAGAAATAATAGGAGCTGAATTAGTGCATTATAATAATCCATTTTTATCAATTGCATTTGATCAAGGAGATGGAGTCGATTATTTTGATGAGGAAGGAAAAAGTTTAAGAAAAGCTTTTTTACGTTATCCTGTAAAGTTTACGAGAATTAGCTCCAGATATACTGCAAAACGATTTCACCCTGTACAAAAAAGATATAAAGCTCATTTAGGTACTGATTATGCTGCACCAACTGGCACTCCAATTTATGCAGCAGGTGATGGAGTAATTACTAAGGCACGCTATGAAAAATACAACGGTCGTAATGTGAAAATTCGTCACAATGGCACTTATTCTACTCAATATTTGCATATGTCACGCATTGCAAGTGGAATTAACCCAGGCGGAAAAGTAAAGCAAGGACAATTAATTGGCTATGTAGGGGCAACTGGTTTAGCTTCCGGTCCTCACTTATGTTATAGATTTTGGAAGAATGGCCGACAAGTGGATGCAATGAAAGTTGATCTACCACCATCAGAACCAATAGTAGAAGATTACCTTACTAACTTTAACCGATATAAAGGATTTGTAAAGGCAAAACTGGATAAAATCCCTTATCCTGATAGTGATGATGAAGTTTTAATGGCAGGAATGCAATGAAATTGAATTCAGTTATTTATCTTTTGGCTTCAAGTAAAAAAGATAAAAACTGAACCTAATGAATTGCGTAAGAAAGCTTCTGCTTTTCATACTTTTAATAACTATTAATCAATCACTTCTTTCTCAAAAAGTGGGCTTGGTACTTAGCGGTGGCGGTGCCAAGGGCTTGGCGCATATTGGCGTACTCAAAGCTTTAGAAGAAAATGAAATTCCAGTAGATTATATAATAGGAACCTCTATGGGAGGAGTGGTAGGTGGCTTTTATGCTGCAGGTTATTCTCCTTTCGAAATAGACTCAATGGCAAGGTCTTCAGAATTCCAAAGTTGGATTAATGGAACATTTCCTGATGATTTTAATACTTATTATTTTGAAAACTCTCTTAATCCAAGTTGGCTAGAGATCAATTTAGGAGTTGATTCTACTTTCGAAGCCAACTTCCGACCACAAGTAGCAAATGATTTAATTTTGAATTTCACTTTAGCCGAGTATATGGCAAAAGCCAATCAAGTTGCTGGAGAGGATTTTGATAATCTTTTTGTCCCATTTAAAGCTGTTGGAGCTGAAATCTTTACTCAAAAGTCCGTTTATATGGATTCCGGTAAATTGGGAGAGGTTCTTAGGGCAACTATGTCCGTTCCTTATGTTTATAAACCTGTGAAAATTAATGGAGAATTTATATTTGATGGAGGGATATATGATAATTTTCCTGCTACTCATATGCGAGAATCCTATAACCCTGATTTTTTAATTGGTGTAAATGTTTCAACTAAGATTTTTGAAGAATATCCTGAAAATGATAAGAAGCTAATTTCAACATCATTGCTGTATATGATTATGGATAAAGTAGACCCAAAGGATTTAGGTAACCAATATGTTTTTATTGAACCTGATTTGGAGGCTTTTACGGGATTTGATTTTTCCAAAGCTGCTCAGATTATCGATAGTGGATATGTTGCCGCAAATAAGATGATCCCAGATTTGTTAAAGAGAATACAAATGCGAAAATCTCAAGAAGAACTTAAAAGAGAACGTGCATTATTTAAAAATAAAATGGAACCCTTAAAATTTTCTGAATTCGGGTTCACCGATTTTCGCGATGATGAAAAAAGGTATATTGAGAGAATTATCAATCCGATAGGCAAACAGGAGCTGGATATATCTGAATTAAAAACGAATTATTTTAAATTGATAGCGGATCCGTATTTTGGGAGTGTATTTCCTACTATTGGTTATATTCAAGATAAAGAGCATTACAAATTCAATTTATCATCAGAAGGAGAAGAGAATATCCGACTAAATTTTGGTGGTAATGTAGGTAGTTCAGGCCTAAGCAATTTTTATTTGGGGGCAGGTTTTGATCACCTAAATTATTTATTATTCAACCACGACACTTCTGTTGGGATAGGGCAGTTTTATAAGAGCTTTCAATATAAATTAAAAATCCAATTCCCTTTTGGTTATCAATTTTATGCAGAGCCGTTTTTTAAATATAACGGATGGGATTTTTTGAATACTGGCAATTTTCTTGACAGTAGAAGGGTGATTCCTATTAATCAGTTTGATAGGAATTACGGAGTCAATATTGGTTTGCCAATTTTTGACAAAATGAAGCTAGAATTTAAAAGCAGTTTGTTAAGAAAAGTTAATGAGTATACCAATATTGATGATTATATTACAACGGATACCTTAGATTATAATCGCTTCTATGGATTGCAACATGCTTTATCAGTTAGCTACTCTAATCTTAATGAAAGAGTTTTTCCAACTGAAGGGTCTAAAGTAGAATTTAGTTTAACACATAATTATGGAACGGAAACCTACCTTCCTGGTTCAACTTCTGACCTTAATCAAAATGTAAAACGACATAATTGGTTTCAACTAAATGCTGAAATAGAAAAATATTACCCTGTGAACTTTGGTGACTTTGGATTTTCAATAACTGCAAAGGCTTCTAACCTTAATTCCTTTACGAATTATAGAGGCACTTTATTAAATACACCAGCTTACAGCCCAACATTTGAAAGTTTGGGTCAGTACTTGGAAAATTTTCGTGCTCCCTTATTTATGGCGGGTGGCCTCAAATATCAAATTCAATTACATAAAGATTTTCATTTTCGTTTAGAAGGACATGCCTTTAAACCGTTGATTAAATGGGAAGAAAATCTGGATGTTATAAGTAAGACCGAGTTGAGTCCTGATTACTATTTATCTGGGATGTCTGCGATATTTTATAAATCTCCTATAGGTCCAATAAGTATATCGGGACATTATTATCAAGACCAAACTCCCTTTCTATTACTGTTCAATATTGGATACTTGATGTTTAATAAGAAGCCGCTCGAATAGAATTCCAATATTTTCATCGAATAATCTCATATTTTCCAATATTAAAAGTTAGTTTTACACAATTATTTTAATAAAAAATTAACAGATATTACCATATGAAAGGTTTGTTCTTTAAATTAAGTTTTATTTTAATGTTTTTAGCTCAAATGACCCATGGGCAGCTAAGTAGCAAATGGATTTCATTAGATGGAAAAGTAATCAATGAAGCACTTGAAAACCCAATTGAAGCAAAAATAACTTTGGAGAGTTTACCTTATGGTGGTGATATTAGAGTTTTTCACTCAGAGGAAGAGACAGGTGACTTTTCATTTAAAGTTAAGGAGAATAACAAATATAAAGTGACAGTAGAGTCAGAAGGTTACATAGCAATTGAAGAAGAGATCGCAATCAAAGATGGTATGGATGAATTACTATTTTCCTTAATGCCATCAGGTTCTGGTGCTACTTTAAGACTCGATATAAACTTTAAACAAAGCAAGGCAGAAATTCTAAAAGATTCATATGGTGAATTGGATAAATTACTCAATATGATGAATGAATATCCAAATATGGAAATTCAATTAGAAGGACATACTGATTTCAGAGGTAGTGCGTCTGCAAATATGCGATTAAGTGAAAAAAGAGTAAAAGCTGTTAAAACTTATTTGACCTCCAAGTCCGTAAGTTCTGATAGAATAAAAACAAAAGCATTCGGAGGTACACAACCCTTAAGCAAAGAAAGTACTGAAGAAGCAAAGTTAAATAATAGGAGAGTAGAAGCTCGAATATTGAAGGCTGAATAGAAAGAAAATGAAAAGACAATTACCACTACTGTTATCATTAATTTTTGTAACATTTTTTCAATCTTATGCTCAAGATGCTAATTGGGCTGATAAGGTTATAGGATATTCCTCTGAGTTAGAAGAAACACAATATTCTGTAAAACAGCTACTAGGAAAGCCAAATGTTTATCCATGGGGTGAAGGTAGTCCAAGCGCATGGACTCCCAGAAGACCTGGAAGAGAAGAATTTGTAAAGGTTGGATTTGATAACCCAAAGCCTATAAGGCAAATTGCAATAGCCGAGTCTTATAACCCTAGTGCACTTACCAAAATCTATTTTTATGATGAAGCTGGCAATGAATACCTTATGATCGAAAGGGAACCAGTAATTGTAAATCAACCAGGTAGATTTTTACGATTATTTACTGAATTAACAGAATATAATGTTGCGGCTGTAAAACTTGAGTTTGACGGCAGTGCTGTTCCTGGTTATTACAGTATTGATGCAATTGGTATTACAGATTCTGAAACCCCAATAGATTTACAATTGGAATTGGTTCCCAATGTTAAGGAAGAGTTAGTTTCTGAGAAGTTAGATGAAAGAGTGAATAGCCCTTATGAAGAGTTAAAGCCTATCTTAAGTCCGGATGGAAAGCAATTATTTTTTGGCAGGAAATTTCATCCTGATAATGTAGGCGGGATAGAGGATTATGAAGATATCTGGGTAAGTGATTTAGATACAGTAACCAATGAATGGCAAGAAGCTCAAAATTTAGGAGAGCCACTTAATAGTGATGGGCCTAATTGGGTTAGTTCTATCACACCTGATGGAAATACCATGGTTTTACTGATCGGGAATAAATATGATGAAAAAAGAGATAAGTTGTTTTCAGGTGTGTCTGTAAGTTCTAAAGCTGGAGACTCATGGTCGAAGCCAGAAAGCTTAGACATCGATGATTTTTATAATATGGCAGAGAAAGCTAACTTCTATTTAGCAAATAGTAGAAAAACCTTAATCATGTCTATCAAAAGAGATAATTCTTATGGAGATAGAGACTTATATGTCAGTTTTGAAAAAAGGGACGGAACATGGACAGCTCCAATGAATTTGGGAGAGAATGTAAATACTGCTACAGATGAAACCTCTCCATTTTTAGCTTCAGATGATAAAACCCTTTTCTTTTCTTCATCCGGATATATTGGGTTTGGTAAAAATGATATCTATATGACCCGAAGATTGGATGATACTTGGCAAAATTGGAGTGAACCCTACAACATGGGGCCACAAGTAAATTCCAGTGGAGACGATTTATTTTTCAGTATGCCTGCTGAGGGTAATTTTGCTTACTACACTAAGGAAGATTCTGTAGGTGATATGAATATTTATCGATTACCTATGCCTTTATTTAATGAGCTAGATCCTGTTATTACTATTTCCGGAAGAGTTGTGGATATGGAAACTCAAGAACCATTAGATGCTGTAGTTTCCTATGAAACACAAGATGGAGTGGAAGTTGGTAAAGTGGAAACCGATCCTACGACCGGTGAATATGAAATTACACTTCCGGCAGGTAAGGAATACCAATACATTGCAAAAGTGAAAGGTTATTTACCAATAAGTGAGAATATAGATTTAACCAATCAGAAAGAATCCAAAAGCTTTACGAACGATATGATTTTGGCACCAGTGAAGGACAAAGCTGAGATTGTGTTGAATAATGTATTCTTTGCCTTTGATAGCTATGAATTACTAGCCAGCAGCAAGTTTGAGTTAAATAGAATGGTGGAAGTAATGAAAGATAATAGTCAGATTGAAGTGGTTATTATTGGACATACCGACAGCACTGGTCCTGAAGAATATAACCAAATGCTTTCAGAGAAAAGAGCTCAATCTGTGGTTAATTATTTAACAGGTAATGGAATTGATAAAGCAAGATTGGAATATCTTGGAAAAGGAGAAAGCGAACCGGCCTATCCTAATGATACCAAAGAAAACAGAGCTAAAAATAGAAGGGTAAACTTCAAGGTGGAACGATAAAGTCAGGAGTGGGAAGATGGAAGCTTGAAGTATGTTGCACTTAGATTAGACCGGAACTATATTGTAGCTGACTTCTGATATTAGTTTTTATCTGTTTCTATGTGATTATTTATCTTTCCTTTTAAAACGACTAAATGTCTTTTTCACAAAGCCAATAAAGAATGTACTTTGTCCAAATATAAATCCATAGAAGAGGAGGATTATGAAATAAACAGGAAGGATAAGGATATAATATATGGTAGTGAATACCCAGTTTCGTTCTTCTTTAGCAGCTATTAAAGATAAGATAGGTTCTTTTAAAAACATGACGGTAAACCCAGTACATGCAAATACTAATAATACTATAAATACTTGCCAACCAGATTTTAAATCCCATCTGTCTTTAAGTTTTTCGAACATAATTGTTTGCTTTATTTAGCGCAAAAATAAGAGAAATTAAGATTTCAATCTTCATGCAAAAATATTAGTTGACAGTTTTCTGAGTCAATAAATTTCCGCTAATAGCCAATAAACTGATCTCAGCTTGCTTGGCTAAATAAATGGCATTTAACAACCTGCTTTCCGCTTCAATGGAGTTTAGTTGAAATTCTCTGAGCTCTATTGAGTTAGAACGACCTACTTTATATCTCTCAATGGCTATTTCAGCATTTTCTTTTGCTACATCCAAATTTTCATTTTCTAATTTGATCAAATCAAGTTTATTTTTATAGCGAACATAAGCGGAGGATAAATCTCCTTTTAATTGATTTTCCAATTCCTCCATGGCAATTACATTGTTTTCAATTGCAATTTGGGTGGTTTGATTTCTCCTTCTTCTGTCTAATTGATCAAAAATTCTCCAAGATAAGCTTAAACCATAACTTAGTCCTACTGCTTGATTTTGTAATAAGAAACCAGCTTGAGAGTTAAAGTTAGTGTAGCCATAGCCCATATTGAAATCTATCTGGGGTAACAATTCTGTATTTACACTTTTATGTTGAATTTTTAGAATGTCTTCTTGTTGCATTAAAGCTAAAAGCTCTTTGTTTCTTTCAGCTAAATCGTCCAGTAATGTATTTAGCTGTAATTCATTATTTACAGACATGCTGTCAGTAGCATGGAATTCCTGATTAGGATCTTGACCTAAGAGCAAGTTAAGCGATACACGTGCTTGTTGCATGATCTCTTCCTGATTTAATAAATTACTTTTATCAGTATTTAAATCTACTTGGGCAGCCAATAATTCTGTTTTTGAGAATTTCCCTACTTCATAATTGGCTTGAGCTATTTCTAACCTTTCCTCTGATAATTTCACAGCTGATTGCAATACCTTATATTGATATTGCTCAAAGACTAACTGAAAGTAAGATTGAATTATACTCCCAAGTGTATTTTCCAATACTGCTTGAGTTTCAAATCTTGTTCTGTTTTGTTCAATTTGTAATGTTTTGTAATCTAAGAACATTTTAGTACCATCAAAAAGAGTCCAGGTTAGGTCTCCTCTGAAATTCATGCTATTTGATCTGGCACCATCTAATTGATTGGTATCACCAGTTCTAAATTCCTGATTTACATTCTCCACATCAAAGTTTCGAGCACCGGTCAAATCAATCACAGGAAGAAATCCTGAAAAAGCATAATCAGAATTGATTACTGCTTCCTTTTCTATGTTTTTAGCAGTTCTAATTGAAAAATTATTTTCCATTCCAATACCAATAGCCTTATTTAAGCTAACTTCCTGGGCCAAAGTATTGAAACTAATAAAGCCGATAAAAATTATACTAATATACTTTATCATAAAAAATTAAGATTCAACACGTGATACACGCGCTTGTTTACTTGCGAAATAAGAATAAATAGCCGGAATTACATACAAGGTTAAACCTGTAGCGAATATTAATCCACCGATAATAGCGATTCCCATAGAAACTCGACTTTCTGAACCAGCCCCTAAGGCCAAAGCAATAGGTAAAATTCCTAAAATGGTAGATAAAGCTGTCATTAAAATAGGTCTAAACCTTGACTTGGCTGCTTCGGTAATAGAATCTGTCACGTTGAGTCCTTGAGCTTTTTTCTGATTTGCAAATTCAACAATTAAAATAGCATTTTTTGAAACTAGGCCAATCAACATGATGATTCCAATTTGGCTGAAAATATTCAAGGTTTCTCCAAATAGCCATATAGATAGAAATGAACCACCAACTGCCAATGGAACAGTAAATAATATTATGACAGGATCTCTAAAGCTTTCAAATTGGGCAGCTAATACCAGGTAAATCAATACAATAGCAAAACCAAAAGCAAATAATAAACTTGATGAACTTTCGAAATAGTCCAATGAAGCACCCGATAAGGAAGTACTGTAAGTTTCATCTAACACATCAGATGCTACTGCATCCATTGCTTTCACTCCATCTCCTATCGTTTTTCCTGGTGCTAAACCAGCTGATAAGGTAGCAGAAATATATCGGTTATAGCGATATAAAGATGGTGGAGTTGAGCTTTCACCTAATGTCACTAAATTATCTAATTGCAACATTTGTCCATTTTCTGCTCGGACGTATAATGATCTTAAATCAATTGGAGCATTTCTATCATTTCTTTGAACCTGACCAATTACTTGGTATTGTTTTCCATCCATAATGAAATAATCAAAACGCTGACCACTTAATCCTAACTGCAATGTTCTCGCTATATCAATCACTGAAATCCCTAGAGTCTGGGCTTTCTCTCTATCAATTTGAATATCAATTTGAGGTTTGGTGAATTTCAAATCTTGATCAACAACAGTGAAAGTGGGGTCGCTACTCGCTTTTTCAACAAATTCAGGAAGAATTGCCTGAAGTTTGTCAAGAGATGTAGCTTGAATTACATATTGAATTGGTAAACCACCTCTTCTTCCACCGATAGTTTGCTGCTGGAAAGCAAAAGCTTTTGCAGCAGGAAATTCATTTAAAATTGGAGTATATTCATCATAAAGTTGTTGTTGACTTTTTTCTCTTTTGGAAGCATCTACCAACATAATCCTCATGAATCCTGAATTTGTTCCCTGAGTACCAAAACCAGGTGAAGTAACTGAGATTAAGCCATCAGTAGGTAAAGTATCCATTGTAACCTCTACTAAATTATCAATGTACTCACCCATATATTCAAAAGTAGCTCCTTCTGGCCCTGTAGTGCTTACAGAAATCATTCCTCTGTCTTCTAAAGGTGCCAACTCTGAAGGAAGTACTTTAAATAATCCGTAGATTAAACCTACAGCACCTAGGAATAATAGGATACCCATCCATCGTACTTTCATAAATCCGTCCAAACTTCTAGCATAACCTTTATTTAGCCAAACAAAGAATGGTTCTGTTTTTCTGTAGAACCAATTATGCCTTTCTCTTCTTTTTAATATTCGGCTACTCATCATCGGTGTAAGTGAAAGTGCCACAAATGATGATATCATTACGGCAGTAGCTACCACTACTCCGAATTCACGGAATAACCTACCCGTGATGCCCTCTAAGAAAATCACAGGCATAAATACTGCTACCAAAGCTACGGTAGTGGCAATAACAGCAAAGAAAATTTCAATGGCTCCTTTTTTAGCCGCTTCCATTGGTTCCATTCCCTCTTCCACTTTAGTATAGATGTTTTCTAGTACTACAATGGCATCATCAACCACAAGTCCAATAGCCAAAACAATACCTAACAAGGTCAATACATTAATAGAGAAACCTGCCAAATACATAACGAAGAATGTACCAATTAAGGCGACTGGTATGGTAGCGATTGGAATTACAGTGGTTCTCCAATCTCTTAAAAAAGCGAAAATGATTAAGATTACTAAGAGAAAGGCAATGATAATAGTTTGCTGCACTTCATTAATTGATTCCCTTATATACTCAGTTTGGTCAAATCCAATTCCTAAATTGATATCTTCAGGCAAGTCTTTTTTAATGTTATCAACTCTTTTATAGAATTCATCTACAATATCAATGCTGTTGGAACCAGGCTGAGGGATTAAAACCACCCCAACCATAGGAATCCCATCTCTTTTTAGGACGGTTCTCATATTTAGTGGCCCTAATTCAGCATAACCAATGTCTGAAAAACGAACGAAACTATTATTGCTCTCTGCTACAATTAAATCATTAAAGTCTTTCTCGGAGGTAAGTTGCCCTTGCGTTTTTACGACTAATTCAATCATATCACCTTCAATACTTCCTGAGGGCAATTCCACATTTTGGCTTTCCACTGCATCTAATACATCTAAGGGAGTTAATTGGTAAGCTGCAAGTTTTATAGGATCCATCCATAGACGCATTGCATAGCGTTTTTCTCCCCAAATTCTCACTTCACTTACACCTGAAATGGTTTGTAATCTTTCTTTAAAAGTATTTTCTGCTATGGCAGATAATTCTAATAAGCTTCTTTGTTCACTATTAATATTTAAGAATACTATGGGATCAGAATCAGCATCAGCTTTATTAACAGTAGGAGGCTCAGCATCTTCAGGTAATCTTCTTCTGGCTCCGGATACTTTATCTCTTACATCATTTGCTGCTGCTTCTAAGTCTTCACTTAAGTTAAACTCAATTGTGATTCTACTTCTCCCTTCTGCGCTGGTTGAGGTTATGGTTCTAATACCGGCAATACCATTTACAGCTTCTTCTAATGGCTCGGTTATTTGAGATTCTACCACATCAGCATTGGCTCCCGCATAATCCGTAGTTACAGTAATAATTGGAGGATCAACTGATGGATATTCCCTGATACCAAGAAAATTAAATCCAATAAAGCCAAAAATTAATATGACCAGTGAAAGCACAATGGCTAAAACTGGTCTTTGAATACTTATTTCTGATAATGAGGCCATTTCTTTATTTTTCCAGCTTTTTAATTTCTATTTCTGCTCTATCTTTTAACTGTGGAACCCCTGCAATTGCAACAGTATCTCCTTTATTAACTCCTTTCAAAATTTCAACTCGGTTGGCAGTTCTAGCACCTAATTCTACATCTTTCAAATGTGCTCTTCCATCCTTAATAATAAAAACAGTATGTCCATTTGCTTTAGGCATGATAGCTGTAGTTGGAATTAAAATAGCATTTTCCCTATTTTCTAAGCTCAAATTTATTCGAATAAATTGGCCAGGTATCAATTCGTTATTTGGATTTTGAGTTTCTGCTCTTGCCGTTAATGTTCTGGTAACTGGATCAATTTGTGGTTCAATTGCATAAACTGTTGCTTTTCTTTCTTCATTTTCAGCTTCAGATGAAAAAGTAATTTTACTTCCCTTTTTCACTAGTCCACTATATCTGCTTGGTACTGAAAATTCAATTTTAATGGGGTCTACATTATAAAGGGAAGCAATTTGAGAGCTTGGGGTTATGTAACTTCCTTCACTTACATATCTTAAGCCAATAAATCCAGTAAAAGGTGCTCTAATTCTTGATTTATCAATTTCTGCCTGTAAAGCATCCATTTCAGCCTGAGTAGTTTTAAAATTAGTGAAAGCAATATCATATTCCTCTTTACTTATGGCTTCTTTTTCTAATAATTGCTTTTGTCTCTTTTCCATTTCAGCATTTAACTGAGCAGTATACTTTAATCTTTGTAAGTTTGCTTTCAAATCTGCCACATTGGTTTGAACTAGCAATTTACCTTCTTTAACGTATTCCCCTTCTTTGAAATAGATATTATCAATTTTCCCAGAAATTTCACTTGCTAGCTGGACTGATTCATTTGCTATTAAGGAACCAGTAAGTACAATATCATTTTTGAATGTTTCATATTCAACGATTTGTGCATCAATAGCAATTTTTGAGCTTCCTGCTGCAGGTGGGGTCTCTAAATTATTCTCTGCTTCGGAAGAGAAAATATTAGGAAATACTAAATATATAATGATAGCTAAAACTGCAATAGAGGCTATAATCCGAGTGATAATCTTGTTCATAGTAAAGTATTAAAAAATATTTAGCTAGATGGATGTACAAACATACGAATAGTTAAAACTTACTTAAAGCAATAAGGTTACTGAATTTTAAGGCTTTATCTCTAGCGGTAGGAAATGGGGATGATTGGGTATAAAAAAACCTCTGAAGTCTGAGTTCAGAGGTTTGGAAATATTATTAGGATTAAATTTAATCAGTGGTAAACGTACTCATAACTGGAAGATGATCAGATACATTATATTCATATCTTGATATGCAATCTCCTAATGTTAAAGTTTTAGTTTCTACTTCCAAGTCAAACAATTCGTTTGAAATTAAAATATGGTCGATATGGCTACCTTCAGGTCCGAAAGAAGGATAACTCCAAAATTCAGAATTTCCTGTTGCTATTTCCATATCAGCAAATCTATAATTAGCATTATCATCAATGAAATTTGTAAATGGATTATTATCATCATCTATTTCGTCATTGAAATCTCCAAGCAGAATAGTAGCTTCATCTGATAAGTTAGTGTCTATATATTCTTTCAGTAACTGACTAGCAACAGCTCTTCTTTCTTCGCCATCATTACAGCATTTTAAGTGAATGTTTATAAGATTGACTTTTAATCCGCTTACATGTTCTATGGTTGTAAAAACTGGTTCTCGAGGGAATGCATTGCTGCTATCAGGAAATAATAGTTCTAATGATTCAATCGAAACAATTTCAGAAGGGCGATAAGCATAGCCAATTTCAAGATTATATCGAACATCTGCGTAAACAAATTCCCAATCAGGCAAGCTGTCAATTACAGCCTCAATCAAATTATCCGGTGTTTTAACCTCCTGAAAGGCTATGATGTCTACTTTCATAGTATCCAATGTAGTTTTAATGGCCCCAGGAGTATCAGTGTCTAATGGATATTGTTCTATATTCCAAGTGACAATTTCAAATGTTGAAGCGCCATCCTGAGGAAAGCAATCAAAACTTTCGATGATTTCGGGAATATAAACTTCGTTTTTGTCTTCATCTTCCTCATTTTGTTCTGGTTGAGGAGTTTGATTTTTACAAGCAGTAAAGAAAACAATTGAAATCAGTAAGTAAAAGGTATTTTTTATCATTGTATTTTAAATTTTCACAAAATTACACAAAAAAAAAGGCGTATCAAACAGAGCTGATACGCCTTTAAAAATTGTATGTGAGGTTAGATTATTCGTTTATCACGTAATTTCCTTCTTCATTTTGGATTAAGTTCATTTGTAATTCAACTGCTGAACCTGTGTAAGCTACATATGTGATAGTGAATTTTTGACCAGGACCTAAATCAGGGTATTTGATTTTTAGGAATTGATCTAAAACAGCCACAATTTGTTCGTCAGTCCAGTGAGTATCGCCACCAGGGAAATTTTGATAGAAGTTACCAAATGACTGAAGGTTTTCTCCTCTAGCTACGTCACCATTTTCAATGGCAATATTTCCAATTTGTTGGTAATCTTCACCAGTTAAAGTATAAGCGATAGTGTTATCAGGAACCCAAACACCTTCTTCTTTTGCAAATTGAAGTTGTTCCTTAATTACACTACCATAAACTTCCCAGTTACCTGATGTGAAAGTATATAAATCACCTCTGATTTGTACCTCACCAGATGAGAAATATTTATAGATCAATATTTTTTGATCTTCCTCTAAAGCGTAAGGATATTTTTGATTTAATAATTCAGGTAAATAATCAGCAGGTAGAACAGAACTGCTAAAGTTGTCATATTGACCTGGAGCGCCCATTGCATTGTAATCAGCAGAGCTTAAATAATAGTAATCACTATTATTTTCTTCAGACCACTCAGTTCCATCAAAAGCATAGTATGCGCCAGTTTTTATAGCAGGTGCTGAAGATTTTAAAACATCCTGAGTTGGACCGGTAACTAATGTAAATGATAAATTTGGAGCTGTGTTTTCTACTTGATATTTAACAAAGTAGTCAATAGAACCAGCATCTCCACCATAAAAAACGTTGTATTCGATAAAGAAAAATTTGTCAGTTCCATTTACTTCCGGAGTAGCATTTGGATAATTAATTTCTAAAAATTTAACGATTCCATCTTGAATTCTTTCTTCAATTCTTAATGAGTCTTCCTCAGGAGTAGTAGAACCATCGAAGAGATCATCATTTAAAGCATTGTCCTCAATGTACCCTTTTCTCCTGTTAATTCTACCATCAAAATTTCTGAAATATGAATTTGAACCGTAGTAATACTCCAATGTTCCAAAAGAATCAATCCAATCACCACCTCTGGTAGTTTCTGTGTAATCTACCAATGATTGATATTCATCTTCGCTCATAGTAACATTTACAGAAGGGTCATTTACTTCTTCTGCATAATTATACGTAACTAATACTAAATCGCCTGATTGATAATCGTCAGGATTTAAAGTATCAGCTAATATGTTGGGGACATAATTAGAAGGTGCTTGAGCAGCTGTAAACAAACCATATGTAGATGGATCACCAGAAATACTATTATAATCTTCTGAAGTAACTTCATATTGATCTGCTCTAGTAAACGGTCTCTACTTCATCAGCACGTCCTCTATAAAAGTCATAGTTAACAGTAACTAGAGACTTATTATCAAAAAGAGGGTATTTCTGAGAAAGAATCATAGGAATAAATTCTCTTACATCTTCTTCATTATCAAAGTTGCCATATTGAGCAACACTCTCAGCGCCTTCAACTTCTTCTAATAATGCGTAATCATCATCATTAAGAGTGATTTCAATGTTAGCAATAGGACCTGGTGTACTTTCCTCAATTTCTTGGAAAGTCTCTTCATAAGGATCACAAGCAAAAGCAAGCGCTACGAAGAGGAATAAATATAATTTATTAAATAATTTCATATCTTCTTTGTGTTTTATATTCTAATTAGAAGTTAACTCTGAATGTTGCACTCCAAGTTCTTCCTGTTTCAAACCATACTAATGGATTGTTAGGGTCTTGAGAGTTTTGACTAGCATTTTTGATGTAATAAGTGTCAAAAACGTTATAAACATTTCCTAAAACAGTAGCCTTCACTTTATCTGAGATAGAGAATTTATAAGATGCACCTAAATCAACCAATCCAGTTGCTTCGGCTTGCCAAGGATTAACACCAGCTGATTCTTCAGTTGTTCTTGATAAAACATCAAATCTTGCATAGATATTGTCAAAATAGCTATACTCCCCTCTTACTGTCAATCCGTCTAAAATTTCATAAGAAACTCTACCCATTGCAGTTGTTTGAGCTGATCCCCCCACTTTAGTATCTGCAATAAATAAACTTACAGTTCTAACTTCTTGGTTGTTTTCATCAAAAACAGAAACGTTTTCAATGTTGTTATTCCATCTCCAATCACCAAATGAACCCATACCGTTGAAAGTTAGTCCATCAATTGGCTCATAAAGGAAATCAATTTCAAGACCTTGGTGAATTGCTTCAACACCTAAGATGTTAGCAAATAAGTTTGTGCCTTGTGGACCTTGGTTAGGAACTGTGATTTGGAAAGTTTTATCAGTCCAAGTAGTTCTATAAACGTTAACGTTTGCAGAGAATTTACTACCTCTGTAACCGTAACCTAATTCATAACTCAATATTTTTTCATTCTCAGCTTCAATGTTTGCTTCGTTAGTAAATACAGGGAATACTGTATTAAAGAAAGGAGCTCTCTCAAAATAACCTAAGTTTGCAAAAACATTATGATTTTTAGTCAAGTTATAGTTTGCGCCACCTTTAGTTCCGAAAGCAAAGAAATTATAAACCGGAGAAGTTTGATTAGGATCACTATCTAAATAATTGAAATAATCAACCCTTTGGTAGCTTGTATTGGAAGCTTGTAAAGTAGCAAAAGCAGACAAATTATCCTTAGAATATTCACCTTGAAGGAATCCACCACCCCAATTTACGATACCGTCATTGTAATATGAACGCTTATCGCCAACTTGAAGTGCTCTATTTGGGTTATTTACATCAGCATCATCTGGGAAATATTCACCACCTAATAAATCCGTAACAGTTTGATAGTGTTCTCCTTTATAATATCTATAATCAAGACCAGCTAAAATATCAATATTTTCATTAAGCGCGTAATTAGCACTTGAAAGTGCGCCAGCCCATTGGTGATTGTTATGTGATGCTCTTAAAATAGCAGTTGAACCAAATTCGCCATTATCGATATTTTGATCTACTATAGTTTCAAAATCAACTACACCATCTCTTCTGTCGTAGTCACCACCATTAGTAGCAGTTCCACCACCGCCACCGGTTCCTATTGAATAATAAGCAGCAGTTGATACATCTAATTTAGGACTTATGGTCCAATAGTGGTTTAAAGAAAATAATGGTTTAGTATAGAAGTTATCCTCGATACTAGTTTCTTGACCATTTTTATATCCCCAATCAGGATTGTAACGGATTCCTCTATCGCTATTTTTATAGTCAGAAATAGTAGAACGGCTTTGTCTTTGTCCGTGTTCTTGTGAAGCACCAATTGCAGTTAAGGTTACTTCATGGTTATCATTGATTTTCTTTGCAATGTTTGCGAAATACTGATAACCTTCAAAGCTAGTACCGTCAACATATCCATTTCCGCTAACTTGACCTATTGAAAAAGTAACGGCTAAATTATCTTCTGTTAAACCAGTAGAAGCAGAAACGATTTGCTTTTGGTAACCGTCATTACCAACTGAAGCAGAAACTGAACCACCTTTGTCAGCATCAGAAGCTTTAGAGATGATGTTAATTGTACCTCCAATTGATGGGATAGCTACTTTTGAAGCACCCAAACCTCTTTGAATTTGAACTGTTTGAGTAGCATCAGCTAAACCAGCCCAGTTTGACCAATAAACACGACCATTTTCCATGTCATTTACTGGTACACCATTAATTAAAACACCTACGTTAACGCTTTCAAAGCCACGGATGGTAATGTCAGAATCACCAAAGCCACCACCACTTTTAGTAGCATAAACGCCTGGAGTAGATTCTAAAACTTCTGGAAATTCTTGGTTACCCATTGTTTCCTCAATTTCGATAGCTTTGATATTAGACATTGCTACAGGAGTTTCTCTATCAATACCGATAGAAGCGATTACCTGAACTTCCTGCATGCCTAAGGCAGCAATTTTTAATTTAATAGTTCCAAGATCAGTTACTTGATCTTGAGCAGGAGCTACATTTTTTTCAATTGTCATTCTTTCATAACTAATGAAAGAAACTTCAAATTTCTGTTTTCCAGTTGGAACCCCTGTGATTTTAAACTCGCCATCTAAATCTGAAGCAGCTCCTATAGTTGTTCCTTGTACTACCACATTTGCTCCAGTAACAGCTTCACCTGTTTCATTGTCAATAATTTTCCCGACTACAGTACCCGTAGTTTGTGCAAAAGAAACTTGGGCAATTAATGCCAAAGCCAAGCTTAGTCCGCAAATCTTCAGTAAATTTTTCTTCATGTTGAATTATTTTATTTGAAATTTTGGACAAAGCTAAGAAGAATAAATCTTATGTTTCTGATAAACAGTTAAGTAATAGTTAAAATTAAGAATATGTTTGTTAACAATTTCTTAACATTGACAAATAATTCAATTTATTATACGAATATTTTCATTTGAATATGAGAAAGCAAAAAACCCAGTTCAATAGCTGAACCGGGTTTTGGATTTCGAACAGTATTTTTGAATAAATATTATCGAAAAATATATCGAAGACCTATTCTAGCTCTCCATCTTGATGCTCTGTTTACAATATTATATCTTTCTAAACCTAAATCATTCTCAGTGAAGGTGAATTGAGGTGTTGTTCCATCTGCTTCGTATCCTTCAAAATTCAAGATTTCATAGTTAAATGGATTATTATACACTACACCCCAGTCGCTATTCAACAAGTTTGCAAAGTTGAAAACATCAAACTCAAATTGAAATCTATGATTTTTACCTCCTGCATCAAAAGCAAAATTTTGAATGAATTTGAAATCAATTTGGTTTACGAAAGGAGCTCTAGCACCATTTCTATTGGCATATTGACCTCTTATAGTTGAAAGGTAATCATCTTCCTCTATAAAATTATTTAATGCTGCCCACTGTTGTGCCGCGGTTGGACCATCTGTAATATCAATTAATGAAATATCATCCTGATTTTCAGGAACATAAATTAAACTATAAGGTCTACTCGTACTCCCTCTTTCATTATTAATATTATTTGCACTAGATTCTCCAGAACCATATACATATGAATAGGGCTGACCTGACTCACCATTATAAAAAATACTGAAAACTGAGTTGAAATTATCGGTTCCACCCCAGTTAGCATTATAATTTAAGCTTGCAATTACTCTACTGCCAATAGAAAAATCAGTTCTTCCATATTCAGCAAAGTTTCTTCCGTCCACATTAAATGCACCTCTCCATTGAGAAGAGTTTTGAGAACTCGTACCTTCAAAAACTGCAAAACCATCACCATAAGTATAGGCTACATTGGCAAATAATCCAAAGTCAAAGTTCTTTTGAACCTGACCAGTTAGGGTGTAAGTATAGCCTTCATTAGTGTTGCTGGCTAAATAAATAGAATTGTATCTTCCATCAATATTTTCTCCTACGTAAACATTTCTATCATCTCCTCCATTAGTCCATTGAAAATCAACCGTTGGATCAGAATTGATGTTTTTGTAGTAAACGTTATTGAGGTTTTTTGTAAAAATACCTTCAGCATTTAAAAACCAACCCCCGTCTAATTTATGATCTATGGCTAAGCTTGATCTAAATACTTGTGGAAATTTAAAATCTTGAGTAAATAAATCAACTTGTCCTTGAGGAGTTGGAACTGGTAATCTTGGTTGATTTGCAGGCTCAGGGATGAATTCAGTAACTGGTGCTCCAGCGTCCTGTGCATCTTCTTCATTAAAACCACCTACGGTTAGTCCGTTGTTATTATACATTCCACCTGGCCAAACGAAAGGAATTCTACTAGTGAAAACACCTAAACCACCTCTTAAGATTGTTTTGTTATTGTCGAAAATGTCGTAATTAAATCCTACTCTTGGAGAAAGCATGAGTTGACCATCTGGGGCTTTTCCACCTGTGGCTCCTTCAATATCATAGCCAGCCGCCTCAATTGCAGGCAAGGTTTCTGAATTGAAGGTTGGATGAATTACAGGATCATCCGTCAAAATAGGAATATCTAACCTTAAACCAGCTGTTAAAGTGATTCTTTTAGAAAGTTCAATTTCATCTTGAGCATAAAAACCAAGCTGCATGGCATTAAATTTAGCTGCTGCTTCAGTATCATCCCCAATTCCTTCATCAATTAATGAATAAGATCTATCATATTCATCAGGTGCATCGTTATTCAAAAATTGATCAATATTTAAATACCTATATGAGCCATAATTTTGTCGTATAAATACGTTGTTGAAGCTCATAAATTCATTATGTGTACCAAATGTAAATGTATGTTTTCCTTTATAAAGGTTGAAGTTATTAGTAAGAGTGAAAACTTCTTGTTCTAGTAAATTGGCAGTTGAGAAAGCTTCACTACCGAAACTAATGCCACCATCTCCATCTTCAATAAAAACTGTCGGGAAATCTTGACCTATTGGATCTCTATCATCTCTTACAATAGTTAAGCCTAGAATTAATTTATTTGAAGCATTACTTCCGAAATTTGAACTTAACTCTAATGCGGAAGAATTAGTAACTGATGGGAATAAGATACCATTATTTCTAAAGTTAATTCTTTCTTGATTTGAACCATTTCTATTAGTCTGAAGGATATCAGTATAGTTATGTCTGAATAATAATTTATGAGTATTATTAATATCCCAGTTTAATTTCACAAATAATCTAGTTGCATCTAACTGATCACTTGTGTTTCCAAATCCACCTGCATCATAGTCATATGTGTTCTGCAAATAGTCACCTAAAGCATTTAGATCAGCTGTTGAGGTATTACCTTGATAGCTACCCAGATCAAATGGTGATGGAGTTTCTTCTCTTTGTAATTCCGCATTAACAAAGAAAAATAATTTATCTTTAATGATTGGACCGCCTAAGTTTAATCCATAAAAGTTAGTAGAAAATTCATCTAAAGGTTCAGGTTCACTTCCAGTTCTTTCTGTTAATGTTGTATTGGTTTCACCGGCAAGGCTTTCATTTTGAGCATATGTATATAAACCACCCTCAAAATTGTTGGATCCACTTTTAGTAACAGCATTAATTCCACCACCAGCAAATCCACCTAGAGAAACATCATAAGGTGAAACTACTACTTGAATTTGCTCAATTGCATCAATACTTATAGGGGAAGCTCCTGTTTGACCTCCATTGGTTCCACTCGAAGCTAAACCGAAAACGTCATTGTTGACAGCCCCATCAAAATAGATGGCATTATATCTGTTATTAATACCAGCAATAGAAAAACCACCGTCAACTTGTTTGGCCTGAGGTGTAAGTCTTGTGAAATCATTCAAATCTCTATTAAGAGTCGGCATTTTTTCAATATTATCCCGAGATATTTGAGTTGAAGCACCAGACTCTTGACCAGCAGTGAGCCTTGATCCTCTTACCTCAACTTCCAAAAGTTGAATTACACTTTCACCTCCGAATGAAAAATCTATTTCCCTTTTTGCTCCTAATTGTAAGTAAATATCATTTTGAATTTTATCATCATATCCTACAAAACTCACTTTCATAGTATAAGGTCCCCCAATTTTCAGGTTAGGTAATGTGTATTTACCGTTTAAATCCGTTACTACTCCATACTGCGCACCAGATGGAGTATGTGTTGCGATTACATTTGCTCCAGGAACTGCTTCACCATTATTATCGGAAACTTTTCCTGTAATAATTGCACTGGTCGTTCCTTGTGACCATGCTAACTGCACAAAAAGCATCATTAGCACAATCGTTCCATAAAATTTTAGTAAAATTTTCTTCATTTCTTCAGTTTTAACTTTAAAAATAAACTCACATTATTAATACATAATTTATTTAGTGTTAAATTCTGGTAATCAATTCCTTATATCAATTTAACATTTATTTTACATTAAATGAAGAACAATTTTTTAAACATAATATTCACCACTTAAAAATAGCTGCTGGTGTTCTTTCTATATCTTTTGTAATTTGATTTTTTAAATATGATATCATTATGAAAAAACATTATATAATAATTTTACTGCTTTGCGGTTTCAATTCTTTAAATGCCTTAGCACAAAAAGACCTATCCTATTTTTTACCTGATAGCTTGGAATATGATTCTTCTATTCCAACTCCAGAAAGTGTTATCGGTCATCAAGTTGGAGAATGGCATGTTACTCACGATAAGCTGGTATATTATATGGAAGCATTAGCAGATGCTTCAGACAGAATTACCATTATAGAAACAGGTAAGACTTATGAAGATAGACCACAATTATTGCTTACAATTACACATCCTGATAATCATGCAGATATTGATAAAATCAAGGAGGAACATAAGCAATTAACTGATCCTGGCTTGTCTTCAAATTTGGATATTACTAAAATGCCATCGGTAATTATGATGGGTTTTTCTATTCATGGCAATGAACCTAGCGGTAGTAACGCTTCTATGTTGACAGCTTATTATTTAGCAGCGGCTAAAGGGCAAGATATTGAAGATAAACTCAAAAATGTAGTGGTTTTATTAGATCCAGCTTTTAACCCTGATGGCTTGAACCGATTTGCCACTTGGGCCAATATGCACAAAAGTGAGCATTTGGTGACGGATCCTAATGACAGAGAATTTAATGAGGTTTGGCCAGGTGGAAGAACTAATCATTATTGGTTTGATATGAATCGAGATTGGTTGCCCACTCAATTAGTGGAATCAAGAAACAGAATTGCACAGTTTCATGCATGGAAACCTAATATTTTAACCGATCACCATGAAATGGGAACCAATAGTACCTTCTTTTTCCAGCCTGGTATTCCTGAAAGAACGCATCCGATTACACCTCAAAAGAATCAAGACTTGACAGGACAAATTGGGCAATATCATGCAGAGTTTTTAGATAGAATTGGTTCTCTTTATTATAGTAAAGAAAGTTTTGATGATTTCTATTATGGAAAAGGCTCCACTTTCCCTGATGTGCAAGGTGCAATTGGGATTTTATTTGAGCAAGCGAGCTCAAGGGGTCATGCACAAGAAAGTGTAAATGGCATTTTAAAATTTCCATTTACGATTAAAAATCAGTTTACAGCATCTTTAAGTACGCTTCAAGCGGGCTATGAAATGAGAGCAGAATTGCTCGGTTTCCAAAGAGACTTCTACAAAAATTCTGTGGAGATGGCTTCTGAAGCCAATGAGCAGGCTTGGGTAGTTTCTGATCACGATGCTTCCAAATTGTTTCGATTTGCGGAAATGCTGGACAGACATGAAATTGAAATCCATAAATTAGCTAGAAACACTAATGGTTATGATGCAGCTAATAGTTATATCATCCCTACCAAGCAATACCAAAGCCGTTTAATCAAAGCCATTTTTGATGTGAGAACTAGCTTTAAAGATAGCTTATTCTATGATGTTTCTGCTTTCAATATGGGAATGGCATTTAATCTGGATTATAAAAGCCTTGATAAAAGAACATTTAACTCAAGTTTATTGGGAGAGAAATTTGATCCTGCAAATCGACCAGAAGGGAATATTAAAGGAGGTAAAAGTGAATATGCTTATATTTTGGAATGGCAGGATTTCTATGCTCCAAAAGCCTTATATAAAATTCAAAAAGCTGGTTTAAGAACAAAAGTGAATACCAAAGAAATTATTTTAAAAGATGGTGCCACTTTGGCAACCGGTTCAATCCTAATTCCTGTCAAGCAACAAGACCAGTCTCCAATTCAGATTTACCAAACATTGGAAGAAGCAATTAAAAATTCTGGAGTGAATATTTATTCATTAGAAAGTGGAAATACAAACGGAATCAACTTAGGAAGTCCTTCTTTTGAATCAATTAATCAGCCAAAAATTGCCATGTTAGTGGGTGATGGGATCAGTCCTTATGATGCAGGGGAGATTTGGTTTTTAATGGATCAGCATTATGAAATGCCTATTACTAAAATAGATGTGAATGATTTTAGAAGAGCAGATTTAAGTCGATATAATGTATTAATTATGCCAAATGGATGGGGCTATGGAAGTATTGGCAGTCAAAAAAACAAATTACAGGAGTGGACACAAGCTGGCGGAACTATAATAGCCTATAAATCTGCTGCTAAATGGCTATCAGATCAGAAAATGACTAAGGTGAAATTTGTGGAAAGTAAGCCTGACACCACAGGTTATGAAGCTTACGAAGATTTGGGCAACAATAGAGGTGCGCAAGTAATTGGTGGGGCAATCTTTGAAGTAGAACTAGATTTAAGTTACCCGCTTACTTATGGATTGGAAAAAGAGAGAATGCCTATATTTAGAAACAGTACCTTGTTTATGGAGAAATCTAAAAACCAATACGCTAATCCATTAAGATATACGCAATCTCCATTATTGAATGGCTATATTTCAGAAGAAAATGTAGAAAAATTAAAAGGAACTTCAGCTGTTACGGTAAGTAGAGTTGGCAGAGGGAAAGTTATTTCATTTACTGATAATACTAATTTTAGAGCATTTTGGTATGGAACTAATCGATTGCTAATGAATGCGGTGTTTTACGGACAAACCATTAGCGGAAGAGCTGGAGAATAAAATTCATAGCAGTTTTAATTTTAACCTGAGTTTTTAAGGGGTAGGAGTAATCTTACCCTTTTTTAGTGCAATTAGTTTTTTAAATCAGTATTTCTGTTGTCAATTATATAAGGTAAAATACGTCTCTACTATTTCATTGTAATGTTTAAACTGAGTTTAATTATATAATTCTTCAGAAAATCTGGAATCCTGAAATTGGAAGATTGACTGTTTATTGGTATAATGAGAGGGAAGTTTTTAGAGGGTTATAGATTTTAATTAAAAAAATAAAGATGCAATTTAATGTAAAGACTGTCCAAGAATATATAGAAGCAATTCCTGTAGAGAGAAAACCTATCATTCAAAAATTTAGAAAGACAATTCTAGATAATTTACCGAAAGGATTTGAAGAAGAAATGTCATATGGAATGATAGGATATGTAGTACCTCATTCTTTATATCCTAGCGGTTATCACGTTAATCCTGATTTACCTCTTCCTTTTATCAGCATTGCATCACAAAAGAATAATATAGCGCTATACCACATGGGTATTTATTCTGACAGTGAATTATTGGAATGGTTTAAAAATGAATACCAAAAAACAGTGTCAACCAAGTTAGACATGGGCAAAAGCTGCATCAGATTTAAAAATCCAAAAAACATACCATTTACGTTAATAGGAGAGTTATGCAAAAAAATGAGCCCCCAAGAATGGATAGGCTTGTATGAAAAGTCAAAGTAATTATTGGTTTTATTCAAAAATCATTATATTTAATATAATTAATGAAGCTTACATCGTCAGTTTATATGTGTTAATCAATTTCTTTAGCAGAACTTAATCTATAGCTTTATATAAATGATAAAGATGTATTCTATGGAAAACAATAGCGGTATAAAGGAAACATATGTTTATCGAAGGAATCATATTATACATCTTGTAAAAACAATTGTTTATAGTAAAGTGGTAAGTAAGGTTAACAAAATATCGACATTCATACTCTTAGGCTTTCTTCTGAGTCCTTTTCTTACATTGGCTCAGTTCCATCCGGATTCTGTATTGGTTCCTGCTGCCTGCTACAATTTCGTAAATGATCTTGAAAACGATAATGGACTGACAGGGATTAATCCATTAGAGCCAAATCCACCTAGTGACACCGCTACTTTTATTGATGCTGAAGAGCTTTGCTTAAATAATAATAATAAGCACTATCAAATGACTTCCGGTCAAGGATTAGATGTAGATAACGGAAGTTTGACCTCTATAGATAATTATACTGTAGAATTACTTTTTAAAGTTGACGATATTCCTGCCGATAATGATGAGGGAAGGGTTTTTATTATGAATTTCTCTAATCAGAATAAAGCTGGAATATTTATTAACCCTGATGGGTATATTTGTTACTACACCGGTCAAGGTTCTAATGGAACTGAGGAAGCATGTGGAACTGATTTAGTTTCTCCTGATTATCCAAATGATTTTCCAACGGAGTGGATAAATCTTGCGATAAGTTACGATAATAATGAAATTGTTGTCTATTTAAATGGTGAGGAACAATTTAGAGTTGAGGGTGACAATGAATTTAACCTTCAAAATCAAACATCATATTTTGTACCTTCTAGTAGTTTAAGTGACAATCCAGTAGCTGATATTACAATAGATTATATTCGTTATTTTGATGAGGTTTTAGATGCAACCTCCATAGAATCATTGAATTTAGCAGCAATAGCAGGTAATGATATAGAAATTCAGGCTTCTGCTACTGAGGGATGTATAGGAGAGGATATTACATTAACCGCAGCAGGTGGAGATCGTTCTTTCTACGTCTGGAGTACAGGAGATACTACAGAAAATGAAAATTTAACCTATACCATCTTCCAAGCATCAGACACCCTTTGGGTGCAAGGTGTTGCGGTTTCGCCCTGTGAAAGACAATGCTTTGATATAGCTGACACCATCGTCATCACAGGTTTCCCCAATCCTGAGATGGGAATAGTAGGGCCAACAGAGCTTTGTGAAGGAGATCTAGCAACCTTTTCTGCATCTGAAGATCCAGCCGGAGGAATGATTGAGTATTTTTGGTCTACTACTGGTTCCACCTCATCTGAAACAGGAGCAGACACTAAAGACTACTCCGTTATTTATGATGCAAATGGTGTTTTCGATTTGAATTTAGAAATTGAGAATGAATATGGGTGTATAGCCGATACCACCATTCAAATTACCGTCAATAATGTGCCCACGCCAGGTGTCAATTTGCCGGCATCTGCCTGTGAATTTCAAAATGTAAACATTGAATACACGGGGAATGCTACAGATTCTGCAATATTTACTTGGGATTGGGATGGAGGAACCGTTGAAAATATTAATGATCCAGGTAGAAATTTTGATGTTAGTTGGGATAGTTTAGGAACCAAAACCATTCGCTACGAAATTGAAGAAGGAAACTGTTTGGTAGTCGATTCTGTCACCATTGACATTACTCGAAGACCTACCCTCGATTATAGCGCCCCTGATAGTGTTTGTGCTACTAATCCAGTAAACATTGATTATTTGGGTAATGCAGATACATCAATTGCCAATATTACTTGGGATTTTGGTGATGGAGTAAATTCTGGAGATAATATTAATGCTGAAGTAGTGTGGGATAATCCCGGAACAAAGACTATTATTTTATCAATTGATGAAGGCGGATGTATAAATGATTCTACCTTTTTTATTGAAGTACTTCCAGTTCCAACCACAGAGGTGGATTTCCCTACTGATATTTGTGCAGGACAGCCCGCAACCTTTGAATATATAGGAACAGCAGATGCCTCTGCTGACTTAGTTTGGTCTTTAGATGGTGGAACTGTTTCAAATGTAATAACAACAGATCGAGAATTTGATGTGACTTGGGATAGCCTTAGTTTAGGTTCCAAAGAGATTACTTTAAATATTAGCCAAAATGGCTGTGATACAGACACTACTTTTTATATCAATGTAGGTAAAACGCCAACAGCTGACTTTGATTTACCTGCAGGGGCTTGTACAGATGAAGATGTAGTGGTGCTTTATACGGGTACTGCTAATTTGAACTTAAACTCGCCTGAATTGGAATTTACTTGGGATTGGGGAGTTGATGGTTCTGCAACGCCAATAACCACTGGTGGTCAAGAAGCTTATAATGTTCAGTGGAGCTCTTTTGGTACTAAAACTGTTAAATTACAAGTTACAGAAAATGGATGTACTAGCACTGAACTAACTCAAACAATTGAAATTGCTGAAAAACCGGTCATTGATTTTGACCCCAATACTTCAATTTGTGTTACTGAAACTACGTCATTTGTTTTTACTGGCAATGATGCAGGTGGAGATTTTACTTGGGATTTTGATGGAGGTACTCAGGTAAGTATAAATGATGCTAATACTGATTTCGAACTAGAATGGGACTCAGCAGGCACCAAAAATGTTGTAGTATCAATAGATAATAATGGTTGTATAACTACAGAAACTTATACGATTGACGTATTAGAGCCTGCTACTACGGCTGTATCTTATCCGGCATTTGCCTGTGCAGGGCAAGCAGCCAGATTTGTTTATGAAGGATCGGGAGATACCAATGATGCTGGAACCACTTTTAATTGGACATTTGAAGATGCTGATAATGTAGATCCTTTAGGCGATGAGGTATATGACGTCACTTGGGATACTTATGACGCTGCAAATACTACCAAAACTATAACACTAGAGATTAATAAAAATGGATGTACAGTCATTAGAGACTTTACCATAGAAATTTCACCTATGCCAGTTCCTGAAATTACAGCTCCTACAGAAGCTTGTATGGACGAAACAGTGTCGGTTACATTTGATAGTGATATAGCAGGAGCAACTTTAGATGGCTATGATTTTGGTACAGATGGAGTTGAAGCTGCTACAGCTGATCCTGAAGTTTGGAATGTTGCATGGTCTTCTATTGGTACTAAAACCATTTCGGCTACCTATTCAATCAATGGATGTGATTCTACCGTCACTCAAGACATAGAAATATTTCCAATTCCGTCTGATGATATGGATACGGAGACCCAAATTTGTGATAATGCTACAGCTAATTTCACCTATATGGGAAATGCATCTAATACCGTAAGCTGGACAATGCCAACCGGAGTAACTTATACTCAGGTATCCGGTAACGATAGAGACATAGAAATTACTTTTCCTGTTACAGGAACTTCAGCAACTTATACTATTGAAGCGGAGATTTCGAATGGTAATTGTGAGATCTTGTTTTCTGAAGATGTTACAGTGTTGCCAGCTCCAATTTCCAATATTCCTAACTTAGGAACTATTTGTACTACCGAACCAGTAACTGTAGATTTAACATCAATTTATGATGCTAACAATTCATATTCCTGGATTTGGAATGGTGCTATTGTAGATAATTATAATGGAGCTGGAATTTGGACAGTTTATTGGCCAACCTCAGGAACTAAAACCATCGAGCTTACAGTGCAATCGCCTAACGGATGCCAAGCGATTGATACCCAAACATTAAATGTTGGATATTTACCACAATTAGGTGATTTGGATGTTCCAGAAAGTGTTTGTGAAAATCAAAGTTTTGAAATTGCTTATTTAGGCAATGCTGCTGAAGTAACTAATTTTGATTGGACAGAACAAGCTGGTGGTACTTTCAATTTTGATGGTACCGATAGTTGGACTGTAGAATTTGATAGCCCAGGAGAAAAAGAAGTAAGCTTACAAATGATTGGTGGTGCAGGTTGTACCGTAGATACAACTTTTACTATAAACGTAAATTTCTATCCTGATTTTGGTCTGTCCTCAAACAATACCTGTACAAATATTGCGGTTTTTGTGACTTATCCAGATGTTTTAACGGTAGATATTGATACAACTTGGAATTTTGGGGACAGTGCAATTTTTGAACAAATAAATGATACAACTTTCAGTGTTGAATATAATACTCCAGGAGAAAAAACCATTAGCTTAACTATTGATGGGGATTGTGGTGTGGACGTTCAAACTGCCACAGTAGATGTATCAGCCGGACCTGAATATACGGTTGACGCTGAAGAGAAAGTATGTATTAACGATCCTAATCCATATGAAATAGAATTGGTAGAGTCAACTGATACTGATGTGGAAATAATTGGGTTTAGATTAGTACCTAATGATGATAATGCAACAGGGATCATTTCAGCGGATGGATTAAGTTTATTTGTTGAAGGATGGGATTATGGTGGATATAAACAAGCAATCCTGGAAGTGAGAGATGTTTCCGGGAATGGTTGTCCTAATAATACTGAAACCATTGATTATGCAGTTTATAATTTCATTGAATTAAATGCTTTTCCAGCAAATGGTTGTATAGGTGAAACAATAAATATTAGCTTTTCGGGTGTAGTAGAAGATGGAGCTACTTTCAATTGGAAATTTGATGGAGCTATCGTTAATGAAATAGTTAAAAATGAGGAATATGAATTAAGATGGGATAATTCAGGCCCTAAATTGATTGAATTAGAAATAGTGGGCCAATGTAATACCATCTCAGATAGCTTGGCAATTAATATTGGAGACCCAGCCAACACTTCTTTGGATTTTGATTCAAATGTTTGTGAAGGTGAAGCGGCTAATATTACTTATGATATGAGTCTTTTAACTACCAATAGTACAGTTAATGGAGTAGATATAATTTATGGCAATATGCCAAATGACACCACCAATGATGAACCTGAAAATGGTGTTTTTGCACCAGTTTGGAATACTGCAGGTGTTAAAAATTTCTCATTAATCGTAAATAATGGTGGATGTATTGATACTGCGGATTACCAAATAACGGTGTACCAATTTCCTGTAGCCTCATTTACAAGAAGTGACAATAGAGTATGTGTCGGGGAAGCTGTAGATTTCAACTTCAATGGTAGCTTACCTACTGGCACAAATGTAGATTGGGGTTTCCAAGAAGATGATGCAGCAGACATAACTGAAAACACTACCGATACTAATTATTCAGTATTCTGGCAAACTCCTGGAACCAAAACGATAACATTGGATTTAGATAACGGAGGCTGTACGGATAGTTTCACACGTGAAATAGAAGTTTTACCATATCCTGATTTTGAAATTGATATGCCAGATGATGTTTGTAGAAATGCACCAGTTAGGGTTGGTCTAATTAATAATGGAACTGGAACTATATCTGATTTTGATTTTGAGTGGATTATTGACAATGCTGTTACTGTAGTTGATTTAGGAAATGAAGAATATGAACTAACATTTCCTGATGTAAGTACTCAAACCATAACTGTTAATATTACAGGAACCGGAGGTTGTAATAACTCTATTTCTGATGATATCATTGTAAATCCAGCACCTAATTTGGTATATACTGCAACCCCTAACCCATTATGTGTAGGAGATGATTTTACATTTGAATATACCGGAGTTGCAGGGACTGATTTTACAGGTGGTATAGATGTGAACCTAATAGATTCAGATGGCGGAATTGAAGATGTTGCTGCTTCTACTAATAGAGAATCTGTGATCAGTTGGTCAACACCTGGATTTAAAAGAATTAGAGTAGAAGTAGAGGATGATAACAATTGTCCTGCTGTAGCAGTGGTTGATGTAGAAGTATTACCATTACCAACTATGACTTATGACGCTCCAACAGATTTCTGTATTGGAGAAGAGTTTATTGTAACCTATACCGGAAGTGCTGATCCATTTACAGATGATTTTATTTGGACTTTTGATCCTGCTAACTTGGATTATGCAACAAAAGTAGCAGGTCAGCAAGCTTACCGTGTTCGTTATACTGCTGGAGGAGCAAAAACTATTGAGATTTCAGTGATCAATAGTAATGAATGTGAAAATACAGTAAGTTTTGATGTTAATATAGTGCAAGGACCTACTGATTTTAATGTGGATCAGGGGCCAGTTTGTGCCTTTGATGAATTAACATTTTACTTAGGAGGAAATGAGGTGGTTAACATTGATCCAGGAGTTGATGGTAGCTGGGATATCAGTGATCCAAATAATATTACTTGGTCAACACCTGGAACAAAAACTGTAGCACTTACACTTACTAATGGAAGTTGTGATATTGTAAGAGAATTTGATGTTGTAGTTAAACCAACACCTTTAGGAGAAATTACAGTTGATGTCGGCTGCGTGGGACAACCTACATTGGTAAGTTATGGTGGAGAGGGTGCTGCCGGTATTTTTGCAGAATATTATTGGGGAACAAGTTTTGATGATGCCGCTTCATATTCAAAATTAGCAGGACAAGAAGCTTATGAGGTAATTTGGGATACACCTGGCACCTATCTTATATCAGTGGATATTATCGGAGAAAATGGTTGTGAAAATACAATTCTACTTCCAGAAATTACTATCAATCCTTCACCAACCGTAAACTTTAGATTACCAGCCACCATCTGTGAATTTGTGGAAAGAGAACTTACAGTAAATGACCCAGATTCTTCATACCAATATACTTGGAATTTAGGGCCATATGGAGAGATTGTTTCTTCAAATGCCGATAGCACGCAAATCACGGCTGTTTGGGAAGATATAGGATCTACTAATGTTAATACGGACGTTTCCGTTACAGCAACTTTAAATGGTTGTAGCACTACCAGAACCAGAACCATCAGAGTATTGCTTGGGCCTGATCCAACTTTTGATGCACCTCTGTTTTGTTTGGATGAAACGACTGGAGTAGCTGTGGGTACTATAACTTATGAAGGAGATAATGATTTAGATAACGATACTTTTGAATGGGACTTTGATCTAGATTCTGCAGCAGGAGAAACGGCAGTTAGAGACACTCCGCCTGCAAATTCACAAAATTATATAGTAACTTATAAAACTCCTGGAAGAAAAGCAGTAACGCTAACTGTTACAAATGCAAATTGTGGAAGTCGATCATTTACTGATTTTATAGCAGTAAATAACTTGGCAGAATTTGAATTTTCATCTGCAAACGATTCGCTATGTGAAGGAGCTTCTACACGCGTTTGGTTTACAGGAGAGGCAGAAGAAAATGCTACTTATGATTGGGATTTTGATTTAGATTTAGAAGCGGGTGATGAAGTGGATGAAATTGTAACAGATTCATTATTTGAAATTACCTATAACTCAACTGGACCTAAAACGATTCGATTGGAGATTACGGGTGAAACCTGTAATGATGATGATTTTGAAAGAACTTTTATTATTGGAGAACAGCCAACATCAGATTTCGAGTTAGGAGCAGATGAAAATTGTTTAGGTGATCTTACAAAAATAACTTACACAGGAACTACTTCTGATGGAGGGTTCCTCAATTGGGATTGGGTAGATGGTATTCCTACGCAATTGAATGATTCAACTTTTGAGGTGAGATGGCCTACTGGTGGTCTTAAAGAATTGAGTTTAGTTGTGGAAGATGGTGGATGTATTTCTGACACAACATTTCAAACACTCATGGTTTATGATAATTCAGCCTCAAATTTATTAATCGATACAAACTTATGTGTAGATTCATTGGGAATGGCGTCTGTGAATCCAGAGTTCTTTGATCCTGGTGCAACTTGGAGTTGGGATTTCCAAGGGGTGGATGTAATAGATTCAAATACTGATTCAACAGAAATTACCTTTAGCTATGATTCAATTGGTGAGAAATTCGTGAACTTTAGCATTGATGGTTCACTTTGTAATGATTTTGATTCCACATTCGTGATTAATGTAGGAGCGCCAATTCCATTTAGTATCTCAGCTGATACAGAAATATGTTCGAATGATAGTGCTAGGATAGTATTTACCCTACCAATGGTAAATGGTCGGGAATTAGAATGGGATTTTGATAATCCAAGTCAGGTAACAAAAATAAGCAATACAAGAGAGGATTATTTTGTGACTTGGGATACTGTAGGAATTAAAAATGTGACAGTATACATTAATAATAAGGGATGTATCGCAGATAGTACCTTTCAAGTAAATGTAAAACAACTGCCAGATGCTACTTTCCAGACAGATGATTTTATGTGTCAAGATGATATTTTAAAGCTGGTACCAGATTGGGATATTTCCCCTCTTAGTATTATAAGGTGGAGTTATAATTATAATGGAGAGATAGGTACCCAAAATGAGGCTGATTTTGAATTGCTATTAGATACAGCGGGTACTATAGAGATTTCTTTGAGTGTTTTAGAGGATGGTTGTCAAGATTTTTATACTACAACAATTGACATACTTGAAAAACCCGCTGCTTCCATAAATGCTCCAGATTTCATCTGCTTGGAAGGAACAGCAAATATTAGTTTTGGTGATAGTTTGATAAGTGGTACTAACTATGACTGGGGCTTTGATGGAGCAACTACTGTTAATGATTTAGGAAATGAAACCTATGAGTTAGGCTGGTCAGAAGGTGGAGATAAAACTTTATATGTAGTAGCAAGCAAAGACGGATGTCCTTCTGATACTGCATTTCATACACTTAATGTATTTAGTCTTGATAACTTAGAAGTTGAATCCGATACAATTTGCCAACATGAATTAGCGGTTGTCAACTTTGTTGATGAAGGATTAGATATTTCAGATTATACATGGGATTTTGATGGAGCAGAAATAATTAGCGGATCAGGTTTTGGTCCTTATGAATTATTCTGGAATTCAGCTGGGGAGAAGGAAGTTTCCATAAATATTGATGGCTTTATATGTAATACCGATCAATTGTCAAAAGTTATCACAGTTGTACCTTCCTCTTTTCCTACTATTGATATTAGCATTTCTGACTTAGTCTGTAGAAATACTGATGTTAGTGTAGAATTAGATATGGATAATCAAGGTGATAATCCAGAATTTGAATGGTTTATTAATGGAGAGTCAATAGGCAGTGAATTTGATAGCACGCTTTTATCAGATCAAGATATTATTAAAGTGAAATTAATTTCCGGTGCCGAATGTGTGATTGAAAATGAGGTGATGTCTAATGAAGTAACAGCTAATATCTTAGATTATCAATATACAGGAAATACTATAGCTAACCCAAATCCAGTCTGTATTGGAGATTCCGTGGTTGTAAGTTTAGATCCAGGAAATTATAATGTATTGGACTGGGAAGTAAGCACTGATTTAGATAATTGGACTAGTTTAGGTGTTTCAAGTGCAGAATTAGTTGACTTCCCAGAAGAAGACACCTATTACAGAGCAAACATAATTGATGTTCAAGGGTTATGTCCTCAAACTACACCACCAGCCACTGCTAGAGTAGTGCCTTATAATCCAATTGATGCGGGTAATGATATCAGTATTAGAGAAGGAGATACCAGGATTTTAGAGGCAACTGATGGGCAAAGTTTTGTATGGAGAAATGATGTTTCCATTGAAAGTGATGTGAGAAATTCAAGAATACAGGTAAGCCCAGTTATTACCACTACTTATTTTGTGGATGGACTAACAATAAATGGATGTCCTGATGTAGATTCGGTTACTGTTGTTGTACGTCCTCCAGTAGAACCACCAAATGTTTTTTCTCCTAATGGAGATTCCTTTAATGATGTTTGGCAATTAGATCAAATTAATCAATATCCTAATGCTGAAGTTAAAATCTATAACCGATGGGGAAAAGAGTTGTTTTATTCTATTGGTTACGATGAGCCGTGGGACGGTAGGTTTAACGGGGAAGTATTAGCTCCTGGAGTTTATTATTATGTAATAGACTTAAAGGATGGTTATGATGCAGTGACGGGAACGATAACTATTTTGTATTGATATATTGAAAAAAATAATTTACATATCGATTTTTATTTTGGCTTTGTTTCCATACTATTTGATGGCTCAACAAAGGCCGCAGTATACGCAATATGCTACTAATCAATTCCTGATAAACCCTGCTATTGCAGGTTCTCAGGATATGGATGAGATTAAATTGGGTGGTAGAATTCAGTGGATAGGGTTTGAAGATGCTCCTCAAACCGTTTTTGCTAGTTATCATGCACCTTTTAAAAAGATGCCCTTTCAAACAACTATGAAAAAAAGAGGGCATCATGGAATTGGGGCGATTTTAATAAAAGACATAACTGGGCCAGTTAGTCAAACCTCTGCACATCTGAATTATGCCTATAATCATCCTTTTACAGCTAATCTTAACGGTGCCGTAGGAGTTTCTTTAGGTTTATTGCAACACACCATCGATATGGGGCAATTGAGTTTTAAAAATTCAAATGATCCTATTATTGATCGCTTAATGCCTACACGATTTATTCCAGATGGATCAGTTGGAATTTGGCTTTATAGTGATCGCTTTTATTTCGGGGCTTCTGTAACTCAGATTATAAGCAATACTACCATGTTTGTGCCTACAGGAGAAAGACAAGTAGAAACTTTTGATTTAGAGGCACACTATTTTGCTAATATCGGATACAAGCTTGATATAGGAGACGAAAGATCAGGTTGGTTTTTAGTACCCTCTGTTTTATTTAAATCTGTCAGACCTTCATCAGGACATTTCGATTTTAATATTAGAGCCCAAAAAGAGAATAGTTTCTGGTTCGGAACATCCTTTCGTCAGGATGATAGTTTTAGTGCTTTAGTAGGTCTTTCCGCTATGGAAGATTTTGCTTTTACCTATTCCTACGATTTTATTATTTCAGACATTGGTCCGTACAGTGGGGGTAGCCATGAACTCACCATGACCTTCAAATTCAAAAAGAAACAGAGAAAAGTTATTTGCCCTGATTCTTTTTGGTTGTAAAAAGGATGGCTTAGTCACCACCCTTTTATTTTTTTATTTGGCAGAATCTACCAGTAGTTCAGTTGCACTAGTGTTTTTAATTACAATTATGGCATCAAAATTCTTAACATAAAATGGTTCAAAAATTGTTTGTGAGCCATTTTTAGAACGATTCGTAAAACTTGCACCCACAGTTCTTCCTGATATTTTTCTATCCTTCCTTTTTGTAAAACTTCCTGTTGGCATGAACACTACAGAATCATACTTTTTTCGCAAACGGTATGCAACAGATCCTTCTATTGCAGGATCAACTGAAACTTCTCCCAAGGTATAATTATCTATATCATTTTTATCTCCCTCTTCATTTGATAAATAATACGCATTGAAGGCGCCTTTGTCAAAATCAAGAGCAATGGAATAATATTCATCGCCCATCCAATTCTTCAAATTTGCTCCAGTTCTACAATTCCCTTTCCTTTCATTTTCACATCTATTTAAAATATGTGTATTGTGTGCCCAAAATATCCCATTGGTTTGTGGGTCGTCTTCAAAATGAGCCATGATGTTTTCTGCCATCTTTACATCTCTATAAGCACCATATTTTAGATTGTGTTTTTCTTCTATAATAAATTTTAAGCCTCTTGTTAGGTGGTTCAATTTTTTTTTATCGACTACTGATAACTCAATATCTTCAGAAGCAGCTTTTCTTTCTTTCAATATTACTTCAAATTTTTCTATACCCTCATTATTAGACTTTGACATGAATTCACTATTAGTGGTTTCTGTAATTGTTAATTCATTTTTTAAGGTTGGTGAGTATGAAATTAAAATGCTATCAATCACATCTAAAGTGGTTTTGAAGTATTGAATATCTACACCGATAAAACTTAATTGTTCATTCTCTGTATTAGCATTATATTCTCTCATCCATTCAATTAAATCTGCCAATTCTTGTGTCATCCATGGCCATTGGTTAAATGATTTAACCACTTCACTTGGGTCATCTTCTGCACCTTTAATGTAGGCATCTGCTCTTAAGCAAGTGGCATAATCTTCTTCTAGGAATATGGTATTATATCCATGCTCCTCAACTAAAAACCTAAATAATTTATGGCGCATCAGAGTGAATTCACTAGTGCCATGAGTTGATTCTCCTAGTCCAATAAGCTTTGCATTTTCGAAATAACTGCTAAGTTGGTTTAGTTCTTCAGTTGATTCATCTGGATTGTAAGATGAAATGGGAATGTGAGGGATTTCGTCTTGTGCTATAATCGCATTTGTAAAGCATAAGTTAAAAATAATAAAACAAAGGCGTTTCATGTTGTAAATGGGTTTAGGTTAATAGTTCTTTAAAATAAAGACTATATAACTTAAGAGTTTAAAATTTATTATAAACTCTTTAAATATTCTCCCCAAAATACTCCGTCAGCTCCTGTAAAGTACGTTCCGTTACCTCTATGTCTTTTACAATTTCACCTTTATCCAAAATCACAATTCGTTCACAAATTTCAGTTACATGATTTAGATCGTGGCTGGAAATCACGAAAGTAACTGATTTTTCAGCTTGGAACTGCTGTATAATTTTCTTCAGTCTGATTTGACTCGTTGGATCGAGGTTTTCAAAGGGTTCATCCAGTAAAACAAGTCTGGGGTCTCCTAGAAGTGCAGCTGCAACTCCGAGCTTCTTTTTATTTCCTTTGGATAAATCCCTAATGTATTTCTTCTTTCCAAAAATCTCATCATTAAAGAGTGATTCAAATAACTTTAAATGTTGCTCAAGATCTCCTTTGCTTACTCCTCTGATTTTTGAGATAAATTGAAAATATTCTTCAGGTGTTAAATAGCTAATTAAGAATTTTTCATCAATAAAGGAGCCAGTGAAACTTTTCCATTCCTCACTATTGTTTACTGCTGATTCATCAATTAATACTTCTCCATCACTTGGTCGTATTAAATCAAGCATTATCCTCAATAGAGTTGTTTTTCCTGCGCCATTATTCCCGACCAAACCAAATGATTGCCCTTCTGGAATATCCATTTCAGGAACATTTAATACTGTTATGTTCTTATAGCTTTTTTTAAGGTTGTTTATTTTGATCACTTTTCTAAATGGTTAAATCGTGAATAAGTTTGTATTTATCTTTTTTAAGTTTTTTAGCAATGGAATTAAAGAAGGGTTTTCTAAAAATTAAACCAATCAAACCAGCTATTGCAATAGCTGAAATCCCTATCTGGTTATTCCAAACTGTAGAAAAGGCGTAATAAACAGCAATAGGCCCTAAAATTAAAGGAATGCCCACTACAAATTGTGCTGCCCCAACTCCTTGATAATTCATCATTGCGCTTTTATCTAATTCTATCGGTTTAGCTCCCCAAAGGCTCATGCGCATAATCAGCATGCTGTTTATGCCAATATTATATAAAGCTGTTGCTCCCATTATGAGCATTACCTCATATCCAAAATAAAAATAGGGAAGGGAAAGCACAGCAGTAATTATCACAGAATAAATCAACAATCTATATCTTGATTCTACCCAATAAGTGTAGGGGTTTATTTTGGTCAAAAAGAAATCCATTTGGTTCGTATTCCAACTCCATAAAAATTGGCCATACTGAATAATAAATATTCCTGTGAAGAAAACACTCACTAATATCGCCATAGATTTTGATTGTGCTTCTTGTCCCATACTAAAAATTAGTAGTGGATAGAATAGAAATAGTCCTGCTAGCATAATGCTTGATCGACTTCTTTTATGCCTCAAGATTAATTTTAACTCCTGCACAATTAGTGTGTTCATCAAGCCTTTATTTCCCCAATTGCTAAGTCTACTTGTAAATTCCTCGCCAGACATCATTTTGGCATCAAATAGATCTTCTACATAAAGATTTTGATAGAAAAATTGAAAACTCATGTATATTAGATAGCCTAAAAGCGCTATTGGAAGAATTAATAAAATTGGTGAGTTATAGACAATCATCGCCCAATCACCCAACGGAATTAATTCAAAATTCATAAAGCGATCCCCAACAAAATTCAAGGTGATTAAGCCTGCGAATATTAGCCATACGGTAAGATTATTTTCCAATTTTTTCTTCATCAGAATGTTGAAGAAATGAAGGCAGTGGGAAAGTAATAACGTAAAAGCTAGCCAAGCGATTGACTTTTCAATTCCTAAGGCGGGGATGAAAGTGCTGATAGTTAACGGGATAAAAATTGCAGGTGCAATCAGGTTGTAAGGATTGAAAATGGATTTAATCACTAAAAAGCGAGTAATTAACTTTTTTTGTATCGGTAAATGCAAATAAGGCTCAATATCCAAAACCGGTACCGTTTGCATTATATAACGTAGAGCCAGCTCACTCACGAAATAGTAAAGGAGAAACTGGTTGACCAATTGAGTGGGTTCTTTATTGATACCTAAAGCTTGGAGGGTTTCATTTAAATTGGCGCTTACAAAAATTAAGTTTACTAAAACAAGCAAGCCTAGAATAGCCAAGAAAATTTTTATTCCTAAATCTTTCTCAAAAGCAGGAGATCTTCTAAAACTTAGCCATTGATGCCTTAATATCCATTTCATATTTGGTGGTTGATAGTGAATTTGAAAACTAGGAGAATCAGCTGTACTTTCAAAGTATTATTTGATAATCGGACTTATTTTGAATTAAAGAGGTTTAAACTGAAAAGTAGTGATGGTTCGGATCAATAAGAAAAGCTAACATAACAGTTTTAGTTAACTGCAATGTTAGCAAATTATTGGAATTAAATAACACCCTGAGCTTTCATGGCATCGGCTACTTTTAAAAACCCAAAAATGTTAGCAGAGGCTAAATAGTCATGTTGGTTGAGATCATATTCTTCAGCTGTTTTCACACAGTTGTCATGGATATTCTTCATGATGTTTTTTAATTTCTCATCCACTTCTTCTCTCGACCAATATACCCCGATTCTGTTTTGGCTCATTTCTAATCCAGAAACTGCTACACCACCAGCATTTGTGGCTTTTCCAGGAGCATACAAGATTTCAGATTCGCAGACGATATCAATTGCTTCAGTAGTCAAAGGCATATTTGCTCCTTCCGTTAATAATTTTATACCAGTTTTCTTGAGGTTTTCAGCATCCTTTTTGTTGATCTCATTTTGCGTGGCACAAGGAAAAGCGCAATCGGCTTTAGTTTTCCATAATGGATTAAAATCTTGGTTTGAGTCCACTTCTTCATATTTAGCATTAGGATATTTTTCTAAGTACTCAGAAATTCTGCCTCTGTTTACATTTTTAATTTCTTTTATAAGGTCAAGTTTTTCTGTATTGATGCCTTCTTCATCTATAATGTAGCCTGAGGAGTCAGAGGCAGTAATAGGTTTAGCCCCTAATTCAATTAATTTCTCTAAAGTAAATTGAGCTACATTGCCAGAACCTGAGACTAAACATTTTTTGTCTTGCAAACTGTCATCTACTTTTTCTAACATGTACTGAGAGAAATATACTAAACCATATCCTGTGGCTTCGGGTCTTATTAGGCTACCTCCCCATTCTCTACCTTTTCCGGTAAGAACTCCGGTGAATTCATTTTGCAATTTTTTATATGTACCGAATAGATAGCCAATTTCTCTTCCTCCTACGCCAATATCTCCTGCAGGAACATCAGTAAAATGCCCAATGTGGCGATATAATTCGCTCATAAATGCCTGGCAAAATCTCATGATTTCGTTATCAGATTTTCCTTTAGGGTCAAAATCTGCCCCTCCTTTTCCGCCTCCTAATGGCAGGCCAGTAAGTGCATTTTTAAATATCTGTTCAAAAGCTAAAAATTTTAGAATGCTTTGATTTACTGAAGGATGAAATCTTAAACCACCTTTATAAGGCCCTAAAGCACTATTCATTTGTACTCGAAATCCTCTGTTGACTTGAACCTCTCCTGCATCATCCAGCCAATTAACTCGAAACGAGATTAATCGCTCAGGCTCAGCCATTCTTTCTAATAATTTCAAACGGTGATACTCAGGATGTTTCTTAAAAACTATTCCAATAGAAGAAATTACTTCATCTACTGCTTGAATAAATTCTGGTTCGTTGGGATTCCTCTTTTTTATTTGCTCAAGTAATTCGTTTTCAGACATATTAATTTTGCTTTTATATGAATTCTAAAATTAAACCACAAAAAAAATGTTTTATAGCTGAAATAAAGCTAATTACAAACAGTTTCTGTGTAATTATCTAATAGACTCTATTTATTTGGTAACTCTATTTACAGAAATTCTGTTAAAGAAAGTAGACATATAAAATTTTTTAAGATGTTTATTATCAATTAGGCCTATCTAGATTTAATCTTTAATAAATATTAATATTTTTTTACTCGAATTATTTTTTAATGTTTTATATAATCTATCCATAATTAATATTTATGACACCAAGCTCCAAGCCAGACCTTAAGTGGATCAGAAGAATATCACAATTGATGGATTCAAAATTCAGAATACCTTCAACTTCAATCAAGTTTGGGATAGATCCACTGATCGGTATAATTCCTGGTGTTGGAGATTTGAGTTCATACATTGTTTCTTTAATGCTTATTTACACTATTCGGAAAAATGGAGCTGGTGGTAAATTGATTACGAAAATGCTCATTAATGTTTCAATTGATGCATTGATAGGAGCGATACCTATTTTGGGTGCCATTTTCGATGTTTGGTATAGGGCCAATGATAAAAATCTTCGTTTGGCCCAGGAATATTATGAAGAGGGTAAACATCAGGGTTCAGGCAAGGGGCTCTTAGTTTTAATCATTCTGTTGGTAATAGCAATAATTGCTGCACTTATATACGCTACATGGTGGGCCTTAGTAGAAATGGGAGAAATTATTTCTAGTTTGTAAAAATGATTTAAGTGAAATAGCATCTTGACTAAGTCAGATACTATTTCAATAATTTATAAATGCTGATTGCATAACATTATGTCAAATTATTTTTTTTGTATTTAATTAAGTTAAGCGTTCGGGCAATTTACCATCTAATTTGTCCCATTCTTTGGCAAGTAATTCGCGTGTCAATAATTTAATACTCATGCTCACAAGCGCAAGACTCATTGAAAACAGTATCACTTTTTTGGCACTCACCTTTGATGAGTAAAGACTTTCGGGTGGTGGCGTTTTAGTGAATTTTTTCCATCCTTTTTTCACTAACTCTTTAGCTAGGAAACTTATGCCAAATGCTGCTAGAGTTTCAAGTGAATCGTAATTACTTTCCGTCAAATATTTATTTTTCCTCAGTTGCATAATTTTTAGATTTTAAATGTTGATAGTTCTATACCTTGCTTTCACCAACAGAAAAAAACCGAAGGCGAATAGACCTACGGCAAGTACAGCTAGAACAAATAATCCAAATTCATTTTGAATAAAATTAAAAGCATCTTTAGTGCCACCAGCTGATTTTGAGTTAGCTGTAAAAGCAGCATGAAATATGAGATAAGAAATTATCCCCACAACAATGCCTCTTGCTGTATAGCCTACATAGCCGGAGTTTATTATAATTCGCTCAACTCTATTGTCAAGTTCGGCAGCTTGGACTCTATTCTTAAATATACCAGAATAAGCAATGTAAATTTGATAACCTGCCTTTCCTAAAAATGCAACAGCAAAAATCCCTACTAATATTTGCCCATGCGGTTTACTTAATAATGAAACTACAAAAGATTGATTGTCTTCCCCAGATCCTTCTTCAGCAAAAAAGAGCATTTTTAATGCAGTAAATGCTAAAAATCCATAAAATACACCTGAAGAGGCATAGCCTGCTCTAGTAAACAAACCATTTAGGTCATTTCCTTTTTCTTCAGGATCTGCTATAGCCTGATAGAATTTCCAAAAAACATAGCCTAACAATCCAGCAGCGGTTATCCCTAATAATATCTGCCCAAAAGGTTGTTCTACGATAGTACTTAATACACCACCAGTGCCCGTTTTTTTTCCTCTTGTACTAATTGCAGCGGTTAAAGTAAGTGCTCCTATTAAGCAATAGACGAATCCTTTTGTGAAAATGCCGAAGCGAGCAATTTTCTCTTTTTTTCGATCCACAATATTATTTGGTTAGCACATAAAAGGCATGAATAACACCCGGAATAAAAAATAGTATGGTTAAGATTAGATTTATCCAGAAGGCACTTGTAAGTCCTTTTCCCATTGCTACAGCAACAGGAGGTAAAAAAATGGCTAAAATAATTTGTATTACGCTCATTATAAAAAGGTTTAGTTTATAAAAAAAATGGTCTTTTAGATTCACGTATCTTGCCTTAATTAGTTACAATTACATTAAATACAGAAATAGTTATATATAATATTCGTTTCTACTCTTTTATTCTTTTTATATTACAATTTTGTACAAAGAATAAGTATTTGAATTTAAAGTATTATTTTAGGGTAGGAGATATGCCATTAGCAAAGAAAAAGAACGCTTAAGTAGTTTTATTAGGTTGATTTATGAACCTGGTCATAGCTATAAATAATTCTAATTGGTCTGATTTTTGATTTAGTAGAATAAATCAAAAATCAGACTTATGAAAAAGCTATCTTACTTTTTACTGGTTGTTATTTTTATTTCTTCTTGTACGGACAGAGGTAGATTGGAAAGAAGAGAGAATCGAATTGAAGGCACTTGGTATTTCGACCGCGCTTTTTACAAAGGGGATTTCGCTCTTTTTAGAAAAAATTTAATGGATGATTATAGGGGAGATGAAATCACATTTTATGATGACGGATATGCTGAATACTATGATGCTTCTTTAGATGCATATTTCAGTGGCGATTGGTTTTTAACACTTCATAAAACTCAATATCACGATGGAAGTGAAAGAATTTATACCCTAGATATGGAGTTCTTAGATCACATCCACCGTGAGAAATTTAGCTTTTATAGTAATGCCACTAAAATTGGTTTCAATAACTTAAACTTAGAAGTTTATGATGATTATGGATTTTATACTTTCAAATTGAATAAGTTAGATTAGTTTATCATCCTTTCTCAGATAGTTTCTTCACCAGTGATGCGACCCAACTTCTAGGAGTAAAACGAACACTTAAAGCCATCAATTTATTCTGAAATCCGTGAATGGCTACTCTTTTTCCCTTCATCATGGATTTATATCCATATTCAGCAACTTCAGCTGATGATGGTAATTTCTTGTTCTTCACCAATTTAGAATCACCTAAATCAGCTGCATTTTGAAAGCCTGAGGCGGTTGGTCCAGGGCAAAGTGCAGTAACTGAAACGCCAGATCCATTAAGTTCTTCAGCTATAGCTTCTGAAAAAGCTAAAACATAGTGTTTAGTAGCATAATACACCGCCATTAATGGGCCCGGTTGAAAGGAAGCGGTGGAAGCCAATTGCATGATTTTTCCTGATTTTCTTTCCAACATGCCATCTAAGTATAGCTTAGTTAAAATAGTTAAGCTTTTTATATTAAGGTCTATCATTTGCATGGCTTTATTTAAATCTGATTTGTGAAATTCTTCAAAATCACCAAAGCCAGCATTATTGATCAGATAATCAACTTTAATATTTTTCTCTTCAGTAAGGTCAAAAAGTTGATGTGCAGATTCTGTTTTAGAAAGATCTAAAGCAATTACTGTTGCTTTAATATTATGTTTACTTTCTAATTCTACTTTAAGATCATTTAACTTTTGTTCTGATCTCGCTACTAGAACTAAGTTGTCTCCTTTTTGTGCGTGAATTTTTGCTAGCTCCAAGCCTATGCCAGAGGAAGCGCCTGTAATTAATGCAGTTTTCATTTTATTATCATTAGATTGAACATTCATTCGGTTTTTATTGAAAATTTTTATGCTTTTGCAGCTTGCCAAGCAAACTGTGCTAATTGATCAATTGCATTTTTGGATAAGCCTTTATTTTGATGAAAAATTTTAGCGGCTGAAGCTACTGTCCCGTGCACCATTTCTGTTAAAATCTCCACATCCATTGATTTTAGATTTCCTTTTCTAATTCCTTCACCAAGAAAGTCTATGATGGGTTGATAATGTTTTCTTTGTTCTTCTTTAGTCTCCTTTCTAATAAAAGGGGACTGTGCATATTGCTCCAAAAACTGAAATGTATTACTATTATCAGCATAAAAGATGAAAAGAGAAATCCATATGGATTTAAAATCAGTTTCATAATTTTCACCATTTACAGTAGCCAATTGCATTGCTCTTCCCATTTTCTTTTTGGATTCAGCATACAAAGCTTCTAATAAGACTTCTTTGTTTTCAAAGTGATGGTAAATTGTACCAGCCGCTACTTTAGCTTTTTTACTAATCATTGACATTGGAGTGGCATGAAATCCATTTTCCGTGATTAATTCCAAAGTGGCTTCTAATATGAGTTCTCTTTTATCCATTGATGCAAATATACGAATGAACGTTCATTCGGTTATATTTTTTTTCAATTATTTTTTAATAAAAAAGAATAAGTTCGCATTGAAAGGTCTCCAAAGCAATATTTTGAAGAATTAGTAAGAACCATTCAACAGCTCTAGTTGTCACTTTTTGTATCTTTGTGAAATACTTAGAGAATCTCTGTGGTTAAAAGAAAGAAGCCTTAGGCTTTCAGAATTACAATTTCTCCTTCAAAAACTCCGCTGTATAATTATCCTTAAGCTTTGCCATATCTTCTGGCAAGCCTTCGAAAACAACTTTCCCACCTTTAGCACCGCCTTCAGGACCTAAATCAATTATCCAATCAGCTGTTTTAATTACTTCCATGTTGTGCTCAATTATAATCACTGAATTGCCTTGCTCGATTAAAGCATTAATGGATTCTAATAATTTTTTGATATCATGGAAATGCAAGCCTGTAGTAGGTTCATCAAAAATAAAGAGGTTGTGATCATTTTTTAAGCTTCCACCTTTTCCTAAGTAAGAAGCTAATTTCACTCGTTGAGCTTCTCCACCACTCAATGAATTGGAAGATTGTCCTAATCGGATATATCCTAAGCCTACATCAAATAGGGGTTGTAGTTTGTTAATGATAGGATTATTGCCTGCAAAAAACTCAAGACTTTCCTCTACAGTCATATCCAGTACCTCGGCTATATTTTTACCATTATAATTGATTTCAAGGATTTCATTTTTGAATCGCTGGCCTTTACAACTTTCACAAGTCAACTCGATATCCGCCATAAACTGCATTTCAATTTTCTGGATGCCTTCACCTTGACACATTTCGCATCTTCCACCATCCACATTAAAACTGAAAAAGGCAGGTTTGTAGCCCCTTTGTTTAGCTAAAGTCTGATCTGAAAATAACTGACGGATGGCATCATAGGCTTTCACATAAGTCACCGGATTGGAGCGAGAAGATTTCCCAATAGGATTTTGATCTACAAACTCAATGGATTTTACTTTTTTATAATCCCCATCAAGTTTTTCAAATTTACCAGTGCTTTCAGTACTTCCTTGCCCAATCATTTTAGCTAAAGCAGGATTCAAAATCTTTTTAATCAAAGTAGATTTCCCAGAACCACTGACTCCAGTTACCACAGTCAAAACCTCTAAAGGAATTTTCACTTCTTTTATATCGAGATTATTTTCTTTAGCTCCTTTTATAGAGATGCTGTTTTTCCATTTTCTCCTGCTTTTCGGAACGGCTACTTCATTGCTGCCATTTAAGAATCGGGCAGTATGGGTATTATCAGCCTTCTTTAATTCTTCTAAATTACCTTGAAAAACTAAATTTCCTCCATGAACTCCAGCATCAGGACCGATATCAATAATTTCATCCGCTTCCAGCATTACTTCTTCTTCATGCTCTACCACGATTACGGTATTGCCCATATCTCGCAATGATTTCAAGACTTTTACTAATCTAGCAGTATCTCTGGGATGCAAACCAATAGAAGGTTCATCTAAAATGTACATGGAACCCACTAAGGCACTGCCTAATGAAGTTGCTAATTTGATCCGTTGAAATTCACCCCCAGAAAGAGAAGAAGTTAATCTGTTTAATGTCAGATAACTCAAACCAACTTCCATCAGGTATTCCAATCTGTTATTGATTTCCTTGAGAATTCTACCTGCTATTTTTTGCTCATTTTCAGTGAGTTTTATGGTGCTGAAAAATTCAATTAATTTATCAATTGGCTTTAAAACCAAATCAATAATAGAAGCTTCATTGATTTTCACATAACCTGCATCTTTTCTTAAGCGAGTGCCTTTGCAATCCGGGCATACGGTTCTCCCTCTGTAGCGGGAAAGCATTACGCGGTACTGAATTTTATGCATTTTAGATTGTAGGTGATCAAAAAATGCATTCAAACCTTTGAAATATTTATTTCCTTCCCAAAGTAATTGATATTCTTCTTTTGATAATTCTTCAATCGGTCGGTGGATAGGAAAATCAAATTCGATTCCATGCTTCAATAAAGGTTCTGCCCATTTTTTCATGGTTTCGCCTTTCCAGGGAGCTATAGCGCCTTCATAAACTGAAAGCGTTTTATCAGGAATTACTAAATCTTCATCTATCCCTAATACTTTTCCGAAACCTTCGCAAGTTCTGCAAGCACCATAAGGATTGTTGAAACTAAATAAATTGATGGAAGGCTCTTCAAATTGAATTCCATCCAATTCAAATCGATCATTAAATGCTTTTTTACCATCTGATTCCACATAATCAATAATACATTCTCCATGCCCTTCAAAAAAAGCAGTTTGAATGGAATCAGCAATTCGGAATTGATTGTCTTCATCCTCTTTCTGAACAGAAGTTCTATCAATCAGTATAAATAAGTCTTTTCTTTTTAAGGATTGATTTTCCTCTAAAATATCTTCTATCTGTAAAACTTCATCTTTATGAACCACTCTAGTATAGCCTTTACTCAAAAGCAACTCCAGTTCTTGCTGCAAAGTTCTGCCTTTAGGTACAATCAAAGGAGCCAAAACCATAAAGCGTTCACCTTCCTTATGCTGATGGATGGCGTCTGAAATGCTTGTGACGGTATCTCTAGTAACTTTTTTTCCAGTTTTAGGAGAATAGGTCACTCCAATTCTTGCGAAAAGGAGTTTCATATAGTCGTAAATCTCGGTGGTTGTCCCGACAGTAGATCTTGGATTTCGGGTATTTACTTTTTGTTCTATGGCAATAGCAGGAGAAACGCCTCTTATATAATCGACTTCTGGTTTTTCCATTCTGCCTAAAAACTGGCGTGCATAAGAGCTCAAACTTTCGACATACATTCTTTGCCCTTCTGCAAATAAAGTATCAAAAGCCAAGGATGATTTTCCAGAGCCAGATAATCCGGTAACTACTACTAATTTATTTCTAGGAATGGCAACACTAAGGTTTTTCAAATTATTAACCCGAGCGCCTTTAATAATGATATATTTTTTAGGGTCAAGGTTTTCAAAATCCACCTGACCATTTTGTTTTTCGACTACTTCCATAAGCTTACAAAGATAAAAGGCTAACCCGAGAAAAAGGAATTTGTTAGGAGGATAAGTTAAATGAATTTATACTAAGAACGGAAGGATTGAAAAACGAATATAGTTTTGATTATTTATCATTGCATATCTTTGACTATCAAGATTATAATTTTATTGAAACTAATTAATCATTTTTTACTAATATAGCCTCTGGCAATAACCCATGTTTTCAAAATAGGAATGGATTATAATCAAATATATTGGGTTGATTTTATCAACATTGGATTTTTAGGCATTATGTTTTTTGTTCTATTATATGCACTTGGTGTTTATGTATATGAAAGAAAAGTAATTTATTTCTATTATTCCCTCTATATTTTTGTGCTTGGTATTTATCTCTTTTCAAGATCCGAATTTATATATAATAATATCACCATTGAAATAGAAGAATATTTTCCGAGAATAAATTTTTTCATATCTGATACCTTTCAATATATAGCTCATTTTGCAGCACTCCAATTCGGCATACTATTTTTAAATGCAAAAAAGGATTACCCTATTTTCTTTAGAGCTGCCTATTACGTCAGAATCTTCTTTTTGCTAGCCATATTACTATCTATTCTAAATATTAGTACTTTCAATAATCAAGTATTTAATGATTGGTTATCCTATATAGAACGGACAGTAGCTACCATAGCTACCATCTATATGCAGATAGTAATTTTAGTACAGGCCAAGAATAAATTAGTGGTTTTTTATATGGTTGGATCCATTTTATTTTTAGTTGGAGCTGTTGTATCTGTTTTCGCTTTGGATGTAATTTACATGCGTATTGGTACCTTAATAGAAATTCTATTGTTTTCATTGGGTTTAGCTTATCGGTCTAATCTGATGCAAAAGGAAAGGAACATTTTTAAAGAGCGCATGATTTCTGAAATCCAAGAGAAGGAAGAATTATTGAATAGATATAACGAAGATCTGAAAAGGCAGGTAATAGAAAGAAGTGAGGCCCTTATAAATGAACAGCAACTTTTTGAAAGGGAAAAGCAAAAGGTTTTGAAACTTTCGCTTGAGAAAGAAATCGATCGTGTAAAAATGACTGCGTTAAGAAGTCAAATGAAACCCCATTTTCTATTTAATGCGCTCAATGCAATCAGAGCCTTAATTATCAAAAACGACTCGCATCAAGCATATGATTACTTAACCGATTTTTCTAGACTGGTAAGATATATTTTAGAAAGTAGTGAAAACGAATATGTTAGCCTTGATGAGGAGTTGAAAATGCTTAAAATATATGTGAGAATTGAGCAAATGCGTGCAGACGATAGTTTTGAGTATTCTGTTGATGTCGATGATTCCATTGATAAACGAGAGGTTAGTATTCCTCCACTAATTTTACAACCCTTTTTGGAAAATGCTATAGTACATGGAGTTGATAATTCTAAGGAAAACCAATTAATTAGTGTTAATATAAGCTTAGAATCAGAATCTTTAATTCGGTTTGAAGTTCAAGACAATGGAAAAGGAAGGAATAATGATGATAACGAAAATAAATTTGCTGAGCTAGGGAAGAAAAAATCTATGGCGGTTGATCTGACACAAAAACGTTTAAATTTGTTAGACAGTAATCAAGCGAGATTAGAAATAAAGGATCTCTATTTAGAAAATGGAGCTTCAGCTGGAACAAAAGTAGTTTTATATTTACCTCTAATTATTAATGGAAAGAAAATTAAGAGCAATATTAATAGATGATGAACTTCATTGTCTAGAGACTTTAAAGTTTGACCTTAATAGATTTTGTAGTGACCAAATTACCATTGTAGGTGAGGCTCAAAATTTGGTGAAAGCTACAGCTATGCTGATTTCCGAAAAACCAGATGTTCTATTCTTGGATATAGATTTGCCTGGAATGAATGGCTTGGAATTTTTAGAAACAATTGGAGATATCGATGTTAGAATTATTTTTACCACTGCACACAGTAAGTATGCTATTCCTGCTTACAAATTTAAAGCAGAAGCTTTTTTACTAAAACCCATTGAAGCTTCAGAGCTGAAAGAAGTGGTGTCAAAAATCATTACTGATATAAATAAAGAAGAAAAGCATTTTACTAATGAAAGATTGGCTATTAATGATATGCATGGGACAACTTATGTCCCTTATAGCCAAATAGTTGCTTGTGAATCTAATAATAATTATTGCATCATTCACCTCAAAGATGGAAACACCAATACTGTAAGTAAAACTTTAAAGTATATTGAGCAAGCTATTAACTCAAATAACTTTCTAAGGATTCACCAATCGTATCTAGTAAATACAGAGTATATTAATAGATACCTTAAAAGTGATGGAGGTTCATTAGAAATGATGAATAAAAAGATATTCCCAATCTCAAAAAGCTATAAAGAAAAGGTTAGCGATTTTTTACAGGTCTAAATAGCTTACTCATCCAGCTAATCTGATGACTCATCGAAACTCATCATACACTATTTCTGAGTTGTAACATACCTTAGTTAGCCTTATTATTGCTATATATTTAGAAAAAATTGTATTTATAATAGTTTCATAGTGAAGGACAAAATGTAAATAAAATTTTAAAAAATGTGACCCAATTTAGAAAAAATTGGTGCGTAACATGATGAATGGAAAAAAACTATATCAAAACAATTATTAATTATGAAAAATTTAAGCACACAATTAATTACACTATTAGTATTTATTGCACTGCTTTGTGGAAGTTGCGATGATAAAAGTGAAGAGGCAGCTCCTGAAGGTTCACCAGAGATAGTGACTACACCAGTTTCCAAGATAACACATAATTCTGCACAAAGTGGAGGAACTATTACGGATACGGGGCTTTCGGATGTAACTGAACGAGGAGTAGTATGGAGTACTTCTTCTGACCCCAAAATTAATGAAAACGAAGGCATGACAACGAATGACTTCAGAGATGGAGATTTTACTAGCATATTATCAGAATTAGCTTCTGAAACCAAGTATTTCGTTAGAGCCTATGCCACAAATGATGAAGGAACTGCCTATGGTGAAGAAGAGGCATTTACTACTAGTGTTCAGAGTTTTGAAACTGTTACAATAGGAGACCAGGTTTGGATGCTGAAAAATTTGGATGTAAGCGTTTTTCAAAATGGAGATTCTATTCCACGTGCAAAAACGGATGCAGAATGGGAAAAAGCTGGAGAGGAAGGTACACCTGCCTGGTGCTACTTTGATAATGATCCTGCTAATGGGGCGCTATATGGTAAACTTTACAACTGGTATGCTGTAATTGATGCACGGGGTTTTGCTCCAGAGGGTTGGCATGTCCCAAGTAAAGAAGAATGGGATTTATTAGCAGAAACATTAGGCGGCTGGGAAGTGGCTGGTCTCAAGATGAAATCTACCACTGGTTGGATTGAAAATGGAAATGGTACAAATGAAAGCGGCTTTACCGGTTTACCTGCTAGCCTTCGAGAACTTGATGGTTATTTTCCTATTAATGGAATTGGAGGTAAGACAAGATGGTGGAGTACCACTCCTGAAAATGATTTAAATAGTTATTCTGGAAGACTTAGCTACGGAAAAGATAGAATTGAAATTTGGAGACAAGGTAAATCAAATGGTTTTTCTGTACGCTGTATAAAGAATTGACTTGGTTCAAGATTATTTTTTAAACCAATTCTTTTTATCTAATAACAGATAAACTGGCTTTATTCATGAAGCCTGTTTTTTAGGCCTTAAGTAGAGGGGATTTACAAAGTGGCAGTATTACCAAATAATTTTTTTTAAAATATGACCCAATTAAGAAAAAGTTGGTGTATAACATTAAGAAAGGAAAAAACTATATCTAAACAATTATGAAAAATTTAAAACAAATAAGACAATGGGGGGTGCTTTTACTAGCATCCATTATTATGGTTTCATGTACTAAAGACGAACCTACAGTGGGAGAGCCACCAAACGCAGACGCAGGTACTGATATAAATGCTTTTGTGGATAGTAATGTTACTCTAAACGGAAGTAATTCCTCAGACCCAGAGGGAGGAACATTAACCTTTAGTTGGGAATTAACTCAAAGGCCAAGTGGAAGTAGTGCTAGTATATCTAATGCATCAAGTGCAGAGGCAACATTTATTCCGGATGAAGCAGGTGAATATGTGGCTGCATTAACAGTTGAGGATGAAGATGGTAATTCTGATTCTGATGATGTGATTATTTCAGCTACTGTTAATGATAATGAAGCACCTGAGGCTATCATTACGGATTCAAATAATCAATTTATTGCTCCAGAAAATAATAATAATGTAATTAATGTTGGAAATACTATTCAACTTTCAGGAGTAAATTCATCTGATCCTGAGGGTGATGATTTGACTTATCTATGGGAAGTAACATCAGCCCCAACTAATAGTACTCCTACTTTAGTGAATGAAGAGACCGTTACATTAGATTTTACTGCTGATTTAGCTGGAGAATATACCATCACTTTAACAGTTAGTGACGGAAATGGTAATGAAAGTACAGCGGAGGCCACTATTGAAGCGGAAGTTTCACCTGTTGAAATAAATTCAGATGTTAATGAAAATACAACTTGGGAAAATGTATATGATGATCCAAGCTTACCAGATTATATTATTACCAGAAGTATAGATATAAATGCTGAGTTAACTGTAGATGCAGGTGTATATGTTCAAGTTGTAGAAGATGCATTTATTAGAGTAGAATCATCAGGATTTTTAAATGCAGTTGGTACTGAAAGTGATAGTATCAAATTTACTAGCTCTAATATACCTGCTGGTTTACATTGGGGAGGTATTAATTTTATTTCAGGTTATATTCAGAATGAATTGACTTTCACGGAAATTTCATATGCGGGCAATAGCGATATCGCGTATTTAAATAGTGGTTGGAGAAGAGCGAATATAGCGGTGTCTGATAATGGTAGATTGACCCTAAAAAATTCTACTGTTTCAAATAGTAAAGAGGAAGGGGTTTATATTGCAGGAGACCTAAGGTCCTTTGAAAACAACAATTTTAAAGAGAATAGCTCATATCCAGTTTCAATTCCTTTCAATGCAGTAGGTATAATTGATGGCAATTCGGATGTGTCTGGTAACGGCAACAGTAGTTCTGTAAGAATATATGGGTCTACGATGACCGATGACCAGTCTATGGTGGCGCTAGCCAATCAGCAATCGTATAGAGTGACAGGTGAAATTGACCTGGAAAGCGTCTTAAATATTGGAGAAGGTGTACAGTTTGCTTTTGACGAAGATGTGTTTTTCAGAGTAAATGAAACTGGGAATATTATTGCTGAAGGCACTGCTTCTAATAAGATTGTAATGACTTCCTCTAATATTAGTGCAGGGTTACACTGGGGTGGTTTAGATATTAATTCCGGTTATAGCTCAAATAAATTAGATCATGTTGAGGTTTCCTACGCTGGGAATTCAGATATGTTCTATGAAAATAGTGCATGGAGAAGTGCCAATGTAGGAATTCAAGATAATGGATATTTGACGATTTCAAACTCCACTATAACCAACAGTCAAGATGTAGGGGTCTATTGTGGAAATGAATCGCTCAATACTTTTGCTAGTAATAACTTTGTTGATAATAGCGGGTATGCGATTTATATAGAGTTCAATGATGTAGGTGCAATTGACGGGAATACCACCTTTTCAGGTAACGGTGATAATGGTGTGACAATCTACGGTTCAACCACATCTGATAATGTGACAATGGCTAAATTATCTGGATCTGCTTACTACTTATTTAACGGCTCTTCCGTAGTTGGTTCCGATTTAGACATAGAAGAAGGCACTGAAATGAGGTTCAATGAGGATGTGAAATTAACTGTAAATTCAAACGGGACTATATCAGCAATTGGTACTTCCAATAGTATGATTACGTTTACCAGTGCTAATCAAGCAGGTGGAATCAACTGGGCAGGTATATTAATTGAATCTAGTTCTGCAGTAAATGAATTCAGTTTTGTTGAAGTTTCTTATGGAGGAAGTGATGATATTGATTACATAAATAGCGCATGGAGGAGATCAAATGTTGCAATAAATTCGGGCGAATTGAAAATGAATGATTGCACCATATCCAATGGAGAAGGTACGGGAATTACTATTAGTTCCGATAGTTTCTTAAATGGCTTAAATTCTAGCAGCACAGACCCTGAAGCTCAGATTGAAGCTAATAATACATTTACTAATAATGGAATGGATAATATATTGTTCCTATAAACTTAATAAAATAAGAGTTTGTACATGAGAAGTTTAGGCTCCTCATGTTTTATTTTCAAAAAATAAAACAATGAAAAAACTAACAATAATATTAATTGCTATAATCAGCCTTTGGTCAATCGATACAAATGCTCAATCATTTCAAAAAGGAGATAATCTTTTTAATGCAGGCTTTGGTTTTGGATACTATGGTTATGGTTTAGGTGCTGGAAGGAGTTTTTCAATTCCAGCCATTACTGCAAACTATGAACTTGGAGTTGGAGATTATATTGGAGTAGGTCCTTATGCTGGCATAGCTAGCTATAATTATTCTAGAGTTGGTTTCGATGGAGGATATTCAATTTTAGCATTTGGAGCTAGGGCAAGTTTTCATTTTACCGATATACTATTGAATGATGCTTTAGAACTAGATATTGATGAAGAATGGGATTTCTATGCCACTTTAATCTTCGGTTTTAATATTGAAAATTATTCAGGTGATTTAAATTATATTGAGGATGATGTTGTAGTTAGTTTCGGGCCAAACCTGGGATTCAGATATTTCTTTAACGAAAATTTTGCTGTGTTTATGGAAGCGGGTTATGGATCTTTCAGCTATGGCACTTTAGGACTCACTGTAAAAATGTAATGGAACATAAAATGAGACCTAAACAAAACAGGTGTTTGTTTAGGTGTTGTTTTTTCATTTTAAGCCGGAAAGCCGCCCCCATTGGAGGCGGTTTTTTTTGTGCCTGACTTACATTTTGCTAGTCTGGCTATCGTCTTACATTACCCCATCAGTTAGGTCTGACCGTAGTCAGACCTATTTCATAGAGAACTCAGAAAGCAGCCTGAAATACATTAATCTAAAGTTCGACAAAAGTAACTGATCTTTCTCCTTGCTTAATAGCAATATTTTCATCTGGTAAAACAACATAGGAATTTGATTCCATGCTTTTCCTTGAAGCTTCTTTTAAAGTAGCTGAATCAATAGTTAACACTTCATTTGCTCCTTCAATTATAATTTTTCCATTTAAAGAATAAGCTAACTCAGGCATATCCATTTTGTAAGAAGTGGGTTTTTGGTTTCTCACTATTTCAACAGCATCTTCATAAAAAAAGACTATATCTTGATTGATCCAAGAAGAATTTGTAGCTAGATTTTTCCTGTCTTCTCTTTTGATTAATTCAGCAGTTTTTAAATCATAATAGGACATTCCTTCTTTATCATAGTCAATCATATAACCGTTTCCATATTGAAAATCTACTAATTCTTGATTTCTATCTGTTTTAATTTTCTCCACCCGTTTTGATATTTTTCCAGTCTGAATATCTAGCCAAAAGAGCTCGTATTGACTTTTGAGGCCTGTCCCTTTATATTTTAAAATTAGATTATCATTTACCAGATTCATTTGAGTCATTTCAGTATTTATCCCAACTATTTTTTCTGACGTCCATACTATTTCTCCTGTTGAAATATCTATTTTCTGGATATGTTTATCATTCCCATACATCCAAGGGTCGCCCTGCACCATGCCAATTGAATAGTAAGCAAATCCATCAGCTATAACAGGTGGTATATAGGTTGCTATTGTAGAAAGACTTGTCTCTTGCCCGGGAGTAGCAGCGGCTGATGCACCGTCAAATAATTTACTAAATTTCAGTACTCTTTCTTGATCAACATTCATCCCCAAGCTTTTACCCGTATTTAAGTCGAATATTTCCATTCCATAATAATCTAATAACAATCGGTCGCCCACAACAAAGCTTCGGTTTGGTTTGTAATTACTACTATATTCTGTTTCCCAAAGGAGCTCCCCTGTGCTGGCATCTACATTAAAGATTACTTTTTTTGCGAACGCTTTATTGAAGTCTGTTGCATAAGCATTGGCCAGAACAATTGAGTTTTGTTCGGGGATGTAAATGGCTTCGGCTATCCCTGAAGGAAAATCTACCTGATTCCACTTTATAACTCCTGATACTACATCAAAAAATAAAACGCCTTCTCTAGCGACTATAAGAAGGGCATTCAATTCTCCTATAGGATGAATACATGTTTTTAAGGTTGAATTATTTAATACTACGCTGCCTTCTCTTTTTCCTCTCATTCGCAAATTTTGAACCTCAGTATCATTTCCAGTTCTTATTTTTTTATCTTCTGGTCCTACCACCAACATCACTGATTTTACAAATTCTTCGGCATAAGAAACTCCTAATGTAATGGTATCTAATTGGTATATTTGCTCACCACTCGTTAAATCATAGCCTTTAATCAGGGTGGTATCGGAACTATATTCAAATGAAACAGCTCTATTTAGTGCACCAAATATTAACATACTGGTACCGCCTGTTTTATCTATGTTTTGTGATTCTTCATTTGCAGGATTAACTAATTCAGTTTCTAATACTTTTTCTTTTGTATTATTATTAAGGATAGTATAGTTATTCTCGCCTTTGACTAAGGAGTATCTGCCATCTTCGCTTAATATGTCAATTCTATCTGTTAAGCTCATTTTTTCATTCGCTAAAACAAAATCTTTTTTGCTCTCTAAAAAGTCAAATACTTTTATTTCTTTTGCATTCTGCTCTTGTTGCAATGGTGTAGCACTACTAAAAAGATCTTGAATAAAAACTAGGGAACTTTCCGCCTTATTTTTCTCCTTTAGGGCAATTTTAGCTTGCTTACTTGTGAAAAAGATACCTCCCAGTAAGCTGATAAGTATTAGGGAAGAAAGTGCAGTACTTAATGAGTTTCTCTGTAAAAACTTTTTCGTAAGGTAGATTTTGTTTTGGGGAACGGCATTTACTGGTTTATTTGTTTTGAAATTATAGATATCCTCTAATAAAGCGCCTACCGAGTTATACCTTTCTTGTGCCTGCTTTTTTAGACATTTTAGTAGGATTGCTTCCAATTCTTTTGGAATTCCATTAACACTTTTAATAGTAGTTAAATTCTGAGGGTTGTCTTTTAGTATTTGGGTTACAACTTTGCTCGGTTTAACATCCCTATCGTAAGGTAGTTCTTCAAAAATTAGTAAGTATAATAAAACGCCTAATTGATATATGTCACTTGCTGTATTTACTGCTTGCATTAATAATTGTTCAGGGCTGGCAAATGCAGGGGTTCCCATGAATTTATTTAAAGGGACCGATTGATCCTCTAACTTTTTACCTATTCCAAAATCCAAAAGCTTAACTTCTCCTGATTTTGTGATCAAAATATTATTAGGTTTTATATCTTGATGAAGAATAAATTGCTGATGAGCATAATTAATGGCTTGACCTACTTTTATAAAGAGATCTATCTTTTGTGATAAATTTAATTTATTCTCCTTGCAATATTCATCTATTGGAACTCCATCTACCAGTTCCATTACTATGTAAGGAATGCCATCTTTAGTAACCCCGCCATTATAAAGGCGTGCTATATTAGGATGATTAAGTTGCGCTAAGATTTGTTGTTCTTCTTTAAAGAAAACTTTAGCGTTTTCAGACTCAATTATGCTGGAAAGCATTTTAAAAACCACTTCATGCTCAAAATCTCCATCCACTCTTTTTGCCTTATATACTGTGGCCATGCCTCCTTGTCCTATTAATTCAGTGAGTTTATAAGAATCTATGGTGGCTCCATTTAAATCTGAAAGCTTTGATTGTTGGTCAACATATGATTGTAGATTCAGGTCTATTTCTCCAAAAAAAGCATCTGCTTTAGTGATATTTTCAATCATTTTCTTTAACTCAACGCCTATTTCTGGTTCTTCCGCTATAACCTGTTCTAAGTATTTGATGCGGTCTTCTTTAGGGAGTTCAATTGATTCAAGAAAGTGTTTTTCTAAGTTCGATTTATGAGGCATGATAGTTTATAATCAATAAATGGGTCTTATTATTATCTAGTTCTATTAACTTTATTGTTACTAATTCGCATGCAAAATATGGTTTATCTTAATTTTATTTATACTTTTAATAAAAAAAACATGGAAAATTTATTAGAACAAATCATTTCAACCGGAGAAATAGCCTACACAGTAGCAACAGAATATATAATATTACTCGTGTTGTTAGCCTAAAATGGAGCGGTAATTTCTAGTTCAAACAGAGATTAAGTTATCATTTGAACTATTATTTTTACGGAGTCTAATCGGGCTGCACGTGATGAATACTTGAAAGTTTGCAAATTAAATGACAGAGGGGTTAGGAGCTATGACAGTGCAGCGAGCCAGCATTTGAAAGTGCTTGGTCCTCAAGCAGAAGTATTGTCTTGATTTTCTTTTATTTAATGAAATTATTCAATTTTTCAATATTTTTTCATCAACTGCATTCATATTTCAATTATACGGAATACTATAGGGTGAAATTAAATGAATAAGGTACATAAAGTATAAAGCCTGTTAGCTAAAATATAAGATTTACAACTTCCTAACTCTAAAACTCCAAAGTATCACAACCGCAATTCCAATTGCATTACGAAGGAATAATTCATTAAAAGTATATCCTGCATCTACCAAAACCCCAAAAAATAAAGGGCCCAAAGCAGTACTTAATACCATTACCGTTACAAACAAGCTCCTGACTTTTCCGATAATATCTGCTCCAAAAATTTCAACAAAGAGAGCATTTTTTACTGTTCCACCGAAGCCATTTGCAAATCCCATTAAGGCTAAAGATAATGGATAGATAATGGGAACATCACTAATAAGGAGCGTTAGAACTCCAATAATATAAGGAATCAAAACAAATGGGAATAACTTTTTAGCTGTCAATTTATCGATATAAGGTCCAGCTATAAACATTCCCAATGCACTAGCCCCTGCAAAAGCTGCTAATGAGGAGGAAACCCATGCGGCACTCCAGCCTTTTGCAGCACCTAGTTTTAATTGGAAAAAGAAAATAGCGGTATTGGTGAATCCTAATGCAAAAACAGCTGGTGCAATGATTAAAAAAGCTTTATGTTTTAAAATTTTCCAGGCGCTTACTTTACTTTTACCCAAATCAACATCGGGTTCAGATTGAACTTGTTCTTTTTTCTTTTTGCTGTATAGCCAATAAACCAAAGGCATGATAAAGATTAAAACTATGGTAGCATTCAACTGCAATGAGCCTCGCCAACCTAACCATCCGATAATTATGGTCATCAAAACTGGTAAGCTAGCTTCTCCAAAAGGATGACCTGTAGTCGCAATTCCAATAGCTTTTCCTCTGTTGGTATCAAAATATCGAGACATGGTGGAAACTGCTGTATGGCTCATCAAACCCTGTCCGAAAAGTCTTAGCATATATAGCCCAACAAATACCATGATAATGTGCATGGAAAAAGATAAAACCAAGAGGGCGATCATTAAACCGATCAAAATCATAGCCATATAACTACCTAGTTTCATGCGGTCAAATAAGCTGCCCAAAGTAGGCAAAGTAAAAGCGGAAGCTATAGTTGCAGTAGCATACAAGCTCCCCATAGTGGTGTTGTTGAGTCCCAACCAACTTTCAATATCAGGCACATAAAGTGAAATCAGGAAAGTTTGCCCAAAACTGGAAAAATAGGCGAAAACAAAGCCTAAACTTAAAATATATTTATATTCTGTAAATAATGTTTTCCACTTACTCATACTTGAGATTTTAGAGTCTAGAATCCAGAGTCCAGACTTTTTCACTAATTCTACCTCCTTCAGTAATTCCTAATAAATAGACAATTGACAATATCCAATCGACAAAAAGTTATTGAACCAATTCATCCTCTCTTCGATTAATCAAATCATATTAACCTGCCAACTTGAAAACTCGCCAAGCTGTCAACTTATTTTTTCCTCCTCTTATCCTTAGGTCTATTCCCAAAAGCCTTGTCTCTTGCTTTTCCACTAAGGTTTTTCTTTTTCTTCTCATGAAAGGCCCCTTGAAAGTCAGGGTTGTCCAGATGTTTCTGACGGTCAATTTCCAATGCCATATCTTTCTTTTCTTTTGGCATAGTTTCCATCAATTCTACTTCTTTAGGAAGTTCTTCAACAGCAATTTTTTTGCTAATTAATTCTTCAATTTTCTCGATATGATAGATGTCAGATGGATCTACAAAACTGATGGCAATGCCATGATGTTCGGCTCTGCCAGTTCGTCCAATTCTGTGCACATATTCTTCATATTTATTAGGCACCTCAAAATTGATCACATGACTGATTTCATCTACATCAATTCCCCTTGCACTAACATCTGTGCTCACTAAAACTTTTATATTACCCTCTTTGAAATCTTTAATAGCATTGATTCGGGTCGATTGCGCCTTATTGGCATGAATTACTCTTGAATCTTTTGTGATTTTTCGCTCTACAAAATTGAAGACATTATTGGCATTGGTTCGAGTCCTGACAAAAACTAAAACCTTGCTGAATTCTTCTTTGTCGAGTAAATATTTCAACAAATTGATTTTAGTTAAGAAATTGGGGACATGATATAATTTTTGTTCGATTAATTCAGCAGTCATAAATTCTGGTGTTACTTCCACCTTTTCGGGGAAGTCAGTAAATTCATAGGCGTATTTTTCAACTTTTTCAGGAAAAGTGGCTGAGAAAAATAAATTCTGTTTTTTCATCGGCAAAAGCTCCAATACTCTTCGAATTTGAGGCATAAAGCCCATATCCATCATGCGATCAGCTTCATCTAACACAAAAGTTTTAATTTGCTTAGTTTTCAGTACACCCGCATTGTAAATATCCAATAATCTGCCAGGAGTGGCCACAATGATATCGCAACCAGCAGTTATTTCAGCTTCCTGTTTTTTAGAGCCAATCCCACCATAAAGACAAACCGTACGCAAATCCGTATATTTCCCTAATTCCAAAATATTTTCATATACCTGCATAGCCAATTCACGAGTTGGAGCTAAAATCAATCCTCTTGGATCTTTTCCTTGCGCATATTTTAATTTCATCAAAATAGGTAACACAAAAGCCGCAGTTTTTCCGGTTCCGGTTTGCGCTATACCCACTACATCATGCCCGTTTAAAATCCGTGGAATAGCTTTAACTTGGATTTCAGACGGTTTTTGATAACCCAAATCATCAATGGCATTGAATAATTGTTTGTTGAGTTTAAAATCTTGAAAGGATGCGGTATCTTGCGACATGAAGTCTGTTCTTTAAGGAAAAATTAACTGAAATATGAAAACCATTCTGATTGTCAATGCAAATATAGTAAATGACGGGCGAATTCAGCAGTTAGATGTGCTGATGAAAAACGGTCGCTTCGAAAAAATTGCTTCTAGTATCAATGCTGATGAGGTAGATGAGGTAATTGATGCTAATGGAAAATACCTTTTTCCTGGCTTAATTGATGATCAGGTGCATTTTCGGGAACCGGGTTTAACGCATAAAGCCAATATTTTCACAGAATCGAGAGCAGCTGTGGCTGGAGGTATCACTTCTTTTATGGAAATGCCCAATACAGTTCCCAATGCTTTGACTCAGGAATTATTAGAAGATAAATATCAAATTGCGGCTAAAAGCTCTATTGCCAATTACTCATTTTTTATGGGTGCCAGCAATGACAATATTGAGGAAGTATTAAAAACCGATCCAAGGACAGTATGCGGTGTAAAAGTTTTTATGGGTAGTTCAACTGGAAATATGCTGGTTGATAATGAACAAACCCTAAACAATATTTTCTCTAAAGTCCCTATGCTAATTGCTACTCACTGTGAGGATGAAGCCACCATTAGAGCCAATACCGAAAAATTCAAAAAGGAATACGGAGAGGATGTCCCTATTGAAATGCATCCCATTATCCGCTCTGAAGAAGCCTGTTATTTATCTTCCTCATTGGCGGTGAAGTTGGCGAAAGAACATGGGTCTAGACTTCACGTTTTACATATTTCAACAGGAAAAGAAACTGAATTATTTGATAATTCCATTCCTTTAGAGCAGAAAAAAATCACTGCAGAAGCCTGTATCCATCATTTATGGTTTTCAGATGCTGATTATAAAGAAAAAGGCACTTTCATTAAATGGAATCCGGCTGTAAAGACCGCTCAGGATAGAGACACAATTTTCCAGGCTTTGTTAGATGATAAAATTGATGTGATTGCCACTGATCATGCGCCTCATACTTTAGAGGAAAAGCAGAATAAATATTTTTCTGCCCCATCTGGCGGACCTTTGGCCCAACACAGTTTGTTAGCCCTTTTGGATTTTTACAAACAAGGAAAAATCAGCTTGGAAAAAATTGCTCAAAAAGCATCTCATAACGTGGCGATTTTATTTAGAATAGAGGATCGGGGCTATATCCGAGAAGGTTATCATGCTGATTGTGTTTTGGTGGATTTGGAAAAGGAATACGCTGTCACCAAAGAAAACATCTTAGCCAAATGCGGTTGGTCTCCTTTTGAAGGGCATACTTTTCAATCATCCATTGAAAGCACTTTTGTAAATGGGAAGAAAGTATATGACAATGGAAAAATAATTGAAGCAGGTGTGGGAGAGAGGATGTTGTTTAAGGTTTAAGAGTGTTGTTTCCGTACAACAATTTGTAAAACTGTTTTATGTATTTAACAAAAATTCAAACTGTTAAATAAAAACAACAAAATGATTTTTAAGTCTATTGACTATCTCAAAAACGGGAACCAGCTTCAAAAAGAAGCTCATAAAGTTTTGACTGAAAATGAAGTCATGGATAAACTGGCAAATTTTCAGCCTCTTCTAGTTGGAACAATTCCTATTGACATAGCCATAAAAAATAGTGATTTAGATATTGTTTGCTCATTTGAAGAGAAGGAAGTTTTTAAAAAAGAAATCCTGAAACATTTTAATGATTACCCCCGATTTTCAATAGTGGAAAAAACATTCCAAGATGAGCCAACCGTAATAGTTCGTTTTGAATTAGAAGATTTTCCAGTAGAAATCTTTGCGCAAAATAAGCCTTCAAATCAGCAAATGGCTTATCAACATATGCTTATTGAATATAAAGTGTTAATTGATAAAGAGGAAGAGTTTAGAAAAGAGATAATCAGGTTAAAAGAATCAGGAATTAAAACAGAACCAGCATTTGCACAACTATTAAATTTGAAAGGAGATTCTTATCAAGCACTCCTGGATTATGGAAAGCAACAGAAAATCATTTGATATGACTTAAATTTAAGTTATCATTAGTTATGAAGAGAATAACAGTATTCTGTGGTTCAAGCGCAGGCAAAAACGGAAAATACAGTGAAGAAGCTTTTCTTTTGGGTAAAATTTTAGCTCAAAAAAATATTGGCGTAGTTTATGGTGGAGCTAAAATTGGCTTAATGGGTGCTGTGGCGGATGGTGCATTAAGCGAAAAGGGAGAAGTGATAGGGGTTATTCCCGATTTTTTGAAAACCAAAGAGGTTGCCCATACTGAATTGTCTGAAATGATCGTGGTGGAATCCATGCACGAAAGAAAACTGAAAATGCATGATTTGGCAGATGGTTTTATTGCCCTTCCAGGTGGGTTTGGAACCATGGAAGAACTCTTTGAAATCTTGACTTGGGGTCAATTGGGCTTACATAAAAAACCTGTTGGCTTATTGAATATAGAAAACTTCTATCAACCACTTTTGGATATGCTTTCTCAAATGACTGAACAAAAATTCTTAAAAGAAATCAACAGAGAGATGCTTTTGAGTGATGAAAATATTCAAAGTTTATTAGCTAAAATGGAACAATATCAAGCTCCTGAGACTCCAAAGTGGATTCTTAAGTCTGAAACTTGATACGATTTCTCTATTTTAATGATAAATCCATTTGTATATTCTTTAATTTGTATCATTTTATTTAGATTTAAGGCTAATTTTCAAATAACGCCTATAAATCATGATTTTTAAACTCCCCTTCAATCAAATCACTTACATTTTAATTTCCTTAATATTTTTAATTTCCTGTAATGAAAATTCCGAGAAAAACATTGAGGTGCCCTCATTAGAATTATCGGAAGAAATTGCTAAAGAAGTTAGCTATGTCACTAATGGTGAAGTTCATTATTATGATGAAGTTCAGGTGATTTTCAATAATCCTGTTATTGAAGAAAATGAGGTGGAAAGCAGCCCTTCTGATGTTTTTGATTTTAGCCCATCAGTGAAAGGAAAAGCAGTATGGGTTAGTAGCACAGTCTTAAAATTTATTCCTGAAGGGGATTTACCAATGCGGGAAAAAATTGAAGGGCAACTCAACCTACAAAAATTATCCTCTGATTTTGCTGAGAAGAAATTGGATGAAATTAACTTTAATTTGCTCGTAATAGGTAGGGATATCAATAGCTTGACAGGTAATGTAGAACTGGTAGACAGAAACAATCCTAAAAAAGTATTGTATAGTGGTGGATTGTCATTTACTGAAAAGACCAGTCTTGAGGCTGTTGAAAAAGCTACCAAAATAAAAGGAGGTGATATAAAACTCAGTTGGAGCCAATTAGATGATAAAAATTTCAAATTTACATCCAGCCCAATTGACAGAAATGATGATGAGCAGGAGTTTAGGTTTGTTATTGACAAAGATGACTTAGCCCTTTCTAATGGTTATTCAGAAGTTTTCAACATTGCGCCTATCACTCAAATGAAAATGACAAAGCTGTCAGCAGATGAAAGTGGTAAAAAACCTAGGTTAAGATTAACTTTTTCTGATGAGTTGGATATCGACCAAGACATCACTGGTCTAATCAATATATCTCCTAACGTAAAATTCTCACCTAAGAAACTAGGAAAAGCAGTCATCTTAGATGGTGAGTTTAAATTTGGAGAAACTTATTCTGTTACTGTTGAAAAGGGTATTAGAAGTAAATGGGGAACAAAAACTGAGGCTAAAAAAACAGAGCAAATTAGTCTTTCCAATATTCAGCCACAGATTGAATTTGGGTCAAATGGAATTCTTTTGCCTTCCTCCAACAAAAAGAAAATTCAGTTTTACACTACTAATTTAAAACGTGTCCATTTAGAAGTGAAAAAAGTGTTTTCAGATAAGGTTGGTCAGTTCCTTACAGCAGAACAGCTGAAGAGCGAGAAAACAAGAAATGAAGCATTTAATAATAATTATTCAAGTACTGTCGGAGTAATTGTAAAGAACCAAACCATTGAATTGAAGGATCAAAAAAATGAATGGGTGTTGAATGAATTTGATCTCTCCGATTTATTTTCCACCTATGAAAATGGCATCTTTTTGCTTCGAATTAATTTCACGCCTTCTGATGTAAGTATCCCAATTGAAAGTAATAAGTTAAGTTATATACAGGATAAAGGGCAGATTTATAAACCCATTTTTGTCAGTGATTTAGGAATTACAGTCAAAGAAACGAATAATGGAACACATATTTTTGCTACTGACCTAGTAACGGCTGAACCGCTCTCTGGAGTAAAAATCAAATTATTGGATTATAATGGAGATGTAAGAGATCGACTAAGCACAGGTTCTGATGGTCATGTATCCACAGGGAGTACTTATTTTTATTATGTTTTGGCTGAAAATGGCAACCAAATTACTGCCCTCAAGAAAGATGAAATGCAGTGGAGTACCTCAGGATTTGATGTAGGAGGCACCCATTCAAGTCGAAATAGAACGCAAGCTTTTATATATACAGAAAGAGGAGTTTATAGGCCAGGAGATTCTATCCATGTTAGTGCTATAGTTAGAAACTCGAATAATACATTCCCTTCAAATAATAAAGCAACAATTACCGTTCGGGATCCAGAATATAAAACTATCCATGAAGCCACTGTTCCAAGATCTAATGATGGATTTTTTGTGTTTGGGTTTAAAACAGAGAGTAAAGCTCCAACCGGAAATTATTCTATTCGAATTAAGGCGGGAGGATCATCTTTTAGTGAAAATCTTAAAATTGAAACTGTAGTAGCGGAGAAATTAAAAGTGATAGTGAGGCCAGAAAAAAGAACTTTTAGCTGGACTGATCAGACACTTGATTTTGATATAGAATCACGTTACTTATTTGGAACTCCTGCTGCTAATCTTAAAACTGAAGTCAGTGTTGAAATTCTCCCATGGGAAATCAATTTTCCAAAATATAAAGATTTTAACTTCAGTAGAGTAGATGTTGATTTTCAGTCTTTGAGTCAGAATATTTTAAAGTCTGAACTAGATGATGAAGGACTTCTGAGTAGTAGTTGGGTAATTCCAGATTTAGGAACTATTCCTTCAGCATTAAAAGCGAAAGTAATTGCTAAAGTATTTGAAAGTGGAGGGCAGCCTAATGAAAATTATAATGTAGTGGAACTCCATCGATACCCTAATTATGTTGGCTTAAAAGACCCTAGCGGCTATAATTATTATAAAACTGGTGAAGAAGTGAGGTTTCCTGTCGTTTTATTGGATGAGAAAGGCAATAAAATGAGTGGTAAGAATCTTCAATATAAAGTTTATAGAAATGATAGCAGATGGTGGTATCAGTACAATAACAGAAGAAATTATCAGCTAAAATACAAAGAGGACAGCCAGACCTATTTAGAAACGGAAGGAAAAATAACGACTACTGATCAGATTGATTATATCAGCTTTCGTCCTGCGGAACAAGGAGAATATTCTTATTGAAGTAAGTGATGGCGGAAATGGACATGTTAGTTCTTCTTTCTTCAGTGCCTACCGTTACGGAAGCGTGCCTGGTGGAGATCTGAACGAAGGGAATTTAGCCTTAAAATCCGATAAGGAAAAGTATGCTCCATATGAAACTGCCAAGATAAAACTACCAAATCCTAAAGCGGGAAGAGTTTTAGTCACCATAGAGCAGGGACGTGATATGATGGATTGGTTCTGGATAGATCCTTCCAAACAGTCTTCCGAAGAGCTAGTGGTTGATATTCCAATTAAAAAAGATATGGTGCCGAATATTTATGTGACTGTTTCTGTTATTCAGCAACATGATCAGACACAAAATGATAGACCCATCAGAATGTTTGGTATTATTCCTCTTATGATTGAGGATCCTGATACAAAGCTTGAATACAACATCAGGATGGCTCAAGATTTAACGCCTAATGAAGATTTTGAGGTGGAAATCAATACTGCAAACGGCAAAAAATCACAATTTACCATTGCTGTAGTAGACGAAGGACTTCTGAGCCTCACTCAGTTTAGGACTCCTAATCCTTGGGCATCTTTTTACAAAAAAATTGGTCTTCAAGTGGAGACCTATGATGTGTTTTCACATGTAATCAGTGCCAATAAAAATGATGTGTTCCAAACTTTCTCCATTGGTGGTGGCATTGAAATGGACTATAGGGAATCTCAAACTGACCTGAATGATGACACCAAAAGATTCAAACCTGTGAGTATGTTCAAGGGGCCATTCATGACAGATGCAAAAGGAAAAGCTACCGTAAAATTCCATATGCCTAATTATAATGGAGCAGTGAGGGTAATGGTAGTGGGTACTCAAAATGGCAGCTATGGTCATGCAGATAAAACCGTGCCCGTTAAATCTGATATTATTATGCAGCCTACAATTCCAAGGATATTAAAACCTGGAGATGAGTTTATCCTTCCTGTTGCTTTATTCAAGGTAAATCCTTTGGTAAAAACAGCCAAGTTTGATTTAAAAATAACTGGCCCACTAGAAATAATCGGTGATGCCAGTAAAACAGTTGATTTTAGTAATCAGGAAGATTCACAGATTAAATTTAAAGTGAAAGTAAAGGAAGTGGTGGGACAAGCGAAGATCAGGTTAGAAGGCAGTTCCGGCAATATCAAAGTAGAGAATGAAACTGATATTGCTATAACCCCCGCAGCAAGTAGGGTTTATGATAAAACAACACAGGATGTTGGTATAGGCAAAAATATCGATATGAAAGTGTCTTCAATAGGTTTAGAGGGTACGAATAATGCCACTCTAGATATTAACATCTTTCCGAATATGGATTTTGAACATCGCTTGAAATGGCTGATACGTTATCCTTATGGTTGTATTGAACAAACAGTTTCCTCAGTATTTCCTCAGCTGTATCTGAAAAAAATGGGCTATTATGATGAAGAAGAATCTAGCGAAATCGATGAAAATATCAATGAGGGCATTACCCGCTTACAACAGTTTTTGCTTAGCGATGGAAGTTTCTCTTATTGGCCAGGAAATAGTAAAGCATCAGAATGGGGAACCAATTATGCTTGTCATTACTTAATTGAAGCTGAAAATCTTGGATATTCGGTTCCTGATTATTTGTATGAAAGTGCAATTAACGGGCTGAACAGGCAGTCCAGTCGTAGAAGTGGAAAGTTAGCTACAAGAGTGAACAGAGTATTTATTCTTAGCCTAGCGAAGAAAAGACCAATTTCGGAGATGAATTTGTTAATGGAAAATGAACTCTCGAAAATGAACAATGCTGAAAAATGGATGTTAGCAGCAGCCTACCATCTATCAGGTGTGGAAAATGTTAAGGATAAGATCATTGATGGAGCAAGTACAGAAACAAAAGAGTATGAGCCATTTTCCTATAATTTCGGTTCTAAATATCGTGATGATGCCATTATTCTGTATTGCGCCACTTTGATGGATGATATGGAAACAGCTGAACTGATGGCAAAACAAGTAGCTAAAGCTTTATCTTCAACAGAATATCTAAGCACCCAAAGCGCAGGTTATATGTTACTAGCATTAGGAAATTACTTTGACAAGGCGAATATTGATTTTGGTGGTGGAAAAGTAATCAGTGGAGAAATTAAATTAGCTGACGGAAGTACCGTTGAATTTAATGAGAATGGCAGGTTTAGAATGCCTATAAATAACAATTTCAATAAAAATATCAGCATTAGTTTGAATGATGATTCAAATGTAGATAAAGTATATGCTACTCTTTCCTGGAATGGAGTTCCTTTAAAGGATGAAGCTCCTAGTGTGGAGAAAAACCTGTCATTAGATGTAGAATATTATGATGATGAAGGAAGGATTATAAATCCTGAAACTACAAAGCAGGGTCAAACTTTTTATGCTCGATTTAGCGTAAAAAATACTTCCCCAGCGAGTAGGGCTTCTGAAATAGCTCTAGTACAAATTTTACCTTCAGGATGGCAAATTGATAATACTAGGTTGAAGGAATCCGTTGCTCCTAGCTGGATGAATCAGTGGAATATCAATAAAGAAGATTATGTGGATATTCGGGATGATAGAGCCATGTGGTTTTTTGATGTGGAAGGTAATATTGAATATGACTTTGTAGTAAAGTTAAATGCAGTATCTGCAGGTGAATATCAACTGCCTGCTACTTTAGTGGAGGCTATGTATAATCCTGATTATAAAGCCAAAAACACAAGCAGAAAAGTATATGTGGAGGAAATGGATTAAATTTAAAAAATGGCAGTGGGGATTGATTATTGTCATTTCCATTGCCATTACTTATTTTTCCATCCCACCTGGAAAACCATATTTTGAGGTTGATTATAGCACAGTAGTAAAATCGGATGATGGTAGTCTCTTGCATGTATTCCTGAATAAGAATGAGCAATGGTTTCTACCACCAGATACTAGCTCCATACCGAAGAAACTAGAAGATGCTGTTCTTTTATATGAGGATCAAAATTTTCACTTACATTCAGGGGTTGATATCGGGGCAGTTTTCCGAGCGACCTATCAAAACATTAGATCAGGAAGAATAATCAGTGGTGCCAGTACGCTGCCAATGCAGGTAGTTCGATTACGGCATCAGAATGATAGAAATATCTTTTATAAAGTACTTGAAGCTATTGAAGCCATCAAAATTAGTTTTCATTTTTCGAAAGAAAAAGTACTTAAGATGTATTTGCAACATGCTCCCTATGGCGGGAATGTTATTGGTTTTCAGACAGCAGCTCATAAATTCTTTGGCAAGCCTATTCATTCACTAACATGGAGTGAGGCAGCCACCTTAGCAGTATTACCAAATTCTCCGGGCTTGATTTATCCTTCCAAAACCAACAATAGATTATTTCAAAAGCGAAATGCATTACTGAAAAAACTTTTTGATAAGGAGTATATTAATGAGCTTAGCTATCAACTAAGTATTCTGGAGCCTGTTCCAGATGAATTTATCACATTTAAAAGTTCCGCACCGCATGCAGCTTTCTTTTTAAGATCTCAATATCCCGCTCAAAAGATATTAAATACCACAATAGATAAAAACTTACAAGATAAAGCCAATTACATCGCTCAAAAATATGAAGAACTCTATGCAGCGGATGGCATTAGAAATCTGGCATGTTTAATAGCAGATTCAAAAACTGGTGAGGTTAAAGCCTATGTTGGCTCACCTGATTTTTATGACAACGCCAATAAAGGTCAGGTTGATGGTGTGAGGGCCTACAGATCAAGCGGAAGTATTTTGAAGCCATTTTTATATGCATTAAGTATGGATGAAGGGTTGATTCTACCAGAAACATTTATTCGTGATCTGCCGACTTATTTTGATGGTTTTTCGCCAAATAATGCCAGCGAAGATTTCCAAGGGGTTGTAACTGCAAAAGAGGCTTTGGTGAAATCCCTGAATATACCAGCGGTTCGTTTGCTCAATAGCTATGGATTATTTCAGTTTTATAGTTTCTTACAGGAAGCAGGGATTAAAAGTCTCTTTCGTTCCGCAGACGAATATGGATTGCCCCTAATCTTGGGTGGGGCAGAAGTCAGTGTCTGGGATATGGTGATGCTTTATCGAGGTTTTGCAAATGAAGGAAAGTTCTCCAATAATATTATTTTGAAAGATCCTGAGTCAAAAAGCCAAAAAGGAGCGCAATTGATCAGTGCGGGAAGCTCTTACCTTACGCTAGATATGTTAAAAGATTTGAAACGGCCTGGAAGTGAGTATTTCTGGCAGAAATTTAATAATGCAAAAGATTTTTCCTGGAAGACGGGCACTAGTTATGGGCACAAAGATGCTTGGGCTGTAGGTTTAAATCCTGAGTATACCATTGCCGTTTGGGTCGGGAATTTTGATGGGGAGAGTAATAAAAACTTGAGTGGAGCCAATTCTGCTGGTCCAGTACTTTTTGATTTGCTTGAAGCACTACCATCAACATCAAAAGAGTGGTTCGAATTTAATGAAATGGATTTTAGAGAAATGAAAATTTGTTCTGTTTCGGGCTTTAGAGCATCTGAAAATTGCCCGAAAGCTGATGCTGTATATGCGCCATATGGCATGAGATCAATGAAAAGTTGTGATTATCATCAAAAGAAATATCTAAGTTATAATAAGGATTTACAAACCTGTTCAGCTTGTTGGGATGACTTAGGCGCAATACCTACAAAACTATTAGAATACCCACCTGATATAGCGTATTATCTAAGAAGAAAAGGAGCTTTTATAGAGTCTATACCACCGCACAATCCTGAATGTAGTAGATATAAAGCCGAAATAAGTAGTAAAATTATTTATCCAAATATGGATGCTAAGCTATTTCTCCCCGTAGATTTTAATGGTGAATTGCAAAAAGTGATTTGCAAGGTTGGTCATACATCTTCTGTGAATAAAGTGTATTGGTATCTCAATGAAGAATATATAGGGGAGACGGATAGACAACATAAAATGGCTGTTACCTTTAAATCTGGATGGAATGAATTGAAAATTGTGGATGATTTAGGTGGTGAAGATTTACAAAAGGTATTCGCTGTTATCAAAGAATGAGCAATTTAAGCTCTATTTAAAATTCTGCTATTCTATTTCAGTATTTCAAGAACTTTCAGAAATTTTATTGGCTTGGGCAACAATGTACTTCTAATTCGTTGCTATAGATGAAATAATTTCTTTAATCAAAAACCATAAAATGATGAAAAAAAGAATTTTCGCAACCGCTATAATGTCAATGTTTGCAGTCGTTTTATTTGCTCAGCAGCAAATGCCAATGCAACAGAAAGAAGTTTCGACAGATTATAGTGATGATGAAATTGAGACCTTTGTAGAGGCGAATTTGGATGTAACCAAAGTTCAACAAGAGTCACAAAAAAAAGTGATGGGAATCATTGAAGAAAATGATATGAATTTGGAAAGGTTTAATGAGATAGTAGCCATCCAACAAGGTCAGTCTGATGAAGAAGTTGAACCAAAAGAATTAGAAAAATTTAATGCAGCTGCTCAAGAAGTTATGGCGCATAATCAAAAAACCCAGTCTAAAATGGTAGCAGCACTTAAAAATCATGATATTAGTGAAGAAAAATATCAAAATATTATGATGGCTTATCAACAAGATGAGGAATTTAGAAAAAAAGTTGATTCAATTGTTCAGGCTAAAGCCAATGGATAAAATCGTTTGAATATTTTTAACTTTAAAGCCATTCATTGTAAAAAGTGAATGGCTTTTTACTTTTCAAGCTAGATTGATTTAGTCAATTTAATGGTTCTCTGTTATTTTGTAAAGTCCAACAGCTAATGCATTGACCACATTAATTGAGGAATTTTTCCCAAACATTGGAATATGGTAATGTTCGGTGCACATTTTTAATAAAGTCTCAGAAACCCCTTGTCTTTCACCTCCAACAATGACAACAAATTTCTGATTTTTTTTGGCTTTAAATGCTTTTAATGGCTTACTTGAGTTCGTAATTTCCAATGCTATTGGCGTAAAACCCTCATTTGTGAAATCTGTTACAATTTCAGTGGCATCAGCTATATATTGAAAGTTAACTGTTTTATAAGTATTTCTGGATGCTCTTTTTACTTTTGTGCTAAGCTCTACGGCATGTTCTCCCACAAAAAATAGTTGTTGAATTCCGAAAGCATCAGCAAGCCTCATTATCATCCCTGCATTTTCAGGAGTGCGAATATTTTCAGCTATTAAAACAATTTGATGTTCTATAGAAGCACTTTTATACTCATGATGTGATTTTTGAATTTCCACTCTGCAAAAATATTGATATTATGATGATTAATTCTCCTCTATAATCAGAGAATTTAAAATAAATATAGGCTAGTCTTTCTTATCCGATTTATTGAAGAATCTTTTAATATTTGTAAATAGATCTGAATGGGTTTCTCCTGGGGCCATATGTATTTCTGTTCCAATTAATGATGAAATGGGTTTCAATGGTTCAAAATGGTTGCAAAAAACTTTAAAAATAGCCATCATCGGTACCGAAAGGATAAGCCCTGCTATTCCCCATATTAATTGTCCAACCATTAGCGTAATAATTACAAATAACACACTTAGTTTAAGATTCTCTCCTACTATTTTAGGATTAAGTACATTGCTTTCCAGCAGTTGACTCAGCCAAAAAAGGCCTGCCACACTTACAGGATATACTAATGAGTCATAATTAAATATCGTAAAAAGCAAAACGAGGCTGGCGCCCATTAATGAGCCTATATAAGGGATTATACAAAACAATGCAGGCAAAAACCCAAAGAACAAAGGGTATTCAATCCCAATTATTAATAGTCCAGTGGTGTTTATGATTGTCAGAATTATAATTAAAAGTAAATATCCTAATACATAGTTTCTACCAACTTTAGAAGCCTTAAATACGGCATCTTCTATGTTATTCCTTGTTTCTTGATCTTTGCCAAATTTTTTAATGGCCTTAAGCAATCCTGTTCTATAGTTTAGGAATAAGATGGTGAAGACGAGGAAAAGTAAAATGTTTCCTAATGATTTAAAAACACTACTGATCACCTGAGGGAGAAATTTATTATTTTCTACAACCTCCTTAGCTTTGTTCATTACCTCGGGTGTTTTCAGATTTTCTTTAAGGTCGAGATTTTTATTGATGCCTTCTACTACACTATTAACTGTATAAATTATTTGATTCTGGAAAGAGCCAAACTGATCAATTATTTTAATAATCTGATTGGAATATAAAAAGATTACTGTACCTACTATGCTAATTAAGGTCAATATAGTAATCAAAATAGCAAAAAATTTAGGGAAGGATTTTCTCTCCAAAAAATTAACTACCGGTAAAAGAATAAATGAAAGTAAGAGACCAGCCGCTAAGGGGAAGACCACAGGCTTACCTATCCATAAAATGGTAATGCCTGCTATAAAAACAATCATCTTTAATGCTATAGAGGCGTAAAAAGTAAGGTGCGAGTTTCTATCTTGTGGTTCCAATATAATTACTTTGACGGTAAAAATTCAGTGTAGGTTACTTAAGTAACTAATTAAGATTTTCAAAAATAATGAGGTGCCTTTATATATCATTAATCACGACTATGGATTTTTTAAATCAATGACAAAATAAAGGTTTTTCAAAATCAAAAGGATTCAAAAGCTGACGATTTCCCATGAATTTCTTTCACGAATGTCATAATGTCAGAGAAAATGAACGGAATTCTTATTGGCACATCCATTGTTACTTGATGTGAAAAATGAATTTAAAATTAGAAAAATAAGATAGATCATGGGAAAAATTATTGGAATTGACTTAGGTACTACCAACTCCTGTGTGGCGGTAATGGAGGGTAATGAACCCGTTGTAATCCCCAACAGTGAGGGTAGAAGAACTACTCCTTCTATTGTAGCGTTTTTGGATGAAGGGAAAGGCGAACGAAAAGTAGGTGATCCTGCAAAACGTCAAGCTATTACCAACCCTGCCAATACAATTGCATCAGTAAAAAGATTTATGGGTAAGAAATTCTCTGAAATTTCAGAAGAGAAAAAAATTGCTTCTTACAAAGTAGAATCTGGTGCTAACGACACAGTTAGAGTTAAAGTAGGAGATAGAAATTATACTCCTCAAGAATTATCTGCGATGATACTTCAAAAAATGAAGTCTACAGCAGAAGATTACTTAGGGACGGAAGTTACAGAAGCTGTTATTACAGTTCCTGCTTATTTCAACGATGCAGAGCGTCAGGCAACGAAAGAAGCTGGACAAATTGCAGGATTGGAAGTTAAAAGAATCATTAACGAGCCTACTGCAGCAGCTTTGGCTTACGGATTAGACAAAAGAGATAAAGATCAAAATATTGCCGTTTACGATTTAGGTGGTGGTACTTTCGATATCTCTATTCTTGAGTTAGGTGATGGCGTATTTGAAGTAAAATCTACCAATGGTGATGTTCACTTAGGTGGTGATGACTTCGATCAGGTAATCATCAACTGGTTAGCAAACGAATTCAAAGAAGAGCAAGGTATTGACTTGAAACAAGATCCAATGGCGTTGCAGAGATTGAAAGAAGCTGCTGAGAAAGCTAAGATTGAGTTGTCGAGTTCTACTGAAACAGAAGTGAACTTACCTTATATTATGCCAGTAGATGGCGTGCCGAAACACTTGGTTAGAAAATTAAGTCGTTCAAAATTCGAGCAATTATCTGACGACTTAGTGAAAAGATCAATGGCTCCAGTTAAGAAAGCTTTAGAAGATGCTGGATTATCTCCTTCTGAAATTGATGAAGTTATCTTGGTAGGTGGTTCAACCCGTATCCCAAGAATTCAAGAAGAAGTAGAGAAATTCTTTGGCAAGAAACCTTCTAAAGGTGTAAACCCTGATGAGGTAGTAGCAATTGGTGCTGCAATTCAAGGTGGTGTATTAACTGGTGAGGTGAAAGACGTTCTATTATTGGATGTAACTCCATTATCATTAGGTATTGAAACCATGGGTGGAGTCATGACTAAATTGATAGAATCGAACACTACGATTCCTTCTAAGAAGTCAGAAACATTCAGTACTGCTTCAGACAATCAGCCTTCAGTGGAAATTCACGTATTGCAAGGTGAGAGGTCAATGGCAAAGGATAACCGTTCAATCGGTAGATTCCACTTGGATGGAATTCCACCAGCACCAAGAGGAGTTCCTCAAGTAGAGGTTACATTCGATATTGATGCTAATGGTATCTTGAATGTATCTGCCAAAGATAAAGGAACTGGAAAAGAGCAAAAAATCAGAATCGAGGCTTCTTCTGGATTGTCAGATGAAGAAATCGAGAAAATGAGAAAAGAGGCAGAAGCAAATGCTGAAGCCGATAAAAAAGAGAAAGAGAAGATTGATAAAATCAATCAGGCTGACTCTTTAATTTTCCAAACTGAGAAGCAAATGAAAGAGTTTGGCGAAAAGTTATCTGAAGGCAATAAAACTGCCATCAACGATGCTCTAGCTAAATTGAAAGAAGCGCATAGCAGCCAAGATGTTGAAGCAATTGATAGCTCAATGGAAGGTTTGAATAATGCATGGCAAGCTGCTTCACAGGAAATCTACCAAGCGCAACAAGAAGCTGGTGGAGCTGAAGGTCAGCCAGGCGGACAAGCAGATCAACAACCTGAAGGCGAAAGCGGTGATGGTGTAGATGATGTGGAATACGAAGAAGTAAATGATGATGATAAAAAGGATTCTAAATAAGAATCAATAAATCATAAATTTTTGAAAGCCTCTCGGAGAAATCTGAGAGGCTTTTTTTGTGTCTTGTAGTGAAATGACAATATGAAGAATCTTAAAGAATAAAAGTAACGTTTCATCTAAAAATCTGTACCGTAAGTCTAATTAAAAATGTTGATACTAATTTTAGAATATTATTTTGAATAAATTGAATGATTGACAAAACCGTACAATCATGAAATTAGAAAAAGTATTAGACCAATTAAACTCATTTGAGAAAAATTCTTTTCTCAAAATTATTGATTCGATCATCTCTGAGAATCCCACCAATAGAAAAGATATTGATAAGATATTAAGTGAGAGTGACCGAGAACTGAAGAATATCGACAATATTAATATTGCCAAGGTTTTTAAATTAATAGAGGTAGAATTTGAAAAATATATTGAATTCGAATTCAAAGACACAACTTCCCAATTAGATGTTTTAATAGATATAATAATCAGAGATGGTAATTGTATAATGAAAAGTGATTGGCTTGCAAGACTGTATGAAAACGAAATCAAATCACTTAAAGCAAAAATAAAGGAGTTAAAAAGTACAATTGATAAAGAAAATAATTCTCTAGATGATTTCAGAGAAAGAGATTACCATATTTATAAAGCTTGTTTAGAAACTGCATATAATAATGACAGTGGGAATAATCTAGATAAAAAAGTTACTCAAGATGAATTATCAATTTTACTAACTCTTGCCAATAAGTTAGAATTATCTCAAGAAGAAGTGAGATTAATAAACTACATGGTTTTACCAATAGAGAAACAAAATATTGATAATATAATCAATGAACTTAAGAATATCGGAGTGATTTTCTTCTCTAAAAAAAGCAATACTGTTTATGTAGCAGATGAGATAATCAGAAACCTAAGAAAGGTAAGAAAAAAGGATGTAGCAGATAAATACTTTAGAAGAGTATTGAAATCACTAAAAGATCCTCAAATTAATTTAGCATGTAGAAAACACAATATAGAGTGGCAAAACATAAGCTTAGATCAAAAAATTAAAAAAATTATCAAAGAAGGAATTCCTTTTATTGCTTTATTAACAACTGATATTTATAAAGATGGTACAAAGCTGTCAGACAAAAAATTATTCTTAAATGATCTTTTTGAAAATGGATTAAACACGAACAAAAGCTTAAAAGGAAGTACAATTGAAGAGAAAGTTGAGAATATAATCCAATATTTTGATGAAATTGATCGAGATGAAAGAGTTGGGATTTCATTAGAAGGTTACGAACAACTTTTAAATGATTTAAATTCTACACTTCCAAAATCAAATGAGCTATTAAAAAACGAATTTGAATTACAAGATAATAATGTTCTTAATAGCGAATATTTACTCGATTTTAATATTAAACCACGCGATGTTCTTGAAGTAATTGATACCACAGATCTAAATAAATTCTGTGTTAAATTAGAAATCAAAACTAGAGGAAATACGATTCTTAATATTCTAGAATCATACAAAGATGCAGAAAATCTATCTTTAGAAAATTACGAGCATTTTGCTTACAGAGATGTAAATAAAATCAAGGAAAATGGATTGAACATTAAGGAAGCTGATATTGGAATTCAATTTGAAGACTTAACTAAAAAAATATTTGAAGAACTAAAATTTAATGTTGATGAGAAGCTACGGAAGGAATTAAACACGAGCAAAGATAAAATTGATATTTTATTGAATTTGGGTAATAAACAGTTAATATTAGTTGAATGTAAAACTTCGAAAGACAAGGGATTCAATAAATTTAGCACTGTTTCCAGACAATTAAAATCTTATGTAAAGCTAGCTGAAAAAAACGATTACAATATTATTAAATCTTTGCTAATTGCTCCTGAGTTTAGTGATGATTTTGTTTCAGAATGTAATCTTGAATATGAATTGAATTTATCCTTAAAAAAGGCTAAAAGTCTTTATAATATTTTGGATGCATTTAAAGATTCTAAAAAGCATAAAGAATTTCCTTTTAATTTATTAATGAAAGATGTAGTCATTCAAGAAGATAGGATTGTAAAAGCTTTAGCAAAGTAAGCTATTGTTTTTAATCATACTAAACATTAATACTTCCATAAAACTTACATATGTGTCGATAAACATATTATTTCAATCGATAAACAAAATAATTTCCTGAACTTTCGGTTGTATTTTTATAAAAACGGGAAATTATTATTATGAAACATTTGTGGAAAATTTTTGGATTAGCAGCTTTAGTACTTTTTTATGGTTGCGATAGAATTGAAAGTGGAAATGGCAGGGCGTCTTTCTATTTGACTGATGGTCCTTTGGAAGCAGAAAATGTGACCGAAGTAGTCATTAGTATATCTAAAGTGGAAGTTTTTGGCCCCGAAGGCTGGACTACTGTTAAAGAATATGAAAACCCTCAAGCTATTAACTTATTGGAGTTTCAAGGTGGAGAAACTTTCTTTTTAGACGAAAGAGAAATGGTGAGTGGATTATATGATCAAATCAGATTAGGTCTTTCAAGCTCTATTACTTCTGGTAGCGATAATCCTCCTCATTACATTAAATTCGAAGATGAGTCAATTGAGGAAATTACAATTCCTAGCGGAGCGCAAACTGGATATAAAGTGGTAGGAGATTTTACCATTCCTGATGGAGGTGTAACATCCATTGTCATTGATTTTGATGTGAGAAAGTCAGTTGTGAAGGCTGGAAATTCGGGTAAATTTATTTTAAAGCCAACACTACGTTTAATTGAAGATGCGAATGTAGGCGCTATTGAAGGAAACATTAGTGGGGAGTTTACTGGAAGTTTAGTTGTGTATGCATATGATGATGGAGCATATCAAGAAAACGAATCAGAGCCTAATGCAGATGGTGTTGTATTTGCTAATGCAGTTACTAGCTCAAATGTAGATGCGGACGACAATTATAATTTAGCCTTTTTACCTTCTGGTACATATGATTTAGTAATAGCTTCTTTTGACGGAGAAGGTAACTTCCAAGAAGTGGTAGGTGAAGAGTCGGATGTGGAATTGGGAGCTGGTGAAAAGTTAGATTTGAATATTGAGCTGGGTCTTTAATCACCCTAGAATAGAATTAAATAGTAAAAGGCTTCCTGATATAGGGAGCCTTTTTATATTTTTACAATTGATGATAAATTATCAATTTACATTCATAAGGAATAGACACAGCATTACCCTCTTCTTGGCTTCGCAAACCTACTCTTAATACATAATCTCTAGAATTAAAATATCCTTTAAGATTTCCAGAACGATAATTTTTGATAGTATATCGAACATTGGATTTTAAAATTGAACTACTAATAAAGCTGTTGGTACTTACATTAAATAGAACCGCTTCTGCACCAGGTACTTCTTTCACACTTCTTACAGGGGCTTGGAAAATAATAGAATCAATAGGGAGGTCAGGTATTTTTATACTTTTACTAGGACTGAAAACCCAGTCAGTTAATTCGGTATTTAAGTTGGTGGAGATTTTAATGACGATTATTCCTTGATCATCATCGGTTTGATTATTAGCATTTTGTGCATTAGGGCCTTGAGCTGGCGGAGCTGTTTCGCAAGCTTGGAAGATCAGTAGGGTTCCTAAAATTGTAAAAAATAGCTTCATAATTCTAATAACTCCTTTTATTAATAATTGTTAAAATAGTCAATTACCTATAGAGTTATTTTTAATTACGAATTAATATGGGAATCAGTTTTAGGGACACTTTTAAAGGATACGTTTTACGCCTTTCCTTCTACTTTCCAAATCAGCTCTTCAATAATTTTTTCAATGCTCATACCTTCGGCATCAGCTTTAAAGTTTTTAACTAATCGATGTCGAAGCACTGGTATAGCTACTGCTTTTACGTCCTCAATATCTGGAGAATATTTTCCGCTTAATAAGGCATTGCATTTTGCTCCTTTTATTAAAAACTGAGAAGCTCTAGGTCCTGCTCCCCACTCTAAATATTCATTCGTAATATTGAATGCTTTTTCAGTATTGGGTCTTGTACTATGTACTAATTTAACGGCAAATTCTATTACATTATCAGTAACCGGAACTTTATTAACTAATTTCTGGAAATAAAGTATTTCCTCAGAGCTCATAACAGCTTTCACACCTTCAAGCTCTTGTCCTGAAGTCTTTACAATGTCTAGTTCATCTTCATAAGAAGGATAGTCCAATGTGATATTGAACATAAATCGGTCTAGCTGTGCTTCTGGCAATGGGTAAGTACCTTCTTGTTCAATTGGGTTTTGGGTAGCTAACACAAAAAATGGATCGGGTAATACATAAGTTTCACCAGCAACGGTCACATTTTTTTCTTGCATGGCCTCTAACAAAGCAGCTTGAGTTTTAGGAGGAGTTCTGTTGATCTCATCTGCAAGGATGATATTATTAAAAATCGGGCCTTTAATAAACTTAAAATTACGGTCTTTATCCAAAGTTTCAGCACCAATAATGTCTGAAGGCATTAAATCGGGGGTAAACTGAATCCGATTAAATTTTAAATTCATGGCAGAAGCCACTGTATTAATCAATAAAGTTTTTGCCAAACCAGGAACTCCAACTAAAAGGCTGTGAGAATGACAGAAAAAAGAACTAATCACTAATCGGATTACTTCTTCCTGACCTACTATAACTTTTCCTATTTCTTTTTTTAAGCTTTCGAATTTTTCATGTAAAGCATTTGCAGCTTCCACTTCATTTTCAAATTTCTCCATATTTTTCAGTTAAGAATTTGGCAGTCTTTATATTGATCATCAAGGACAATGAACACTTCCGATTTAGACTCTTGAAACCATTTCGCTAATTTTTCGCTTTTTTTCTTATTTAATGCCGCTTGCTTAATTTTTTGATAATCTTTTCTGATATCAGCTCTGTGCGGTCTTACTTTATCTTTATAATATATGATTCTAACTGCCTCAGAGCGGTCTTGTTGCCTGAAAACTAGCGGTTTTGTTATACTTCCAACCTCCATAGTATCGATTGTAAAGAAAATATTCGGATCTAGTTCATCTACAGAAATTTTAGTTCCTCCTGCTTCACTTTCAATAAAATATCCACCGCTTGATGAAGTATTCATGTCGTCTGAATATTCTGCAGCAGCCTTTTCAAATGAAATACTATCGTTTATAATTAAGCTCCTTATACTATCTAAAAATTGAATGGATTTGTTCACATCCTTTTGAGTGAATTTCGGCAATATTAAAATATGTCTGGTGTTAAACTCATTTCCTCTTCGATTAATTAATTCAATTATGTGAAAACCGAAATCTGTTTCAACCGGTTTTGAAATTTCCCCAGGCTTTAACCTTAAGGCTGTGGCTTCATATTCAGGAGCAAGTTGTCCCCTTTCAAAATAGCCGATATTTCCGCCTGTTTGTTTCGCACCTGGCTCTTGAGAATAAAGTCGAGCTATATCTTCAAAATTCTCCCCTTCCATTATTCTTTCTCTTAAGCCGTTTAAACGGGCTTTAATATTGTCTTTTGCTTCTTTACTCATAGTAGGTTTTTTCACTATTTGACCTACTTGAACTTGAGTTGAATAGAAAGGTAAACTATCTTTAGGTATGTTGTCAAAGAATTTTTGAACTTGATTAGGAGTAACTTCTAAGCCTTTTGTAATGGTTCTTTGCATTTCTCCCATAATCATTTGCTCTCTTACATCATCTCTTATCTCCACTTTAAATTCATCCAAAGATTTACCGTAATACTCCTCAATTTTTTCTTCAGAGCCGATTTGTTGTACCATCATTTGCATTCTGTTTTCTAATTGAGCATCCACTTGTGCTTCAGGTACTGTTACAGAATCTATTTCGGCTTTAGCTAGTAATAATTTATTGACAACTAGGTTTTCTAGTACCTCACAACGACCATTTGGCCCTGTGTTAGATCCTCTTGATAAATAATCTTTATAAGCTATTGCTAGATCAGATTCGAGGATGATATAATTATCAACCTTGGCAATAATTTTATCAACTGTTTTCACCTCCGATTGAGCATTTGCACACAATGGCAAAAGTAGTATTGAAAGTGCAATAAAAAATGATAGAATATTATGGTTTGTAAATTTCATATTTGTTTTGACTCTTCGCTTTTTCAAAAACTTCCTCTTCTAATTGGTTGGCAATAGCCACCTTTCTTTTATTTAATATTATTTGTTTGATATCATTCTTTACAAATTCCAATGGTGAAATTTGATCTGATATTTTATATTCCTTTATTCTTAAAAAGTAAAGGTTTTCCTCATTTGAATCTTCTACAAATTTGTTGGACTTCAAGAAATCTACCTTATTGGTCACACTTACAAATGGAGTGTTTCTTATTGCCTCATCAAAATTTATCCAAACTGAATCTTCCAGAAAATAAGTTTCAGCAAATCTAAAGCAATATGATTTCAATTCTTTAAAATCATTCGGATCATCAGAATTAATTAAGCTCTTTAATTGGTTGATTTTTGGAGCATCTTTAGTTACCGTAATAAAATAGCCTCTAATAATATTTTGTTTTAATTCGAAATTATCTTTATTCTCCAGATAGTAATCTTGTATTTCTTGATTTGAAACGACAGTATCTAAATTATTATCGACATAATATTTTTTATATTCATGCACCATCAATGCATAACGATAATCCAATACTTTTCTTTCAATTGAAGCTTGGTCAAAATTAATTTTCTCAGCTGCTTCGGATATTAACAATTGCTTTTTGATCCATGAATTAATGTATCTATTAACCAGATTTGCACTATCCTTTGGATTTATTTCTCTTGTAACTATCCCTGCTAGATCATTTTGATATAATATTGAACTACCAACTTGAGCTACTGGCACCTCTACTTCTTCGCTTTCTTCTTCCTCATTACTTAAATTTTTCAGGTTGATATAATCACAACCCCAAAAGCAAATAGAAAATAATAATAGTGATATTGTTAGATATTTATTCCTCAATTTCTGATTTTAATTTATTCAATACTGACTCATTTACATTGATATTGTACTTTTTCTTTAGCTCAGTAAGCCATTCATTTTCAAGATGTTTTTGATAATTCTCCATCAATTCTGCTTTGGCCTCATTAAAAGCTTTTTGCTCTGGCGGATAACTTTCCAAGATATAATTTAATTCTATCATACCGCTCTTAGTTACATTTTTAAAATAATCTCCTTCATTTTTATTATCCCATTTCGACCCTTCCAAAACGTCTATAATTTCAGTTGAAGCAGATTCAATTCTTTCATTATTTATGGCTAAAAGCTCGTTTGCTTCTGAAAGCAACTGCAAATATATTTTATTTTCATCGGAATAGATAAGTTTCACGACTTCCATATTGCTAAATGTTTGATTTAAGTCTTTAAATAACTTAATGGAGTCGCTTTCACTTATGTTTTTTGGTAAACTCAATCCAACAAAAACTTTATGGTCAATACTATCATCAATTTTTATTTGTTCTTTTAATTTTTTGCTATCATCATACGCTAGCTGCTGAGTTAACGGAAAGTATTGACCTTTTATTGGTTTTTTAAATGGCTTTATTGATGAAGTATCTGAAAATGTAATCCGTGCTATTTTTATTTTTTCATTGCTTTTGTAGTCGCTTCTATTTTTTTCATAATATTTTTTTAGAGCAGTAGTGTCTTCGGAAATTTTACTCCAGACTTTTTGATTCATAATTTCGAATAAAAGTAGGCCATCTTTGTATTCTTGCCTTAAAAATCTGTATTCAGGATATTTTGTTTCTAAGTTGTTTTCTTCATATTGGAATAGCTCTGATTTTTCAAATTTCTCTAATTCCAAATTTAGTTTATTAGATGAATCGTATTCATTTAGAAAATCATTAATAGAGAATTCTTTTTTGGAAATGGTGAAAAGCGTCATTTCTAGCTCTTTCTTTTTTAGATCATCTTTACTTATGTTTTCTTTTGAGTTTAGTAAATTATAAGCCTCAGAGTTTTTGGTGAAATTATTTTCTTCTTTTAATTTTCTAATTACTTCCACTTCCTTTAAATCGGAACGTTGGTCTCTTTGAACTCGTCTGCTTAAACTTTCTCTCATACTTTCTAAGCTTCCGACACCTCTTTTATCTTCTAACTTAAGAATATGCCATCCATAAGGACTTTGCACTGGTTTCGATATTTCTCCTTTTTCTTCCAATCTAAAAGCTGCGGTTTCAAGTGAAGACGGTAAGCGACCAGCTCCAAACCATGGAAGGCTTCCTCCATTATCTTTAGTACTTAAATCTTCTGATTCTTTTGTGGCTAGTATGAACCAATTCTCTCCAGATTTCAATTGTTCATATACGTCTCTTATGGCTTCCTGTGTTTTTGCAGAATCTTCTGCTGAAGCTTGCGGAGGGAATCGTTTCATAATATGAGCAATTTTAATCCGTCCCAAGGTTTCTCTTTTGTCATTTACCTTTATGATATGATACCCAAATTGGGTACGAATAATTGGGGAAATTTCACTTACTTCTGTTTGATAAGCTGCAGATTCAAATGGGTATACCATCTGAAAAGCAGTAAACCAACCTAATAACCCATTATTGCTTTTAGCAGAAGGGTCTTCTGAATATTCTCTAGCTAATGCCTCAAAACTTTCACCCGCTTCAAATTTACTTTTAACTTCACTGATTTTTTGGTAAGCTCTTAAAGTGTCTTCTGCTGCTGCGTCTTGATCCACCCGGATAAGAATATGGCTAGCATTTACTTCTTGCTGTAAACGCTCGTAGGTTTCATTCACTAATTCTTTATTTACCTTTTCAGTAGTGAGGTAAGGCTTTTTTATCTCTTCTAGATAACCGTTTAGCTCGTTAATGTAAGCTTCCGTAGTATCTATAGCTTCAGCTTTGGCTTCTATAACTTTTAGCTTAAAGTCAATGTATAGGTCTAAATAGTCTTCTATAGGCTCCGTTTCTCCTTTATTTTTATTGCTTTTCTCATAAGCATACATAAATTCATCAGGATAAACTGAAAGGGAATCTATTGTGAAAAGAGGTGTTATATCCTCAGATTTAGACGGTTTTTGAGTAGTCTTGCAAGAACTAATGAAAATTAATAGAAGAGGAATTATTAAACCTTTGATGTTTCGCATTTGGCTAAACTAAATTTTTGGATGGCAATTTATACAAATGGATTCACACAGGAAAATATAAGGCAAGTAGAGAAGGGATTAATTTATTGATTTTAATTGGGTTTGAACCTTTTATGCAAAATGCAAGTGTTTTTTTGTTCTTTATTAACAAACTCAACCTTGTCCATAATTCGCCTGACAAGCATTAATCCTATTCCGCCCTTTTTCTTGGTTTGCACCACTTCCTGAATGGAAGGTTCTTTATAATTATTAAGGTTAAATTTTTCGCCTTCATCAGAAATTTTGAAGGTAACCCCATCTTTTTCTACAAAAACCTCAAGATTGATAGCTTCCTTAGCATTGCAATAATTGGAATGGATAATGAGATTGGCACAGATTTCATCCACTGCCAAAACCATCTGGTTTATCTCCAAATCATCATGTACGTACGCTTTCAGCTTTTCGGTGATAAACTCCCGAATATCTTTAAGGCGTGTTTTTTCGCAATATACTTTAAGATTGAACTTCATGTGACTTCTCCTTCGCTTCCTGCTTATCGCTTACTATAGTCATCAATTGATCTAAGCCTAAAATTTGAAATACATTCATTACCTTTTCGCTTAAACCATATATTACCATTTTGATATTCTTACTTTTAAAATCATCAATATAGGACATAAAAACACCCAAGCCTGCTGAAGAGATATAATTCAATTGCGTTCCATCCACTAGAATGAATTTCACTAAATCGTCATTTGCCAATTCAGTTAAGGCTTCATCCAAATGAATACTTGAACTGGCATCAACATCGCCTTCCACCATTAAGATATGGTCTTCTCCCTCTATTTGTGTTATTATGTTAATCATACTAAGTTTATTACGTGCTTATTTTCAGTAAGTTGAATACCATGTTATAAAAATCTTATAATTAAAGCAGTATAATCATCTTCTAAGTTCTCAGAGCCTATAAATTCATATAAATGTTTAATGAGTCCGTCTTGAATTTCTTTGGGGCTTTTGTCACTATTTTGCTCCAAATAGTCTCTTAATCTGTCATAACCGAACTCTTCACCATCAGCATTAGTTGCTTCAATTATCCCGTCAGTGTATAAGAAAAGAATATCTCCGCTATTGTAATATATTTTACTGATATCAATAAATTTTTCATAACTGGCATTTCTTACAATCCCTAAGCCCATTCCTTTATTATGAAAATACTCAGCTTTTTTATCCTTATTGCTGTAAAGAAGCCCAGGGCAATGTCCTGCTCTAGAAAAACTTAGGCTCTTTTCTTGAGAGTTAATAATATAATAAGCAGCAGTAATGAATGATGTTTTTTCTAAACAATGACTAAGGGCATGGTTTGCTCTATTGAAAAATGTTTTGGGGTCTAAATCAAATTGTACCAAACTATGAAATACACCCTTCATTTGAGACATGTTAAAGGAAGCAGAAGTTCCTTTTCCTGAAACATCACCAATAATCACAGCTGTTTTATGCTCTGCAGTTTTAAAGAAATCGTAATAATCACCTCCCACTTCATCTGCTGATTCATAGAAAGCATGCATTTCAAATTCTTTATCCGAAATTAATGACTGAGGTAGAAGGCTTTTCTGAACACGAGAAGCAATTTTTAATTCCTCTGTATATCGTTCATTTTTTAATGCTTCCGTTAATAACTCGAAATTTTCTATGGAAATACAAGCTTGATTCACAAAGGAGCTTATGATATTGATCATCTCTTTATTGAAACCATCAGAAACATCCTTCAAGACTACCAATAAACCAATTTGTCGATCTTGAATAATCAAGGGCATCACCAAAACAGAACCGTAGTCTGGGTCATTTAAATTGGTAGCTAACCTATTAAGATTTAATTCCTTTTTGAAGTTATTGGCTTTATACTTGTTTAAATATGCGTAAATTCCACTGTCTTGTATACTTTTTCGAACCTGAGTGATTTTTAAATCTGAAATGTTAGACTTTAAAATTTCATTGGGCTCGTCATCTTCATAAACCTCCAACCAGGCACTAGTAGAAAAGACTGCATTATTACTACTTTCCAAAAGGACTTCATAGACTTGGTTTTGATTGTCTCCTTTTTGAATGGATTGGCTGAGTCTCTGAAAATTTACTACCTCGCTAATTTTTTGCTCAAAAACAGAGGAGGTGGGTAGGTTGAAAAGTATTACTAGTATGGATATCAGTGCATATAAAAATATAAAACCTGCTATAGAAAGAATAAAAACATTATCTAATAAGTCCATTACCAGATTGAATTCTGTGGAGAATCCAAAAAGATTATTGATGAAGTAATAGAGATATAAAATAACTAAAGCTAAAAGTAGAATACTTCTCCATTTTTGCTTAAAGTTTAAGTAAGCAATCCATTTTAAATTAAAGGAAAGTACTATGCCATATAAGATAAATAAACCCAATAATCCATTAAATAACCATTGTTGAGATTCAATTTGGAAGAAGCTATATAACAATGATGCCAATATAGAATATTCAAATATTTGCCATATAACTAGTAAGCGTTTGTTTTTTTGGTATAGGATTAGTCTTTTCCATACAATGAAAGTCGAAACCAAAAATATAATAACTGCACCCAAATTAATATGGTAGAAGAAATTCACCATCAAGGGGTTTTGCATCAATTTAGTATCGCTTAATAGATAGAAAAATAAGCTAACTGCAAGCTGTATTAATGAAACTATCAGCCCTGTGGAAAAAACATGCCACAGTAAATCAATAAAATTGATGCTTTCTGCCTTTTGTATTCTAATTTTGAAAAAGAGATAAGCAAATATAATGTAGAGTGAAAGTAAAAGTTGTGGGATTTCTTTAGTGATTCCTGCATTCACTTCATTAATTTCAGCAAATAGCAAAAAAAGATCTGCCAATACTAGCGAAAGCCAGCAGAGAATTGCGAATAAAATTGTTAGGCGTAAAAGTCCTTTTTCTGAAATCAAATTTTTATCTTTCTATAATATTGGCAAAATAAGCGTTTAAAAATTATTGTGAAAATAGTTTTACAAACATTAAATTCATGCACACAAAAAAAGAACTGAAATGCTCAATAAACTAATTTTTACTTTCTTTTTATTTATTCTTAGCCTTGGAGTCTCATTTGCTCAAATTCAAAAAGGAACTGCTTCCTTTTATGCTGATAAATTTGAAGGTAAACAGACAGCTAGCGGTGAGAAATATAAGCATAAAAAATTGACTGCGGCCCATAAATTTCTTCCATTTGGAACCATAGTGAAGGTGACAAATTTGGAAAACAAAGAATCAGTGGAAGTGCGAATAAATGATAGAGGGCCTTTTGTGGAAGGTAGAGTGATTGACTTATCTCGTTCAGCTGCAGAAAAATTAAAATTTATAAATCAAGGGTTGGCAGAAGTTCAAATTGAAGTGATAGATGCAGGAGATGGGAGAATAAATAGCAATAGACCCGTTCAAACAGATCAAAAAATTGATAATGAAACCTACTTTGAAATGAAGGTAAAGAGAAAAGAACCTTCTGGCTTTGGTGTTCAAGTGGGAAGTTTCAAAGGGTTTGATAATATGCTGAAACTCTCCGAAAACATTGAGAAATCGTATAGAGCAAATTTATTTATTGAAGTGAAGGAATTAAATGATACTAAAGTTTATGCCTTGATTTTAGGGGAATATAGAAATAGAAAACGAGCTGATAAACTAAAAGCCAAAATGGCAGATCGCTTTCCTGATGCTTTTGTTACTAGGTATTGATATCATGATTTTCAACTAAAAGAGCATATTATGTTTCTTTAAGATGCTGAAATATTTAATTCCCTTTCTATTAATTCTAATTCTTTTTTCTTGCATAGAAGATGATTCCATTTCATATAGAAATTGCTGGTCATTGGCGGAAAGTGGAGAGGAAATTCAAGTATATTATCCCTGTGGTGATGATCGTTTAGGCCCTTCCTGGTTTCGGTCAACCTATGCATTTTATTCTAACAATAAATGTGAATATTTAGTATTGCATCCTGCTGATGCGCATTATATGGAAGACGGAATTTATGAGCATAATCCTGAGCTATCTATTTTGACTATTAAAACCTCAGAAGGTGACTTGATAGTTAAATTTAAGATATTAAGCATTTCAGAACGTGAAATGAAAGTGAAGATATTAGAAGATAATTATTTCTGATTTTAAATTCATAACTTCAGAATTATTAAAAATCGAATACAGCAATAAATTTTGTTCATTAGGATAAACTCAAAACCAAAAAGCCCAATTCATCCTCCATATTTTTGTAAACATAAATTTCACCATCTTTCACAAAGTAAGTTTCAGGAACTTCATCTAAAGGGATATTATCAGTTTCCTTTAATTGGTTCAAATCCTTATCAAAAATAGTCAAGATAATACTCCAGTCATCTTTTTCCTTGTCATCGCTGCTTGAAAAAGATGAAAAACGATAGAACTGGTTTCTTTCTTCATCAAAAACAATCTTGCCAAATCGGATGCTTTTATTTCGGCTCGACATGATTTCACCTAGTTCCTCTCTTGATTCAGCTTCTAATTTGCCATAAACTTCATTTTTATTAGCACTCAATTGACTTGTATATTTTTTATGAATGATGCTATCTAACCTCAAGTCATAGTAGTAAACTTCATTTTCCATATCATGGCTTAATATGAATTTATCATCCTGAAAAATAGTGTGCAAATAAGTTCTTAACATTATCATTCTACCATCTAAATTGAGGGATATATGATAATCATCCAGTTTTTTTAATTCATCAACCCAGTATGGTTGACGAGTATTTTCATACAAATCTAATTTTGAAAAACCCCTTACATAGCCAAAACCTTCATTGATTAAATTGAAGGATAGGTTTTTTTCAGGGACAAATAATCCACTCGACTCCATTTCTAGATCTTTTGGTATTGAATCCCCCATAAACTTGTTTTCTGAAATGGGATATTTATGTTGCAATTTGGCTTTTTTGTTAAATATCAGTATGGATTTACTATTTGTAATTATAATTTCATTATCTGAAATATATTGAACTGACCTAATTCTGCTGGTAGTGCCATTGGGACCCTCTACTTCAAACGGAATAAATTCAACTAACTCCATTTTCCCCATATCAATTATCTCTAATCCATGGCGATTATTGGTGTTGAACTTATACATAAACTTTTTTTCTTGATCGAATCCATAAGAATACAGACCATATTTTGTATCAATTATTTCACCTTTAGGATCCACCCTAACTGAATCGATGGAAACCCTTATTTCTGATTCGTTTTTTTCATTCTCCTTGGTTTGATTACAAGAAGTGAAGAAAATAGTCAAAATTATGCCTATAGAAGAGAAAAAGTATTTCATACCAGGTTTTAATTTATTTGAAAGTGTGAATATAAAGTATTTTTCTATAAAACTATAACATTAGTTTTGTTTTCTTCCTGAAATTTCAAAGAAAAGAAGAGGATAAAATGTAAATTCGCTCATCAGAGGATGAATTGAGCTAATTATGACAAAAGTAAAAGATAAAATTGCCTGGGTAACAGGCGCAAGTTCGGGCATAGGGGAAGCTCTTGTTTACGAACTCATTAATAAGGGAGCTAAGGTGGTAATTTCTGCCAGAAGGCAAGAGGTTTTGGAAGAAGTAAAAGCCAAATCATCCAAACCAAAGAATATCATGATTCTCCCCCTTGATTTGGCCGATATTAAAACTTTTGACTCAAAAGTGGCAGAAGTATTGGCTCATTTTGGTAGGATTGATATACTATTCAATAATGGTGGAATTAGTCAAAGAGGTATGGCTTTAGAAACCGAGTTGTCGGTCGATAGAAAGATCATGGAAATCGATTATTTCGGAACAATCGCTTTAACAAAGGCTGTAGCTCCACATATGGTTAAGCAAAAAGCTGGACATTTTGTGGTCACTAGTAGTCTAGTGGGTAAATTTGGTTCTCCTTGGCGATCATCTTATGCTGCTGCTAAACATGCGCTGCACGGCTTTTTCGATTCCTTCCGCACCGAACTTCATAATGATAATATAAAGGTCACTATGGTTTGCCCTGGCTTTATTAAGACGGATGTTTCAGTAAATGCCTTAGGTTCGGACGGCAAGCCAACTGGGGAAATGGATAATGCGCAAGCCAATGGAATGACTGCGCGGGAATGCGCGAGAAGAATAGTTAAAGCAGTTGAACAAGATAAATTGGAAACTGTAATTGGAGGAACAGAGCGTTTTGGTGTTTTACTAAAGAGGTTATTTCCGGGTTTGTTTGCTAAGATGATTTTGAAAAGGAGTGTGAGGTAAAATATAGAGCACAAAAAAAGCCCGACAATTGCCGGGCTTTCACTTTTAAAATTTTAAACTGATTAGCTGATTTCAACTAATTCTATTTCGAAACTTAAGTCTTTTCCTGCTAATGGGTGATTAGCATCCAAAACAATGTGATCATCATTTACTTCTGCTACTAAAACAGGTAAAGCTTGACCATCAGGCTGTTGCATTGATAACTGCATGCCTACCTCTGGTTTGATTTCTTCAGGAACTTTGTCATGAGGAACTGGAACCATCATATCGTCTCTTTTGTCACCATAAGCTTCTGCGCTAGGGATGTCGGCACTTTTCTTGTCTCCAATAGTCATACCATCTACCGCTTTGTCAAAACCGGCAATCATCTGTCCTGCACCTAATTCGAACTCAATCGGCTCTCTTTCCAAAGAACTATCAAATACGGTACCGTCTGATAATTTACCTGTGTAGTGAACTTTTACTTTGTCGCCTTTTTTTGCTGTTGACATAATTTTTGCTTTTGTAATTTCTCTTTATAAACCACAAAGCTACCACTATCATTCCCTAAAGAAAAAATATTCTCGCTTAAATCCTAAAATTGTTCGATTATGTAACAATAATGTACGAAAATGAACAGTTTTTTCAAGGTATTTCTTAAATTGTAAGCTCAAAAGCTCGTTTTTGGCTTTGGCATTGTTTTTATCTTATACATCATAGAATTCAAATAAAATGGAAAAAGAAATCAATAAAGTATTAATTATAGATGACGATGAAGATGTTTTGTTTGCAGCTAAAATGCTGTTGAAAAAACATGTGAAAGAAGTCATCATTGAGAAAGACCCTAGAAAAATTCCATTTCTTTTAAATCAGGGAACATACGATGTGATTCTATTGGATATGAATTTCAGTCAGGATACAACCAGCGGTAAAGAAGGAATGTACTGGCTGGAGCAAATAAAAGAAAGAGATCCTAAAGCAGTCGTAATTTTAATAACTGCCTTTGGCGATGTGGAAACGGCTGTAAGTGCATTGAAGAAGGGCGCTACTGATTTTGTGTTAAAGCCTTGGCAAAACGAGAAATTAGTGGCCACTATTCATGCGGCATCTCAACTGAAAAACTCTTATAATCAAGTCAGCAGGTTGGAACAGGAAAAGCAGCAATTGGAAGAATCCATTGACGCCCCATTCAAATCAATCATTGGTGAGAGCAGGGCATTGCAGAATGTGTTCACGATTATTGATAAAGTAGCGGCTACTGATGCCAATGTGCTGATATTAGGAGAGAACGGAACAGGGAAAGAATTAATTGCTAGAGCACTACATAAAAAATCAACTAGGAAAGATAATTCTTTTGTGAGCGTGGATATGGGAGCATTAACTGATTCCTTATTTGAAAGTGAACTCTTTGGTCATAAAAAAGGAGCCTTCACGGATGCTAAAATAGATAGAGCAGGTAGATTTGAAATTGCAGATAAGGGAACCATATTTTTGGATGAAATTGGAAATTTAAGTGCACCCCTTCAAGCAAAATTATTAAATGTATTACAGAGTAGAACAGTTACTCGCTTAGGCAGTAATGAAGCCATTCCATTCGATACCCGCTTAATCTGTGCTACGAATGAAGATATAAATGCAAGGGTAAATGAAGGCGAATTCAGACAGGATTTATTGTATAGAATCAATACTGTTGAAATCCATCTTCCAGCATTGAGAGAGCGAATAGAAGATATCCCCCTTTTAGCAGATCACTTTCTGAAAATCTATGCTAAAAAGTATAAAAAAGGCGATATGAAAATAAGTCAAAATGCCTTAAGACTATTGCAGAAATATCAGTGGCCTGGAAATATCAGGGAATTACAACATGCCATTGAGCGCTCTTTAATAATGGCAGATCAATCTACTTTGGAAGCAGATGACTTTTTCTTTTTATCAAAAGGAGGGAATTCAAATTCACAGCAATCAGCAGCAATGGATGATAGCTTTAATTTGGAGGATGTAGAAAGACATACTATTCAAAAAGCAATACAAATTCATGGGGGAAATATATCAAAGGCTGCCGAAGAGTTGGGGCTTACGAGAGCCTCTTTATATAGAAGATTAAGTAAATATGACCTTCAATAATCCACTTTTAAAAAAGTTTTTAATTCGGCTGGTATTATTGTCCTTAACCATTTTTGTTTGGGCAATTGTGACGGTTTATAATGAATCTACATTTCTGGGTATATTATTTTTGGTGTTGATTGTGATTCAAGCCAGAGCATTTTTTAAAGAACAAGCGGCAAATGAAATCTCTATCAATCGTTTTTTAGAACAATTGAAAAACAATGAAATAGATTTTGAACCGGAAGAAAAAAATGAAGAATTAAAGCAGCAATACTCTGCAATCATCAACACTATAAAACATAGACAGAAAGAAAAAGAAGCGGAATATCAGTATTTTCGAAATATTGTTCAGCATGTTGGGATTGGGATTATCACTTTTAATAAATCAGGTGAAATACAATTATATAATTTTGCTGCCAAAAAATTATTGAACACCTCTTATCAGGTCAATAATATCCAACAATTAGCTAAAGTCAGTGAAGAGTTGGTAGATACTTTTAAAGAACTTAAAACAGGAGGGAGTAAATTAATCCAGGTAAATATTGGAGAAGAAAGTAGGCAATTATCGGTTTATGCTATTGAATTACAATTGCATGACAAACAATTTAAGCTTGTTTCTTTACAAAATATTCAAACTGAACTTGATGAGAAAGAGATGGAAGCCTGGAGGAATCTGATCAGGGTTTTAACTCATGAAATCATGAATTCCGTTACTCCTATTTCATCTTTAACGGGCACAACGCGTGAAATGCTCAGCGATTACAAAGTAAATGGTGCAGAGGAAGTACCGATCCAAAAAGATGATATGGAGGACTTGATGTATTCTCTTAAAACCATTGAAAATAGAAGTGAAGGGTTAATTAGATTTTTGAATGAGTTTAGAAATCTCACACATACACCAACACCAAAACTAAAAAATGAAAATATAAATGTGCTTTTAGAAGGGATTTCATTATTGATGAGTAAAGAACTAAAAGGGAAATCCATTAAGGTTCATAAATCATTAGATGAACGGATTCCTGAAATCCCAATAGATAGGGAACTGATTGAACAAGTTATTATCAATTTAGTTAAAAATGCATCGGAAGCATTTGATTCAGAGCAAGTAGAAAAAAATATCTGGATTAGTTCCAACCTCGACACAAAAAAGAGAGTCGTTATTACGGTGAAAGATGATGGAGCTGGAATTGAGCCAGAAGCTTTGACTAAAATATTTATTCCGTTCTTTACAACTAAGAAAAATGGTTCTGGAATAGGCCTTAGTTTATCTAAAGAAATAGTTAGAAAACATCAAGGTAATATATCAGTTCAATCTGCGTTAGGAGTTGGTACAGAGTTTGTATTGAAATTTTAGTGATTACCCTTTAAATAGTTATATTTGTGGAAAAAATAAGCAAAATGCCAAAAGAAGAAATTCAAAAAACCATTACGAATATATTAGTCGAAAAGCTAGGTATAGCTAGTTCGGAGGTAACTGCGGATGCAAGTTTTATCAAAGACTTAGGAATAGATTCCTTGGATTACGCTGAATTGGTAATGGAATTTGAGCAAAATTTCGATATTAGAATTCCAGATATGGATGCTGAAAAATTATCAACTATCAATCAGGCAGTAAAATATATTGATGAAAAAATTCAGTCTGCTGAATAGAATTTTCTCATTTTAGAACTTGAATTGATACCGATGGTTAAATATTTTATTACCATCGGTTTTATTTATCCTCTATATCCTCCATTTATAAAAGCTGTTGTTAAGTTTTAATGAATTCATTAACAAAAGTCAATGACCTTCGTTCTTCTTGCATTATAATTCCCTACTATCAAACCTTATGCATTTTAGAATAACCGTTTTACTATTTTTTTTAGCATCTTCATTATATGCCCAAAAGTACACTGTTAGCGGCTATGTAAAAGATGCAGGCTCAGGAGAAGTTTTAATTGGCGCTACTGTAGTAGATAAAGATCAGCCTGGAAATGGAATGGCAACCAATATTTATGGTTATTATTCTTTTGAATTACCAAAAGGAGAATATACACTAAAAGCAAGCTATGTTGGCTACACTACTAAAGATATTTCTGTAGATATTTCTGATGATATTACGCTCAATTTCAATTTAGAAGAGGAGACTTCACGCTTAGATGAAGTAGTGGTTTCAGCTACCAGAAGTGATGAAAACGTTAGCTCAGTAAAAATGAGCACTGAAAAGCTGCAGATTGAACGAATTAAATCTATGCCGGCTCTTTTTGGTGAGGTAGATGTAGTGAAAAGTTTACAACTATTACCTGGTGTTTCCACTGCTGGAGAAGGTACTTCAGGGATGTTTGTAAGAGGAGGAAGCTCAGACCAAAACTTAATTCTACTTGATGAAGCTACCGTATATAATGCTAGTCACTTACTAGGATTCTTTTCTGTTTTCAATCCCGATGCTGTAAAGAATGTAGAGATTTATAAAGGCGGAATTCCTGCTAAATATGGAGGACGGATTTCTTCCATATTGGATATTCAAATGCGGGAAGGAAATAACCAAGAATTTGAAGCTTCCGGAGGAATAGGAAGTATTAGTAGTCGCTTAACAGCTGAGATTCCAATTGTGAAAGATAAATCTTCTTTGCTCTTATCAGGTAGAAGAACCTATGCAGATGTGTTTTTAGCTTTCGCTAAAGATGAGAACATCAGAAACAATACACTCTATTTTTATGATTTCAATACAAAATTCAATTATAGATTCAGTGATAAAGATAAAATATTTGTCTCTGGTTATTTTGGTCGTGATAATTTAGGATTTCAAGATCTATTCGGTTTTGATTGGGGTAATGCAACCTTTTCAACTAGATGGAATCACCTTTTCAATGATAAATTGTTTTTAAATACCACTTTGCTATACAGTAATTTCGATTACGGATTTGATGTCAATTCTGCTGGAACAGGCTTTAATTGGAATTCAGGTTTACAAGAATATAATCTAAAAATGGACTTTGATTATTTTCTAAATAATAACAACACACTTTTCTTTGGTGCTAATGCAATTTACCATGTATTTGCTCCGGCAGAAATCACCTCTCAAGAATCCAATATTCAGGATTTCAATCTACAAAACGATTTTGCAATGGAAACGGCTCTTTATATCAGTAATCAGCATACTATTACGGATAAATTAAGTATGGAATACGGTATCCGTTATTCTTCTTTTGCGAAGATTGGTCCCGATTCGGTTTCAATTTATGAAAATGGTCTGCCCAAAAGACCTGAAAACGAAATTAGAACTGATGTTTACCAAAGCAATGAATTGGTAAAACATTATGGAGGATTTGAACCCAGATTAGGGATTCGGTATATGGTGAATTCTAAAACTAGTTTGAAAGCTTCTTATAATAGAATGCGCCAATATTTGCAAGTGGCAACCAATGCAACCGCTGGTTTTCCGACCGACCGATGGATTCCTGCTGATTATCATATAAAACCTGTCATCGGAGACCAAGTGGCTTTGGGTTATTTTAGGAATTTTAAAGATAATGCTTGGGAAATCTCAGTTGAAGGATATTACAAATGGCTTCAAAATGTAGTGGATTTTCTTCCTGGAGAGGATGTTTTATTAAATGATAGAATTGAAACAGCAGTAGCAGATGGAATAGCCTGGTCTTATGGAGCTGAGTTTATGTTAAGAAAAAATATTGGAAAAACCACAGGCTGGTTAAGCTACACACTTTCCAGAACTGAAAGACAAATAGAAGGAGTAGCAAGCGGAGAGCCTTATTTAGCTCGCTATGATAAACCTCACGATATTGCATTAGTATTGTCGCATAAATTTTCTGAGCGACTATCTTTTTCTGGGAATTGGGTATATGCAACAGGCGCAGCTGTATCATTTCCGGAAGGGAGATACATCATGAATGGACAGAATATTCCATATTATGATGATAGTAAAAGAAATACCAGCCGAATGCCAGATTTTCACAGAATGGACTTAGGCTTAACCTATAAATTTAATAGTGGTTGGAAGCGTTATAACCATGAAATTACCCTTTCATTTTATAATGTTTATAATCGTAAAAACCCTTTTTCAATTGAATTTAGGCAAGTGAATAATGATGATCCTACTTTTAATGCATCAGAAGATGGGCCGATTACGAGTACAAGGCCTGCTGCTGTAAAGACAGCATTGTTTGGAATCATTCCTTCTGTTACCTATAACTTTTCTTTTAACTGATGAGAGCGAATAGAAATAAAATATTGAGTCTGGTTTTTGCTGTTCTTTTAAGTTGGAGCTGTCAAGAAGTAATTGATTTGGATTTAGAACAATCTGAAACTAGACTAGTGATTGAAGGTGAAATTGTGGATAAAAACTCCATTCAGAGAATAAAAATATCACAAAGTTTGAATTATTATGATACTGGAAATATGAAACCAGTTTCTAATGCTGAAATAAGTTTGTTAGATGCAAAGGATAACTTAATTAGTAATTTTATTTATAATTCTGAGGATAGTTTATATCAGACTTTTGATTCATTAAGTCTAGATGTTGGGTCAGAATATAAAATTCAAATTTCAGTAAATGGGGAATTACTGGAAGCAAAGGGAGAAATATTAGAAAACCCTACTCTTGATTCAATTTACTATTTATCTGAGGAGGATTTGCAAAATTTAGGACAACCAGTAATTGGTGAAGGCTATTTTATGTTTGTTAACGGAAGGCTCAATAATGAAGGTATAGAGTATTTTAAATTAGACATTACAGTAAATGACACGCTTAGAAATTCAAGAGGAGCACTTTCTAACTCTGTTTTAACTTCTGAATTTTTTGGTAAAGAATTCCGATCCTTACCAGTTCCAGGATCTTTTGAAGAAAAGGATACTGTTGATCTGGAGCTTTATACTTTAAATGAGGATGTTTATCAATATTATGTTGAATTTATAAACCTATTGTTCAATGATGGGGGAGTTTTTAGTCCACCTCCTGTAAATCCATCAACGAATATTAAAAATCTCACGAATCCAGAGAATGAACCTTTAGGATTTATTCAATTTAGTTCAGTTCAAAGAAGAAGCCTTATTATTAAAAAAAGAGAATAATATTCTAATTAGGTTCTGTCTAAAAACACCTCAATTTCAATTCTTCATTGTTAATTTAATGTTGATTGATTTTTATACCAATGTTATTTAAGCTGAAGATTAGCTTAAATCCTTTTTAATTGTTTAACAACGACTTAAAAATGGATTAATAATCAATGATGACCTTTAGGAAACCAACGAAGGTCATGATAACACACTACAAAACTTTAGTTATATCCAATGTACATCTTGGTACGAAAGGCTCCAAGGCAAAAGAATTAGTTAAATTCTTGAAGCAATGCAGTTGCGACAGATTAATATTGAATGGAGATATTATTGATGGATGGCAACTCAAAAAATATGGCACTTGGAAAAGAAAACACACTCGTTTTTTCAACCGAATCCTAAAAATGATTGAGGAACATAAAACTGAGGTCATTTATCTTAGAGGAAATCATGATGATTTCCTAGATCAAGTTCTTCCTTTCAAAGTGGGTAATCTTACTATTAAAAGAGATTTAATGATCGAAAGCAATGGTAAGAAATTCTATGTTGTACATGGTGATGTTTTTGATTCCATTACCACTAATCTTAAATGGGTAGCCAAATTGGGAGATGTGGGTTATACTTTTTTATTGTGGGTTAATTCCAAATATAATCAATATAGAAGAAGCAAAGGATTACCTTATTATTCACTCAGTCAAGTAGTAAAATCAAAAGTTAAATCAGCAGTTTCTTATATTGATGATTTTGAAAAACAATTGATTGAAATAGCGAAGATAAAAGATTGCGATGGAATCATTTGTGGACATATTCATCAGCCGGCACTAAAAGAAATTGAAGGATTGATTTATATGAATTCAGGCGATTGGGTGGAGAGTATGAGTGCTTTGACAGAAGATAAGGATGGCAATTGGTCATTAGTTTATTATGCTGATACCTCAGCCTATAAATCGAATCATAAAAAGATGGGAGAAATCAATCTTAATCCTAAATCTACTGAGAAAACTGAAGAAATAAACCTACGAAAAAAGACTGCATAATAAATTTTCGCTGAAAAGGCTTTATATTCGAATATGGCTTTAATCAGTAAAAAGAAGAAGATATTTCCGGTCAGTAATAATTTGGTGAAGTACCTAAAGCATCATGGTCGGCAACTTGATATACCAATCAAATACAGTGATTTAACTAGGGCGAATAATGCAATTCCTCTTTATGATAGCGAGGATAATGATACGTTATGGGAAACCTTGTTTTTTCCTCAAGATGATATGAAGCATATCTACTACGGATTAAAAAATATCTATGCTATCCTAAAGGCAGATGGTGATTTGTCTGTAATGGAGCACCTTTATGTAGATAGGGTAGATGCTTGTACTTATGGGAACACATATCCTTTTCGAGTGCGGATAGTGAATCAAATTAATGATAATTTTGATTATTTCTACATAAAAAAAGCTGATGCCTCCCGAATCTATGGTTTAGAATTGGAACATTTATTGTCTCCAAACAGGATGAGTTATATCGTAAATGGAGATACATTAATTGAGGAGCATATTCCGGGAATTCCAGGAGATCAATTTATCAGAAATTATATGAATGATGATAAATTAAATAAAATCAGATTAGCCAAGGAATTTGTGAAATTTACAGAACGCTGTTTTGTACGATTGTTAGGAGATATGCATTCTAGTAATTTTGTAATTGATATCACACCTGATTTTGAAGAAATCCATTACCGAATTAAATCCATTGATTTTGATCAGCAATCCTATGAAGGCAGAAAAGCAGTGTATATGCCGCAATATTTTAAGCAGAACAATCCAATTATTGAATTAGGTTTGGAATTGATGACACCTGCCACTGTTAAGCAATATCAAAAAGAAGAACGCTCTTTGATTGTAAATAGAATGAAGGCATCTGACCATAGCTTAAAAGAATTGATGAAAGCTATGCGAAAAGATGTAATTTCAACCCCTGAAAATATCGCTAGCTTGAAAGCGGAATTAGCTGAATATTATAAGCATCCTAATTTTAATAATTGCAAAACGATGGGAGATGTTGTGGCTGAAAGTTTACAGTATTTAAAAGACCATAATTAACGAATTAAAACTATTTTTTGATTTAATGTTTCACTAACTATATCTAAGAATTTTTTAATCATAGGGTATTCCTCTGGCATGAAAATCACTTGGTCATAATCAATGGTATATTCTATTTTTAAGGTGTTTCCTATTTTTTTGTACTGATACATAAGCTTTCCTTTCCCATCTTGTAAGCCTATACTTTTATCAGCAGGGTATTCTAAAATTGTCCAGCCTTCTGGAATTTCATAAGAATAACTAGCTTTCCTGATGAGTGGTGTATATAGAGTGATTGGGTTTTGTCTTTTTTCATCTTTTAGAGGGTTATCTGAAAATTCATTAAAGACAACAGGGTTAATCTCCATATAATTTTTTGCAACGGAATCCACCGGTCTCACAAAAGTTAAGTGCTCTTTTAAATATTTATTTTCTTCAAATTCATCACTTACTTCATGTTTCTTAATATTCCAATCCATATTTTCAAATATGGTTTCAATCAGATAATCATTGTATGATCTATTGTTATTAAGAAAACGTGAGTCAAAAGAATAAACTGCATAGCCTTTTCTCTTTACCTCATAAGTTCCTTTGATGGTAGCAGTATCTGAGATCTCAAATTCAGCATTTACTATTTCATTATCCTCAAAATTAAAATCCAAAGGCACAAAACCTGGTGCTTTCTGAGAAATAACCAAACCACCATTGTTAATGAAATTTGGAGGAAGCATATTGAATAGTAAGTTTTTATCGGAAGCATCTAGGAAATAATTTTCTCCATTGTATCTCACCATGCATACATAAACATCAAATAATTCGAAATAGGGGTTTTCTGGATATGTAGGTCTATTTTCTATTGAACTTAAAGCAATCAAATAGGCGTCAAAACCTGATTGGTTAAGCATTTTTGTTAAAAGCATGTTGATTTGTTGAGGCGTACCCTTTCTGGCTTTATAGGCTTCTTCTAAGCTTTTTTCATTAAAGGATAAGTCTACAGAAAAGTTATTTCGAATGAAGAAATAAAAGCCTTTTATAACATCTATTTTAAATAATTCAGGATGATATATTCTGTCGATTTCATCTTGTAAATAACTACTTCGGCTGTAAACATTCTCGAAATAAGGAGAACCAGCCCAATTATAAGCTAATTCCTCATAATTCTGAGGGAGTATGAATTCTGTGGATTTACCTGGTAAGGTATATTCAGCTAATTTGAATTTTATTTTAGAGATAAAGTAATCATATCCTGGCACATCCTCTTCCTCTACGTAGGCAGGCACGCTATCTATTTCAAAATTTTCTATCAAAACATCAGTTTGCTTTTCTTTAATCATTTTTTTAACAGTTTTCCTGTCAAAATTATCCAAGCTTAAAGAACCTTCTAAATATTTATAAAATAATAAGTAATTGGGAACCTCAGTAGTGTAAGTTGACTTTATAACTGGGATATCATTTTGGAAATACCAGCTATTTAATTCTTGCCAATTAGCAATTTTTATTTGATAAGTATATTCTATTATGCTTCCTACTTTAGCTTTAGGAAGTGAAAAATAATTTTCCACTATACCATTATTAACTTCTTTTTTAATGGTTGATTTTTGCAAACTATCTATTTGAAGAGAATCATTTTCAGCTAAATTGTAAGTATGCCCTTTAATAAATAGTAAAGAGTCATTTTCGCTGTAGGGGATCATTACATTAGCCCAACTAAGCCCTTCCTCAGAAAGAATTTCAATTTTAGTAGTGTGAGTGAAGATCAGTTCAAAATTTTCATTATAAACACTATGTCCACTATCCAAAAGAATAATAGCTTCCGCTCCAATTCCAAATGCAGGATCCTTAGGCTGATTGCTTTCTTGAGCTAAGAGTTGAAGCGAAAATAAGAGGGATAAAAAAGCGCTTAGTAGTATCTTCTGCATTTTGATTCAATTTTATTGATATAATGATTTTTTATATTCGAATAAAGTAAGCAATTATTATTCCAATTGTAATTTAATCATTCTATGATACGTTGAATAATTTTTTCAGTTGGGTTGAGAAAATAACTGCTAAAAAATAGATTTCAATTGGCTTAAGCAATCAATTTCATGTGTAACACTTGATTTATGTTTCTCTTTTTTTGGATTGAAATAAACAGTGTCCATTCCGAAATTTCTTGCACCAAGAATATCAGTTTGAAGATTATCACCTATCATAATGCTCTCGTTTTTTCTAGCCTCCGCTTTATCAATCGCAAATTTAAATATTGAGGTCATAGGTTTTTTGTAACCGGCACTGTCTGAAGTTACTACAGTTGTAAAGTAAGAATGTAATCTGGATTTTTCTAATTTCAATTTCTGAACATCCTTAAATCCATTAGTTAAAATATGGAGTTGATAATTATCTTTTAAATAATCAAGTACTTCAAAAGTGTAGGGTATTAAGTGTGGTTTAGTAGGGCATAGCATCAAGTATTCTGTAGAAAGTTTTTCACTCAAATCGTTGTCATTTATTTCGAACTGATTCAAAATTCTCAAAAATCTCTGTTCTCTTATTCCATCTCGAGATATCTTATTTTTATTATAATCTCTCCAAAGAGCGCTATTAATTTCTTCAAAACAAAGATTGAATTGATCACATGTACTTATACCTAGAGTATCGAGTTGATATTTAAGGAATAATTCGCCTAAAGCTTCGTTTGAATTTTTCTCGTAATCCCAAAGCGTATGGTCTAAATCAAAGAAGATATGTTTATAAGTATTTATTTCACCCATTTTTTGCTGTGTAATTTATTTAAAGCAAGTGTTCTATTGGAATACATTACTTTAAAGGTTTCTAAATCTTTTTGTAATTGTTGGTCTTTTTCTACGAATTTAAATGTTTGGGCTAATAAATCTTTCACCTCTTCTTTTACATAGTAGAACACCCATTGATCAACTTTCTTGGAATTTAGCACTCCATTATTCTTTAAAAATGATAAATGTCTTGAGGTTTTAGCCTGAGTAAAATCTAAAATCATTTCCAAGTCTGAAATACACATTTCCTGATTTTGATGGACTAAAAACAGCATACGTAAACGAGAATCATCAGAAAGACATTTATAGAATTGTACACTGAAATTTAAAGTAAAGTTCTTGAGCCTCATAAGCTAATTAATTACTAAAGTAAAAGTACAAAACGCTGAATGAACTTTAACCGTCTAATTTAAATTATAATCTATAAATTAATTTTTGGCATCAATAACTAAAGAGTAACTCAATCGTTAATAATTTAGTTTTAAATCTATTATATTTGTGATATATGGTTCAAAGAAAACTTCCCATATTAATTATTTTGTTATTTGTGTCTTTTTTCTCCTACTCTCAAGTAGAGAAGAATGAACCGGAAAAAGTAATTCAATTTACTGGAGTAGTGTTGGACGCTGACAGTTCAGCAATACCTGGTGTTCATATATATACCCCTATTTTCGGAAGAGGTACCTCAACAAATCAATACGGTTTCTTTTCCATGCCTGCATTAGAAGGAGATAGCCTAGTTATCAGTGCTGTTGGTTTTAAAAAAGCTACCTATGTAGTGCCCAAAATAAAAAGTTCTACTTTAAAAGTGATTTTCCAATTAGAGCAGGATAGAGAAATGTTAGATGAGGTTCAAGTTTATAATATGCCTCCAACTGCCGAAGCATTTAAAAAAGCTGTTTTGGCCGTTCGTCTACCTCAAGAATTTAGTAATATGGATAAAAATTTAGATCCTGCAACTCTTCAGCAGATGTATAAATCTTTACCCGCTGATGGTTCAATGAACCATAGATGGTTTGTTCAAGAACAAGCTTTTTATAATCAAACCCAGAATTCAGTAAGAATTAATCCTTTACTAAACCCAATGTCATGGGTAGAAATTTACAGGGCAATAAAGCGCGGTGACTTTAGTAATAACAACGATTAACAAGTAGATTGTACCTTTCTGTAAAAATCCCAACGGTTTTTCTCAATAAAATTTAGTTTCTTGCTAGGATTGCATTTGATTAATATTGTCCATAAATGGCTTAATATTTTTTTTAATGGAGGCTTTCTGTTTATTTTAAGAATTGAAACACAATTATTTGAGAATATCAGCCATCATATTATTTTTATTTCTGTTCACAGGGAATTTTGTGTCAGCAAAAACTTTTCAAGATATTCTTGATGAAGGATCAGGTAAAGTAAAGGTTTATTATTATCCGATAGAGCCTTTTATTTATAAAGATGAGATAGGGAATTTATTGGGCATAGAAAAGGAAATGATGGATTCCTATCTTCGATTTATTGAAAAGAAGTACTCAGTAAAGTTATTCATTGAATGGGAGCAAGTTCCAACTTTCGATTCTGTATTCGAATATGTAAATAAATCTGATGTTCCAGCATTTGGAATATCAGTCATTTCAAAAACCGATGATCGAGCAAAGTTGGTTGGATTTTCATACTCATATATGCCTGATGTCAGTGTTTTTATTACCCACCTCTCGGTACCATACCTAAAGGATGGAGCAGCCTTGAAAACACATATTGATGGCTTTGAGGCTGCCACAATTTCCAGTACTACTTATAAAGATGATTTAGATAAGCTTAGTAATAAATTTGATTTAGAATTAAACTATGTAGATGTTCCAAATGATGAGGATATCATTCGTTTAGTAAGTCGGAATAAGGAAATGGTGGGCTTTGTTGGCTTGCCATTTTATGTGATTGAAATTGGAAAAGGTAATCCAGTAAAAAGACACAGTAAGTTCCAGGTAAAGAGAGATGGATATAGATTCATTTATCAATTAGGAAAAGGCTGGGATATGACAGTTAAGAACTATTTTGAGAGTTATCTATACCGTGCTGAGGCAGATAAAATTATCAGGAGATATCTTGGAAATGACTATTCAGAATTAATTTGGGGTCTTGCAGGAGATAATGTTTCAGATCGAGCAGATGAAATCGCTTTTTTGAATAAAGAAAAGGAAATCCAAAGCCAAAGCTTAATAGCTGCTGAACGTCAAAAAGATTTACAGTGGGTCATAATCATTTCTGTTAGTTTAGGTCTTGTTTTTGTAATCATTATTGGATTATTATTAGTTCGCTCAAATAGAATGAGACAAAGAGACAATGTGCTTTTAAAAGACAAAAGTGAACAATTACAGGAATTATTGAATGAATTAAACCAAAATAAAGACGAGATTACTCACCAACGGCATTTACTTCAAAGAAAAAATAAGGAACTTTCAGATATAAATAAGCAAAAAGATGAATTGATTGGCATTGTTGCCCACGATTTGAAAAGTCCGATTAATCAAATGAGTGGTTTAATTACAATTTTGGGCTTTAAGAGCGAAAAATGGGATAAAGAGGAATTAGAAGTTTTTGAAAAGCTTGAAAGTTCAAACCTTCATTTAAAAGAATTGGTAGAACGTATCTTAGATTTAGAATCAATTCAAAAGAAGAGCTTAAATTATAAGGTCAGTGCAACAGATATGGCTGCGATAATGAAAGAAACTGTAGCTGAATTTGAGGAAAAGGCAAAGTCTAAAAATATCTCGATTGATATTTCTCAAATTATTAGCGGAAAAATGGTAATGGTTGATCCTTTTTTCTTAAAACAAGTATTTGAAAATTTAGTTAGCAATGCCTTAAAATTTTCTCCTTTAGGAAGTCAAGTTTTTATAGGTACTGAAAGTCATCATGAATATCACCACGTGTATGTGGCTGATGAAGGGCCTGGGATTTCAGAAAAAGATAAAGTGAAATTATTTACCAAATATATGACCTTGTCTGCTCAGCCTACTGGAGACGAAACTTCAACAGGCTTAGGCTTGTCTATTGTTAAAAAGTATGTGGAGGAGATGAATGGTAGTGTTTGGTGTGAAAGTCAATTAGGAAAAGGTGCTAAATTTATAGTAGCATTTCCAAAAGTATAAATTTAAATAAGAATTAAATGAGAATATTAATAGCGATTATTTTAGTAGCATTTTTGGCAGTTTCTTGTTCAAATGAAAATGAAAACAAGGTTATTTATATGGTTCGTCATGCTGAAAAGGATATGGTTCCTAAAAATGATCCACCACTAACAACAGACGGAGTGATACGTTCAGTGGATTTAGCCAGCTGGTTTAAAAATATTGATATCGATACTGTTTTCACTACTGATTTTGTTCGGATGCGAGAAACAGCAAAGCCATTAGCAGAACAGCAAAATCTTGAACTTTCAATCTATGATGCTAAAGATTTCGAAGATTTTGCAAAGCAATTGAAGAAAATGGATGCAGACACTATTTTAGTGGTAGGTCATAGCAATACTATTCTTGAACAAATAGAAGCTTTGGATTTTGAACGTCCTCAGGAAGAAATTAAGGAAAAGGAATACGATAAAATCTTTGAGCTTAGATTCGAGAATAAAGAAGTAATTACTCACCAATACGGCTCAAAATTTAAAGAGTAATTTTAAACATTTACCCTTTAAATTGATTTCATTTTCATGCATTTAAAGCTTAAAACCAAAGTAAGTCAAGATTTTTTATCGGTTAAAGAAGGGTTTAATGAAAAACTGTTTTTATCATTGAACCCTCCATTTCCACCAGTTCAATTAAAAGAATTTGGTGGCTGCAAAAAAGGAGATAAAGTCCATTTAGAATTGAATTTTATTTTCTTTAAGCAAGACTGGATAAGTGAAATTACTTTTGACAATACTTCTGATTCAGTTTTTGAATTTGTGGATGAAGGAACCAAATTACCTTTCTTTTTAAAATATTGGAAGCATCATCATATAGTAGAGAAAACGAAAGAAAACCAATCTTTTATTATTGATGATATCACTTTCAAATCACCATTTATATTAATGGACATTTTGTTGTATCCTGTTTTATGGCTTCAATTTGTATATCGTAAGCCGATTTATAAAAAGCTTTTTAAAGCTGTTAAGGATTAAATTTTTATTAATCGCACTTTAACACTTGAATATCAGCTAATATCTATATTTTTGCTTTAAATAATATAAATATTATAATGGTCAGGTTCATTTTTGTTTTTCTTCTAATTTTAAGTTCTATCATAAATATTCATGCTAAGACTATTACATTTTTGCATGATGAAGATATTGAAGTGAAATTTCAAGATGCTGTACATCCTCAAATTTTAGATTACGCTCCCCAATTCATTTATCCCACCTCAACTATTTTTCAATTAGCAGAATCAAAGTTTCATTTTTACAGGCTTAGCTTTAGTGAAAAAGAATATTATTTATGGATGGAGGATTTGTCTACAGATATTGAAATTAATTTATCCTCTCCAGAGATCAATTCTTCTAATGTAAAGATGATTTCAAAAAGTGATTGGTATTCAGCTAAAGTGGATTTAAATAATTCAGCTCTAGAGGAGCTAAATGAAATTGATTTGTACTATGCTAATGCATTAGATAGTTTGAAAAGACTTGCTCAAACTGATGATCAATTTAGAGCAGAAAAGAACTATAATACTATTGTTTGGAATAGTCGAAGTGCCAAAAATTTGTATAATCTTGCTATTGAAAAATTCAGTTATCAATTTGATGAAAAATGGATTAATTTTATTCCTGCCTACACCCAATATTGGCAATTGATGTATAAATTATACTATCAAAATTATCATGTAAATTCGTTCAAAGGACTTAATAAAAAGGAAATAAAATCTACCATTGATACTGATTTTAATAATCCTGAATCAAATTTATTGGTATTTGAACATTTCTTCCGAGAAGGTTTAACTGTATCTGAATTAAAAGAGAATTATGAATTTTTAAAAAGTGATTTAGATTTAAAACAGCAGAATCTTGCTGAGGCTTTAATTCAAAGCCAGGCAGTAAAAGAGGTGTCTAGAATTCAAAAAATAGATTTCCTTTTTGGGATAGATATTGATGGATCAATGGAGAGTTATTTTGCTCGGGATTCTTCTGAAAAAAAGCATGTGTTAGTTTTTTGGTCTACTTGGGATTCTCGTATGACCACTGAATTTAATCTTTTAGCAGATTTAAAAAATAAATTTAAAGAGCAATATAATTTTATTCATATCTGCATAGATGCATACGAAATACCTGATAAAACGAAATCATTTATTTATCAAAATAGGGTAGGGGGTTTTCATTTATTGCCCGAACAGTCAAATGCTTTCAGGAAAAGTAACTTCAGAAAAGATCAAAAAATTAGAGACTTTCCTTTTTATGTGTTAACTGATAATAGTGGAAAAGTGATAGAAACAGAATCAGTTCCTTTAGAAATTAGCAATCGTTTAGAAAGTAAATTGAAACATTTTAGCACAAAAAAATAGCCCTGCAAAATGCAGGGCTATTAAGCTGATTAAAATAAATATTGTCAGTCTTCTTTTTTATCCTCTTGATCAGTAGAATCAGAGTTTGTAGAGTCAGTCGCTGTAGTTTCTTCTTTAGCTTTTTCTGATTCCGCTTTCTTTTTCTCTTCTTCTTTCTTTTCCTTATCTAATTTCTCTTGATTTTTTCCATTAGTATAAGCCTCATAAGTTGTTTGCTGAGCAAAAGGTCTTTTACCAATTAGTTTCTCCAAATCAGATTGGAATATAATCTCTTTCTCAAGCAATTGCTGTGCTAAGATTTCTAGCTTATCTCTTTTTTCAGTTAAGAGTTTCTTAGTGGTTTCATAAGCTTTGGCAATTAATTTACCTACCTCTTCATCTATCACTTTAGCAGTGTCTTCTGAATAAGGCTTAGTGAATTTATAATCACCACCATCTTTAGAGTCATAGTAAGAAACATTACCGATTTTCTCATTCATACCATATACACTTACCATGCTGTAAGCCATTTTAGTAATCCTTTCCAAATCGCTTAAGGCTCCTGTAGATATTTTACCAAATACAATTTCCTCAGCAGCACGTCCACCAAGAGCCATACACATCTCATCAAATAACTGTTCTGTTTGATGCAAGAATTGCTCTTTTGGTAAATACTGAGCATAACCTAAAGCGGCAATTCCTCTTGGAACAATACTTACTTTCACCAAAGGATCAGCATGTTCTAAGAACCATCCTGCAACTGCGTGCCCTGCTTCATGATAAGCTACTATTTTCTTCTCGTCAGGAGATATGATTTTATTTTTCTTCTCAAGACCACCAATTACTCTATCCACTGCATCTTGGAAATCGTGCATTTCCACAGCTTTTTTGTTTTTCCTTGCAGCAATAAGAGCTGCTTCATTACAAACATTTGCTATTTCTGCACCTGCAAAACCTGGAGTTTGAGCTGCTAATTTTTTAGCATCAACATCTTTGTCAACTTTCAAAGGGCCTAAGTGAACCTTGAAAATAGCTTCTCTACCAATAATGTCGGGTTTATCTATACTTACTTGTCTATCGAATCTACCTGGTCTCATTAAGGCTGAATCCAATACATCTGGTCTATTGGTAGCTGCAAGGATTATAACTCCTGAATCTGTTGAGAATCCATCCATCTCTACTAAAAGAGAGTTCAATGTGTTTTCTCTTTCGTCATTTGAGCCTGGCATTTTTCCGCCACCTCTGGAACGACCGATTGCATCAATCTCATCGATAAATACAATACAAGGAGCCTTTTCTTTAGCCTGTTTGAATAAATCTCTTACCCTAGCCGCACCAACACCAACAAACATTTCCACGAAATCAGAACCTGACAATGAAAAGAAAGGTACTTCAGCTTCACCAGCTACAGCTTTAGCCAATAATGTTTTTCCTGTACCTGGAGCCCCTACTAATAAAGCTCCTTTAGGGATTTTACCACCTAAAGTGGTGAATTTACCAGGGTTCTTCAAGAACTCAACTATCTCGGCCACTTCTTCTTTGGCTTCGTCTAATCCTGCAACATCTTTAAATGTGATTTTTACTTTATTCTCAGCATCAAATAAAGCCGCTTTGGATTTTCCAATGTTGAAGATTTGACCACCAGGGCCGCCTTGTCCTGACATTCTTCTCATCAAGAACCAAACACCAAATAATAAGAATATTAAGAAGCCATAGCTCCAAAACATTTCTGACCATTGTGTGCGCTCTTCAACTTCGTAACCAATTCTGTCCTCCTGTGGAACCTGACTTTCAAGTTCAGTGAAATTTTGGTCAAAGATGTCTAAGCTAGGAATTTCAAATTGATAATGAGGTCCTTGCTGATAATTCCAAGGATTGCTATTTTCTAATTCCTGAATATATTTAGAATTTTGAAGGGCGTCTTCTTTCAAATATACTTCAACCACCCCTTGATTCTTAAGCAATAATACTTTTTGAACATCATTGCTCATATACATTCTTTCAAATCTCTTTTCAGAAATTTTAATGGCATTACTGCTGCCACTGAATAATGAAATACCAAATACCACTGAAATCAAAATGATAATTACCCATATTTGATAATTTGGCTTTTGAGGTGGCTTTGGTATGATTTTTTTTCTTTTACCGTCTTTCGGTGCTTTTGGATTTTCTGCCATTACTTTTTAACTATTACAATGCTGCTTGCATAACGTTTGCCTTCAGCATTATGTTTGTGATAAATTTTTAAACGCTTTCTACCTCTATGATTTTAGCATCGCCCCATAAACTTTCGAGATTATAGTGTTCTCTTTTGTCGGTTTTGAAGACATGAGCAACAACACTTGCAAAATCTATTAGAATCCATTCCTTATTGTTTTTTCCCTCAGTCATCCAAGGCTTTTCATTTGCTTCTTTATGAACAAATTTTTCAATGGATTCAGATATGGAATCTGCTTGGGTATCGGAAGTTGCTGAACATATAACAAAATAGTCAGCTACTGCATTTTTTACTTCTGTTAAATCTAAAATAGTGATGTCTTGAGCTTTTCTCTCCTGCATTCCCTGCACTACTAAATTACTTAAAGCTTCTGAATTCATTAAATATTTTTTGGTTTCAAATCTAAGATGTTTCTTTGCTGTAAATCTACGAAATAATATTGCATAAAATCTTTGCCAACACCTTATTTATAGGGAAACATATCGTTTCTCTGCCAAGCTGTCATTCAACCAATGATTTGATGGCACAAATGTCTGCCAAAAAACAGCTTCACGAAGGTGCAATTATCATCACAAAACACCAAACTAAAGGCAAGGGGCAAAGAGGAAGTCAATGGGATTCTCCAGAAGGAAAAAATCTAACATTCTCGATATTTCTAAAACCTCATTTCTTAAAAGCATCGCAGCAATTTGAGTTGAATAGAATGGCTTCATTAGCACTTTTGGATGTGGTGAAGAATTTATCTGCTGATGCTAAAGTTTTTGTGAAATGGCCGAATGATCTTATTTTAAATAAGAGAAAGGTAGCGGGGATTTTAATTGAAAATTCTATCAATCAAAGCGGAATTTCTGAAAGCATTATTGGGATTGGATTGAATGTAAATCAAACAGAAGATTTACTACCCACAGCAACTTCTTTAGCAAAACAATTTGAAAAGGAATTTGAGTTGGAGAAAGTATTACTCGACATCGTTCAGCGACTAGAGCATTATTATCTGATTTTAAGAAGTGGTGATTTCAGATTTATTCATGAATGGTATGAATCGAAACTATATCTTAAAGATAAAGTGGCTTATTATGAAGATTCCATCGGAAAATTCAATGGGATAATACGCAATGTTCATCCTGATGGGGTGCTTGAAATTGAGGATGAAAGTGGTATTCATAAGAAATACCACTTCAAGGAAGTCCGCTTGCTGTCTTAATAGCAAGATTTCCTCCAATAAACACATACTCTCTTTAATTATTAAAACTAATGTGGTAATTTTGTGTTGCTAAATGCATATACAAAGAAGAAAATAAGTTAAAATGACAGATACAGAGAATTACAAAGTAAAAGACATTTCCCTAGCCGCTTGGGGAAGAAAAGAAATTACGCTAGCAGAGGCAGAAATGCCAGGTTTGATGGCATTAAGAGAAGAATACGGTAAGGAGCAACCTTTGAAAGGTGCTAGAATTGCTGGTTGTTTGCACATGACAATCCAAACGGCAGTTTTGATTGAAACTTTAGTGGCATTAGGTGCTGAAGTAACTTGGAGTTCATGTAATATCTTTTCAACGCAAGATCAAGCTGCTGCTGCCATCGCGGCTGCGGGAGTTCCCGTTTATGCTTGGAAGGGCATGACAGAGGAAGAATTCAACTGGTGTATTGAGCAAACACTTTTCTTCGGAGAAGATAAAAAACCATTAAACATGATTTTGGATGATGGTGGTGACTTAACCAATATGGTGTTGGATAACTATCCTGAGCTTGCTGAAGGCATCAACGGACTCTCTGAGGAAACTACTACTGGTGTTCATAGATTGTACGAGAGAATGAAGAAAGGTACTTTACCGATGCCTGCTATCAATGTGAACGATTCAGTTACTAAATCTAAATTTGATAACAAATATGGTTGTAAAGAATCATTAGTAGATGCTATTAGAAGAGCTACTGATGTGATGATGGCTGGAAAAGTTGCTGTTGTTGGTGGATATGGTGATGTAGGAAAAGGTTCTGCTGCTTCTTTGAGAGGTGCTGGCGTTAGAGTTATCGTTACGGAGATTGATCCAATTTGTGCGCTTCAAGCTGCAATGGATGGTTTTGAAGTGAAGCCTATGAAAAAAGCTGTTCCGGAAGCCGATATTATTGTAACGGCTACTGGTAATAAAGATATCATTACTTCAGATTTGTTTGAAGCAATGAAGGATAAAGCAATTGTTTGTAATATTGGCCACTTTGATAATGAAATTGATGTAGACTGGTTACATAAAAATGCTGAGTGGGATAACATTAAGCCACAAGTAGATTTGATTACCATGAAGAATGGAAAGCAAATCATTTTATTAGCTGAAGGTAGATTGGTGAATTTAGGTTGTGCTACTGGTCACCCATCTTTTGTAATGTCTAATTCATTCACTAATCAGACATTGGCGCAAATTGAATTGTGGACTCGTAAAGACAATTATGAAAATGCTGTTTATATGTTGCCTAAGCATTTAGATGAAAAAGTAGCGGCTTTACACTTAGCTAAGATTGGCGTTGAATTAGATTCATTAAGCAAAGATCAAGCGGAATACATTGGCGTTACCGTTGAAGGACCATACAAGCCAGAGTATTACAGATATTAATATTTTTTTTAGCCAACAATCTCTCTTTAGTTTTCGAATAGAAGAGGTTGTTGGCTTTTTAATTTTTTAAACGCCCATTCCTTGAAGATTAAATTATCTGCGGTTATTATTACTTTTAATGAGGAAAAAAACATCAAGAGATGTTTAACTTCTTTAGCAAAAGTTGCGGATGAAATAATTGTAGTCGATTCATTCTCCACCGATAGAACGGAAGAAATTTGTTCAGAATTTAATTGTGATTTCAGAACAAATCCATTTGAAGGACATATTCAGCAGAAAAACTTTGCCTTACAACAAGCTTCTAACGATTTTATACTTTCCTTGGATGCTGATGAGGAATTATCTGAAGCGCTTATTATATCAATCCTTGAAGTAAAAGAGAATTGGAACCATGATGCATATTACTTCAATAGGTTATCCTCTTATTGTGGTAAGTTTTTTCCTCACGGAAGTTGGTATCCTGATCAAAAAATAAGGCTTTTCGATAGAAATCATGCCAAATGGGGAGGCACAAATCCACACGATAAAATAATACTTTCAAGCAATAGCAAAAAGTTTCTCAAAGGAGATTTGTTTCATTATACCTATCACACTATTGAGGAACACATTAGGCAGATCAATTATTTTTCTGGAATAGCAGCCAAAGCAGCTTACGATCAGGGTAAGAGGTTCAATGTATTTAAATTAATTTTTAAGCCTTTCTGGAGATTTTTTCGTGATTATTTTCTAAAACATGGTTTTCTTGGTGGTTATAGAGGGTTAACGATTTGTTTACTTACTGCCGTTGAAACCTATTTGAAGATTATAAAGCTTTGGGAATTAGAAAGAGCTGAAAAAATTAAATCACACACCTAATTTATTAGATTGAATGTTAGATAATTTCAAATCATATAGCAGCCAAAAGGAAAATTCACCAGTATTTTCTATTGTGATACCAACATGGAATAATTTAGATATACTTAAAAACTGCATTAAAGCAATCCGTAATCATTCTGAATTGAATCATCAAATCATAGTGTTTATCAACGAGGGAAAAGATGATACATTAGAATGGGTGAAATCTCAAAAAGATCTTGATTATGTTTATAGTCCTACTAATGTAGGGGTTTGTTATGCTCTGAATAGTTGTAGAAAATTGTTTCAAGCAGATTATATGCTGTATTTGAATGATGATATGTATGTTCTTCCAGACTGGGATAAAATACTGTATGATGAAATAAAATCTTTAGGCACCAAAATGTTTATGCTTTCGGCAACCCTGATTGAGCCAACTGATACCGGTAACGATTGTGTTGTGGTTCAAAATTATGGAAATGGATTAGATAATTTTCAGGAAGAAAAGCTGTTAAGTGAGTATAAAAGTTTGATTAAAGAAGATTGGAGTGGAAGTACTTGGCCACCTAATATTATGCCAGTTGAACTTTGGGATTTGGTTGGTGGCTTAAGCATAGAATACAGTCCTGGAATGTACTCAGACCCTGATTTTTCAAAGAAAATATTTGAGGCAGGAGTTAGAATCTTTAAGGGAAAAGGAGATAGCCTAGTTTATCATTTCGGATCAAAATCAACCAAAAGGTTAGGGAAAAATACAGGAAGAATACAATTTATTATGAAGTGGGGGTTTAGTTCTAAAACCTTCACTCAAAATTTCCTGAATATTGGAAAAGAGTATTCTTCCGCTTTGAATAAGCCTAGCTTAGCTCAATCCAAAAAGATAGTCAATAGACTTAAGAAAATTTATTACAGTTTTAAATAGAGTAATGTGAAGATATTAGTCATCAGTAATTTTAGATCCATTGTTACAGTAAGGCCTGAAGCTGAAATTTTTATCGGTTTAGCAAAAAAAGGGCATGACATTACGGTAATGACTTATGAAGATTCTGAATATATTCCACGTTTAAAGGAACACGGAATCAATGTAATTCCATTTCACCCAAGCAAAAAAAGAGATAAAGAGAGCATCGTTTTTATTAGAGAAGAACTGATAAAAGGTGATTATGATATCTTTCAAATGTATAATAGTTTGGCGTATTTCAATGGAGTTCCAGCTGCCAAAGGATTACCAGTAAAAGTAATTTTATATAGAGGGTATACTGGAAATATAGCTTGGTATGATCCATTTATTTATTTGAAGTACTTTAACAGACGAGTTGATGCTGTAATCTGCAATGTTAAAGCCATTGAAGAGCTATTTAGAAAACACTCTTTCTCCAATCGAATAATTTTCAAAACTATTAATAAAGGACATGAGGTCTCATGGTATCAGGTAGATGAAAAAGCTGATTTGTCAGAGTACACACAAAACACAGATAATGTAAAATTTATCTGCACGGCCAATGACCGAAAAATGAAAGGGTTAAAATACTTATTAAAAGCAACCCATTATTTAGAAAAAGATGCCCCTTTTGAATTATTCTTAGCAGGTAATAATATGGACAGGCCGGAATTCTTGAAGCTGATCAATGAGAGCCCAGTAAAAGATAAGATTCATATTTTGGGATTTAGAAAGGATATTCTAGAAGTAGAAAATAATTGTGATGTGTTTGTATTGGCTTCACTTTATGGTGAATCCATCACTAAAGCGGCCATTGAAGCTATGGCATTAGGAAAGGCGCCATTGATAACGGATATTCCTGGGAATAAGAAATTAGTCGTTTCTGGGGAGTCTGGTATAGTCGTTCCAAAAGCCAATGCAAAAGCACTTGCAGATGGAATGAAGCAATATATTTACAATCCTGAATTAATAACTCAATACGGAAAAGCAGCTCAAAATAGAATTCAAACGGTATTCCATACCAGCAAAACAGTGGAAGAGTATGAAAAATTCTATCAGGAATTGATTTCAGTTTAATTCGAGATAATCAAACCGAGTAAAAGAGTATAATTAATTATTATCTAATTTTTCTTTCTCAAACCTGATTCTTCGTATTATTGTGCTTTCATTTTTATATTAATTACCCTTTCGGATGAAATCGACTTTAAAAATTCAGGTTCAAATTTTATTTAAAATGAAGATGCCTGCCTGCCGGCAGGCAGGAATTTTTAATCAAAGATTCCATGTGACCTTAAAACTTCACTATATCACGCATGAAAAAATACTTTACCCAAGCTTATAAAAATTTTGTATTTAGATTATCGGCACGTAACTCTGTAATTTTCATTTTTTTTTATAGATATCTATTTAATCCTAAAAAAGGAACTTTAGGCTACTTTTATAATCAGGTCTCCCAAAATCTTGATCGACCATTTGTAATCCAAGTGGGTGCTAATGATGGCATTAACCACGATCCAATTCATAAATATGTGAAACGAGATAAATGGAGAGGATTGTTGATCGAGCCACAACCTGATGTATTTCGACATCAACTTTTTCCTCTTTATATGCGAGACGAAGGTGTTTATATGGAAAATATTGCCATAAGTGATAAAATTAGTTTGATGGATATGTATAAAATCAGTTTCACCAGAGAAAGGTGGGCCACTGGACTGACTACTTTTCATAAGCCAACCTTACAAGACAAAGTGGATCGGGGAGATATAGATATCATTGCAAAGAGAAAAGGTATCAAAGTTCCGGCTAGTCGGGAGGAATATATTGACGAAGTTAAAGTGGAATCTAAAACCTTTGATTTTCTTAGAGCTAAATATCAAATTCAGGAAGTGGATGTATTGCAAATTGATGTCGAAGGTTTTGATTTTGAAGTGATTAAATTATATGATTTAAATCAGCATAAACCAAAAGTAATCGTTTTTGAAAGTCGTCATTTAGGTGATGAGGAATACGCTGAAGCTGAGCAATATTTCACGAAAAATGGGTTTTTAATTAAAAGAGTAAAAGGCGATAGTGTTGCTGTCCGTAAAGATTATAGCGTTGGGATGGAATTGATGAAAATGTTTGAATAAGGTAGAACACACTTTTTTAAATAGTAATCTGAAATATTTTAGCATTTATTTTACAGCCCTTAATACACCTCTTCTTAAATAAGGAGGGTTAAAAGTTTTAGGTTCAGGAAAAACCATATATCCATCCGCAAAAGAAACTTCAAAATCTCTTTTTTCGAGATGGGCTTTGAATTTATCTTCATCATGAGGTTTGTGATAGCAACATAGCGCTATTTTTAAATTATCACTGTTTGCTATTGTTTTTTGTGAACCCTCTAAAATATCGCCTTCTGCTCCTTCTGCATCCACTTTTAAAAAACTGTAGGGCTCTTTATCCTTAAAATATACATCTAAGGATACATTCTTTTTATCATTTACATTTGATACAAACTTATTAACTATGACTACTTTATCCTTCCAGGGAGCAAAAGTAGCTTCCAGTGCCTCAATCCATCTTTCATCTGTTTCAAAAAGATAAACTTTTTTAACCTTTTCAATCACTTCTAATGGTAAGTTGCCTTCAGCCGCACCCACATCTACCAAAATATCATTTTCTTCAACTTTAAATTTGCTGGTCAGATATCGGTGAGGTGATTTTTTATCTTGTTCTATTTTAAGGAAGTTATAATTTCTACGCACTCCTCTTTTCGAAGATTTTCTTTTGAAATAAAGTCGCTTTCCATCTGTAATAATATATTTAAGTTGGTTGGATGGGTCAACATGCACTTCTATATCTGATCGTTTGTATTTCTCTTGAAATCGATTTGGGAAGACACTAAATCCTTTATCCTTCAAATAGTTGAGTGCATCTCTTTTCTCTTCATCAATAAATTCTTGATCAGTTGAATTGTAATAGTTCAGAATAGTGAATTTCAGTTTGTTTTTTTCAAAAGGCCCCCTTATAAATTTGGGTACTAGTTTGCGAAATAGGTTATTCAAAATGTAAGTTTTTTTATTTAAAGATAATTAATGCATTAAAGAGTATTGTCTTCTTTTCTTAAGTAAGCTTAACAATACATTGCAAAATAAAGTATTTAAAATGACATTTTTATCTTAGAGATGTAAAGTAAAGGATTTATAAGACTTTAGTTTAATCAATTCGATTTCTTAAGATCCAATCAAATTATTTCTATTTATGTCTCATTATTCCTTATTGGGTACAGATTTAATTCCTCTTTTGAGGATTACGGAACTTTTATCCCAAATCTAACTCTGCAAAATACCCTCAAAAAACTCTTCATACTTATTAATGGTATTTTTAATTGAGAACCTCTCGAATGCTGTTTTTTTACCATTTTCCAGAAGCTTAGTTCTAAGATCTTGATCCTCTACAACACGCTTGATTTGATGGGCAAACTCTTCATAATTTTCATTTTCATACAACAATCCATTTTCTTCATGTTGCACTACATCGGGTATGCCTGCAAAAGCTGTGGCTACCACTGGCGTCCCCATAGCCATGCTTTCCACTAATGTGAGCCCAAATCCATCCATAGTGGAAGGCAATACGTTTACAGTCATCAGAGTATAGTATTGAATCACTGTGGCTTTATCATTCACAATGCCTATGCATTTCACTTCTTGTGGTACATCGTGAATGTCAGGTTCATCAGGAAACCGGTTTCTATAGTTTTCTTCATCTAGCCCAACGTAGAGTACTTTCCATTCTTTCGGAAGATATTGCAATGCTTTTACAAATTGTGGTTGATTTTTATAACGGGCTACACATCCAATTACAATGTCATCATCTGTATAGCCTAGTTCATTTTGTAATTTGGTTCGCAGTTCTAAATTAGGTTGATATTGTTCAGTGGGAGTTCCGTTATGAATTACTTGAAGCTTATTTTCATGAATACCTCTTTCAATAAAAATTTCTTTTAAAGCTTCACTAACCACCACAATCTTATCGCAGAAGTAATTATTGAATATATTCTGAAAAAATTTATTTAACCCTATCATTTTCTTAGGATTTTGCCTTCTGGTCTGCACAATTTTCACTTTTTTACGATGCAGGAAATTAATTATTGGCCCTACGTAACGATCGTTTGATGATTGAGCATTAATGATTTGAATGTTTTCTTTCTCAATTAATTCTTTAATAATTGAACGAGTAACTTTATCGGTCTTGCCTTTAAACGGCATATAGACCCTTTTTACTGTTGAATCCTTGACTAAGCTATCCAGAAATGAATCTTTTATCAATCCTAAAAAGACGTTATGATTTCTTTCAGCCAAACCTTTTGCAAGATATGAAATACTGTAAGTAGAACCGGCTACACCACCTTGCGCACAAAGAATAAGAATATTCATAATAAAATTTAAGTAAATTTAAGAATCCATAGGTATAACCTTCTCTCCATTTTTTGGTTATATACAATAATTAAACTAGTCTGTGGGAGAGCGTATGTCATACGAGAACAAAGATAAACAAAGAGTATTCAATGAGGAATTTATGCCGCATATAGATGCGATGTATAATTTCGCCTTTAGGCTTACTTTGGATGAAGATGATGCCAAAGATTTGGTGCAAGAAACCTTCATGAAAGCCTACAGGTTCATAAATTCTTTTGAAACGGGAACCAATGCAAAAGCTTGGCTGTTTCGAATCTTGAAGAACAGTTTTATCAATAATTACAGAAAGAAAAGTAAACAACCTAATAAGGTAGATTATCAGGAAGTAGAATCATATTATAATTCCGATTCTGTTAATGAGAATATCACGACCGACCTTAGGGTTGAAACCGTTCAACATTTAATTGGCGATGAAATCACTAATGCACTCAATTCGCTTGATGTGGATTTCAGAACAGTAATTATTTTGTGCGATCTTGAAGGATTCACTTATGAGGAAATGGCTAAGATTTTAGACATTCCCATAGGAACGGTCAGAAGTAGATTGCACAGGGCAAGAAATTTATTAAAAGAGAAATTAAAACAATATGCTAGTTCCTTGGGCTATAAGGATAAACGAAAATAATTACAGGAGATTTTTAGGTGAGGAAAACATTGGGCATATTTGCATAATAAAGGTAACCGCCAAATTTTTTTAATAAACGAATAAACCATGGAAGTTGAGCAAAACCAAGCGTGTACAGAACTATTACTATTGGTAATAGATGGACAAGCTACAGAAGAGCAACATCAAGAATTGATGAAGCATTTGGAAGAATGTGAAAGCTGCAGAAAGGAATATTTATTGAGCAAAACAATCAAAGACAGTCTCAAGAACCATATAAAAGTCAATGGCACTCCCAAAGATTTGGCAAATTCCATCCAAAACAAAATTTCTGAAACAGCTTCCCTAAAATGAAAAATAACGGTAAAGCCATTATCTTCTCAGCTCCATCCGGAGCTGGCAAAACCACTATAGTACAACATTTATTAGATAAACATCCTGAGCTAGGCTTTTCTATTTCTGCGTGCACGCGCGATAAAAGAGGTAGAACTGAAGTTGACGGAGTTGATTATTATTTCCTGACCCCTGAAGAATTTAAAAACCGTATTGATAAAGATGAGTTTGTAGAATGGGAGGAGGTCTACGAAGGAAATTTTTATGGTACCTTAAAAGAAGAAGTTCAAAGAATATGGGATTCGGGCAAAGCCGTGATTTTTGACGTAGATGTAAAAGGAGGTTTAAAGCTCAAAAAATACTTTGGGGATGATGCATTAGCCGTTTTTGTTAAAGTCCCATCTCTTGAAGTATTAGAAGAAAGATTAAAAAATCGTAATTCAGAATCCTCATCAAGTCTATCCCAAAGATTATATAAAGCCAAGTTTGAAATGACTTTTGAAAAAGAGTTTGATGTTACTTTGGTTAATAAGGATTTGCCAACATCCCTCAAAAAAGCAGAGGATATGGTGGCTGGTTTTATAGGGAAAGCTTAAATTAAGCTCATGAATAAAAATGTAGGTCTTTTTTTTGGTACTTTTAACCCTATTCATGTTGGGCATTTAATAATTGCCAACACTATGTTGGAAGAGCCCGATATTGATGAAGTTTGGTTTGTGGTTTCTCCTCAAAGCCCATTCAAAAAGCAAAAATCATTGGCGCATGAATTTGATCGATACGATTTAGTCCAAGCGGCTATAGGAGATCATTTCCATATGAAAGTTACGGATATTGAATTCAATATGCCTAAACCAAGCTATACCTCAGATACTTTAGCCTATTTAACCGACCAGTATCCTAATCACAATTTTAAATTAATCATTGGCGAAGATAATTTGAGAAGTTTTCCTAAATGGAAAAATAGCGATGTGATTCTACGCGATTATGGATTACTGGTTTATCCTCGTCCCAATGCAAAAAAATCAGAATTAGAAGATCATGAAAATGTTCGATTTGTGGAGGCTCCCATGATGGATATATCGGCTACATTTATTAGAAAATCCATAAAAAATAACCGTTCAGTAAAATATTTGGTTCCAGATGCGGTTTTAGATAGGATAATAGGGAAAAAGTTGTACATCTAATTATTTTTCAACTAGAACTCAATTATCAACCTTACTATTAAATTGACCCTATTAGTAACTTTATGAGAAATTGTAGAAGTTGACTGATAGTTATTATCAAATGATAAAATTTGTATAGTTAAATTTTAGAATCCATTTATTAAATTGAACTCCGTTTGAACCATTTTATGAAGAAACTATTTACCCTCTGTATTTTATTCTGTTCTATTTTTCAAATTAAAGCTCAAGACGTTAGAGGTGTTGTATATGGAGATGATGGAGAAGCATTATCTTTTGCCACTATTTATGTGGAGGAAACCGGTTCTGGGACTTCCTCCAATCAAGAAGCTTATTATGAATTACAACTAAAAAAAGGTGATTATACCATTCAGTATAAATTTGTTGGATATGAATCGGTTACTAAGAAAATTACAGTAACAGATGAAAGCATAAGGTTGGATGTGGTTTTACCAAAGCAAAGTTTGTTATTAAATGAGGTAACTACTACTGCCAAAGCAACTGATCCTGCTAATTGGATGATGCGTAAAGCCATTGCAAAAAGTAGCTATCATCGGCAACAAATTGATGCATATTCAGGACGAGTTTATGTAAAAGGAAAAGGAAGAGTCACTGATATCCCGTTTTACCTGACTAGTGTATTAAAAAAGCAAGGGATTGATACTGAAACGATGATTATTACCGAATCGGTAAGTGAGGTGAGTTATAGGAGACCCAATCAGTTTTCCGAAAAAGTAATTTCAATTTATGCTTCTAAAGAGACTGATTTTAATGCGAATCCTATGCGGTTCATTACAGGGAGTTTTTATCAGGATGAAATTGCTACCGTGATTTCCCCACTCTCATCCAAAGCTTTTAATTATTATAAATTTATGCATTTAGGTGCTTTTATGGATGGTGATAATTTGATCAATAAAATAAAAGTTATCCCAAAAGTACCCGCACCTAATGTGTTTGAAGGAGAAATTCAATTAGTTGAAGAGGATTGGGCACTCTATCGTTTAGATTTGGATGCACAAATTGAATTAGGAGTGAAAGTTCGCATCCGACAAGTTTATCAGAAGATAAATGATTTGGCATGGATGCCGATCACCCATCAGTTTGATGTTGAGGGTAAATTGATGGGTGTTGCATTTGAAGGGAAATATTTAGCCTCTGTCAGTAATTATGAAATTGAATTAAATCCTGCTTTACCTCAAAAAATCAAGATTTTGGATAAAGATGATGGCGAGCAAGGCAAGATGACGGAGGAAATTATAGAAGAAGCTTCTCAGCTGTCTGAAACGAAAAAGAAAGAAGAGATAGTGGTAAAGTCTGAAGATCTTTCGGGTATCATGAAAGATTATAAAAAAAGCCAGAAGGATTCTTTAGCGAAGCTGGATATTATTGAAGTTTATAACTTTAAAATTGATTCTGGGGCTTATAATCAAGATTCTATGTTTTGGGTGCAAGTCCGTCCTATTCCATTGTCAACTGATGAGAGCAGAGGATACGTAAAACTAGACAGTATTAACCTTGTTCAAGATAAATTAGCCGAGGAGGATTCTGTTAAAAGTGCAAAACAATCTACATTTCAGATCTCCGATATTTTATTTGGAGGGCGCTATTATTTGGATACAGCAAAACAATGGAGATTCAAAATTTATAACCCTATTTTCAAAGTTCAATACAATACAGTAGAAGGACTCAATATGGATTATAGCATTGGACTCAAAAGAATGCTGCCAATTAAATATGACACTACTAGAGAAAATTCAGAAATAGACAGAAGTTATTTCAATTGGAATTCTTATGCCTTAATAAAACCTACTGTTCGCTATTCTGTTGCCAGAAATAAAGTAATAGGTAAAGTTTTAGCCAAGTATCAGTTCAAAAAAGGAGCAGTAGAATTTCGTGTTGGGCGATATGTACAACAGTTCAATGACGCACCGGCAGTACAGCCCTTAATAAATACAAGTTTCACGACAATTTGGGAACAGAATTTCATGAAGATTTATGAAAAAGATTTTCTCAAGTTAAATTTTGATAGAAGATTCTCTGCAAGTTTTGATATAGAAGCTGAAATAGAATATGAAGAGAGAAATCGTTTATTGAATAATGGTGATTTCCATATTATTGAATGGGATAGAGAGTTTACGCCTAACTTTCCTGTTAACATTAATCCTATTGATGATTTTGATGGGCAAACAGCCTTGACAGCTAGTTTCAAAGCTCATTATAAACCTTTTTTGAAATATAGGATTCGTAATAATGTGAGACTACCAGTATTTAGCAGAGAAACTCGTTTCACATTGGAATATTATAAAGGCTTCAAAAATATAGGAGGCAGTGAGGTGGATTTTGATAAATTTGAATTTGGTTACCGTGATGAATTTGATTTTGGCGCCAAAGGAAGAACCTATATCAATACTAATATTGGTGGGTTTTTGAATAACAATGCTTTAGGATTTATGGATTACGCGCATTTCCCAGGTAATCGTTCTTTTATTACCCAATCAGATCCCGTTAAATCATTCCGATTACTTGATTACTACCGATTCAGCACTGACCAATATTATGTACAGAATTTCCTGTTCCATCGATTCAGGAAATTATTAGTCACTCAAATTCCAGCTACACGATTTATGGGATTGAAAGAAGGTGTGTTTCTAAACTATTTGTATACGCCAGATAGCAATAATTATTCGGAAATAGGTTATTCTGTTGAGGGTTTATTAAAATTCTTCCGTGTTGAAGTGGCCACCCAATATGAAAATTTCCAATACAAAGGTTGGGGAGTAAGAATAGGGATTTCCACAACAATCGGAGGCGATATGTCCATCAATGTAACCGAGGATGAATAGTTAATCAGTTTTTTGTGAAAAGGAATGCAAGGTTTTAGGTAATTCAATTTCAAACTTTGTATGCTCCTTTTCCTCTAAAAGCATATAGAAATCTCCTGATAATTTTTGAATACATTGTTTGACTGTATAAAGTCCAATACTAATATTTTCAAACTCATTCTGCGCTTTTGAGAAACTACTTACAAGTTTGGAGGTTTCTGCATCCAATAATTTTAGATCAAATAGTTTGAAGCTTATATGGATATGTTTTGCATCATCAGTTATATAAAAACCAATTTTATAATCCTTTGACTGTTCACTTTTCATGAATTGTAAAGAATTTTGGAGCATATTAAAGATTATCAAGCGTACTAAGGCTTCATCTGAATAATAAACTAAATGATCTTCAATATGGACATCCAAATTGAATTCCTTTATATTTTCTATATAAGCCACTTCATTAAAACACTCTTGAACAATTGATTTAAAATCTATTAGTGAATTCTCAACTTCCTTCTCATTTAACTCACTGATCAATTTCAATTCTTCAATAATGACATTGAGTCTTAGTGCTGCTTTGTCCAACATGCTGAAATATTCTAAGGCCTTTGCATCATTTACATCTCTCATGGCTAAGTTACAAATTCCAATAAGCCTCACTATCGGTCCCTTAATGTCATGAGAAGATTTATATATGAAGTTGTCTAATTCCAAACTGGTAGTGCGTAACCTCTCATTTACTTTTTTTAATTCATAGTTTCTTTTATCAACAGTACCCGCTAATTGCTGATTTAAGGTTTCAAGCTCATCTTTTTGTTGGCTTATTACATTTTTCGCCCGTTCTAATTCTTTTAAATTGGCTTCTAAATATTCTTTTTGAGTTTCAATTTCTTCTTTTTGAGCTTCAACCTTATCGTTTTGTTTCTTTAAGGTGCTGTTGATCTTCTTATTTCGCTGATAGATTAATATCATGAGTAATGAAAAGGGAGTGACTAAAATGAGCAGCGAAATGTATACTAAATTCTGAAAACTCTTCTCTTTTAGGGCAATCTCACTTTCCTGCAGTTTTAATCTATTCTCATTTTCCTCAAGCTTTAAAGGGACTAATGATAGATTCCTTTCCAATGCATCGAGATACAGTGAGTCTTTTAATAAAATAAATTCTTTTAAGAACTCATTGGATAATGGAGTGTCTCCCTTTTTCTTATATAATTCAGCGCGTACCCTATAAATTCCTAATACCAAATCTTTGGCTTTAATCTTGTCAGCAATAGAATCACATTGAGTGAGTAATTCAAGTGCTTTTTCAGTATCACCTTTTAAAACTAAAAGCTCGGCTTGTAGGAGGTAAATTTGAGCTATTCCTTTTTGTTCGCTAATCTCCTTCCTGATCTTCAATGATTGATCATAATAGTAGTTAGCCGAATCATATAGTCCTTGAGACATTGAGACTTGCCCCATCCCTTGCAATGCAACTGATTTCCAGTTTTTATTTTCAGTATTTTCAGCTAAGGATAAAGAGGATTTAAAATAATTACCAGCTTTTTGGTAGTCCATTTGGGAAAGGTGCAAATTCCCCATATTGTTATAAGAATAGATTACCAAATCAATATCATGGTTAGCTTGAGCAACTTGTAAACCGCTGTTAAAATAATGAATGGCACTATCTAACATATGAGCTTGTGCATAAACTAAGCCAATATTGTTCAACGTATGTTCTAATCCATAAACAACACCTAATTTTTGTTTTAATTGATAAGATCGCATCAAATATTCCAGTGCATTTTGATAATTCCCTAAGCTGATGTATACAAATCCAATGTTGTTTAAAGCATTGTGAATCAGGATAGAATCGTTAATTTGAGTGGCGATTTCTAATGCTTGTATGTTATATTCTAGTGAAAATTCAAATTCTCCTTTATAATTGTAAGTGCCACCTAAAAGCCTAAGTGATTTGGAAATATTTTTTGTATCGTCATCTTTTCTAGAGAGAATTAAGGCTTGTTCAGCATATTTTAAGGCTGAATCAGGGTAATTTAACCAGGTTTCATAAATCAATGAATGTAAAATATTTATTCTTTCCTCTCCTTCTGCATTCCTCAAAACGGATCGTAAGCTATCTGTTTTTGATTGAGACATCAGATGAGTGCTCATCAAAATTATCAGGGCTATATATAGAAGTCTTAATTTCAAAATAAAAATAAGTCAATACAAATTCATAATACAATATAAGATAAGTAATTATCGGAAGACTTGGAAGGAAATTATTACCACTGTATTGGAATATCCTAATTATGAATGTAATAATTTGAGTGGTTTAGAAAACTGATGCTGGAAAAATTTGATTTAATAAGGTTTTCAGTAGTATGTGATGAGGGGGGAATCTATCAACTGATAAAAGACTAGATATTTTTTATATCGCTGTAAGAATTAATCTTGAATTTTTACTTATGTATCCAGTTTGATTATTCTAATTTTTCAGGATATCTCAAAAGAGCAATTTGATATTGGAGGGTATAAATAAAAAAGCCTTTCAATTATATTGAAAGGCTTTGGAATAATTTTAATCTTATCTTCTTAATTTACAGGCTCAACAGAAACGTAAGATCTGTCTTTTTTGCCTCTTTTAAATTGAACCACTCCATCAGTAAGTGCAAATAATGTGTGATCTTTTCCCATCCCAACATTATCGCCTGGGTGATGAGAAGTACCACGCTGACGAACCAAGATATTTCCTGCAATTGCAGCTTGGCCACCATAAATTTTCACACCTAATCGTTTACTTTCCGATTCTCTTCCGTTTTTGGAACTACCAGCTCCTTTTTTGTGTGCCATGGTTTATATTATTTTGTAATTTTTTCGATTAATACTTTTGTGAAATCTTGACGATGTCCATTTCTTTTCTTGTAGCCTTTTCTTCTTTTCTTCTTGAAAACGACTACTTTATCGCCTTTTACATGACCAAGGATTTTCCCTGATACCTTAGCGCCCTTTACTAAAGGTGCACCTACTTCGACTTTTCCATCATTGTCTACTAACAATACTTTGTCGAACTCTACGGAAGCGCCATCCTCACCCTCCATCTTTGGAGCGTATACGAACTGGTCTTGCGTTACTTTGAACTGCTTTCCGGCTATGTTTACAATTGCGTACATTGAAATAATTGTTTATTAAGTATACTATTTCCCAAAAGGAATGCAAATATAGTGATTTTATTTATAGTTACAAAAGCTATTGTATTACTGATCTAAATCTTATTGATTTCTGTTCTGCACATTTGATAAGCGATTGAAATATTGCTTTAATTACCTTGAATTGGAAGCGATTAAAGCAATAAATGGCTTTTAATGTTGATTTAAATCATATAATACGCTTCAAACGCTTGCTTTACTCGCTTGATATGCTTTATTTTGAAACTAATAAGTACTTAAAATTTATTAAAAGATGAAGGTTAACATTCCAGAGAAATATACTGACCTATATATAAAAGCTTTAGGTGACAAAAAGAAAGCTTTGCAAATGAAAATCAATCAATTCAAAGCGGAGATTGAAGAGATCGATAGTCACCTCTCCAATTTAGTTAACCTGCCTCTTTTCCAGGAAAATGAAGCTCAAAATTTACTTCATCAAAAGACAAATGCGTATCATGATCAATGGGCTTGGACTAAGAAAATCGCCTATTTTATTGATTTTAAGCGGAAATTGGTAAAAACCAATGAAGTAGTAGACTTTATAATGGAGAAGGAACCCGACCTTAATAAATCTAAGGTAAGGAGTTCAGTTTCAGCAGCTTTGTCTAATAAAATGAAGAAAGGAGTGTATCGTAAGTTCGAAGATCCCGTTACTAGTAATACTTACTATGGCCCCGTGTCCTTTTTCTTAAATCAGCACGAGCCGCAGATTGAATTTATGCCAGAAGACCTGAAAGAGAGATTGTTGTATAATAATTAATGATGTAATATAGTGTCCTTATGGTCATTTTTTCAAGTGCTGATTTGCTTGTGCTTGTGGAAAACTTTAGCATTTTTTTTTAATGATTGAATACACGCGAAATTCCCCTAAGTGAAGCTGAGATAAAAGCCGTTAAGATACTGAAATACAGGTATATATATACTTATCCACAGCGCTCTGTCAGTAACTTTTCACCCTTTGTTTTTTCAGTAATCTTCCTAATATTTGTAAGCACAGCCAAGAAAATAGGGAAGTAAAAAAAGATTTTTGACTGCGTAATTTTTTCTATCTGCTTTAGTAAGAATTCATTAGCCTGAACCACCCTGTTTTCTTTGAGGAATTTATTAAGAACATAAAAAGTATTTCAAAGATGAGTGAAGTAAACACATTCCAAGACGAACCGATTTTGAAGGAGAACAAAGACCGCTTTGTTTTATTCCCAATCCAACATAAAGATATATGGGAATTCTATAAGATGGCCGAAGCTAGTTTCTGGACTGCTGAAGAAATCGATTTGAGCCAGGATCAAAAAGACTGGGAAAATCTGACGGATGGTGAGACACACTTTATTAAGCATGTATTGGCTTTCTTTGCAGCTAGTGATGGAATCGTAAATGAAAACCTTGCGGAGAACTTCGTGGCAGAAGTTCAATATACTGAAGCTAAGTTTTTCTACGGCTTCCAAATTGCAATGGAAAACGTACACTCAGAAACCTACTCTTTATTGATTGACACTTATGTAAAAGATAATAAAGAAAAGAGCAGTCTTTTCAATGCGATCGATACAATGGATTGCGTGAAGAAAAAAGCAGATTGGGCTTTGCGTTGGATTGATGAAGGAAATTATGCTGAAAGATTAATCGCCTTTGCTGCTGTGGAAGGAATATTTTTCTCTGGAAGTTTCTGCTCAATCTTCTGGTTAAAGAAAAGAGGTCTGATGCCAGGTTTAACTTTCTCTAATGAATTAATCTCAAGAGATGAAGGATTGCACTGTGATTTTGCTTGTCTGCTTTACAATGATCATTTGGTTAATAAATTATCCAAAGAGAAAGTAACTTCTATCATCACAGATGCAGTGGAAATAGAAAAAGAATTTGTGACCGATTCATTACCCGTTAAATTGATTGGGATGAATGCAGATTTAATGTGTCAGTACATCGAGTTTGTGGCTGATAGATTATTACAAGAATTAAGATGTGATAAAGTATATGGATCAAGCAATCCATTTGACTTTATGGAAATGATTTCACTGCAAGGCAAAACCAACTTCTTCGAGAAAAGAGTTGGAGATTACCAAAAAGCTGGTGTAATGAAAAAAGAAGAAGATAGCGATAAAGCTAAATTCTCATTGGACGAAGACTTCTAAAGTAAGATGTGATTTTAATCGAGTCATTTTAATCAGGGTCCCTGCGAAGGCAGGGGTCTAGTAAGAACAAATAGTAAAAAGAAATAAAGATTTCCGCCTCCCGATTAAAATACGGGACAGGTTACGCGGGAACAAGAACCTATAACCCCATAAAATAATAATAGCATGTTAGTTGTAAAAAGAGACGGTAGGAGAGAAACCGTTAAATTCGATAAAATTACTGCCCGCATAGAAAAACTATGCTATGGCTTAGATCTTAATTACATTCAGCCAATTGATGTGGCTAGAAAAGTAATCAACGGTATTTACGATGGTGTAACTACTCAGGAATTGGATAATTTAGCAGCTGAAACCGCTGCTTCTATGACAGTGAAGCACCCGGATTATTCCAAACTTTCAGCTAGAATAGCCATTTCCAATTTGCATAAAACTACAAGTAAGTCTTTCAGCAATACAATGAAAAGACTTTATACTTATGTGGATGCGAAAACCGGACAAAACGCACCTTTGCTTTCTACGGAAACATATGGCATCATCAAAAAGCACGCGGCTCAATTAGATTCTGCTATTATCTACGACCGTGATTTTGGTTATGATTTCTTTGGTTTCAAAACCTTAGAGCGTTCTTATTTAATGAAAGTAGACGGTAAAATTGTTGAGCGTCCACAGCACATGTTGATGAGAGTGGCGATTGGTATCCATGGGGAAGATATTGAATCAGCTATTAAGACTTATAATTTGATGTCAGAGAAGTGGTTTACACATGCTACACCAACGCTTTTCAATGCTGGTACTCCTAAACCACAATTGTCATCTTGCTTCTTATTAACTATTCAGGAAGATAGCATAGATGGAATTTATGATACCTTAAAACAAACAGCTAAAATCTCTCAATCAGCTGGAGGTATCGGACTAAGCATTCACAATGTAAGAGCAACAGGTTCATACATCAAAGGAACCGGTGGGGTTTCCAATGGTATTGTGCCGATGTTGAGAAACTTTGACATGACTGCTAGATATGTGGATCAAGGTGGTGGAAAAAGAAAAGGAAGTTTCGCTATTTACCTTGAGCCTTGGCATGCTGATATTTTTGATTTCTTGGATTTGAAAAAGAACCATGGAAAAGAAGAAATGCGTGCGCGTGATTTATTCTACGCCATGTGGATGTCAGATTTATTCATGAAAAGAGTGGAAGCTAATGTAGAGTGGACTTTATTCGATCCGAATGAAGCACCAGGCTTGGATGAAGCTTATGGAGATGACTTCGAGAAATTATACGAAAAATACGAGCGAGAAGGAAGAGGAAGAAAAACAGTAAAAGCTCAAGAGCTTTGGTTCGAGATTTTGGAGTCTCAAATTGAGACTGGCACGCCTTATATGTTGTATAAAGATGCAGCAAATAAAAAATCGAATCAGAAAAATTTGGGTACCATCAAGTCATCAAACTTATGTACCGAGATTATGGAGTATACTTCTAAGGATGAGGTAGCGGTTTGTAATTTGGCTTCTATTGCCTTGCCTATGTTTGTTACAGAGGACGGGGACGGACAGAAATTCTTCGATCACGATAAATTATATGATATCACTTATACGGCTACTGTGAATTTGAACCGTGTAATTGATGTGAATTATTATCCTGTGAAGGAAGCTAAAACTTCCAATATGAGACACCGACCGATTGGTTTGGGTGTTCAAGGGTTAGCAGATGCTTTCATGTTATTACGTTATCCATTTGATTCAGCTGAATCAAGAAAATTGAATAAGGAGATTTTTGAAACTATCTACTTTGCAGCTATGACGGCTTCAAAAGATTTGGCCATTAAAGAAGGTGCTTATGAGACTTATAAAGGTTCGCCAGTTTCTAAAGGGATCTTCCAATTTGATATGTGGAACGTAACACCATCAGAAAGATGGGATTGGACTACATTGAAGCAGGAAGTGAAGAAAAATGGAGTTCGTAACTCTTTATTAGTAGCGCCTATGCCTACTGCTTCTACTTCTCAGATTTTAGGAAATAATGAGTGCTTTGAGCCTTATACATCTAATATCTACACTAGAAGAACATTATCTGGAGAGTTTGTAGTGGTGAACAAGCACTTAATGCGTGACTTGATCGAAAGAGGCATGTGGAATGATAACATGAAGAATAAACTGATTGCGGCAAATGGTTCGGTTCAGGATATTGCAGATATTCCTCAGGATATTAAAGAACTGTATAAAACCGTTTGGGAGATTTCTCAAAAATCAATTATTGATATGGCGGCCGATCGTGGAGCTTTCATTTGTCAGTCGCAGAGTATGAACTTATTCATGCAAGATCCGAACTTCGGAAAGATGACTTCTATGCATTTCTATGCTTGGAAGAAGGGTTTGAAAACCGGAATGTATTATTTACGTTCAAAAGCAGCAACTAGCGCCATTCAGTTTACAGTTGATAAAAGTCAGTTGGATGAGCCACAGCCGGAAAGTAAGCCTCAGGACATTAACCTCAATACCGATACTAAGGTGAAAAGACCAGTTAATAACGGCAATGGAGCTCAAGGACATGGTCCACAAGCTAACATTGAAGAAGATGATCTAGCAGCGCTTAAAGCAGCTCAAGTAGCCTGTTCATTGGACAATCCTGATGACTGTGAAATGTGCGGGTCTTAAATGAGAATAAAGATTTTAGATTTTAAGATTTAAGAATATTGAAACCACCTAGGAGACTGGGTGGTTTTTTAATAGCTATAGATCATATTTGTATTCATTTCAACCGTAAGAATATGAAGAAAAAATGGAAAACAGAAAGGTATAAGAAATTCAATTCTAAAAGGGCAAAAAATAGACTTAAAAGGCATTTAATCCACAAAGAAAAAAGGAGAATAAAAAATAGAAAATTGCATGGATTAAATAAAGCAGAACAACATGATCATAATTTTGTAAATGAAAAGCACTCAAATTATGTGAAAATTGCTGCTCCTATAAATCTATCCTTTATTGATAATCCTGAAAGAGTATCAGAATTTATTCAAAAGCTTTCAAAAGTATATGATAAAAGAAAGAGGGTTTTTGTTTTACTAAATAAAGTATCAAATGTAAGTTACGGAGCGATTGTGGTTTTACTTTCAATAATGGTGAAATTTAAATCTTCAGGGATTTCATTTAATGGTAATTTACCAAAAGATCCTGCTTCTAGAAAAATTATTGAACAGTCAGGATTTTTTGAAAATCTTTATAAATCTTTTAAAAAGGTTGATCAATATTCAATCAAAACAAGAAACAACAAGATACATACACATGCGTCTAATAAAGTTGATGCAGAACTTGGATCTAATATTATTGAAAGTGCGACAAAATCTATCTGGGGAACGAAAAAGCGATGTCAAGGAGTTCAAAGAGCTTTACTTGAATTAATGCAAAACACAAATAATCATGCAGTATTAGGTTCAGAGGGCGAGAAACATTGGTGGTTGAGTGTTAATCATAATATCGCAGAACAAAAAGTAAGCTTTTCATTTGTTGATTTTGGTATTGGTGTATTTAATAGTTTAAATAATAAAACAGAAGAAAGTAAATTCTACAAATGGAAATCAAAGATAAATGAGATTTTTAGTAGTGATAAAAATACAGACTTACTACAAATTATTTTAGAAGGTAAACTCCATAAAACAGTTACAAAAAAACATTACAGAGGTAAAGGGCTTCCAGGGATAAATGAGGTAATGGAAAGAAACCAGATTTCTAATTTACATATTATTACGAACGATGTGTTCGCAAATGTTAGCCAAAATAAATTTAAAAAAATAACAAATGGATTTAGTGGTACGTTTGTATATTGGGAATTAACTGCTGATAATGAACATTGCGATGTCTAAGAAAAAATTAAAAATAGCTCAAGATTATACAACTACTCCAGGACCTAGATATATAAAAGAGGGTAGTTGGTCTGGGGAGAAGCTCAGAAATGAAATAGTTTTTCCTCAAGTATCAGAATCTATTAAAAAAAATGAAAAAATAGAAATTGATTTAGATGGAACCGCAGGGTATGGGACTTCATTTTTAGAAGAGGTTTTCGGTGGATTAATAAGAGAAAATAAGCTTGATTATGATGAACTAGTTGAATTTATTGAGATAAAATCTGATGAAGAACCTTATTTAATAGAAGATATTTTTGAATATCTTAAAGATGCTTATGAAAATCCTGATGAATAAGTTTTATCAGATACTAATATTAATAGTAGCTTTTATTTCAGGTATTATAGTTAATGAAATATTTGTTAACTGGTCTTTCATAACCTTTAATCCCGAATTAAGTATTTCTAATCTACTTTCTGTTGGAACAACTTTAATTATAGCAATTTTTTTAACTAATTATTTTGATCGTTCGAAATTTCATTCTAGAAAAAAAGTTGATTTAATAATCAATAGGTTAGGTGAAATTAATAATGTTTTGAATGATATTTCAAATGATTTGGAAGATGGAAAAATTTCTTACCAAAAAGCAGCTTCAAGACTTAAGAAAATCTACGGCATATACCTTTCAATTTCTAAAGAGGCAGAAAACTTGAAAAACATTAATATTTCAAAACTAGGTAATAATCAATTTGAAGATAAATTTAAGCATTTAAAGGACTTATTGACTAATACGCCTAAAATTGATAAAACAAAAATTAGTAATTCTGAAATCCCTCTTGAAGTAAAGGATGGAATAATATTCTACCATCAAAATAGACTAACTGAAATTAATTATTTATTTGAAATATTAAACAATACAATATTCGGGTTACAATTAAATGTAGAAGGAAAGTAATAGAAACCCATGTAGTAACATGTAATTTGAATTTTCGTATTGATCTAAAAAGACAATTATGGAAAATCAAAATATAGATACCTCACAAGACTTAGCTCAAGTTCAATTAGATTTAATTAAGAAAAGGAAAAGTCCGGTAGCTTTCTCTGAGAAGGAGGTTGCCAAAGATCAATTGGAGCAACTTTTTGAAGCTGTTCGCTGGGCTGCATCTTGTTTTAATGAACAGCCTTGGCGATTTGTGGTGGCTACTAAAGATCAAGGGGATCATTATCAGAAAGTCTTGAATGGACTTAATCCTCATAATCAAACTTGGGCACAAAATGCTCCGGTATTGATGCTTACTTTCGCCAAGAAAACCTTTGATAAAAATGGAAGACCCAATATGCACAGCTGGCACGATCTCGGTTTGGCAATGGGGAATATGTCTGCTCAGTCAACTGCTATGGGATTATATTTACATCAGATGGCTGGTATTGTTAGAGATAATATCCAAAAGGATTTTGACATTCCGGAAGACTATGAGATCGTTTCTGGAATTGCCTTAGGTTATAAACTAGACATTGAAGATGTACCTGAGGATTTAAAAGATAGGGAAACCAAAGAGCGCACAAGAAAATCGCTCAATGAATTTGTTTTTAATGAAGCTTGGGGCGAAAGTAGTTTTTGAAAAGATAAATTTTTCCACCACAAAAGAGAATAAATGGTAGCCATAGGCTACTATTATTTTTAACAATGGTGAACATACGATTTACACAGAGGCTTTCACTAAGGTCACAAAAAATAAGTTCTTTGCCATGAGTTGTTTTAATCAGGAATCATAAATACGAGTGGCAAAGAACTCAGAAGAAAATGGTAAATGTTTAGGTGAAAATACTTTGTAATTCAATTTTCAATATACACTTTGAAAGTAGTACCTTTATCTAACTCGCTTTCAACTTTAATTTCTCCCCCTGCATTGTCAATAAGTTTTTTCACTAGATACAATCCGACACCGGATCCTTCAACATGATTATGTATTCGTGTGAAAATATTAAATACCTTATCTATTTTATCAGCTTTCATTCCTAGTCCATTATCCTGTACTGATAAAATGGTATAATTATTTTCCTTCTGTGTGCTAATTTTAATTTCGGGGGCTCTTTCAGAAGCTCTATATTTGATCGCATTACTGAGTAAGTTGAATAATATGTTTCTCAAATTTTTCTTGGAAAAGGAAATAGTAGGCTCCTTAAAATCACAAATAATTGAAGCTTTAGATTCATTCAACTCTATCTGAAGGCTAGTTTTAACTTCTTTTAATAATTCATTTATATTAACAGCCTCTCTTTCTTCTATTTCACTTTCAATATTGGCAATATCAGATAATTCATCAACGGTTTTAGCAATATTGTCAATTGCTTTTTCTACCATTTCCACCATGTTTTTCTTACCTGATTTTTCTGGATTTTTTAAATAAGGCATGATTGCTTCTATATTAGCCAATGGTCCTTTTATATTATGGGAAACAGAGTAACTAAATGTGCTATGATCAGCATTTATGCGTGATAGCTTTTGCTGGATTTTTTTCAAGGAAGTTATATCATTAAACGTAATGATAACTCCGTCATGTTCTCTTTCTTTCTCCTTGAAATAAGGAGTAATCACCATTTGATACCAGCGGTTATCCAATGTCTGTATTTCTTCTTCAATCCCATTTGAAGATTCAAAAACATTTTGTATGCTATCAATCAGCGTAGGAAGTTTGATTTTGGTTGATATGTCGTTTAAAGGTCTGCCTACATCACTATTTTTAAGATTTATTTGCTTAGTGGCAGGTGGGGTGAATTTGCGCAATATCATATCTTTATCGATATAAAGTTGCCCATTTACCATGCCTTTGAAAAAGTTAGTTAAGTTATCATTTAGCTCAGCTAATTCCTTAATTTTTGATTGATATTCATTATTGACAGTCTGCAGTTCCTCATTAACAGATTGCAATTCTTCATTTGTGCTTTGCAATTCTTCATTGCTTGAAATTAATTCTTCGTTGTAAGAGGTGATATTGTCATTGGACTCCTCTAAAGCCTCATGACTTTTTTTCAGTTTTTCTTTAGCTACCGATAACTCATGCTTTAAGTCATTAATATGTTGTTGTGCATGAGAATCTAGTTCAAAGAATTCTTCATTTTCAGCGCTCTCCTCTACTTCCTTATAATCACTATATAAAACAAGTGAAATAACAGTATCGCTATCTTCTGGTTGATTGAAGGGAACAACTTCAATATTTACTACTTGTTTTTTGCTATTCTGACTGAGCCTAACCTTTGCTATTCGACTTTTCTTTTTATTTTTGGTAGCTTTTTTAAGGTATACAGAAGTGGCAATAGAAAGCTCTTCTGGAAGTAACTCAAGTAAGTTGAAATTGAAAAATTTAGGTAAAAGGTATTTTTCGAAATTCCCAAAAGTTTTTAAGATAGAAAAGTCAGAGTCTACATAAATACCAGCCTCATACCCCAATTCCTGTAGTATGTGATGATTTTTAATTTCGGAAAGCTTTCTTTCTTTACTGATTTTTTCACCTTCATAATCCTTTTGTGACGGATTATTGACCAAATTTAATCCGGGGGTAGTGTAAGTTGTATCTTTAAGATAGGTTGGAGTTTTTATGCTTTGGTATATTTTCCATTTCTTATCTACCGTGGAGAAAGATTTTTGTAAATCACCTAAACTTTCGCTTGGTCCTAAAAATAAATATCCTTCCTTGTTAAGGCAAAAATGTAATGAGGAGAGAATCTTTTTTTGAAGAAGTGGATTGATATAAATCAAAAGATTTCGGCAACTCATTAAGTCAATTTTACCATATGGGGGATGTTTTACAATATCATGATTAGCAAAAATGATCATTTTCCTAATAATGTCCTTTATCCGATACTTATGGTTTTCTTCTCTAAAATACTTCTTAAGGAGCTTCTCTGGAACATCCTTTTTAATATTCGAATGGTAAATGCCTTTTGAGGCAACCGCAAGTGCGCTCTCATCAATATCACTCGCAAAAATTTTAACCTCTAATTTTTTCTTCACTTCCTGAAGATGCTCTTTAATTAATATAGCGAGCGAATAGGCCTCTTCACCAGTGGCGCACCCGACCACCCATATTTTTAAGGGTTCATCAATCTGTTTATTTTCGATGATTTCAGGGATTACTTTTTCTTTTAGTATTTCATAAGCTTCTTTGTCTCTAAAAAACTTTGTTACACTAATGAGGAAACTATTAGCCAAAATCTCGAGCTCCCCCATGTTTTCATGAATATAATTAATATAGTCCTTTAGGCTATTAATCTTATTAGTAGTCATTCTAATGACTATTCTTCTTACAATGGTCGGATGCTTATAATTAGTAAAGTCTAGAGGTGTGTTTTCTTTGATTAAATCGAGGATTTCAGATAATTGCTCTCCATTGCTTTGCGTGACTAGATCTGATAATTTTTCTCTAAGATCTTCACGCTTTAAATAAGAAATTATTTCTTCAGGAATTAAGTGAGGCGCAAGAATAGCATCGGCATGTCCTGATTCAATTGCGCTTAGTGGCATATTAGCAGCCGTAGCACTTGATGGATCTTGCACTATCACCATACCGCCATTTTTTTTTATGGCAGAAATTCCTTTAGTGCCATCTTCACCCATACCAGATAGAATGACAGCTATACTTTTTTCTTTTTGATCTTCTGCAAGGGAATTTAAAAATACATCAATAGTGGTGTTGTGTTCTGATTCTCTATCCGTTAAGTGTAGAATTTTATTCTGAATAGTCATGTTTTTCCCTTTAGGAAGTAAATACACCTGATTGGGCTTCACATAAGTTTCATTTTCTACTTCACAAATCTTTAATTTACTGTGCTTTTCCAGTAGCTCTGCCATAAAGCTTTTGTAATCTGGGGAAAGGTGCTGTAAAATGACATATGAAACATCATCGGTAGGCGTGTGATCAAAAAGGGTGTGAATTGCTTCCATTCCTCCTGTTGATGCCCCTATTGCAATAATGTAACAGCTTTTATTTAAATCAGATTCTGTCATTTCTTTTTGATTCTTTTGTGATTTTGGGGAAGTGCTTAACTAAAACTTTCTTGTAAGTGATTTGGGTCTGTAAACTAATATTGACTTAATATTTTAAGGTGATGGATTTTATTAACTCCTTGATTATAAGGTTTAAAGTTAGGAAATATAGTACATACAATTGCATGCATTCTCATTAAGTTATATGTATTGTAGGATGAGTGCTTCTATTCCATTGATAGACGGCAGTTTTAAAAGAATTTACACTGTTTTAAATAATTTTATGAGTGTATTTACTTATCAATTTACAATAAATATTTACAGAATACTGCTTTCATATAAAAATAGAGAGCAGGATTTCATTTTACTTGATTAATAGATCGGCATAAGAGAAATATGACTTGGGTTTTAGCATACAAAGACAAAAAATTACAAAAGCCAATCACTTGAAAATTTTGCTTTAAACAGCAATAGTTAGGCTCCTCTTGATTAACACTACAAACCTTCAAAACCAAAAAATATTTACTCGAAGAGGGCGGGCAGGAGGACAAAAAGGCGGGCCTGTTTGGGCAGACAAGCCAGCCAGAGGCTGGTCAGCCTCTGGCTGACATCTTTTTGTCTTGATTTTTTCTTTCTTTTTGATCAAACAAAAAGGAAAAGTAGAACCTACAAAATATAATTTTAGATATAAATCTATTTTTAATATCAAAAACCGCAGATTTCCTCTAAATCAAAGCTTTTTGAGATTTTAGATATGATAAAATTTCAGAATAAGGACTTTATAGTTGATATAATGAAAATTAGAGTTTCATTTTAATTTTCAAGAGAACCTTAGTTAATTTCTTTGACTAGAATGTAGTAGTAGAAAAATTTTGATTATAATAAAAAAGCCTAGTATTCAATTTTATTTGAATACTAGGCTATTAAAAATATCAGTTTTGATAATAAAAATCTAAATGTTAAAAATAATTATTCACTTTTAAAACGAACAGTAAAAGTTGAACCTTTACCTAGCTCACTATCCACCGAAATTTCTCCATTCGCATTATTTATGATTTTTTTCACCAGGTATAATCCAATACCCGATCCTTCAACATGATTATGTCTTCTTTTAAAGACATTGAATATTTCCTCAATTTTGTCAGCTTCCATTCCTAGTCCGTTATCTTGAATGGATAATACTACAAAGCCATCTTTCTTTTCTGAGCTTATAAGGATTTCAGGCTCTCTTTCGGGGGATCTATATTTTATACCATTGCTGATCAAATTTAATAATACACTTCTTAAATTTTTCTTAGAAAATGATATAGTAGGCTCCTGAAAATCACAAATTATGTTTGTTTTAGTTTTAGTTATTAGTTCTTGAAGCCCAATTTTAACTTCATCACATACATCCTCTAAATTAACAGGCTCGCTATTTTCTATTTCGTTTTCAATTTTAGCAATGTCTGATAATTCATCAATAGTTTGTAATAGGTTGTTAATAGATACCTCAATCATATCCATTATTTTTTCTGTCCCTATACTGCCAGCTTTCTGTGCATCTGTTAAAAATGATATCAATCCTTTCAGACTGGATAATGGGCCTCTTAAATCATGAGAAACAGAGTAAATAAAAGTATTATGATCTTCATTAATGCGTGATAGCTTATACTGCGTTTTTTTCAATTCGGTAATATCATTAAAGGTAACAATAACACCATCATTGATATTTTCCTGTTCTTTAAAGTAAGGAGTAATCACCATTTGATACCACCGCTCGTCAATGGTTTCTACTTCTTTTATTGTTTCTTCTGAAGATTGAATAACATTCTTTATATCAGTAATTAGTGTAGGGAGTTTTATTTTAGTAGAAATATCGCTTAAAGGTCTCCCTATATCGGTGGTCTTAAGATTTATTTGTTTGGTAGTCGCAGAGGTGAATTTGCGCAAAATCAAATCATTGTCAATATAAAGTTGCCCATTAACCGTACCTTTAAAAAAGTTAGTTAAATCATCATTAAGCTCTGCTAATTCCTTTATCTTCAACTGATATTCATTATTTACTGTCTGTAATTCCTCATTAACAGATTGTAGCTCTTCATTTGTGCTTTGCAATTCCTCATTGCTCGATATTAATTCTTCATTGTAAGAGGTTATATTATCATTAGATTCATCGAGGGCATCATAACTTTTGTGAAGTTTTTCTTGAGAAATGGCTAACTCATGCTTTAAATCATTGATGTGTTGTCGTGCATGAGAATCTAATTCAAAAGATTCTTCATTATCTAAGTTTTCTTCCTCATGCTGATGATCACTGTACAAAATCAATGAAATATCAGGACTATTGTCATTAGACTTACTGATGGGCAAGACCATTATATCAATAAATTGTTTTTGGTCATTTTTTATAAATTTCACATCTGACATGCTGCTTTTGCCTTGATTTTTAACGGCTTTCCTAAGGCATACAGAAGTGGCAATAGAAAGCTGATCAGGTAGCATTTCAAGTAAGTTGAAATTGAAAAATTTGGGAGATAGATACTTGTCATAATTCCCAAAGGTTTCTAAAATAGAAAAATTTGAATCTACATAGATACCGGCCTCAAACCCCAATTCTTCAAGAATGCTGCGGTTATGAATTTCCGTTAAGTTTCTATCAGAATTAACTTTTTCAGTTGTCGCACTTTTTTGGAATGATATATTCGGTAAATTTAATCCAGGGGTGGTGTAGGTTGTATCTCTAAGATATTTGGGCGTTTCTATGCTTTTAAAGATCTTCCATTTTTTATCGACCATATTGAAAGATTTCTTTACTTCTCCTAAACTTTCACTTGGTCCTAGAAATAAATATCCGTCCTTATTAAGACAGAAATGTAATGAAGAAAGAATTTTATTTTGTAGTACGGGATTAAGATAGATCAACAGATTTCGACAACTTATGAGGTCAATTTTACCATAAGGAGGCTGTTTCACGATGTCATGATCGGCAAAAATGATCATTTTCCTGATATTGTCCCTAACCCTAAAGGTATTTTCTTCTTTTATAAAGTATTTATCGAGTAAATCATCCGAAATATCTTTCTTAATGCTTGAATTATAAATTCCTTTTGAGGCAACAGACAATGCTTCTTTATCAATGTCGCTAGCAAAAATCTTAACTTCTAGATTTTTTTTCACCTCTGTTAGATGTTCCATTACCAAGATAGCTAAAGAGTAAGCTTCCTCTCCAGTTGCACATCCCACCACCCATATTTTAAGGGAGTCTACCGTTAATTTATTTTTAACGATTTCAGGAATTATTCTTTCTCTTAAAATCTCATAAGCTTCTTTGTCTCTGAAAAATTTCGTTACACTTATGAGGAATTCATGAGCCAAAATCTCAAGTTCGTTCGTGTTCTCATGGATGTAATTTACATAACCATTTAAGCTACTGATATTATTTTTAGTCATCCTGTTTACTATTCTTCTGATAATAGTAGGACGTTTATAATCTGTGAAGTCTAATGGAGTATATTGCTTTACTAAATTAAGGATTTCAGAAAGCTGATCTTCATTGCTTTGGGTGACTTCTTCAGCGAGCTTGGCTTTAAGTTCTTCGCTTTTTAAATAAGAAATTATTTCGTCAGGGATTAAATTTGGAGCCAGAATAGCATCAGCATTTCCAGATTCAATGGCACTTAGTGGCATACTAGGCGACTTTGCACTTGACGGTTCCTGAACTATTACCATACCTCCATTCCTTTTGATGGCCTCAATCCCTTTGGTTCCGTCATTACCCATCCCTGATAGAATAACCGCTATACTTTTACTTTTTTGATCTTCTGCGAGAGAATTTAAAAAAAATATCAACAGCTGTATTAGTTTGTTTAGGTATACTATCTGTTAAGTACAGCGTTTTGTCTCTAATCGTCATGTTTTTCCCTTTCGGTATGGTATAGACCTGATTAGGCTTTACTACCATTTCGTTTTCTACTTCACAAATCTTTAGTTTACTGTGTATTTCCAATAGCTCCGCCATAAAACTTTTATGATTGGGAGAAAGATGCTGGATTATTACATATGACACGCCATCAGCAGGGGTGTTGTCGAATAGAGAATGAATGGCTTCCATTCCACCAGAAGATGCTCCAATGCCCACAATATAGCAGCTGTTATTTATATCTGATTCAGTCATATCATTTTGGTTGAAGTGAGATGATCGTGAAGCGTTTATCATTTTTGTATTTTTCGAATAAGAATCATGATGCTTGTCGGAATTTTTTGTGTTTGATTTTAACTTTTTTTCACTCATTATGCTGGGTGTTTTAAGTTTGCTGTTCTGCAACGTATTTAATATGTGTAAGATAAGTATTTAGATATATACTTTGTTACATAATTCACAGGTATAATATACTTTGTTATATAATTTACAGGTATAATGTACTTATGGAGATTAATGTGTATAATTTAACGACTAATAATTATCTTGAGCAAGAAGTATTGTTTTAAACTAATGTCTTTGTAGGTTTTTTTGTCACCTTTATACTCTTCATGTTGTTAAAATCAAGTATTAATAAGAAAACAAGATATATATTTATTTTGTGTGAGTTTAATGTTTAGCTCAGACATAGGCTTTGAACTATATATTTATATAAAATATTAATATAGTTTTTTATTAAACAGCAGCTTCCTTTTTTTGATTTATGGGTAATATCCAAAATAATAAATCGAAAAACATTCAATATACAATGTAGCAACATGTAAACAATGTAGCAACATGTAAAATATTTTAGCGTAATCAATTTTAAAATTGCTATTATGAAAGATTACAAAATCCCTGCACAGACAAGAATTGGTCATATACATTTAAAAGTTTCTGATCTGGATAAAGCCTTGGATTTTTATCATGGTTTATTGGGCTTCGAAATTATTCAGAAGTTGGGCGATCAAGCAGCTTTTATCTCCGCAGGCGGTTATCATCATCATATTGGCTTAAATACCTGGCAAAGTAAAGGTGCAGAACCCGCACCGGATTATGCGCCTGGTTTGTTCCATACGGCTATTGTCTACCCCACTAGGAAATCCTTGGCAGAGATATTTGCTCGCTTGAGAGAAGCTAATTATAGGTTTACAGGAGTAGCAGATCATGGTGTCTCTGAGGCCTTATATTTGGATGATCCTGATGGGAATGGCGTTGAACTTTATTGGGACAGACCAAAGGAAGAATGGCCAAGAAATGCTGAGGGTGAGATAGAAATGTATACTCGCCCACTTAATCTTGAAGCTTTACTCGAAGAGATGAATTAATCACCTTGCTTTTTGTGGTTCATTGGTGGATTTAACAACTATTAAAGATTAGTTTCGTTTGTATTATTTACATATGAATATATTATCAACCATTTTTTTAAACTTTAAACCACATTCATTATGAAGATTGCAGGTACAATTATTTTGATAATTGGCATTATTGGAACAGTTTTATTTGGTATTCAAGCCATTCAAGATTCCGAGAGTTTTAGTTTCTTAGGATTGGATGTTGGGGTCAGCTCAGCTAATTGGACTCCACTAATTGTTAGTGTTGTAGTACTATTAGTGGGTGCTATTTTAATGTCAAAAGGAAGGAAGTAGAAAGAGATGTCATAAAGCATCTTTTTCTACTTCCAGAATAGTGAGATAAATAGCTGATTATTTAATTTGGTTTTGTCTTTCAACAGATTGACAATTTGAATTATACGGCATCTAAGGTTTCGCTAAAGGACTCATTTAGTTTTTCTTCATAATTTTTGAATTCTTTTTGTAGAAGAAGTTCTAATTCATCAATAGGTGCTTGATTATTGGATTCTATAAAATCCACCATAAGGTCAATAGAATTTTCTAATAGTTTCTGACCGAATGTTAACAACTGCTTTAAATTTTTATGTAGCTCATCCAATATAAAATTATCAAAAGACTCTAATTCGGTTTTGCTCATGTAATCCATAAATTCTTTCCAGCTTGAGTGATTGAACCGAATTGAAATCCCTTTATCCTCCAGAAGACTTATTAAATTCTGCAGTAAATCTGATATAAATTGATTTTTTATTTGAGTCAAATTAAGTGTAGCAGATTTTAACTCTTTAATTTCATTACTGAGTTGTAGGTCTATGATATTGTAGGTTCTGGTGAATGCTTTTAAAAGCTTTTCATAGTGGTGGAATTCAGGATAGTTTCTCTCTTCCGTTAATTTTCCTACCCAATATTTACTTAATAATTTTTGAGCCATATTAGTGGAGTGCCCAGAAACCATATTAAACTCTTGTGTTGCGTCATGCCCTAAATAAGGTTGAATAATTGACTTTCCACCAGGATGTAGCTCCAAATAGCTAGTGACTTCAAACACATTTGAATTAATTGCGATTAGGGCATCATTTGATCTATAATGTTTTACTAATTCAAAAGCAGAAATAGTATTTTCACTTTCTTCAATTTTCAGTTCCGATTTTGAGTTAAGCTGAATTTCTTCATCAAACAACTTTTTTCTTTCAAATTGGGCTATTTTCAATTCGTCCGATACTTTTTTCCATGTCTCTTTGGTGATATATCTTTGATGCCCACTGGTGGATTCATTTCTTCCAACAAATGTGGCTACTCCCAAGTAATTAAACACTTTGGCAGTATGCTTGTCTAAAAATCCATTTGCGCCAGTATAAGTATCAATAAGGTTGTTAAATGAATCGATCAAATTAGCATACTCATCATTCTTCACTTCTTGATTTTCTATCCAGCCTTTAACATCAAGTTTATAAACTAATTTGGTGAATTCCTTAATTACTAGAGGTAATAATGGTTCTCCTTCCTTGGAAACATATTCACCATAATAAGAATCGTAACTTTTTCTTCCACAAATTGCGTCTAATACATGCACCATAGGTGTGCTAGTGCCACTTGTCCCGCCTTGTGTGTAATTTGCAGGCGGCAATGCAAAAACACCAACAGTTTTTGCCCATTGAATAGGGTCGCAAAAGGTTTTTGATCTTTTTACAGGGCTTATTTTCACTAAAGCTCTGTTAGCTTGTTTAATTGCGGATGAAATTTTGTTTAGATACCGGCTAAGGTTATCAAATTTCTCATTAGTACTGAGCGTTTCACTTTTTATAGCATTTTCAATTTCACATAAACATTCCACTACAGGAGTTAATGCTGCATGAATTTCCACAAAGGACATATAAAAAATCCGTTCAGGTTCATTTCCAAAGCTCTTATTTAGTACTTCAAGATTCTCAATTTTAATATTTTCAATATTATATTCTAAATTGGGCTTCAACTTGAAGTTGTTCATGAATAAGTCATAGCTGCTTTGGTAAGGGGCTTTTTCTCTATTTAATCTTTTGCTCAGTTCAATCCAAGGTTCTTCCAATACTTTGGGTAGCTCTCCATATTCAATTGTATTCCTAATGGAGAATTTATTTTTTGTTCCATGTCGCCAATAAGCGGAAGCTAATAGACTCATTACTGATACAGCTCTGGTTATATCTTGCCCTTTAATTTTATCAATGTACAAAGGTGTGAGGTTCTCAATTTCTTCTTGTGATTGATCTTTAAAATAAAGTTCAGGAATTCTTTCGCATAATTCTTCCCATTCTTTTAAAGCTTCATTATTGGTCTGAGAAGGCTCCTCTTTTGGAAGAAAACCAAATTCAATTGATAGATTTCCATCTAAATATTTACTGTTATTTTGAGCTTCTTCAATGAATGATTTTAGTAACATGATAAGTTTTAAAATGAAAAGAACGGATATTTTTAATAGAAAAATTCAAAAGTACTAAAAATTAGAGGGTTAGGTGTAAAGGTTTAGTAAAATTCCTATAAATTGATATTACTTTATTGAAAGGCATGTTTATAATTTCAATTATATTTTATTTATTTATTTTTAATCCCCTTGAAATTGATCGAGATCAGGAAGAAGTAATCCTCAGTATGGAGGAATTATACTCTTTTGAGGATAGGAGCAATCAACTCACTTTTTCGGATGTGAAATCACCTTCATTCCAATCTAATTTCACCCAAAAGCCTGATTTTGAACCTGATGATTATAATAGAAATTCCACTTACTGGGTAAAGCTAAATTTTAAATTGCCTGAATATGAGGGGAATTATATATTGGAGTTTTATGATCAAACCATTGACAGTATAAATGTTTATCTCAGGCAGGATGGAGGATTATATAGAAAGTATAATCTGGGCGATGCTTATCGATTCAGTAGCAAATCCATTAAACATATTTAATTTTATCTAAAATCGAAGAATTAGATCACACTGGTAAAGTGGTTTTGATGGGTGACTTCAATTTAGAACCGGAAACAGAGCCTATTCAAAAAATCATCGACTCAGAATTAAAGGATGCTTTTGAAGCTGAATTAAATTTAGGGCCTGTCGGAACTTATAACGCATTTAAAATTGGAGAAAACTATGAAAGGCGGATTGATTATGTTTTCTATCAGGGATTTGAAATTAAGAGTTATAAGAACTTTAGCTTAAGAATTCAGGATACTTTTTTGTCCGATCATTTTCCAGTGGTGGTGGAATTTGAATAAGTAGAATAAAATCAAAGCCTTCTTCCTCAAATTTCCCCATATTTGCATAATATTTTAGAATCCGAATTTTATGCAAAGTCAATTACCTATTATCAACCTCAAAAAAGGAAAAGAAAAATCATTAGAGCGTTTCCATCCTTGGATATTTTCAGGTGCTATTCATCCTGTGCCTAGTGAAGTGAAAGAAGGTGATTTTGTTGAAATTCATACCCAAGACAAAAGGTTTATCGGAATTGGTTATTTTCAAGTGGGTTCTATTGCAGTTCGCATGCTGACTTTCCAAAAAGAGGAGATTAATCAGGATTTCTGGAAAAGGAAATTACAATCTTCCATTGAATTGAGGAAGACCGCCAATCTATGGGACAATCCTGAAACCAATGTATTCAGATTGGTACATGGTGAGGGAGATGGCTTTCCTGGGCTTATAGTAGATTATTATGATGGCTGCGTGGTTTTTCAGGCGCACACAGTTGGTATGTACCAAATCAAAGAAGTCTTCTTAGAAGTATTGAAAGAGCTTTTAGGGGATAGCTTGAAAGCAGTTTATGATAAAAGTGCGCATACGCTTCCTTTCAAAGCTGAATTAGAAACTTCAGATGCTTTCATTTATGGAGAAGAAAAAGAGGAATGGTTGGTGAAAGAATACGGAAACATTTTTAATATCAATGTGGTAAGCGGGCAAAAAACAGGCTTCTTCATTGATCAGAGAGAAAATAGAAAATTACTAGAACAATACAGTAAAGGCAATAAGGTTTGCAATACTTTTTGCTATTCTGGTGGTTTTTCCATTTTTGCCTTACAGTCGGGTGCTGAATTAGTACATAGCGTGGACAGTTCTCAAGGGGCAATTGATTTAACCGATCAGAATGTAGGCTTGAATTTTAAAGAAGCTCAAAATCATCAATCTTTTACGGCTGATGTATTCAATTTCTTAAATGAAATGCCAGAGGAATATGATGTGATTGTATTGGATCCTCCAGCTTTTGCTAAGCATCGAAAAGTATTGAAAAATGGCTTGCAAGGATATAGAACTATAAATGAAAAAGCCATGAAGAATATGAAATCGGGCGGGGTGCTTTTCACTTTTAGCTGTTCCCAGGTAGTCAATCAGGAGCAATTCCGTACTGTTATTTTTTCAGCAGCGGCAAGAGCAGGCAGACAAGTACAAATATTGCATCAGCTTCACCAGCCAGCTGATCATCCTATTAATATTTTCCATCCAGAAGGTGAGTATTTGAAGGGCTTGGTTTTGAGGGTGGTTTGATGTCCGAGTATTGATCTTGCTCTGAATTGTACTAAAGTAGCAGAAACTTAATATCTAGGATAGGGCCTGCTTAAAAAGTCTCAAGTGCCTCAAATACGACTGGGCAAAGTGAAGATGTATAATTATACCTCGAACTGAAGCCCAGGAAATATATGCAGTGCTTGAGGCTAAAGCATTTGAAAATCAAATGCACATATTTTTAACAATCCCTCAATAAAAGCTTGCACTTGCTGAAAAACTTCTTGAAACAAGAATGTTATTTAAATTAAGGCAAAATCCATATTCACTAAGATATATGTTTTTAAGCGCGCCCTAGGATAAGCCAATTACATACCAACTCCGAGCTTCTGGCTCCAAACTTCTAACTTAATGAAAAAAAAATACCTCAGAGCATCAAAGAAATTGCGTGAACCCCGATTATTACAGGATTTGGGCTGCGTACCTGATCAGCCTTCCACTGTTATCCTGAATACCGTAAACGGTAAACGAGGGACCGACCGAAGTCGGCATGAGGCCTGGCTTTACAAGCTTGCTTCACCCGGTATTGTCATACTTGTTAGGTTCACCAAAATTTGTTTAACACCCTGAGGATGCTGCAAAATTACAGCTTTCGTAGGTCAAACAAGAAGACATTCGGGAAAGTTTTCCACAGTGAAATTATTATTTACCTGAGTTCGACATTAATTTGGAAATTCAGATTTTCATAAAATTCAATAGACAAGGCGTCTTTTTGAAGATATAGCGAGCTATATCGAAGAAAGACAACGCAGTATATTGGATTTAATGAGAAAGTTTTTCTAAATCTGCTTGTAAACAGCGATTTTCTTCCTAAAAATTTCTTACAATAGCTCGCTATTGTAAGAAATTTTTAGTTGAAACTCACTATTTACAAACAGTCTGAATCCTAAATTAATAATCGAATTCAGGTTATTTACAAACTAAAGTAATAAACGCTTTCAAACTGAATAATATGATCGCGACTCGTACTGATTAAATCACTGTTTCGGCTTACAAAAGCGAATTGAAGCTTTTGTCCTTTTTTAATAAGCCTGCCTATTCCCAATGAAAATCGGTTTTCTAATTCATTGCCTATTCGATTGAACGCATAAACAAGTTCATTTCCAGCAATCAGATAAAATTCTTTAGGATCAAGATTTTCTCCTTGTAATGGAAAATCATTGCTTATGGAATATCTTAATCTCGTTAAATAATCACTTGAACGGATTCTTTGTTCTATTCTGAATTTATTTCCTATTCGGTATCCTCCGAAATTCGTAATAAAAGCAATTTGTTGGGTGATTCTATGTTCCCATCCACCTTCTGGCTCAAAGGGGTTATAGCTTCTATACATATAACCTAAACTTAATTTTTTACCTCCTAAAAGGGTATAAGTACCAAAGCCTTTAATTTCCCAGCGATCGGTCTTGAAGTTTTTCTCACCTTCTCCATAATTGGTAAACCTTTGCCTGCCCATCAGAGATATGTTATAACTCCATCTAGAGTCTATTTTTTTGGTAAGCGAAACACCGGGCTCCCATCGGATAGAAGGGCTTTTTTGGGCTTGTCCTATGAATTGAATAAAAAATAAAAAGAAAAAAAGACTTCTAATAAAGTACGTTGTCATCAGCCCTTATAATGATTTTCTTGATTTGTTCCATTTTACCCTCAGCACCAAAAAGAAATTCGAAAAAACCTCTTTCATTATCTTCACTCACCACTTCAGCTTCAATTTCATACTTTATAACGAGGTCTTCCAAGTCCAATTCTAAAAATTCTTCTACATACTCTTTATCCTCATCAATTTCTAGTTCTCCATCTTCATATTCCTTTTCACGATTATATTGAATTTGAATTCTGTTGAGGTTATGTTTTTTATAATTAGTTTGAAAATACTGCTGAATTTGTTCTTGAATTTCTTCAGGTAGCTCATTAAATTCTTTCAGGATTTCAATATCCAAAAGGCTACCATCTTTGTAGAATTTGATGCTTATTTTTTCGTCTTTATAGATCGTTTTAACTTCAAAGAAATAAGTTTCTGCTTCATGATCTTTAAAATATCGTGTTCTTTTTCCTTTTTTAAGAATAGGTTTAATTAATTTCAAAGCAGGTTTAGGGAATTCTTCTTGCTTGATTTTTTCCTCTCTTTCATATTTCTCTCCAATTTCTTGGGCGTAGGAAGCGCTCACATGTGCAAAAAGCACTAAAAGAAGTATTGAATATTTAAAAAAGAGATTCATTTTTTATTCAATTAAAAGGCTATCCATTTTTGAGTTGAAATTCTTTACAAATTCATCGTAATAATTCCCTGTTCCTGGGCCATTGAAACCAGTATGAATGCTGACCAACTCACCATTCTTATCAAGTATAATCATGGTTGGAAATGAAATCACACGATTTAGCATTGGCAAGGTTTTAGAAGCTGCTTCCTTATCATTAGTTCCCGCAATAAGAAAGTCATATTTCACATCATATTTCTTAATCATTTTTTCCACCCTACTTTTGGCATAATCAAAATCATCTTTGGATTCATAAGCTAATCCAATGATTTCAACTCCTCTGTCTTTGTTTCTATCATACCATTGAGTTAGAAATTTGGTTTCATCCATGCAATTAGGACACCAAGTACCAAAAATTTGAACGATAACCACTTTGTCTTGATATTTCTCATCCGTCAAGCTTACTTTTTCACCTTCTAAATTCGGAAAGCTAAAATAGATGTTATCATATCCCTTTTTAAGATAAGTTAAAGAGTCTGGGTTTGGAAGTTCTGCATTCTCATTTCGAAATGCTGTCCAGCTTTCATACCACTCTTTTCCTGAATAAAAATCTCCTTTTAAGGTATTGTCGCTTTGCAATTCAGCTTCAAAAAGAAAGGCATGATTCCCATCGAAAGTGCTTAATTTCATTTGATTTCCTTGAGCAATACCTACTAAATAACGGTAATCCCCTAAAGGTGTTAAAAATGTTCCTTTTATAGTTGTTCCATTTTGCTCAAATATCCCCACTGCTTCAGTGGTATCTTTCTCTTTTGGTTCAATGAAAGTTACTTCCCATTTGCCTGAAAAATCAGACGGTTCTTTTTCTGAATTACTTTTAAATCTGTTTTCACCTTTGTGAAAAGTAATGGGAAGCACATAATCTTCCTCGTAATGTTTGGTGTAGGTTCCTGCTAATACATTATTACCTATTTTTACATCAATTGTAATATCAAAAATGTGTAAAGGGATATGAAGAGAATCATTTGCTTTTTTGATTTCATCCAATACTATTTCTTCTTCACCATTTATAATTTCTGCTTTTATACTACCATCTTTTTCTGCTTGAATTTGCATTTCAAACGGCATGGTCTTGTCCTGCATACTGATTTCACCTATCCATTTCCCTGACAGATCAATCTTTTCCTTTTCGGGTGAGCATGCAAACAATAGTACTAGGAGGCCCAGTAGAATTAAATTCTTCATAGCAAATTATAATGATTCCAAAATTTTAAAAATCTAAAGTAAAATACTTTGGAGAAATAAAGAGAAAAATAGGACAAATTCTTTGTAAAGAATTTTAAGATTTGGCTTTAAAAGCAACTTTGAATTCAGCTCCTTTTCCACTCTCACTTTCCACCCAAATTCTGCCACCCATTTTATCTGTCATGGTTTTTACGATGTAAAGTCCTAATCCAGTAGATTCATCTGTGCCAATTGGTTTGGCAGATAGTTGCTGATATTTTTTAAATAGCCGGCTTTTGTCATCATCTGTAAGTCCAGGTCCTTGGTCTTTTACAGAAAATATGATTTCTTCACCTTCTTGGTATATGGTGTAGTTAATTTGTGTTTCATTTGATGAAAACTTAATGGCATTGGATACCAAATTGTCCACAATTCTTCTGAGGTAGGTTCTATCAACTTCAAGTTTCAGATTTTTATTCAATACCTGAGTAATAAAAATAATATTCTTTTTGGCAGATAAAAGTTCATAAGGCATTAAACTGTTGTCCACGAATTCTTGAATATCTATGGTTTCTGGCTTAAATTTCTTGTCATCCAAGACCATATTGCCTGTATCCAAAAATCCTTTTACGATTTGTAATCCATCAGCTACTACTTGCTTAATGAGGTTGATTCTTTCTACCTGTTGATCACTTAAATTTTCCTCGTTGTCAGTTAAAAGAAGCTGAACTATAGTATAAACCTTAGCAAAAGGGGTTCTCAAATCATGAGTAACTTTTCCTAAAATATCTTTATCATCATATTGTTGTATGATTCGTGATTCTTCAGCTTCTAAATCTGTAATATTTTTACTACTCGATTTGCTTTGAAATTCTGTAAGGTTAGCATTAATCTCATTGTAGGCTACATTAAGTTTTCTGAAAAGAGAATTCAATCTTTCATTAGCGAAATATAATTCACTTACATTATCGAAAACCCATAATTCTCCTTCTTTTCCAGCTATATAGGCGTTTTTTCGAATTACTTTCAAAACGAAATTTTCGAATTTCCAGATCCAATCTTCTCCAAAGCTTGATGGTAAAGCATTTAAGCTAATCATATTATTTCCCACCAATTCTACTTCTTCTTTATTGGTGACTTTTACCTTGAGCTCTGCTAATTTTTTGCTGAAAAGCTCAGATGGGATTGATTTCTCATTTTTTCCTAAGCCAAAAATCTGAAGGGCTTCATTATTTAGCCATGTATCACCATTTCTATTTTCGGTGAACACGATAGCTTGAGGTAGCCTATCCAATATAGTTTCTAATCGCTGAGACTTTGATTTTTCTTTTCTTTCATTGTTTATTAATAAGATTAACTCTTTTAACCTTTCAGAGATAACATGAAAGAATTTTTTATCCTGTGAAGTTAAATCAAACTTTTGCTGGGAAGAAAAGCCTATGTAAATTTTCTTTTCATTTATATCTACAGGGAAAATTAAATGATGTTTAAATAATAAAAATGGCTTTTTAATTTCAACAGTGAAAAAAGGATGTTGACTTTTTTCTTTCAATTCATGGTTGAATGGAATGCTCTCTTTAATTAATGGGTTTTCCAGATCCCACTTTAGGCAATTATCTTTTTTACTTTCTTCAACCACCCAGTGTTCATCAGCTTCAAATTCGTGGGTAATGAAATTCAGCATATTTCTCAATGCTTTTGCAGGAACTCCATTTGCTTCAACTAATGAGCTTTCATTCATTATTTTAAAAAGAAGCTCTCCTGGAAGTTCAGAAGCTATATCAGCAGTATGTTCAAATTTGTAAGCCATAAAGTACACTAAGGAATTTAAATTATCCTAATTCATCCCTAAAAACAACTCAAATATAAGCTAAAAATCACATCTTATCGAAAAAAGTGAGAATGAATATTTTATTGAGATGACTGGAAACCTTGTGAAATTCAATATGTTTCACAGAAAAATCAGCTAATAGATTATAATAGATAGGATTAATATGGAGGAAATTATTTCTGCTGGAGATTGAAATTAAGGATAGTCACCACTCAAAATATCAGTTAAGAAAACTTGTTCTTTTTTAGATTTTTTCTTTGCAAGGAAAAGCTTTCTTTCTTCGTCATAATAGATTTGATCATATTGATTGTCAATAAGGTTTGTTCCTTTTTTGGAGAGAATCCTGGAAGTGCCATATTTTTCTACTTTGAGATAATCATTTCCCACAGTAATTTCATCGTAGTTAGGATAAGAAATTACTTCACCTTGAGTATTTGCAATTCCCCATTTTGAAGCTTTTCTCAATAAATAAAATCCCTTTTCTTTTAAAATTTCATCGTATTCAGCCTCAATTATGAAATCGCCATTCACATTAATCAATCCGTATTTATTATTAATTCGGACAAATGCAGTGCTGTTTTCAAAATCTGACACTTTAGAATAATATGGCTGAACCACTAAATCTTCACTTCGATTTATAAAACCCCATGAATTACGGATTTTAACTGCTGACCTTTCATTTTTAAAAGGACGCACTGTATCGTAGCGATTTGCGATTCTTAAAATACCACTATCATTTATAAATCCCCATTGACCATTTTTTTGAATGGCTAAGTATTCATCATCTGAAAAAATGATAGTATCATAATCATTAATCTTGAATAGTTCTTTCCCAGAATCATTTAGCAATATATGCTGGTTTCCATTTCGAAAAATTATTCCTGATTTCCCATGACCTGAATATTTGCCCTTTTTGAAATCAGATATAGCCTGTCCTTTATGATCAACTAATCTATATTTATCGTTTAAATCTTGCTCCACTCCATAGTTTCCATAAAAATCATAATATAGTCTGGCTTCGGTATTTCCATCTCCGTCAGAAATAAATTCACGTAAATATTTATCTACCAATTTGTATTGAGTGCTGTTGATAGCTTTAATTTCTTTGTATTGAGGGGGAATTACCCAATTGTTATTTAGGTCAATTACACCATAAAGACCTTTAAAATTCACTATATATTGATTTTCATTTCTCAGGATATTGAGATAAAGAGGAGGGATGACTTCTTTTAAATTCTTATCAAAAATACCCCAATTTGCTTTGATTTTTAGGGCGATGGAATTATCTAAAAACATGTATGAGTCAGCTTTTATTGATTTTCCTTTTGTACTAATAATGATGTTTTCAAAACCTTGATAAGTTTTCTTTTTTGCTACAAAAAAATCTTCATTCCATTGAACATCATTATTGAATTTTTCACTAATAATTTGATTGCTGTCCTGAGCTATGAAAGTCTGATTTGATTTATTGAGAATGAAGTGGTCTCCAAATACACCAATGATATCTGCATGAAAAACTTGATTGCTTTTATTAGTGTTAATATTATGGATTTGGGCAAATGAAGAAGTGTTTTTTACAAGTAAACTATCATTCAAATAAAAAATGGAATCAGCTTTTTGTATACCTGTTTCTCTGCCATTTTGATTTAAAATAGTCCATTCATCGAGAGGTGTAACATAAATATGTGTGCCATTATTCCATTCAATTTTTTTGTACTCAATTGGTAATAACATTTTGCCATCTTGCCTAATTAGCCCCTGTTTTCCATTTCTGAAAATGATAGCTACTCCATCTCTAAAAGAGGAAACACTGTCCATATTTCCCAATAATACTTCTGGCTTAGAAGCGAGTTTTATAAGTTCTTTTTCACCAGTATTTTTTGTTAGAATAAAATTGTCGTGCCCTAAATACCCAATATGGAAATACTCAAATGGTAGAGTAGTTTTACCAGAGGAATTGATTATACCAAAATAAATATCCTTCTCTTTTTTAGTGGCTGTGATAAGATGGTTTCCAGCAGGATAAATGTTTCGGAAACTCGTCTTAATTTTTGACTTTCCATTCGCTTTAATTAAGCCATAGAATAGGACTTTAGAATATTTACTTTTCTCAGAAATGATAAACAAATCATCACCAAATGGCAATAAGCTATGGTATTTAGGTTTTGAAATTACTTCGAAGTCATTGGACATTAAGCCCCATAAATCGTTTTGTTGGTAACCAATATATCCAGTTAGGCTTTTTGATTCACCATCAGACCATCCAAAAGCTTGATATTTTGCATCTAATAAGATGTTTCCACTTTCATTTCTAATTCCTTTTTTGCCCTTTTTGGAAAATACTTCCAAAGTGCTGTCATGAGGAAAATTAGCATAAGCTTGCGCATGACTGGCATAAGCAAACAAACACCATGGAATTAAGAAAATATAAATTAATTTAGCCATACGAAACGGTCATGACCGACTTACAAATTGAAAACACATAGCAAAATGAATTAAACCCCATTTAATTTTCCCAAAAGGGGAGGATGGATGCCAAAAATTCACCAGCTGAAAAATCAAAAATAGAAAAGTAAAAGCAGTCTGCATATTTTATGAAGGAAAAGAATGATTTTTTCGATCAGGTATACCAAGTTGTCCGATTAATCCCTAAAGGAAGAGTGACATCCTATGGGGCTATAGCTAAATACTTAGGAGCTGCAAAAAGTTCCAGAGTTGTAGGATATGCTATGAATGCTTCTCATTCTATAGAAAATATCCCAGCACATAGAGTGGTGAATAGAAATGGATTATTGACCGGTAAAATGCATTTTGAAACTCCTGACACCATGCAAAAAGCATTGGAAGCAGAAGGGATTCAAGTAAAGGATGATCAAATTCAGAATTTCAAAAGTATTTTTTGGGATCCGATGGTAGAGCTAGAGGTTTAACTTTGCTCTGATAAATGAAAATTATAGCTAATGTGAATGGAATTCCCGCGTTTTAAATTTGTTTTGAAGAAATAGTAAAATTCTAGAAGGCGTATCCAAATCCAATTGTAGGAAAAACAGGCGGATCAACTCCGAGATGTGCATATAAGCTGGTGCGAAAAATAAATCCTTTAGATCCTTGGTATCGGTATGCAACTTTGATGCCCAGCGAAGAATCACTATCCGCTTCTGGTTCACTATTGCTGAAGGCAATTGCATATTGTATTCCGGTTTCGAGAAAGTGTTTGGGACCAAAAGAAAAAAGATTGATTTCTGGTGCAATCCAATGCGTTCCATAACCAAAACCAGTCCCCATCATATAGTCACCCCCAAGCGTTAGTGCTGACTTATCTCCAACAGAAGTCATGACTCTGTCATAAGAAAAATGAGTGCTGATAATAAAGTTCGACTCTACTACTATAATATTAGGGGGTGTTTTTTCCTGCGCTTCGAGCAAAAAAACTGTACAAAGTAATCCCAAAGTCAAAAATATAGTTTTCATTTCTCAGGTTTGTAGATACTCTACTTTCTTCTAATAACGTACTGATTTTTTGGCGGTTGTCAATCTTCATTTTACTTTCGGCCATTGTGAAATCAGAATGCTATGCTTGACAATAAAAATGAAAGACTATAATTACTGCTCTGGAATATTGAGCTTTGTATCAAAGTTTTTTTGCTGTTATTGAATCCAACTCCTTCTGTATAAGCGTTCATTTTGTTACGACTTAAACATTGAGGTAATTTCCAAAACGTTCATCAATTAATTACGCTAATGCGTCTTTTTCTAATATATAAGATGTTTTTGTTCTCATGGAATCTGAAATGCCTCTGATTCATATTTTCAAAACGGTTCAATTTTAGATATTGAAATGTGGTTTCCTGAAAGCATTTCGTAAGTTTCATTAACTCTACTGTCAATGATTGGAAGCCAATCAATTCAATCTTTTTGTATTAGGATCTATTTTAGGCCGATTTCTATTTTATCTTTTCTAATTAAAAATAATCCAAAGAAAGTCAGTAATCCATTGACTACCAGTATTTCAAATCCAAATTTATAGCCGTAAAACCATGCTTCCGAATTTTCATTGATGATATAAGAAAAGATAGGAGCGAGTACAGCTATTAACGGAACCCATTTATCTTTCAGTTGATATTTTGTGAGCAATCCGAAAGTGAATAGCCCTAAAATTGGGCCGTAAGTATAGCCTGCTGCTTTAAAAACAGCAGTAATTACGCTTTGATCATTAATGGCTTTGAACGCGATAATGACTAGAAATAAAATGACAGAGAAAACCAGGTGTACTCTGATGCGGATTTTCTTAGAAATGGGTTTATCATCTTGGCCTAAGCCTAGGAAATCAACACAAAATGACGTGGTCAATGCTGTAAGGGCTGAATCAGCACTAGAATAAGCTGCTGCAATTATCCCCAAAAGAAAAACTACTCCTGCAATTAAAGGGAAATGCTCGAGAGCAAGAAGTGGATATAAATCATCAGTTCTGGTCGGAATGGCAATATTCATTTCTCCCGCATAAATGTAAAGCAATGCACCCATGCTTAAGAACATGAAATTCACAATTACCAATACTATGCAAAACCAGAACATATTCTTTTGTGCATCCTTTAAGGAGCGGCAAGTCAGGTTTTTTTGCATCATATCCTGATCTAAACCTGTCATCACAATGGCAATGAAAGCGCCACTGATAAATTGCTTAAAGAAGTTTTGACCACTTTGCCAGTCCCAAACAAATATTTCGGAATAGCCTGAAGCAGAAACTTTCTCTGTTAGCTGTAGCCAAGACATATCTAATGCATCTTTCATTAAATAAATGCTGATAGCAACTGCCGAAATCATGAAGAGCGTTTGAAGTGTATCCGTCCAAACAATGGTTTTTATCCCACCGCGGAAGGTATAGAGCCAGATTAATGCAATTGTAATCGCCACGGTGACCGAAAAAGGCCAGCCATACGCATCGAAAATAGCTAATTGTAATACTCCAGCTACCAAAAATAATCTAAAGGAAGAGCCAACAATCCTAGATAGTAAAAAGAAAAATGCACCACTTTTATAGGAGTATTTCCCAAACCTTTGTTCCAGATAAGTGTAAATACTAATCAGATTAAGTCGGTAATAAAGGGGAAGCAAAACAGTAGCGATTACAAAATAGCCCACCAAATAGCCCAGAACCACCTGAAAATAAGCGAAAGCAGTATTGCCCACTTCACCAGGTACACTGATGAAAGTTACACCAGAAAGCGAAGCACCAATCATTCCAAAAGCCACCAAATACCAAGGCGATTGTCTGTTGGCAGTGAAAAATGTTAGGTTATCATTTTGACGAGAAGTAAGCCAGGAAATCCCCATTAAAACCAGAAAGTAAATGGATATGACTGAAATGACCAGAATCGGACTCATAATGAATTATTATAGTTTATAAACTCGAAATTACTATTGCACAAAAAATAAGCCTTAATAAAAGTTATTTCTTAAATGATTTTAAAATTGGGTTTTTAAATAAATCCGAAGTTGGTTAATTTTTCGTAAATTTGCATGTGAATTATGCTTAATTGTAACATTAGGCTTTTTTTAAAGTTATTGAATCGTGATGAGTGATTTTAAAATATTTTATCAGCTAGAAGAAGACAAAAGAGAGGTGGTTTTGGAAACTACCTCTGATGAGGATATCAATGATTTGATCGTCTATAATGATGATGTGAATACATTTGAGCATGTAATTAATACATTGGTTAAAGTCTGTAAACATTCTCCTGAACAAGCTGAGCAATGCACTTTATTGGTGCATTACAAAGGCAAATGTGCAGTAAAAAAAGGTTCGTTTGTTGATTTAATCCCTTACAGACAAGCTATAGTAGATGCTGGAATCAATGCTGAGATAGAATAATATGGAGTTTTCCTCTAAATTAATTGAGTCTGCAGTCAATGAATTTTCCAAGCTTCCTGGTATTGGAAAAAAAACAGCCCTAAGATTAGTCCTACATTTATTAAAACAAGAAGAAAATTTCACAACGGATATAGCGCAATCTCTCATAGATATGCGCCAAAATATTAAATACTGCAGAAAATGCCATAATATCTCCGATGAGGAGATATGCAATATTTGCAAAAGCCATAAAAGAGATAATTCTATTATCTGCTTGGTAGAAGATACTCGAGATGTATTAGCTATCGAAAATACTTCACAATATAATGGCTTATACCATGTTTTAGGAGGAATTATTTCTCCTATAGAAGGAATTGGACCTGAAGACTTAACCATTGACAGTTTAATGGAGAGAGTTTCTTCATCAGATTCAGAAGTAAAAGAAATTATTTTCGGACTTTCTCCCACCATGGAAGGCGATACCACTGCTTTCTACATCAGCAAAAAAGTAAAACAATTAGGAGTTAAAACCAGCACCATTGCCAGAGGGATTCCAATTGGCGGAGAACTTGAGTACGCTGATGAAATTACTTTGGGCAGAAGTATTGTAAGCAGAACTGCTTATGAATAAGTCTAAAGCATAAGTCTTGATCCTTCTCCAAAGTGTAGAGGAAACAAATCTTAAGGATATTTCATCGATAAAAAATAATTTATAATACTGTATATCAGGTATTTATATATAATTTGACGGTTTTGGCACAATACTTGGTTCATCCTTCATAACACCAAACAATTAAAGTTATGAAGAAGCACATTTTACTTCCGTTCGTTTTAGGTTTAGGATTATTATTTTTCTCTAATTCTGCAAAAACTCAAAATTTTCAAATTGTGGCTTCTTTTGGCACAACACACAACTGGGCAGTTCCAAATTCGGTACTTTATGAAATTGATTATTACTATCCATATCATCAGATTGTGCATATCAATCGTGAACGCAGAGGAAGAAATCTATTTTACAATGTTTTACTAGTAGATAGAGGTCAGTTTGTAGAGTTGTTCTTTGGTAGAAATGCTATCATTTTGGATATTAACTATTATAACAATTATCCATTAGCACAACATATTTGTAGTGGTCATTGTGGTTATCATGGTAACTTTTATAGAACTCATCAAGTAGTTTGTAACCACAGAAATCATGGTCATAATTATCATAATGGGCATAACCATATCGCTTACAGAAGTGGTAGAAATTATAATTCATATGCAGCAAATAATGGAGCAGCTAATAGAAATGTAAGAGCAAGTTATGCTTCAAAAAATATAAAATCAGATTCGAGAAGAAGTTCTTCTAGCAGAAGTTCAGTAAATAGAAATGAAGTGCGAAGTAACTCAACTAGAGATAATTCAAATAATAGAATTAGTAATTCTGAGCGAAGCAGAAGTAGTGTAAATTCAAGAATCAGTAATAATGAGAGAGGAAGAAGCAGCTCAAATTCAAGAATCAGTAATTCAGCAAAAAGTCCAAATTCTTCAGTAAGAGGATCTCAAAATAGTAGAAGTAATGAAAGTAGAAACTCAAGAGCCGTAGTTTCTTCTTCCAGAAGTAGAAATTAATATTAGGTTTAAATCAAATTTAAAGGGTCTCAGAAATGAGACCTTTTTTTGTGAGAAAAATTACAATTGTCTGGTATAGCTTGTGTTCTAACCGTCTGTCAATTACATTTTCGATATTTTAAAAAACAATGTAAATTGACAAATAATTTTCACACTCACTTCAAGGATATATATATGAAAAAAGTAATTTTCTTTCTGTTAATTTACTCAATCACAAGTCTTTCAATTGCTCAAAATCTTCAAACTCCTGATCAGAAATTAAGATATGCTTTGGGAGATAAATTCACTTTCCATCATCAAGTAGTTGATTATTTTAAATATCTAGCCGATAATTCTGATCAAATTATCTTGAAGAAATATGGTGAGACTTATGAAGGAAGGCCACTCTATTATGCTGTGATTTCTTCTAGCGAGAACATAGCAAACCTTGATGAAATCCAGAATCAAAATGTTGCGCAGACTGGATTAAATGGTGAATTAAATGGTGCCGCTGAAAAAGCTGTGGTTTGGTTGAGTTACAATATTCACGGAAATGAAGCATCCTCCACAGAAGCTTCCATGAAAACTGCTTATGAATTATTAACTGGAGGAATGGAAAGTGAAGAATGGCTAGAGAATACAATAATCATAATGGATCCATGCGTAAATCCTGATGGGAGAGATCGATATGCTAATTTTTATAGAAGGTATGGTGCGAAAAATTTCAATCCCAACTTGGATGCAGTAGAACATGATGAACCTTGGCCAGGTGGTCGACCAAATCATTATTTATTTGATTTGAACAGAGATTGGGCATGGCAAACGCAAACGGAATCAAAAGCCAGAATGAAAGCCTATCATGAATGGATGCCTCATATTCATGTCGATTTTCATGAGCAATCCATTAATAGCCCCTATTATTTTGCTCCAGCAGCTGAGCCGCTGCATGAGGTAATTACCGATTGGCAGAAAGATTTTCAGACACAAATAGGTCAAAATCATGCTAAATATTTTGATCAAAATAACTGGTTATACTTTACTCGTGAGCGATTTGATTTGTTTTATCCAAGTTATGGTGATACCTACCCAACATTCAATGGTGCCATCGGGATGACCTACGAACAAGCAGGTAATGGAAGAGCTGGATTAGGAGCGATTACCAATATAGGGGATACATTGACCTTGAAAGATAGGCTGGAACATCATTATACAACAGGGATGAGTACTATCGAAATAGCTTCTCAAAATGCTGAAAAACTAAACAGTGAGTTTAAAAAATATTTTTCAAGAAATATCAACAATCCTGAAGATCCATTTAAATCATATGTTATAAAATGGACAGAAGATAAAAAGGATGATATAAAAGCTTTACTTGAATTTTTGGAAGGTCAAAAAATAGAAATTGGTCAAATTGGGAAGCAACAAAATTTAAGTGGCTATAGTTATTTTCAAAGAAAGGAAATTAGTTTCAATTCAGATAAAAAAGATTTGGTCATAAGTGCTTACCAACCAAAATCAACTCTAATTCAGGCACTTTTCGATCCTAAACCGAATTACAGCGATTCCCTAACCTATGACATTACAGCTTGGGCGATTCCTTATGCCTACGGATTGGAAACTTACGGTTTGAAAAATAGAATGAATTCTGAACCTATTGATGAGCAAATCAATGAAAACGATAATTTGCAATCAGCTTATGCTTATGCCATAAAATGGAATTCATTTAATTCAGCTCAATTTTTAGCGGAAGCCCTTAAGCAGGATATAAAAGTTCGAATTGCATATAAAAATTTGAAATTTAAGTCTGAAGAATTTAATAAGGGAAGTTTAATTATTACCCAAACCAACAATGAAGAAATCAAGAACTTAAATGAAGAGCTGTTAAAGCTTTCAAATAAATTTGAAATAAGAGTTTATCCAATAACCTCAGGATTTGCTGATAAAATTTATGATATAGGTTCATCAGAGGTTCAATTTTTGAAAGCTCCAAGAATAGCCGTTTTAATGGATGAAGGAGTTTCTTCTTTAGCTTATGGTGAAATATGGTATTTCTTTGAGCAGTCATTAGATTATCCAATTCACAGTATAAGAGTGAGTAGCTTTGATCGAATTGATATTTCTGATTACGATCAGTTAATTTTACCATCAGGTAGCTATTCTAATTTAACTGAAGAAGGAAAATCAAAATTATTAGAATTTGCTAAATCAGGAGGAAAAGTTATTGCGATGGGTTCTGCTATTTCATTAATTGCAGATCACGAGAATGGGCAACTGAAAACAAAAAAAGAAGATCCATCAGAAGAAGCATTGGCTTTATATGAAAATGCGGAAAGAAAAAGATTGTCGAGTAGTATATTTGGCGCTATTTATGACATTCAACTTGATAATAGTCATCCGCTAGCGTTTGGCTTAGGAAATCAATATTTCAGCCTAAAGACTTCTGGAAAAGCTTACGAGTATCTGCCCAATGGATGGAATGTAGGGGTGATTAAATCTAATAATAGCCACATCGCAGGATTTGCAGGTTATAAAGCAAAGCAACAGCAACTCAACAGTATGGTTTTTGGAGTTGAATCATTTGGAAGAGGCCAAGTGATTTATTTACAAGATGATCCACTCTTTAGAGCATTTTGGCATCAAGGTCAACTATTATTTGCCAACGCTTTATTTATGGTAGGAAATGATTGATTGCTGCAAAAAAAAAGGCTGATTTTAAGTTTTTCTCTTAAAATCAGCCTTTTTTATACTTAAAAACTTATTTAGAATTCATACTCAGGAAGTTTCTCCAAAATATCTTCTACCATATCTTCTAAAGTGAATGATGGTTTCCAGTTCCAATCTTTTTGCGCTTGGCTATCATCAATGCTGTTAGGCCATGTATCAGCAATTTTTTGTCTATAATCCACTTTGTAAGAAATTTTGAAATCAGGATGCTGCTTTTTGATTACTTCATAAATATCTTTTGGAGTGAAACTAAGTGCTCCTAAATTATAACTAGATCTTACACTAATCTTTTCTGCAGGTGCTTGCATTAAATCAATAGTAGCTTTAATAGCATCAGGCATATACATCATGGGTAGATATGAATCCTCTCTCAAATAGCATTCAAAATCTTCTTTATTTAATGCTTTATGGAAAATATCGACAGCATAATCAGTAGTACCGCCACCTGGCAAAGATTTGTATCCTATTAATCCAGGATATCTTAAACTTCTAACATCAACACCATATTTTTCATTATAGTATGCACACCATCTTTCTCCAGCCAATTTACTGATTCCATAGACAGTGTTGGGATCCATTACACAATCCTGAGGAGTATTGTCAACAGGAGATTTTGGTCCAAAAACAGCAATTGAACTAGGCCAATAAACTTTTGATAGCTTTTTCTCTCTAGCTACTTCTAATACGTTAAGTAGGCTTTGCATATTGAGATCCCATGCAAAGATCGGGTTTTGCTCTCCCTTGGCAGATAATATTGCTGCTAACATATAGATCTCCGTAACCTTATACTGCTCTACTATTTTATTCAATTTTTCAGCATTCATAACATCCAATTGCTCAAAAGGCTCATTGGGAAGTGGTTCCTTTTTTGGATTTTGAATGTCGGTTGCAATAACATTAGTGCTTCCATAAATCGCCCTTAACTCAGCTGTTAATTCGGTGCCCAGCTGACCATTTGCTCCTATTACTAATATCGTATTCGTTTCCATTGATTAAATTTTGCACGAATTTCGTTATTTTATTTTGCTAAAAAAATAAATGGAATGAATTGGCATTTTTATGTGTTAAGTGGCAGTGATAGGAAGGCGTCTTATTTAGAAAAATAATAAATAAGCAGAACTACTTACATCTATTTTATTTCCTGTGACTTAAAAGTTATTTTTGCGTATTCATCTAGAATTATGAAAGAAAATTTCAAAGCAATAAGTTTATCATTCAAAAATGCCCCTATTGAAATTAGGGAACAAGTCTCTCTTAATGATGGGGCTATTGGTAGGTTATTGAACTATTTCAAAGAGTTTACTTCAGTTTCCGATGTTTTGGTGCTCTCGACTTGCAACAGAACAGAGGTATATTATTTCAATGAAGAGGAGCTTTCTGAAGATATCATAAAATTAATAGGGATTGAAAAAGGAATTAGTGATTTTGATTCATTTAAACCCTATTTTGAAATTATTAACGAGCATGAACCTGCAGTTGAACGTCTCTTTAGAGTTTCAATGGGCTTAGAAGCTCAAGTTGTAGGTGATATTCAAATTTCAAATCAAGTTAAAAGAGCTTATCAGCTTTCGGCTGATTTACAATTGGCTGGTCCTTTCTTGCATCGTTTGATGCATACTATTTTCTTCACTAATAAAAGAGTGGTACAAGAAACTCCATTTAGAGATGGGGCAGCATCAGTATCTTATGCAGCTACTGAATTAGTAAAAACCTTAACAGCGGATATTAAAAATCCAAGAGTTTTGGTCGTTGGTGTAGGTGAAATAGGAGAGGATGTTTGCCGGAATCTTGTAGGAGATACAAGACTTTCTGTTAAAATTACCAACAGAACAGAAGATAAGGCTAAGGTATTAGCAGCTGAATGTAATTTTGAAGTTCATCCTTATACCGAATTGTGGGACGGAGTTCAAGATGCAGATATAATTATCTCCTCAGTTGGGGCTTCAGAACCCATCTTTACGAAGGAAAAAGTTGATGCTTTAGATATTTTAAGTTTTAAGTATTTTATAGATTTATCTGTTCCTCGTTCAGTAAGTAACGAGGTAGAGGAAAACCCTGCAGCATTGGTTTACAATGTAGATAGTGTGAAAAGTAAAGCGGATGAAGCCTTAGAGAAACGAATTAAAGCTATTCCACAAGTAGAAGAAATCATTGAGGAATCAATGGATGAATTCAATGACTGGTCAAAAGAAATGGCAGTTTCTCCAACTATTAATAATCTGAAAAATGCATTAGAGCAGATACGACAAGAAGAACTTGCTCGTTATCTTAAAGATATTGAAAGCGAAGACTGTAAAATTGTAGATAAGGTGACTAAAAGCATGATGCAGAAAATACTTAAACTTCCAGTTTTACAACTGAAAGCCGCTTGCAAAAGAGGTGAAGAAGAAACCTTAATTGGTGTTTTGAACGATTTATTTAATCTTGAGAAAGATACTTTAAAAAAGTAAATCAATAATGCTTGTAGGATAAAAGCTTATCCTCTATTTTTGTCCAATAAATTATAAAGAGAAAAATATGTTTTACGATATACCGGTAACAGAAGGAGCCAACACATTTTTTTGGATATTAGTCACTTTAGTTGGCCTAGTAAATGCAATCGCATTTATTGATAAAAGAAATACTGATAAAGAGGAGTCAGAATCGTAATTTTTTCGATCTTGATAAGTTATAATAGTATGAAAAAGATATTTATAGTTTTCATACTTTTTTTATGTCTAATTTCTACAAAAGAAATTAAGGGCCAATCCTACTTGGGTGTAAAAGGAGGTGCTAATATTCCTTTTGTAAATTTCACTGATTTTACCAATAGACCTATTTCAACCAGATTTCCAACTGCTTATTTTGTAAGTCAAACTTTTGGGATTTCATACCGCTACATGCAAAATGATAAGATTGGGATTCAATTAGATTTAAACTATTCTACCAAAGGTTGGGGACAAAACACTCTGGATTCAACCAATACTTTCTATACTAATACTGTTATTACAGAAATAAATTATTTAGAAATGCCTTTCTATTTGCATTGGGAGGTGTTTGGTAAAGAAAAATTTAAATTCTTTGTAGATGCCGGAGTTTATGTGGCATGGGCATTAAATTCTTCCACTACAATTGAAAACGATCAGGATTTGGATCAGGTTCAAATTTATTATTCTCCAGATAGAGATAATAGAGGCGACTTTGGGATTAATGCTGGAGTAGGGTTTTCCTATGATTTTTCTCTATTTATTCTGCAATTGGACGGAAGTTTCAAATCTGGATTTGCAAATATTCTTCCTGTTAACCACTTTATTAGGGAGAACCCTACTACATCTACAAATCAAGTAACCGCCATTCAATTAAGCTTATTGTTTCCTCTTTCTAAAGAATCAAAATAGTAGAAAAAAATAATTCGAGTTTATTAGATTACAATAGGATTACGTATTTATTATTTGATATTCAATAATAAATAGTAGTTTTCTGTGTGATTTAATTATTGAACTTATAAACTTTCCTAATTTCATTTTTGTAAAACAATGCAACTGTTTTTACAGTGTAATACGTATAAGTTTTAAATAAATTTCATAGCCTGTCCATGCTAATCGGGAGGGTCTTAAAATTAAATTCAAATGAAAAGCTTCTTATTTTTACTTATCTATACTTTTTATTCAAGCTTTCTGCTAGCCCAAGATAAGCCAATTAAAATATTTTATAAAAAATCTGATGAAGGCTTTGTGTTCTATGCAAATAACAATGAATCAGTTCCTTATACGGTTAAGATTGATTTTCAGAAAATGGAAAATTTATCTTCTAGCTCAGGAGAGAAAAGTTTCATCAGAACTATTCCAGCAAATGCCGCGAGTCAAGAGGTTTTGAAGTTGAAAAAAAATGAGGAAACTAAGGGTACTTCCTTTGACTTCAATTTTCTTTATAATATAGGTGATCCATCACTTACAATTGATGAAGATTATCCATATCTATTGCCCTATAAGCATGGGAAAAGGGTCAGAATAGGGCAAGGGAATAATGGCTCAGGGACACATAGAGGGGTAAATGCCATCGACTTTAATTTAGAAATTGGAGACAGTATCTATGCTGCAAGAAATGGCTTAGTGATAGAAGTTAGTGAAGATTCTAATGTGGGAGGCAATGACCCGAAATTTGAAAAATATGGTAATTTTATTAAAGTTTATCATGACGATGGGACGGTTGGAAGCTATGTTCATTTGCAAAAAAATGGGAGTTTAGTTGAAAAAGGAGATAAAATTGAAAAAGGGCAATTCATTGGCCTCAGTGGTAATACTGGTTGGAGCTCTGGGCCTCACCTTCATTTTATGGTTGCTAAAAATCAGAATTTTAAAAATATTACTTTGCCAATAAAGTTTTTAAATTATAAAGAGGAATTATTTATACCTAGAGAATCGAATAGCTATTATGCATACCATCCTGAAAAACCTGATTTTGAAGTTCAGGATAGCTTTCAGGAATCACAGTTTGAAGCTGAAATGAAGCCTTCCGACTTAAATAATAAAATTAAATTTGATACAGAGAATTATGGGGACTACGTGTTAATTTATGTTAATAACGGAATGAATACAGAAATGAGAGGTATTTTAAAATTGGAATTGAAAAATCTCATTAGTACTAAAAAATTACCCTATAAATTTACCGTTCCAGCTAAAACAAAAATGTATTTATTGGCATTAAGCCCTGACAATAGTGCTGATTCTTTTGGTTATCAACTTTCTGGAGAATTTAATTAGATTCTTATTTCAATTGTCAACTCAATCCTCTTCACAACGTATGTAGCAACATGGAAAAAGCAAAATTATTATACTTCTACGATCCTTTATGCGGATGGTGTTTTGGATTCAGTCCAGTGATTAAAAAATTGGAAAAGGAATTTCAAGAGCAAGTAGCTTTTGAAGCCATCAGCGGTGGAATGGTGCTTGGAGATAGAGTGAAGCCATTAAGCGAAATGAAAGAGTATCTAAAGGAAGCTATGCCTCGTTTAGAAGAAATGACAGGTGTGAAGTTTGGGAAACCTTATTTGGATATTTTGGAGGAAGGAAGCTTAATGCTTAATTCTGAATTGCCTTGTATCGCTATGACGGTTTATAAATCTATGACCAATAAATCTAGCATTGAGTTTGCCTCAGCTTTGCAATCAACTTTATATGAACAGGGTATAAATCTTAATGAAGTTGAAAATTACAGAACACTTATAGAAAGTTTTGATTTACCTTGGGAGGTTTTCAAAAGTAAATTGGAAGATCCTGCTTACAAAGAAAAAACATATCAAGAATTTCAAATTGGTCAACAGATGGGGATTGGAGGTTTCCCCTCTGTGGTCTTAAGCATTGGCAATCAAGGTTATCTAATTGCAAGAGGCTATAGATCAGAGTCAGAAATGAAAGCTGTAATTGAAGAAATTTTAAGCAAAGAAACGGCAGATTCAAAATAATTTACTTAATCAATAATCTAATGGGATGAGTTCATAAAAACCGAATTCATCCCTTTTTTTATTTAAAATTTACTGCTCCATTAAATTCAATTCTGAAAAGCACTTCATCAATTCGCCTAATTGCTTACCTTTGCCCAAAATTTGAATTAAGATTTTATCATGCATAGGACACATCATTGCGGAGAATTAAGAATAGAAAATAAAGGTGAAAAAGTAATATTGAGCGGTTGGGTACAGCGTGTACGTAACAAAGGCGGTTTATTATGGATAGATTTGCGTGACCGCTATGGAATTACACAGCTTTTATGTGAAGAAGGCAAAACAAACGAAGATATTCTTAAGACTGCCCGAAAAGTAGGTAGAGAATTTGTTCTACAGGCAAAAGGCGAGGTGCTGGAACGCTTCTCCAAAAATGATAAAATGGCTACTGGAGAAATAGAAATATCTCTTGAGGAGTTAAAAATCCTAAATGCTGCTAAAACTCCTCCTTTCACTATAGAAGATGATACTGATGGTGGAGAAGAATTAAGAATGCAATACCGTTATTTGGACTTAAGAAGACCTGCAGTACGGGAAAAGCTTAAGCTGCGTCACCAATTAATGCAAGCCACCCGTAGATTTATGGATAGCGCAGGATTCTTAGAAGTAGAAACACCTGTTTTAATAAAATCTACTCCTGAGGGAGCACGTGATTTTGTAGTTCCTTCCCGTGTGCATGAAGGTGAATTTTATGCTTTGCCACAATCACCGCAGACTTTCAAGCAATTGTTGATGGTCTCTGGTTTCGATAAATATTTTCAGATTGTGAAATGTTTCAGAGATGAGGATTTACGTGCTGACCGTCAGCCAGAATTTACTCAAATTGACTGTGAAATGTCATTTGTGGAGCAAGAAGACATTTTGAACACTTTCGAGGAAATGGTAAAATATCTTTTCAAAGAAGTGAAAGGTGTTGAAATTGATGATTTTGAAAGAATGACATACGATCAGGCTATGAAACTTTATGGTTCTGATAAGCCTGATATTAGATTTGGAATGCCTTTCGTAGAATTAAATGAACATGCGCAAGGCAAAGGGTTTAATGTATTTGATCAAGCGGAGTTAGTGGTAGGAATAAATGTTCCTGGTGCAGCAGAATATACTCGTAAGCAATTGGATGCTTTAACCGAATATGTGAAGCGTCCACAAATTGGAGCGAAAGGATTGGTTTATGTGAAATGCAATGAAGATGGAAGCTTCAAATCTTCTGTAGATAAATTTTACAGCCAAGAAGATCTTAACGCTTGGGCAGAAGCTGCTGAAGCAAAAGCCGGGGATTTACTCTTAGTACTTAGTGGTGATATTGATCACACTAGAAGAGCAATGAATGAATTACGTTTGAAAATGGGTACTGAATTAGGCTTGAGAGATAGAAATGTTTTCAAACCACTTTGGGTATTAGATTTCCCTCTTTTGGAATGGGATGAAGAAACGAAGAGATTTCATGCCATGCACCATCCGTTTACCAGTCCTAAGCCAGAGGATATGGAATTCATTGAATCTGATCCAGGAAGAATCAGAGCAAATGCATACGATATGGTGATCAATGGAGTTGAAATTGGAGGAGGAAGTATCAGGATTCATGATAAGTCTTTACAGCAAAAAATGTTCAAGGCTTTAGGCTTTACAGAAGAGGAAGCTCAAAAGCAGTTTGGGTTCTTGATGGAAGCCTTTGAATACGGTGCACCACCACACGGAGGGATAGCCTTTGGATTTGATAGATTATGCGCCATGTTTGGTGGTTCTGATTCAATCAGAGATTATATCGCATTTCCTAAAAACAATGCTGGAAGAGATGTAATGATTGATTCACCAGCCACAATTTCTCCAGAACAATTGAAAGAACTGCACTTAAGTATAAAATAATATTCATATATTGTTTAACAGTTTAATTCAAACTGTCTAGTGAACTGATTTTTTTAGTCAGTTCACTTATTGATTTTAAGTTTTTGAATTACATTTAAATTGATTGAACATACCTACATTGAGTTTATGGGATTGGAGCTAGCTGATCCCTTAACTTTCATCAGTGATATTTTGATGGCAGCTTTTTGTGCCTATTTTGGACATAAGCTTTTTTATGAATTCAATTCCAAATACGCAAAATTAACTGCTTTCTTTTTCTTGTTTCTAGGGTTTTCAGCCTTTCTAGGTGGAACCGCTCATTTACTGGATCTTTATTTAGGTAAAAATCCACATCTAATTGCTTGGACAATGCAAGGTGTTTCAATTTTATTCTTCCAGTTGGCTAGTTTAAGATTAATAGATTCGGCTAAAATTAAAGTCTTTTTAAAAGGATTGATATTTGCTTTTTTTGGAATATTTCTTTTTCAGGTTTTTACTGTTCAGCATTTTGATGTAGTGAAGATGAATTCTATTGTTGGCTTAATAGGTTTTGTATCTATAATTCATCTTTTACAATATTTTCAAGAACGAGATATTGCTTATCTTAGAATCCCATTAGCTATTGCTTTATTTGCAGTCCCCGCCATGATTCATGGGTTTAATATTTATTTAAATAAATGGATTGATCAAAATGTAATTAGCCATTTACTTTTGTTGCCTTGCTATTATTTACTTTATAGTACCTTAAAACAAGTAGCAATAATTAAAACGAAAACTCAGCCAATACCGCAATCAGTGCCCCTAGAAGAGAGATAAATAATTTCTTGAAATTAAAGCTATGATCTGGGCTACTTTCAAAAAAGATAGTAGTGGAAATATGTAAAAAGTTTCCTGAAACAATAGCAAAGAGTATAAGGAAGACTCTATCTGAGAATATTTCAGCATCGTGTAAAAGATGACTAAGACCTAAACCTGCAGGACTTGCCAAACTGAAAATGACTAATATTAAAACAGTCTTCCATTTCGTTTTTAAATGACAAATCAAAACTGACATTAGCGCAAATGCAGCTGGCATTTTGTGCATTAATATTCCAAAGAATACGGAGTTAGTGCTGTCGTGCGAATGTATTGTGTCAGGATGAGCCAATAACGTGCCTTCTAAAAAAGCATGAATTGATAAGGCAATTAACAATCCCAGCCATTTATTTTGCCCATGATGATGATGACCCTCAATATTATGCAAATGACCATGCTCTACGCCTTCGGAAAAATATTCTAAAATTACTTGAACGAAAAAACCTGCAAGGACATATAAACTGATATAAGCAACATTTTCACCTTGCGAAAATATTTCTGGTAAAATATGAATTACAGTAACTGAAAACAGATAAGCTCCTGCAAATACTAGTGCCAATTTGAAAAATGAATTATTCACTTTTGGAATAAAAAACACTAGGTAGCCAGCCCCAAAAGTGAGTAAAAACAATATTATAGTATTACTAATCATAATTTCTTCACAATAAATATCATGCGTTCGGAAGACTCGGGTTCATATTCATTTAGTTCGTAATCGCCAAAGGTTTGCAAAAGCATAAAGTTAGCATTACGAAAAAATTCCAAAAAGGATAATCTTCTAACAGCTTTTACTCTTTCTTCAAATTCATATTCTTTACCATCAGCATTAAATTTGATTTCTTTAATGATATTTTCTCCATCAAAATGTCTTTTCAGGTGAAATTCAATGCCGTCAATAGTTTTGACTTCTTCTTTCACCAGATTATGAATTACCCTGTATGGATTCAGAAAATCTAAGGTAAATACGCCCCCATTTTTAAGTGAATCTGAAATCGAACTAATGCATTTTTGGTTTTCTTCCTCCGATTTGAAAAAACCAAAACTAGTAAACAGGTTGAAAGCGTAATCGAAATAATTTTCCTTTAGGCTTTTGCGCATATCATGAATATGGAATTGCAATTTTTCATTATCATGTACTTTTGCCAATGCAATATTTCTTTCTGAAAGATCGATTCCTTCTACTTCAAAACCTTTTTTGTTCAAAAAAATAGAATGTCTTCCACTACCACAAGCAACATCCAATAATTTTGCCTCTTTTGGGATTTTTAAATGATTCAGTAAATTGGTAAGGAAGAATTTAGCTTCTTTATCGTCTCTATTTTTATATAGAATGTGATAATAGGGAGAACCAAACCATTCATTGAAGCCTTCTTTTTTCTCTTGAACCATTATTCTAGTATGATATTTTCCCCTATATTTTCAGTATTGAATTGCTTTAGAACACCATTTTCATCTTCATAAATGAAAAAGGCTTTCAGATGATTTTGTGTAGTCAGAATTTCCTTTGCTTTTTCCAATCCAGTAACCATAAAAGCAGTGGACCATGCATCTGCTTCCATACATGTTGGTGCAACTACTGTTGAGCTAATAATGTCTCTTTGAATCGGGTAGCCTGTTTTTGGATTGATGCTATGTCCATATTTCTCACCTTCATGTACGAAAAATTTCCTGTAATTTCCTGATGTGGAAATGGCTTCATTATCTAATTTTATAATGGCAACTCTTGAAGCTTGTTGACCACTTTCTATTTTAGGATCATCAATACCTATCGCCCATAAATCTTCATTCTCATTCTTTCCCTTCACTCTCAATTCCCCTCCTAATTCTACCATCATGTTCTCAATTCCTTGAGCTTCTAAGAATTCAAAAACGACATCAATAGAATAGCCTTGTGCTATAGCGTTAAAGTCTAGAGATACTTTTTCTTTTTCTTTTACAACTCGCTGCTTATTGAAATTAATGTGTTCGAAACCCACATATTCTTTTATTTCTTCTATTCGGCTGCTATCTGGGAAGTCCACTTTTTCTGGACCAAATCCCCAAGCTTCTATCAATGGATAAACAGTTGGGTCAAAAGCTCCTTCTGAAGCTTCATAGATTTCTTTCGATTTTTCTAGAACAGGATAAAAAAAGGGAGATTCAAATTTGAAGCTATCTGATTTGTTAAATCTTACAATCTCAGAGCTCTTCACATAAGTGGATAAACTTAAGTCAAATTGATGCAGAATTGAATCCACTGCAGCTTTGAAATTTCTGTTTTCTACATCTGAATAGGTGATGTTGTAGGTAGTGCCTTGTGCTTCTCCTGAAATAAAAATATAAGGCAATTTTTCAGTTTCAGGCTTTTGGCTATCCCTATAAAACCAAACAATTGCCACTACTGCAATTAATATCAATGAATAGATTGAATTTTTCTTCCTATTGTTCATGTTAATTCATGTTAATATAATTTGAAGCGAAATTACGTTAAATGCAATTGAATTGCGAATAGGAGAGAAGATTTTTAAAAATGATCGAACATTAAAAAAGCCACCTATTAGGTGGCTTCAAATATTAAATAGTTTGGAAATGTTTGTTTAACACATCACGGTACTTAGAACTAAAATTTCTGTAGCACCATTCCTTCAATAAATTCAGCTCATGTTCAACTAACAGAGCAATAGCTTTTGTCAACTCCTTTTCAAATAAACGTCTGTCGAAACTTACTTTTGAAAGAATTGATTTTGCATAATCTAACATAGCTATTATGGTTTGAGTTGTAGATATTACTTTAAAGAACTTAGTTTTCTGGTTTCTTGAAAGTAGTAAAAATTTATTAAAATCGAAAATTAAACACTAATTTTAACGTTCGAATATTCAAAGTATTTGAATCAAAATACGATAAATATGAAGTTTAGGTTAGACTATTTTTTAATTATATTTTCAATAATGATTTTTGGTAGTTTTGGGCTGATGGCACAAGACATTTCTATTGAGCTAGGACCAGATAGAATTGCTTTAAATGAGGCTTTTACTATCACTGTAAAGGTTGAGGGAGAGACTTTAAAATCTTATGATAAGTTTCCTGAGATCTCTGGTTTAGTGAAAAGAGGTACTTCAAGTAGTTCGTCTACTAATATCTTTAATGGGCAGGTAACAAGAAGTCAAAGTATTACGCAAACCTATGTTCCAGAAAAGGAAGGTACTATCAATATACCAGCCTTCAATATTAATGTGAATGGAAAAGTCATAAGCTCTCCTGGAAAAAATGTAGAAGTAGGTCCAGCAAAGCAACAAAGCCGAAATAGGAGATACGACCCTTTCGGAAGTGATCCATTTGAGGATTTCTTCGGAAGAAGAGATGAACCAGATGAATTTGTTAATTTGAAAGAGGATGCATTTTTTGCTTTAACCACTGATAAAGATGAGATATATGTTGGGGAGGGAGTCAATACTACTTTAGCATTTTATGTTTCAAATGAGAATAGAGCACCGCTTCAGTTTCATGACTTAACAAATCAACTGACTGAAATTTTACGTAAAGTCAGACCAAATAATGTTTGGGAAGAGAATTTTAATATTGAAAACATCACAGCGGAGCCTGTCAATATTGGTGGAAAACGATATAGTGTTTATAAAATATTTCAGGCCACCTTTTTTCCTTTAGGTGAGCAGGATATAGTGTTTCCGAAAGTTGGATTGGAAATGATCAAATATCAGGTGGCTAAAAGCAGAAGTTTTTTTGGGCAGAATAGGAAAGAAACGTTCAAAACTTTCTATTCCAAACCCAAAACAGTTAAAGTAAAGCCATTGCCTGAGCATCCATTAAAAGACCAAGTCTCGGTTGGGAATTATGAGTTGTCTGAAAATATTAATTCTACTGAATTGAATACAGGAGAAAGTTTTCAATATGAATTTGATGTTAGAGGGAAAGGGAATATTTCAGGAATAACGGAACCTCAAGTGATTGATAAAAAGGAATTAGAAATCTATTCGCCTGATGTAAGTGAAAACATAACCAGAAGTGGAGTTTCAGTAAGAGGTTCAAAAGCATTTCGATACTATATGATTCCTAAAGAACCAGGAGAATACGATTTATCGGAATATTTTCAGTTCATATTTTTTAATACTTCAACCAATAAATATGATACTTTAAAATCTAATTACAATATAAAAGTGATTGGTGAAAGCATGGCTAACGTAAATATCGAGCAAGCTTCGTCTGATGGGTTGTTCTATGATAGAATTGATGAGGTGTCCAATCAGTTACAATCACATCAAACCACAGAAATCTGGAAATGGGTGTTTAACATATTTCTTATAGTGGCTTTTTCACTTTCCTTGTTCATCTTACTTAAAAAGTCCTAAATTGCGCATCAATTTTTGTATAAATGAGCAATAGTTTCGGAAAAATCTTCAAAATCACGACTTATGGGGAGTCCCATGGGGTAGGTATAGGTGTTGTAATAGACGGTTGTCCTGCCGGTGTAAGGGTAGATGAAGCATTTTTGCAATCTGAAATGCAACGCAGAAAGCCAGGGCAATCCAAGATTACCACTCAGAGAAAAGAAGAAGATGAGGTAGAAATTTTATCGGGAATCTTTGAAGGAGTAACAACTGGAACTCCAATCGCTTTGGGAATTAGAAATACTAATCAAAAGAGTAAAGATTATTCTCATATTAAAGATAGTTACAGGCCATCTCATGCAGACTATACCTACCAAGAAAAATATGGTATTCGTGATTATAGAGGAGGAGGAAGAAGTTCTGCAAGGGAAACAGCAGCTAGAGTGGCTGCTGGAGCCATTGCTAAAATGTATCTGAAGCAAGCAGGTATTAATGTTCAGGCCTATGTTTCTCAAGTTGGAAGTTTAAAACTTGAAAAATCATATCTAGAAATGGATTTGGACAAAGCAGAGGAAAATATTGTGCGTTGTCCGGATCCTGAAATGGCTGAAAAAATGATTCAACATATTGATGAGACCAGAAAAAATAGAGATACTATTGGTGGAATTGTCAGTTGTGTTGTAAAAGGAACTCCAGTAGGATTAGGAGAGCCCGTATTTGATAAATTACATGCAGTTTTAGGACAAGCAATGCTGAGCATAAATGCTGTAAAAGGATTTGAATACGGAAGTGGTTTTGAAGGTGTGAAAATGTATGGATCAGAACATAATGATCCTTTTGAAACGGAAGAAGGAAAAGTGAAAACAACCAGTAATCATTCAGGTGGTGTGCAAGGCGGGATTTCAAATGGGCAAGATATTTACTTTAATGTAGCTTTTAAGCCTATTGCCACTATTATGAATGATCAAGAGAGTATTGATAAAGATGGAAATAAAGTAACAGTAAAAGGCAAAGGAAGACATGACCCATGTGTGGTGCCAAGAGCGGTACCTATTGTGGAAGCAATGGCTGCTTTAACGATTGCTGATTTTATGTTGAGGGCTAAAACGAATAAAATTTGATGAAGAAATTACCATTACACATTAAAATAATTATTGGTCTGGTTTTAGGGATTGTCTGGGCTTTTATTTCTAGCTATTTAGGCTGGAATCAATTTACAATTGATTGGATTGATCCTTTCGGTACCATATTCATAAGAGTATTGAAAGCAATTGCCGTTCCATTGGTTTTACTTTCTATTATTAGTGGTGTTTCCAGTTTAACTGATATTAACAAACTAGGAAAGCTGGGCTTAAAAACACTTGTATTCTATTTAATGTCTACAGTGCTGGCAGTCGGTATTGGTCTAACATTAGTCAATTTAGTGCAACCAGGCAAGTTCGTTAATGAAGATCAAAGAGTTAAAAATAGAATTAAATATGAACTATGGGTAAGTGAAAACCCTGATGTTCCTCAACCGAAAGACGGTCGCTCATTTTTAAAGGAGCAGAAATATCAGGATTTGGTCAATTCCACCATGAATGAAGGCGCAATGGATTCATTGAGAACTGTTGCTGAAGCTTCCAATGAGAAAGTTGATCAATTATCTCAATCGGCAGAAGAAACCAGTAACCAAGGACCGCTCAAGTTTTTCGTTGATATGGTGCCAGAAAATGTATTCGGAGCCTTTAGCAGTAATGCCAATATGCTTCAAGTGATCTTTTTTGCTTTATTCTTTGGGATATGTTTAGCTATGTTGCCGAATGATAAGGTAGGAGGTGTAATAAGTTTTGTAAATGGGGCGAATGAGGTGATACTTAAAATGGTGGACATCATTATGAAAGCAGCACCAGTTTTTGTTTTTGCTCTATTAGCAGGAGTTATTGCTAAAATGGCGGATACACCTGCTCAAGTATGGCAAATTTTCAAGGGATTGGGTAGCTACTCTATTACCTTATTAGTAGGGTTGTTATTTATGATATTTGTATTATATCCGTTAATAGTCTCACTTTTTATCAAAAAATTAACCTATAGAGAATTCTTAAAGAGGATAAGCCCTGCTCAGTTTTTGGCATTTTCTACTTCCAGTAGTGCTGCTACTTTACCGGTAACTATGGAGTGTGTTGAAGAAAATATGGGTGCCTCCAAGAAAATAAGTAGTTTTGTATTGCCTATTGGAGCAACTGTTAATATGGATGGGACAAGTATGTACCAAGCAATAGCAGTGGTTTTCTTAGCTCAATTGCACATGGTGGATTTAACTTTAGGACAACAATTGACTATCGTTTTAACTGCTACTTTAGCCTCTATTGGTTCTGCTGCCGTGCCAAGTGCCGGTTTAGTGATGATGATTATCGTTTTGAATTCAGTAGGCTTAAATCCTGCATGGGTAGCTATTATTTTTCCTGTAGATAGAATTTTGGATATGTTTAGAACTGTGGTGAACGTTACAGGCGATGCTACTGTTTCTACATTAATTGCTAAGTCAGAAGGCGAACTTAATGTTCCTGATGACGTTCCAGCAAATAAATAAATTGAAAATAACTTAATTAAAAAAGATGAGTACGCAGACACAACAACCTGTTACCATTTACATGGAAGCCAATCCGAATCCGAATTCATTGAAATTCGCTACCAACCAAATGTTGGTGCCTGAAGGTGATTCTTTTGATTTTCCATCTATAGAAGATACCGCTCAAGCGCCCTTAGCAGAAATCCTTTTCAAAAAGGAATATGTAGATAGAGTTTTTTATATGAGCAATTTCGTTACGGTTACCAAAAAACCGGAATACGAATGGGTAGAAATCCAAAATGATGTAAAGGATACCATTAAAGAATTTCTGGAATCTGGTAAGCGAGTGATCGAATTGCAAGCAAAAGACTTATTTGAAGAGACCAATACAAGCGAAAATGCTGAATTGGAAGAGCAAATCAAGAATATTTTAGATGAATATATCAAACCTGCTGTTGAGCAAGATGGTGGAGCAATTTCTTTCCATTCATATGAAAAGGATACTCAAAGAGTAAATCTTCTATTGCAGGGAGCTTGCAGCGGATGCCCTTCTTCTACTATTACATTAAAGGCAGGAATCGAAAATCTTTTGAAAAGAATGTTGCCTAACGATGTAAAAGAAGTACAGGCAGAAGGCGTATAAAATTATAATCAAAAATATTAAGCAGTCAGTTGATAATCATTTCACTGACTGCTTTTTTTAAGCCTCATCCTTAGTCCTTCCCTAAAAGAGAAGGAAATATGTTTTTAACTAACATCTATTTATCCATTTAACTAGCACAAAATGAATAATATCAGACCTTTTCATGTAGCTTTTCCTGTCACAGATTTAAATGCAACCCGTCAATTTTTTGAAGAAGTTTTGAATTGTAAAATCGGGCGTACTTCTGAAAGATGGATTGATTTTGATTTGTATGGTCACCAAATTACAGCGCATTTAACAGATGAAGCTATACAAGAGCCAGCAGCTAATCCTGTAGATGGTCATTCAGTTCCTATTAAGCATTTTGGAGTGATTCTGGAATGGCAACAATGGCATGATTTAGCGGATAGATTGAAGGAAGCTAAAACAGATTTTGTTATCGAGCCTTATATCCGTTTTAAAGGAGAGCCAGGCGAACAAGCTACTATGTTTTTCTTGGACCCAAGCGGAAATGCTTTGGAATTCAAATCTTTCAAAAAAGACGAAGATATCTTTGCCTCTTAATCAGTCTTTTATTTAAAAGGATTCATTCAAACCGATTGCCTTCGCTTTTAGTTAAATAGAGCCTATTAGGCAATTACATGAGAGGGATTGATATTCAGTACCAAATAATAAATGTTTGCGAAATTAATTATTAGATTCCATATAATAATACTATTACTTTCTGGCAATGGAGCTAAAGGAACTATATCGATTAGTAAGAAGAGGAGAGGGAGATAGGCTCGAGTTCAAGAGGAAAGCTGCTCACCCTGAAAAGATAGTGCGAGAATTTGTAGCTTTTGCCAATACAAAAGGTGGTGATGTTTTAATAGGTGTAGATGACAACGGCAATATTCCGGGAGTGAAATATGCTGAGGAAGAAATATACGTATTGAATAAGGCATTAGCAAAACTATGCAAGCCACGATTGAAATACGAATACAACATCATTCCATTAGATGAAGATGAAAGCAGAGCAGTTGTACATTACGAGGTACCTGAGAGCAAGAAAAAACCTCATTATGCATTGCCCGATGAAGAAACTGATTGGGGAAAAGCTTATGTTCGTTTAGCCGATAAGAGCATACAAGCCAGCAAGGAAGTTCGAAATGTTATTAAGTTCTCCCAAAGGAAAAATGGGAGAGTGCTTCAGATTCAGGAAAAAGAGAAAGTCTTACTGGAATATTTAGGCGAGCATGAATCCATTACATTGACTAAATTTCAGGAAATCTCAAAATTGAATCGTTATAAGGCTTCTTTGATTTTAGTGAATTTAGTGGTTTCTAATATTTTAAGAATCAATCCTTCAGATAAGGAAGACACTTTTAGCATGGCGCCTATTATTAATTTATAGCTTAACAGCCAAGCCAACTCTTAACGCAAACCCACTACTAACCGCAAAATAATCAGCCATGGTTTCTAATCGCCAGTTATTACTCAGGCCTATTGCATAACCCATTCCTAAAGCTAAATCAGAATTGTCTTTCAATATGCCTCTCATTCTCAGAAAAACAGGATTGATAGGATAGAATCTGAAGCCTGCAGAACCACCTAAATCTTTTTCAATAAATTCTAATCCGCCAGTAAGGGCAAATCGATTGGCCATGAAATATTGTCCTTCCACTCCAAATCTATATTTTGGGATGTTTTCAAAGAAAGGTGTACTTAATACATCTATACCTGCAGCCAGTCGCCATTGTGCTTTTGATTCAGAAATAGCAAATAATGAAACAAGACTGAAAAGTAAGATTAATTTTTTCATAACAATTTGATTTAAACCAGTTGCAAAATTAACTCAAACATGATATTTAATGTTATCTAAAGATTAAATTTTGAGTCTACTGAAACTGGAAGTAAATAGAAACGCTATTCGTAACCAATTCATTGATCGGGCTGCTATAGCTATTTTGCCTATCAAATAATGCATTAGTCAATCCTCTGGAAAAGCGGATTTCAGGAGAGAATTTGAATAATTCGTAATAGATGTCAACCCCAAAGCCTATTTCTAAAGCTAAATTAAAGGTATTAATTAATAGAACATCTTCATTAATATCCGATGGTCTTTTGCCACTTACTTCAAAAGACGGTTTGGCGCCACCAATCATATAGGCTCTGAAATTTTGCCTTCTTTGAGACTTATATTTTAGCAAAAGCGGTAATTCAGCATAAAAAGCTTCCTTTTTTCCTTGATAAGTAATTTGTTCTGCTTGGTCGTAAGTATTGTAATTTAAGGTGTATTGATAAAGCCCAACACCTGGCATTGTTCTGAAGTCTAAATATTGCGCAATTCTTAGGTTAAAAATAAAACCCACAGTAAAACCAGGAGAACTTTGAGGGATTACAGAGTGTAAAGAGTCAAATTCATTGGTGAGGAAAGCTTCATTATATCTAACTTTAAGATTGGCTGTATGTCCACCCAAATAAAAGCCATAATGAATTAATTGTTCATCATAATTGGGTAAGTTTTCTTTTTCATAATGCTGTGCCGAAACTTGAAAACTGAATAATATCCCTAATAAGAATAAAACTATTTTATTCCCGTGTAAATTGAGCTTATACCTAATGTTAGCGGTTTGCATACTGTATCTTTGAAGCCTAATTTATCCAAAATTGAGGTGAAATCTTTCCCGTCTGGAAATGACCTAACCGATTCTGGTAGATAAGTATAGGCTGCATTATCTTTTGAAATTGTTTTGCCTAAAGTAGGTAAGATATTTTTAAAATAGAAATTAAAGAGTTGTTTAAATGGAAAGCTTTTAGGTTTGGAAAATTCCAAAACTACTACTTTCCCACCTGGTCTTAAGACTCTGAACATTTCTGCTAAACCTTTTTCAAGATTTTCAAAATTTCTTACTCCAAATGCAACGATGATTGCATCAAATTTATTATCCTCAAAAGGAAGGTTTTCAGAATCACCTAAAGTTAGCGATATTTTATCATCCAGCTTTCTCTTCTTTAATTTTTCCCTACCTACATTGAGCATGCCTTCAGAAATATCAACACCTGTCACATGATCTGGATTTAGTTTTAATGCTTCAATAGCAAAATCACCTGTTCCAGTTGCAATGTCCAAAATTTGCTTAGGTTGAATTTCTTTCAACAGTTTAATAGCCTTCTTTCTCCATCGGATATCTATTCCTAAGCTTAGTAAATGATTAAGGAAATCATATTTATGGCTAATGTTGTTGAACATATCTGCCACTTGTTGCTTTTTGCCTGACTCCTTGTCTTTGTAGGGTAATACTGTCATCTGAAATTGGATTTGCTATTTATATAGGGCTAACAGCGTGTATTAAAGAAATGTTTGTTTCGGATAAAAATAAAACTGCTATGCATCAAAAATCCAGCATAGCAGTCTTATTTCAATGATGTTTATATTAAATAATTAACATAGCATCCCCATATGAAAGGAATCTATATTTATGCTTTATCGCTTCTTGATATGCTTTCATTACGTTGTCATATCCTCCAAATGCAGCAGCCATCATCAATAAAGTAGATTCTGGCATGTGGAAATTTGTCAATAATGCATTGCAAATTTTAAATTCGTAAGGAGGGAAAATGAAACGATCAGTCCAGCCTTCATTTTCTTTCAAATGATTGTTAGCTGTAACGGAAGATTCCATAGAACGCATAGCAGTTGTACCCACAGCACAAACTCTTTTCTTGCTGTCCAAAGATTCATTAACCAATTCAGCAGTTTTCTTCGGAACTTTAAAGTTTTCCGAATCCATTTTGTGCTTGGTTAAATCTTCAACATCAACCGGACGGAAAGTGCCTAAACCGATATGTAAAGTAATCGGACTGGTTTTGATGCCTTTCAACTCCATTCTTTTTAATACTTGTCTTGTGAAGTGCATTCCTGCAGTTGGTGCTGCAACAGCTCCTACTTCTTCAGCATAAATAGTCTGGAATCTTTCTCTGTCAGATTCTTCTACTGGTCTTTTGATATACTTTGGAAGAGGAGTTTCTCCTAAAGAATCTACTAATTTGTAGAAATCTTGATCATCACCATCATATAAGAATTTGATGGTTCTACCTCTTGAAGTCGTGTTGTCAATAACTTCCGCTACTAATTCACCATCTCCAAAATATAATTTGTTCCCAACACGAATTTTACGAGCAGGATCAACCAACACATCCCACAAATGCATCTCTTTATTAAGCTCTCTCAAAAGAAAGACCTCAATTTGAGCACCTGTTTTTTCTTTGTTCCCATAAAGACGCGCAGGAAAAACTTTGGTGTTATTGGTCACTAGAATGTCACCTTCATCAAAGTAATCTACAATGTCTTTAAAAGTTTTGTGTTCAATTTCTCCGGTATCTTTGTGCAAAACCATTAGTTTTGCTAAATCTCTGTCTTCTGCCGGATGTTGCGCCACTAATTTAAGTGGTAATTCGAATTTGAATTCTGATAATTTCATACTTAATATTACGGTATTAAGTGGTTAGACTTAAAATTTTAAGAGGGCAAAGTTAATAATAGTTTTTGTAATCTTGTAGCTTTATATTTTTATATTTACATATGATTTACTTTCATCTACTTCTGGAGAGTTTTCGCTTCGCTTTAAGCGCCTTGCGAGCCAATTTGTTAAGAACCATTCTCTCGCTTTTGGGCGTAACAGTTGGTATTTTTTCTATCATCACTGTATTTACTTTGGTAGATTCGTTGGAAAAGAATATTAAGGATAGTTTAGATTTTTTAGGTGATGATGTAATTCGAGTTGAAAAATTTCCATGGATTTTTGGAGAAAGTTACCCTTGGTGGAAATATGTAAATCGCCCTAAAGCAGAATATAGTGAATATCAATTCCTTAAAAATAATTCTAAAGAAGCAAGTGCAATAACTATTTTTGCTGAAAGATATGGTGTTACCGTAAAGCATGAGAGTAACAGTTTGAGTGGAGCCATAGTTTCAGGTGTTGCATATCAACACAAAGATATTTTTGAAATCCCTGTTGAAACAGGGCGCTATTTTGGATTACAAGAAATAGAAAAGGGTGCAAGCGTTTCTATTATTGGGGCTGAAGTAGCCAAAACTTTGTTTCCTTTTTCAAATCCGATTGGAAAAGAAATTAAATTAAGAGGTCTGAAATTCAGAGTTATAGCGGTAATGGAAAAGCAAGGAGCAAGCTTGACTAATGCTCCTAGTGCCGATGATTTTTGCTACGTCCCATACAATACTTTCTTTAAAATGTATTCTGGACAAGGAAACTGGGGGGTAGAATCTAAAATTGCCCTCAAAGGTTATCCTGATGATGAAGGCTTGAAAAATTTAGAGGGTGAAGTAACGGGTTTATTACGACAGAAAAGAGGGTTGCGTCCTCGGGAGGATACTAATTTCGCAATTAACAGACCTGAAGCTTTCGCAGATTTCCTAGATTCTATATTTAGTGTAATTTCAATAGCCGGATGGGTAATCGGAAGTTTTTCTATTTTAGTAGGGGGTTTTGGGATTGCTAATATCATGTTTGTTTCTGTTAAAGAAAGAACTAATATAATTGGTATTCAAAAATCATTAGGGGCCAAGAATTTCTTTATTCTTTTTCAGTTTTTATTCGAAGCGGTATTTCTATCTCTTTTAGGAGGCTTGTTTGGTATTTTTCTGGTGTATCTTTTAAGTTTTATTTCGTTGGGAAGTTTAGATCTTACGCTTTCTTTTGGCAATGTTATAATAGGTATTGTCGTTTCAGCAATAGTGGGAACTTTGTCAGGAATTGTTCCAGCTGGCATGGCAGCTAAATTAGATCCTGTAATTGCTATTCGTGCTTAATTTTTTAATTGATTTAAAATAATATACTTAATGATTAAATCTATCGGTTTAATATTTTTGATGGTTTTTCTAGTGCAAGAACCTGTTTTGAAAAAACAAAAACTTACTGATTATCTTAGCATGGAAGTTTCTACGGAGCTTCAGCAGATGACGCAACAAGAACTTTCAGCAAAGTTTTTAGGTGCTAGAATTCCAGATGTAGCCATGACTGATGAGCAATCAGCTGTTGAATTCACTATTACTGCCTCACCAACCTTTTGGCAAGATGGAGATGTATCGCTTTTAAAGGAATTTTATGACTCTAGTATTCCTCCCTTGTTTAAAGAGATAGATTTTTCTCAAAAAGAATTGGTTGAATTAAATGGAAAAGAATTTGCTGCCTATCAGTTTGATGGTAAGCCAGATGTTGAGGGTAATCGGTCTGCAGAACAACGTTTTACCTATCTACTATATACAATTCATAAAAATGGTTTGGTAACTATCAGTTTTTCATGCCCACCTTATTTGAAATCCAAATGGCAACCAATTGCTCAAAAAATGTTCAAAACCACTAAATTTCGGTAAACATAAAATGGAACTCACCGTTAATTCTGACGAGCACTTTATGCGGGAAGCACTTCGTCAAGCTGAAATAGCCTATGAAGAAGGAGAAATTCCAGTGGGTGCTGTTGTTGTTTGTCAGAAAAAAATCATTGCAAAAGCCTACAATCAAACTGAAAAGTTGAATGATGTAACCGCTCATGCAGAAATGTTGGCGATTACTTCAGCTGCCAATCATTTGGGCGGTAAATACTTAACGGATTGTACGCTTTATGTTAGTTTGGAACCCTGCGGAATGTGTGCAGGTGCTTTAAACTGGTCACAAATTGATCAGATAGTTTTTGCATTAGCCGATGAAAAGAGAGGATTTACAAAAATAAATCCAAATATGATTCATCCAAAAACGAAAGTTAAAAGTGGATTGATGGCAACGGAAAGTAAAAAATTGATAGATGATTTTTTTGCTAAAATGAGAAATAAAAAGAATTGAATTTTTAATTAATGTTTAACCTATAATTTATAAATATTATGGCTTTTGAATTACCAGCATTACCATATGCAAAAGATGCTTTAGAACCACATATAGATGCAAAAACTATGGAAATTCACCATGGAAAGCATCACAACGGATATGTTACTAAATTAAATGGCGCTGTTGAAGGAACAGATATGGAGGGCAAGTCTTTAGAAGAGTTGCTTAAAAATAATAGTGATAACAAAGCAGTTAGAAATAACGGAGGCGGTCATTATAACCACTCATTATTTTGGACTGTAATGAGCCCAGATGGAGGCGGTGAGCCTTCAGGAGCTTTAGCTGACGCAATAAATGCAGCTTATGGTTCTTTTGATAAATTTAAAGAAGAGTTTTCGAATGCTGCCGCTACACGTTTCGGTTCAGGATGGGCATGGTTATGTGTTCATTCAGGCGGGAAAGTAGAAGTTTGTTCTTCTGCAAACCAAGATAACCCGATCATGCCAGGTGTAGGATGTGGAGGAACTCCAATTTTAGGGCTTGATGTTTGGGAACACGCTTATTATCTAAACTATCAAAACAGACGTCCGGATTACATTTCTGCATTTTTTAATGTAATTAATTGGGATGAAGTATCTAAAAGATATGAAGCAGGGAAATAATCCTTAAATAAATTATTAATGAAGAGGCTGTAGATTATTAATTTACAGCCTCTTTTTTTTAGAAAAATCTTCTTCCCAATCCTTGTCTGTCAAACAACGCGAAGTCTAGAGATACCATTAGGGAATGAGTACCAAAGCCGATCAGAGCAGTGTTGTTGAGTGGCATTTCAAATGCATAGCCTAGTTTTAGCGTTTCCCCTACTTTCATTTGTGTGTTCAATCCTACAGTTCCAAAATTCCGTAGAGAAGTGCCCAGCCAGATAATCTCATTCAATAAAACTGAAGCATTTAGATCAAGTGCATAATTGTCTTGGTCAATGTACATTAACATCATAGAAGGCTTAAACTTGATGGAAAAAAGTTGGTCAAAAACATAACCAGCGCTTAGGTAATAGTGCCTTCTATATCGGGTGCTTTCTGTGCCTCCATCATTTACCTTGATATCAAACATTCTGGGGACTGATAATCCGATGTAGTAATCCTTGCTCATATACCAGAATCCTACTCCAAAGTTCTCTTTGGTTACATTTTGCTCTGGATTTAAGAGTGCCACATCATCTACATATTGTAAAGTGAGTCGGTCGTAATTATAATTATAGTTGACAATCCCGGCCTGTAAACCCATGGAGAACACATGACCAAGCGAAGTAGCAATTTTATAGGAATAGGCTAGATTGAATTCCGTATTATTATTGATGCCGTAAGTGTCATAGATAATATTAGCCCCAAGCCCCACTTTATTTTTAAAGGCAGAGGAGGTTACATTTAAGGTGTTGGTAGTAGGTGCCCCATCAATTCCCAGCCATTGTGTTCTACTAATGGCCGTAGCATTGAAAATATCATTCACGCCAGTGTAGGCAGGATTGATCATCGCCTGATTAAAAAAGTATTGGTTGTAGAGGGGGTCAAGTTGCGCCTTAAGACCAAGCGGAGCAAGGGCTACAAAAAACAATACTATTTTATAAATCTTTTTCATCTCAATTATCTTTTAATAAGTAAAAATCCACTAATCCTTTGGCTGCCATCGCCTTTGTCAATCACATAATAGTAGTTACCGGTAATCAGCTCTTGGCCGTTGCTTGAAATTCCTTCAAAAATCTGAGTCGTATTATCGTAATTACTGATCTCAAAAACCTTGTTGCCCAGTCTGTTGAAAATGCTGACATTATTATTTGGGTATAGATTAATATTTTCAATGAAAAGAAAATCATGTTTTCCGTCCCCATTTGGCGTAACTAAATTATAGGTAACTAGCTGTGGCTCTTCTTCGCTTATCACCTCAGCAATCACATTGAAAGAGAAGTCATTAATACTGCTAGTAACAGTTATGGTAGTTCTATTTAAACCTACTTTCTTGGAGTTAAGAGTCAGAGAGAACTGTTCCACTTCCCCTGGTTGAATGAGTTTTGGTATCTCAGAAATAGTAAAAAGTGGATTGTTGGTGGTGATATCTTCAATAATGAGCTCTTCTGTATCACTCAGGTTCTCTATCCCAAAAAGCCTTACAATGTTTAGATTGAAGTTTGTTTGCCCTAAATCTACATCCTCATCAGAGATTACTATTCGATCTGTGGAGTTATCAGGGTTAGTGATAATGATTACAGCTCTACCCCCTGAAACAATGGCTCTAACATTGAAAGAGAAAACCTCTTGATTCGGGTCATTGGAACTAATGGAAATGGTTGATTCGAAATTTCCCACCTGACTGGTCGATAAGATTAAGTCGAAAGATGCTGACTCATCTGCGATTATGCTTACTGGTAAATTAATGCCAGAGCTTGAGAATTTATCAGAGCTGCTTTTTATGGCATTTATGGCAAGAGGTGCAGTTCCTAAGTTGAGAATTTCAAAGGTCAAGCTTGCATCACTATTTTCATCGACAGTACCAAACTGTACTACTCCATTAATTAGTTCAGACTGCTGTCTTACCTCTATTTGAGGAGTTGGGAGTGGAATTATAGTTCCCGTTACATTCAAAATAAAAGGATCTTCATCGCTGTCATTACTGCTGATAGAGAGCACATCATTCCAGCTTTGCACTACTGCACTAGAAAATGTCAGGGTAAAATCTGTTGAAGTTCCTGCTGCGATTGTGACAGGCAATGCTATTCCAGATATCGCAAAAGCAGTTCCATTGGTCAATTCAATAGCAGAGACTACTAGGTCAGCTGTTCCAGAATTAGTGATAGTGATCACTTGATCAGAAGATTCATTTTGAACCAGGTCAGCAAAACTAATGACATCATTAGAAGCTAAACTTACAGAAGCATTGCTCACTTCAATTTCCGGAACAGGTGTTGGGATCACTGTTCCTTCTAAATTCAAAATGAAAGGATTTTCATTGCTGTCATTACTGCTGATGGAGAGTACATCATTCCAACCTTGCACTACTGAACTGGAAAATGTCAGGGTAAAATCTGCTGAAGTTCCAGCTACGATCGTGGCAGGCAATGTTATTCCGGATACCGTAAAAGCAGTGCCAGTGGTCAATTCAATAGCAGAGACTACTAAGTCAGCTGTTCCAGAATTAGTGATAGTGATCACTTGATCAGAAGCGTCATTTTGAAAGAGCTCAGAAAAACTAATCACATCATTAGAAGCTAAATTTACAGAAGCATTGCTCACCTCAATTTCGGGAACTGGTGTTGGAATGATGGTTCCTTCTAAATTCAGATTAAAAGGATTTTCATCACTGTCATTACTGCTGATGGAGACCACATCATTCCAGCTTTGCACTACTGCACTGGAGAATGTAAGGGTAAAATCAGCTGAAGTTCCTGCTGCGATGGTGGTAGGCAATGTTATTCCATATATTGTAAAAGCAGTGCCATCAGTCAATTGAATATCAGAAATCAATAAGTCATCAACCCCCGGATTATCAATCGTTAAGATTTTAGAGCTACTAGTACCTTCTAGAATGTCTTCAAAATTTAAGGTGGCATTTGTAGCCAAATTAGAAGCACCCTCGAAAATGTCTATCTCAGGCGTAGCTACATAATTGAAGCCAGTACTAGAAACGGTACCACCAGGAGTCGTTACTGAGATGCCAGATGTTGATCCTCCGGCTGGAACTTCTGCCGCTATCTGACTATCAGTATTTACTGCGAAATTAGTTACATTTACGCCAGCAATCACGATAGCGCTTGCGTTAGTTAAGTTGGTTCCTTGAATAATTACCGTTTCACCTGCAGCCGCTGAAACAGGGGTAAAGGAACTAATAACAGGGGCAGGGATAAAAGTGAAGCCTGATAGATTTACAGTGCCACCCGGAGTAGATACTTCCACGTTACCGGATGAACCTAAACCAACAGTAGCAGTTATTTCCGAATCGGAAACCACCGTAAATGTAGCCGGGGTCCCTCCAAAGATGACTGAAGTAGCTCCTGTAAAGTTATCACCCATAAGCGTAACAATTTCACCTTCAGCAGCAGATGGCGGAGAAAAAGAAGTAAAAGAAGGAGGAAGGAAAGTGGTTACAGAAGCAGGGTTGCCGCTGGCAGCAGGGTCTGTATTGTAAGCTTCCAGTCCCGAAGGTCCATTGTATTCAAATACTTGAAAATGATAGGTTTCTCCTTGATTTAAGTTTGTAACGATGACATTATTGCCATTTCCTTTATATACCACGAAGTTAGCTATACCAATTTCGGTACCTGCGGTCCCAAAAGAGGCATTCGCTGCATAAGTATTTAAGTCAACAGGAGTGGCATCTACCATCGAGCCCGCTTTAGCAATTACTATTCTATTGCTGCCATCTCCGTTCGTCCAGCTCACCTCTGTTTGGTTTAATCCAGTATTTGAAAAGATAATATCAGTGGCCTCCGAGGGTGTATCACAAGCCTCATTATCTCCGGTAATGGTCCAATTATTAGGTGCGTTGGTCAAAATCTGTCTTTCAGTACTCGCAGTACAATAATTAAGGTTTAATGCACCCAAGCTTATGCTAGATTGTAAGCTGGGTAAATTTGACCAACCTATCAATGTTGCATCATAATTTGCAGCAGATAATCCGGAGTTGTCTAGCATACTACCCATATCAGTGACATTGCCAACATCCCAAGTGCCTAGGTTCTGATTGAAAGCGGTAGCCTGTCGAAACATTTGCCACATATCGGTTACGTTGCTTACGTCCCAGCCACTGATGTCTTGGTTAAAATTAGGATTGAAAGTGAACATACGCCACATCTCAGTAACATTACTTACATCCCAATTATCTAATGGCTGATTATAGCCTAAACCATCGTTATATTCGAACATCAAGCTCATATTGGTTACAGAGCTTACATCCCAACCGTTTAAAGGCTGATTAAATGCTTCTGCGCCACCAAACATTTCTTGCATATTAGTGACAGAGCTCACGTCCCAGCTTTCTAATGGTTGATTAAATACTGAGGTATAGGAAAACATTCCGTTCATGAACTGTACATTACTCACATCCCATTGGTCGAGCGGTTGGTTAAAGAGCAAGAGTTCAAAGAACATGAGCTCCATATTAATCACATTGCTTACATCCCAATCATTTAATGGTTGATTATAATAGTAAGTTCCGCCAAACATAAAAGCCATATTGGTTACATTACTCACATTCCAGTTATTGATGTTCTGATTAAAGTACCAGGCAAAATTGAACATATAACTCATATCAGTTATGGTGCTTACGTCCCAAACAGTCAGGTCAGTATTGGTAAATGCATTCTCATCACGAACACCTACAAACATGCTACTCAAGTTGGTGACACTAGACAAGTCTGGTGAATCAGGGGCATTTATGACCATATTCCGACAACTGGAGAAAGCTCCTTCCATGCTGGTCCAGGGATTGTTTCCCCATTGCTCATTGCTTCTAATTTTTCCCTGATTTTGAAAAGTACTGCTCTGGAAATTAATCCTGGGAAAAACTCCTGAAATTCTCACCTCATATTCATCTCCGATTGCCAGTCCGAATATGGAAGTATTTCCTGTTCGACCGGAAAGTGAACCCTCACCGGTACCCGGATTCGTAAGATTGGACCAAGTCACATCATAATTGTAACCACCACCCGTAGTAGGGATAATTATACCCCCATTATCAGTAACCCAAGTGGTTACGAATGGATTAAGCATAAAACCGTCTAAAATGGCAGTTCCATCCGGAGTAGTGACTTCAACTGCGCCAGAGGATGATCCGGCAGCTACCGCTGCAGTTATTTCAGTGTCAGAAACAAAAGTAAATGATTCAGCAGGAGTTCCACCAATATTAACGGCAGTGACACCCGTAAAATCCTCTCCTATAATCGTAATCGTTTCACCTATGTCAGCATAAGTGGGGGCAAAGGAAGTGATTACCGGCTTGATGTAGAGTGAAACTGTAAAGGAATTACTAGTTCGATTTGCTCCTGCCAGATCAGCATAACCATCATTATTAAAATCAGCTGAAATTACTCCATAAGGTTGACTTGGAGAAACGTTCATTGGAAATGTGCTGAAAGAACTTACTCCTCCGGTTCCATTTCCCTGCAGTAAGGGAAAAGTTGTCCTGGTGCCACCTCCTAGCAGAAGATCTGTAATACCGTCCCCATCAAAATCTCCTGAAACCATGCCCAAAGGGGTAGTGTCAATTGAGACAGGACTTCCTGAAGCTGAAAAATTACCCGCTCCATCGCCGGAATAGATTTCAACTACAGGAGTAGCAATATTTAGAATGGCTAAGTCAACATTGGCATCGCTATCAAAATTACCAACAACTACTCTGAAAGGGTTTACTGCTGTTGTAAAGGAAATAGGTGTATCAAATAGTTCTGTGACGCTATTAAATAGCAAGATATGGGCCTGTTCATTTTGATCATCAAGTAGGACAATATCCAGAAAACCATCATTATTGAAATTGGCTACCTTTAAATCAGTATGATTGCCTAATCCGGAAGGAACAAAAGGAGAATAAGAGGCATGAGCGAAATTACCTGCTCCATCTCCTAACAGTACGGAAACTGCATCCAAAGCATTGGCAGTAATAATATCCATATTGCCGTCTTTGTTCATATCGGCTATGGCAAGACCTGTTCCGCCACTGGTTACAGTAGAAAAGAAGGGCTGTGAAGGGAATGCGGTAAAGGTACCATCTCCATTGCCCTTGAAAAGTTCAAGAGGGCTGGTGGTGGTCTTTCCTGCTGCAATATCTAAATTACCGTCTCCATCTAAATCGCCCACTTGCAGATTCATAACGCTGCCCTCAATTAAGGGGATACTTGTTCCATTTGTAAACACTCCATTTCCATCGTTCACCTGAAGCTGAATGATGTCATTGAAATTTGTTCTGTCAGCGGTGATGATATCTACATCGCCATCATTGTCAAAATCTCCCGTTGCAATTGCGTATGATTGAAAAGTTGTAGCATATTCAGTGGTTCTGTATCTAGTAGTAGTTACCGGAAGTCCGCCGGCTACTGTTATATTAAATAAGGGAGTGCTTGAACTGATAGAACTTGCTTGCAGCCCGTTGGCATTATTTCTCACGACCACGGGGGTAACCGATGAAGCTCCGGCAGGTATATTCACCAGTACCTCGGTACCGGCAGCATTAGCATTGGCTGTGACTAACAAAGGGCCAAAGAAAATATCATTTGGGCCTGAGGGGTTAAAACCGGAACCAGATATTGTGATTAGTGTTCCTATAGGAGCACTTTGTGGTGAAATGTCAGTAATTTCCGGAAGAATTAGAGTACTTGCTGCTGCAGGATTAACCGTGCCAGTGGATAAATTGTAATTTTCGTCACTTGCTGTGCCATTATATTCATATACTCTAAAATGATATACAGACCCAGGATTTAAGTTGTTTACGGTGAAGTTATTGCCAATTCCATTATATACGACATAATTGCCTGATCCTAGTTCGGTTCCACTACCAAAATTTGCATTGGCAGCGTAAGTAGTTAGATCAGATGGATTGGTTGTGACAGCACTCCCTTCCCTAGCTACTACGATCCGGCTAGTTCCATTTCCATTAGTCCAACTGATATCTGCTTTCAATGCGCCTATGTTTGAGGCTACAATAGTATTTGCTTGGCTTGTTGGTTCGCAGACGCCACCATCATTTATTGTCCAGCCATAAGTAGAAATTATATTGGCTCGCGCTGTAATAGCAGAGGGAGAACAATAAATTTTTCCAATAGCATCAAGTTGCACACTTGTTTGAAGAGTCTGACTACTCCAACCTTCCAAGGTTGCTTCATAATTCACTGAGCTTAAACCTGAACCAGTCAGCATACCATTCATATTCTGAACGCTGCTCACATCCCAAGATCCTATGTCTTGGTTGAAATTAGAAGCATTTAAGAACATGTTGATCATGTTATTAACATTTACTGTTCCACCATTGGTTGTCCATATCAGAGGCTGATTTGCATTATTAAAATTGGAGGCAGCAAGAAACATTTGGGACATATTCTGGACGCTACTCACATCCCAATCATTTATATTTTGGTTGAAAGTGGTCGCATTTTCAAAAACACCACTCATCGTTACTATATTGCTTACCCTACTTCCCCAAGTCAGGGGTTGTCCACCGTTGTTGAAAGCTGAAGCTCCACTAAACATCCCACTCATGAAATTGACATTAGATAAATCCCATTGGCTAATATCACTATTAAAAGAAGTGGCATTTCTAAAGAAGGTGGTCATATTCGTAACACTTGATAGGTCAGGCGTATCTGTTGCATTGCTGATCAAGTTGCTGCAGCCATAAAAAGAGTCAGTAAGGATCGGGCCCCAAACAATGCTTCCCCATTCTTCGATAGTTCTTATTTTATCTTTTTCCGTGCCATTATTAAAATAAATTCGTGGAAAATCACCTCTAATACGCACTTGGTAGGTATCACCGTTTGCTAAGCCTGTAATGGTGTAATTGCCAGTTTGTCCAGTAATGAGGCCATCTCCCACTCCTGGATTAGTGAGGTTGTTCCAAAACACATCATAATTATAGCCTGTGCCTTGAGTAGGAATGGTAATTTCACTATCTGTTGTAATCCAAGTAGTTCTAAAGCTTGGTGGAGAAAGCATGACATGGAATCCATTGGTACCAGAAAATGAAATGTCTGCTACTCCATCATTATTAAAGTCACTAGATAATATACTTTTGGGTTGACCAGATGGCACGCTGTATGGAAAAGTTGGAAAAGAAGCGAAGCCTCCAAGACCATCCCCTTTTAGCAATGGTACTGAGTTTGTTGTATTTCCACCAATGGCTAAATCAATTATGCCATCACCATCAAAGTCCCCTTGTGATAGCCCTAAAATTGTACCTGGCACATTTATTGGGCTACCTGTGAAAGGAGTAAAATCACCAGTTCCATCACCTTCTAAAACAGTAATATTTTCGCTTAAATAGCTTAAAACTGCCAGATCTACATTTCCATTTCCATTGTAATCGCCCACAGCAACTCTGAAAGCACTATTTCCAGTTGGATATAGTAAAGTACTACCAAATGTTTCATCTTGGTTATTAAGTAATACAAGTACTGAATTTGTTCCATTTCCACCGGGTATGATCAAGTCAAGGTAGCCGTCCTTATTAATATCAGCGGATTGGAATCCCCCTCCTGGATTACTTACTGGTGCAAGGCTTCTTGGGGCGCTGGTTGTGAAGGTTCCACTTCCATCTCCAATATGTACATAAAGGGTACTGTAAGAATTGCTTATTAAATCAAGGTAACCATCATTATTGAAGTCTTCCATGATTATTCCGCCAGTTCCACCAGTGACACCAGCTATGCTCGACAAAACTGAAAAAGAGCCATCTCCATTTCCTTTAAAAAGATCTAGGTTACCCGTACCAGATTTAGCAACAACAAGATCTAAGTTTCCATCTCCATCCATATCTCCTACTGATATCCCCCCTGCACCACTAGCACCAGTTAGGGGTAATGCTGTGGTAAATGAGAAGCCTCCAAGTCCATTATTAAGATATATATTTACCACGGATGTCCCAGAGCCTGTAGCCATATCCACATATCCATCATTGTCAAAATCTCCACTGGCTACTACTGAAAGAAATCCTCCAACATCATACCTTGTTTCGGTGAAACTAGCCGTTGTTATTGGTAAAGCAGGAGTATGAGTTATGGTAAAGTAAGGTGTTGTTGATTTCAGGGAACTAGTCTGCAGCGTTGTAGCATTGTTACGCACTACTAGTGGTGTAACCGATGAGGCACCAGCAGGAACTTTTACGACTACCTCTGTACCCGCAGCATTAGCGTTGGCAGTCACCTTCACAGAGCCAAAGAAAATGTCGTTGGGTCCTGAAGCATTAAAACCTGCACCTATAATGGTGATATTTGTCCCTAAAGCGGCACTGCTTGGAGAAATACTTGTGATAGTAGGTGTTTGTGCAAAGGCTGAATTATTACAGACCAAAGACATGAATAATAAGCAGGCAATGAATAATGACTTTTTCATTTTAATTTATATCATTTAAGAAAATATAAATACTTGATTTGATTAGAATTAAAGTAGTCTCTCTCCAACAATTGGTTTGAAGCAATTGCTGTCAAAAGCTGTCATTTAATCCTTTAGGAAAGTAAGTGATTATTTATCATGTAGAATACCGATCTAGGACGAAGACCCTGATTTACTGTCCGAAGTCCGTGGTTTATTGTCCGAAGCTCTTGTTTTACTTTGCAGGATAAAACTTAGAATGATAGTTGAAGCAATGAAAAAATAGTCATTATAAATTCTGCTGAAAAGCAGTTCATTTTTCAACTGGATTAATGGATTATTTATCGAACTCAGGTTAGCAGATTTTAAGCTTCTAAATTTCGTTTATTAAGATGTGGGTGTTACAATTAATTTAGTATTAAATCAAGGGACTTAAGTTGGTTTCAGGATGAAGTGACATTCAATTCAATCACTGAATCCTTAAATCAGTAGTCAGTATTTTGTGGGAAACTGTTTATAGCGCTGTTTTTTGGAATTTTGCCAGCGCATTAGCTTTTAAAAAAACCTTCTTCCTAATCCATGTCTGTCGAATAATTCCAAGTCAAGAGAGACCATAAGTGAGTGAGTTCCAAATCCAGTGAGAGCTGTATTATTTACAGGCAGTTCAAAGGCATATCCTAATTTGAGCGTTTCTCCCACTTTCATTTGAGTATTTAAACCTACAGTACCAAAGTTCCTGAAGGATGCCCCAAGCCATATGGCTTCATTCAATAGAAAGGAAGCATTTAAGTCCAATGCATAATTATTGTTATCCATGTACATCAATAAAATGGAAGGCTTAAATTTCAGTGCAAAAAGTTGGTCAAAAACATAGCCTGCACTTAGGTAGTAATGTCTTCGGTAGCGAGTACTCTCAGTGCCTCCATCATTTACCCTGATATCGAGCATTCTGGGAACAGAAAGACCTACATAATATTCTTTGCTCATATACCAAAATCCGACTCCGATATTTTCCTCTGTCACACTTTGTTGTGGGTCGGAAAGCACGATATCATCTATATATTGCAGCGTTAATCGGTCATAGTTATAATTGATATTCACCAAGCCAGCTTGTAATCCCATAGAAAAAATATCTCCGGTAGCTGTGGTGATTTTATAGGAATAAGCCATGTTGAACTCGGTATTACTATTAATACCATAAGTGTCATAAATAACTGTGGCACCTGCGCCTACCTTGTTCTTGAAGACCGAACTGGTCACGTTTAAAGTATTAGTGGTAGGTGCGCCTTCTATTCCTGCCCATTGTGCCCTGCTGATGGCAGTTGCATTAAAAATATTGTTCACGCCTGTGTAGGCAGGATTGATCATCGACTGGTTAAAGAAATACTGATTATAGAGTGGATCAAGCTGAGCCTTTAGACTGAGGGGAGCTAGTACAATAAAAAACAGTAATAATTTATAAATATTTCTCATCCCGATTATCTTTTAATAACTAAAAACCCGCTTATTCTTTTATCTCCATTCCCCTTGTCTATTACATAATAATAATTTCCTGTCAGCAGCTCTTTTCCATTATCGGAAATACCCTCGAAAATGCGCGAAGAATTATCATAATTATTGATTTCGAATACATTATTACCCAGGCGGTTGAAAATACTCACTTTATTATTCGGGTATTCAGTTATATTTTCAATCTGAAGGAAATCATGTCTTCCGTCTCCATTAGGCGTTATCACGTTGAAAACTTTTATTTCCGTAGAGGCTTCTGGTAACACTTTCCCAGCCACTTTAAAAGAGAAGTCATTTTTGGTAGTCATGATAGTAACGGTACCATTATAATCACCTACTGCAGTAGCATTTAACCGAACAATAAAGTTTTCTGAAGATAACGGAGCTACTGATATTGGGGCATTTATAATTTGGAAAACAGGATTGTCTACTATTATCCTTATAATTTCTATAGTTGATTTTGAACTTTGGTTTTCAATTACAAAGTTCTTATCAATATTCTGATTAATGAATGTAGTACCAAGATTTACATCCTGATTTGAAATTAGGATTGAGTCTGTTTCAAAGTCAATGATATTGAGGTCTGAAAACTCGGCACTCACTGTAAAATTAAATTCCGAATTGTTTATACTGTTATTATTGATGGTGATATTGCTTTCATATACTTTAAAATCGGTAGGATTGAATAATAGAGTAAATTGAGCAGAAGATCCAGGGTCAATCGAATCCGGTATATTTAATACCTCAAATGCTGCATCAGAGGAGGTAATACTAGATATGGCAAGGTCACCGGTGCCTGTATTTTGAATTGTAAATTGTCTTTCTAATGTTTCGTCAGGAAATCTAATTCCTAAATCTATAGATTCAGACTGATTATTTGTAATTGGGTTGCTATCAGAGTAGAATACAGCTATTTCGGTCTTTGTAAAAGTAAATCCGTCTAATGTGGCAGTACCGCCCAGAGTCCTTACTCGGACATTCCCTGAAGCACCGGCACCAACAATCGCACTTATTTCATTTGCTGAAACTACTGTATAATCAGAAGCTTCCGTTCCACCGAAGCTCACAAGGTTTGCATCATTAAAGTTTAAACCGGTGATGGTAACAGTATCATTTTTAGAAGCAGTTATAGGGGAAAAAGCATCAATTATTGGGGCCGGAATGAAATTAAATCCTTCTAATGTAGAAGTACCACCAGGAGTGTTCACTAATACGTCCCCTGAGGAACCCGGTCCTAAAATAGCTATAATTACAGAATCTGAAACCACAGTGAAAAAAGAGGCTTCTGTTCCGCCAAATCTTACTAGACTTGCATCATTAAAGTATGAACCAATAATGGTGACAGTATCATCTTCAGCAGCAATGGTAGGTGAAAAAGCATCTATGATTGGAGCAGGGATAAAATTAAATCCGTCCAATGTAGCGGTACCACCAGGAGTGGTTACTGCTACATTACCTGAAGACCCATTTCCAACGACTGCCGTAATTACAGAATCTGAAACCACAGTGAAAAAAGAGGCTTCTGTTCCACCAAAACTTACTAGGCTTGCATCATTAAAATATGAACCTGTAATGGTGACAGTATCATCTTCAGCAGCAATGGTAGGTGAAAAAGCATCTATGATTGGAGCAAATATAAAATTAAATCCATCTAACGTAGCGGTACCACCGGAAGTGGTCACTGCAACATCGCCTGAAGACCCATCTCCCACAACAGCTGTAATTGCAGAGTCTGAAACCACCTTAAAAAAAGTGGCCTCTGTTCCTCCAAAGCTGACAGTACTTGCATCGGTGAAGTTTTCTCCTTTAATCCTTACAGAGTCATCTTTGATAGCAGTTGTTGGCGTGAAGGAAGTTATGACAGGAGTAGCTAAGGTTTTTTCGAATGCGGGATTGTCGTTAGCGGTTGAGGTATTATACGCTTCAAGACCATTTTCTCCATTATATTCAAATACTTGAAAATGATAAAAAGTGCCTTCATCAAGTCCTGTGATAGTTAAACCGTTTCCAGCACCATTGTAGATCACAAAGTTGCCATTTCCAATTTCATCTCCTTCACCAAAAATTGCATCACCCACATAAGTTGATAAATCAGCTGGGTTAGCATCTACCGCATTATTTTGTTTTGCAAGTACCAATCTGTTGGCTCCATCTCCGTTTTCCCAGCTAATGTTCATTTGAGAATGTGCGATGTCCGGAAAAATGATATTAGAAGCTTGGGTTTCAGGAGTAGGGCAGTCAGGGCCAGAATCAATAATATTCCAACTATAGTTGTTTATTAATTGTAATCTTTCATCAATGGAAAAACAGAAATTCAGATTATCAGCACCCAGGGTAATGTTTGTGGGGATTTGGGTTTCACCTGCAGATAAAGTTGCCCAACCTTTTATGATGGCATCATAGTTGAATGTTGAAAGCCCGGAATTTGTTAGCATAAAGCTTAAATCACTAAGGCCTTCTGACTGATTGTTAACTGAACTGATGTCCCAATTTGCCAGGCTTTGATTAAATGAATTAGCGTTCCTGAACATTTCGGCCATATTTCTCACCTTTGAAACATCCCAATTACTTAAGTCATTGTTGAATAGAGTGGCGTCCTTGAACATAGCAGACATTTCAACAACATTTCGTACATCCCAATTGCTTAAATCACTATTAAATGATGAGGCTCCTGCAAACATAGCGTTCATTCGGGTAACGCTCCCAACATTCCAATTACTTAAATCGCTGTCAAAATTTGTTGCATTATTAAACATCCAGCTCATGTCAGATACATTGCTGACACTCCAGTCACTTAAATCGCTCTCAAATAATGTGGCACCACGAAACATTGAGCGCATATCAGTCACATTCCTCACATCCCAAGAACTAAGATCGCTTTCAAATGAAGATGCATTGCTAAACATAGAACCCATATCAGTCACATTGCTTACATCCCAGGAGCTCAAATCGGCATTAAATGAGGTGGCTTCTGAAAACAATCCATCCAATAAATTGACATTACTCACATTCCATGAACTTAAACCAGCGGAATTATCCAATGAAGTCGCACCGCTAAACATTGAACCCATATCACTAACATTACGAAGATCCCAGCCACTTAAATTACTGTTAAATGCCTCAGCATTACGGAACATGCTGTTCATATTTTCTATATTGCTCACATCCCAATTGTTTAAATCATCATTAAAGGAATTAAATGATGTAGCACCTGAAAACATGGAGGACATATCAGTAACATTGGTTAAGAGAGGTGAATCTGGTGCATTGGAAGTAAGATTCACACAATTGTAAAAGGATTGACTAAAATCAGCCCATTCTATATCGCCCCACTGATCAATGCTTTGGATTTTGCTACGTTCATTAAATGCATTTCCGAAGTCTATTTTTGGAAAATCACCTGTAATGGATATTTCATAATTCACCCCGTTCGTTAAATCGGATATTGTGTAGTCGCCAGTTTGTTGGGTTGCAGAGTTTATGGCTCCAGTTGTGAGGTTTTCCCAAGTAATATTATAAAAGTAGGTTCCTATTGAAGTATCGGTAGAAATGGTTATAGAATTATCAGCAGTTTGCCAGGTAGTTACAAAAGGCTGACAATCCAAAGCATCTCCATTGATTACCCAATTATAAAATGTTCCAGTTAATGTCTGACGACTATCGGATGAATTACAATAAGTTAATCCAGCAGCACCTAAGGTAATATTTGAAGGTGTGCCAAAATCAGATTCCCATCCTATTATGGTAGCATCATAGTTTCTTTTAGATAATCCACTATTGTCAAGCATTCCAGACATGTTAGTGACATCGCTGACAGTCCAAGTACCTAAAGAATGATTGAAAGATGATGCTCCTGAAAACATATTTGCCATATTTTCGACATTCCAGGTATACCAGCCGCTTAAATCCCTATTGAATGAGGAGGCATTTTGAAACATGCTGCGCATGTTAATAACAGAAAGAACATCCCAGTCATTTAAGTCCCCATTAAATGAAATGGCATTGTAAAACATATATTCCATGTTAATCACATTGCCAACGTCCCAGTTACTAATGTCGCTGTTAAAGGAGGTAGCTCCATAAAACATATAACTTGTGGTATCTACATTTTCCATATTCCAATTGCTGATATCGCTATTAAATGATGTAGCATTGATAAATGCACCATACATATTGGTTATGTTACTCACATCCCAATTATTTAAATCGCTGTTAAATGAAGTAGCAAAGGCAAACATGCCTAAAAGGCTTTTAGTGGTTTGTAAGTTGGGTGCATCAGTTGCATTAGAAGTTAAATTGCTACAGCCTAAAAATGCTACTCGCATGGTTTCCCATTCTATGTCTCCCCATTGTTCAATAGTCTGAATCTTATTTCTTTCAGGCCCATTATTAAAATAAATAGCTGGAAAATTACCTGAGATTTTTATTTCATAGGTGTCGTTATTGTTCAAGCCAGAAATAGGATAATTGCCGGTTATTCCCGTGTCAGAACCATCTCCAACTCCATTATTTGTAAGGTTAGTCCAACTTATATCATAATTATAGACAAGAGTGTCAGCTGGATTAACAGGGATGGTTATAGTGCCATCAGTTGTTTTCCAAGTAGTAGTAAAGGGATTTTGAGCAAATAAATTACTAGACAAGAATGCACAAAAAAGTAGGAGCGAGAAAAATGGTAAAAGTCTTTTCATGGCAAAAGCATTTGTGTCTTATAAATATAAATAATTAGATGTAAATATATTACAAAAGTAATTAAAATATTATATAAAAGGTTAAAAATGAATAAGTTGTATTCATTCAGACAGTTAATTTCTGTCAATACTAAAGTGTCTTTTTCATACGGAATTAGGCATGGGCTTTTAAAATACATCACACCAAAAGAATTTAAATTGGATCATTTATAATTAAGAATCTTAGAGGGAAAAATTTTTGATTGATAAATAAAGATTTAAAATCCTTTAGATTCACTTACAAAAGCTTCATTTCATTTTGTATTATTGTGTTTCTATGTTTTTGAGTTTCAAATCATGACCTAAGAAAATAGGATTCGTAAAAGCTTTAAATTTATAATGAAAGATATACTTGCTTTTCTTCAGGAAAGACTGCAAAAACCGCTACCAGGTGATGTAGCCCATCAGCAAATGATGGCGCAACCCATTGGTCAGCGCTTTAAAATGCAATATGAAAAGCCTCCAAGAAAAGGAGCGGTTATGATTGTGCTTTATCCTGATGAAGGAAAAATCTATTTCCCATTAATGCAAAGGCCTCCCTATCAGGGGATTCACGGTGGGCAAGTAAGCTTGCCAGGTGGTAAAATGGAAGATTCAGATGATAATTTAATTGAAACTGCCATAAGGGAAACTTTTGAGGAAATTGGAGTCAATATTTCAGATAATGAAGTGATTGGTAGCTTATCTGATTTAAATGTAACGGCTAGTAATTTTATAGTGAAACCAGTTGTCAGTATTTTAGATCGAAAGCCTGAGTTTACAAGAGATCCACGTGAAGTGGAGCAGATTTTTAAAGCAGAAGTACAACACCTAATTCATCCCAATACTTTGCAGGTAACAGAGCTAACAGTAGCTCAGGAAATTAGATTAAAAGCCCCATTTTTTGATATTGAAGAGAAAGTAGTTTGGGGTGCTACTGCCATGATTTTAAGTGAATTTGTAGAAATTTTGAAAGAACATTATACCTAATGGAAAAACCACTAATCACTAATGATGCCGTAGTTTTAGGATTGCTAATGTTAATATTGGCAGCCATTTTTATCACAGCTTCCAGCAAAAAATCAGGCTGGCAAAAGTTTTATCGTTTCATTCCTTCCGTTTTATTATGCTACTTCATTCCTTCTTTATTTAATACTTTTGGAATCATATCAGGGGACGAATCTAATCTCTATTTTGTGTCTTCCCGTTATCTATTGCCGACTGCATTAGTATTACTGACGCTCAGTATTGATTTAAAAGCCATTGCAAGATTAGGGAAGAAAGCTGTCATTATGTTTTTTGCAGGTACTGTTGGTATTGTAATTGGAGGACCGCTTTCAATTTTAATTGTATCTTCTTTTGCTCCTGATATTGTGGGTGGCGTTGGTCCTGATGCTGTCTGGCGAGGAATGGCTACAATAGCCGGAAGCTGGATTGGTGGAGGAGCCAATCAAGCTGCTATGTTTGAAACTTTCGGAGCCAGTGAGGATTTATTTGCCACCATGATTACCGTGGATGTGATCGTTGCCAATATTTGGATGGCATTTTTACTTTACGGAGTAGGGATTTCTAAAAAGCTAGATAAAAGATTAAAAGCTGATGCTTCCTCCATTGAAGAAGTGAAAAATGGAATAGAGAAATACCAAGCGTCTATTATGAAAATTCCTACGTTGCCGGAAGTGATGACCGTTTTGGCAATTGGTTTCGGAGCAACAGGTATAGCACATTTCGGAGCAGATATTATTGCTCCATGGATAGGAGAAGTGGCTCCTCAACTAGATAAATTTAGTTTGACTTCCTCTTTCTTTTGGTTGGTCGTAATTGCCACCACCATTGGCTTAGGCTTATCATTCACCAAGGCCCGAAAATTCGAAGGTGTAGGCGCTTCCCGCTTAGGAAGTGTGATGATTTATATTTTGGTAGCATCCATTGGAATGTTAATGGATGTAACCGCCATATTCGATAATCCCGGATTCTTTATGGTAGGATTGATTTGGATGGCAGTTCATGTAATCGTTTTATTGGGAGTAGCTAAAATCATTAAAGCTCCTTATTTTTTCGTAGCAGTAGGAAGTCAGGCGAATGTTGGCGGTGCTGCTTCAGCCCCTATAGTAGCAGGTGCTTTTCATCCAAGCTTAGCTCCGGTTGGAGTACTTTTGGCGGTTTTAGGATATGCCTTAGGTACTTATGCAGCCTACATTTGCGGATTGTTGTTGCAGGCGGCTGCGGCTGTTTGATTGAATTTGAAAAAGAACTTATCAAAATATTCTAATCCCATTTTTATATGCAATTACGAAAATGAACTCTAAAAAATGGATGTTGATTTCTGTATTATCTTTTTGTGTTATGACAATTGGAATTAAAGAAATAAGCGATAATGTCAATTCATTTCAGATTATATTTTTTAGATCGTTAATTGGATTACTCACCATCTTTATATTTTTTAAAAATAAATTATCAAGACCAACATTCTCCATTATAAAGGGACATTTATTTAGAAATATATTTCACCTAATAGGTCAATACGGCTATATAGTAGGGATTATTTATTTGTCATTGGCTGAAGTAACCGCTATTGAATTTTCAGTACCAATATGGATATTGATAATTGCTTCTGTCTTTTTAAAAGAAGAAATGACAAAATCTAAAGTAATGAGTATCATTTTAGGCTTTATCGGTGTCCTAATAATAATTAGACCTGGTTTTGGAATAATAAATACTAACTCAATTATTGTATTATTATCTGCTATTAGCTATGCAATTGCTCATGCTTCAACTAAAAAATTGACCAAAAAATATAAGCCTTTAGACATAGTTTTCATTATGTGCTTAATTCAAATTCCTATTTCATTTGGACTTACCATAACAGAGATTAGTTTGCCTAATATAAGAGACTTTTCATTTTTACTTATTGTGGGAATATCAGCCATTACTGCTCATTTTACATTGGCTAAAGCTATGATGGATGATGATATTAGTTCTATTATATCAATTGATTATTTTAGACTTCCTATCTTGATATTGTTAGGTATATTACTTTATAATGAAAACTTCAATGCTGCCTACTTAACTGGTGGAACTTTGATATTTGTTGGAAATTGGATTAATAAAAAAGCACAAAATAAAAACTAACATTTCACCGCTAGCCCCAGCTCGAGCTAAAGTCAGTAAAGAATGCAAATAATAAGATTTAAAATTCAATTTACTAGCAAACATCTACCTTAACTCTATTTAAATAAATTTCATGTTTATATTCTAGTTTTGAGTTCTCTTTTGATAGAGTTGAATCGTGAATTCTGTTGCTTAAATGGTATTTTGCGAGATTTTAGGCTGTTATTACTCATTTTTTGAATCAAATATTTTTTCAAATGCATTGTACGCTGCAATGTGTAAAGCATCACCATGAGTTTTATCTTCTAAAAAATCGTAAAACAGCTTTGTATTTTGATTTTTGTTTTTGTTTAATTTTTCAAATAGTTCCTTAGCAGTACGTTCCATTACTTTACCTTCTTTTCCTACTGCTACATATATTGATTTGTTGGAATCATAGGATCTTGGATTACTTTCCAATAGATTCTCATTATCCCACCATAAACTTGGACTGACAATAATGTAATTGTCGAAAAGTTCTGGTTTTTTGAATAATATTTCAGTTGCCAATAATCCACCTAAGGATTGTCCAATTATTGTTTTATTGGAGCTTGTTCGATACGATGAATCAATAAAAGATTGTAATTCGTTTTCCAAAAAGCCTATGAATTTTCCTGATTTTCCAGAGGTAGGAAATTCTTCTTGGTCAAGTTCTCTTTCAGAAGGATATGTAAAATCTCTTTTTCTATCAACATTTGCAATTCCGACCACTATGGATTCTGGAATCATATTAATCCAGGGAAAAGAGACAAACTGAACTATTCCAGAAATATGAATAAAGTCTTCATCTATTGAGCCATCCAGCAAGTAAATCACGGGATATGTTTTTGAACTGTCAGCTTGATAATTTGAAGGTAAGTAAATATTTAGGGTTCTGGTTTCACTCAATATTTTTGACTTGATATTAACTATTTTACCTATAGTGAAATCAGTTTCGCTAATTTTCTCAGGTAATGCTTGACCAAATGATAAGTTGGCTATCAACAGTAGTATAATGCTTAAAAATTTATGTCTCATAAACTACTTTTCAAATTGGATTCAATGCCATAGATCGAATCTTTGAACTGTAAAAGTATAAAAAAATAAGAATTCTCAATCGTGGTAATCTGCAGTATTGCCCTGACTAGCAAAACCTTCCCAGTTCGTTGTGCCAAGATAATATATAGCAACATTTCAAGCAAATTCAAAAATAATCCCCACTCAAATTTGGAATTATAGAAAAGCTGTCTCTATATTTGAGGCATCATATCGGTTTCGACCGATTTATATAGATGAGGTGAGAGAACAGGCTCGTTGACCCTCTGGCAACCCCCAAGCAATTTGGAAAGGTGCCAATTCCTGCCCAACGAAGGGAAATATAAAACGGTAAAACAATGAACAAACAGAAAGTTTACATTTCGCACAATCTCCAAATTGATTTATACGATCAATCATTGGAATTCATGTCTATTTCTAAATCTACTAATCAAATTAACATTTGCTGTTGTAGCAACTGCTGTTGTTGATTTCCAATTTAAGCTTTTGGGGAGTGGGTAGAATTTGTAAAGGATAGAATCCTAAGCAATTCCCAAACGCATTTTAGAAGCTTATCCAACTCAATTTTTGTCAAACTTAATTTCCTCCAGTGGGAAAACTATAACCAATATAATTATGTCTCAACATTTCGAAACTCAGGCTATCCGTACCCAAGCTGCCCAAAGTGGCAACAGAGAACATGCTGTGCCACTTTACCTTACCTCATCCTTTACTTTTGATAATGCCGAACAAGCAAAAGCATTATTCAATGATGAAGAAGAAGGTAATATTTATTCGCGCTTTTCAAACCCGAATAGTTCCGAACTAATTGATAAAATGGCTCGATTAGAGGGCTTGGAAGATGGTTTTGCTACCGCAACTGGCATGGCGGCCATGTTTGGAAGTATGGCGGCATTGCTCCAGCAAGGCGATCATATTTTGGCAGCAAGGTCATTATTCGGCTCTACCCACCAATTATTGACGCAGATTTTTCCGAAGTGGGGCATTTCTCACACTTATGCGGACATCAGCAGAACACATGAATGGGAAAGCCTGATAAAACCGGAAACTAAAATGATTTTTGTGGAAACGCCCTCCAATCCTGGTTTGGAAATCATTGATTTGGAGTGGTTGGGGAAATTGGCGGAAGCGCACAATTTGATTTTGGTGGTGGATAATTGTTTTGCCACTCCCTACTTGCAGCAACCTGCCAAATGGGGTGCTCATGTTGTTTCCCATAGTGCCACCAAATTTATTGACGGACAAGGTAGAGTTTTAGGCGGTTTGATAATGGGCTCCAAAGAATTGATTAAAGATGTGCGCTTTTTCAGTCGCCACACTGGGCCAGCTATTTCGCCTTTTAATGCATGGGTGCTCTCCAAAAGCTTGGAAACTTTGGCGGTACGTATGGACAGACATTGCGAAAGTGCATTGAAAATAGCTGAATATTTAGAGGGACATACCGAATTAGAAAGCGTGAAATACCCCTTCTTGAAATCGCACCCTCAGTTTGATTTAGCCAAAAAACAGATGCTAAAAGGAGGTGGTATTCTCACTTTTATTGTGAAAGGAGGAGGCGAAAGATGCAGTAAATTTATAAATAATCTACAAATGCTTTCGGTTACGTCCAATCTTGGTGATACGCGCTCTATTGTGACGCATCCTGCTACGACCACTCACAGTAAGTTGAGTAAGGAGGAACGACATAGAGTGGGAATTGCCGATGGACTAATCCGATTATCGGTCGGGTTGGAAAATGTGAATGATATAATTGAAGATATAGAACAAGCACTAAAAGGTTCTAAATAATGGAATTAAGATTAGAAAATAAGATCTGTTTTATGATGTGTTGCAAGGCTCCTCCGGATGCTGCATGATATCGCTATACCCAAATTATAGTGCCTCTTGCAGAATCCAACCTTCCGCAAGAGGCATTTTTTTTACTCAAAAAATCAAAATTATGACACTATTAAATGAAAACTTAACATTGCCGAAGCCAGCTAAAAAAGACATAGCTGAGCTTAAAAATAAAATTGAACTCTTCCGATCTGGTCAGATTGATGAAGAGAAATTCAAAGCCTACCGATTAACCCGTGGGGTTTACGGACAAAGACAGCAGGGCGTGCAGATGTTCCGATTAAAAATTCCTGCTGGGAGAATTACTACTAATCAATTGCGAGTAGTAGCTGATTTGTCAGATCAATATGCAACAGGGAATATACATTTGACCACAAGACAGAATATTCAATTTCATTATGTAAAACTGGATGATTCTCCAGCCATCTGGACAGCACTAGAAGCTTCCGGCTTAACCGCCAGGGAAGCTTGTGGGAATACGGTTCGGAACATTACCGCAAGTCATAAGGCAGGTATTGATCCACATGAGCCTTTTGATGTTACGCCTTATCTGGATGCAGTATTCCGATTTTTCCTGAGAAACCCGATTTGCCAAGAGATGGGCAGAAAGATTAAAATTGCTTTTTCATCCAGTGAAAAGGATACGGCTTTTGCTTTCATTCATGATTTCGGATTCATCCCGGTCTTGAAGAAAAATGGGACAGAAGAAGAAAAAGGATTTCGAGTTTTGGTTGGGGGTGGATTAGGTGCACAAACTATTTTGGCTCAGGAATTCTTTGAATTTCTTCCTGAAAACAGATTGATCACTTTCCTGGAAGCGGCACTAAGAGTTTTTGACCGTTTTGGCGAGCGGGAGAAAAGGATGAAAGCCCGCTTGAAATTCCTCATCAAGAAAATCGGACTGGATGAATTCAGAAGATTGGTGGAGGAAGAAGAAAAAGTATTGCATCCCAAGCCATTGGATTTGAAGCCTAGTGCAATTAAAGAAGCAAAGCCAGAGAAAATCTATTCCACCTTCGATGTGAAAGATCAGTGGGCTTACCAACAGTGGTTGGACTCCAATGTTTTTGAGCAAAAGCAAGAAGCTTATTATGGAGTTTTGGTAAAAGCACCTTTGGGCGATATTGATCACGTAACAGCCAAAAAATTAGCGGATGTGATTGACGAATTTGTGGGGGGAGATCTGGTCATCAGTGTATATCAGGGCTTAGTCATTCGCTTTGTCCGAAAAAATGCTTTGCCGGTTTTATTCGAAAAATTGGGCGAACTGGGACTAAATCAATCCGGTGCGGAAAGCTTTGCCGATATCACCGCTTGCCCGGGAACGGATACTTGTAATTTGGGTGTCACCAATAGCACTGCCTTGGCGGATATTTTGGAAAAATTCTTATTGCAGGAGTTCCCGCATCTGGCGCATAGTAAACTGATTAATACCAAAATCAGTGGATGTATGAATGCTTGCGGGCAACACATGATTGCTGGCATTGGATTGCACGGAAGCTCCATCAAAAACAAGGCAAAAGTAGTGCCTGCTATGCAAGTGGTTTTGGGTGGTGGATTGAGAGCAGATGGAACAGGCTTGGCAGCAGAAAAGGTCATAAAACTGCCGACTAAAAGAATCCCAGAAGCTTTTAGGGTTCTGCTGAAGGATTATGAAGCCAATGCCAATGGTGCTTTTTACCCTGATTATTTTAGAACAAAAGAAAAAAAGTACTTCTATGATTTACTGAAGCATTTGGGTGATCTGACTGACATCAAACATGAAGATTATATCGACTGGAATCGAGATCAAGAATTTACTCCTGAAATTGGATTGGGAGAATGTGCCGGAGCCAGCTTCGATTTGGTCAGTACCATTTTCAAAGAGGCTGAGGAAAAATTGGTGGCTGCCTACGAGCAATTGCAGGAGGCTGAGCTGGAGCATGCTTTATACAATAGCTATAATGTTTTGGTCACCACCGCCAAAGCCCTTTTGCTGGCGGAAGACGTGCAATGTAATACCCAAGCAGGCATCATTGCAGATTTTGATACACATTTTGTGGATACCGAAAAGTTTAAACTGGAAAGTTCATTTGCTGACTTGGTTTACCAGATAAAATCACAAAAACCAACGGAGGAATTTGTAAAGCATTATCTGAAATCTGCGCATCAATTTTTGGAAGAAGCCAAAAGCTTAAGAGGAATAGAATCAACAGAAAAGAAAGTCATTAATCATTTTTATAAAGCATAATCATGGAAAAGAAATTAAGTTTAGTAGGTGCTGGGCCGGGAGATCCGGATCTGATCAGTGTGAAAGGAATCAAAACATTGGCGCAGGCTGATGTGGTATTATATGATGCTTTGGTGCATCCCGAATTATTAAATTATGCACCATCAAAAGCATTGAAAATCTATGTAGGAAAGCGAGCAGGAAAGCACAGCTATAAACAGGAAGAAATCAATAAGCTGATTATTGAAAATGTGTTTAGCCATGGGCATGTAGTTAGATTAAAAGGAGGAGACCCTTTTATTTTCGCAAGAGGAAAAGAGGAAATTGATTATGCCGAGAGTTTCGGGATTGCCACTCAAGTGGTGCCCGGTATCTCCAGTATCAATTTAGCAGGGATGTACGGTCTACCTTTAACCACTAGGGGTGTGAACGAAAGCTTTTGGGTAGTGACGGCTACCACCAAAAGCGGGGGTTTATCCCGGGATGTAGCCAAAGTAGCGGAAACTACCGCCACGGCAGTCTTTTTAATGGGTTTACGAAAAGCTGCGGCTATTAGTACGGCTTATGCACTGCAAGACAAAGCCGATTTGCCTGCTGCCATTGTTTCCAATGGCTCTTTGGCAAATGCTACAGTTTATCGGACAACGGTAGGGCAATTAGCGCATACTATTAGCGAGCAAAAAGTGGCTTCTCCAGGGATCATCTTAGTAGGGGAGTCGGTAGCACAGCAAAATGATTTTTCCACTATCAAAAACTTACAGCAGCATGTCACACAGATCTGAAGAAAACCATTTGTTCCCTGCTTTTCTAAAACTGGATAAAATCCAAACGCTGGTAGTGGGTGGAGGATATGTAGGCTGGGAGAAACTGCAGGCTTTATTAAAAAATGATCAAGAAGCCAATGTAAAAATAGTAGCTCCTGAAATTAGGAATGAGATTAGGGAAATTGCAGTGGTTCACCCCGCCATTAAGTTGGTTGAAAAGAAATATGCGCCAAGCGATTTGGAAGGCATTAATCTGGTGATAGGTGCCACTAATTTTTATGAAGTGAACCAGCAAATTTATCTGGATGCCAAGACAAAAGGAATTTTAGTGAATGTGGCCGATACTCCCGAACTCTGTGATTTTTACCTGGGGAGCACTGTAAAAAAAGGTAATCTGAAAATCGGGATTTCCACCAATGGGAAATCGCCCACATTTGCAAAAAGGCTAAGGGTAATTTTGGAAGAAGTGCTGCCCGATAATACGGATGAGATCCTGCAAAATCTGGCAGAGATTAGAAAAGGTTTAAAAGGTGATTTTGAGAAAAAAATGGAGGTGCTAAATGAAATCACTGCCTCCTTTGTACACGATAAAAAGGAAAATTGATATGGACAGCATCAAGGGGTTTTCGCTTGCTGATTTTGAAAACTATTCCATAGAAGATAGGGTGCGCTGGGTATTCGATCATTTTGCTGAGGACGAGATTCTGATGACTTCCTCTTTTGGGAGTTCATCTGCTTTGCTTTTGCATTTGATTCATAAAATTAGTCCCAAGCACCCCATTTATTTTTTGGATACAGGCTATCATTTTGAAGAAACCAAAGCCTATAAAGAAAAACTTCAAACTCAATTGGGCTTAAATGTAAAAACGATTGGGGCACCCAAAAATAAGCATCGCTTTACGGAAGAAAATTATACCTATCAGCATAATCAGGATTTATGCTGCTTTATTAATAAAGTGGAGCCATTGGCAGCATTGCGCGAATCCCATAAAATATGGTTGTCGGGCTTGTTTAAATACCAAAACGAGAACCGCAAAAACCTGACTTTTTTCGATCAAAAAGAAAATATTTTAAAGGTCTATCCGCTATTGGATATGACCCCAGAAGAGGTGCACGCCTATTTTTTTATACACGAACTGCCCAGCCACAAATTAGTGGCAAAAGGTTATAGCTCTATCGGATGTACGCATTGTACCGTGAAAGGGAATGGTAGGGAAGGAAGATGGGCAGGAAATGCTAAGGTGGAATGTGGGATTCATTTGTAGCAGATTTATTTTTTACTTGATCCGGTGGACAATACTAAAAAATAAAAAAGCCTGCTTAATTTACATTAAACAGGCTTTGTAGTAGCGGGGACAAGACTCGAACTTGTGACCTTTGGGTTATGAGCCCAACGAGCTACCAACTGCTCCACCCCGCGATATAAACTCTTGATTTGAACATCTTTTTAGATGTTTGCTTCAAAAGGATTACAAAGGTAATTAGAAATTCATTAAAATCAAGTACCTTTGCAAAATAAATTTTAATTAATGTCAGAAAATCAGCACAAAGCCGGATTTGTAAGTATAGTAGGTAAGCCAAATGTGGGAAAATCCACTTTAATGAATGCTTTAGTTGGTGAACGCCTTTCTATTATTACTTCTAAAGCTCAAACGACCCGTCATAGAATTATGGGGATTTTGAGTGGGGAAGACTTTCAAATCGTTTATTCTGATACGCCCGGCATTTTAAGTCCGCAATACGAGCTGCATAATTCCATGATGCGATTTGTAAAAGCTGCCTTGGAAGATGCCGATATCATGCTATTTGTAACGGATTTATATGAAAAATATGAAGAGGGCGATGTATTGATTGATAGAATCAAGAATAGTGGTGTTCCTATTATACTGATCATGAATAAAATTGATCAGTCGAAAGGTTCTCAAGCAGAGGATAAGATGAAATATTGGGCTGAGATTATTGAGCCGGATCATCAAATTATGGTTTCGGCTTTAGAAAAGGTCAATATTGATGGGCTTTTCAATAAATTGATAGATTTATTGCCTGTTCATCCGCCATATTTCCCCAAAGAAGAAATGACGGATAAACCAGAAAAATTCTTTGTGGAGGAAATTATCAGAGAAAAAATATTTCAAAATTATAAAAAAGAAGTTCCTTACAGCTGTGAGGTAGTAGTAACTGAATTTAAGGAAGATGAGAAAATCATCAGAATTAGAGCTGAAATTTATGTAGAAAGAAAATCCCAAAAGGGGATTATCATAGGCAAAGGAGGAGAAGCACTAAAAAAAGTAGGTATTGAATCCCGTAAGGATTTAGAAACCTTTTTCAATAAGCAAATCCACCTTGAGACCTTTGTAAAAGTGGAGCAAGACTGGAGGAAGAAAGACTTGAAGTTGAAACGATTTGGATACTGATTAATTAATAATTAATAATTACGAATTAAGAATTAAGAATTACGAATTACGAATTATCAATTAGGAAATTTGAGATGACATTAATAGTTTTTATTAACTTCATCTCCTAAAATATTTTCAACTAAATATCCCCAACAATGAAATCGCAAAATATCATTCAATTAAAAAGTTATCAATTTGCTTTAGAAGTTATTAAGATTGCTCAGTTATTAAAAAAGGAAACACATTTTGAAATATCTTCTCAAATATTAAGGTCAGGTACTTCAGTTGGGGCAAATGTGGAAGAAGCAATTGGCGCTCAATCAAGAAAGGATTTTATAGCAAAACTATCAATTTCATATAAAGAAGCTAGAGAAACACATTATTGGTTAAGGTTAATTAAAGATTCTGGCTTATTAGAACCTAATAAAGCATTACTAATGATAGAGAAATGTGAAGAAATATTAAAAATCATTGGTTCAATACAAAAAACTATAAAAGCGAAAACGGAATAAAGTGAATTGTCCTTTTCCAAATTCGTAATTAAAAAATTTATAATTCGTAATTAAAAATGTCAAACATAGTAGCAATAGTAGGGAGACCGAATGTCGGTAAATCCACCTTTTTTAATCGTTTAGTAGAGCGTAAGCAGGCGATTATGGATAATGAATCGGGCGTAACGCGCGATAGACAGTACGGTGAGGCGCAATGGATCGGAAAAAAATTCACTGTAATCGATACAGGTGGATATGTAACCGGCTCCAACGATATATTCGAAAAAGAAATCAGAAAGCAGGTAAAAGAAGCTTTAAAAGAAGCGACTGTTATTTTATTTATGGTCGATTGCCATACCGGCTTAACGGATATGGATAAAGATTTCGCAAATATCGTAAGAGAAGTAGGTAAGCCAGTTTATGTAATTGCCAATAAAGCTGATAACACTGAAAAGAGCTATATGGCTGGTGAATTTTATGGCTTAGGCTTCGATGAAGTTTTTAGCATGTCATCTGCTAGTGGTTCTGGAACTGGAGAGGTTTTGGATGCTGTAGTGAAGCTTTTCCCAGATGATGATCATAAAGATCCTTTTGAAGGAGTACCGAGATTGGCGATTTTAGGCCGTCCAAATGCTGGAAAATCTTCATTTCTAAATGCTCTATTAGGTGATGAAAGAACTATCGTAACTGATATTGCAGGAACAACCCGAGATTCTATCAATACGCATTATAAGTTATATGGAAAAGATTTTATCCTGACTGATACTGCGGGATTAAGAAAAAAGACCAAAACAAAAGATGATATAGAATTTTATTCCACTATCAGAGCCATTCAAGCTTTGCAAGACAGTGACGTTTGTATAGTAATGATTGATGCAACTCGTGGGTTTGAGTCTCAAGATATGCAAATAATTGGTCTGGCTCATAAAAATAAAAAGGGCATCATGATCATGGTCAATAAGTGGGATTTGGTTGAAAAAGATGGTAAGACACATGATAAGTTTAAAAAAGATATTCAGGAAAAATTAGGCCCACTAGATTATATCCCGATTATTTTCACCTCTGTAATTGAAAAACAAAGAATTTTTCAAGCAATAGAATTAGCCACTAAAATTTATTTTAGTAGAACAGAGAAAGTAACTACTTCAGCTCTTAATGAAGCAATGTTGAAAGAGATTGAAAAATATCCACCACCTGCTTTAAAGGGGAAATATATTAAGATTAAGTATGTCACTCAGTTGCCAACTTATACTCCGACTTTTGCTTTTTTCTGTAATCTTCCACAATATATAAAACCTCCTTATGAGCGTTATTTGGAAAATAGGTTAAGAGAGCATTTTGATTTTGAAGGTGTGCCTGTTAAGCTTGTTTTTAGAAAAAAATAGCAAATATGCTTTTGTCAGTCTTAATAAATAGATACATTTACATCTTAAACCATAATCATTTTAACTATGAAAAAATTATTCACATTATTTTTATTAGGTGCTTTCACCTTAGCTGTAGTTGCTTGCGATAACAAAAGCGAAAAAGAAGAAGCAAAAGATCAGATAGAAGAATCTACTGAAGAAGTAAAAGATGCTGTAGAAGATGCAGGTGATGAGATCGAAGATGCTGCTGAAGAAGTAAAAGAAGGAACTGAAGAAGCAGTAGAAGAAGGTACAGAAGAAGTAGAAGAAGCAACTGAAGAGGTTAAAGAAGAAGTAGAAGGATAATTTCTTTACATAAGATGAAATAAAAAAGACCGCTCTAGCGGTCTTTTTTTGTTTATACTACATTCTATAAATTATAGCATTAATGTGCATGCCTGCACCAACAGAGGCTAAAATAATATCATCCCCTTCTTTGATTTCATGTCCTTCAATCTCTCCTTTTAATACCATATCTAGCATAACGGGAACAGTGGCAACTGAATTGTTTCCAAATTTCTGGATAGTCATAGGCATCATGTCTTTTGCTTCAAGCTTTAAATTATATAATTGACCAAGCTTTCTAAGAATTGCTTCGTCCATTTTCTCATTCGCTTGATGGATCAACACCTTTTGAATATTTTCCATAAATATACCAGATCGCCTAAGAGCGGATTGCATAGCAGTGGCTACTTCATCCAATGCATATTCATAAATTTTTCTACCCTTCATTTTAATGTAGCGGGCATCTTTATCCATATTAGGCTTGTTGGATTTTCCCATTGCCAGGTAATTCAATTCTTCATTAGCATCTGTTCTGTTGGCAAAGCCTAAAATCCCTTTTCTGTCGTCATCATATGATGCTGATACAATAGTAGCTCCAGCGCCATCAGAAAAAATCATTCCGTCTCTATCATGAGGATCAACACATCTACTCAAAGTTTCTGCTCCGATAACCATTACATTTCTGCAAAATCCGCTTCTTATCATTTGGTAGGCTTGAATAACGCCTTGTACCCAACCCGGACACCCAAAAATAATATCATAGCAAACCACATCAGGATTCTGAATTTTTAATTTATGCTTTACTTTCGCAGCCAAACTAGGCATATTGTCAATCCTGTTGGTGCCAGCTTCTATATCTCCAAAATTTTGAGCGTAGATAATATAATCCAATTCTTCCTTATCTATGCTACTATTTTTTAATGCGTTTTCAGCTGCAAGTGCACCTAAATCAGAATTTAATTGATCATCATTTGCATAACGCCTCTCCTTTATGCCTGTAATCTTTTCAAATTTTTTGATGATTTCCTCATTCGATATATCAAATGGTTTTCCATCTTCCATGTAAAATTCATGATTGAGAAAATGTTCGTTTGGAACTATGTTTTCTGGCACATAAGAACCAATTCCATTAAAAACTACATTAGGTGTTTTCATAATTTTATGTTTGTAATATAATACTGCTTAAATTCTTCTTACTGCATCCCAGCAGGCATCCGCTGCTTGCTCTATGCGTTCCGCACTTAAATGTTGTTCATGGTCAATCTGCAATTTTGCCAAAGAAGTTATTGGCCCATATGATAATGAGATAATCGTATAAACCGGTAAATCTTTCATGGCCTTTGCCCTTTTGGCTTCAATAAAAAACATCATAACTGGAGACATGATCATAAAACTTTCTTCTCTGGTCAATTTGCTCATGTAGGAAGCATAACGATGCTGTTCTATAAATTGAAAAGCTTTAGGATGGTCCATAAAATAATGGATTAAATTCATCCATAAATGCTTGAATCTTTCCTTAAAACTTTCTTTTTCATCATAGTCATATAACATCGCATGCATCACGCGCCTTTTGATTTCTTTGAATAACTCATTGATCAAGTCTTCCTTGTTTTCAAAATAACGGTATATAGTTCCAGCTCCGATTCCTGCTTTTTCAGCAATCATAGATATAGGAGTTCCATGAAACCCATTTTCAGAAATCAATTCTAATGTGGTTTCTAGTATTAATGTCTTTTTATCTAGTTTGTTTTCTATGGCGGAATGAACGTTCATTCCGTAAATGTCGCAGCTTTATATTTTCTAACAAAATATTTTTATGATTTTTTAATATTCTGTAAATCAGCTACTAACGTTTGTTAGGATTAGTTTGTATTTTATTTTTAAGTGAGTGTATATTTAATAATTAATTCGTCATTCAGAGTGGTATAAGGTTAAAATAGAGATGAAATTAAAGATTTGGATTGGGTTTTAAACTTTTACTTTGGCAATTGACAGTCAATTCATTTATCTTTGAACTTCCAACAAGAACCTAATATAGGTTTTGATTTAAAATTGAAACAATATGGCTTGGTTTAAGCGACAAAATAAAGGGATTTTAACTCCTACAGAAAATAAAAAAGAAGCACCAGACGGATTATGGTATAAAACCCCCGGTGGTAAAATTATTCACATGCGTGAGCTTAAGGAAAATGCTTACGTTAGTCCTGATGATGAATATCATGTTAGGATAGGTTCTAAAGAATATTTTGAAATTCTTTTTGATGATAACAAGTTCACTGAGCTTGATAAAGATATGAGTTCTGCTGATCCATTGGATTTTGTGGATAGCAAACCTTACCCGGTGAGAATAAAACAATCTCAGGAGAAAACGGAATTAAAGGATGCAGTTCGTTCCGCCCATGGTAAAATGAACGGCTTGGATTTATGCGTAGCTTGTATGGATTTCAGTTTTATTGGTGGATCAATGGGGTCTGTGGTAGGTGAAAAAATTGCTCGTGCAATTGATTACTCTATCAAAAAGAAGGTTCCTTTCTTGATGATTTCTAAATCAGGTGGTGCCAGAATGATGGAAGCAGGTTTTTCGCTTATGCAAATGGCAAAAACTTCAGCAAAATTAGCTCAACTTTCTGAGGCTAAAATCCCTTATATTTCTTTATTAACCGATCCTACAACGGGTGGCGTAACAGCTTCTTATGCTATGTTGGGTGATTTTAATATAGCCGAACCAGGTGCATTAATTGGCTTTGCTGGACCACGAGTTATTCGCGAAACTATTGGAAAAGATTTGCCTAAAGGTTTCCAAAGCGCTGAATTTGTTTTAGAACATGGCTTTTTAGATTTCATTGTGGATAGAAGACAATTAAAAACAAAACTGACTACTTTATTGAAAATGTTGAAATAATTTTCATTAAATAGATATTAAAACTTAAAATGCCATTTTGTCCAAATGGCATTTTAAGTTTTTAGGAAAGATTATTTTTTTTAATATTCAATTTTTGAATTGATTTTATTAATTATTTTAGTGGCTCTTGACTTCAAGCCGGGTGTAGGTTGCCGCTCCAATTTTAGTTCTAATATTGCTTTTAGTGCTTTTTGCAATTCTACTTCTTTAATCAAAAGCTTTTCCAATACACTCATTGAGAAAACCTGTATTGCTATTGCGGTTTTATGGTTCTCTAGTTTTTCAAATGCTGTGTTTATCAGACTTTCATGTGTTTCGGGTGGTATTTCAACGAAATTTAGCGAGCGCCAGATATTTCTTTCAAGTCCTTCATGTGTTGTGTTTTCTAAGATTTCTGCTAATTGTGTAATATGAATTTCTTTTAAAATACTTGGTTTATTTTCAACTAAGTGAGTCATCAACCATGATGCTTGAAATTGTGTTTCCTTATTTTTGAGTAGATCAATTATTTCCTCAATAGAAATCCTGTTATTATTCAATAATTGAATTAATTCTACTATTTCATTTTTACTAATTCTACTTTTTAATTTTGTTTTCAAATCCATATTTCATGTATATATGTTTATTGTCAATGGTCACAACTTGTCCCGTATTTATCGGGATGGAATTCAATAAATTTTATTCCTGCCAGAGGCAGGCAAGCTATCCTCGGTTGGTATGTTAAGGATTTTAAAATTTATGTTCATTTCACGATATCATTTTAGCATTTCGAAAGCCTTCTATCTAAATTAGCAAAATGCGTCTAATTAGGAAACCAGTTTTATGTAATTATTATGTGACCTATCGTTGCAATGCTAGTTGCTATTTCTGCGATATATGGGAAAAACCAAGTCCATATATTAAGGTAGAAGATGTAGAACAAAACTTAAAAGACCTCAAAAAACTGGGTGTTAAAGTTATTGATTTTACAGGTGGTGAACCTCTTTTGCATAATGAAATCCATATTTTTCTTAAGATGGCGAAAGAGCTGGGTTTCATAACTACGCTTACTACCAATGGATTACTTTATCCTAAAAAAGCAGAAATTTTAAAAGGATTAATAGATATGCTTCATTTCTCTTTAGATTTTGCGGATGCTAAACAGCATGATGAAGTAAGAGGAGTGGGCTGTTTTGATTTTGTGATGAAATCAATAGAAATAGCTAAGGAACTTGGAGAGAAGCCTGATATTTTATTCACTGCTATGAATGAAAATATAGGGGAATTAGAGAAAGTTTATCAATCAATCTGCTTGCCTAATGATTTGGTATTGATCGTCAATCCCATTTTTGATTATAATACTGTAGAGACAGGAGGAGGTTTAACAAATGAGAATTTGGATTATCTCACCCTAATGGGAAAAAAGAAGAATATTTATTTGAATGAGGCATTTATTGAACTCAGGAAAAATGGTGGTAATCATGTTGATGACCCAGTTTGCAAAGCAGCTTCATCTTCTTTGGTGATTTCCCCAAAAAATGAATTAGTGCTGCCTTGCTATCATCTTGGAAAAAAGGAATATCCTATAAATGGGGATTTGTTTAATTTATATAAATCCGAGGAAGTCCAAAAATTAGCATCATTAGAAGGAAGGCTCCCGGAATGTGAAGGATGTGCCATAAACTGCTATATGCAGCCATCATTTGCAGTTGAAATCAATCAATATTTTTGGAAAGCATTACCTTCCACAATCAAATACAATAAACTAAAAGGTACTTGGAAAAATATTTTTAAATAAATTTTCACTTTCCGCCAACTTTTTGAATCATCTAACTGTTAGATTTGCGAATATATTATTAGAAAAATATCCAAACGAACTTATAGGTTTACATTTTAAGTAATATATTTGCAACTCAATTAATTGAATCATTTAGAACAAAATAAAAGTTCATGACATCAGTAGTTATAACCTCAATTATTGCATTCACCGTCTTAATACTATTATTGGTATTGATTCTGTTATTTGCACAATCAAAATTAGTTCAGTCTGGTCCAGTAAACATTTATGTTAATGGAGATGAAGACAATCCAATTGTAACTTCTGCAGGCTCTACTCTACTTTCAACTCTATCTGGTCAAGATATTTATCTTCCCTCTGCTTGCGGTGGTGGTGGTACTTGTGCCATGTGTAAATGTGTAGTTGAAGATGGTGGTGGAGATGTTTTACCAACAGAGGAAGGTCATCTTAGCCGATCTGAAAAGAAAGAAAATGTTAGGCTTTCTTGCCAAGTGAAAGTGAAAGAAGATATGCACATTCGCATACCGGAAGAAATCTTCGGTATTAAGAAATGGGAATGTACAGTTAAATCTAACTATAACGTTTCTACTTTCATTAAAGAATTTGTTGTGCAGTTGCCAGAAGGCGAAACATTAGATTTCGAATCTGGTGGTTATATTCAAATTGATGTACCTGCAATTACTTGTGAATTTAAAAATATTGATATTACTCCTCATCCTGACTTAGGCCACAAAGAAGATATTTTCCAAGAAGATTGGGATAATTTCGGTTTGTGGGATTTAGTGATGAAAAATGATGAGCCTATATTTAGAGCTTACTCTATGGCCAATCACCCAGCTGAGGGAGATATCATCATGTTGAATATTAGAATTGCTACTCCACCTTGGGATAGAGCTAAAAATACATGGATGGATGTAAATCCTGGTATTTGTTCTTCTTATGTTTTCACTAGAAAACCAGGGGATAAAGTAACGATTTCAGGTCCTTATGGTGAATTCTTCATCAATGAGTCTGATGCTGAAATGATTTATATTGGTGGTGGTGCTGGTATGGCTCCATTGCGTTCTCACATTTTCCACTTATTCCATACACAAGGAACTGACAGAAAAGTTGCTTATTGGTATGGTGGTAGATCTAAAAGAGAATTGTTCTATGTAGATCATTTTAGAGATATCGAAAAGAATAATCCAAATTTTGAATTCCATGTTGCTTTATCTGAACCATTGGAGGAAGATAACTGGAAGATCAAGAAAAGCTTAGATGATAAAGATGGTGATGGTTACACTGGATTTATTCACAATGCTTTATATGATAACTACTTAAAGCATCATAAAGAGCCAGAGGAAGTAGAATTCTACTTATGTGGACCTCCAATGATGAATGCAGCAGTGTTAAAGATGTTAGATGACATGGGTGTTCCGCCAGAAAATATCAGATTTGATGATTTCGGTGGGTAATCTTAATAATATTAAATAATTAAAAAAGGGGCTTTTGAGCCCCTTTTTTATTGGAAGATTAATATAAAAGTATTAATTCGGCTGTTGAATATCATTAGTAATACTTCCGTAATTAATATTCACTTCTTCTAATTGTGCCTCGCTGTTTAATGAGTTCCAATTGCTAATATTAAAACTGTTGTTTGGATTAGTGCTTCAATAAGAACTGGTTTCCTTATTTCGAGTAAAAGCCCGGATCTCTGTGAATTGATTTAATTCTATAACATATATCGACAATGAAGCTGTATTAAATTAATACTGAAATTATATATTTGAAAGTTTATTATCTCTTATCCTCTTCCTCTCTTTTCTTTTTTCTTCTCCACCAAAAGTAACCTCCAATTAAAATTAAAATAGGTAAACCTACATATAATATATAATCAAATGGGGTTTGTAATAATAAGGGTTCGTTTTGATCAGGATGCGGAACTCCTTGTGGTATCTGAGCTAAAAATTGTAAAAAAAGTGTCATAAGAATTCATTGTTTTACTTAACCAACGAGAATAAGCCAATGCTGTTTTTTTCTTACACCTGAAATGCTAGTGTCTTCAATGCTTGGGCTAGCTTCTAACTCGTGATTTACTCTTCTTTTCCAAATAGCTTTTCAACTTCATTTAAAGTAAGCCACGGTAGTGTGCCAGTAGTTTCAGTATTTATATCTTCATGAATTATTTCTACATAATCAGCTTTCAAAGTTCTTTCTTTAAAATATATCCGAATTTCATTATCCTTAAGATTTACAGTTGTTGGCTTTTCATTTCTTTCAGAAAAACTATTTTTTAATACTTCATAAAGTTTAGAAGTGGATTCTTTATCACTTAGCTTGAAAGTGATTGTCCCGCCTTCTGAATCCATACTGTTGTCCTCATAGGAGATAAGATAATAATCTTCATATTTGTCCAGAATGATTTCATCATTTACATTTCCGATTCGTGAAAAGTTAGAATTTTGAGCAAAAGAATTCTCATTAAAGATTATGAGTACTAATAAGATGCCAATTACTTTAAAAGTATATTTCATAAATGTATATTTTTGGATAAATATACTTAATTCAAGTCTAATTATTCCATCACTTGAAGGCAAAAGCGCCTTGAACGTTAAATTTGTGACATAATTTGGTACAGATTGTAAAGTGATCTTAGGTTGATAAAGTAGTTTTTTATGACTTAATCTTTCTTTATTTTTGTCCTTATTTATATTTATTCCCCTCTATGAGATTTATTTTAATTACTATTATTACTGCAATTGCATTATGTGGATGCAAGCACGAAGAGCATATTCAGAATAACCTTAAAGCTAGTATGCCAGAAGGTGTGACGTATTCCTTAAATGGAGAAGAATTTGATGATTTATACCTTTTACCTGGGGATACATTTGAAATTAAATTTTTACTTGAAGCGAATTGTGCAATTGAAGCCACTCTCGAAAATGTCAGCATTTCTGTAGAAGAAGTATATCCAGAAGATAATCTTCAAATTGGCAATATTTTACGAGCCTTAAAAATACATGAATATTATGGTGAAACTTTTGAAAAAAACTTTTCTAGAGAGATGAGCTATAAAATTATTATTCCTGAATTTGATGTAAATGTAGAATACAGAAATTATATCAGATTACACTATAAAGTAAGTGCAAAATTTGATGATGAATCTGACGAATTCTCCACTCAAAATGGTGTTGATATCAAAGGCCTAGTTTATGATCAGCAGATAATAAGAATAAATAGTAAGGGACTTAATTACTCTTTTAAATTATATAATAATTATGTAGGCAAACCTCTAGATGATTCAAGTGGACTAGGTTTTAATATATTTACTCGTAAGTATACTAATCAAGTATGTGAACTCGATGGTTCTTGTGAAAATCTCAATCGTGGTAACAGATCTACCATGTTAAGCCTCACTTATCTTCCCGAAATGAATCAAGGGACATCTCTATTTACTCCTTCTTTTGGATATTTAAATGATGAAAAAGTATCCTATAAAAAGGTAAATGGATATAACTGGGAAAGAAAATTTTTAAGTAATGATTCCGAAGTAGTGGATATGGGGAACATTGTTGAGAACCCACTCATCGGTGATATCTACAGAGTTGCATATTATGAAATTGATGGTTCCATTTACCATGGATATATTAAAGTGGTTGATATTCTTGAACAGGAAGTGGGTGGATATATAGAATTTGACGTTTATATTGAGAATGAGGAATTAAGCTTCTCCTAGTGTGCTGGTGAAAGAATGTACTAATATACTTATTTCAAAATAGAGTATCTATCCCGTATGTTTCATTTTTTTTAGTTAAATAAGCGTGAAATAATAAGGTAATTGGAAATGCTAAAACTCTTAAATTATATCGTGTAATTTTCGAAGTAAATAGTAATTTTTATTTTAATTGATTTCTCTTCTTTTCAACTCTCTTAAATAATATCATTCGTATATTATAAATAATTTTGGGTTTTTATAAAAAGTAATTTGATTCTAAGCTCTTTACAAATAATTGTATCCGGTAAATTCATTTATGTAAAATTTAAGAAGAAATACACGTTTTTAGATAATGATTATATTTATTTAAACCTTAACTCCTTTCTAATTATCCCCCATTTCTTAAAGTCTGGTTTATCCTTGAAATTGACCATTTTACTCTTTTTGTTAGCGTTTGCATTTATTTCCTCAGTAAAAGCGCAAGATGTAAAGCCTATTTTTCCATGGAGTGGTGAGTTGAGAGCCGGAGTAGCACTACCCAGCGGAGATTTGGCTGAAACAGTTAATATTAGAATCTAGGATTGGCTATTCTTTACGAGAAAGATTAATGATAAGAGGTGATGAGGAAACGGAGCTTTATTCAGGGGTAGCTGGTTTTGGAGATACTCAAATTTGGCATTATTCAGGAGGAGTGGAATATATGTTTACAGATAAAGGCTTAACAGATTGGAGATTGTCTGGTTACGCTGACTTAGGAGCAAGCTCTGTTACATTTGACACTGCAACAGAATATAGAGAAACTTATTTGTCTTTAAATTATGGAGAGGAATAACTGATAAAACCGATTTTTTTGTAAGTGTAATGGGAAGAACAATTTTTGCAAACCTAAATGATAAATCACTTTTAGACAAAATAGATCACCTTCCGAATTAATATTTGGTTAGCTTGGAGGTAATCAACTAGTTTTTAGCTTTCCCTCAGCATAACTTCGTCTAGTACACTTTACGAAATATAATGCGAGCTTAGTTGGAAACTCCGTTTTACAACCAAAATACCTAGCTTGTCATTTTGCCTTTCATATATCTGTAGTGGTTCATTTTTTTGTATCTAGCGTCAAAATTAGCCCAAATTCATTTTCACGCATCTTTATACCTCAAAATACGTTTTCTAAGATTAATTCTTCTTTAATAGTCTTTATTACAGAATAAAATATTTTTTGAAATATAGTATGCATGCATACTATATTTTTGTATATTTGAATTCTATGAAAAGAGAAGAATCCATCGACTTTAATATAAAAGCAGCCTGGCATGCCATTTCACGCATGTATAACCAGCAAGCTGTCAAATACGGAATCACTACTTCCATAGGTTTTGTATTATTAAACATCAATACAAAAGAAGGGACTCCCGCCACCAAAATCGCCCCTCTTATGGGCTTGGAAAGTAGGAGCCTCACGCGTATGTTAAAAAGCATGGAAGAGAAAGGGCTTATTTATAAAAAGCCTGATCCGGAAGATAAACGCTCTGTTAGAATTTTCTTAACAGATTTGGGAGTAGAGAAAAAAGCAATTTCAAGGGAAACGGTAAAAGCTTTTAATGAAGAGGTATTCAAAACTATTGAATCCGAAAAATTGGAAGCTTTTTTTGATGTTATTCATAAAGTGAATGACATAATCGACAAAAACGAGATTTACAATAATAAGAAATCAGTTCATTAATTTTTTTAAAATTTAAACCACAGCGACTAAATGAAACGAAACATTAAAAAAGTAGCCGTTTTAGGTTCGGGGATTATGGGATCAAGAATCGCCTGCCACTTTGCCAATATTGGTGTAGAGGTGCTTTTACTTGATATCGTGCCTTTCGAACTATCGGATGCCGAAAAAAAACAAGGTTTAACTAAAGAGTCTCCACAGGTGAGAAATCGTATTGTGAACGAGGCTTTTCAAGCGACCTTAAAAGGAAAGCCAGCTTCATTATATCATAAAGATTTTGCCAATAGAATTTCACTTGGGAACTTCGATGATGATATGCACAAAATCAAAGATTGCGATTGGGTATTGGAAGCCGTTGTTGAACGACTAGATATCAAAAAGCAAGTTTTTGAAAATGTTGAAAAACATAGAACCAAAGGAACTATCATTTCTTCAAACACATCGGGTATACCTATCCACATGATGTTGGAAGATAGGAGTGAGGATTTCCAAAAGCATTTCATTGGAACTCACTTTTTCAACCCACCGCGTTACTTAAAATTATTGGAGATAATTCCTACACCAAAAACTGATCAGAAAATCACGGATTTCTTGATGCATTATGGTGATTTATATTTAGGGAAAACCACGGTTTTATGTAAAGATACTCCAGCTTTCATTGCCAACAGAGTTGGGATTTATGCAATCTTGAAAGTTGTAGAATCCATGCAGAAATTAGGCATGAACATCGATGAGGTGGACAAACTAACTGGTCCTGTAATTGGCCGCCCTAAATCAGCTACTTTCAGAACTTCTGATGTTGTAGGTTTGGATACTCTAATCAAAGTAGCTAACGGATTATATGAAAACCTTCCGAATGATGAAGCTAGAGACACTTTCAAATTACCTGAAGTAATTGGGAAATTAGAAGAAAACAAATGGTTAGGTGATAAAACCGGACAAGGCTTTTATAAAAAGACTAAGAAGGACGGTAAAACTGAAATCTTAACTTTGGATTTAGATTCTATGGAATACAAACCAAAATCTAAGCCTAAGTTTTCAACACTTGAGTCCACCAAGCAAATTTCTAATCTGAAAGAAAGATTCCCTGTTTTAATGGGAGGAAAAGATAAAGCCGGTGAATTCTACAGAGATTCATTCTATGGCTTATTCCAATATGCTTCTAATCGTATACCTGAAATTTCTGATGAGCTATACAGAATTGATCAGGCGCTTTGCACTGGTTTCGGTTGGGAAATTGGTCCATTCGAAACTTGGGATACTTTAGGTGTGAAAAAGACGGTGGAGAAAATGGAAGAAGCAGGTTATAAACCAAATCAGTGGGTTTATGACATGATGGATTCTGGAGCAGATTCTTTCTATAAAGTAGAAGCAGGTCAAAAGCAATATTATGATCTAGACAGCAAGAAATATGTTAATATCCCAGGTACTGAGGAATTCATTATTCTAGAGAACTTAAAAGAAAGTGGAAAAGAAATATGGAGCAATGCCGAAGCCGGAATCATTGATTTAGGCGATGGTGTGATCAATGTAGAATTCCGTTCTAAATCCAACACTTTAGGTGGAGGCGTAATAGAAGCCATCAATAAAGGGATTTCTTTAGGGGAAGAAGAATATAGAGGTGTTGTGATTTCTAATGAAGGTTCAAACTTCTCGTTAGGAGCCAATCTTGGAATGGTTTTCATGTATGCTATCGAACAAGATTATGATGAATTGGATTTCATGATTCGTCAATTCCAACAAACCATGATGAGAGCCAGATATTCAGCTGTTCCGGTTGTAGTTGCTCCTCATAACATGGCATTAGGTGGAGGTTGTGAACTTTCAATGCATGCCGATCACGTTCAAGCATCTGCTGAAACTTATATAGGATTAGTAGAAGTTGGAGTGGGTGTGATCCCAGGTGGTGGAGGTACAAAAGAAAATGCACTTAGAGTAGCTGACAGATACCAAGAAGGTGATGTAGAATTAAATGCTTTGCAAAATGCATTTATGAATATCGCAATGGCTAAAGTGGCTACTTCTGCTTATGAAGCTAAAGAAATGGGCATTTTAAGACCTTCAGATGGAATTAGTATTAACAGAAGTCGTCAGATCGCTGATGCAAAAGCTGCAGCAATTCGATTAGCTGATGCTGGTTATACTATGCCTGTTCAAAGAGAGGATATAAGAGTTCAAGGTAAAACTGGAATCGCACTTTTCAATGCGGGTATTAATGGAATGAAGATGGGTAAATACATTTCAGAGCACGATCAAAAGATAGCTGAAAAGTTAGCTTATGCGATGTGCGGTGGTGATTTATCTTATCCTCAGGAAGTTTCTGAGCAGTATTTATTGGATTTAGAAAGAGAAGCATTCTTGTCTTTATTAGGGGAAAAGAAAACCCTAGAAAGAATCCAGGCGGTATTGCAAGGAGGTAAACCACTTAGAAATTAATTGATAGTTGATATTGTCATTTGCTCGATTTATCGGCTTGTCAATAGTCAATTGTAGATTAAGTGTGATAAAGTTAAAATTATTGAAAATATTAAATCAAAGAACTAATGGATGCATATATAGTAGCAGGATATAGAACGGCAGTAACCAGGGCCAAAAAAGGAGGCTTTCGATTCACTCGACCGGATGATTTAGCCTCTGATGTAATCAAACACCTCGTTTCCCAAGTGGAAGGGGTAGAAAATAAAATGGTGGATGACCTGATTGTAGGAAATGCTGTGCAGGAAGCAGAGCAAGGAATGCAAATGGGTAGAATGATTTCACTTTTAGCTTTAGGTAAAGAAGTGCCAGGGATGGTGATCAACCGTTATTGCGGATCTGGATTAGAGGCTATTAATATAGCAGCTTCAAAAATCAAGGCTGGCTATGCAGATATCATTATTGCAGGTGGTACGGAATCAATGTCAATGGTGCCAATTATGGGGTATAAAACTGCTCTTAATTACAAAATCGCTACCGAGACTCCTGATTATTATACTTCAATGGGGTTGACAGCGGAGCAAATTGCTCAGCAATGGAAAATTTCCCGCGAAGATCAAGATGAGTTTGCTTATCAATCGCATATGAAAGCGCTTCAAGCGCAGAAGGATGGTAAATTCAATGATGAAATTGTGCCAATCAATGTGAAGGAAACTTATGTAGAAGACGGGAAAAAGAAAACTCGTGATTTCACAGTTGATAAAGATGAAGGACCAAGAGCAGGAACAAGTACAGATGCTTTAGCAAATTTAAGACCTGTATTCGCTCAAGGTGGATCAGTTACAGCTGGTAATTCTTCGCCAACCAATGACGGAGCATCTTTCACAATGGTGATGTCTGAAAGAATGGTCAAAGAATTAAACGTAAAGCCAATTGCCAGAATGGTAGGTTTTAGTGTTGCAGGTGTTGAGCCTAGAATCATGGGTATCGGTCCAGTGGAAGCAGTTCCAAAAGCATTGAAAAATGCTGGATTGAAACTGAATGACATAGATTTGATCGAATTAAATGAAGCTTTTGCAGCTCAGTCTTTAGCAGTAATCCGTGAGTTGGGTATCGATCAAAGTAAATTGAATGTAAATGGTGGCGCTATTGCATTAGGACACCCTTTAGGTTGTTCTGGAGCAAAACTTTCAGTTCAGGTATTGAATGAATTGAAAAGAACGCAAGGAAAATACGGTATGGTTACCGCTTGTATAGGTGGTGGTCAAGGTATTGCCGGAATCTACGAAATGATGTAGAGTCAGTATAGAGTATCAAGTTGCTAGTATCTAGAGTTTTACTAGCACTTGATAATCTTAATTCATTTAAATTAAAATAAATAATTGTTAAACCAATTTAGTAGTAAGTGTCTAGATGTCTTTCTAGTTGCATGCTACTAGATACTAGATACTAATAATATGAGTACGACAGAAAAAAAATTCACAGCAAAGGGCGGTGCTTTTTTAATTGAAGAAACACCAGCTCAGGCAGTTTTCACTCCAGAAGAGTGGACAGAAGAGCAAAAAATGATTGCTCAAACTTGTAAAGATTTCTTAGACCAAGAAGTTTATCCTCGTTTAGATGAAATTGATGATGTTAAAGGGAATCCTGAAATAATGCCGGAATTGCTGGATAAATCAGGAGAATTAGGCCTTTTAGGAACATCAGTTCCAGAAGAATATGGCGGTTTCGGAATGGATTTCAATACTTCTATGTTGGTTGCTGAAGTAATTGGAGCAGGTCATTCGTTTGCCGTAGCTTTATCAGCTCATACTGGAATTGGAACATTGCCAATTCTATATTATGGAACTGCTGAGCAAAAGAAAAAATACCTTCCAAAATTAGCTACTGGTGAGTGGAAAGCTTCTTATTGTTTGACTGAGCCAGATTCAGGTTCTGATGCTAATGCAGCTAAAACGAAAGCAGTTTTATCAGAAGACAAAAAGCATTACATCGTTAACGGACAAAAAATGTGGATCACGAATGGTGGTTTCGCAGACGTTTTCATTGTTTTTGCTAAAATTGATGACGATAAAAATCTTTCTGCTTTCATTATTGAGAAAGATTTCGGTGGAGTTACCATGAATGAAGAAGAAGCCAAAATGGGTATTAAGGGTTCTTCTACTCGTCAGGTATTCTTTAACGATTGTAAAGTTCCAGTTGAAAACATGCTTTCTGAAAGAGAAAATGGTTTCAAAATAGCAGTTAATATTCTTAATATTGGTAGAATTAAATTAGCGGCTTCAACCATTGGTGCTTGTAAGGGTATCTTAGGAAATGCAGCACAGTATGCAAATGAAAGAAAGCAGTTTGGAACATCTATAGGTAGCTTTGGTGCTATCAAACATAAGTTAGCTGAAATGGCGGCTAGAACTTATGCTTCTGAATCAGCTGCTTACAGAGCGGGTCAAAATATTGACGATGCTTATGATGATTTAGTGGCTGGCGGTATGTCAGAAGCTGAGGCTAAATTGAAATCAGTTGAGGAATTTGCAATTGAGTGTGCCATTTTGAAGGTACATGGTTCTGAAACTTTGGACTATGTAGTGGATGAAGGTGTTCAAACTTATGGTGGTATGGGCTTCTCAGCTGACGCCCCTATGGACAGAGCTTACCGTGATGCTCGTATCAACAGAATTTTCGAAGGTACAAACGAAATCAATCGTATGTTAACCATCGATATGTTATTGAAGCGTGCTATGAAAGGCAAACTTGATTTGATGACGCCTGCTATGAACGTTCAAAAAGAATTGACCTCTATTCCAGATTTTGGAGCAGATGAAGACGATTCTTTATTCGCTAAAGAGAAAAAAGTTTTAGCTAATTTGAAAAAAGCCGGCTTAATGATTTCTGGTGCGGCCGTTCAAAAGTATATGCAAAAACTTTCTCAAGAACAGGAAATATTGATGAATCTAGCTGATATGTTGATTGAAGTTTATGCTGCAGAATCTGCTTTACTAAGAACCGAGAAATTAGTGAGTATCAAAGGAGAGGAAGCTTGCAAACAACAAATCAACATGAGCAAATTGTATATGCATAGAGCAGTGGAAATTGCCAATAAAGCAGGTAAAGAAGCAATTTTTGCATTTGCTGAAGGTGATGAGCAGCGCATGATGTTGTTAGGTCTGAAGAGATTCACTAAAATTGATCCATTAAACTTGAAAGAGGTAAGAAGATCAATTGCTGATCATGTTTTGGAAAAACAAGCTTATGAGTTTTAATCGTGAAGATTAAAATATAAATCAATCAAAAGGCTCGAGATTACTCGAGCCTTTTTTATTGGTTAAAAGCCTTTTAATCTGTGTTGTAGATAATACTTATGTTTTTAAATAATCTGAAAATTGTAATTTATCATAATAATTTACAAATTCGGACTTAATTTAATCATTAGACACCATGCTCACTTTTGAAATTAAACATCAGGATCGCTACTCTCGTGGCGAATTACTGATTAGGTCATTTTTTGGATGGCTTTACATCTTCCTTCCTCATTCATTTTTGTTATTCTTTATGAGAATCTGGGGACTAATTCTTTCCTTCATAGCCTTTTGGGTGGTGCTTTTTACTGGAAGATATCCGCAAAGTTTTTTTGAATATCAAGAGAAATTAATTCGATGGAATACCAGAGTTAGTGCTAGAATGTTTAATCTAGCGGATGATTACCCGCCTTTTGGATTAGATGCTAGAGATGAATATGTAAATGTAGAGATTCAATATCCGGATAGAATTAGCAGAACATTGGTAGTATTAAGAGCTTTTTTTGGTGTTTTCTATGTTGCTATTCCACATCTGTTCATTTTATTTTTTAGATTTATTTGGTCACAAATATTAGTGTTTATAGCTTGGTGGGTAGTTTTATTTACTGGAGAATTCCCTGCCTCTTGGCATGAATTTATTGTAGGCACATTGAGGTGGCAAACTAGAGTTAATCTTTACTTAGCTTATATGACAGATGAATATCCACCATTTTCAGGTAGACCTTAATAACGATGACAAAAGAAAATTATAATCCAATTCCACAACCCAATGAGATTGATATTCGGGAAAAGGAAGATGCAATGGGAGCATATCTTATGATGTTTGCAGCACTAGGGGCAGGGCTTCCTTTGCCTGTTTTAAATTTAGTAGCAGCTATAATTTATTACTACATTAATAAAGGAAAGAGTCTGTTCGTTCGGTTTCACTCTTTACAATCATTATTAAGCCAACTCCCTACTAGTATACTCAATGCTGTGGCTGTTTTTTGGGGTGCAAGAATTGTGTTTTTAGATTACGCCTTTACGGATGTGTTTAAAGGCTATTTATGGTTAGTAGGTATAGCGAATTTGATTTATATCATATTCAGCATAATTGGAGCTGTTAAAGCCAGAAAAGGTCAGATGTATTACTTTTTGTTTTTCGGCAGGGTTTCATACCAGTCTGTTTTCAAAAAGAAGGATATAGATACTCATAAAATGGTTAACCAACCTCCTAAAATGTGATGATGAATAAAAACCTAAGAGATTTAGGAGGAATTGTCATAGTTGCCATAGCCATTTGGGCGAGTTTCACCTATTTTTCCACTACTACTGATAAAAAAGATTTAGTTTCCTTAGAACAAGAGGCTGATATAGCTGATTATTTTAATCGTCAAATTTTTAATGAATTTGATTCAGTGGATGCAGAATTAACAGATCCAACTATGAATGTCATTTTAAATAGGCTATCAAAAGGCATGGATACTGTTAGTTATGAATATGATATTTATGTTTTAAAATCTGACCAGGTAAATGCATTTACAGCTTTCAATGGACAGTTATTTGTTTTTACTGGCTTAATTGAACAAACAGAGTCAGCTGAAGAGTTAGCTGCAGTTCTAGCTCACGAATTGGCCCATGCAGAAAATAGGCATGTAATCAAGAATCTGGTTAAAGAAATAGGATTGAATTCTTTGATTCTTATAATTTCTGGCGGAGATCCATTGGTGATGCAGGAAATTACCAAAATGGTGGTGAGTAGCGGATTTAATAGAAGCATGGAAAGAGAAGCCGATGAATATGCAATTAAATATTTAAGGGAGGCTAATATTAATCCAAATAGGTTAACTCAGTTTTTCTTGAAATTAAAACAGAAGAACAGAGAAATACCTGATGGTTTACAATGGATTTCTTCTCATCCAGCTTTAACAGAAAGAATTCAGTTTGTTTCTGAAAATGCTGGAGATTCTTTGAATGAAGATTCAATTAATTTGGACTGGAATGAGTTTAAAAAATCCTTAAAGTGAAATTATATGTATTGACAAGAACTATATTGCACTTTAATTAGAAAAGCAATTTAAAAATAGTAATTATCTAATATATATAAAAAAAATTCTATTGAGTACTTGACTGCTAAAATAAATCATTCTACATTTATAACATCTTATACAAGTCAATGACTTTGTAAGGTTTTGGTTGAAATAGAAAGGCAGCTGGGGAGCTGCCTTTCGCTTTTCCTACCCGTTTGTTTTTCAATCACACATTCAGCCACTTTTCTCTCATCATATTTTCAGTTGCATTTCTTTCATCTTTTTCAATAATAATATATCGGTTATAAAATCCACCGTCTTTAGTTTTAAGAGTTAGCTTATTCAAAGAATTATTCCTGAAAAATTGGAAACTGTAATCTGTATTTTCCTCAATCTGTATTGAATCTAAAACCTCTTCAAACTTCTGATTATCAAAACTTATTAGTTCATCACCAATCCTAAAGACGGTTTCTGCTGGACTATCAGGCGCAATTCCAATTATTGTTCCCTCATTCACTTTTAAACCAAAATAATTTGCAAACGGATTTTCATTTGCTTTCATTTCCATTTCAAATCCAAATTGGCTTAATAAATTTTTCAATTCATTTTCAACCGGCTCACATCCTATTATGAATTTATTGGAATAATCAGTTAAGTCATGCCCAATAACTTCTTCAGCTGACTTTAAATAATCTTGTGGGCTATAACCTTTATCTTTTTTGTAAAATTCGACCCATAATTTCCTCATAACATCATCAAGGTTCTTTTCTCCATTCGATTCTAAAATGATTTTCAAATCCAAAATCAAGGCTATTAAAGCTCCTTTTACATAAATGGAAACCTTCCGGTGGGGAATTCCTGCTTCGTATCCATCCAGCCACAAATCCCAAGATGATTCAGCAACAGAAGTGTTATGTCTACCATAATTCTCAAAATGCCGCTTAAAAAGTATATTAATTTCATCTATATACCATTTTAAATCTTTTACTCCGCTTCTAACAAGGAATAAATTACCATAATAAGTGGTTACACCTTCTGCTACATAACCAGTAGTGAAGTAATTTTCCTTTTCGAAATTGTAAGGATACATCTCTTCTGGCCTGATTCGGATAATATTCCAATAATGAAAAAGCTCATGTGAGCTGATACCTAAAAAGTTATTGTAGAAGGATTCTGTGTTAAATTCCTTAGCCGGACCTAAAACTATGCAAGTGCTATTCAAATGCTCCACTCCATGATAGGCTTTTTCATCTGGGATTTGAAATAGGAAATGATAATCTTCACTTTCAAATTCACCCATAGTTTCCATCTGCAATGCAGTGAATTTTACAAAATCATCTAAAATCTGGTTCTTGTTTTTTAAATCGGCATTTCCCCTAAACCATAAATGGAAATTAGTTTCCTTTACCTGATATTTTAAATGCTGTAAGTTTTTACCTGCTAAGACAGGGCTATCCACTAATTCATAAAAACTTTCCGCTACTAAATCATTACCTTCTTTTTTCAATCCGCATGCAATTTTCCATTCATTTGGAATGTCCAATTGCACTTTATGAACTTGATACATTTCATCAGGTTGGTATAACAGGCAGTTAATGAAATTCAAATACCAATGCTCTTCATCCACAAATGTGCTTCCACCATCTATAATTGAAGTGTATATTTCATATCGAATGATACACTTCTCAGCTTCACAATGAATTTTCCAGGTATTTTTATTAGTCTTTTTGAAATTTAATGGCTGCTCATTTTTATCGAAAGCTTTAATGTTTCTCAAGTATTTAGAGAAGTTTCCTAACTGATATCTGCCTGGTCTCCAATCAGGGAGTTTTACTTCAAAATCAGCTTGTGACGGTTTAATCAATACTTCTACTTGTAAAAAAGAATCATGAGGTAACTTTTGTGATAATCTATATTGAATCATTATCAATTTATTTAAATATTTATCATACTTTTGCCTCGTAAAGTTGATGATTTCTAAGGAGATATAAAACGAGATATTCTTATAGTATTTTGAAAAACAATTTTGCGAAAAGAAATTAACTGCTTATCTTTGCAGCCCTTATAAAAGAACAAGAGAAAATTTAAAATATAAAGATATGAAACGTACATTTCAGCCTTCTCAAAGGAAAAGAAAAAACAAACATGGATTCAGAACTAGAATGGAATTTGCGAATGGAAGAAACGTTTTGGCGAGAAGAAGAGCGAAAGGTCGTCACAAATTAACTGTTTCAGACGAAAAAGGTAAGCATAGAAAATAATTCTTCTATGCAATTAAGCGCATGTCTGTAATCTCGGACAATAACGATTTTTCTTTTAAGAAAAGGGAGCGCTTATATCACCGGAATGATATTCAGGAGCTTTTTGAAAAAGGCTCCTCTTTTTATTTATACCCATTTAAGGTCATTTATATTGCTGAGCCGCTTGATTCCAAAAACAAGTCTCAGCAATTATTGATTTCCGTTCCCAAAAGGAAATTTAAAAAAGCTCCAGACCGAAATTTCATTAAAAGGCAAGTAAGAGAAGCCTACAGGCATCACAAATATTTGATTGATCCTGAAAAACTAAGTAAAAGTTTAAGGATTGCTTATATTTACACTTCTGATAAAAAGATGCCCTCTGATGCCTTAACTAGAAAACTAAAAAAGACTTTAGAGCGTTTGCATCAAGAATTCACAGATTAAAATCTAAATTTCGGAAAAGATAACATTATAATACCTTTGCAAAAACTTAGCGTCTTATCGGCTTTGCGAGATTTTTCAGGCAGTGCATCTAAAATGCTTGTCAGAAAAGGTTTGTTATGTTTAGAGTAATATATTAAGTAAATAACTGTCCATGAAGCTTTCAAATAAAATAGCAATCACACTTTTAGCCATTGGCTTAATAGGCTTGGTGTCATTTCAAATAAAAAAGAACGATAGGTATTTTGAAATCATCAAGAACCTAGATGTTTTTACCACTTTATATAAAGAGCTCAATACTTATTATGTAGATGAGATCAATCCAACAGACATAATGGAAACGGGTATAGAAGCCATGTTGGAATCTCTGGATCCTTACACAAACTTCATTCCTGAAGATAAAATCGAAGATTACCGTATCATGTCCACAGGTCAATATGCTGGAATTGGAACTACTATGGGTAAAATTGAAGATCGCCATGTGGTGATGATGATTTTCGAAGGCGCACCAGCCGAAACTTCAGGTGTAAATATTGGAGATGAACTTCTTGAAATTAACAATAATCCAGTTGATGATTATACCACTGAGGAAATTAATAAACTTTTAAAAGGACAAATCGGAACTACCGTTGAAATTAAAATCAATAGAAAAGGAATAAAAAAGCCACTTAATTTTTCTATTAACAGAGAAAGTATAAATGTAGAAAGTGTTCCTTACTACGGTTTGATTGCAGAGGACATAGCCTATATCAGATTGACAGAGTTTTCAAGCGGTGCAGGTGCTTCCGTTCGTTCTGCCCTTGTTGAATTAAAAGGAAAAGGGGCTAAAAAAGTTATTTTAGATTTACGAGGTAATCCGGGTGGGCTCTTAAACGAGTCCATAGAAGTTTCCAATGTATTTATCCCTAAGGGCTTAGAAGTTGTAAGCACCAAAGGGAAAATCGAAGAATGGAATAAAACATATACCGCTAATAAGAACCCTGTAGATGTAAATATTCCTGTAGCAGTTTTAATAAGTAATAATAGCGCCTCAGCATCTGAAATTGTGGCAGGAGTAATGCAGGATTATGACAGAGGGATACTAGTAGGCCAAAGAAGTTATGGCAAAGGTTTGGTACAAGCCACTCGACCATTAAGTTACAATAGTCAATTGAAAATAACCACTGCTAAATATTATATTCCAAGTGGACGATGCATTCAGGCAATTGATTACAGTCATAGAAATGAAGATGGAAGCATCGGTAAAATTCCTGACTCTCTAAAAAGTGAATTTAAAACAAGAGCGGGTAGAATAGTGTATGATGGAGGAGGGGTTTCACCTGACCATTCAGTAATCAATAAAGGGTATGCACCTATTACTATCCAGTTAATCAGAAAGGGTTTCATTTTTGATTTCGCAACCGAATATTATTATAAAAATGTAAATTCAAAACCTGATCCTCGGGAATTCTCTGTTTCTGATGATTTGTATAATGAATTTACTACATGGGTTTCTGGTAAGGATTATAGCTATACAACTGCGACAGAGGAAACTATTAAGGAATTGAGAGAAACCGCTGATAGTGACAAATATTTTGATTTTTTAGAAAAAGAAATAATGGTTCTTGAAAAAGAAATTCAAGAACATAAAAAAGAAGATTTAAAAGTGTTTCAATCTGAAATAAAGAGAGCTTTAAAAGAAGAGATTATTTCCCGTTACCATAAAAGACAAGGTATGATTGAATCCTCATTCGAAAACGATGAAGAAGTTGATGAGGCAATCAAGTTATTGAATGATGAAGCTCAATACAAAGCACTCCTTCAAGTTGATAAGTAATGGATTTTTACTTTTTACTGTTTTTAGCGGGTTTAATTGGAGGTCTAATATCAGGATTGTTAGGTGTTGGTGGTGGAATTGTATACATAGTAATACTGCCAATTGCTTTTCAGTTTATAGGAATCCCATATGAGGAAATAGCTCAGTTCACAATTGCTAATTCTCTTTTTGGAACTTTCTTCGCAGGACTTTTCGCTACATATAATCATTTCAAACATGGTGAATTCTTTCCGAAACAAATCTTAATTATAAGTTTTTCCTCTATCATAGCTGGATTATTATCGCTTCACTTTATTGTAAATACTCCATTCTATTCTAAAGAAGTATTTAATATAGTAGTCATATTTTTATTGGGAGCGATGTTATTTTCTACCTTATTTAATGCAAAGAAACAAGCCAACTTTGTAGAGACAACTAATAGGACAAAGAGATTAATGAGTTTTACAGGCCTATCAGCTGGCTTAACAGCCTCCTTGACAGGTTTAGGTGGTGGAATTATTATTATCCCATTTCTAAATCAAGGTTTTAAGATGGGCGTGAAAAAAGCAAAAGCAATATCTTTAGGGGTCATTACTATTACTTCTCTAGCGATGGTGATTTTCAACCTTTTTCAAACACCGATGCAATCAATTGAAGTAACTCATACTGGCTATATTCTTTTTCAGGTTACTATACCATTGATAATTGGCACATTATTAACCGCAAGATGGGGAGTGAGATTAAGTCGAAAAATGAAGGCTTCAGCAGTAAGCTATCTCTTTTCAGCTTTTATAATTTTAGTGATAATTAAAAAATTGATAGAATTGTTATGAGTTATATTCTAAGCATAGAAACATCCACAGCTATTTGCTCAGTTGCTATCCATAATGAAGGAAAACTCATCGCAAATTCAGATCTATATTTAGAAAAGTCCCATTCGAATTCCTTAACACCACTTATAGAACAGTTGCTTCATCATTGTGATTTACAGATGAGGGATCTCAATGCAATTGCAGTTTCTTCTGGCCCTGGTTCTTATACTGGCCTGAGAATTGGCTTAAGCACTGCAAAAGGATTGTGTTATGCACTGGAAATTCCTTTAATTTCTATTTCTTCTTTAGATAGTATGACTACTCAGGTCTTAAACTTCCATAAAGGCGATAATTCAATCTACATTCCAATGTTAGATGCGCGTAGAATGGAAGTTTTCTATAAGGTTTCCGATGAAGATCTGGTAGACGTAGAGAAGATGTCTAATCTTATTCTAAATGAAAATTCATTTAATAATCACCTTAATAAGTATAAGCGTATTTTCCTTTTTGGAAATGGCGCTGAAAAAGCCTGGGAATTATTAAAGGATCAATCCGAGAAATTTATTTGGATTGATAAGGTAAATCCCTCAGCTCAATTTTATGGTGAAATGGCTTTGAAGAAATTCGAAAAAGAACAATTTGAAGACTTAGCTTATTTTGA